>NZ_JBITGM010000014.1:0-299919 GCF_044457025.1 Streptomyces sp. NPDC050658
GGGCGCTTCCCTTCGGTGTTTCATTTTGTTCTTGCTGTTCTTGCGTTTCCGACTCTATCAGACTCTTTCGTGTCCGATTTCCTCGGTGCCTTTCCAGTTCCCGCTCCAGCCTCTCGGCCTTCGCGTTTCCCTTTCCGGCGGTTCCGACTTTATCAGAAGTTTTCCGCCGGACTGACCGGCTCGGAAGTTCCGATTTATCGGGAGTGGCTTCTCGTCAATGAAATTCAAGAAGCAAGCAGATGTTAACTGCCGCCACTGGACTTGTCCAGTTCTAGGCAACTGTTCGAATCTACCTCCCCAGTCCTTCCGTGTCAACGGTTTTCTTGGGGCGTCGAGGAGACTAGCAGGTCAGCAGGGGCGTACGCACATCAGGCGGCCGTGGGAACCGTCGCGCTGCGCTCCTCGGCATCCAGGTCACCCGTGGCGCCGGCACGTGCCGCCCTGCCGCCCACCACATAGACGTACGCAAGGAATGCCAGCTCAGCAGCGATTCCGATGGTGATGCGGGCCCAGGTCGGCAGGCCTGAAGGGGTGACGAAGCCTTCGATGGCTCCTGCCACGAAGAGGACCAGCGCAAGGCCCACAGCCATGCCCAGGGCGGCGCGGCCCTCTTCCGCCAGTGCCGTGCGTCGTGTCCGTGGGCCGGGGTCGATGAGGGTCCAGCCGAGGCGGAGACCCGTACCGGCGGCCACGAAGACGGCGGTCAGCTCCAGGAGGCCGTGCGGCAGGACCAGGCCGAGGAAGGTGTCCAGGCGGCCGGCCGATGACATCAGGCCGATGCCCACGCCCAGGTTGAGCATGTTCTGGAAGAGGATCCAGATCACCGGGAAGCAGAGGAAGCCGCCCAGGACCAGGCACATCGCCGCTGCTTGGGCGTTGTTCGTCCACACCTGGGCGGCGAAGGACGCCGCGGGGTGGCTCGAGTAGTACGTCTCGTACTCGCCGCCGGGCCGGGTGAGCTCGCGCAGTTCCGAAGGGGCCGCGATCGAGGCCTGGACCTCCGGGTGCGTGGATATCCACCAGCCGATGACCGCGGCGAGCAGCGTCGAGAGGAGTGCGGTGGGAACCCACCAGTGGCGGCTTCGGTAGACCGCTGCCGGGAAGCCGTGGGTCAGGAAGCGGGTCACGTCGCGCCAGGAGGCGCGCCGGGTTCCTGTCACCGCGCTACGCGCGCGTGCCACCAGGTGTGTGAGGCGGCCGGTGAGCTGGGGGTCCGGGGCGCTGGACTGGATGAGGGAGAGATGTGTGGCCGTGCGTTGGTAGAGGGCGACGAGTTCGTCGGTCTCGGCTCCGTTGAGGCGGCGCTGGCGGCGCAGCAGGGCGTCGAGGCGGTCCCACTCGGCGCGGTGGGCGGAGACGAAGACGTCGAGGTCCATCAGGCGGCTGCTCCTCGTACTGCGGCACGATGCTGCCTCAGCTTGGCAGACTGGCCGTTACTGGGGCACTACGGGGAAGGGCGGTCGGCGTGAGTGAGCTGGTGACGGGCGAGGCGGTGGCGCTGGAGCTGCGGCCCGCGAAGCTGCCGAGTCGGGCGCTCGCGGTACTGATCGATCTCGTGGTGGCCTGGGCGGTCTATCTCGGCGTGACCATCGGGATCGTGGCCTCGACCTCGTCGCTGGATGACGCCGCGGCCGCCGCGATCGCTGTCGCGAGTTTCCTGCTGATCCTCGTCGGCGGGCCGATCGCCGTGGAGACGCTCAGCCATGGGCGGTCGCTGGGGAAGCTGGCGTGCGGGCTTCGGGTGGTGCGGGACGACGGAGGGCCGATCCGGTTCCGGCACGCCTTGGTGCGGGGTGCAGTGGGGGTCGTCGAGATTCTGCTGACCTTCGGGGTCGTCGCGGTCATTGCCTCGCTGGTGTCGGCGCGGGGGCGGCGGCTCGGGGATGTGTTCGCGGGGACGCTGGTCGTGCGGGAGCGGGTGCCTGCCGGTCGGGCGGCGTTCGTGCCTCCGCCGCCGCCCTGGCTGTCCGGGCGGTTCTCGGGGCTGGATCTGTCCGGGGTGCCCGACGGGCTCTGGCTGGCGATCCGGCAGTACCTGACGCGGATGGGGCAGTTGGATCCGCAGGTGGGCTGGGCGATGGCCGAGCGGCTCGCCGGGGATCTCGCGGCGCGGACGGGGACGCCTGCGCCGCAGGGTGTGCCGCCGGCCGCGTACCTGGCCGCTGTGGTGCAGGAGCGGCAGGCGCGTGATGCCCGGCGGGCGTTCGGTGGAGGTGGGAGTGCGAGCGGTGGCGGTGGCGGGGGTCCTGCCGGTCCTCTGCCGACTGCGGGCCATCAGGCTGTTTATTCCGGCTACCCGGCTCCCTCAGTTCCCGCAGCTCCGTCAGTGACCGGAACTCCCTCAACGCCTGCAGCCCACCCGGCCGCCGCCGCTCCCCCGGCCGAAGTGTCGCCTCCGAGCACGGGATTCGTCCCGCCCGCCTAGAGCTGGGCATGCGTCAGGCGAACGTCGACGGCGGGGTTTCGAGGTTCTCGAGTTCGATGCCGGGGGCCGAGAGGACTACGTCGCCGGCGATGTGTACGGCGTGCTGCTCGCCGGTGTCCAGGGCTGTGACCTGGTATTCGTCCACGATCAGGGGGCCGTTGTCAGTGGCGTGTGCTTCGCTTTTGAGCAGGGCCCAGGACTGGTCGAGGGTGCGGGGGGCGAGGACCGGGTCGGTGAAGGCGACGAGACGTACGCGGGTCGCGGGGGCAGTGGGGGTGAGGCGCAGGAGGCGTGAGGTCGCGACGAGGAAAGCGGGGGAAGTTCCGGTGAAGGCGTGGGCGGGGGCGTTGTCCTCGGTGGCATGGGCGCCGGTGGCGTCGGTGCGGACCCAGGTCACGCCGTCGATGGCGGCGGCGCGGATCTGCCAGTCCCCCGCGTGCAGTTCGAGGCGGATGGGGCGGCCGAGTTCGTCCAGGGCGAGGTCGACGGAGCCGGTGTGCTCGCCCGAGGATGCGATCCGCTGGGAGACGTAGCGCCAGCCGGAGGGGCCAGGGGCGCAGTGGAAGTGTTCCTCACCGAGGGGGGTGTGGTCGTGCGGGTCGTGGAGCGAATAGTGGCCGCGGGGCATGGGGGTTGAGTCCTCGTCGTGGGCGGGGTTCGGCCGGGGTGGGTGTTGACCGGTTGCGGCCGTGCTCTCACGGGCGCAGGCCCCCGCCCCGGTGGGCGAGGGCCTGCGGTGAGCGTGGTCGGCGGGGCCGGGGCCCCGCCGGGCTCGGTCAGTAGCGGTAGTGGTCCGGCTTGTACGGGCCCTCTACCTCCACGCCGATGTACGCGGCCTGCTCGGGGCGGAGCGTCGTGAGCTTCACGCCGAGCGAGTCGAGGTGCAGGCGGGCGACCTTCTCGTCGAGGTGCTTGGGGAGCACGTAGACGTCGGTCGGGTACTCGTCCGGCTTGGTGAACAGCTCGATCTGGGCCAGGGTCTGGTCCGCGAAGGAGTTGGACATCACGAAGGACGGGTGGCCCGTCGCGTTGCCCAGGTTCAGCAGGCGGCCCTCGGAGAGCACGATGAGGACCTTGCCGTCGGGGAACGTCCAGGTGTGGACCTGCGGCTTGACCTCGTCCTTGACGATGCCGGGGATCTTCGCGAGGCCGGCCATGTCGATCTCGTTGTCGAAGTGGCCGATGTTGCCCACGATCGCCTGGTGCTTCATCTTGGCCATGTCCGAGGCCATGATGATGTCCTTGTTGCCGGTCGTGGTGACGAAGATGTCGACCTTGTCGACGACCTCGTCGAGCGTGGTGACCTGGAAGCCGTCCATCGCCGCCTGGAGGGCGCAGATGGGGTCGACCTCGGTGATGATCACGCGGGCGCCCTGGCCGCGCAGGGACTCCGCGCAGCCCTTGCCCACGTCGCCGTAGCCGCAGACGAGGGCGGTCTTGCCGCCGATCAGGACGTCCGTGGCGCGGTTGATGCCGTCGACCAGGGAGTGGCGGCAGCCGTACTTGTTGTCGAACTTCGACTTGGTGACGGCGTCGTTGACGTTGATCGCCGGGAACAGCAGCGTGCCGTCGCGGTGCATCTCGTACAGGCGGTGGACGCCCGTCGTGGTCTCCTCGGTCACGCCGCGGATCTCCGAGGCGAGCTGGGTCCACTTCTGCGAGCCCTCGGTGATGGTGCGGTTGAGGAGCTGCAGGATGACGCGGTGCTCGTCCGACTCGGCGGTGTCCTCGGAGGGGACCTTGCCGGCCTTCTCGTACTCGACGCCCTTGTGGACGAGGAGGGTGGCGTCGCCGCCGTCGTCCAGGATCATGTTCGGGCCGCCGGTGGGGGTGTTCGGCCAGGTCAGCGCCTGCTCCGTGCACCACCAGTACTCCTCGAGGGTCTCGCCCTTCCAGGCGAAGACCGGGATGCCCTGGGGGTCGTCCGGCGTGCCGTTCGGACCGACCGCGATGGCCGCGGCCGCGTGGTCCTGGGTCGAGAAGATGTTGCAGGAGACCCAGCGGACCTCGGCGCCGAGGGCGACCAGGGTCTCGATGAGGACGGCGGTCTGCACGGTCATGTGCAGCGAGCCCATGATGCGGGCGCCGGCCAGCGGCTGGGTGGCTGCGAACTCCTTGCGGATCGCCATCAGGCCGGGCATCTCGTGCTCGGCGAGGGTGATCTCCTTGCGGCCGAATTCGGCGAGGGAGAGATCGGCGACCTTGAAGTCCTGGCCGTTGATGAGAGTCATGAGTGAGCTGCTCCTCGTGGATGGATCGAGGGTGGACATGGCTGACCTGCGGCAACGGGACACACGAGTGCACCGGCGCGCGCAGCGCAGTCCGTCGGAGGCCCTCTCTCCCTCGGCCGGTCCGTGCGCGGACCGCCCGACCGCCATCAGCAGCGACGTCTGGCTCAGTCACAAAGCTACACCGATTGGCCGAGTCAGCCCCAGCCCGCCTCCGGCCACGCCCGTGCGGGCGGGGTGGCCGAGGAAAGGGCCACAGACCCTGCCAATACGGGACCTTTGCGCTTTTGATCCTCGTCGTATGTGTTGCAGGATGCCTTGAGATCGGGAACATTTGCGCGATCTTGTTTGACGAAGGTGTTAGGCGTTAGGAGATCCACGTGAACCATCCGGCCGATCCCCCCATAGGCGGTGGCGACGGCGAGCGGAAGAAGCTCAAGCTGCTCGCGGTGACCGCCTGTCCGACCGGTATCGCTCACACGTACATGGCCGCGGAGAAGCTCGCGCAGGCCGCGGAGAGCCTCGGCATCGACATGAAGGTGGAGACCCAAGGCTCCATCGGGGCCGAGAATGTCTTGACTGACAACGATGTCAGAGACGCCGACGGCATCATCATCGCCGCCGACAAGGACGTCGACCGCGGCCGCTTCGTCGGCAAGCGCGTGCTGTCCGTCGGGGTCTCCGAGGGCATCAGCCACCCCGAGCGGCTCATCGAGCAGGTGCAGAGCGCCCCCGTGCACGGGGCGGGCGGCGGAGGCGGTGCCGCCGAGCCGCTCACCAGCGGCGGCGGAGGCGGCAGGGAGCGCAGCGTCGCGTACAAGGCGCTGATGAACGGCGTCTCGTACATGATTCCGTTCGTCGTGGTCGGCGGTCTGCTGATCGCCATCTCGCTCTCGCTCGGCGGTCACACCGACCCCGAGGGCGGACTCGTCATCCCCGACGACTCCTTCTGGATGCACGTCAACCAGATCGGCGTCATCGGCTTCACGCTGATGGTGCCGATCCTCTCCGGCTATATCGCGTACGCGATCGGGGACCGGCCCGCGCTGGTGCCCGGCATGATCGGCGGCTGGATCGCCAACACCGGTGAGCTGTACGACTCCAAGGCGGGCGCGGGCTTCATCGGGGCCATCGTGACCGGCTTCCTCGCCGGCTATCTGGTGCTGTGGATCAAGAAGGTCAAGGTCCCCAAGTTCGCCCAGCCGATCATGCCGATCATCGTGATCCCCATCGTCGCGACGACGGCACTCGGGCTCTTCTTCATCTACGTCATCGGCAAACCGATCTCGTGGGTCTTCGAGCATCTGACCGACTGGCTCAGCGGGATGACGGGGACGAGTGCGATTCTGCTCGGCGCGATCCTCGGGTTGATGATCGCCTTCGACATGGGCGGGCCCGTCAACAAGACGGCGTTCCTCTTCGGCGCGGGGCTCATCGCGACCGGCAACCAGACCGTCATGGGCATGTGTGCCGCGGCGATCCCGGTCATGCCGCTCGGCCAGGGCCTCGCGACGCTGATCCGCAAGCGGCTCTACAGCGAGCAGGAGCGGGAGACGGGCCTCGCGGCCTTGTTCATGGGCATGTTCGGCATCTCGGAGGGTGCGATTCCGTTCGCTGCCGCCCGGCCCGCGCAGGTCATTCCGGCGAACATGCTGGGCGGTGCCGTGGCCGGTGCGATCGCGGGTCTCGCGGGCGTCGAGGACGCGGTGCCGCACGGCGGGCCGATCGTGGCGGTTCTGGGCGCCATCGGGGGCGTACCGATGTTCTTCGTCGCGGTCGCCATCGGCACCGTCGTCACCGCGCTCACCACCGTCACGCTGGTCGACCTCAGCGAGCGCAAGCGACGCGGGGCGCCGGTCGTGGACGTGCCGGGTGGTCCCGAGCCGGTGCTCGCGGGCGTGGGCGCAGGTGCGGGTGCGGATGCGGGAGCCGTCGGCGCGTCGCTCCAGAAGGCGCCTGCCGCGACGACCGCCGCCGCCCCGGCTGCTGCCGCCCCCGCGGACGCGGTCCCGGCGGACGCGGCCCCCGAGGTCCTCTCCGGCTATCTCACCGCGCAGACCGTGAAGGTCCAGCTGGAATCCGAGGACAAGGATTCCGCGATCCGCGAGATGGCGGCGCTCCTCGCCACTACCGGCAAGGTCGCCGACGTGGACGAGCTCGTGCGGACGGCCCTGCGCCGCGAGGCCCAGGGCACCACCGGGCTCGGCGAGGAGATCGCCATCCCGCACGCCAAGACCGACGCGGTGGTCTCGCCGGTCGTCGGGTTCGCGCGGTCTTCGGAGGGCATCGAATGGGGTGCGCTCGACGGTACGAAGGCCAAGCTGATCTTCATGATCTCGGTGCCGGAGGCGGCCGCCGGGGATGAGCACCTGCGGATTCTCGCGCTGCTCTCGCGGAAGTTGATGGACACGGACTTCCGTGCCCGGCTTGAGGCGGCGCCGGACGACGCGGCGATTCTCGACGTGCTGCGCGAGGTCCAGTAGTCGCGTCAGTACGTTGATGGGGCCCCGCACCTTCCCAGGTGCGGGGCCCCATCAACGTACGTACAAAAAACGCTACTTCGCCGGGTTCGTGCCCTCGGCCGCCGCCGTCTCGCTGTAGATGTCCGGCTCCAGGTAGATCACGCGGGCGATCGGGACCGCCGCGCGGATGCGCTCCTCGGCGGCGTTGATCGCGTTGGCCACTTCGGTGGCCGTGTCGTCGTGCTGGACGGCGACCTTGGCCGCGACGAGGAGTTCCTCGGGGCCGAGGTGGAGCGTGCGCATGTGGATGACGCGGGTGACCGTGTCGCCGTCGACCAGGGCCTGCTCGATCTTCTCGACCTCGTCCGTACCCGCGGCCTCGCCCAGGAGCAGGGACTTGGTCTCCGCGGCGAGGACGATCGCGATCAGGATGAGCAGGACACCGATGCAGAGCGTGCCGATGCCGTCCCAGATGCCGTCGCCGGTGGCGAGCGCGAGGCCCACGCCGCCGAGGGCCAGGATCAGACCGACGAGCGCGCCGAGGTCCTCCAGGAGCACGACCGGCAGTTCGGGAGCCTTCGCGCGGCGGACGAACTGCGTCCAGGTGAGGCTGCCACGCGTGTGGTTCGACTCCTTGATGGCCGTGCGGAAGGAGAAGCTCTCGGCGATGATCGCGAACACCAGCACGCCGACCGGCCAGTACCAGGCCTCGATCTCGTGCGGGTGCTTGATCTTCTCGTAGCCCTCGTAGATCGCGAACATGCCGCCGACCGAGAAGAGCACGATGGAGACCAGGAACGCGTAGATGTAGCGCTCGCGGCCGTAGCCGAAGGGGTGCTGCGGGGTCGCCTCGCGCTGCGCCTTCTTGCCGCCGAGGAGCAGCAGCCCCTGGTTGCCCGAGTCCGCGAGCGAGTGCACGCTCTCGGCGAGCATCGACGACGAGCCACTGAAGAGGAACGCCACGAACTTCGCCACCGCGATCGCCAAGTTGGCGGCGAGTGCCGCCACGATCGCCTTTGTTCCGCCTGACGCGCTCATGAGTGCCCGTTGTCCCTTCGCCTGCGTACGCTCTTCAACCACTGCCGGTCGGACGCGGCTTTGCCCGTCCTTTGCGGTGGGTCATTGTTGCAGCACGAGCGACGCGTGGTGTCTCAGGCCACCACAGTGGCACGGAAGAGGGTGCCTACTCCCGACACTTCGGTCTTTTCCTCCGCGGGGACGAACACGGATCCGCCGGGCGTCAGCGGCACATCGCCCACACGGACGGCGCCCGCCGTGCAGAGCAGGATCTGCGGGGTGCCTGCGGTGAGGTCGTGCGTGGCGCCGCCCTCGGGCAGCACGAAGCGGGAGAGGCGGAACTCGTCGATCGGGGTGTCGTAGACCTCCTCGCCGTCGGGCGAGGCCTCCGGGCGCAGGATGCCGGGGTCGGTCGCCTCGAAGCGGACGATGCGCAGGAGTTCGGGTACGTCGACGTGCTTGGGGGTCAGTCCGCAGCGCAGCACGTTGTCCGAGTTGGCCATGATCTCGACGCCGAGGCCGTCGAGGTAGGCGTGCGGGACACCGGCGCCGAGGAACAGGGCCTCGCCGGGCTGCAGTCGGACGTGGTTGAGCAGCATCGCCGCGATGACGCCGGGGTCTGAGGGGTAGTGGTGCGCGAGTCCCGCGTACGGGGCGTAGTCGCCGCCCAGGCGCTCGGCGGCGGCGGTGACCTCGGTGACGGTCGCGGCCATCTGCTCGGGGTCGGCGCTCAGCACGGCCGTCAGGACCTCGCGCAGGGCGGCCTCTTCGGGCTTGGCGTGCAGCAGGTCGACGTACGGCTTCAAGGAGTCGACGCCCAGACCGGCTAGCAGGTCAGCGGCCTCGACCGGCGGGCGGAAGCCGCACAGGCCGTCGAACTCGGTGAGCGCGCAGATCAGTTCGGGCTTGTGGTTGGCGTCCTTGTAATTGCGGTGCGGGGCGTCGATCGGGACGCCGCGGCGCTCCTCGTCCGCGTACCCCTCCTTCGCCTGCTCCAGGTCGGGGTGCACCTGAAGGGAGAGCGGGGAGCCGGCCGCGAGGAGCTTGAGGAGGAAGGGCAGGCGCGGGCCGAACTTGGCGACCGCCGCGCGGCCGAGCTCGTGCTCCGGGTCCTCGCCGATCACCTCGTTGAGCGGACCGCGCTCGGTGCGCGAGGGCGCGCCCGGGTGGGCGCCCATCCACATCTCGGCCTGCGGCTCACCGCTCGGCTCGACGCCGAGCAGCTCCGCGATGGCGGTGGTGGAACCCCAGGCGTAGGGGCGGATGGTGTTGGTGAGGCGGTCCACGGAGGGGGTCTCCCTTACGTACGTATCTGCGTGCTGCGGGGTCTCAGGTCATGACCCGACCGGGGTCATGATCGGTCCCTCGGGGCGAGCGCCAGGTAAACGGCGGCGAAATCCGTGACGGCGATCAGGTCGGCGAGGGCTTCCAGTTCCTCGCCGGCCTCCGGTTCCAGCTCGCTGATCGCCACGTCGTGGCCGTGCGCGAGCTCCCTGGCCGCGGGGGCGGCGGTGAGACCGCCGGCGTCGATCGACTGGTCGCGCAGGAGCACGACGCGGGCGCGCAGCGACTGGGGCTCCTCCACGCGGTCGCGGAAGAAGTCGTCGCCGTCGGCGCTCGGGGCGAGGTCGCCGGCGAGCAGCGCGCCGTGCGCGGGCAGCGCCTCGGGGAGCTCTCCGGCTACCGCCGGATGTCCGGCGAGCTCGGCGAGCGTGGCGGCGAAACGGCGGCCCGTGGGGCCCGCGAGCTGCCCCTCGGTCCAGATCACCGGGAGCGCGTCGGCGAGCTCCGCGGCGAGGGTCTTGGCGGGATTGCTGTACGTCGCGATGGCGGGGCCGCAGCGTTCGGCGACGGTGTCGAGGCGGTCGGCGATCTTTTCCAGGGTCTCGACCGGGGCGGTGATCAGGCCCGTGCGGTCCAGGAGGATCAGGAGCGGCGTCAGGAGGGCCCACAGGGTGGCGGGGGCGGCCGCGGCGGCCTCGTCCTCCAGGCGGCGCGCCTCGTACCCCTCGGAGGCTCGCTCGCCGTCGTGCGGGGCCTCGAATTCTCCGTACGGAGATGTCGCCATCGGCACCGTGAGGCCGTGGCTGCCTTCCACGCCTTCGGCCAGTGGGGTGCGGGCGGGGGCCACGGCGACGACCGTGCAGCCTCGGCGGTAGGCCTGCTCCGCGAGCAGGGTCAGGCCCGGTTCCGTGCCGTCCGGCGTTGCGATGAGCAGCAGGTCCACGGGGCCCGCCCAGCCGGGGAGCGCCCAGCGCAGGGCGCCTGCCGCGGGGGCGACGCCGGTGGGGGCCAGGCGGATCACGGGGCAGCCTGCGCCCGCGAGCGAGCCGAGGAAGTCGGCGACGCTGGTGGCGGCGGTGCCGGGGCCCGCGATCAGGACGGCCCGGGGGCGGCCGTCGGGCTTGAGCTGCGTGAGTCCGGCCTCGGTGGCGTGCCGGACCGCGGTGCGGACGCGGGCGCCGGCCTCCGCGGCGCCGCGGAGCAGGCCGCGGCGGTCGGCCACGGCGAGCGCCTCTGGGGCGTCTAGCAGCGATTCGTCGAGCATGGGGGTGAGGCCTCCGATCGCCGTGCGCGGCTTCCTGCGGGGTGCGCGTCTGTGTTTTCGCGGTTACTCCGGGCGGCGGGCCTCGTCCACGAGGAGGACGGGGATGCCGTCGCGGACGGGGTAGGCGAGGCCGCAGTCCTTGGCGTCCGCCGTGCAGAGCAGCTCTGTGTCGGCCTCCTTGAGGGGGGCGTGGCAGGCCGGGCAGGCGAGGATCTCCAGGAGGCCGGCTTCGAGCGGCATGGGGTTGGTCCCTTCGGGCGCGGGTGGGGTGGGGGATGTGGCCTGGTCAGCGTACCGCTGGCCGGGGGCCTGGGCTTGTGCTCGGCCGGGGGCCTGGGCTTGTGCTCGGCCGGGGCTCCGCCCCAGGCCCCCTTGGTTCGGTGACCGGTCTCTTTGCCGGCTGCGGGCCGGTGGTGGTTTGTGCCCACCCGTTCCGCCGTGCGGAACGCCTGCCCACAAACGGGGCGGGGGTGGGCAGAGGGGCCGGGACGCCTGCCCGCAGGTGCGGCGGCGGGGCGGGCAGAGGCTCCGGGACGCCTGCCCGCAAACGGAGCGGAGTGGGCAGAAGGGCCGGAACGCCTGCCCGCAGGTGCGGCGGCGGGGTGGGCAGAAGGTCCGGGACGCCTGCCCGCAAACGCGGCGGTGGGGCGGTGGCTGTTGGCTCAGCCCCTGATGATCGCCAAGGCCTCGTCCCGTGTGGTGGTCATCGTTGCCTCGTCCCTCGCCTCCACGTTCAGGCGGAGGAGCGGCTCCGTGTTGGAGGCTCGGACGTTGAACCACCAGTCCGTGGACGTGATCGTCAGGCCGTCCAGTTCGTCCAGGGTGACGTCCTCGCGGCCCTCGTACGCCGACTTGATCGCGGCGAGGCGGGCCGTCTGGTCGTCGACCTTGGAGTTGATCTCTCCGGAGCCGGCGTAGCGGTCGTACTGGGCGACGAGGGACGACAGCGGGCCGTCCTGGCCGCCGAGCGCCGCGAGGACGTGGAGCGCGGCCAGCATGCCCGTGTCCGCGTTCCAGAAGTCGCGGAAGTAGTAGTGCGCCGAGTGCTCGCCGCCGAAGATCGCGCCCGTCTTGGCCATCTCCTCCTTGATGAAGGAGTGCCCCACGCGGGTGCGGACGGGCGTGCCGCCGTTCTCCCGGACGACCTCGGGGACCGACCACGAGGTGATCAGGTTGTGGATGACAGTGCCCTTGCCGCCGTTGCGCGCGAGCTCGCGCGCGGCGACCAGGGCGGTGATCGCGGAGGGCGAGACCGGGTCGCCGCTCTGGTCGACGACGAAGCAGCGGTCCGCGTCGCCGTCGAAGGCGATGCCGAGGTCGGCGCCCTCCTCGCGCACCCGCTGCTGCAGGTCCACGATGTTCTTCGGGTCGAGGGGGTTCGCCTCGTGGTTCGGGAACGTGCCGTCCAGCTCGAAGTACATCGGTACGAGCGTGAGCGGGAGGCCCTCGAAGACCGTCGGGACCGTGTGCCCGCCCATGCCGTTGCCCGCGTCGACGACGACCTTCAGGGGGCGGATGGACGTCAGGTCGACCAGGCCCCGCAGATGCGCCGCGTAGTCCTTGAGGGTGTCCCGCGCGGTGAGCGTGCCGGGCGTGGCCGCCGGCTCCGGGGCGCCGGTCTCCGTCCAGCCCTCCACCAGGGCGCGGATGTCGGCGAGGCCGGTGTCCTGGCCGACCGGGGCGGCGCCCGCGCGGCACATCTTGATGCCGTTGTACTGCGCGGGGTTGTGCGAGGCCGTGAACATCGCGCCCGGCAGGTTCAGCGCCCCCGACGCGTAGTAGAGCTGGTCCGTCGAGCAGAGGCCGATCTCCGTGACGTCCACGCCGAGCGAGGCGGCACCGCGCGCGAAGGCACGCGAAAGGCCCGGCGACGAGGGCCGCATGTCGTGCCCGGTCACGATCGCGTCCGCGCCCGTCACCTTCGCGAAGGCCGCCCCGAACAGCTCGGCCAGCGACTCGTCCCACTGGTCCGGTACGACCCCGCGCACGTCGTACGCCTTCACGATCTGGGACAGATCAGCAGTCACGGCCAACCCTCTCTGCAGGTTCTGCGAGTTCAGCGGTCTCGGAAAGTGTCCCTGTCTTGGTCCAGGAGGCACTCGTCGGTCACCCCAAACTACCCGCAACAACTGACAGCCAGCTGTGAGTGGCGCCAAGCCCAACCGCCGGCATCAGGCTCGCGTCACGGCAGCATCCAGCCCAGCGCCGCCGTGCTCTGTCCCACCACGATCAGACACATCACCAGCAGGAGTCCGATGCTCCAGGGCAGGACCTTGCGCAGCAGATCGCCTTCCTTGCCCGCGAGTCCGACCGCCGCGCACGCGATCGTCAGGTTCTGCGGGGAGATCATCTTGCCGAGTACGCCGCCCGAACTGTTGGCGGCGGCGAGCAGTTCGGGCGAGAGCCCCGACTGCTGGGCCGCCGTCACCTGGAGGGCGCCGAAGAGCGCGTTGGCCGAGGTGTCGGAGCCGGAGACGGCCACGCCGAACCAGCCGAGCACCGGCGAGAGGAAGGCGAGCCCCGCGCCCGCGGCCGCCACGAAGTGGCCGATGGTGGCGGCCTGTCCGGACAGGTTCATGACGTACGCGAGAGCGAGGACCGAGGTCACGGTGAGGATCGCGAAGCGCAGTTCGTGGACCGTCGCCAGCCATTCGCGCACTGCCACGCGCGCGTGCACCCCGATGACGGCGGCCGTGCCGACACCGGCGAGCAGCACGAGCGTCCCGCCCGTCGCCACCAGCGGCAGCGAGAAGAGATTGCCGCCGACCGGGTCCCCGTCCGGGTTGCCGACGTTCAGGAAGGGCCAGTCGAAGGTCCGGGTCGCCTTCGTCAACAGGTCCTTCACGGGCGGGATCTGGGCGATCGAGAAGATGGTGACGATGAGCGCGTAGGGGGCGTAGGCGCGCAGGATCTCGGGCCGCCGGTCCTGCTCGTCCAGGTCCTCGCTGCGTACGCCGGTGAGGACCGCGGCGCGTACGGGTTCCGCCGCGGGCCTGCGCGCGCCGGGCACCGCCACCAGGGCGCCCGCGCCCACCAGGGCCGCCCCGATGTCGGCGAGTTGGGCGGAGACGTAGTTGGACGCGACGAACTGCGCGGCGGCGAAGGCGAATCCGCACACCACGGCGGGCACCCAGGTCTCGCGGAGCCCGCGGCGGCCGTCCACGAGGCCGACCAGGAGCAGCGGTACGACGAGGGCGAGCAGCGGCGTCTGGCGGCCGACGACCGTGGCGACGGTGTCCAGCGGAAGCCCCGTCACCTGAGCCAGCGTCACCACGGGGGTGCCCATCGCGCCGAAGGCGACGGGCGCGGTGTTGGCCACGAGGGCGACGACGGCGGCCTTCACGGGGTCGAAGCCGAGCGCCACCAGCATCACCGAGCAGATCGCGACGGGCGCGCCGAAGCCGGCGAGGGCCTCCAGGAGCGCGCCGAAGCAGAAGGCGACGACGAGGGCCTGGATGCGGGGGTCGTCGGAGAGCCGTCCGAAGGAGCGGCGCAGGATGTCGAAGTGCCGGGTGCGGACCGTCATCCGGTACACCCACAGGGCGTTGACGACGATCCACAGGATGGGGAAGAGGCCGAAGAGGGCCCCTTGCGCGGCGCTGGAGACGGTCTGACCGAGCGGCATGCCGTACGCGAGCCAGGCGACGAGGACGGCGACCGCGAGGCCGATGAGCCCCGCCCGGTGCGCCTTCATGCGGACGGCGCCGAGCAGGACGAGGACGGTGAGCAGGGGCAGGGTCGCGATGAGGGCGGACAGGCCGAGCGAATCGGCGAGGGGCTCCAGCTGCTGCACGTACACGGGCGACTCCCCGGTTTCCGTGATGCGGAAAGCGATCTCTCACGAGTGGGGGAATGGTCGACTCCGCGACATGGGCACGTCAATGGGTCGTGCAACAGAAATTGTTCAGCGGTAAACGACAGGGTGCTCCGGGAGTGCGGATACGCCTACGGAGAGGGCCGCCTCGGAAACGCGGCCCACGGAGAGTGCCTGCTCAGGAATCCGGGGAGCGCAGCACCCGGAGATGGCCGCGGCGTGCGACCTCCATCGGGTCCGCCGTGCGCGCACCGCCTCCGCCGGCCTCCGCCGCGCGCTCCTGCGGCCGTGCGGCCTCGCGCACCGCGTTGGCGAGCGCCTCGAGGTCGTCGCCGCTGGGGCGGGCCGGACCCGAGGCGTCGGCGAGCCGGACGACCTCCCAGCCGCGCGGGGCGGTGAGGCGCTCGGAGTGCTCGGCGCACAGGTCGTAGCAGTGGGGTTCGGCGTAGGTGGCGAGGGGGCCGAGGACCGCGGTCGAGTCGGCGTAGACGTACGTCAGCGTCGCGACGGCGGGACGGCCGCAAGCGGTGCGCGAACAGCGACGTACAGGGCTCACGATGTTGGACGGTACCGCACTCTTGAGCGGGCCGCGACGACTCTCCCCGACGTCACCCCACCGTGTCGCGCTGTGATCCCCGCCACGACGGGCTTCTGGGGCGCCTCACTGACCTGCGGCGACGTCGGAGGCCAGGGTGCCCCATGGTGTTGAATCCGGTCACCACTTGGCGCATTTCCCGTCATTCGTCGCGAGATCGACGGTCCGGGAGAGACACGGAATCGGGCGCAAGCTTGGCCGGAATGGTCATCGGGCGACATGGCGTGCGCCGTTCGGAACCGGCGCGGAAGCGGGGGCGGGCGCCGGGCGGAAGCTGTGCGGAAACGGCGATCTCGAGGACTACGCTTCGTCAGTGATGGAAGACCCCGTACAGCCCCGCTCCGCCGAGCCGAGGCCCCGCCGCCGCGACCGCCACGGCAGGGGCATGCGCGGCCCTGTGGCGCCGCCCCAGGTGCCGCTGTCGGCCAGCCGCGCCGAGGTCTTCACCGACCTCGTGCAGGACTCCGTGGAGCGGCTCGAGCGGCGCTGGCCGCAGCTGAGCGACATCGATTTCCTGGTGCTCGAGGTGCCGCCCCTGGGCGGCGGCGAGGGCGACTGGAGCGACGAGGCGGTCCCTCTGGGAGGCACGATCCAGGCCTCCGAGGGGCGCCCCGCCCGTGTCGTGATCTACCGGCGGCCCGTCGAGATCCGCACCAAGGGGCGGGACGAGCGGGCCGCGCTGGTCCACGAAGTGGTCGTCGAGCAGGTCGCCGAGCTGCTCGGGCTCTCTCCGGAGTCGGTGGACCCGCGGTACGGGGAAGACTGAGCGCCCTCCCCGCAGCCGTACGGAGAAGCCCTACTTCTGCAGCACCGTCAGATCCTGTTCCGACTCCGGCACCGACACCATCCCCCGGTCGTCCGGCAGCGTCTGGACCGTGAAGCCGGGGACACCGTCCTCCGGGATCTCCAGCATCCGGGAGCCGTAGACCTCGGCGCCCCCGACGGGCTCCACCGTGAGGGCGTACGCGCCCTTGAGCCCGGCGGGGACCGGAGGCCTGACGCCCAGGGTCGTGCCGCCCTTGACCGTGTACGTCTTCGTCGCCGACGAGCCGCCTTCGGTGCCCGCCGACGCGGTGACCTTCACCTTCGCCGTCTTGCCGGGGGCGACCAGGGACAGCGTGGAGCCCTTGGAGCGGTTGTCGGCCACCGTCGCGCGCGTACCGATCGCATTGGTGCCCGGGATGAACGCCGTCTCCTGGTCGGCGCCCTTCCCGCGGACGACCCGCAGGGCCGCCACCACCGGCACCTCGTCCTCGGTCGGCGTGAGGACCAGCGAGCCCGCCTCGCCCTTGGTGACATCACCGAGGTCCACGGCGGTCGTCATCCCGGACTTGACGTGCAGCGTGGCGTGTCCCGCCGGGCTGATCGAGCCGGTGGGCGAGGCCAGTTGGACCTTCAGGTCCGCGTCGTCGGAACCGGGCGCGAAGGCGACCAGGCGTACCGAAGTGGCGTCCTTGGGGATGCCCGGCAGTACGACACGGCCCGCGGGGTCGGCGGACG
The DNA here is from genome assembly GCF_044457025.1 of Streptomyces sp. NPDC050658. Taxonomy (NCBI): domain Bacteria; kingdom Bacillati; phylum Actinomycetota; class Actinomycetes; order Kitasatosporales; family Streptomycetaceae; genus Streptomyces; species Streptomyces sp. NPDC050658. The sequence continues at coordinate 16,590 of NZ_JBITGM010000014.1, forward strand.
CCGGCAGCCAGTCGCCGCCGAGCTTGTCGTCCGACGACTGGACGGCGGCCGCGACCCGGCCGCTGCGCGCCATGACGTGCATCGTCAGGTTGGTGTGCTCCTTCGGGACGAGCGTGGAGAGCAGCACGGGGACGCTGCCGTTCGGCTGGACCTGGATCGACTCCCCCACCTCGGACTTGATGGGGCCGTCCGGGCCGAACAGCTCGATGTCGACGACAGCCGCCGAGTCGTCCGGGTTGGTCAGGTGGATGTAGTCGCTGCGGTCCTTGGACGTGCTCGCTCCGGGGAACCAGAAGTCCGTGTCGGGAGCGGTGCAGTTGGCGCCCTGGACGCCGCGTCCGCTGCCCGCCGCGTACGTGGTGGTCTGCTGGACGGTCCAGCCGGGGGCGAGCGCCCCGTCGGCGGTGCCGATGAGGGCGGGCGACTCTGCGCCGGACTCCTCCCCGGCGACCGGCTTGCCCGGCGTCTTCGACGTCAGGAACGGCTTGACGGCCTTCTTCTTGTCCTTCTCGGTGCCCTTGAGGGCGGCCTCCGTCAACGCCCGCGTGGCGGGCAGCAGTTCCGCCTCGCCCTCATCTCCGGAGCCCTCCCCCTTCGGGGTGAACGCCGTGTACGAGGTCTCGGCGAGGTCGGACGAACTGGGCACCGGGCAGAGCAGGCTGGTGCGTTCGACGGGCAGCCGCGGGGCCGCCTTCGCGCCGTCGTCGGCCGAGCCGCCCGGCACATTGGCCGCGGCGAATCCGGTGACGGCCGCCAGCGCGGCCACGGCGGCGATCAGGGACTGGGTCGTGCGGTTCACTGCCGGCTCCCGTCGGGACGCTCACTGTCGGTGCTGTGCGGCGGCTGCGGGGGCATGGGCGGCATCGGGGGCTGCTGCTGCCCGTACGCCGCGTCGTACGACTGCTCGTAGGGGTCGTACTGACCGCCCTGGTAGGCGTCGGCCTGGTACGCGGACTGCTCGTACGAGCCCGCCGGGTAGGGCTGCCCGCCGTCGTACGCGGTGTGGTCGCCGCCCGCGGGTGCGGCCGGGGTCTCCCACCCGCCGTACGACTGCGCCTGCTGCCCGGGGACCGCCGCGAGGGCGGGCTCCTCCTCCGGAGGAGGAGACGGTGTTCCCGTCTCGTCCTGCGCGGCGGCGTCCTGTTCGGCCTGGGCCCGCAGCCTGCGCGCCCTGCGCCCCTCGCCCTCGACCGGCTGGGCCGGGATGACGGGTGCTTCGGGGAGGTCGTCGTCCACGTCGCGGCGGCGGCCCGGCAGTGCGAGCACCACCAGGACGACGGCCATCGCGCCCTGCGCCCACAGCCATCCGGTGTGGCCCGCGGAGCCGTCGTAGGTGACGTCCAGGCGGCCTCCGGTGGCGGGCAGGTCGAAGCCCTGGGCCCAGCCGTCCAGCGTGGTCCTGGTGAGCGGGCGGCCGTCCAGGGTGGCCGTCCAGCCCTCGTCTGCCTCGTCGGCCAGGCGCAGGGTGCGGCCCTCGTCGCCCGCCGGGACGTTCGTGTGCAGCTCCACGGGGCCCGCCGCCACCGGCAGCGGGTCGGCGGACTCGGAGACGATCGTGGCGCGCGCGACCTGCCGGTCGACGCGCCACAGGGCGCTGCCGTCCTCCTGGCTGAGCCGGGTGAGGCCGGGCGTCGCGTCCAGGACGCGGCTCATCTGCCGGGGCGCTCCGTCGCGTACGAGGACGTAGCGCACCGCGAAGCCGCCGAGCTGGTCGGCCTGGTCGGCCCCGGAGCCCGCGACGAGGTGGGCGACGATCTTGTCGAGCTGCTCGTTCGAGCCGCCGGCGTCCGCCAGCTCGGCGTCACCGAGCCGCGAGCCCGAGCCGCGGACCAGGGAGTACGAGACGTCGGCGGGCGACCCGCTGTCCAGGACGAGGGTGCGGGCCTGGTCCTGGGTGCCGCTCTCCTCGGCGACGAACGCGGGCACCTGCACCGGGTCCCGCCGCTCCAGCGGACCGTCGGCGCCCCGGATCATCCACCCGGCGGCCACCAGCAGCGGCCCGGCGGCCGCCGCGAAGGCGATCAGGACGGCGACCGGCTGACGCCAGCCGAAGCTCTGCTCGGCGACACGCGTGCGTGCCCCGTCGGCGCCGAGCGCGGCGGCGGCGAGGAGCGCGATGCCGTAGGCGAGGGTCGCGGGTCCGGCCCACGCCGAGCCGTTCGACAGGGCGGCGAAGACCAGCGAGACCAGGGCGATGACCCACGCGGTGCGGACCGCGAGCTGCCGTTCGGTGCGCAGCAGTGCGGCGAGGGCGGCGAGCACGATGCCGATGAGCAGCAGCCCGTCCACGGTTCCGGGGCCGCCCGGGCTGCCGCCGAGCAGGTCGAAGCCGCTCGCGGAGCCGGCGCCGAACTCGAGCCCGGCCTCGCGGAAGAAGCCGAACGGCAGCAGCGAGAGCGACCACGGGGCGAGGATCAGGAGCGGGGTGCCGAGCGTGGCGAGGAAGCGCAGTCCGTACGCGGTGATGTCGGCACGGCGCAGCGCGAGCAGGGCGAGGCCGAGCACCAGGGCGATCGGCCACACGATCGGTGTGAAGGCCGTGGCGACCGTCAGGAGCAGGGCGTACGCCCAGGTGGCGCGCCAGCTTCCGCGCGTCCCCTCCGGAGAGGTCAGTCCGCTCGCCGCGATGCCGGCGCGGGCGATGAGCGGCAGCAGGACCGCGAGGACGGCGGTGCCGATACGGCCGCCCGCGAGCGCGCCCGTGGCGGCCGGCAGGAAGGCGTAGGCGACCGAGGCCCAGGCGCGCAGGAGGCGCGACTCGACCAGCGGCCGGGACGCGAAGTAGGCGGCGAATCCGGCCAGCGGCACCGAGCCGACGAGGAGCACCGTGACGGCGAGCCCGGTCGACCCGAAGAGCAGGGAGGAGAGCCCCGCGACGAGCGCGAGGTAGGGCGGCGCGGCCTGGGTGCCGCCGGTGCCCAGGGGGTGCCAGGCGTCCAGGTAGCGGTCCCAGAGGCCGGCGGAGTCGGCGGGTGCGGGCAGCAGGGCGCCGCCCGCGAGGGCACCGCTGCCGAGGAGTTGGCGGCAGGCGATGAGGGAGACGAAGAGCAGCACTACGAAGAGCATCGGTCCGGGCTTGCGGGCGATGCGCTTGAGCCGGGCGAACTGCTCGACCTCCAGGAAGTCCGCGTCGTCCCCGCCGGGGCCCGACTCGACGGCGCCGTGCCGGCCCGCGCCCATGACGGCCTCGGGGTCGGAGCGGCCGACGATGTTGCCGGCGACCTGTTCGACGGTGGCACGGACGGTGGCGCCGGGCGGCGGGAAGAGCGGCCGCATCTCGGCGGCCTCCGGCACCGGCTTGCCGCGCTGCTTGCGGGCGCCGAGGATCCGGCCGGGCCGCAGCAGCGTCCCCAGCAGACCCGCGACCTCGTCGACCGCCTGTCCGGGGACCTTGCCGACGAGGTACGCGACGGTACGCAGGACGGTGCCGACGACGAGCCGCAGCAGCACCCACGGGAGCACCGCCGTGCGGGCGTTGACGAGCAGCGCGTACGAGGCGCCCGCCTTGTCCACGCGGTGCGGCGACGTCGACGTACGGCCGACGCAGTCGACGGTGCGGCGCTCGCGGGACGAGGCCTCGGCGTGCCGCACGACGGCGTCGGGGGCGACGAGGACGCGGTGGCCCGCGTTCTGGGCGCGCCAGCACAGGTCGACGTCGTCCCGCATCAGCGGGAGGCGCCGGTCGAAGCCGCCGAGCTGGTCGAAGACGTCGCGCCGGATCAGCATGCCGGCCGTGGAGACCGAGAGGACCGGTCGTACGTGGTCGTGCTGGCCCTGGTCCTGTTCGCGGCGGTCGATGCCGGTCCAGCGGCGGCCGCTGTTGGCGATGGAGACGCCGACTTCGAGGAGTTGCCTGCGGTCGTACCAGCCGCGGAGCTTGGGGCCGACGATCGCGACGTCCTTGCCGGCCTCGCGTTCGTTCTCGACGACGCGCAGCAGTTCGGCGAGCGCGCCGGGTTCGGGCGCGCAGTCGTCGTGCAGCAGCCACAGCCACTGCTCGGGCTCGCCGTGCGGGAGCTCCGGCATGTCGTAGGCGTCGTCGCGCCAGGACCGGGTGACCGGGTCCCAGCCGCTGGGGCGCTTCAGATAGGGCAGCTCTTCGGGGGTGAGCACGCCGGCCGTGCGGACGGCCTCGTCGACGGCGGTGCCGAAGCCGGAGCGCCGGGCGAGATGCAGGACGCGGTCGGGGCCGAACGCCTCGGTGACCAGGCGCGCGGAGTCGTCCGCGCTGCCGGTGTCCGCGGCCACGGCGTTCTGCACCGGGCGCTCCTGGCCGAGCAGTCCGGCGAGGGCGTCGGGCAGCCAGCGGGCGCCGTCGTGGGAGACGATCACGGCGGTGACGACGTGCCGCGGAAACTCGGGCGGGCGCGTCGGGTCGAAACCTGCGGCGGCAGCGTCAGGGTGGCTGGCTGCCGAAGTGCTGTGCACGGACATCGAGGTACGGGCCCCGGTTCGATGGACTGCGGTGGACGCCTGCGCCCTGCGGGGGCGCCGGGGCGTCTCGGACGGGGCCCCACACTAACGGCTGGCATGAAGACAGCCCGCCGCCTGTGGATATCCCACTGGCGAAGGGCTGTTCGTTGCGCATTGATTACGGGAGATGTGTGCCGAATTGGCCGGCCTGCTCGCACGCGCCTGCGTGGCTCGCACGCGCGCGTGACGCGCGCCTGTGCGGTGACTGTCAGACGGCGGCCTTCTTCAGGCGGCGGCGTTCGCGCTCCGACAGGCCGCCCCAGATGCCGAATCGCTCGTCGTTGGCGAGTGCGTACTCAAGGCATTCGGAGCGGACCTCACAGGCGAGGCAGACCTTCTTGGCCTCGCGCGTGGAGCCGCCCTTCTCGGGGAAGAAGGATTCGGGATCGGTCTGGGCGCACAGTGCGCGCTCCTGCCAGCCGAGTTCCTCGTCCGCGTCCTCGACCAGCAGTTCCTGAACCAGCTCGGTCATGTGCGCCCCTCGTCTGTACGTGCGTCCCCGTGGTGCTGCCGTTACCGATTTCGGCTGAACGACACGAGTGAAATTACAAGTGTGCCGATCCGGGCCAGTCAAGCCGAGATCTGCTATTGGGCCCCTTATTCACTCTGCGGAACCAAGGCTATGCGGAAAGTGTTCAAATCGACATAAACCCTGACACTTGCCAGCGGCCCATCCCGAGGCGCCCCGCGACCGCCTCCCACCAGGGAAGGACGTCACGGGGATCGACCCCGTTGCAGTCGCTCGACCGAAGCGAAAGGGATCACATTCGGGTCACGTGGTCGCGACGGGGTTTACGCGCCGGTTGATGCGCCATGTGTCCCGTGCGCCGGATGCACAAACCTTTCGCCTCACAGAACAACCGGATGAGGTGAAACATATCCCACATAGCGGACATCGAGTTGACATAGAAGGTGTGAGCCGCTGTCCTGGTGGGCATGCTCGCAAACTTGGCACTCTCGACGACCCGCAGCAGCGGGCTCCTCGGTGCTGCCCACGCGCGCTGTCGCTGTTCCTGTTCCAGCTGTTGAGCCGACCTGCTTCCAGCTGTTGAACCGCTCGGATCGCGCCATTTCCGCCACTTTCACGGAGCCCGGTCCCGAGCCGCAGCCCCCGCTTCAGAGCTTCACCGCTTGAGCCTCTCCCCGCTTCACCATCCCTTCGCGACACCCCAGCACTCACGTTGAGGAACCACCGCACGATGAACAGCGACAGCGACCTCCAGATCGCCGGCGACATCCTCGAAGTCCCGCACCTCCTGCAGCCCGTCCGCGAACACCCGGCCACCGTGGCCGAGTTCGTCGGCCTGGCCCGCACCATCGCGGCCGACCGCGCCCAGTGGGCCCACCTCGTCCAGTACGACGCGACCAGCCGCTGGTACCACCGGCTGCGCACGGGGCCCGGCTACGAGGTGTGGCTGCTCTCCTGGGTGCCCGGACAGGGCAGCGGACTGCACGACCACGGCCGGTCGTCCGGCGTGCTGACCGTCCTGGACGGCGAACTGACGGAGCGTACGGAACGCGGGCAGCGCGCACTCGGCGCGGGCGCCCAGCGGGTCTTCGCGCCCGGCTACGTACACGAGGTCGTGAACGACTCCCTGGAACCGGCCGTCAGCCTGCACGTCTACTATCCCGGCCTGACCGACATGCCGATGCACGCGGCGCGGTGCGCGGCGGCGGCCGGTGCGCCTTCGGCCGGAGATGTCGTAACCGCCTGACGCGGTGTCGTACCCGCCTGACATGCTTGGCCTCATGCGCATTGTGGTACTGGCCGGCGGTATCGGCGGCGCCCGTTTCCTTCGCGGGCTCAAGAAGGCCGCGCCTGACGCGGACGTCACGGTCATCGGCAACACCGGTGACGACATTCATCTGTTCGGGCTCAAGGTCTGCCCCGACCTCGACACGGTGATGTACACGCTCGGCGGCGGCATCAACGAGGAGCAGGGCTGGGGTCGTACGGACGAGACGTTCAAGGTCAAGGAAGAGCTCGCCGCCTACGGAGTCGGGCCCGAGTGGTTCGGGCTCGGCGACCGGGACTTCGCCACGCACATCGTGCGGACGCAGATGCTCGGCGCCGGATTCCCGCTCAGCGCGGTGACGGAGGCGCTGTGCGAGCGGTGGCAGCCGGGCGTGCGCCTGATCCCGATGTCGGACGACCGGGTCGAGACGCATGTCGCCGTCACCGTGGACGGCGAGCAGAAGGCCGTGCACTTCCAGGAGTACTGGGTACGCCTTCGCGCCTCCGTGGACGCGCACGCGGTGGTGCCGGTCGGCGCCGACCAGGCCAAGCCCGCGCCCGGCGTCCTGGAGGCCATCGCCGAGGCCGACGTCGTGCTCTTCCCGCCGTCCAACCCCGTGGTGAGCGTCGGCACGATCCTCGCCGTGCCCGGCATCCGCGAGGCCATCGCCGAGGCGGACGTTCCGGTGGTGGGGCTCTCCCCCATCGTCGGGGACGCGCCCGTGCGGGGCATGGCGGACAAGGTGCTCGCGGCCGTGGGCGTGGAGTCGACGGCCGCCGCGGTCGCCGAGCACTACGGCTCGGGGCTGCTCGACGGCTGGCTCGTCGACACCGTGGACGAGGGCTCCGTGGAGCGGATCGAGTCGGCGGGCATCCGCTGTCGCGCGATCCCGCTCCTGATGACCGACGTCGACGCGGCCGCCGAGATGGCGCGGGCGGCGCTCGACCTCGCGGAGGCGGTGCGCGCGTGAGCCCGTCCCCTGCGTTCCGTGTGTGGGCCGTGCCCGGGCTGCCCGAGGTGCGGCAGGGGGACGACCTCGCCAAGCTGATCGTCGCCGCCGAGCCGGGGCTCGCCGACGGGGACGTACTCCTGGTGACCTCGAAGATCGTCAGCAAGGCCGAGGGCCGGATCGTCGAGGCGGCGGACCGCGAGGCGGCCATCGACAGCGAGACGGTGCGGGTGGTCGCGCGGCGCGGGACCCTTCGTATCGTCGAGAACCGGCAGGGCCTCGTGATGGCCGCGGCCGGCGTGGACGCCTCCAATACCCCCTCCGGGACGATCCTTCTGCTGCCGGAGGACCCCGACGCCTCGGCCCGTGCCGTGCGCGAGGGGGTGCGGGACGCGCTGGGCGTGGACGTCGGCGTGATCGTCACCGACACCTTCGGGCGTCCATGGCGCTCCGGGCTCACCGATGTCGCCATCGGGGCGGCGGGCGTGCGGGTCCTGGACGACCTGCGGGGCGGGACGGACGCGTACGGGAATCCGCTGAGCGCGACGGTCGTGGCCACCGGTGACGAACTCGCCGCGGCGGGCGACCTGGTCAAGGGCAAGGCCGGCGGACTGCCGGTAGCGGTCGTGCGCGGCCTCCCGCATGTCGTGGGAGGCGGCGCGGCGGACGAGGGGGCCAGGATCATGGTCCGTGACTCCCGGGACGACATGTTCCGGCTCGGCACGTCCGAGGCCGTCCGGGAAGCGGTCACGCTGCGGCGGACGGTGCGGGAGTTCACGGACGAGGAGGTGGACCCCGGGGCGGTGCGACGGGCGGTGGCAGCGGCGGTGACGGCACCGGCGCCGCACCACACGACACCGTGGCGCTTCGTCCTCCTGGAGTCCTCGGAGTCACGGGTACGACTGCTGGACGCGATGCGGGACGCATGGATCGCCGACCTTCGCCGGGACGGGAAGTCGGAGGAGTCGATCGCCAAGAGGGTGCGCAGGGGTGACGTACTGCGCAACGCGCCGTACCTGGTGGTGCCCTGCATGGTGATGGACGGTTCGCACCCGTACGGGGACGCCAGGCGGGACGCCGCCGAACGGGAGATGTTCGTGGTGGCGGCCGGTGCCGGAGTGCAGAACTTCCTGGTGGCGCTGGCCGGGGAGCGCCTCGGCTCGGCGTGGGTCTCGTCGACGATGTTCTGCAGGGACGTGGTCCGCCGGGTGCTCGAACTGCCGGAGTCGTGGGAGCCGATGGGGGCGGTGGCGGTGGGCCACGCGGCGGCCGATCCCAGGGCCCGGGCCGGCCGGGACGCGGGGGACTTCATCGCGGTGCGGTAGGGGCGGGCCCGGCGATGAGGCGGAGTCAGACGGCGGCCCGCCGCCCCGACCGGCAGACACAGGTACCGGCCGGGGCGGCTGATCACGCCTACCGCGTCACTTCAGATGCCGGTCGAGGAACCGGCACGCGTCCTCCAACTCGAAGGCCGGGGTGCCGAGATGCCCGCCCAGGTTGGCGTGCAGGGTCTTCTCCTTGCTGCCGAAGGCGTCGAACAGGTCCAGGGCGCGTTGCCGGGGGTTGCCGTCGTCGTCCCACTGGAGCAGGAGCAGCAGCGGAACGGTGACCTGCCGGGCCTCGGCGCGCTGGGCGCGGGGGACGTAGCCTCCGGCGAAGAGCCCGGCGGCGGCGACGCGCGGTTCGACGGCCGCGAGCCGGATGCCGAGGGCGGCCCACCCCGAGTACCCGACGGGACCGCTGATGTCGCTCAGCGCGAGGAGAGCGTCCAGGGTGGCCCGCCACTCCGGGACGGCGTCGCCGACGAGCGGCCCGACGACGGACTCGAAGACCTCGTCACCCGGCTCCCCGGCCTGCACCGCCCGGCGCATTTCGGCGCGGGCCTGTTCGTCGGCGGCGGAACGGGGCCGGTCGCCGCAGCCGGCGGCGTCGATGGTGGCGACAGCGTAGCCGCGCGCGGCGGTGTACCGGGCGCGGGCCATCAGCCGGGGGTCCCGCTTGGGCAGGCCGTTGTTGTGGGCCATCAGGACCAGCGGGGCCGGGGCGGCGGGCGTCCACAGGGTGCCGGGGATCTCGCCGAGGATGAATTCGCGTTCGAGTACGCCGTCGTCCAGGCGCTGCTGAGAAGTGAAACGCATGGTCGTGCCTTTCGGGAGTGCGCTTGATCGGCGCTCCCGGACGACCTATCGCCCGACCGTGACCCCGGAGGGGAGCACCCATGTCGAAACTGCGTTCACGGGTACCACCTCCTAGTTCTGCCGCACGGCCACGGGGAGGCTAGCAGGGGCGGGCGGGCACACCCAACGGAATTCCGCGGGGCACTGTCCCCGACTCCTCCCCCTCCCCCCGTGCCCCTGACAGGGCTCCGGCTACAGCTGCGCGATATTGCCGACCCGCATTCTCGGCTCTCTGCGGGGTGGGGTTCTGCCACTCAGGAGGATCAGGCGGGCGGCTCGGTGGCGGTGGCCCGCGTAGGGCTCCAGGAGGGCCAGCATGGCGTCGTCGTCTGCTCTGCGGTCGCCGGCGAGGGCGTAACCGATGATGCCCGGGAGGTGGAGATCGCCCACCGTCACGGCGTCGGGGGCACCGTTGCTGCGCTGGACGGTTTCCGCCGAGGTCCAGGGGCCGATGCCGGGGATCAGTTCCAGGCGGGCCTGGGCCTGGGGCGGCTCCATCGATGCCGCTTCCTCCAGGCGGGACGCCACGCGTGCGGCGCGCAGGATCGTGGACGCGCGCTTGTTGTCGACGCCGGCCTTGTGCCATTCCCAGGAGGGGATCATCGTCCAGGTCTTCGGGTCCGGCATGACGTGCAGGCGCAGGTCGGCGGGGGTGGGGCCGGGTGCCGGTTCGCCGTACCTGCGGATCAGGAGGCGCCAGGCGCGGTACGCCTCGTCGGTCGTGACCTTCTGCTCCAGGATCGACGGGATGAGGGACTCCAGGACCAGCCCCGTGCGGATCAGGCGGAGGCCGGGTCGGCGGTGCGCGGTGGCGGCGACGAGGCGGTGGCGGGGCGCGAAGTCTTCCGGGTCGTCCGATTCGCCCAACATCTGCGGAAGTCGGTCCAGGAACCAGTCGGCCCCGGGCCCCCAGGCCTCCGCTTCCACGGTGCCCGCCCGCAGGGCCACTCTCAGCGTGCCGGGGCCCTGCGGGGTACGGCTCACCCGCCAGGCGGAGCCGTCGCGGGTGGCCCGGAAGGTGGGGTCGGCGGGGCCTCGCCGCAGGGGGCCCAGGGTGAGGCCGAGGTCCAGGGGGTAGGGCGGGGTCCAGCTGCGGGTCTTGCCGGCGGTCACCTGGCGGGGCACGCCGCGCGGGATCGCCGTTTCGCCGCCGCGCACGGTGGTGCGGGTGGGGCGTGGGGCGAAACGGGATGACATCTGTACGAGGGTAGGCGTTTTCGCCGCCTGGCACGCGGAGGGCCAAGAATCCGGCCCCCCGCCCGCTAGCCGTCCACCCGCTCCTCAAGCCGGACGTTCACGCTGTCCCCTTCCCTCTTGCCGATCGCCTTGCGGACGTCGGCCTTCACGGGCAGCTTGTGCGTGCCGTCCCCCAGGGCCATGAAGGAACTCTGGAACGGATGACCGTCGATCGTGCCCCGGACCTTCACCAGGCCTCGGGTCCCGAAGAACTCAACGGACTCGGGCCACACGACGTAGGTCCAGCCACCTTTGTTCGGGCTCTTCCGCAGGGTCGCGGTGAACTGCTTGTCCATGACGGATACCGCCTCTTCAGGGGCTTGCTTCGATGGGCTTCTTCAGATGAGACGGGGGCGGCCGAGGAAACTCATCGCCGAGTGATCCACACCTGGCACGCCGCAAACGCCGCGCACCGGCTGGGCTACAGGGGGGGCTCGCACTTAGGGGCTTCTGGGATTTTCTCGGGTTGCGGCGTGTGTTGGGCGTACTGCCACCAGCGTGTGCCCCTCTATTGCAGGGCTGTGCCTGCGCGGAGGCGGGTGTCGGAGGGACGGGGTGGAGGAAAGTCCCACCCGGCCCGTCTCGCCCGTCGGCGGTGCCTGCTTCGAACAAGTCCACACCCGGCACGAAGCCTTGCCCCCACCGGGCTCCTCCCGTGTGCCGCCCGCCCTCCCGTCCGACGGTGCCTGCCTCGAACAAGTCCGCACCCGGCACGAGACTAAAGACACCGCCCACACCCCCCGTGAGCCTCACCCCTGGGCCGCTCGGTCATGCGTTCACCGGCGGTGGAGGGGTGGGTGTCAAGGGTGGAGCGGAGCGGAATCGGCGCAGCCGACGCGACGGAGGAGCGCCCTTGACTCCCACCCCGGAACCGCCAACCTCCGAGAGGCCGGGCGGCCCCGGCGCCGATCGAAGTCGCCGATCACCTCAGAGCTCCCCCCTACTGATCACCTCAGAGCGCCCCCCCTACTGATCACCTCAGAGCGCCCCCCTACTGATCAGAAGAGAACCGCACAGCCCCCGCCCCCAACCGCGCCCCGCACCAGACCCTTACGCCGTCCCTCAGTTCGTTGTCCGCGCCGACCACCGCCGCGTCGCCGATCACCGCGCCCGTGAGGACCGACCTCGGGCCCACCACCGCGCCCGCGCCGATCAGGGAGTCCGTCACCACCGCGTTCGGTTCGATGACCGCGCCGGACAGGACCGTGCTGCCGTCCACCCGCGCGCCCGAGCCGATCACCGCGTTCTCGCCGACGACCGTGCCGCCGGTGAGCTTCGCGTCCGGGGCGACCGTGGCCGAGGGCAGGACCAGGCGGTCGCCGCAGCGGCCGGGGACCGCCGGGGAGGGGGCGCGGCCGAGGACGAGGTCCGCCGAGCCGCGTACGAAGGCCTGGGGCGTGCCCAGGTCCAGCCAGTACGTGGAGTCGACCATGCCCTGGAGGTGCGCTCCGGAAGCGAGCAGGTCCGGGAACGTCTCGCGTTCGACCGAGACCGGGCGGCCCTCGGGGATCGTGTCGATGACCGAGCGCCGGAACACGTACGCACCCGCGTTGATCTGGTCGGTGACGATCTCCTCGGGGGTCTGCGGCTTCTCCAGGAAGGCCGTCACGCGGCCCGTCGGATCCGTCGGGACCAGGCCGTACGCACGCGGGTCGTCGACCTTCGTGAGGTGGAGGGAGACGTCCGCGCCGGAGTCCTCGTGCGTCGCGACGAGGGCGCGGATGTCCAGGCCCGTGAGGATGTCGCCGTTGAAGATCAGGACCGGTTCGTCCGGCCCCGAGTGGAGCTTGGACGCCACGTTGCGGATCGCGCCGCCCGTACCCAGGGGCTCGGTCTCCGTGACGTACTCGATGTGAAGGCCCAGCGCCGAGCCGTCGCCGAAGTACGGCTCGAAGACCTCGGCCAGATAGGAGGTGGCCAGGACGATGTGTTCGACGCCCGCCGCGCGGGCCCGCGCCAGCTGATGGGTGAGGAACGGTACGCCCGCCGCCGGGACCATCGGTTTGGGCGTGTGCACCGTGAGCGGACGGAGCCGGGTGCCCTTGCCGCCGACCAGGAGGATCGCTTCTGTCACCTGTCGTCTCTGCTTCCTGCTGGGGCCGGCCGAACTTGAGTCGCGGCCGGCCAGTGTATGCAGATGGCTTTGCAGATCGTGCAGTGCGACCGGGCCTCAGCGGCCCTGGTAGCGGGCCGAGGAGGACCGGGCCTTTCCTAGCTTCTTGTACAGGCGGCTTCCGGGGCATTCCGTGGCGAAACCGTCACGGTGCCCTGAGATCACATGGAGCCGGACGTTCGAACCTTTCTTGTACAGATTTCCACCGCCGGACTTCAGGTATGTCGTTCCGCGCGGGTTCGCGCCGTACAGGCCGAGCTTCCACGCGGTCAGCCGGGCGACGGCCGTCACGGCGGCCTTCGGCGGGTCCGACCAGCCGAAGGAGCCGAGGACGGCGATGCCCATGCTGTTGGTGTTGAAACCGAGAGTGTGGGCCCCAAGGACTGGCTTTGCCACACCTCCGGCACGTCCTTCGTAGATGTTTCCGCACTTGTCGACCGCGAAGTTGTAGCCGAAGTCACGCCAGCCACTGCTCTTGACGTGGTAGCGGTAGATACTGCGCAGGACGGAGCCGGCCTGTGAGCAGCGGTAGTTGTTCCCGGACGCGCTGTGGTGCACGAAGGCGGCCTTCACGGTCTTCGTGTACGCGAAATCCTTCTCACGCAGCTTCTCGTTCGCGCCCCAGCCCTTGCGCGTGATGATGCGCGGACGCGGCCCGACATACGGCCTGGCCTTGCCGTCCGTCTTCTTCTTCGCCTGCTTCGCCGCCCCCGACCCCTCCCCCGCGTCGTCCGCGTCCCCCGCGTCGTCCGCGCCGTCCGCGCCGTCCGCGCCGTCCGCGCCGTCCGCGCCGTCCGCGCCGTCCGCGCCGTCCGCGTCCTCCGGCTCACCCCGCGCCGCGATCAGATCCGACTCCGTCTCCGCCTTGCTCAGCGGAGGGATGACCGCGGCGCCCAGCGGGGCCAGCTCCGCGTTGACGGCGGACGCGGCGGCGCTCTCCGCGGTCATCGACGAGAAGCGGGGGCCGTCGGCCGGGGAGCCCTGCGGGGGCGGCTCGGCTCCGGGGTCGACGAGTTCGAGGCGCAGCCCCTTGGGCAGCGGCGCCTCCGGAGCGACGGCCGCACGGCGCACGGGCCGCTCCGGCTGCCCCAGCCGCACCGGCCGCTCCGACTGCCCCAGCCGCCCCAGCCGCACGGGCCGCTCCGACTGCTCCGACTCCGCCCGTACGCGGATCTCCACGCCGTCCGAGTCGCCGACCCACAGCGGCGCGGTGGACCCGCGGACCTTGCCGGAGATCCGCTCGGGGGCGTCCGGGTCGGCGGAGTGCTCGTGGTTGTGCGTCTCCAGGGGCTGCCAGGCGGACCAGGTGCCGGTGCCGGTGGCCCGCGTACGGACCTGGACGCTGCCGTGCAGTTCGGCGTCGGGGTTGTCCCAGACGACGCCCACGAGAGAGAAGGGACGGACCTCGCGCTGGAGCAGCCCCTGTTCGCGGGCGGGCCCCGCACGCAGGGAACGCTCCGAGCCGAGCGGGACGAGCGGGAGGGACTGAGTGCTGCCAGGAACCACGGCCGAGGACGGACCCACCGCCGGGGACTCGGCGCGGGCGGTGGACGACGGCAGGGCGAGGGGAAGGGACAGGGCGGCCGCGCACGTGACGCCGATCGAGGAAGCTAGAAATCCACGCATACGTCTGATAGTTCGCATAGCCGAGTACTTCTGTCCATCCGGGAACTGACGGACCGTCGGTTCCGCTCGGCCGAACCGGTGGTGCCCGCTCCGCCGAACCGGTGGCCCCCACTCCCCCGCCGCCCCGAGCGGCGCACCGGCACCCGCGTACCCTTGCGCGCGTGAACGCCACCGACCGCACCCCTGCCGACCTGCTGCGATCCGCGCTCGCCGCGGACCCGGGCCGCCCGCTCATCACCTTCTACGACGACGCCACGGGCGAGCGCGTCGAATTGTCCGTGGCCACCTTCGCCAATTGGGTGGCCAAGACCGCCAATCTGCTGCAGGGCGACCTCGCCGCCGAGCCCGGCGACCGGCTCGCGCTGCTCCTTCCGGCGCACTGGCAGACCGCCGTCTGGCTGCTCGCCTGTTCGTCCGTCGGGGTCGTCGCGGACGTGGGCGGGGACCCGGCCGGTGCCGATCTCGTCGTCAGCGGACCCGACACGCTGGAGCAGGCGCGCGCCTGCTCCGGGGAGCGCGTCGCGCTCGCGCTGCGGCCGCTCGGCGGGCGCTTCCCGCAGGCCCCCGAGGGCTTCGCCGACTACGCGGTCGAGGTGCCGAGCCAGGGCGACCGGTTCGCGCCGTACGCGCCCGTGGACCCGGACGAGACCGCCCTCGCGGTGGCCGGGGCCGGCGAGCTCACGGGTGCGGAGCTGGTGGAGCGGGCCCGCGCCGACGCCGCGGCGCAGGGGCTCACGCCGGGGTCCCGGCTGCTCTCCGGTCTTTCGTACGACAGCTGGGAAGGCCTGAGCTCCGGTCTGTACGCCCCGCTGGCGGCGGGCGGCTCCGTGGTGCTCTGCCGCCACCTGGACCAGCTCGGCGACGCCGGGCTCGCCAAGCGGACCGAGGACGAGCGGGTGACCGTCACCGTCCGACAGGCGTAACCCGCACCCCCCGGTAACCCGTCCCCCGTTCGGCCCACCCCAGCCCCTGGCCCGCAGGCCACCGGCGCCGCGCCGGTCCATGGTCGTAAGAGCGCACCATGCACCGAACGTCGCCACGAGGGGTGGACTCACACGTGACCGAGACCGCAGGCATGCCCTCCGGACCGGATCGCCCGGACCCGGACGGCGCCCAGCCTGAGCCGAAGGCCACGTACGCACCCGGAGCGGGCTCGAGCCCCACGGGTGCGGGCGTCGCCCGGCGCAGACGGCGGTGGCTGCGCTGGACGGCGATCGGCGCCGCCTCGGTCGTGCTCGGCGCGGCGGGCGCCGGCTGGGCGGTCTACAACAAGCTCGACGGCAACATCACCAAGGACACCGACGCCGCCGCCGAGCTGGCGCGCTACGAGAAGGAGCGCCCCACCCCGCTGGTGCACGACGCGCAGAACATCCTGCTCATCGGCTCCGACACCCGCGCGGGCCGCGGCAACAAGAAGTACGGCCGCGATCCGGGCACCCAGCGCTCGGACACCACGATCCTGCTGCACCTCGCGGCCGACCGGCAGAGCGCGACCGCGGTGTCGATCCCGCGGGACGTGATGGTGGACATCCCCAGCTGCCGCCGCCCCGACGGCTCGCGGACGCGGGCCCAGTTCGCGCAGTTCAACTGGGCGTACGAGTTCGGCGGCACCGCCTGCACGATCCGTACCCTCGAGAAGCTGACGAAGATCCGGATCGACCATCACATGGTGATTGATTTCGCCGGGTTCAAGGACATGGTCGACGCGGTCGACGGCGTGGAGGTCTGCCTCAAGACCCCGATCAAGGACAAGGACGCCAAGGTCAAGCTGGCCGCGGGCCGGCAGACCCTCGACGGCGAGCAGGCGCTCGGCTATGTGCGGGCCAGGAAAAGCCTCGGCAACGGCAGCGACACCGACCGGATGGACCGCCAGCAGGAGTTCCTCGCGGCGCTCGTCAACAAGGTGCGGAGCAATGACGTCCTTCTCAATCCGGCGAAGCTGTATCCCGTTCTCGACGCGGCGACTTCCGCGTTGACGACTGATCCGGGGCTCGCGAGTTTGCGTGGTTTGTACGAACTGGTGCGCGGCATGCGCAACATCCCCACAGAACGGGTGCAGTTCCTGACAGTGCCCCGGCGTTCGTATGTCTACGACGCCAATCGCGATGAACTCGTCGAGCCCGCCGCCGACGAACTCTTCACGCGGCTGCGCACGGACGCGCCCCTCAAGGTGCGCGAGAAGCCCGTACAGGCGGTGCGCGAGGACGCCGGGGACGGCTCGGGGGACGGCGGCGACGAGAAGCCGGACGACCCCTCGCATACGCCGAGCCCCGCACCCACATTCCGGGGCAACACGGCCGCCGGAACGGCCTGCGGGTAAAGGCATCCTCAAACGAAAGACACCGCGCATCAAGAAATGGGGCGGATTGCCCAGTTGTAGGGGAGTGGAATTTGTCACCGGCGTCGTCCAGCGCTGAACTGGGCGGATAGTGTGAGCGATCCGGTGCGCCCGGCCCTCCTGGGCGGCGCACCGCTGAACGACTGACCGAGCGCCTTCTTGAGGGGGGAAAGGCGCCGCGTGGCCCCGACGGAGGACGCAAACAACCGTGGACGCGCAAGGCCGTGGGCGGGCGGAGAACATCGACCCCGCAGACCAGTGGGTACTCAACCCGAACACTGGCGATTACGAACTGCGACTGAGCCCTTCCGCAGGGCAGTCGGCGGTGCCCGGACCGCGCAGACCTTCCCGGTCGTCGTCCCGTCAGGGGACGCGCGGCCGTGGCGGCCGGCGCGACGAGCAGCGCGACGAGCACCGTGACGAGCAGCGCGAGGTCCCCGGTCAGCGCAGACGGCGGGCTCCGCAGCCGGAGGCGGCGGGCGGTCGGCGCAAGCAGAAGCCGAAGAAGTCCAAGGGCAAGAAGGCCCTGATGTGGACGGGCGGCACGCTCGCCTTCATCCTCGTCTCGGGCTGCGCGGGTGCGTACCTCTGGTACCAGCACCTGAACGACAACATCACCTCGATCCCGGACGACGGCGCCGGCACCGGCGGCTTCAGCAAGGACCGGGCCATCAACATCCTGGTGATGGGCACGGACAAGCGCAGCGGCAAGGGCAACACGAAGTACGGCGACAAGGGGAGCGTCGGTCACGCCGACACGACGATCCTGCTGCACGTCTCCAAGGACCGTACGAACGCGACCGCGTTGAGCATCCCGCGCGACATGATCACAGACATCCCGGACTGTCCGACCACGATGGAGGACGGCACCAAGAAGACCATCCCGGGCAGTCAGAACGTCCGCTTCAACGAGAGCCTGGGGCAGAGCGACCGCACGCCCAGCTGCACGATGCGCACGGTCACGGAGATCACCGGGATAGTCCCCGACCACTTCATGGTGGCGGACTTCAACGCCGTCAAGACGCTCTCCAGCGCGGTCGGCGGCGTCGACGTCTGTCTCGCCAAGGACATCGACGACCCGGACTCGCACCTGAAGCTGCCCAAGGGCAAGCACACGATCGAGGGCGAGGACGCGCTTGCCTTCGTCCGTACGCGCCATTCGGTGGGCTCCGGCGGCGACTTGAGCCGCATCGAGCTGCAGCAGCAGTTCCTCAGCTCGCTGATGCGCAAGCTCAAGTCGAACGACACGCTGACCAACCCGAAGAAGATGATAGATCTCGCCGAGGCGGGCACCGAGGCGCTCTCGGTCGACTCCCAGATCGCCGACATAATGAAGCTCAAGAGCCTGGGCATGGAGCTCGGCAAGCTCGACATGAAGAACCTGAGCTTCGCGACCGTGCCGGTGAAGGACAACCCGGCGGAGAAGGTCAAGGTCACGGTCGTCGAGGACGAGGCCAAGGCCCAGCCGCTGTTCGCCATGATGCGCGCCGACGAGTCGCTCACCGAGGTGAAGAAGAAGGAGAAGAAGGAGAAGGCCGAGGTCGCCGCCCGCCTCAAGGGCAGCAAGGCCGACCCCTCCGAGGTGCGGGTCAACATCTACAACGGCAGTGGGAAGACGGGCGCCGCTCAGACAACTCTCACGTGGCTGCAGAACAATGAGGGCGTGCTCAAGTCCAGCCAACTCGGCAACGCGCCGTCCGACATAAAGAAGACGACGCTGGAGTACGCGCCCGACCAGGCCGACCAGGCCCGGCGGCTCGCGGACATCATGGGGCTGCCCGGCTCCGCGATGAAGCCCGGAGAGAGCGAGAAGAACGCGCAGGGGCTCCCGGCGATCAAGCTGACGCTCGGCGGCGACTTCAAGGGCGCCGGGATTCCGATCAGCGCTCCGAAGAAGGCGCCGGAGGGCATCCAGAAGGTCGAGGCGGACAAAACCGTGTGTGCGAAGTGACCTGAAGCAGCCGTTCTGCGTCTAACACGGCGCGGGACGGCCGTACTTGGGGGGCTAGGTGGGGAGGGGCAGGCGATGGGGAGAAGCAGCGTGCGTGGGGAGGGGGCGCGAGAACGCGCCCCGCACGCAAGTGATGCGGTCCAGGACGGGAGTCCGGACGAGGGCGGCGCGCCGCCCGAGGGAGACGGGAAGCACCGGCACCGCCGTGGGGGCGGCGGGGGCCGGCCGCCGCGCCGCAAGCGGCGGGTGCTCCGTTGGTCGGCAACGGTCCTGTCGGTACTGATACTTGGCACGGCCGGCGCCGGATATCTGTACTACCAGCACCTGAACAACAATCTGGAGACCGACGATCTGACCCTCGGCGACCACCGGGCCCCCGAGCCCACGCCGAACGCGGCGGGCCAGACCCCGCTGAACATCCTCCTGATCGGCTCGGACGCGCGGGACTCCAAGGAAAACCAGAAGCTCGGCGGGGCCAAGGAGACGTTCGGCGGGACACCGCTCGCCGACGTACAGATGCTGCTGCATCTCTCGGCCGACCGCACCAACATGTCGGTCATCAGCATGCCGCGCGACACCCTCCTCGACATCCCCAAGTGCACCGACCCGGACGACGGCAAGGTGTACGAGGCGTCGACGCAGCGGACGATGACGAACCAGACGCTCGGCCGCGGCGGCCCCGGCTGCACGGTCGCCACCTGGGAGAAGCTCACCAACATCCACATCGACCACTTCATGGAGGTCGACTTCTCGGGTGTCGTCTCCATGGCCGACGCGATCGGCGGCGTACCGGTCTGTGTGGACGCCAACATCTACTCGCGCGACAACGAGGGCCACGGCTCCGGTCTGAAGCTCGAGGAGGGCACCACCTACATCAAGGGCAAGCAGGCCCTCCAGTGGCTGCGCACCCGCTACGGCTTCGACGGCGGCACCGACATCAGCCGCGCCAAGGCCCAGCACATGTACATGAACGCGCTCGTGCGGGAGCTGCGCGAGAACGCCAATCTGAGCAGCCCCAACAAGCTGCGCAAGCTCGCCGAGACGGCCACCAGCGCGCTCAAGGTCGACGAGGGCCTCGGCAGCGTCAAGAAGCTCTACGACCTCAGCAACGAGCTCAAGAAGGTGCCGCCGGAGCGCACCACGATGACGACGATGCCCTTCGAGTACGTCGGTGCGCGCGTCATCCCGAAGCCGGGCGACGCCGAGCAGCTCTTCCGTCTCGTACGCGACGACGTCTCGCTGGACGGCAAGGGCAAGAAGAAGAAACCGGCCAAGGAGAAGCTCTCGGACGATCCTGCGGCGCCGGACGCGGAGATCGCCGTACAGGTGCAGAACGGCACCCGCAGCGACACCGAGCCGCCCGCGTCCGGCCGCGCGAACACGGTGACCCAGCTGCTCACCGGCAAGGGCTTCGGCAAGGCGGCGGCCGACACGACGACGGTGCTCGCCGAGGAGAAGACGGTCGTCAAGTTCCCGAGCGCGGAGCTGGAGGGCGACGCCCAGCGGATCGCCAAGTCCCTCGGGATTCCGCTGCGTTCGGTGGAGCGGTCCACGGACGTCTCCGGTGTCACGCTCGTCGTGGGCGCCGACTGGCGGGAGGGGAACACCTATCCCAAGTCGGCGTCGAAGGACGACGACAAGACGCCGGACTCGGCGGACGCGCTCAACGGCTCGGACAAGAAGGCGTGCATGCACGTGGACCCGGACTTCACCTGGGAGTAGCAGCTCCCAGGCGGTCCGGGTCGTCCGTCCGGCAGTTCCCTCTCGGGCCCACCGGCTGTTCTCAGGCCTCGCTGAGGACAGCCGGGCGCCGGGAGGCGATGACCTTCTTGGCGAGCGAGCGCGGGCTGGTCAGGAAGCCCCAGCCCCACGACATGTGCATCGTCGCGAGCGCCACCGGGATCTGCAGGCGCGCCTTCAGCGGCAGGCCCTTGCCCGCGGGCAGCGAGCCCGCCGTGATCGCCGCGAGATAGCCGGCGGGGACGACGAAGCCCCAGGGAGTCACCAGGGCACCCACGACGACGCCCGCCGCGATCGCGCACACGGCGGTCGGCGGCGCGAGATAGCGCAGGTTGATGGAGCCCTCGTGGTAGCGGGCGACGACGTGCCGCCAGCGGCCGTAGTCCTTGTACTGCTTGGCGAGGGCGCGCACCGAAGGCCGCGGTCGGTACTGCACCTTCAGCTCGGGCGAGAACCAGATGAGGCCGCCGGCCTCGCGGATGCGGAAGTTCAGCTCCCAGTCCTGGGCGCGGATGAACTCCTCGTTGTATCCGCCCTGCTGCTCAAGGGCCTCGCGCCGGAAGACACCCAGATACACGGTTTCGGCCTGCTGGGCCTCGCCGCCGGTGTGGAACGCCGCGTTGCCCACGCCGATCTTCGACGTCATGGCGGCGGCGACCGCGTCCTCCCAGGCGTTCTCGCCCTCGGCGTGCATGATGCCGCCGACGTTCTGCGCGCCGGTCTCCTCCAGGAGGCGGACGGCCGTCTCGATGTAGCCGGGCGAGAGGCTGGCGTGGCCGTCGACGCGGACCACGATCGGGTGACTCGATGCCTTGATGGCGGCGTTCAGCGCCGCGGGCGTACGACCGGTGGGATTCGGGACCGTCTGGACGCGCGCGCGGTGGCCGGCCGTCTCGGCGACCAGTTCGGCGGCGATCTCGTCGGTCCGGTCCGTGGAGGGGCCGAGCGCTACGACGACCTCCATCTCACCGTCGTACTCCTGCTCAAGGATGGCGGTGACGGCAGCACGCAGATGCCGTTCCTCGTTGAGCACCGGCATGATCACGGATACGGCAGGAAGCTGCACATCGGGCGTCGCGTTCATCAGGCGTCACGTTACCGCGAATGGGGGACACCGGCGCGCGCCGCCGGGTCACTACCCGGGCCGCAGATCGTATGGGCCTACGGTTCTCGCGTTCCCCGTCACCGCGGAGGTGTCCCCCTCGTGCCCACACCGCCCCGCCGCCCCACCGCTCCGCCGCCGCACGGCCCGCGTCCCCCGCGCCCTGCCGCGTCCCGGAAGCAGGCGCCCCGCTCGGCCGTACGGGGGAGGCGACCACGCTGGGCCATGCGGGTGGCGACCACCTTCTCCGTGACGGTGCTCGCGGCGGCCGGGATCGGGCACGGGGTCGTGACCAGCCTGGACACCGAGATCGACCGGGTCGACGCCTTCAAGGACATGAAGAACCGGCCGGCGGCGGGCAACGGGATGAACGTCCTGCTCGTCGGCACCGACGGGCGCGACAAGATCACCAAGGCGGAGAAGGAGAAGTACCGGCTCGGCGGGGCGCCCTGCCACTGCACGGACACGATCATGATCGTGCACATCTCGGAGGACCGGGAGCGCGCGAGCGTGGTGAGCCTGCCGCGCGACAGCTACGCGGAGATGCCGCCGCACACCGACCAGAACTCGGGCGACCGGCACAAGGCCCACCCGGTCAAGATGAACGCGGCGTACGCGGAGGGCGGACCCAATCTCACCGTGCGGACCGTCGAGAACATGACGAAGGTCAAGATCGACCACTACATGGAGGTCGACTTCACCAGCTTCATGAAGACGGTGGACGTGATCGGCGGCGTGGAGGTCTGCACCACCCGCCCGCTCAAGGACTCGTACACCGGACTCGATCTGTCCGTCGGCACCCACAGGCTGAACGGCGGACAGGCCCTCCAGTACGTCCGCACCCGGCACGTCGACGGCTCGTCCGACCTCGGCCGGATGCAGCGCCAGCAGCGGTTCCTCGCCGCGCTGATCTCCAAGGTGACCAGTGGTGGCGTGCTGCTCAATCCGCTGAAGTTCCGGGACGTGAGCCGGACGCTGCTCGGCTCGGTCCGCGCGGACAAGGGTTTCGGCACGAACGAGATCCTCGCGCTCGGCCGGGCGATGCGGGGCTTCTCGCCGCGGTCGTCGGAGTTCACCACCGTGCCGCTGCGCAGCCGGGGCGTGAACGTGCCGGGCATCGGGTCGACTCTGAGGTGGGACCCGAAGAAGTCCGGGAAGCTCTTCAAGGCGCTGCGCGAGGACCGGCCGCTCGCCGCGCACAACCCCAGGCGCCATGCCGCCGTCGTGGACGTGTCGCCGCAGCAGATCCGGGTGCAGGTCGACAACGCGACGGGCAGGCCGGGCCTGGGCAAGCAGGTCGACAGCGCGCTGCGGTCCACCGGGTTCCGTACGACGCGGGCGCCGGGCAATGCGGCGGGCAAGCCGCTGGCGCGCACGGTCGTCGCGTACGACCCTCGCTGGGACCGCTCGGCGAGATCCCTCGCGGCGGCGCTGCCGGGCGCGCAGCTGCGGGCGGTCAAGGGCCAGGGCGCGACGCTGAAGGTGCTGGCCGGGCAGGACTTCAAGAAGGTGCGGCCGGTGCGGGCGGAGGACGCCTATCAGGGCGAGTTCGGGGCGATCACCGGGGATCAGGCGGTGTGCAGGTAGCTGTCCTGGCGCGGGCGGGCGCTCGGCCGTCGACCGCTTGCGCCGCCCCGGATCAGTCGTCGAGCCCCTCCGCCGCCCCGGGCCAGCCGTCGAGCCCCTCCGCCGCCCCGGACCAGCCGTCGAGCCCCTCCGCCGCCCCGGATCAGTCGTCGAGCCCCTCCGCCGCCCTGTTCTGCCGCAGCTCCTTGATCGCCCGGCGCCGCGCGAGGCGGTGTGTGCGGCGGATCTGGGCCTCCTGGTAGCGCCGCCGGTCGCGCTCGGTCTCCGGGAGGACCGGCGGCACCATCCGCGGCTTCCCGTCCGCGTCCACCGCCGCGAAGACGAGATAGGCGGAGCCCACCTGCTGCGCCGGCGTCGACTCGTTCCACCGCTCGGCGAGGACCCGGACGCCCACCTCCATGGAGGAGCGGCCGGTCCAGTTGACCTGCGCCTTCACATGGACGAGGTCGCCGACCCGCACCGGCTCAAGGAAGGCCATCTCGTCCATGGACGCGGTGACGGCGGGCCCGCCCGAGTGGCGTCCGGCGACGGCCCCCGCCGCGTCGTCCACCAATTTCATGATCACGCCGCCGTGCACCGTTCCGAGGAGGTTGGTGTCGTTGTGCGTCATGATGTGGCTGAGAGTCGTACGGGACGCCGAAGTCGGCTTGCCCGGAATCTCCGATTCCGTGCCAGGGGCCAGGTCTGTCATGGGGTCCACCCTATGTCGGACGTATGTCCGGGCCCTGCCGGGCCGCTTTGCATCAGCTCTGCAACAGCCCTGAACCGAAATCCCGCCCGCCCTGTGAGGCGCACTCCTTGAACCTGCACACTGGGCCACATGAGCGATTGGCCTGACGACCAGGGTGGCGGCCGGGGATACGGCCGCGGCAGCGGGAGCGCACAGCCTGAGGGCGCCCGCGCGATGCGGCATGTCCAGCGCGGCGGCGGCTCCGGCCGGCCGGGCCAGCAGCCGGGAGGAGTCCCCCAGCAGCCGGGGTACGACGACGGGTCCGGCCAGCGGTACGGCGACGCACGCGACGACATGTTCGAGCCCCGGACGCCCCGCCAGAACACGTACGACGACGGCTACGACAACGGCGGGTACGACAGCGGCTACAACACCGGCCAGGTCTACGGCAGCCCGAACGGCAACGGAAACGGCCGCGGCGGCCGTGACGACGGCTACGGCGACGGCACCCGCCCGCAGCGCCCCGCCCCGAACTGGCGCCGCCGCATCAAGATCGGCTCGCTCACACTGATCGTGGTGCTGCTCGCGGTCTCGGTCGGCACGTACTTCTGGGCCGACTCCAAGCTCAAGCGCGAGGTCGACCTCTCCAAGGTCATCGAGCGGCCCGAGGGCGGCGCGGGGACCAATTACCTGATCGTGGGTTCGGACAGCCGTGCCGG
Source organism: Streptomyces sp. NPDC050658 (assembly GCF_044457025.1). NCBI lineage: Bacteria > Bacillati > Actinomycetota > Actinomycetes > Kitasatosporales > Streptomycetaceae > Streptomyces > Streptomyces sp. NPDC050658. The sequence continues at coordinate 41,007 of NZ_JBITGM010000014.1, forward strand.
TATGTCCGAAGAGGAAAAGGAAAAGCTCCACACCGGTTCGGTGAAGGGTAAACGCACGGACTCGATGATGATCCTGCACGTCGCGGACGACGGCGGGAACACGATGATCTCGCTGCCCCGCGACTCGAACGTGACGATCCCGTCCTTCAAGGGAGCTGAGTCCGGCAAGCTCTATCCGAACACGGGCCGCCAGACAAAGCTCAATGCCGCATACACGGAGGACGGCCCCGAGCTGCTCGTCCGCACCGTCGAGTTCAACACCGGCCTGCGGATCGACCACTACGCGGAGATCGGCTTCGGCGGCTTCGCCAAGATCGTGGACGCGGTCGGCGGCGTCGAGATGGACATCCCCAAGGGCTTCAAGGACGAGAAGTCCGGCGCCGACTTCGAGGCGGGCAAGCAGACCCTCGACGGCCAGCAGGCCCTCGCCTTCGTCCGCACCCGCTACGCCCTGCCGGGCAGCGACCTGGACCGTACGAAGAACCAGCAGAAGTTCCTCGCGGCCCTCGCCAACCAGGCGGCGACGCCGGGCACGGTCATGAACCCCTTCAAGCTCTACCCCACGATGGGCGCGGGCCTGGACACGCTGATCGTCGACAAGGACATGGGCCTGTTCGACGTGGCGTCCATGTTCTGGGCGATGAAGGGCGTCACGGGCGGCGACGGCAAGTCGATGAACATGCCGCTCGCGGGCTCCACCGGCGGCAACCTGCTGTGGGACAAGGCCAAGGTCAAGCAGCTGGTCTCGCAGCTGAACAACGACGAGAAGGTGACGGTGTCGAGCGACTGAGGCTCTGCTGCCGTACTTCTTCCGTACGTGGACGGGGCCCCGCCGGTGCATCGGCGGGGCCCCTTCGCGTGCTGCCGGACGCGCCTTCCAGGTGCCGTCGGACTTGGCTGTACCCCGAACGCTTCGTCTGCCGCGAAGGGGCGGCTTCCGCGTGTCACGGTGGAGTCGACTGCCACCCTGAAGTCCGGAGCAATGCCATGGCAGACCTGCAGGTCGAACTCAACACCACCGCCGAGGCCGGGGATCTTGACCAGCCCCTCGCGGAGGCCGCCCCACCCGCCATATCCGAGTCATCACCCGACCCCGCGTCCGCGCCGGACCCCCGGCCCGACCCGCTCCGGAGGGCCCGCGCGCTGCTCGCCGCGCACCCCGTCGCCGACGGCTGCAGCGGACTGCCCGGGGCGCTGCGCGAGCTGCCCTGGTGCGACCTGGAACTCGGCGACAGCGGGGTGGAGGGGGATGTGCCGCGGCTGCGGGCGGGCGGCGTCGGGGCGCAGTTCTGGTCCGTGCACGTGCCCGAGCACCTCAGCGGTGACCATGCCCTCGGGGCGACCCTCGAACAGCTCGACCTCGTCAAGCATGTCGTCGCCGACCACGCGGAGGGGCTGCGGCTCGCCCGTACCGCGTCCGAGGCGGTGGACGCCCGGCACTGCGGCCGTATCGCCGCCCTGATCGGCCCCGCGCGGGGCGCCGCCATCGGCGACTCGCTGGCCACGCTGCGGGCGCTGCGAGACCTCGGCCTGTGCTCGCTCACGCTGGCCGGCACGGACTGGGCCGGCCCGGAGGGGCTGAGCCCGTTCGGCGAGGAGGTCGTGCGCGAGCTGAACCGGCTCGGGGTGCTGGCCGATCTCGCCGGCGCGTCCGACGCGGTGGCGCACCGGGTGCTCACGCTCTCCCGGTCGCCCGTGCTGTTCGTCGGCTCCGGGGCCCGTGCGCTGCGCGACGCCCCGGGGAATCTCCCCGACGACGTACTGACCGCGCTCGGCGAGGCCAAGGGCCTGTGCCTGGTGCCGCTGGCCGCCGAGCGGACAGGTGCCTCGATCGGTGAGGTGGCGGACCACCTCGACCATGTACGGGCGCTCGCGGGCCCGGAGTGCGTGGGCCTCGCGGGCACGTACGACACGGGGGCCGCACACCCCGAGGGCCTTGCCGACGCCTCGCGCTATCCGCATCTCGTGGCCGAGCTCATCGAGCGCGACTGGCCGGAGACGGATCTGGCGAGGCTGACCTGGGGCAACGTCCAACGGGCGTTGCGCGGGGCGGACTTCACCGCGCGGGCGGCGAAGGAGCGGACGCGCCGGCAGGCGGCCGGCTGACGTTCGAGCGGTTTCGCGGTTCCGCGGTTCCGCGGTTCCGCGGTTCGCGGTTCGCGGTTCGCGGTTCGCGGTTCGCGGTTCGCGGTTTAGCAGATTCGCGGTTCAGCGCCCAGGGCCAGTACATGGTCCTGGGCGCGTCCCTTGTCCCGGACGGCCGGTCCCCTCAGTCGGCGCAGAGGCAGAAGGGGTGGCCCGCCGGGTCCGCGTACACCCGGAAGCTGCGGGTGCGGTCCGCCGCGTCGAGCGTGGTGGCGCCGAGGGCGAGGACCTGGCGCTCGACGTCGTCCAGCTCCGCGGCCGGGACCGTGAGGTCCAGGTGGAACTGCTGTGACTGCTCGGGGGACGGCCACTTCGGCGGGACGAATCCGGGGGCTTGCTGGAACTGGAGGGGCGTGCCGTCGTTGCCCTCCAGGTCCACCCATCCGTCGCCGTCGTCCTTGGGTGTGCCGCCGAGCAGGGCGGCATAGAAGGTGGCGAGGGCCAGGGGGTCGGGACAGTCGAGCACGACGGCGCCGAATTTGGCGAGGGGCATGGGTGTCTCCTCGGTCGGGTTACCGGCAACGGCCTTGTAGCGGTAACGGTTACTCCATGTTCCCGCATTGGAGGTAACGTCGCAACCATGAATGACAGGGCACCCGCTCCCGGCGGTCTCGCGCTGGTCCAGGCGCTGGTGAACACGTTGGACCTGGAGTCGGGCGCGGACGCGCTCGACACGGCGGAGGGGCGGGGACGGTTCTCGCTGACGGCCGGTGAGGTGGCGGGGGCGCGGGAGTTGCGGGAGGCGCTGCGGGTGGCGTGCCTGGCCCATGCGGGGCACGGGCCGCACGCGGGCGCGCCTGCGGCAGGGCTGAGCCGACTCCTGGCGGGGGCGCCGCTGTTGGTGACGGTGACGGAGGCCGACGGCTCGGCGTCACTGGCCCCCGCCGAGCCGTCCGCCCTTGTCTCACGGGTCGCGGCGGCCATCGCGGAGGGCGTCGCCACGGGGACATGGGAGCGGCTGAAGGCGTGCGAGGCGCCGGACTGCCACTGGGCGTACTACGACCGCAGCCCGGCGGGCCGGAGCCGGTGGTGCGACATGGGGGTGTGCGGGGCCCGGGCGAAGATGCGGGCCTATCGGGCGCGGAAGGGTGCGGGGGAGATGCAGGGAAATCGGGCGGGCGGACGGGAAAGGCCTGTTCGGCGCAACCGAGACGCGGGGTAACCGCGCGGGAGAGACCCGCCCAAGCCCCGCGCTATGCGGACGGACGGCCCATCCCCCGGTACGTCCAGCCGGCGGCACGCCACACCGCAGGGTCCAGCGCGTTGCGGCCGTCCAGGATCAGCTTCGCCGAAGCCACCTCACCCAGTGCCGCCGCGTCCAGCTCGCGGAACTCGCGCCACTCCGTCAGGTGCAGGACCACGTCCGCGCCCCGGACCGCCTCCACCGCCGACTCCGCGTAGCCGAGCGTCGGGAAGAGGCGGCGCGCGTTGCCCATGCCCTTGGGGTCGTACACCGTGACCTGACCGCCCTGAAGGTGGATCTGCCCGGCGACGTTCAGTGCGGGCGAGTCGCGGACGTCGTCCGAGTCGGGCTTGAAGGTGGCACCCAGCACAGCGACCCGCTTGCCGAGGAAGGAGCCGCCGCCAAGGGCCTCACGCGCCATCTCGACCATCTGCCCACGCCGCCGCATGTTGATGGAGTCGATCTCACGGAGGAACGTCAGCGCCTGGTCCGCGCCCAGCTCCCCCGCCCGCGCCATGAACGCCCGGATGTCCTTGGGCAGACAGCCACCACCAAAACCAATACCGGCCCGCAGGAACTTCTTGCCGATCCGGTCGTCGTACCCGAGCGCCTCCGCCAGCTTCACCACGTCGCCGCCCGCGGCCTCGCACAGCTCCGCCATGGCGTTGATGAAGGAGATCTTCGTGGCGAGGAAGGAGTTCGCGGAGGTCTTCACCAGCTCGGCGGTCGAGAAGTCCGTCACGACGAAGGGCGAGCCCTCGCCGATCGGACCCGCGTACACCTCGCGAAGGAGCTTCTCCGCGTGCGCGCTGCGTACGCCGACCACGATCCGGTCGGGGTGCAGCGTGTCCTGCACGGCGAAGCCCTCCCGCAGGAACTCCGGGTTCCAGGCCAGCTCCGCCTCCGCGCCCACCGGCGCGGCAGCCGCCAGCTCGCGCGCGAGGCGGTCCGCGGAACCGACCGGCACCGTGGACTTGCCGATGACGAGCGCGGGCCGCGTCAGATGCGGGGCGAGCTGCGCGAACGCGCTGTCCACGTAGCTCATGTCGCAGGCGTACTCGCCGTGCTTCTGCGGGGTGTTCACGCAGAGGAAGTGCACGTCGCCGAAGGCGGCGACCTCTGCCCAGTCCATGGTGAAGCGCAGCCGCCCGCTCGACCCCTCGATCCCGGCGACGTGCTTGCGCAGCAGCTCCTCGAGACCGGGCTCGTACATCGGGACCTCGCCCCGCTGCAGCATCTCGATCTTCTCGGGTACGACGTCGAGCCCCAGCACCTCGAAGCCGAGCTCGGCCATGGCCGCGGCGTGCGTGGCGCCGAGATAGCCGGTGCCGATCACGGTGATCTTGAGGGCCATGCGGTACTCCAGAGGTCTGCGGCGTCGGTGCGCTGCCCGAGCATAGTCGGGCCTGTGACGGGGCACGTTTCCGCCGTTGTCCCCTGCTCGACGCCCGCTGTCAGGAAGCTCACGTATCCGTCTCGTGAGCCGACCTCTAAAATTTGGGTTACTTAACGGTAATTAGCGTCCTTGGAGCGTGAGAGACCTTGGCCGGATCGGCTGATTTCGACCTGTACCGCCCGTCCGAGGAGCACGACATGCTCCGCGACGCGATCCGTTCGCTGTCCGAGGCGAAGATCGCGCCGTTCGCCGCGGCCGTCGACGAGGAGGCCCGCTTCCCGCAGGAGGCGCTCGACGCCCTCGTCGCGAACGACCTGCACGCGGTGCACGTACCGGAGAGCTTCGGCGGCGCCGGTGCCGACGCGCTCGCCACGGTCATCGTGATCGAGGAGGTGGCCCGCGTCTGCGCCTCGTCCTCCCTGATCCCCGCCGTGAACAAGCTGGGCTCGCTGCCGGTCATCCTCTCCGGCTCCGAGGAGCTGAAGAAGAAGTACATGACGCCGCTCGCCAAGGGCGAGGGCATGTTCTCGTACTGCCTGAGCGAGCCCGACGCGGGTTCGGACGCGGCCGGCATGAAGACGAAGGCCGTCCGCGACGGCGACTTCTGGGTCCTCAACGGCGTGAAGCGCTGGATCACCAACGCGGGCGTCAGCGAGTACTACACGGTGATGGCCGTCACCGACCCGACCAAGCGCTCGAAGGGCATCTCCGCCTTCGTCGTCGAGAAGTCGGACGAGGGTGTCTCCTTCGGCGCCCCGGAGAAGAAGCTCGGCATCAAGGGCTCGCCGACCCGCGAGGTCTACTTCGACAACGTACGCATCCCCGCCGACCGCATGATCGGCGAGGAGGGCACGGGCTTCGCCACGGCGATGAAGACCCTGGACCACACCCGCATCACGATCGCGGCCCAGGCGCTCGGCATCGCGCAGGGCGCCCTCGACTACGCCAAGGGCTACGTCAAGGAGCGCAAGCAGTTCGGCAAGCCGATCGGCGACTTCCAGGGCGTGCAGTTCATGCTCGCCGACATGGCCATGAAGATCGAGGCCGCGCGTCAGCTGACGTACGCGGCGGCGGCCAAGTCGGAGCGCGGTGACGCGGACCTCACCTTCCAGGGCGCGGCCGCCAAGTGCTTCGCCTCGGACGTCGCGATGGAGGTCACCACGGACGCCGTCCAGCTGCTCGGCGGCTACGGCTACACCCGTGACTACCCCGTCGAGCGGATGATGCGCGACGCGAAGATCACGCAGATCTACGAGGGCACCAACCAGGTCCAGCGGATCGTGATGGCGCGGAACCTGCCGTAACCGACGGCTCGCTTCGGCTCGCTTCAGCGGTACGAGATGTCGCCCTCTCCCGGCTTCGGGGGAGGGCGACGCACGTTTGCGACAGCGCCGAGGCACGCCGCCGCAACGCCCGGAAGTCACGCCCGCAGCTCGAACCACGTCACCTTCCCCGGCCCCGGCGGAGCCGCCCTGCTCCCCCAGGCCTGCGCGCACCGGCTCACCAACAGAAGCCCCCGCCCGCCTTCCCGGTCGTGAGCCATTCCCTCGCCCGTCGGACAGGGCAGCGCTCCGCTGCCGTCCCGGACGCCTACGTGCAGCGTGCCGTCCCGCCAGCGCACCCGTACGGCCACGGGGCCGGCGGAGTAGCGATACGCGTTGCCGCACAGCTCGCTGGTCAGCAGCTCGGCGGTGTCCGCGAGGCCGGCCAGTGCGTGGCGCGTGAGGATCGCCCGGACCGTGCTGCGGGCCACGCCGGGGCCGATGGCCGTGTGCGGGAGGGTGAGGCAGTACTCCCACGCGTCACCCGACGCCGGGGGCAAGAGGCTGTCCATGACTGAACTCCCTTTCTGGGAAGGACCGATGGGCCGCGCTCTCATGCGGTGGCGGTATCTCCGGCCGCTTGGGGTGCGGTGGAGGTGCTCTTCCGGGGTCATGAGGTGCGCGGGGGTGAGCGCTCCCCTCGAAAGTAGAAGTGCGACTTCTAAAGGTGCAACATTCTGCGGTGAGTTCACACGACCGTGTGACTAGACGGATTCACAACGCGCCGGAAGACTCAACTAGCGCTACACGCAAGGGAGTCGAATGCCACCCAGGAAGAATCCGACAGTTCGGCAGAAGCGTCTGGGCACTGAGCTGCGCCGCCTGCGCGAGGCAGCCGGGCTCTCCGGCGAGCAAGCCGCCGAGGTGCTCGAATGCAGCAAAGGGAAGATCAGCCGCATCGAGACAGGCATGAGCGGGATCCGATCCGTGGAGCTGAGAGCGCTGCTCCACGCATACGGAGCGGCCCAGGACGACATCGCTCAGGCCCTGGCCGAGATGGCCCGCGAAGGGCGTCGGCGGAACTGGTGGAACCAGTACGAGAATATGCTGCCGCCAGGCTTCGTCGACCTCGCCGAGATGGAGTCGAAGGCGGTGAGCCTGCACTCCTGGGAGACGATCCTGGTGCCGGGCCTGTTGCAGACCCCTGAATACATGCGGGTCCTCTTCCAGCGCGGCCGACTCGATGCCCCTGAGGGCGAGTTGGACGACCATGTGCGCGGGCGACGGCAGCGACAGAAGATCCTGGACGACGCCGACCGTCCGCCTGAACTCTGGGTGATTCTCTACGAAGCCGTACTGCACGGGAAGTTCGGCGGGCCGGATGTCATGCGTGGACAGCTGCGGCACCTCTCCGAGATGGCTCAGCGGGAACACGTGACCGTGCAGATCCTTCCGTACACGGTCGACTCGCACCGAGGCGTGAACGGCCCGTTCGGGATCGTCGGCATGCCCGATCCGGGCATGGATGTGGTGCGGGCCGAGACCGCCATGTCCTCCCTGTACGTCGAGGATGAGGCCCAAGTAGCCGCGTATAGACTCATGTTCGACCAACTGAGGGCCATGGCCCTCGGCCCCGGACAGTCGCTGAACCTCCTCAAGGACGCGATTCAGCGGCTTTGAACGACGGAGGAGCAGCGTGCCGGGACTCGTGTGGCAGAAGTCCAGCTTCTCGGGTGACGAGGCCAACCGGGACTGCATCGAGCTGGCCACGGCCCTCGACAGGGAAGCAGTCCTCCTACGCGAGTCCGACGCCCCGCACGCGGTACTCCGCACGACCCGCACCTCCCTGCAGGCGCTGCTGCGCGCAGCACGGTCGGGCAGCATCAGCGACGCCGCGTCCGCTTAAGAGCGGACGTCGGAGGGCGACTTCGCTGAGCCTGCGTCGAGATGGTGACCGGGGCCGCCCGGTGCTCCGGAGTGTGGCGGTTCCGGCGCCCCTGTAAAGGGCGCCCTACGGGCGTCGGCTTCGCCGATTCCGCTTGCGCTCCACCCTTGACAGGCCCACCTCCACCGCAGAGACCTTCTTGACCGGGCGGCCCAGGGGGTGGGGCTCACGGGGAGGACCGGTGCGGTGCCGGGTGTCCTGCCGTCTGCGGACTGGTTCGGAGCAGCCCAGGTCACAGGAGGAGGCGCGACCCCGCCAGCCGGCTGCGCTCCGGTGCGGTGCCGGGTCTCCTGGCCGGTGCGGACTGGTTCGGAGCAGCCCAGGTCACAGGAGGAGGCGCGACCCCGCCTGCCGGCTGCGCTCCGGTGCGGTGCCGGGTGTCCTGGCGGGTGCGGACCAGTTCGTTCCAGGCGCCGCCGGACAGGAGGGCAGACAGGAGAGGCGGGTGCGGTCCGGTCCGGTCCGTGCGGGGCAGCTCGGTCGGCCACGGACGCGCCCGGTCAGGCGGTCGGTCGGGCGGGCGGGCGGTCAGGTGGTCGGGCGGTCAGGTGGTCGGGCGGTCAGGTGGTCGGGCGGGCGGTCAGGCGGCCGGGCGGTCAGGCGGCCGGGCGGTCAGGTGGTCGGGCGGGCGGTCAGGCGGCCGGGCGGTCAGGTGGTCGGGCGGGCGGTCAGGCGGGAGGGCGGTCGGTCAGGCGGGAGGGCGGTCGGTCGGTCAGGCGGACGGTCGGTCGGGCGGGCGGTCAGGTGGTCGGGCGGTCGGCCGGTCAGGCGGGCGGGCGGCCGGGCGGTCAGGCGGCCGGGCAGGCGGCCGGTCGGGCGGCCGGGCAGGCGGCCGGTCGGGCGGCCGGTCGGGAATCGTCTGACGGATAGGGGCAGTCGCATGGCGGATGACCGATAGCTGATGGCCGATGCCCACCGATCACCGATGGCCGATTCCCACCGATCGCCGATGGCCGATGACCGATGGCCGGAAAGTCTCACGACACGCCGGGGAAAGGGCCTGGTTGGCGGGACTTTCCTGGGATCCGGCCCCCATCACCACCCCCCAGCACCCGAGATGACCGATATGTCGAGATGAGGTGAGGGTAGGGGGAGGCGGCTGGGCCACGTCAGTCACACATGCCCCTGCCGCCTCCCCTTCATCGACGACAGACGGGCCGAGGGCGCCTCGCGGGCTGGGGGTGCCGCCTGACGCGTGACGGTCCCCCCTGCGATCCGGTCGGCGGACGCTTGACGAGACCGGTAGCCATCCCCGGAGCGGCCGCGCCCCCCTCCAGCAGGCGCCCGCTGAAACGAACAAGTCCGCACCCGGCAGCGAAGCCGGATGACCCGCCCCCGCTTCCCGAGAGGCCCGCTTCCCGGGCCGCCCGGTCGGCGTTCACCTGCGGTGGAGGGACGGGTGTCAAGGGTGGAGCGCAGCGGAATCGGCGCAGCCGACGCGACGAAGGAGCGCCCTTGACTCCCGGCCCGGAACCGCCAACCTAGTAACAGCGGGCGGCCCCGGCGCCGATGAAGCGCCGGTCCGCCGAAGCCCCCGCCCGGTAACCAACGGACGCCGCCCCGCCAACCCGCCCTCACCGAGCCCAGGTTGGCGTCCCTCACCAGCCCCAGGGCGGGATGCCCACCCTTCGAGCGCCGGGCGCAGCACAGTGCGGTCAAGGGGCCGTCAGCCGTCCAGCTGCTCCAGCGTCGCCACCGACGGACCGCGACGCGACTGGACGTCCCGCGCCACGTCCTCGGCCGCGCCAAGGACCCGTACCGCGTTCTGCCACGTCAGCTTCGCGAGATCACCGCGCGACCAGCCGCGGTCGACGAGCTCCGCGATCAGGTTCGGGTAGCCCGCGACGTCGTCGAGGCCGGACGGCGTAAACGCCGTGCCGTCGTAGTCGCCGCCGATGCCGATGTGGTCGACGCCCGCCACCTCGCGCATGTGGTCGAGATGGTCGGCGACCGTCGCGGCCGTGGCGATCGGGCGCGGGGTCGACTCCTCGAAGGCCGCGTGGACCTTCATCGCCTCCGGCGTCGTGTCCAGGTGGTGGAAGCCGTGCGCCCGCATGTTGTCGTCGGCCGCCGCCGTCCAGTCGACCGCCGCCTGCAGCACGAACTTCGGCACGAACGTCGCCATCGCCACACCGCCGTTGGCGGGCAGCCGCTCCAGGACGTCGTCCGGGATGTTGCGCGGGTGGTCGCAGACCGCCCGCGACGACGAGTGCGAGAAGATCACCGGCGCCACGGACGTGTCCAGGGCCGCCCGCATCGTCGTCGCCGCCACATGGGAGAGGTCGACGAGCATGCCGGTGCGGTTCATCTCGCGGACCACCTCGTGGCCGAAGGGCGACAGGCCCCCGACCCCCGGCTCGTCCGTCGCCGAGTCCGCCCACGCGATGTTGTCGTTGTGCGTCAGCGTCATATAGCGGACGCCCAGCGCGTACAACGCCCGCAGGGTCGCGAGGGAGTTGTTGATCGAGTGGCCGCCCTCGGCCCCCATCAGGGACGCGATACGGCCCTCGGCGCGGGCGCTCTCCATGTCCGCCGCCGTAAAGGCGCGGGCCAGATCCGCCGGGTAGCGCGTCAGCAACTGGTCGACGCAGTCGATCTGTTCGAGGGTCGCGCTGACCGCCGCGTCGCCCGACAGGTCCGTGCGGACGTACACCGACCAGAACTGCGCGCCGACACCGCCCGACCGCAGCCGGGCGATGTCCGTGTGCAGGCTGCCCGTCTGGTCGGCGGCGATGTCGAGGCGGTCGATGTCGTAGCCCGCCTTCTCGCGCAGCGCCCAGGGCAGGTCGTTGTGACCGTCGACCACCGGGAACTCGGCGAGCAGGGAACGGGCTTCGGCAAGAGAGGTGCTGTCGGGAGAAGTCATGCGCTTACTTTCCCGAGCCGAAACCGAAACCGGAACCCGCCCCCTCGACCTTGGCCCGCAGCCGCTTGCCCTTCTCCGTGGCCTGCTCGTTCAGCTCCTGCTGGAACTCCCGCATCCGGCCCAGGAGTTCGGCGTCGTGCGCGGCGAGGATGCGGGCCGCGAGGAGACCGGCGTTGCGGGCGCCGCCCACCGAGACGGTCGCCACGGGGACACCGGCCGGCATCTGCACGATGGAGAGCAGGGAGTCCATGCCGTCCAAGTACTTCAGCGGGACGGGCACGCCGATCACCGGCAGCGGCGTCACCGACGCCATCATGCCCGGCAGGTGCGCCGCGCCGCCCGCGCCCGCGATGATCGCCTTGAGACCCCGGTCGGCCGCCTGCTCGCCGTACGCGATCATTTCGTGCGGCATGCGGTGCGCCGAGACGACGTCGACCTCGTACGGGATCTCGAACTCGTCGAGCGCCTTGGCGGCCCCCTCCATGACTGGCCAGTCGGAGTCCGAGCCCATGACGATGCCTACAACGGGGCCAACTACAGGTGCGGTCATTCGGTGATCGTTCCTCTGAGGTAGCCGGCTGCGTGACGGGCGCGCTCGAGCACGTCGTCCAGGTCGTCGCCGTAAGTGTTGACGTGGCCGACCTTGCGTCCGGGCTTCACGTCCTTGCCATACATGTGGATCTTGAGCTGCGGGTCGCGCGCCATGCAGTGCAGGTACGCCTGGTACATGTCCGGGTAGTCGCCGCCCAGGACGTTCGCCATGACCGTCCACTTGGCGCGCGGGCGCGGGTCGCCCAGCGGCAGGTCGAGGACCGCGCGGACATGGTTGGCGAACTGCGAGGTGATCGCGCCGTCCTGCGTCCAGTGGCCCGAGTTGTGCGGGCGCATCGCCAGCTCGTTGACCAGGATGCGGCCGTCGGTCGTCTCGAAGAGCTCGACCGCGAGGTGGCCGACGACGCCGAGGTCCTTGGCGATACGGAGCGCCAGTTCCTCCGCCTGGAGGGCGAGGGTGGCGTCGAGGCCGGGCGCCGGGGCGATCACCGTGTCGCAGACGCCGTCGACCTGCCGCGACTCGACGACGGGGTAGGCCACGGCCTGGCCGTGCGGCGAGCGCACGACATTCGCCGCCAGTTCGCGTACGAAGTCGACCTTCTCCTCGGCGAGCACCGGGACGCCGGCCCGGAAGGGGTCTTCGGCGTCCTCGACGGAACGGACGAACCACACCCCCTTTCCGTCATAGCCGCCACGCACCGTCTTGAGGATCACCGGGAAGCCGTCGCCGCCATCCGTCGCGCCCTCGGCCGCGAAGGCGGCCACGTCGGCCACGTCCTTCACGATCCGATGGCGTGGACACGGCACGCCGATCTCCATGAGCTTCGCGCGCATCACGCCCTTGTCCTGGGCGTGCACCAGCGCGTCGGGCCCCGGACGCACGGGGATGCCGTCCGCCTCCAGGGCCCGTAGATGCTCGGTGGGTACGTGTTCGTGATCAAAAGTGATCACATCGCAGCCCCTCGCGAACTCGCGCAGCGTGTCGAGGTCGCGATAGTCGCCGATGACGACATCGCTGACGACCTGCGCCGCGGAATCCTGAGGGGTGTCACTGAGGAGCTTGAATCTTAGGCCGAGGGGGATGCCCGCCTCGTGGGTCATACGGGCGAGCTGACCGCCGCCGACCATGCCGACTACCGGGAACGTCACACCCCCAGGGTATCGGCCCGTATCAGCCACCCCGGAACGGCCGGTTTGCACGCCCCGCACGGGCTCTCTCGTCACAGAGCCGCCACAGTGTGGAGGCGGTGACGAGCGACGGACGGGGGTCGCTGGTTAGCATGGCTTGGTTGACGCGACCGAATGACCACATACGTCGACGCGACCGATACGAATCGACGGGGGTTGGGGCGACCACTATGACGGAACGTGGCGCACTGCGGGTGCGGCTGGACCGGCTCGCACGCGAAGTCGTCAAGTTCGGGGCCGTGGGAGCGGTCGGGACGGTGGTGAACTTCGCCGTCTTCAACCTCGTACGCCATACCTCCGACCTGCAGGTCGTGCGCGCGAGCGTGATCGCCACGGTCGTCGCGATCGCCGTGAACTACGTCGGTTTCCGTTACTTCACGTACCGGGACCGTGACAAGAGCGGCAGGACGAAGGAGATGACCCTCTTCCTGCTGTTCAGCGCGGTCGGCCTGGTGATCGAGAACGGCGTGCTCTACGCGGCGACGTACGGCTTCGGCTGGGACGGCCGCCTGGAGTCCAACCTCTTCAAGTTCCTCGGCATCGGCATCGCGACCTGCTTCCGCTTCTGGTCGTACCGCACCTGGGTCTTCCGGGCGCTGCCGGCCCGCGAGGCCGTCGCCCATGCGGAATCGTTCCTGGACGCCGGGGCCAAGGCCGAGGCGTCGGCCGCCGAGCGCAAGGCTCCGGCCCGCCGCTAGCCCCGCCTGCCCCTCCCCGCCCCTCCTGCCCCGCCCCGCGCTAGCGGACCGTGTCCTGCCGGTCGCGCTTCTGGGGCGGCGTACGCGAGAGGAACAGCCCGAACACCGGCGGCTTCGTCTGCAGCATCTCCAGCCGGCCGCCGTCCGCCTCGGCCAGATCCCGGGCCACGGCGAGGCCGATGCCCGTCGAGTTGTGGCCGCTGATCGTGCGCTCGAAGATCCGGGCGCCGAGGTCGGCGGGGACTCCGGGGCCGTCGTCCGTGACCTCGACGACCGTCTGGTTGCCGGTGACGCGGGTGCGCAGGGCGACCGTGCCGCCACCGTGCATGAGGGAGTTCTCGATCAGCGCGGCGAGCACCTGGGCGACCGCGCCCGGTGTGCCCACGGCGTGCAGATGCCGCTTGCCCGAGCTGACGATGGCGCGGCCCGCGCTGCGGTAGGCCGGTCGCCACTCCTCGATCTGTTGCTTGATCACCTCGTCCAGGTCGAAGGAGACGGCCGAACCGGTGCGCGGGTCACGGGAGTTGGTGAGCAGCCGCTCCACCACGTCGGTGAGCCGCTCGACCTGCGCGAGCGCGATCGTCGCCTCCTCCTTCACCGTGTCGAGATCGTCGGTGACGGTGATCTCCTCCAGGCGCATGGACAGCGCCGTCAGCGGCGTACGCAGCTGGTGCGAGGCATCGGCGGCCAGGCGCCGCTCGGCGGTCAGCATGCGGGCGATCCGCTCGGCGCTGCCGTCCAGGACGTCCGCGACCCGGTCCAGCTCCGGCACCCCGTACCGCTTGTGGCGGGGCCTGGGGTCGCCCGAGCCGAGGCGCTCCGCGGTCTCGGCGAGGTCGGTGAGCGGGGACGCGAGGCGGTTGGCCTGGCGGACGGCGAGGAGTACGGCGGCGATGATCGCGAGCAGGGCGACGGCGCCGATGATCAGGAGCGTCCGGCCGACCTCGTCGGTGACCGCGGTGCGGGGCTCCTCGACGGTGACCTTCTCGCCCTCCTCGCCGGACGCGGTGGCGTGGATGACGTCGCCGTTGGGGCGGGAGCCGATCTCGATGGCGGCCCGGCCGGGGATCTCGATCAGGGCGTAGCGGTCGGCGTCGACCGCGGCGACGTCACGCAGGATCTCCGCGTTGATCCGCTCGTCGCTGATGAGCCGGCTGTCCACGATCCCGGCGAGCCGCACGGCCTCGGAGGTCACCCGCTCCTGGGCACTGCTGGTGATGGTCCTCGTCTCGACGATGACGAGGCTTACGCCGAAGACGGCGATGACTACGAGGACCACGGCCAGCGTGGAGCTGATCAATCGGCGGCGCATTTACCCAGTGTCCTGGATACGAGCCCCGTCAGGCCCCGCAGTCGCGTCTGCCTTCGGCGGTTCCACGGCGAGCGCGGGTGCGTCGTGGCTGATCGCGCAGTTCCCCGCGCCCCTGACGGGGCGCTCCTCAGGCCGCTCGATTCAACTCTTCTCGAAGCGGAAGCCCACCCCGCGCACGGTGGCGATGTACCGGGGATTGGCCGCGTCATCGCCCAGCTTCTTGCGCAGCCAGGAAATGTGCATGTCCAGGGTCTTCGTGGACGACCACCACGTCGTGTCCCAGACCTCGCGCATCAGCTGGTCGCGGGTGACCACCCGGCCCGCGTCGCGGACCAGGACCCGCAGCAGGTCGAACTCCTTCGCCGTGAGCTGGAGCTCCTCCTCGCCCATCCACGCGCGGTGCGACTCCACGTCGATCCGCACCCCGTGCGTCGCCGGCGGCTGCTGCGGCTCGGTGGCGCCGCGCCGGAGCAGGGCCCGGACGCGGGCAAGGAGTTCGGCGAGGCGGAAGGGCTTGGTCACGTAGTCGTCGGCGCCCGCGTCCAGGCCCACCACGGTGTCCACCTCGTCGGCGCGGGCGGTCAGGATGAGGATCGGCGCCGTGTGCCCCTCGGCGCGCAGCCTGCGGGCCACCTCCAGGCCGTCCATGCCGGGCAGCCCCAGGTCGAGTACGACGAGGTCGACGCCGCCCTGCAGCCCGGCGTCGAGGGCGGTCGGGCCGTCCTCGCGCACTTCGACCTCGTAACCCTCCCTGCGCAGGGCGCGGGCCAGCGGCTCCGAGATGGACGCGTCGTCCTCGGCGAGCAGTACACGGGTCATGGGGTGATGGTAGTCCGCGACGGACGAGCGCCGTGGGGTGATCGCCGCCTGATCGTTGAACCCTGCGGCTCTGGGGTGCGATCCTGAGAATCACCTTTAAAACTGGGCCGTTGGTTCCGTCGTAACCTGTGATCCATCTCTCAAGTCCTTCCATATGCCGCACTGTCGTGGCGTATGGTGACCCAACGCCTGATGCACTACCCAAGGACCTATGGCCCGCTGTGCGCGCCTTAGGTCTCTTTTATGTGCGGGCCGGCTACTGCCAGCCTTGAAAGGAATGACCTGTGGTCGGGCCCTGGCCGTGAAGACGCGCCCAGGGTGTGGATCTCGGAGTCGCCGCCTTGCGCCCTCCTCGACACGGAGGGCGAATCTCCCCCCGGGCGTGGGGGCGTGGGCGGTCAGACCCCGGTGCCGACCGCCCCCCACCGGGCGCGCACACGCTCTTGGCGCGCGTCCCGAACCCACGAGGATCGACCCATGGCGTCCAGCCTGACGAAGGACTCGGCCAGTACCCCTGGTTCTGAGAAGACCTTCTTCGGCCACCCCCGCGGACTGGCCACACTCTTCATGACCGAGATGTGGGAGCGGTACAGCTTCTACGGCATGAAGGCACTGCTCCCGCTGTACTTGATCGCCCCCGGCGGCATGAACATGAGTGCCACGACGGCGACGGCGATCTACTCCGTCTACATGTCGATGGTCTACCTGCTCGCCATGCCGGGCGGCTGGATGGCCGACCGCTTCTGGGGGCCGCGCAAGACGGTCGCCATCGGCGCCGGTGTCGTCATCCTCGGCCACATCACGCTCGCGCTGCCGAGCTCGGCCTCCTTCTTCGCCGGCCTCGCGCTCGTCGCGCTCGGTTCCGGTCTGCTGAAGGCCAACATCTCCACGATGGTCGGCCACCTCTACGACGGTCCCGAGGACCCGCGCCGTGACGGTGGCTTCACGCTCTTCTACATCGGCATCAACATGGGTGCCTTCCTCGCCCCGCTGACCATCGGCACCGTCGGCGAGAACGTCAACTGGCACCTCGGCTTCGCGCTCGCCGCGGTCGGCATGGCGCTGGGTCTGGCCCAGTTCATGATCGGCTCGCGTCACCTGAGCGCCGAGAGCAGCGTCGTCTCGCAGCCGGCGACGCCGCAGCAGCGTGCCTCCGCCCTGCGTACCGGCCTGATCTGGCTGATCGTCGCGGCCGCGCTCTACACGTTCCTCGGCGTCACCGGGAACTTCGCCGACTGGGCGCTGATGCCGCTGACCATCGCGGGTCTGATCATCCCGATCGCCGTCCTGGTCCGCATGAAGCGCGACAAGGAACTGACGACCCTGGAGCAGTCCAAGCTCTCCGGCTACGTCTGGTTCTTCATCGTCGCCGCCGTCTTCTGGATGATCTACGACCAGAACGGTTCGACGCTGTCGATCTTCGCCGAGGGCAAGACGACGAACAGCCTGCTCGGGATGGACTTCCCGACCTCCTGGTACCAGTCGCTGAACCCGATCTTCATCATGGCGCTGGCCCCCGTGGTCGCCTCGGCGTGGCTGTGGCTGAACAAGCGGGGCAAGGAGCCGAGCACCGCGGTCAAGTTCGCCTCCAGCCTCACGCTGATCGGCATCTCCTTCGCCGTCTTCCTCATCCCGCTGATCGACACCGCCAACAACGGCGGCAAGGTCAGCCCGATGTGGCTGGTGTCGATCTACTTCATCCAGACCGTCGGCGAGCTCTGCCTCTCCCCGGTCGGGCTCTCCGTCACCACGAAGATGGCCCCGGCGAAGTACACCGCCCAGATGATGGGTGTCTGGTTCCTCGCGGTCACCGCGGGCGACTCGGTCACCGGCCTCCTGACGTCCCCGCAGCTGGGCGTCAACCTGGACACGTCGGGCGCGGTGGCAGTAGAGGCGATCATCGCGGTCATCGCGGGCTTCGGCATCTGGATGAACCGCAAGAAGGTCAAGGAACTGATGGGTTCCGTGAACTGACCTGCGCCGCGCCCGTCGGGTAAGCGCATAAACGAACTGAGGGCCGCCGTACCACCCGGTGCGGTGGCCCTTGGCGTTTCTGCTCCGGTTGCCGCGCGTCGCCGTGCAGCATCAGCCTCATGCGCCGTACCTTGCCCGCCCTCGCCCTCTGCGGGGCGCTGCTGTCGTCCAGTGCCGCCGCCGAAGCGGCGCCCGAACCGCGCGACGGCCGGGTCTTCTCCTACGGGGGGCACGCTCGGCAGAACATCACCGTGTACGGGGACCGGGGTCCCGCCCTCGTCATCCTGCACGGCGGGTCCTGGATGCGGGACACCGACTGGAGCGGCTGGGCGCGGTGGTTCGCGGCGCGCGGGTTCACCGTGTACGACACCGACTACCGGCTGGCCTCCGACGCCGTGTGGCCCGCGCAGCGTGACGACGTGCTCGCCGCGCTGCGGTGGGTGAAGCGCCGCTCCGGGCAGCGGCCGCTGCTGCTCGGCTCGTCGGCCGGCGGACATCTCGCCCTCAGCGCCGGGGCGTACGGGGCGGGCGGCAAGCGGACCCGCGGCGTCGTCGCCCTCTCCCCCGTCGCCTCGCCCTACCGCGCCTGGGCGGACGGCGCGAAGCCCGACGCATCGTCCGCGCGCCGCGGCCTGCGCCGGTCGGCGGAGCGGCTCGCGGGCTGCTCGCCGGACCGGGGCGGGCAGCCGTGCCGGAACCAGTGGGGAGACCTCGCCGCCAAGTCCCACGCCTCGGGCGCACAGGACGCACCGCTGCTGCTGGTCCACTCGGCTGGGGACTTCGTGCCGCCCGCCCACTCGGCCGAGTTCGCGGACGCCCAGCGCAGGGCGGGCCTGGACGACGTGACCGTACGGACGACCCGCGGCTCGGCCCACGGGGGCCCGCTGCTCAAGACTCCCGGCATGGCACAGGACGTACTCCGATGGCTCCGGGGCCACGCCTAGGCGGGGCGGGAGCCGGGCGTGTGGCCGAAGGTGCGGCGGAACACGTCGATGAAAGTGCTGGCGGACGACCAGCCGCACCGGTGCGCGACGGCGGTGACCGGGGTGTCGTCGGCGAGCAGGATCAGCGCGTGGTGGAGCCTGAGCTGCGTACGCCACTGGGGGTAGCTGAGGCCCAGGTCGTCGTGGAGGCGGCGGGAGAGCGTACGGGCGCTGGCACCGAGCTGTCGGCCGAGTCTGTCGAGGGACCGGCCCTCCGCCGGGTCGGCGCACAGGATGCCGTGCAGCTCCCGGAGCAACGGGTCGGTCGGGGTCGGCAGGTGCAGCGGCCGCTCGGGAGAGGCCTTGAGCTGGTCGAGCATGACGGCCCGCAGGCGCAGGTGGGGCGGGCTGTCGTCCTCGGGGTCGCGCGTGTAGGCGACGATGAGTTCACGCAGCAGCGGGCCGACCGCCAGGACGGCCGGCTTGTCGAGGCCCAGGGGATTCTCCGTGGCGGGCAGACCGACGAAGTGGAGGTCGAGTTCGCCGTGGGCCTGATGACGGTGGACGGTGCCCGCCGGAATCCAGAGCGCGCGGGTGGCGGGGGCGACCCATGACCCGGCGTCGGTGGTGACGGCGACGATGCCCTGGCTGGCGTAGATGATCTGGTGGTCGTCGTGCCGGTGCGCGTCGATCTCACCGCCGGACGCGAGCCGCTGGGTCCGGGTCGGCGCGATGGGCTCGTAGCGGATCCCAGGGCTCACTTCATGGCGGAGCCCAGCGCTCACTTCATGGCCTTCATGGCGGATCCCAGGGCTGAACTCATGACGGACCCCGTCCCTGACCCCGTGGCGGTTTTCCTGCATCATCTGGCAATCTATCGAAAGCGGGCCACCCCTCGCCTCTCCCAGCATGGACGGGTGCGAAGGAATCCAGCGATCTCTCTGCTGTCCGTGGGGCATGCCTGCGTCGACGTCTACCAGGGCGCCGTCGCGGCGCTGATCCCGTTCTTTGTGGCCGAGCGCGACTACAGCTACGCCGTCGCCTCCGGCATCGTCCTCGCGGCGTCCCTGCTGTCCTCGGTGGCCCAGCCGGTGTTCGGCGCGCTCACCGACCGGTGGGCGATGCCGTGGCTGCTTCCGGTCAGCACGCTGCTCGGCGGCGTCGGCATCGCGCTGAGCGGCCTGAGCGGCTCCTACGGACTCACGCTGCTCTTCGTCGCCGTCTCCGGCATGGGCGTCGCCGCCTATCACCCCGAGTCCGCCCGCGTGGCACGGCTGGTGAGCCGGGGCAGCCACAGCGCGATGGGCTGGTTCTCCCTCGGCGGCAACATCGGCTTCGCCCTCGCCCCGATCATGGTGGCGGTCGTCGTCGGACACGGGTCGCTGCACTGGACCCCGGTGCTCGTCCTGCCCGCGCTCGCCGGCGCCGCGCTGTGCGTGCCGGTGCTCCAGCTGCTCGGCCGGCATCAGGCCGGCGCCGCCAAGTCCGCCCCGGTCACGGGCACCGACGACATGGCCTCGTTCGTGAAGCTGTCCCTGGCGGTGGTCTTCCGCTCCGTCGTCTTCACCGGCCTGAGTACGTTCGTCTCCCTGTACGCCCGCGAGCGCATGCAGGGCAGCACCACCGCCGGAACCGTGGCCCTGTTCCTGCTGTTCCTCGGCGGCGCCGTCGGCTCGGTCCTGGGCGGCTTCCTGGCCAACCGCTACGACCGCGTCCGCGTCTCCCGCTGGTCCTACCTGGTCTCGGTCGGCGCCGTCGCCGGAGTGGTCTACGCCCCGGGCCCGGCCATGTTCCCCTTCCTGGCCCTCACCTCCGCGGGCCTGTACGTCCCGTTCTCCTTGCAGGTCACCCTCGGCCAGGACTACCTGCCCTCCCGCATCGGCACCGCCAGCGGCGTCACCCTCGGCCTCACCGTCAGCATCGGCGGCCTGATCAGCCCGCTCCTCGGCCGCCTCGCCGACGCCACTTCGCTGCGGACGGCCCTGACACCGCTGATCGCCATGCCCGCCCTGAGCTGGCTCCTCTTCCGCGCGCTTCCCGAGCCCGCGGCTCCCGAGCCAGCCCAGGGGCAGCGCCCCCAAGAGGCCGCTAGCGCAGGCCGCCCCGCCGCTTCGGCAGGAACGTGAACACCGCGCCGCCCAGCAGGATCACCGTGCCGGCGACCAGGCCGAGGGCGCGCAGGGTGCCGTCGTTCTCGGCGCCGGTCTCGGCGAGACCGCCGCCGGAGGACGAACCACCCGCGGAGCTGCCCGAGGAGCCGCCCGTGGAGCCGCCCTCGGTCGAGCCACCCGCAGAGCCGGACCCGCCGCCCGCGGCCCCGCCCGGCTGCGCCGCCGTGTCGATCTCCAGCGACACCTCGCTCTTGGCGGGCGTACACGTCGTCGTCGTACCCAGTGCCTCGACCGTCAGGACACCCGGCGACAGCGTCGACTTGCCGTCCGCGCCCGGCTTGTAGGTCCCGGTCAGGTCAGGGATGTTGATCGGGTCGCCGGACTTGATGGGCTCCTTGTTCGCGGGCCCCTCGACATGCACCGTGCCCTTGTCCGCGCCGCCCAGCTTGACCTCCATGGACGGCTTCACCGAGTCCTTGGGGATGTCGGCGGGGCTGTCCATGACGGACTTCTTGAACTTCACGGTCAGGCCGTAGTTGCCGCCGTCCTTCTTGGCGTTGATCTGGACGGGCGACGTCGCTTCCTTGTCGCCGATGGGCGTCTTGCACTTGTACGGAATCTGGACTTCCTTGCCGGTGAAGTCGGTCTCGCCGCCGCCTCCGCCGGTGGTGGAGCCACCGGTGGACCCGCCTCCCGTGTCACCGCCGGTGTCACCACCCGAGGAACCACCCGAGGAACCGCCCGAGGAGCCACCCGTCCCGCCGGTGTCACCACCGGTCGAGCCGCCCGAACTCCCGCCCCCGTCCGTCACCTTGATCGTCGCGCCCGCCTTGACCTCTTCCTTCGGCGTGCACTTGGTGTCGGTCGACATCGGCTTGCTGACGTTGATGTTGTACGCGTCCGGCGTGAGCGTGACCTCGCCCGCCTTGGTCAGCTTCAGCTTGCCCTTCATGTCGGACAGGATCATCGGGCTGTTCTTCTTGATCGGCGGATTGACCCGCTCGCCCGCCATCGCCAGGTCTGTCGTCTGACCGCCGGCCACCTTGATGGTGCCGGTCGGCTTCACCGTGTCCTTGTCCAGGTCGAGGATGTCCGGGTTCTTGGACGCCGCCTCGGTCGTCTTCCATACGACCTCGACCTCGTCGCCCACCTTCGCGGTGGCCGGCGCGGTGATCTCCACCTTCGTGGTGCCCTGCACCGGCGGCAGGCCCGAGATCGCCGGCGGGATGCACTCCGTCTTGTAGGCGACCTCGGCCGCCTGCGCGGGGCCCGCCCCGAGGAGGATGCCCGCACCGGCAAGGAGGAGCGAAGCCGAGGCCGCGCCCGCTCTCCGTCGTTTGCTGATCACGTGTTTCCCTTCGTCGTTTTCGGCGAGTCCGGTGAATTCGCCGTCGGGCTGTTCTCTGACGGTGCGGAGAGCCGGCCGGCGGGTGCGGTGCCGCCGGGGCCGGTGTCGGGCGTGAACCACGGGAGGGTGGCCGTGCCGTTCGGGTCGGCGCCGCCCTGCCGCGTGTCCTCGGTCGGTTTCGTACGTCGGGTGCGTGCCGCCTGGTCCGCCGCGACCGCCCCCTGGGGCAGCCGCAACTTCGGCAGCCGGTCGGTGAGTTCGGCGAGCCTGCCGGTGCGGTGGCGTCCCGCCGCGCGGGAGCGCCCGCCGCCGCGGCGGTTCGGGCGGATCCGGTCCACGACCGCCATGCCGATACGGAAGACCGCGGCCGGTACGACGACGCAGAGCAGGATCCAGAAGACGGTCACGCCCCAGGGGCGGCCGACGCCCCAGGGCTGTTCGGCGAGGACCTTGCCGCCGAACTTCAGCGAGACGAGGTAGTTGCCGTGTGCCCCGGCGGAGAGTTCGACCGGGAGCTTGATCTGGGCCTTCTTGCCGGGCGCGATGGTGCCGCGCCACTGCTGCTCCTCCCACTGCGGGGCGAAGACCCCGTGGGACGTGCCGACCCGGAAGACCGGATCCTTGACGGGGGCGGAGCCGACGTTGCCCACCGTGAAGACGAGTTTGCGGGAGGGCGGGGCGCCGAACCAGGTCAGTACGCCGCTGTCGCCGTCCAGGCGGGTGTCGGTGAGGACGGAGAGCCGGCCGCCGCTTTCCTGCTCGGGCAGATCCTTCACCGGGTGGCCCGCCACCTTGAAGGCGGCGTCCGCCTGGGCCTTCTCTCCGGTGACGGTGGCCACGTGGACGACGCAGGGGCAGGGCTCGGGCGGCTCCGCCACGGGGAGCTTCTTGGTGAAGGTGCCGTCGCCCTTGGTCGTGACGGCGAGGCCCTCCGCGTTGGCGCAGGAGTTGGTGCCGCCGGGTACGCCCTTGGCGGGGGTGGCCTGGCCGCAGATCAGGATCATCAGGAGGGCGTCCGCGCGCCAGCCCTTGCCCTTGACGGTGATGTCCCCGCCCTGGCCGGCCTGGTTCTTGGAGAGGGTGACGGCCGGCTTCTCGGCGGCCGTGGCCAGGGCCGCCGGGAGCAGCGCGGCCAGCAGGGCCCCCAGCGCGGCGGCCATCGCCAGGCAGCTCCTGCCTCGCCGCAGCAGGGAGTCGCTCATCGTCCCTCACCCCGTCCCACAGTCGTCAACTCCCGTTCGGTGTCGTCCTGTTCGGCCTCTTCCGGGGGCGGCCCACCGCCCGGCCCGCCGCGTCTGCGTACGAACCAGAAGCCGGCCCCGGCCAGAGCGGCGACCCCCAGCGCTCCCCCGAGCACCGCTCCCCACGGCACGAACCGCACCTCCACGGCGGACTCGTCCTCCGCCCCGCCCGCCGCCGTCACCGTGAGGCGGACCTCCGCCGAGTCAAGGGCTGGGGTGTCGGGCCAGGGTTCGGTGAGGCTGACCCGGCGGCCCGGCAGGAGTTCCAGGGGCAGGCGGCGCGGGGCGCGGTCCAGGAGGGTGCCGAAGACGCCCTCCGCGTGGACCGCGAGCTTCGGGGTCAGGACGGTGTTGCCGCGGTTGACGACGTCGTACGTGATACGCCCGTCCGCGACCTTCACGTGCTCCACGGTCAGCGCGGACAGCGTGGGTCCGCTGACCCGCAGATGCACCCGCACCCCGGCGTCCCGGCCGCCCTCGCGCGCGACGACCGCGCCGGGGTGGTCGCCCGGTACGGCGTTCTCGGGGACGCTCACGCTGAACGGGACCTCGGCGCGGCTGCGCGGCGGCACCTTCACCTCGCGTTCGGCGAAGGTGATCCAGGCGCCGGTGTCGGTGGGCTTCCCGCGGTCCAGCGAGAACGCGCCGCCCCGTGTGTTGTCCGCGTCCGCGCCGCTCAGCTCGACGGTCCGCGGCTTCGGTCCGGGGTTGGTGACGGTGACCGTGTCCTCCAGGACGGAGCCGGGCGTGCCCTCCACATAGAAGTAGGGCCGGCCGTCCTTCGCGGGCCGGGTCCCGCCTCCCGCGGAGGGCGCCAGCGACCACGCCCCGGCGTCATCGGCGTACACGGGAGTCGCGGTCGCGCCCGCCACCAGTAAGGCCACGGCCAGGGGGAGAGCACGGGCGGCGGACAGCAGCGACGGCATCGGCGGCTCCTGGAGATGGGGCATCCCCTGCTCCTCAAGAGCTTGGGGAAGTACGCGTCGTTCGCGGTGGTCGGACACAGGCGTGCGCGGTCGTCGCGTCCCCGCGACGCCGCGCATCCCGCCTAGCGCGACCGCGCCGCCTGGTTCCTGCGGGTCAGCCAGAGCGCGCCCGCCGCGCCCGCGAGCAGCACCGTGCCACCGAGGGTGCCGAGCGCGATGGCCGAATCCGCGGGGCCGGTCTGCGGAAGTTCGTCGCCGCCGGAGGGGGCGCTGGCCGAGCCGCCCGAGCCCGCATCGCCGGAGCCGCCGCCGGTCGCGGAGCCGCTGTCGTCACCGCCGCCGCCCGAGCCCTTGACATCGAGGGAGAGCGAGGGCTTGGGACTGTTGGAGGGGGTGCACGTCGTCGTCGTACCGAGTGCCTTGATGGTCAGGACACCGGCGGTGAAGGTGACCTTGCCGCTCTTCTTCGGGGTGTACGTCCCCGACAGATCGCTGATCTTGATGGGGGTGTTGGCGGGGATCGCCTTGTCGTTGGGCGCCCCGGACACCGGGACCGTGCCGCTCTCGGCGCCCCCCAGCTTGATCAGCGCGCTGGGCTTCATCGCGCCCTTGCCGAGCTCCACGGGGCTGGAGGAGACGCCCTTCTGGAAGGACATGGTGAGCTTGTAGCCGCTGCCGCTCTTGACGCTCTTGATGTCGATCGGCGAGACCGCGCCCTTGTTCCCGATGGGCGTCTTGCACTGGTAGTTGACGTCCTGGACCTCGGCCTGCGCGGCGGGGGCGGCCATCAGCACCGCCGAGCCCCCGGCCAGAGCCGTGGCGAGCGCGAGCGCGGCCCTTCGTTTCTGGTGAGACACCTCGAGTTCCCCTCATGCCGGTCGTGGCGTGCCGCGGGGTGCGGATTTACTGACGGCACATCAGATTGGGCGCTCAAGGTACGCCCGGCGCCTTGGAGAGGGAAGACAAAGAACGCGCCGGATCCGTAGTGATCCGGCGCGTGTCGAACCGCGGGTAACCCAAGGGGGACTGAGCGGGGGCCCGGGAAGCTCCGCGGGACGGCCGTGGGGCGGCCGCGGGGCGGGCTAAACCGGCGCGCTCAGTTCCGCCCACACCGTCTTGCCGGAGACCCCCGGCGTCCTGACGACCCCCCAGTCGAGGCAGAGCCGCTGCACTATGAACATCCCGTGCCCGCCGGGCCGTCCCGCCCGGTGCGGGGTGCGCGGGGCGGGCTGGCCCGCGCCGCGGTCGGAGACCTCTATGCGCAGCACCTTGGCGTCGGAGGAGAGCCACAGCTCGTCGGGGCCCTCGGCGTGCAGGCACGCGTTGGTGACCAGCTCGGAGACGACGAGGAGGACGTCCTCGGCCGCGGCGCGCTGATCCGCGCCCGCCGCGGGCAGCCACCCCCATGCCTGGAGGGCCTGGCGCGCGAAGTCCCGGGCGAGCGGGACGATGCCGCTCGCGCCGTTCAGACTCAGCCTGCGGACCTGGCGGCCCGTGGCGGCCGCCGCGGAGGCCGGGCCCACGGGAGCGTCCGCGACGGCGGCCTCCGACTCCGGGCCGCGGTCGCCCGGCGAGTAAGGCCGGGTGGTGCTCATCAGCGCTTCACCTCACCGACAAGGGGACTCTGGACAGAAAGCTGGACAACAAAGCTGGACAAGATTGATTTAGAGACTTCTGATGACTTCTGGCTGACTTCTGATGACGGATCCAGGGTGTCTCCTGCCCGGCCGAACCGTGAGAACACCCACTTATTCGGTGCGGCCCGTGTGACGCTGGTAACGCGGTGATCACGCAGAGACAACTGCCGAGTAACTCTTGGACACGCACCGTCAGTCGGCCGTCCGGTCAGTGGACGAGCGCCGCCTCGAGCGTCTCGTGGACCGTGAAGACCGCGTCGGCGCCGGTGATCTCGAAGACCCGAGCCACCACCGGTTGCATCCCCGCCAGATGAACCCCGCCTCCCGCGGCCTCGGCTTTGAGCCGGGCGCCGAGCAGCACGTTCAGTCCGGTGGAGTCCATGAACTCAAGTCTCGAGCAGTCCACGACCAGGCGCGTGAAGCCGTCGTCGAGGCAGCTCTCGAGCGGCTCGCGCAACAGATCGGCGGTGTGGTGATCCAGCTCACCCGCCGGTGTCACTACGGCACTCGGGCCCTCTCCTCGCACTTCGACCCGAAGTCGGCCCCTATGTGCGCTGCCGACCGTCCCGCGGTCCATTCCGTCACTCACTTCCGACCGTCGTGGCTGTTGATGACGCCCTCGAACATTACGCCTTCCGTACGGCCTCGGGTACCCGAACATCCCCCCGAATTCGGACATTTCCCCGCAGAACGCACTTGCGACTGTGCCGCGGAAGCGGGTAGGGGTAGAAGAGACAGCAATCAACACGGACGGCTTTGGAGGCGCCGCACACCGCAGTGCACGTATTGGCATCGGCAGCCATATGCCGAGAACGATGGAGGACACCATGTCACCCCGGCTCGACGAATCGCATACTGACCAAGCGACGTCGACACTCCCGACACTCCCGCCGCACCGCTCCGAGACCACGATCCCGGGCCCTCGCACGGAAGGAACGCCGGAAGCGCAGCCGGCCGCACCGGCCGTGACGGATGCGGAAGTCCTGGAGCACGGGCTCGCCGATCTGCCCGAGATTCCCCCGTACGACGAGGTGGGACCGCTCGACGCACGAGCTCTCTCCAAGACCCTCTTCGAACGCCTCGAGTCGCTCGAGGAAGGCACGCACGAATACGCGTACGTCCGCAACACCCTGGTCGAGCTGAACCTCGCCCTGGTGAAGTTCGCGGCCTCCCGGTTCCGCTCCCGCAGCGAGCCGATGGAGGACATCATCCAGGTCGGCACCATCGGCCTGATCAAGGCGATCGACCGCTTCGAGCTCAGCCGAGGCGTCGAGTTCCCCACGTTCGCCATGCCGACCATCGTCGGCGAGATCAAGCGCTTCTTCCGCGACACGAGTTGGTCGGTGCGCGTGCCGCGCCGCCTTCAGGAACTCCGACTGGACCTCGCCAAGGCGGGCGACGAACTCGCCCAGCAGTTCGATCGCGCCCCCACGGTGGGCGAGCTCGCCGAGCGCCTGGGCATCTCCAACGACGAGGTCGTGGAGGGCATGGCCGCCTCCAACGCCTACACGGCAAGCTCGTTGGACGCGCAGCCCGAGGAGGACGACTCCGAAGGCGCGCTGGCCGACCGCATCGGCTACGAGGACCACGGACTCGAAGGCATCGAGTACGTCGAGTCGTTGAAGCCGCTGATCGCCGAACTGCCGCCGCGCGACCGCAAGATCCTCTCCCTCCGCTTCGTCGCCAACATGACGCAGTCGGAGATAGGCGATGAACTGGGCATCTCACAGATGCATGTCTCACGCCTGCTGTCGCGAACGCTGGTCAAGCTCCGCAAGGGGTTGACCGTAGAGGAGTGAGGTGCCGCGCCGCTCGGTGTCCGGACGATCTCTCCCACTCACCCACCCGTTTACCCCGCAACGCGGGGTAGGGGGTGGGTGAGTTCGTCTACAGCGCCGCCGCCACCGCGGTCTCGGCGTGCAGCCGCGCAGCGGCCCCGGCACCAGCACATCGAGCCCCCGCAAGGCGAGCCGCTCCCGAGCCGGAAGCTCAACGGCCTGTCCTGCAAGCAGCACGCCAACACGCGCTCACAGCAGCGCCGTCAGCTTCCGCACGCTGCGGTCGCCCTCCCTGCGTACCCCCAGCGGGATCAGCGCGGCGCGGGTCGGGAGGCGGACGCCGCCCGTGAACGCCACCCGCGTGCCCGGGCCCTCCGGGGTCGCCGCTGCTCCGATCAGCAGGAAGCGGCTCTGCAGCCAGCACCAGCCCGGGCGGTGGACGCCCCGCAGATGGGCGCGGAGGCCGTACTTGCTGCGGGCCAGGGCCTCGACTCGCTCGCCGCGGCGACGGACCACGCGCAGCCGTTCCATGTCCGGTACGACCTGTCCGAAGCCGCCCTCCAGGTCGCCGAGCAGGGACCAGACCCGGTCGAAGGGCGCGTCCACGAATGCCTCCGTGACGTGGGCGCCGCTGATGCCGGCCGCCAACGCGTGCAGACGGCGTACGGGGTCCAGCTCAGTGGTGGGCCAGGGCTCGTTCATGACGTCCACGCCTTCCG
Organism: Streptomyces sp. NPDC050658; assembly: GCF_044457025.1. Taxonomy (NCBI): domain Bacteria; kingdom Bacillati; phylum Actinomycetota; class Actinomycetes; order Kitasatosporales; family Streptomycetaceae; genus Streptomyces; species Streptomyces sp. NPDC050658. The sequence goes on from NZ_JBITGM010000014.1 coordinate 69,030, forward strand.
GAAGGTGTCGCGGGCCCGGTGCAGCCGGGATTTGACGGTGCCCGTGCGCACGCCGAGCAGGGCGGCCGCAGTGCGCTCGTCCAGGCCCTCCACGTCACGCAGCATCAGCACCGCACGGTGTTCGGGGGAGAGCCGGTCCAGTACGTCCCTGATGTCGGCGGAGAGTTGCGGGTCGCCTCGGGCCGGCAGCGCGCTGAGGTCCGCCGGCACGGTGCGCGCGGACCGGCGCGCGGTGCGGATCGCCTCGCGTACGGCTATCGCGCGGACCCAGCCGTACAGCGCGGCCGGTTCCTTCAGCGTGCGCAGCGACCTGAACACCGCCACCAGCGCCTCCTGCGCCGCGTCCGCCCCCTGGTCCAGGGCGATCGGCGTACAGATGCGGGCCACGTACGGCGTGAGGAGGTCCAGGAGTTCGGCCATCGCCAGGGTGTCGCCGCGCTGGGCCGCACGCACCAGACGGGCCGCCGCCGTCCGGTCGCCGGAACCTGATCGCTCATCGGGCACGGGCCGTATCCTTCCACCGCGCCACGCGCAGGGCCGCGACGGCCAGGACGGCGCACAGCGGGGTGTAGAGACCGAGGTTGAGCCAGTAGAACGCGGTGTCCGGCTCCTTGGTGAACAGCCAGTACACGCCCGCGAGGGTGCGCAGCGTCAGGCCCGCGGTCACCGCCAGGGTGCCGAGGCGGAGAAGTACGTGACGGGGGCCTCGGGCGTACGCCGTGACCAGGGCCGCGGCGGTGAGGAGGAGCGCGACCAGCGGGAGCAGCACCGGTGGCGTGAACGGTACGTCCGTACCGAGCACCGCCTGGGACAGGCCGCTGTCGTCCGCCGCCGGCCAGGTCGCGCCCGTCGTCCAGTACAGGTGGAGCAGGGCGTCCGCGGTGAGCACAGAGGCCACGAGGGCGGCGGCGCGGGTCGGCGTGGGGACGCGGGCGGGAGCGGGGGCGGGGGCGGGGGCGGCAGTTGTGTCGGCTGTGCCGGTCTTCTCGGGTCCGTACGACATGAGGCCTCCTCTGTTGGGCGACGTGAGAATCCGTCGCCCAACAGAGGAGGCCTTCATGCGAAACGTTCCGTCGGTGTACGGGAATTCTTCCGCTCAGGCGCGCTTGAAGCTGTGCACCACGAACCGGGTGTCCGAGATCTTCTGGCCGGGCTTGAGGATGAACGACGGACCGTTGCAGCGCGAACCGCTGTACATCCGGAGCTTGTACCCGGTCTTGCTGATCGCCGAGTTGTAGCGCCCGTCCGGGTAGCAGTGCGTGTTCCTGTCGAAGTAGCCCGCCGTGGTCTTGGTGCCGCTGTAGTTGACGCCCGACCACACACACAGGTCGGATTCGCAGCGCGGTGCCGCCGTCGCTGCCGTGGACGGGGCGATGATCGCCGCGGCGGCAACTACGGCCCCCACGGCGAACCTTGCAGTGAACCGGTGCTTGCGCTGCATGAGATGTCCCCTGTTTCTCTCGACCGGGACCGTGGTCTGCGGCCCCCGGCGAGAGGCTAGTCGATGTCAGTACGCGCGCACGCCCCTTCGCCACACCGCGTCGACCAGCGGTACGCCCGGCCGGTACGCCAGGTGGACATGGCTCGGGGCGTCAAGGATCGCCAGGTCCGCGCGGGCGCCCGGCGTGATGCGGCCGACGTCCGTGCGGCGCAGGGCCGCCGCGCCGCCCGCCGTCGCCGACCAGATCGCCTCGTCCGGGGTCATGCCCATGTCCCGTACCGCGAGGGCGATGCAGAAGGGGACGGAGGAGGTGAAGGAGGATCCCGGGTTGCAGTCCGTCGACAGCGCCACCGTCGCGCCCGCGTCCAGGAGCCTGCGCGCGTTCGGCCACTCGGCTCGGGTGGAGAACTCGGCGCCGGGGAGGAGCGTGGCGACGGTGTCGCTGTTCGACAGCGCGTCCACGTCCGCGTCCGTGAGGTGCGTGCAGTGGTCCGCGCTTGCCGCGTCCAGCTCTACCGCCAGTTGGATTCCGGGGCCGTAGCTGAGCTGGTTCGCGTGGATGCGGGGGTGCAGGCCCTTCGCCTTGCCCGCCGTCAGGATCGCGCGGGCCTGGTCGCCGTCGAACGCGCCCTTCTCGCAGAAGACGTCGATCCAGCGGGCGTGCGGCGTGCAGGCGTCCAGCATCTCCCCGGTGACCAGTTCCACGTACGCCGCCGGGTCCTCCGCGTAGTCCGGGGAGACGATGTGGGCGCCCATGTACGTGACTTCGTCCGTGTGCTTCGCCGCGATGCGGAGGGCTCGGGACTCGTGCTCCGTGGTGAGGCCGTAGCCGGACTTCGTCTCGAAGGTGGTGGTGCCCTGGCGGAGGGCTTCCGCCAGGTAGCGGGTGAGGTTCGCCTCCAGGGCCTCGTCGGTGGCGGCGCGGGTCGCGGCCACCGTCGTGCGGATGCCGCCCGCGGAGTAACTGCGGCCCGACATACGGGCGTTGAACTCCTGGGTGCGGTCGCCCGCGAAGACGAGGTGGGAGTGGGAGTCGACGAAGCCGGGGATCGCGGCCTGGCCGTTCGCGTCGTGGGCGGCGTCCGCCGCGGGGGCCTTGCCGGCCGGGCCCACCCAGGCGATGTGCTCGCCGTCCAGGACTACGGCTGCGTCCGTCAGGAGGCCGAGCGGGCCTCCGTCGCCCTGCGCCGGGTCGTTGGTGACGAGGCTGGCGATGTTGGTGATGAGGGTGGTGGTCATGGGGTGGTTCCTCTGCGGGTTGGTGCGGGCGGGGGTCCTGCCTTTGGCGGTTCTTTCCCCGATCGCGGGGCAATGGGCGGGTGGGCGGAAAAGGTCTGTTCGGTGCGGCCGAAGGTGCGGGGCAACGGGCCGGGCGAGTGGGAGACACCCGCCCGACGTACGTCAATCTCGCAGCGCCGACACCGCCTCCGCCAGCGCCCCCGGCACGTCCTCCACCAGGGCATGGGACCCGTCCCGTACGACATGCCGGCCGCCCACCACCGTATGGCGGACGTCCGCCGACGTCGCCGCGAAGACCGCCGTCTCCGCCGCCAGGCGCGGCACCGGGCCCGCCGTACGCACCGAGTCCAGCGCGATCGTCGCGAAGTCGGCGAGGGCTCCGGCCTCAAGCACCCCCGCGTCGGACCACCCCAGCGCCGCATGCCCGTCCGCCGTGGCCGCCCGCAGCAGCGCCGCCGCCGTCCAGTGGCCCCGCGTGTGCGAGCGCAGGCGCTCGTTCAGTTCCATCGCCCGCGCCTCTTCGAGGATGTCGATCACCGCGTGGCTGTCGCTGCCCAGGGACAGCGGGCTGCCCGCCCGTTGCAGGGCGACCGCGGGGCCGATTCCGTCCGCGAGGTCGCGTTCCGTCGTGGGGCACATGCACGTGCCCGTCGTGGAACCGCCGAGCAGCGCGATGTCCTCGTCCGTGAGGTGCGTGTTGTGGACGCCCGTCGTGCGGGCCCCGAGCACCCCGTGGTCCGCGAGCAGCCGCGTCGGCGTGCAGCCGTGCACCGCCTGGCACGCCTCGTTCTCCGCCTTCTGCTCGGAGAGGTGGACGTGCAGGGGGGCGTTGCGGGCCGACGCCCACTCCGCCACCGTCCCCAACTGCCTCGCGGGGACCGCGCGTACAGAGTGGATCGCCGCGCCGATCCGGGCGTGGTCGCGGTCCTTCAGGAGCGAGGCCCGTTCCGCCCACGCCTCCGTCGTACCGTCGGAGAAGCGGAGCTGGTGGCGGTTGGGCGGCTCGCCGCGCGTCTCGCTCAGCAGGCCCGACGCCACGTACGCCGTGTCCAGGAGCGTGATGCGGACGCCCGCGTCCGCCGCCGCCTGGATGAGCGCCTCGCCCATCGCGTTGGGGTCCGCGTACGCCGTACCACCCGGACCGTGGTGCAGGTAGTGGAACTCGCCCACCGTCGTGATGCCCGCGAGCGCCATCTCCGCGTACACCGCCCGCGCCAGCGCGTGGTACGTCTGCGGAGTCAGCCGGTCCGCCACCGAGTACATGACCTCGCGCCACGTCCAGAACGTGCCCGAGCCCACCTGGACGGTGCCGCGCAGCGCGCGGTGGAAGGCGTGCGAGTGGGCGTTCGCCAGACCGGGGAGCGTCAGGCCGCGGAGCACCGTCGCGCCGGGCGGCGGTGCCACGACGCCCTTGCGGACGGCCGTGATCCGGTCGCCCGACACCTCCACCGCCACGCCCGGCTCGACGTTCGTGTCGAGCCAGGCGTGCTCCAGCCAGTACGTCGCTTCCGTGCCTGCGCCCGTCCCAGTCGTCACCTGCACGCCAAGCCCTCCAGTACGTCGGCCAGTGCCCGCACCCCGGCCACGCAGTCGTCCTCGGCCGCGAACTCGGCCGGGGAGTGCGAGACACCCGTGGGGTTCCGTACGAACAGCATGGCGGTGGGGATCGAGCCGGACAAAATACCCGCGTCGTGTCCGGCGCCCGTGCCGAGCACCGGGATCGGCCGCCCGGCACCGCCCGCGAGGATCGCGCCCAGCTCGTCCCGCAGCGCGTCCTCGAACTCCACCACCGGCGTGAAGGACTCCCGTACGACGTCGAGGTCGATGCCGTGCCGGTCCGCGTACTCGCGGGCGGCCTTCTCGACGCCCGTCACGACCGTGTCCAGCGACTGCTGGTCCGGCGCGCGCGAGTCGAGCCAGCCGCGCACCAGCGACGGGATCGCGTTGACCCCGTTGGGCTCCACGGAAATCTTGCCGAACGTCGCGACCGCGCCCGCGAGTTCGGCTTCCCTGCGGGCCGCGAGAACCGTCTCCGCGTACGTCAGCATCGGGTCGCGGCGGTCGACCAGGCGGGTCGTGCCCGCGTGGTTGGCCTCGCCCCGGAAGTCGAAGCGCCAGCGGCCGTGCGGCCAGATCGCGGACGCGATGCCGACGGCGTCGCCGGAGAGGTCGAGCGCCCGGCCCTGCTCCACGTGCAGTTCCACGAACGCGCCGATGCGGGCGAGGCGTTCGGGGTCGGGGCCGATGGCGGACGGGTCGTGGCCCGCGGCCTCCATCGCCTGCGGGAGGCTGATCCCCTCGCCGTCCTTCAGTTCGTACGCCGCCTCACGGGTCAGCTGTCCCGCCGTGAGCCGGGAGCCGACGCAGGCCAGGCCGAAGCGCGCGCCCTCCTCGTCGCCGAAGTTGACGATCGCCAGGGGGCGGGTGAACGACACCTTCCTGGCGCGGAGTTCGTCGAGGGCGGCGAAGGAGGAGACGACGCCGAGCGGGCCGTCGAAGGCGCCGCCGTCCGGGACGGAGTCCAGGTGCGAGCCGGTGACGACCGCGTTCCCTGCCTCCGGATTCCCGAGCCAGGCCCACTGGTTGCCGTTGCGGTCGACCTCGTGGTCGAGGCCGCGCGCCTCCGCCTGCGCCTGGAACCAGAGGCGGCACTCGGCGTCGGCGCCGGTCCAGGCGAAACGGCGGTAGCCGCCCGAGGCGTCGCTGCGGCCGATGGGCCGCAGCGAACGCCACATGGCGTGGAACGTGTCGCTCACGCGTCGCCGCCCTCGCGCATCGGAATCCGTACGCCCTTCTCGTCCGCCACGGACTCCGCGATGTCGTAGCCCGCGTCGACGTGCCGGATGACGCCCATGCCGGGGTCGTTGGTGAGGACGCGGCGGATCTTCTCGCCCGCGAGCTTCGTGCCGTCGGCGACCGAGACCTGGCCCGCGTGGATGGAGCGGCCCATGCCGACGCCGCCGCCGTGGTGGATGGAGACCCAGGAGGCGCCCGACGCGACGTTCACCATGGCGTTCAGGAGCGGCCAGTCGGCGATCGCGTCGGAGCCGTCCAGCATGGCTTCCGTCTCACGGTACGGGGATGCCACCGAGCCGCAGTCCAGGTGGTCGCGGCCGATCGCGAGCGGGGCGGCGAGGGTGCCGTTGCCGACCATGTCGTTGAACATGTCGCCCGCCTTGTCGCGCTCACCCTGGCCGAGCCAGCAGATGCGCGCCGGGAGGCCCTGGAAGTGGACGCGCTCCCCCGCCATCTTGATCCAGCGGTGCAGGGACTCGTTCTCCGGGAAGAGGTCGAGGATCGCCTTGTCCGTCTTGTGGATGTCGGACGCCTCGCCGGACAGCGCCGCCCAGCGGAACGGGCCCTTGCCCTCGCAGAAGAGCGGGCGGATGTAGGCGGGGACGAACCCGGGGAACGCGAACGCCCGCTCGTATCCGGCCAGTTGGGCCTCGCCGCGGATCGAGTTGCCGTAGTCGAAGACCTCGGCGCCGGCGTCCATGAAGCCGACCATCGCCTCGACGTGCCTGGCCATGGACTCACGGGCGCGGGTGGTGAAGCCCGCCGGGTCCTTGGCGGCGTACGAGGCCATGTCGTCGAAGTCGACGCCGACCGGGAGGTACGAGAGCGGGTCGTGCGCCGAGGTCTGGTCGGTCACGATGTCGATCGGGGCACCCTCGGCGAGCATCTGCGGGAGCAGCTCGGCGGCGTTGCCGAGGAGGCCGATGGAGAGCGGCTTCCGCTGGTCGCGGGCCTCGGTGGCGAGCTGGAGCGCGTGGGCCAGGTTGTCGGCCTTCACGTCCAGGTAGCGGTGCTCGATGCGGCGGTCGATGGCGCGCGGGTCGACGTCGATACAGATGGCGACGCCGTCGTTCATCGTCACGGCGAGCGGCTGGGCGCCGCCCATGCCACCGAGACCGGCGGTGAGGGTGATGGTGCCCGCGAGCGTGCCGTTGAACTTCTTCGCGGCGACGGCGGCGAACGTCTCGTACGTGCCCTGGAGGATGCCCTGCGTGCCGATGTAGATCCAGGAGCCGGCCGTCATCTGGCCGTACATGGTCAGGCCCAGCTGCTCCAGGCGGCGGAACTCCTCCCAGTTGGCCCAGTCGCCGACGAGGTTGGAGTTGGCGATGAGGACGCGCGGCGCCCACTCGTGGGTCTGCATGACGCCGACCGGGCGACCCGACTGGACGAGCATCGTCTCGTCCTGCTTGAGGGTCCGGAGCGTACGCACCATGGCGTCGAAGGAGCGCCAGTCGCGGGCCGCCTTGCCGGTGCCGCCGTAGACGACGAGCTTGTCGGGGTGCTCGGCGACCTCTGGGTCGAGGTTGTTCTGCAGCATGCGCAGGGCGGCCTCCTGCTGCCATCCCAGGGCGCTCAGTTCCGTACCGCGCGGTGCCCGTACGGGGCGGGGTCCTGACATGGCGATGCCTCCTAGCGTGAAGCCGTCCGTGACGCTCTGCTGTGTCTTGCTGCTGTGTCTGCTGTGTCTTGCCGCTGTGACCTTGTTATTCACATCCTGCGATGATGAATAGAACTAGTCAATACCCTGGTACGGCAGCGGGGTCGCGTCGCGGGTGATTGGCTTGAACGCATGAGCGATCACGGGGTGGAGACCGCACACGCGTCCGCACCGGCCGCACCGGCCGCGGAGTCGGCGGCCCGCCGCGACCAGGCCGTCCGCGCCGCCGTCGAGCAGGGCGTCGTCGGCCCGTCGTCGCCGGTCGTCGGACTCCTCGACATCACCGGCATCCGGGCGTCCGCCGCCGCCCTGCACGCCGCCTTCGACGCGGTCACGCCCGCCGGCACCCCCGTCCTGCACGCCTTCGCCGTGAAGGCGTCGCCGCTGGTCCCGGTCGTGCGGCTGCTTCGGGACGCGGGCATCGGCGCCGAGGTGGCGAGCCCCGGCGAGCTCGGCATCGCGCGGGCCGCCGGGGTGTCCCCCGCACAGACGGTCCTCGACTCGCCCGCCAAGACGCCCGCCGAACTGCGCGAGGCCCTCGCGCTCGGCATCGCGGTCAACGCGGACAACCCGCAGGAGCTGGACCGCATCGACGCGATGGTCCGGTCGGCGCACAGCAGCTCCCCCATCGGCCTGCGGGTGAACCCGCAGATCGGCGGCGGCTCCATCGGCGCGCTGTCCACGGCCACGTCGACCTCCAAGTTCGGGGTGCCGCTGCGCGACGAGGGCGCCCGAGAGTGGGTCGTCCGGGCCTGCCTCGACCGCCCGTGGCTGACCCGGCTGCACGCCCATTCCGGTTCGCAGGGCATGCCGCTCGAACTGATGGTGCGGGGCGTGGCGGCGACGTACGAACTGGCCGAGGAGATCAACGAACGCGCCGGGCGCCGGCAGATCGACACCGTCGACATCGGCGGCGGACTGCCCGTCAACTTCGGTTCGGACGAGGAGAGCCCTACGCACGCGCAGTACGCGCGCCGCCTCAAGTCCCGTGTGCCGGGGCTGTTGGACGGGCGGTACGGACTGGTGACGGAGTTCGGCCGCTCGCTGCTCGCCAAGCACGGCACGGTCCTCGCCCGCGTCGAGTACGCGAAGAAGGCGGGCGGCAGGCCGATCGCGGTGACGCACGCGGGCGTCCAGGTCGCGGCCCGCACGGTGTACGCGCCCGCGTCATGGCCGCTGCGGATCGCCGCGTACGACGCCAAGGGACTGCCCAAGAGCGGACCCCCGGTCGCCCAGGACGTGGCGGGCCCGGCGTGCTTCGCGGGCGACCTGCTCGCCGAGAACCGCCCGCTGCCGCTGCTGGAACAGGGCGACTACGCGGCGGCGCTCGACACCGGCGCGTACTACTTCGCGCACCACTACTCGTACAACAGCCTTGCCAGGCCCGGGATTTACGGCTTCGTGGCCGGGTCCGAGGGGGTGCGGTCCGAGGGAGTGCGGTCCGCGGGGGTGCGGTTCGCGGTGGTACGGGAGCCGCAGACGCAGGAGGAGATCGTGGCGGAGGCGGGCGGCGACATCGAGCGGGACGCGTTGCGCCGCCTCTGAACGGCCCGCCCGCACCACGCCCTCCACCACAGACCGCGATCATTTGGCCTTAGAATCCGGTCCCTCGCGAAACACGTCGCGACTCTCTGCGTACCGACCCCGTCGATCCAGGGCATCTTCACGGGGAAAGCGCCGGAACCCCCCGCGATCCTCACGACTGTGCGTACCTTCCTCGTCACCGGGCGATGGGGATTGCCCGGCGCACCATGGGGATGGGGAGGGGGCCGCGCGTGCCCGGAATCGACGAGTGTCTGCTCGAAGCGATGACACTGCCAGGGGCACGCGGGGTCGCGATCGTCGACTGGACCAGCGGGCTCTCCCTCGGGGCAGTCGGCGATTCGCCCAACGGAGACCATGAGGTGACCGCGGCCGAGTCCGCGGAGGTGGCACGGGCCGCGGTCGAGTACCGCGCCTTCGCACCGGCCGACGGACCGCCGGGCGAGGGGCCCCCTGGCGAGGAACCGTCGGGCGACGGAGCGCCGGGCGAGGAACCGGCGTCCGACAGACTGCCCGTCGAGGACCTCATCGTCACCACCAGGACGAGCTTCCACCTGATCCGCTTCGTGGCGACGACGTTCGACAGCAGCGTCTTCCTGCATCTCTGGCTCGACCGCGACAACGGCAACCTCGCCCTCGCGCGCAGACGGCTGAGCGACCTCGCCGAACGGCTGGTCCTGCTGTGACCACCGCCGAGGTCACCACCGCCCGCGTCACCACCTCGCCCATGCTGCTGCGGCTCGCCGAGGAGCACGCGACGGGCGCGCTGCTGCGCGGCCAGGGCACCCTGTATCTCGCGGAGGGCAGCGTCGTGCACGCCGAGAGCCCCGCGGCGCCCGGCCTCGACGTCCTGCTCACCACCGGCGGAGTGCTGCCCCGGCAGGGCTGGGAGGAGGCCCTCACCGAGGCGGGCGCCCGCAACGAGGTGGGGCGCCATCTCGTCGACAGCGGCCGGGTGGCGGCCGGCGAACTGGAGCTGTGCCATCTCGGCGCGCTGTTCGACGCCGCGTTCTTCGTGCTCGGTCCCACCTGCGGGCCCACCCGGTTCCGCTACGGCGTCGCGCACTGGCTCGGCCGGGTGCGGCCGGTGCCCGTGGCGACGGTGGACCGGGAGTCCCGGCGGCGCCGGGCGCTGCTCGACGGCATCTGGCCCGACCCGGAGATCGACGACACGCCCGTCGTGGCCCGCCCGCCCGCGCCCGGCCAGTCGGTCTCCGCCCGGCAGCGGGCCGTGCTGCGGCTCGCGGACGGCGTCCGTACCCCCACGGCCATCGCCTGGGCCCTCGGGCTCCCCGCGTTCCACACCCTGCTCGAAGTGCGGCGGCTGGCCGCCGCCGGGCTCGTGACGACGATGCGGGAGCGGGCGTCCCCCGACCCGCCCCTCGCCCCCGCATGGGTCGGGGAGGTCTCTGCCGACCCGGACATCGCCCTGTTACGCCGGCTCCGTGACGCACTGGAGGCAAGCCTGTGAAGCTCCGCACCGCTCACCGGGCCGCGTATCTGCCCACATGAAACTCTCTGCGCTCTGGCGGCGCTCCGGGAGGAGAAAGCGGATGCCTGCCGAAGCCGAGGTACTCGGCGAACTGAAACGGCTGCGGTCTCGGATACCCCAGCTCAGGGGCGCCCTCGCGGCCAGTGTCGACGGTCTGGTGCTGGCCCAGGACGCCACGGACGTGGAGGCCGAAGGAGTCTGCGCGCTCACGGCGGCGGCGCTCGGCGTGGCCCTGCGCCTGGCCGACGCGACGCACCAGGGCGACTTCCGGGAGCTGATCGTCCGGGGCGAGGAGGGATACGTCGCGACGTACGCGGCCGGCTCGTCCGCCGTCCTGACCCTGCTCGCCGAGCCCCGTATCAACGTCGGCCGACTGCATCTGGAGGCCCGCCGGTCCAGCGCTCTCATCGGAGAGCTGGTCGACGCGGCCGTCCGTCCGGACGCCGCCGCCCAACCAGCGGAGGAAGCCTGACCCATGCCCCCCACCTCACCCGCATCACCCTCATCGTCCGGTTCGTCACGGACACCCAGCCGACGGAAAGGAAGTGCGAAGCTCATGGCCAACACGGAGACCGCGCTCAAAGAGACAGCCACATCGATCGAAGGTGTCATCGGCGCCGCCCTGGTCGACTACACGAGCGGTATGGCGCTCGGCACGCTCGGCGGCGGGAAGGACATGGACCTCACCGTCGCCGCCGCGGGGAACACCGACGTGGTGCGCGCCAAACTGCGCACGATGGAAATGCTGGGCCTCAAGGACGAGATCGAGGACATCCTGATCTCGCTCGGATCCCAGTACCACCTGATCCGGCTCATCAAGGGCCGCAACAACAACGGCCTGTTCCTCTACGTGGCGCTGGACAAGAACCGGGCGAATCTGGCGATGGCGCGGCATCAACTGAAGCGCATCGAGGCGGACTTGGACGTCTGATCCGGACGTCTGATCCGGACGTCTGATCCGGACGTCTGATCCGGACGCTTGATCCGGACGCCTGATCCAGCAGGCCTGCGGCGCCGCACCCAAGAGGGGGCGGCGCCGTCCCGTCACCCGGAGGCTCTGAGATTCCTCAAGTCCCGCATAGTGACGTGCATCACGGGCAGACCCTCTCACCAGACCCGTACTCATCCGCGTACCCGGTCTCGGGGGAGGCACCTGTGACGACATCCGACACGTCCACGACCACACCACCACCCGCCGAAGAGGGCGCCCTGCACCGTGCCATCGGCCCCAAGCTGCTGATCCTCTTCGTGATCGGCGACATCCTCGGCACCGGCATCTACGCGACCACGGGCAAGGTCGCGGGGAAGGTCGGCGGCGCGCTGTGGGTGCCGTTCGCGATCGGTTTCGTCGTGGCGATCCTGACGGCCGCTTCGTACGTCGAACTGGTCGGCAAGTACCCGAAGGCGGCGGGCGCGGCCCTCTACACCCAGAAAGCCTTCAAGACCCCGTTCCTCACCTTCATCATCGCGTTCATGGTGATGTGCTCGGGCCTGTCGTCGGCGAGCGCGGCGGCCAGGGCCTTCAGCGGCGACTACCTGAGCGAGCTGACGAGCGACGCGCTGCCGCCGACGCTGATCGCGATCACCTTCATCGTGCTGCTGGCCGCGCTGAACATGCGGGGCGTGTCGGAGTCGGTGAAGACGAATGTCGTCCTGACCGTCGTCGAACTGACGGGCCTGGTCATCATCCTCGCGATCGGCGCGTACGCCGTCCTGACCGGGGACGGCGAACCGTCCCGCCTGACCGACTTCGAGGCGGGCGACGGCACGGCGTACGCCCTGATGACGGGCGTGCTCGGCGCGACCGCGCTCGGCTTCTTCGCGTTCGTGGGCTTCGAGGACTCCGTGAACATGGCGGAGGAGACGAAGGATCCCGTCCGCACCTTCCCGCGCGCGATCTTCATCGGCGTGGCGGTGACGGGCACGATCTACGTCCTGGTGGCGCTGGTCTCCTCCCTCCTGGTCGACCACAAGACCCTGGAGGGATCGAGCGGCCCGCTCCTGGAGGTCGTGAAGGCGGGCGGCGTCGACTTCCCGCACAAACTCTTCGCCCTGATCGCGCTGTTCGCGGTGACGAACTCCGCTCTCATCAACATCATGATGGCCTCGCGCCTCTGCTACGGGATGGCCAACGAACGCATCCTGCCGCGCGCGATGGGCCGCGTCCTGGCGCGACGCCGGACGCCGGTCGTCGGCATCGTCTTCGTCTCGATCCTGGCCATCGGCCTGGTCTCGACGGGCGAGATCGAGGGCCTGGGCGACACGACGGCGTTCCTGCTCCTCTGCGTCTTCGCGGTGGTCAACGTGTCGGTCCTCGTCCTGCGCCGCGACCGCGTGGACCACGAACACTTCCGTACGCCGACGGCGTTGCCGGTCCTCGGGGCGATCACGGCCCTGATCCTGGCGAGCCCCTTGGCCGACCGCCCGGCGGAGGTCTACATCCGGGCGGGGGTACTGGTGGCGATCGGGATCGGCTTGTGGGCGCTCAACAAGGTGGTGCTGCGGGTGCGGGGCGAGGACTAGGGCGTTTCCGCCGGGCGGGGACTAGGGCCTGTCCGGCGGATCTGGCCGGCTCCTGTGGGCGGTGCCTTGTCTCTGCCGGTGAGCGGTGGTCTGGTGCGTGCAGCTGCAAGGCGGAGGATCGAGGCATCGCGGAGCGATGGTGATTGACGACAACGCCGCAGATGCGCGTGCCAGGCCAGCGCGTCCCAGGCAAGATCCGCCGGACAGGCCCTAGGGCGTCCTTCCGCCGGGCCTGGCACGACGGCCCGGCAGAGACGGCCAGATCCGCCGGGCGGGCCCTATCCCCGCAGCGCTGTCGTGCGGCGCCGCGCCCCGCCGGGTGCGGCGTCGCCCGCCGCCGGGCCTGTGGTGCGGTAGCCCTTGACGGCCTTGGCCGCGGGGGCGCCTGCGCGGGGGTTCAGCCAGTCGACGCGTACCCAGTACAGGGCGTCAGCGTCCCGTTCCCTGTGGCCGAGCCAGGCGGCCTTGGCCCAGAGCCCGACTCCCGCACCGGCCATCGCGGCACCTGCCGCCACGGGGATCACGAAGGAAGTGCCGACGGCGCCGAGAAAGGCCGTGGCGAGCCACCGGCGGTGGGCGCGACGCCAGTTGCGTACGGTGACGGCCCGATCCTGAAGCACGTCGTACCGCCCGACGCGGGTCGCTTCGCGGGCGAGGGCGGTGTACCGATTCCTTCGGACGTACGTGACGGTGGCGGCCGCGAGCACAAAGAGCGCGGCGCCACTGAACATGCCGATACGCCGCCCGGTGAGCCCACTCGGCAACGCACCGACACCGGCGGCAAGCACTCCCATCCACCCCAGCGGCCAGGCCCCCGCCCGCACAACAACAGACACCCGCCCCACCCCAACCCCACCACGCCCCACGTCCCCTGCCTCCTCCGCACGCTGCTTTTGGCGGGGGAGGCTAGCGGGGGAATCTGAGGGGAGGGTGAGAGGTGGGGGGGCGGCGGGCTTCGGAGGGGGCCGCGCCTCTGCCTGAGCTGAACTGCCGTCATGGGCAAGGGTGAACGCCGGTCGGGCGGGGGCTGCTTGGGGTGGGCCGGTGTCGTTGTTGGTGGCCGGGGCCGCCCGGTTTTGGGGAGTATGGCGGTTCCGGCGCCCCTGTAAAGGGCGCCCTACGGGCGTCGGCTTCGCCGATTCCGCTTCGCTCCACCCTTGACAGGCCCACCTCCACCGCAGTGACCCTTTTGACCGGGCGGCCACGGGAGGGGACTCACGGGGAGGGCCGGTAGAACGGTTCGGCTTTCGTGCCGGGTGCGGACTGGTTCGGTGCGGCTCGCCCACTTGGGGAGAGGCCGCCCGACAGCCCGACATCGCCCCGGAGGGCGGGCCGGGTCGTCATGTCGGGTGCGGACTGGTTCGGTGCAGGCGCCGCCAGTTGGGAGGAGCGGGGGTGCGCGGTCGGTGCGGGGATGGGTCCCGGTTTCGTCAAGCGGCTGCCGACCGGATCTTTCGGGGCGGGCGTCATGCGGCGGGGGTGCCGCCAGGCGGAAGGGGCTGGGGGTGCGCGGCCGGGTCCGGCTGACGGTCTGTGGTGATCACGGCCGTGCGGGCGGTGGGGGCCGCCGGACAGTGGGAGATGGGTGCCGGATGACGGACGTCGTGCCGCCGGTGGCGGCGGCCAGACGGCAGGGGCGGGAAGGGCGGCGCGATGAAGGGGAGGCGGTCGAGGTGTGTGTGACGGGCGGGGCCTTACCTCCCGCCCCCGATTCCGGCATATCGGTCATCTCGGGTGCTGGAAGGGGGGATCTGGGGCGGGATCCGAGAAAGTCCCGCTGATTGGGGGCTGGGGGCGGCGTGTCGTGGGACTTTCTCGGAAAGCAGCCCCTGCACCGCATGCCGCCCTGCTGCCGCGCCCTTCCGCGCGGGCGAGCTGCACCGAACCAGTCCGCAGACGGCACGACGGCCGGCCCAGGTCCCGGAGCGAAGCCGGCCTGTCGGGCCCCGACTTCACCCAGTGGGCGAGCTACACCGGACTAGTCCGCAGACGGCACGACGGCCGCCCCAGGTCCCGGAGCGAAGCCGGCCTGTCGGGCCCCGACTTCACCCAGTGGGCGAGCTACACCGGACTAGTCCGCAGACGGCACGACGGCCGCCCCAGGTCCCGGAGCGAAGCCGGCCTGTCGGGCCCCGACTTCACCCAGTGGGCGAGCTGCACCGGACCAGTCCGCAGACGGCACAACGGCCGGCCCAGGTCCCGGGGCTGAGCCGATCTGTCGGACGGCCCCTCCTCGCATGACCGAGCCACTCCGAACCAGTCCGCACCCGGCATGAAGACCGGGCACCGGACCGGTCCCTCCCGTGAGTCCCCTCCCCTGGCCGCCCGGTCAAGAAGGTCTCTGCGGTGGAGGCGGGCCTGTCAAGGGTGGAGCGCAAGCGGAATCGGCGAAGCCGACGCGTAGCGCAGCGGAGCGCCCTTTACAGGGGCGCCGGAACCGCCACACTCCGCAGAAGCCGGGCGGCCCCGGCCACGATCGAAGGCACCGGCCCACCCCCAAGCAGCCGCCCCAACCAACCCCTGGCCCCCTCCCCTCCCCTCCCCTCCCCTCCCCTCCCCTCCCCTCCCCTACTCCACAAACAACCCCCGCTCCGCCGCTCCCACATCAAACTCCTCCAACCGCGCCTGCGCATCCGGCAAGCCGTCGCACATCGCCTCCAGGAGGACCCGGCCCAGCAGCATCGGGGCGCAGGCCGTGTCGAAGGCCAGGCCTGTGCCTACCGCTGCCGGGAGGAGGAGGTCCGAGTGGGCTGCCACGGGGGCGAACGCCGAGTCCGCCACCGTTACGACGGAGAGGCCCGCGCCCTGCGCGTACGCGAGGGCGTCCACCACCTCCCGCGGATGACGCGGCAGCGCGAAGCAGAGGAGGGCGGAGGCACCCGCCCGCACCGCCGCGTCGATCCGGTCGGCCAGCATCGTGCCGCCCGAGTCGAGGAGCCGTACATCCGGATGCACCTTCGCCGCGAAGTACGCGAAGCCGTACGCCTGCGACGCCGCCGCCCGCAGCCCGAGCACCGGCAGGGGGCGGGAGGCCGCGAGCAGGCGGCCCGCCCGCTCCACCGGGGACGGGTCCGCGAGGACCTCCGCCAGGTGCCGCAGGTTCGCGATCTCCGCCTCCACCGCCTGCTGGTACTCGTTGAGGGGGTTCTCCGCCGCCTCTTCCGCCGGCGTCACGTCCCGCAGATGGCGCCGCAGCGCCGGGTATCCGTCGAAGCCCAGCGCCACGGCGAACCGCGTCACCGACGGCTGGCTCACCCCGGCCAGCTCCGCCAGCTCGACGCTGGACAGGAACGGGACGTCCGCCGCCCGCCGCACCATGCAGTGCGCGATACGCCGCTGTGTGGGCGTCAGCCGATGCCCCTCGAAGAGCACTTGCAGCCGCGCCGCAGGACTGTCACTCATACCGTTCCCCTCGTCACAACACCCTGTCCCTCAAAGGCCGTTCCGGTCGTCCCCAGCCCCGCCCACAGCTCGGTGAACCGGTCGAGCAGCCCGGCCGCCGCCGTCACATCATCCGTCAGCGGGCGGTCCGCCAGCTCCGGATCCAGGACCGAATCCGCCAGCTCGAAGGCCCTGCCGACCGGGAGAGACGGATCGAGGCGCATGTCCCGCTGCCTCAACGCCCGTACCGCCGCCACCAGTTCGCAGCCCACCACCATCCGGTACGCCTCACACGCCCGCAGCGTCTGCCGCGCCGCCAGCGAGGCGAAGCTCGCCTGCTCCTCCACCCCTCGCGACAGCACCGCGTGGCCGAGTGACGCGGGCGCGGAGAAGGCCCGTAGGTCACCCAGGGCCGCCCCGGCCGCGTACTCGAGGATCATCACGCCCGACGACGCCGGTTCGCCGTCCGCCAGGAAGGGGCGCAGGCGGGTGAAGGACGGCTCGTTCAGGGTCGACAACCGCGACGTCGACAGGCGCGCCGCCTGCGTCATCGACAGTCTGAAGTGGTCCAGGGCCAGCGCCAGTTGGGCCAGGTAGAAGCCGCCGTGGTGGTACGCCGCCATGTCGTCCGGGGAGATCAGCGGGTTCTCCGCCGCCGCGTTGATCTCCACCGTCAGCACCTCCTCCAGCGCGTCCGCCGCGTCGTGCGCGGGGCCGTGGATCTGCGGTACGCAGCGGAAGCCGTACGGGTCCTGGATGCGGCCCAGGGGCGGGGTCGGGCGGTCGGGGGCGCCCAGGAGCCGCCGCATGCGTTCCGCCACCGCGTACGAACCCGCGTGGCGGCGCGCCTCGTGGACGGGTAGTGCGTATGCCTCGTACGAACCGTCCACCGCCATCAGGGACAGCGCGGCCACCACCTGCGTCGCCGCGATCAGGCCGCGCAACTCCTGCAGCGCCAGGGCGGATTGGCCGAGGGTGAGGGCGTTGCTGCTGATCAGGGCCAGGGCGTCGTTGTTGTCCAGGGGCTGGGGGGCGGGGGGCACCCCCTGTCCCTGCCAAGGGTGTTCGCCCGCCAGCGCCAGGCCCATCTGGGCGAGCGCCGCGATGTCGCCCGTGCCGACCGAGCCGAACTCGTTCACCTTCGGGTAGGCGCCCGTCTCCAGCGCCTCGCAGAGGGCTGTCACGACGGTCGGGCGCAGGCCCGCGCCGCCCGCCAGGAGCTGGTTGGCGCGCACCGCCAGCATCGCCCGCACCTCCCGCGCGGGCAGTTCCTCGCCGATCGCCCCGGCGTGCGAACGCAGCAGCCGCAGACCGTGGTCGGCGGCCGCCTCGGTGGGCACGGACTCGTTCCGGTTCGCGCCGACACCGGTGGAGCGGCCGTAGACGCGCCCCCAGGAGGCGATCTCCCGCGCGGCGTTCCACGCGTGCTCGACGCGTTTCATCCCGTCGGTCGCCGGCACCGGCCGGGCGGCGGAATCAGCCAGTCGTACGACATCCGCGACCATCAGTCCGCGGCCGTCCAGGACGACGACCGGGCCGCTGCCATCGGTCGCCCTGTCCGCGATACGAGACGACATCACGCGCCTTTCCTCCTCAAACGGACGCTCCGTCTTGCCCTGCGGCCACTCGTAACCAGGGATTTACGCCTGGGCGCCGACGGACTATTGACAATCTATTCAGTCACAAAGAACTCTGCATGACGATATACAGCCGGGCAAGGGACTCCTCATGATCCAGTTCGACACGGTCCACAAACGCTTCCCGAACGGCACCACCGCGGTCCACGACCTCAACCTGGAGATGCCCGAAGGCGGCGTCACCGTCCTCGTCGGATCTTCCGGTTGCGGCAAGACGACGACCCTCCGCATGATCAACCGGATGGTCGATCCGACCTCCGGGACCATCAGGGTGGGCGGCAAGGACGTCCTGGAACAGGACGCCGCCGAACTGCGCCGTTCCATCGGTTACGTCATCCAGCAGGCGGGACTCTTCCCGCACCGCACGGTCCTGGACAACATCGCCACCGTGCCGCTGCTGCTCGGCTGGGGCCGCCGGAAGGCACGAGCACGCGCGGCGGAACTCCTGGAGACGGTCGGCCTCGCCGCCGACGCCGGGAAGCGCTACCCGCACCAGCTCTCCGGCGGCCAGCAGCAGCGCGTCGGCGTGGCCCGCGCGCTCGCCGCCGATCCGCCGGTGCTGCTCATGGACGAGCCCTTCGGGGCCGTCGACCCGGTGGTCCGCACCCAGCTCCAGGACGAACTGCTGCGACTCCAGCGGGAGTTGAACAAGACCATCGTCTTCGTCACGCATGACATCGACGAGGCCGTACGGCTCGGCGACCGGATAGCCGTCTTCCGCACCGGCGGCCACCTCGTCCAGTGCGCGTCCCCCGCCGAGCTCCTGGCCCGCCCCGCCGACGACTTCGTCGCCGACTTCCTCGGCGCCGAACGCGGCCTCAAGCTGCTCTCCCTCAGCACCCTCGCCGGCGTCCCCCAGGGCCCCGCCCCCGAGGGCGGCCGCTGGACGCTGGCCGTGGACGCGGCCCGCAAGCCGCTGGCCTGGCGCGACACGGAGACCGAGGCGGAGACCCCCGTACGACCCCTGCGGGACACCGACTCGCTGCTCTCCGCGCTCAACGAGTCCATAGCCGCCCCCAGCGGCCTCGTCGCCCGCGTCGACACGAACGGCATCCTGACCGGCGTCACGTCCCGCGACGACATCCACGAGCACGCGGGGCACGCGCACACCGAGGCAAGCGCGGTCAAGGCATGACCGTCGACTGGTCGTGGATATCCGACCACTCCGGCGACCTCACCACCCTCACGCTGTCGCACCTCCAGGCCGCCCTGACCGCCGTACTCCTCGGACTGCTGATCTCGCTGCCGCTCGCCGTCGTCGCGCACCGCGTCAGGCCGCTGCGCGGGCTGCTGCTCGGCCTGTCGAACGTCCTGTTCACGATCCCGTCCATCGCGGTGTTCGTGCTGCTGCTCCCGGTCAGCGGGCTCACGCGGACGACGACCGTCATCGGGCTCACCATCTACACGCTCGTCGTGCTCCTGCGGAACACCGTCGAGGGCCTGGACTCCGTCCCCGCGAAGACGAAGGAGGCGGCCAAGGCCATGGGCACACGGCCGCTGCGCACCCTCCTCACCGTCGAACTCCCGCTCGCGCTCCCCGTGATCATGGCGGGGGTGCGGATCGCGACCGTCATGGCCATCTCCCTCGTGTCCGTGGCGACCTACATCGGCGACGGCGGACTCGGGCAGCTCTTCACGGACGGGTTCCAGCGCAACTTCCCCACCCCGGTGATCGTGGGCGTCGTCCTGACCCTGCTGCTCGCGCTCGCCGCGGACGCGCTGCTCGTCACCCTCCAGTACGCCCTGACCCCGTGGACCCGCCGCAAGAGGAGTGCGTGACATGTACGAACTCTTCAAGGACCTCGGCGCCTGGCTGGTCGGCGGCGAGCAGTGGGCCGGGCCCGACGGCATCGCGCACCGCCTCGCCGAGCACCTCCAGTACTCGCTGCTCGCCACGCTCATCGCGGCCGCCATCGCGCTGCCGGTCGGCCTGCTCATCGGGCACACCGGTCGCGGCGCGTTCCTCGCCATCAACCTGGCGAGCTTCGGGCGCGCGCTGCCCACCGTCGGCCTGGTGGTGCTGGTCTTCCTGGCCAGCGGGCTCTCCATGTGGCCCGTCTACATCGCGCTCGTCGCGCTCGCCGTGCCGTCCATCGTCACCAACACCTACGCGGGGATGACCGCGGTCGACCCGGAGGTGCGGGACGCCGCGCGGGGGCAGGGGATGCGCTGGCACCAGGTCCTGTTCCAGGTCGAACTCCCCCTCGCACTGCCGCTGATCATGACCGGCCTGCGGCTCGCCCTGATCCAGGTGGTGGCGACGGCCACCATCGCCGCGTACGTCTCCTTCGGCGGGCTCGGCCGGTACGTCTTCGACGGGCTCGCCCAGCGTGATCTGGTCCAAGTGCTCGGCGGTGCCGTGCTCGTGGCCGTCGTCGCCGTCGTCCTCGACCTCGCGCTCTCCGCACTGCAGCGCGCCCTCTTCCGCCACCGCCCCGCCAAGTCGGCCTAGGAGCAAGCCAGATGGCCCACATCAACCGCAGAACTCTCCTCGGCGGACTCTTCGCCGCCGCGTCCGTCCCCGCGCTCGCCGCGTGCAGCGGCGGCATCACCTCGCTCGACGGCCAGGGTGCCGGCGGCGGAGGCGGCGGCTCCAGCAAGAACGGCGTCACCATCGGCACCGCCAACTTCACCGAGAACCAGGTGCTCGGCTACCTCTACGCCGCCGCGCTCGAAGCGGAGGGCGTGAAGACGAACGTCCGCCCCAACCTCGGCACCCGCGAGATCCTCATCCCCGCGCTCAAGGGCGGCGACATCGATCTGCTGCCCGAGTACCAGGGCGCGCTCCTGCACTACCTCGACCCCAAGGCGACGGCCACCGAGGAGGGCGAGATGCAGAACGCCCTCGCCATGGCGTTGCCGCGCGGGCTGCAGATCCTGCCCTACGGGCGCGCCGAGGACTCCGACGCCTTCGCCGTCACGCGCGAGACCGCCGACGAGTACGGCCTCAAGTCCCTCGCCGATCTCGCGAAGCACAACGGGAAGCTCGTCATCGGCGCGGCGCCCGAGGTCAAGAAGCGCACGGTCGGCGCGGTCGGCCTCAAGGACGTCTACGGAGTCGAGTTCAAGGAGTTCAAGTCCCTTGATTCCTCGGGGCCCTTGGTGAAGGGCGCCCTGAAGAAGGGTGACGTGGACGTGGCGAACCTCTTCACCACCGACACCGACATCCAGGCCGAGAAGTGGGTCGTGCTCAGCGACCCCAAGAACCTGATCCCCGGCCAGCACGTCGTCCCGCTCATCGCCGACCGCAAGGCCGACTCGACGGTCCGCAAGGCGCTCGCCCGCCTCGGCGCCGCACTGACGACGAAGGAACTCACCGAGCTCAACCGCCTGGTGGACAAGGACAAGAAGGACCCGGAGGACGTCGCGAACGACTGGGCGGCGCGCCACGGACTCACCAAGAAGCAACCGAAGAAGTAGGGGAGTCGAGCGGCATGGCAGCTGAGGACCTGGTGGAGCGGCGCTCCATCGACGTCGTCCCCGACGACGAACGGCACGGCACCGCGTTCAGCCAGTTCACACTCTGGCTGGGCGCCAACCTGCAGATCACCGCGGTCGTCACCGGCGCGCTCGCCGTCGTCTTCGGCGGCGACGTGGTCTGGTCGATCGTGGGCCTGCTCCTGGGCAATGTGCTCGGCGGCGCGGTGATGGCCCTGCACTCGGCGCAGGGCCCGAAACTGGGCCTGCCCCAGATGATCCAGTCGCGCGCCCAGTTCGGCGTGAAGGGCGCGGTCGTCCCGCTGCTCCTGGTCATCGTGATGTACGTCGGATTCTTCGCGAGCGGCAGCGTCCTGGCCGGACAGGCCACGGCCGAGCTGACGCACACGAACGACACCACCGGCATCATCATCTTCGCGGTGGTCACGGCGGTGACGGCGGCGGTCGGCTACCGCGTCATCCACACGCTCGGCCGGATCGCGAGCGTGATCTGTGCGCTCGCCTTCGTCTACCTCGGCATCCGCCTCCTGGACCGCGTGGACCTGTCGGCACTCCTCTCCGACGCCCACTTCGACCTGCCGATGTTCCTGCTCGCCGTCTCCCTCTCGGCGTCCTGGCAGCTGGCCTTCGGTCCGTACGTCGCGGACTACTCGCGCTATCTGCCGCGTACGACGTCGGGGAAGGCCACCTTCTGGTGGACGCTGTCCGGCTCGGCGCTCGGCTCGCAGTGGTCGATGACGTTCGGCGTCCTGGTGGCGGCGAGCGCGGGCGAGGCCTTCCTCGCCAACCAGGTCGGGTACGTCGTGGGCCTGGGCGGCACGGGCCTGATCGCCTCGTTCCTGTACTTCGTGATCGCGCTGGGCAAGCTGACCATCAACGTGCTCAACACCTACGGCGGCTTCATGTCGATGGTGACGAGCATCAGCGGATTCCGGGGCCAGAAGGTCCTCTCCCCGCGCGGCAGGGCGGCGTACATCGCGCTGATCATGGTGGCGGGCACGGCGGTGGCGCTCCTCGGAAAGGACAGCTTCCTGACGTCCTTCAAGGACTTCCTGCTGTTCCTGCTGACGTTCTTCACGCCGTGGTCGGCGATCAACCTGGTCGACTACTACCTGATCTCGAAGGAGCGCTACGACATCCCGGCGCTCTCGGACCCGGCGGGGCGGTACGGCGCATGGCGCTGGGACGCGCTCTCCGTGTACGTCGTCGGGCTCCTCGCCCAGCTCCCGTTCCTGGTCACGCACTTCTACACCGGCCCGCTGGTGGAGCCGCTCGGCGGCGCGGACGTGTCGTGGATCGTGGGTCTGGTCGTCCCGGCGGTCCTGTACTGGCTCGTGGCCCGGCGCAATGCCCTAGGGGCTGACCCCGATGAGAATGGGGGGATAGCCCCACTGTCACAGGCGCCGGAACTCCGTACCGTGAAGGACTATGGAAGCCCGTGACGCCGAACTCAAGAAGGAACTCGACGCCACTCTGCACGCCCGCAGAGAGCTAGGCGAAGAGTATGAGTCCGCGCTGGTCGACTCGTTCCTCGAGAAGGTCGAGCAGCGCCTGGACGGCACGATAGACCGGCGCATGCGCCGGCACATGGCCGAGCAGCAGATGGTCGTCGCCCGCGGCTCCCGGGCGCCGGCCGACGCGGTGGACTCGTGGGGCGAGCGCTTCGGCTTCGGCATCGTCTCGCTGATCCTGGCGATCCCGCTCTCGGCGATCGGCGTGGTCAACGCCGACCTGCCGGGCCTCTTCGTGACGTGGGGCGGCATCGTCGGGGTGAACGCGGTGCATTCGATGCGCGGGATGCGCTTCGGCCGGCGCCGGGACCGGGGGCGGAATTCGGAGTGGGACGACTGAGCGTCCGCTTCCCCTGAGGTTCATGCGCGGGGACCGCCGCACCCCCGGTTGCCCAGGGGGCGGGACGACGGCGGTCCCCGCGAGGGACGCCGGCCGGGTCAGGACCCGGCCGCGTCCTGGCGTTCAGAGGTCCGGGAGCCGCTCCGGAGTTCCTGTACGCCGACAACCACCAATGTGCCGGAGCCGTGTTAAGCGGGTGCTGCGCGGACGTGTCGCGCTCGTACCACTTCCGCGAAGTCCGGACCACGGCACACCTGGTGGCCGCCCGCGGCTACTGCCCCTGCTGCGCCGCGAGGAAGGCCAGCAGGTCCTGACGGCTGACCACGCCGGTCGGCTTGCCCTCGACGAGGACGATCGCCGCGTCGGCGCCGCTGGACTCGCCGAGCACCGCCATCAGGTCGGCGACCGGCTCGCCCGAGCCGACCTGCGGCAGCGGGTCCGACATGTGCTTCTCCAGCGGGTCGCCGAGCGAGGCGCGCTGCGCGAACAGGGCGTCCAGGAGCTCGCGTTCGACGACCGAGCCGATGACCTCCGCCGCCATCACGTCGGGGTGGCCCGCGCCCGGCTTCACGATGGGCATCTGCGAGACGCCGTACTCACGCAGCACCTCGATGGCCTCGCCGACCGTCTCCTCCGGGTGCATATGAACGAGCGAGGGCAGCCGGCCGCCCTCCTTGCGGCTCAGTACGTCACCGACGCGAGGCTGGTCGCCGGCCTGCTCCAGGAACCCGTAGTCGTTCATCCACTCGTCGCTGAAGATCTTGCTCATGTAGCCGCGCCCGGAGTCGGGCAGAAGAACGACCACCACGTCATCGGGGCCGAGCCGCTCCGCGACCCGCAGCGCCGCCACGACGGCCATGCCGCAGGACCCGCCGACGAGGAGCCCCTCCTCCTTGGCGAGCCGCCGCGTCATCTGGAAGGAGTCCTTGTCGGACACGGCGACGATCTCGTCGGTCACATTGCGGTCGTACGCCGTCGGCCAGAAGTCCTCGCCGACGCCCTCGACGAGGTAGGGCCGCCCGGAGCCGCCGGAGTACACGGAACCCTCGGGGTCGGCGCCGACGATCTTGACCTTGCCCTTCGAGATCTCCTTCAGATAGCCGCCCGTACCGGAGATGGTGCCGCCGGTGCCGATGCCCGCCACGAAATGGGTGATCTTCCCTTCCGTCTGCTCCCACAGCTCAGGGCCGGTGGAGTGGTAGTGGGAGAGCGGATTGTTCGGGTTGGAGTACTGGTCGGGCTTCCAGGCGCCGGGCGTCTCGCGCACCAGGCGGTCGGAGACGTTGTAGTAGGAGTCCGGGTGCTCAGGGTCGACGGCGGTGGGGCAGACGACGACATCGGCCCCGTACGCCCGCAGCACATTGATCTTGTCGAGGGAAACCTTGTCCGGGCAGACGAAGATGCACTTGTAACCCTTCTGCTGGGCCACGATGGCGAGCCCGACCCCGGTGTTTCCGGAGGTCGGCTCGACAATCGTCCCGCCGGGCTTGAGCTCCCCGCTCTGCTCGGCCGCCTCGATCATGCGCAGCGCGATGCGGTCCTTCACCGAACCACCGGGGTTGAAGTACTCGACCTTGGCCAGGACGGTCGCCTGGATGCCCGCGGTCACGTTGTTGAGCCTCACCAGCGGGGTGTTGCCGACGAGACTGATCATCGAGTCGTGGAATTGCACCGTTGTCTCCGGGCTGCGATGTAGTGCGACGAATGGGTGTCGTCAGCCTAAGGCTCCCCTTCGGCTCCCGTTCAGTCGTTCACCTCCGCGAGCGATTGGCCGACCGTCCCTACGGGGCAATGAGTTGATGTAGGGCGGTATGGCTACGAGGAGGTGGCTGCAGGGCATGTCGAGGGCGAGGGTGGCGCGGCGGATCGCCGCGGGCGCGGCGTACGGCGGCGGAGGCATCGGGCTGCTCGGGGCGGCGACCGTGGGAGTGGTCCTCGCCGAGGTGCAGCTGGCGAAGCGGTCGGTGGGCAACAACGGGGAGCATGCGGCGCCGCCGGTGGCCGACGGGCGGTACGGCGGGGCGTTCGCGGACCGGCCGGACTGCGCCGAGCCCTTGCGCTTCGCGATGCTCGGGGATTCGACGGCGGCGGGGCAGGGGGTGCACCGGGCCCGGCAGACACCGGCCGCGCTGCTGGCCTCGGGGCTCGCGGCGGTGGCGGAGCGCCCGGTGGAGCTGCGGAACGTGGCGCAGCCGGGGGCCCAGTCGGACGACCTGGACCGCCAGGTGACGCTGATCCTCTCCGACCCGTCCTGGGTCCCGGACGTCTGCGTCGTCATGATCGGCGCGAACGACGTGACGCACCGGATGCCGGCGACGCGTTCGGTCCGCTGTCTGGCGGCGGCGGTGCGGCGGCTTCGTACGGTCGGGGCGGAGGTGGTCGTGGGCACGTGCCCGGACCTCGGCACGGTCGAGAACGTCTACCAGCCCCTGCGCTGGATGGCACGACGGGTGTCACGCCAGCTGGCCGCCGCGCAGACGATCGGCGTCGTGGAACAGGGCGGCCGAACGGTCTCCCTGGGCGACCTCCTGGGCCCCGAGTTCGCGGCGAACCCGCGGGAACTGTTCGGCCCGGACAACTACCACCCCTCGGCGGAGGGGTACGCGACGGCGGCGATGGCGGTACTCCCGACCCTGTGCGCGGCGCTGGGCCTGTGGCCGGAGGAGGAGCGCCCCGACGTCTCCCGCCACGAGGGCTTCCTGCCGGTGGCCCGGGCAGCGGCACAGGCGGCTTCGGAGGGCGGCACGGAGGTCGCCGCCGCGATGCCTACGGGGCCCAGGGGGCCCTGGGCCCTCCTCAAGCGCAGGCGGCGCCGCCGGATCCATGCCCCGGACCCATCGCCGCTGCCGAACTAAGGGCCGTTGCGTCATCTGCGGGCCGCCTGTGGCTGATCGCGCAGTTCCCCGCGCCCCTGAAGGGGCGCCCACCGCCTGCGCCCCTGGAAGGGGCGCGGGGAACTGCGCGACAAGCCCCCACCGACCCGCAGACAGAAACCGCCCCTCCCCGCCCAAGGCGCCCCCGCCAGAAAAAGCAAGCGCTTAGTAAAATGCGGCCCGCATCACACGCCCAGCCCGATGACCTTCGCAGTACGTACAGGTAACTTCCCAAGGAGTCCGCCCAGCCGCCAGCCGCCGCCCGCCAAGGGCGCCCGCGCCCTCGCCAGGAGTCCGTGATGCCCGAAGCCGTGATCGTCTCTGCCGCCCGCACCCCGATCGGCCGCGCCTTCAAGGGCTCGCTGAAGGATCTGCGGCCCGACGACCTGACCGCCACCATCGTCCAGGCCGCCCTCGCCAAGGTCCCCGAGCTCGACCCCAAGGACATCGACGACCTGATGCTCGGCTGCGGTCTGCCCGGCGGGGAGCAGGGGCACAACCTCGGCCGCATCGTCGCCGTACAGATGGGGATGGACCACCTCCCGGGCTGCACCATCACCCGGTACTGCTCCTCCTCGCTGCAGACCTCCCGCATGGCCCTGCACGCCATCAAGGCGGGCGAGGGCGACGTCTTCATCTCGGCGGGCGTCGAGATGGTCTCCCGCAGCATCAAGGGCTCCAGCGACGGGCTGCCCGACACGCACAACCCCCTCTTCGCCGACGCCGAGGCCCGCACCGAGGCCGTCTCCAAGTCCGAGGGCTCCACCTGGCACGACCCGCGCGAGGACGGGCTCATCCCCGACGCCTACATCGCCATGGGGCAGACCGCCGAGAACCTCGCCCGCGCCAAGGGCGTCACCCGCCAGGACATGGACGAGTTCGGCGTCCGCTCGCAGAACCTCGCCGAGGAAGCCATCAAGAACGGCTTCTGGGAGCGCGAGATCACCCCGGTCACCACCCCCGACGGCACGGTCGTCAGCAAGGACGACGGCCCGCGCGCCGGCGTGACCATGGAGGGCGTCGAGGGTCTGAAGCCCGTCTTCCGCCCCGACGGCCTCGTCACCGCCGGCAACTGCTGCCCGCTCAACGACGGCGCCGCCGCCCTGGTGATCATGAGCGACACCAAGGCCCGCGAGCTCGGCCTGACCCCGCTCGCCCGCATCGTCTCCACCGGCGTCACCGGCCTCTCCCCCGAGATCATGGGCCTCGGCCCGGTCGAGGCGAGCAAGCAGGCCCTCAAGCGGGCCGGTCTGACCGTCGACGACATCGACCTCTTCGAGATCAACGAGGCCTTCGCCGCCCAGGTGATCCCCTCCTACCGTGACCTGAACATCCCGCTCGACAAGCTGAACGTGAACGGTGGCGCCATCGCCGTCGGCCACCCCTTCGGCATGACCGGCGCCCGCATCACCGGCACGCTCATCAACTCCCTCCAGTTCCACGACAAGCAGTTCGGCCTGGAGACGATGTGCGTCGGCGGCGGCCAGGGCATGGCCATGGTCATCGAGCGCCTCAGCTGACCGGAAGCCGACCGGAGCGGGCCCAGCGCCTCAGCCGGCCGCGTACGCCCCGGTGAGGGGCGCACACCCCATGCGCCCCTCACACCTCCACTGATTCGTGACTCAATCTCCCCCAGGATGTGACCTATCTCCTGGGGGAGATGCATATGCCCAGGTCAGCGCGGATCTATGGATAAACACCGGGCCGAAAGACCTGTCCAATTCGTGACGTAATGCACTGACAGGTGGATCGTGCAGGCTTCAAGCTGATGTAGGAAGTCGGGGGTCGACTTGAAACCGGGAGTACGTCAGTGAGCGCCATGCCTCTTGCCCTGCTGCTCTCCACGGCTGCCGCCACGGCCGTGGGCGCCGCCGCCCTGCACGCCGTGCACGGGCTGCGGAAGCAGATAACGGCCCTGCGCACCGAGCTGGCCCAGAGCCAGGCCGCGACGGGGCACCCCACCGTGCCCGCAGCCCGCAGCACCGCGGACGCCGACGAGATACGCGCGGCCGTGGCCGACGCCCTCGCCGAGGAGCGGGAGCGCGAGCTGGCCGAGGCGCGGGCCTTCTGGGCCGCCCAGGAAGCCCGTGACGCGTCGGACGCGCCGTCGCTGCTCAGCGGCCTGCCCGGCCTCTCCGACATGGCGGACGAGCTGTTCCTGCCCCGCCAGGCGGACCTCGCCGGCCTCGAGTCGGACAGTCTGGAGCCGGTGATCGAGCCGTTCGCCGAGCCCGCCGACGAGTTCGCGGGCGACTCCCCCGAGCTGGCCGCGGCCCGCCGCCGCCACCCCTCGCACCCGGACTTCGTACCGGTCCAGACGCCCCACCCGGACGGCGCCGGTGACCACGAGCGCACCGTCGCCTGCCTGGAGGAGCTGGCCGGCGCCCGCACCGCGCTCGCCGACGTCCGCCCCGGCCCGCTGGGCACCCTTGACGTCTACGTCTTCGCGGACGGTACGACCCTCTGCATGACGCCGGGCCACCGCGAGACCGCGGAGCAGCTCGCAGACGCCCTGCGCGACGGCCACACGCCGGTCCTGCTCGGCGGCTCCGGAGTCTCCGGCGCCTACGCGCTGACCTTCGAGTGCGGCACGGAGAACATCTACATCCT
The DNA here is from genome assembly GCF_044457025.1 of Streptomyces sp. NPDC050658. Classification (NCBI taxonomy): domain Bacteria; kingdom Bacillati; phylum Actinomycetota; class Actinomycetes; order Kitasatosporales; family Streptomycetaceae; genus Streptomyces; species Streptomyces sp. NPDC050658. The sequence continues at coordinate 97,513 of NZ_JBITGM010000014.1, forward strand.
GGCGGACCGCGTCATCGCCTCGGTCTGACCGTCCGACCGAGGCGGGGCGCCGGGGCGCTCACACCCCGAACGCCCCCCACGCCCCTCACACCCCCGCGCGCTTCTGCGCCTTCTCCACCAGCGTCAGCGCCTCCGCCAGCTGGCGCTCGTCGTCCAGTACGAGGGCCAAGTCCCGCCCCGCGACAGTGATCTGGTCGGCCGCCGCGAACATCCCGGCGTCCGGCATCTCCCGCGGCTCGGCGTCCGGCACCTCCACCCGTTGCGCCCACGCCGCCAACTCCCTGGCCAGAGCGAGCGCTTCGGCTGCCGCCCCCCGCTGCAGGCGACTCTGCGGGGCGGCCCGCAACCGGTCGGCGAAATGGTCCACTGCGGCCGTCAAAGGCGTCGTATCAAGCACCTGGCGACCTTATGCGCCGGGACGGGACTGTTGCCAACGCCCCAACGCTCAGGCACGGTGTCGTGAAGGACGGAACACATCGCGACGCGTCCGGAGGCGCCGATGTCCCAAGTCTTCTCCGAGGAGACCCACCGCAATCTGCTCGCCCGCATCCCCCACTGCACCGGTCGTGAAGTCTCCGACTGGCTTCGCGCCGTAGACGAAGGCCCTTCCCTCTTCCGCTTCGAGGAGAAGGTCAGCTGGCTCCGCGCGGAGCACAACCTCGCGTACGGGCACGCCAAGGCAATCATTCACGAGTACGACTTGCGGCGGGCCGCGCGCAAGCTGCTCTGATCCCTCCTGTCCCCCTCACACACAGCACACACACGGCACTCATACGGCACTCATACGGCGAAGGGCCCCGCGGAACAGCTGTTCCGCGGGGCCCTTCGGTGTCTGCCGGTTGACGGTCAGTCGCTGCTCAGGATGGAGATCAGACGCAGGAACTCCAGGTAGATCCAGACCAGCGTCATCGTCAGACCGAACGCCGCGAGCCAGGCCTCCTCCTTCGGAGCGCCGTACGCGATGCCGTCCTCGACCTGCTTGAAGTCCAGGGCCAGGAAGCAGGCGCCGAGCAGGATGCCGACGATGCCGAAGACGATGCCGAGGCCGCCGCTGCGGAAGCCGAGGCCGTCACCGCCGCCGAAGACCATGAACAGCAGGTTCACGGCGGTCAGCAGCAGGAAGCCCATCGCCGCGGCCATCACGAAGCCGTAGAAGCGACGGTTGACCCGGATCCAGCCCGCCTTGTAGGCGATGAGTACGCCGATGAAGACGGCCATCGTGCCGAGCACGGCCTGCATGGCCGCGCCGCTCGCGATGCGGTTGTCGACGACGCTCGAGATGACGCCGAGGAAGACACCCTCCAGCGCCGCGTACGTCAGGATCAGCGCGGGCGAGGCCTTGCGCTTGAAGGCCTGGACGAGGCCGAGCACCATCGCGATGAGGCCTGCGCCGATCGCGATGCCGTAGGACTTGCTGATGTTGGCGTCGTCCACTGGCAGCAGCGCCCAGGCGAGCGCGGCCGTGACGACCAGCGTGCCGAGCGTGGTGGCCGTACGCATGACGACGTCGTCCATCGTCATGCGGCCCGCGGTGGTTACGGGCGCCTGGGGCGCGCCGTGCTGCAGGTCCTGCTGAGCGTACGGATTCGTCGCGTACGGATTGGTCGGGGCCTGCTGGCCCGCGGCGTAGGGATTGCCCTGCGCGTAAGGGTTGCCCTGCTGGGTCTGCGTCCCGCCCGCGGGTCCCCCGGCCTGCGGCTGCGTGCCGAAGCCCGCGTAGCCGTTGTCGCGGCTGAACCCCCGTCGCGAGAAGACCGGGTTGCTGCTCCTCATCTCACTCCTCCATGGCCACCGAGTGTGGCTTTGGCTCAAGAGTAATGCGTAGGCAAAAGCAAGGCGCTAGTGCTTGGGGAGGATCTTTCCCTCCCTGTGACCGAGAACGTCCGGCGCGGGGGTCTCTGTTCCCGCCATGGCCGGGATTCGGCGGCTCCTCCGGACGAGTGGCACCAGCGAGATCGCGACGGCCCCCAGCACGGCGGCCACGGCGAACGTCGTGAAGCCGAGGGAGGCGTTGCCGCCGGAGACGACGGCGCCGCCCAGCCACGGTCCGACGACCGCGCCGGTGCGTCCGACGCCGGTGATCCAGCCGAGGCCCGTGGCGCGCTGGGCCGGCGTGTAGACCGAGGGGGCCGAGGCGTAGACCATGACCTGCGCCGAGAAGAGCCAGATGCCGGTGACGAAGACGATCGCGTACGCGACACCCAGCGGCAGCTGCGCCTTGAGCAGGAAGGCGCCGCACGCGGTGAGCAGGAACCAGATCGCGGAGATCCGCACCGCGCCGAACTTGTCGGCGGCCCGCCCCGCGATCAGCATGCCGACGATGCCGCCCGCGTTGATCACCATGAGGAAGGTGACGGAGGAGGAGAGCGAGTAGCCGGAGGCCCGCATCAGCTCGGGGAGCCAGGTGGAGACTCCGTAGACGAGGAGAAGCCCGGCGAAGGACGCGATCCACAGGAGCGGGGTGGCCAGGCGCTGCCCCGGCGTGAAGAGCGACGCCACGGCGGAGAAGCGGCCCTTGGCCCCGGCCTCAGGCGCCTCCGCGAGGGTCGGCGACGGCAGCAGATAGCGGGCGGCCACCGCCTCGGCCTCGCTCACCCGCCCCTTGTTCAGGAGCACGCCCGGCGACTCCGGCAGCCACTTCAGTACGAGGGGCACGGCGACGACCGCCGGGATCACCCCCGCCCAGAAGACGACGCGCCAGCCGTGGTCGGGCCCGAGCCAGAGGCCGAGGCCCGTGGCCGCCATGCCGCCCGCGTGGTACGAGGTCATCATCAGGCCGGTGGCGAGCGCGGCCCTGCGCCGCGGCGCGAACTCGGCGACGATCGCGAGGCTGATCGGCATCAGGCCGCCGAGGCCGAGCCCGGCGATGAACCGTCCGGTGCCGAACACGGCGGCGCTCGGCGCGAGCGCGCAGACCGCGGAGCCCAGCGAGAACAGCACGACGCTGCCGGTGACCATCGGCTTGCGGCCGAGCCAGTCGGTGAGCGTGCCGCAGCCGAGGGCGCCGATCAGCATGCCGAAGGTGGTCCAGGAGCCGATGGTGCCGGCGGTCGACGGGGTGAAGCCGAAGCCCTTGTCGTCGATGAGGTGCGGCATCACGGCGCCGTAGATGTTGACGTCCATGCCGTCGAAGAAGACGACGAGCCAGCACAGGGCTATGACGGGGGCGACAGATCTGAAGGTGCGCTCGGGGGCGGTGCCCTGGGGAGCGGTCACGGGGCTCTCACTTCTCTGTGGGACCAGGTGGGGACGTTTCAGGGGTGCGGCGGGACGGGCTCAGTCGAGGGGGAAGCCGGTGTAGCCCTCCGCGAGGTCGGTCTCGGCCGCGCGGGAGGTGGTGACGCGGTCCAGCTGCGCGAGCCGGATGCGGTCGTCGAAGGGGGTGGCGTCGGGCGCGCGGTGCAGCATCGTCGTCATCGCGTACGAGAAGCGCTCGGCCTGCCAGACGCGGCGCAGACAGGTCTGTGAGTACGCCTCCAGGCGGGCGTCGGAGCCGGTCTCGCGGAGTTCGGCGAGCGCGCGGGCGAAGGTGACGACGTCGCCGACGGCGAGGTTGAGGCCCTTGGCGCCGGTGGGCGGGACGATGTGGGCGGCGTCCCCGGCGAGGAAGACGCTGCCGTGCCGCATCGGCTCGTGGACGTAACTGCGCATCGGGGTCACGGACTTGGCGGTGATGGGCCCGCGCTTCAGGGTCCAGGAGCGGTCGTCCGTCTCCAGGCGGCGGTCCAGCTCGTCCCAGATCTCGTCGTCGCTCCAGTCGGCGGCGTCCGTCCCGGCCGGAACCTGGAGGTACGCGCGCGTGACGGTGGGCGACCTCATGGAGAGCAGCGCGAAACCGCGGTCGTGGCGGGCGTAGACCAGTTCGTCGTGCGAGGGCGGCACATCGGCGAGGATGCCGAGCCAGCCGAAGGGGTACGTGCGCTCGAAGACCCGGGAGACGTCGGCGGGGACCGCCTTGCGGGCCACGCCCCAGGAGCCGTCGCAGCCCACTACGTAGTCGCACTCCAGGACGTCCTCGCGGCCCTGGTGGCGGAAGCGGATGCTGGGGTGATCGGTATCGGCGCCCTCTACGGAGAGGGCCTCCGCCTCGAAGAGCAGCGGGCCGCCCGCCGCGAGCTGGAGGGCTATGAGGTCCTTGCAGACCTCGGTCTGGGCGTAGACCATCACGGACCGGCCGCCGGTGAGCGCGGGGAAGTCGACGCGGTGCCTGCGGCGGTCGAAGCGCAGCTCGATGCCGTCGTGCGGGATGCCCTCGCGGTCCATGCGGGCGGCGACACCGGCCTCGCGCAGGACGTCGACGGTGCCCTGCTCCAGGATTCCGGCGCGCTGGCGCTGCTCCACGTAGGCGCGGTCCCGGCTCTCCAGGACGACGGAATCGATGCCGGCGTTGTGCAGCAGGCGGGCCAGGAGCAGGCCCGCGGGTCCGGCTCCGATGATTCCGACGGTGGTGCGCATCGATCGATCCCTTCGCTCCCGAACGCGCTCACCCGAACTCGACTTGTTCGCCTGGTGAACTTTCGTTCATAATGTGCTGACGGGAGTCTCCGACCGGACCCAGCGGCTGTCAACGGTTTCGGGGCGCCCTTTTCCACCTGTGCGAGGAGCGGTGCGATGCCAGAAGAGTCCGTACGCCCCCTGGAGCGCGGTCTCGCGGTCCTGCGCGCCCTGGCGGCCGCCGACCAGGCGCGGGCAGGCGATCTGGTGCGGGCCACGGGCCTGGCCCGTTCGACGGTGGACCGGGTGGTGGCGACCCTGGCCCGGCTCGGATACGTACGCGAACACGGCCAGGAGCTGCGGCTCACCCCGCGCCTCATGGAGCTGGGCAACGCCTACCTGGCGGCGAGCGGACTCACCGGCGAGGTCGCGGCGCGCACCGCGCGACTGGCGGACGAGCTGGACGAGTCGGTGTCCCTCGCGGTGCCGGACGGCGACGGCGTCCGCTTCGTGACGCAGGCCGCGCGGCGCCGCGCGATGTCGGTGGCCTTCCGCATCGGCGATCTGCTGCCCGCCGAGCGGTGCGCGCCGGGTGCGCTGTTCGCCGCCGAGTGGGGCGAGGAGGGCTGGGCCGCGTGGCACGCGCGCGTGGCCGCCGATCCGGACGGCCTGGCCTTTCCCGCGCTGCCGCCGGGGCCCGCGCCCGAGGTCCCGGACCTGGCGGGCCGCGTGGCGCACTCGCGGGGCACGGGCTGGGCACTCGACGACCAGCTGATCGAGCCTGGCCTGATCGCCGTGGCGGTCCCGGTGCGCGACGAGGCGGGCCGGGTGCGGTACGCGCTGTCGGCGGTGAGCCACACCAGCAGGCACACGGCGCGGGGCCTCGCGGAGCAGGTGCTGCCGAGGCTGCGGGAGGAAGCGGCGTTCCTGGAGTCGCTGCGGCCCGCCCCGTCGGCGTACGAAGGATCGGATTCCGCGTCCGACGCGGCGGCGGACACCGCCGGGGCCAAGGCCGAGCTGGGCCCCGGCTTCCTCCAGTCCCTCGCCCGCGGCCTCGCCGTGCTGCGCGCGCTCGGCCGGGCACGCGGCGCAGGGCTGCCGCTCACCGCGATCGCCGAGGCCACCGGGCTGCCCAGGGCCACCGCGCGCCGCTGTCTGCACAGCCTGGAGATGGCGGGCTACGCGACGCACGACGGCCGCGACTACCGCCCGCTCCCCCGCATCCTGGAGCTCGGCTACGCCCGCCTGTCGCGGCTGGGCTTCGCCGAGATCGCCGAGCCGCACCTGCGCGAACTGACCGGCCGCGTGCAGCAGTCGGCGTCGGTGACGGTGCTCGACGGCACGGACATCCTGTACGTGGCGCGCGCGGCGACCGTCCGCGTCATGAGCGTCTACATCACGCTCGGCACCCGCTTCCCGGCCTACCCCACGGCCATGGGCCGGGTCCTGCTCGCGGGCCTCCCCAAGCCGGAGCGCACCCGCCTCCTGAAGGCCGAGCCGCCCAAGGCCCTCACCCGGCGCACGGTCACGGACCCGGCCGAGCTGCACCGCGCCCTCGACCGGGCCGCGGCCGACGGCTACGCCACCGCGGACGAGGAGCTGGAGGAGGGCCTGCGCTCGGTCGCCGTACCCCTGAAGGACGCGGAAGGGCGGGTGATCGCGGCCCTGAACGTGGCCCAGCACGCGGGCACGGCCCCGCTCGGCGAGACGATCGACGCGCTGCTGCCGGCCCTGCGCGAGACCGCGGCGGCGATCGAGGCCGATCTGCACACCGCGGCGCGGTTCAACTCAGTACGCCTTCCCTAGAGCGGGACGGAGTCCACCAGCGTGTGCCACTGACCGCGCTTGCCGTCGACGTTGTCCGCTTCGGTCGTCAACACCGTTGCGGAACGCTTGACATGACGTGTCGTCAGAAACATGCCTCATGGTTGAATGTCGAACGGTCGGACCGATCAGATCCGGCTGATCTTCACCGCAGGAGGGAACGATGATCTTGGGTTGAGCCGTTGGCCGGCACCGTCACCGACCGCACACAAGTGCCCCGCACAGAGGGGGCGGAGGTGCCCGGAGCCGGACTCGAACCGGCACGCCCCCGAGGGGCAGCGAGGTTTAAGCTCGCCGTGTCTGCATTCCACCATCCGGGCAGGCCGTGGGCTCCGCATCAAGTGTTTCGACCCTATCGGGAGGCGTCCCCCGAACAGCGGAACAACAGCCCGATGTTGTCTTATTTTATTGACGTCTGAGGGTGCATCAGCCACCGGTACGGGCCATCGGTACATGCCGCAGGCCCTTCCCCGGTTTCGCGGACTCCGGGACGGAATGACGGAATTTAGCCGCCGCCCCGCACCCCCGTGACCACCCCCTCGCACCCTCGTAGGTGCTACCCGCCTCAGGGGCGGGCGTCATCCCCAGGTATGACACGGGCGTCCCGAGTCCGACTGGAGACGGCCCCGGGAACCGGAACAGCGGCTGACTACACGGCGCGGATCGGCAAGCACGATGGAGTACGTCCCCCACTCGTCGTCCCGACAGGAGCACCGCCCCGTGACCACCACACCCTTCGCCGCCCGCGCCACCGCCGTGGCCGCGCGCGCCACGGATCTCTCCAAGGTGTACGGACAGGGCGAGACCCAGGTGGTCGCCCTCGACCATGTGTCCGTCGACTTCCGGCAGGGCGAGTTCACCGCGATCATGGGCCCTTCGGGCTCCGGCAAGTCGACGCTCATGCACTGCGTGGCCGGGCTCGACAGCTTCAGCGGCGGCTCCGTGCGGATCGGCGAGACCGAGCTGTCCTCCCTCAAGGACAAGCAGCTCACCAAGCTCCGCCGGGACAAGATCGGCTTCATCTTCCAGGCCTTCAACCTGCTGCCGACGCTGACGGCCCTGGAGAACATCACGCTGCCGATGGACATCGCGGGCCGCAAGCCGGACAAGGCGTGGCTGGAGCAGGTCATCTCGATGGTCGGCCTCGCCGGGCGGCTCTCCCACCGGCCCACCGAGCTCTCCGGCGGTCAGCAGCAGCGCGTCGCCGTGGCCCGCGCGCTGGCCTCGCGGCCGGACATCATCTTCGGCGACGAGCCCACCGGAAACCTGGACTCCCGCTCGGGTGCCGAGGTCCTCGGGTTCCTCCGCAACTCCGTGCGGGAGCTGGGGCAGACGGTCGTCATGGTCACCCATGACCCGGTGGCGGCGGCGTACGCGGATCGCGTCATCTTCCTCGCCGACGGACGGATCGTCGACGAGATGCTGTCGCCGACCGCCGAGGGCGTCCTCGACCGGATGAAGGACTTCGACGCCAAGGGGCGTACCAGCTGAGGCCCACCCAACTGACGTAGCCCCGGCCCACTCCCTCAAGCCCTCCCAGGACAGGACCATGTTCCGTACCGCCCTGCGCAACGTGCTCGCGCACAAGGCCAGGCTGCTCATGACCGTGCTCGCCGTCATGCTCGGCGTCGCCTTCGTGTCCGGCACCCTCGTCTTCACCGATACCTTCGGCAACGCCTACAAGAACAAGTCGGCGAAGAGCTTCGACCACGTCTCGGTCGCCATCCAGCCGGACGGCGGCGGCTCCGAGGACGGCAAGAAGCAGCAGCCCCGGCTCACCGACGCGCTGCTCGCCGAGGCCAAGAAGCTGCCCGGCGCCGAGTCCGCGATCGGCGGCGTCTTCGGCTTCACCGCGCTCGCCGACAAGGACGGCAAGCTGGTCGGCGGCGAGTGGGGCACCACCGGCGCCAACTACTACCCCGGCAAGGACGGCAAGGACCCGCGGTACGACTTCACCGACGGCTCCGCGCCCAAGTCCGCCGGCGATGTCGCCCTGGACTCACGGACCGCCGAGCGCACCGGCTTCAAGGTCGGCGACACGGTCCGCTACTCCACCGAGGGCCCGGTGAAGGAGGCGAAGATCAGCGGCGTCTTCGACACCGACGACGGCAGTGTCGTCGCGGGCGGCAGCCTGATGGTGTTCGACAACGCCACCGCGCTCAAGGCGCTGAACAAGACCGAGTACGACGAGATCGACGTGAAGGCCGCCGCCGGCACCTCCGAGACGGCGCTCAAGGGCTCCGTCGAGAAGATCCTGCCGAAGGACACGGACGCCGTCACCGGCACCAAGCTCTCCGACCAGCAGGAGTCGATGATCGAGGAGCAGACCAGCTCGATGAGCCAGGTCCTGCTGATCTTCGCCGGCATCGCGCTCTTCGTCGGCATCTTCATCATCGCCAACACCTTCACCATGCTGGTCGCCCAGCGCACCAAGGAGCTGGCCCTGATGCGGGCCGTCGGCGCCTCGCGCCGCCAGGTGACCCGCTCGGTGCTCATCGAGGCGTTCCTGGTCGGCCTGGTCGCCGCCGTGGCCGGATTCGGGCTCGGCATCGGCGTCTCCATGGGCCTGGAGGCCCTGATGAACTCCGGCGGCGCCTCGCTGCCGGACGGCCCGCTGGTGATCTCCCCGACGACGGTCGTCGTGGCGCTCCTGATCGGCGTGGTCGTGACCATGCTGGCCGCCTGGCTGCCGGGCCGCCGCGCCGCGAAGATCCCGCCGGTCGCCGCGATGAACAGCGTGCACGCGACGCCGACGACGCGTGGTCTCGTCGTACGCAACACGATCGGTTCGCTGATCGTCGCGATCGGCACGGTCATGCTCTTCAACAGCGACAACTACGTGATGGCGGGCGGCGCGGGTGTCATCCTCGTCGGCGTCATCGTCCTCACGCCGCTGCTGTCCCGCCCCTTCATCGCCGCCTCCGCGCCGCTCCTGAAGCCGTTCGGCGTCACCGGCAAGCTGTCCCGCCTCAACTCGGTGCGCAACCCGCGCCGTACGGCGTCCACGGCGTCGGCGCTGATGATCGGCCTGACCCTGATCACGGCGATGACGGTCGTCGCGACCTCCATGAGCAGCGCCATCAACAAGATGGCCGTCGACTCGCTGAAGGCCGACTACAGCGTCTCCATGGCGAACTTCCAGCCGCTGACCCCCGAGGTCCGCGAGAAGCTCGACAAGCTGCCGGGCGTCGAGGCGAGCAGCCCGCTGCGGTCCGCCTACGGCGAGGTCGACGGCAGCTACAACACCATCTCCGGTGTCGACCCGAAGACCTTCGGCGACCTGGTGGGCCTCGACTTCGCGAGCGGCTCGCCGGCCGGTCTGCGGGACGGCGGCGTGCTCGTCGACTCGGACACCGCGAAGGACAAGGGCCTCAAGACGGGCGACTCCTTCCCGCTGAAGTTCGACGAGGACGACAAGACGGTCCAGCTGAAGGTCGCCGGTGTCTACAAGGGCAACGAGATGCTCAACGGTCTCTTCGCCCCGACGTCCGTCGTCGACCCGCACCTCGACAAGATCGTCGACAAGCAGGTCCTCCTGAAGATGAAGGACGGCACCTCCGAGGCGGCCGAGGACTCCATCGTCAAGGCGCTCGGCGACAACCCGGCCATCACCATCCAGGACAAGCAGGCGATCAGCAACGCCATCGGCGGCGCCATCAACATGCTCCTGAACATGCTGTACGGCCTGCTCGCCATGGCGATCCTGATCGCGGTGCTCGGCGTCATCAACACGCTGGCCATGTCGGTCTTCGAGCGGAAGCACGAGATCGGCATGCTGCGGGCCATCGGCCTCGACCGCGCCAAGGTCAAGCAGATGGTGCGCCTGGAGTCGGTCGTGATCTCCCTGTTCGGCGCGGTGCTCGGCATCGGCCTCGGCCTCTTCATGGGCTGGGCGGCCGGCGGCAGCATCGCCGAGACGGTGACGACGTACTCCATGGAGATCCCGTTCGGCCGCATCGCGATCTTCCTGGCGATCGCCGCGGTGGTCGGCGTCCTCGCGGCCCTGTGGCCCGCCCGCAGCGCGGCACGGCTGAACCCGCTGCTCGCCATCAAGAGCGAGTAGCAGACCCTCGGGGCGTGAGAAGGGGCCCCGGACGATCCGTCCGGGGCCCCTTCGTCGTACGTACCGGCAGGCGGCTACCGCCAGTCGCGCGCCCGCAGCGGCATCCCGGAAGTGCCGATCTCCGGGGTCTTCACGGCGAGCACCTGATTGACGCCGATGCGATTGCGCTCGAAGGCCAGCGCGGAGGCGGCCATGTAGAGCCGCCAGATCCGCGCACGCCCCGGCGAGGTCAGCCGCTGGCCCTCCTTCCAGTTGGCCTCCAGGTTGGCGACCCAGCGGCGCAGGGTGAGGGCGTAGTGCTCGCGGATGGCCTCCACGTCGCGCACCTCGAACCCGGCCCGCTCCAGGAGGCCGACCGTGGTCCCCACGGGGGCGAGCTCGCCGTCCGGGAAGACATAGGCGTCGATGAACTCGTCCACCGTGTACGCGGACTCGTCGGCCTGCGGCCGGCGCGCGATCTGGTGGTTGAGCAGCCGGCCGCCCGGCTTGAGCAGGGCATGCAGATCGTGCGCGTACTCCAAATACCGTTCGGCGCCGACGTGTTCGGCCATACCGATGGACGAGATCGCGTCGTACGGACCGTCGCGCACGTCGCGGTAGTCCTGGACGCGGATCTCGATCCGGTCGGTCAGGCCCTCCTCGGCGATGCGCTTCCTGGCGTACGCGGCCTGCTCCTGGGAGAGGGTCACGCCGACGACGTGCACGCCGTGCTCGCGGGCCGCGTGGATCGCCATGGAGCCCCAGCCGCAGCCGACGTCGAGCAGCCGCAGGCCGGGCTTCAGGGCGAGCTTGCGGGCGATCAGCTCCAGCTTGTCGCGCTGGGCCTGCTCAAGGGTGGACGCTTCGTCTTCATCAGTCCCCCAGTAGGCGCACGAGTAGACCATCGAGGGGCCGAGCACCAGCTCGTAGAAGTCGTTGCCCACGTCGTAGTGGTGGCTGATGGCCTGCCGGTCGCTGCCCTTGGTGTGCAGATGCAGCCTGCCGTGCCTGCGCATCTCCTCCGGCGGCGGGGCGGGCGGCAGGAACGGCGCGGACATCGCGATCAGCGAGCGGGCGGCGGCGCGGAACTTCGGGTCGCGCAGGGATTCCCTGAGGCTCCTGGCATCGTCGCCGCGCTCCCAGATGAACTCGGCGAGCTGGTCCAGGGCCTCGTACAGATCCCCTTCGACGTCCAGGTCCCCGGCCACCCAGGCGCGCGCCAGGCCCAGTTCGCCCGGCTTCCACAGCAGGTGGCGCAGGGCCCGGCGGCTGCGCACGACGAGGGCGGATGCGCCCGGCGGTCCCGCCTCCGAACCATCCCAGGCACGAATACGTACCGGGAGCGGTGCTCCCAGCAATTGTTCGGCAAGGTTCTTCAGCCGCAGCGCGGCGTCTGGCATGGCGCACACCTCCGTGACAGCAAATCCCGGATCGGTTCAACACCACGTAAACACCAACAGGGTGCTCCCGCAGTCCCGTTGCCGCGTTACGGAACGGCAAAATGCATGTAGCCGCCATGTAAAAGGTCGCGGAAAACCCGAAGGGGCCGTCCGCACCACGGATGGCGGACGGCCCCTTCGGGGCGGATCAGTGACCGGAGGTCAGGAGGCCTTGGCCTTCTCCTCGGTCTTGGCGACCGGGGTCTCGGCGGCGGCCGCGGGCTTCGGCGCCGGCTTGGCGGCCTCGTAGAACTCCTCGCGCGGAGTCTCCATGGCGCCCAGCGAGACGACCTCGCGCTTCAGGAATACCGCGAGGGTCCAGTCGGCGAAGACGCGGATCTTGCGGTTGAACGTCGGCATCGCCATGCCGTGGTACGCGCGGTGCATGTACCAGGCGAGACGGCCCTTGAGCTTGATCTTCATCTTGCCCATGACGATCATCGCGACGCCCTTGTGCAGGCCGAGACCGGCGACCGCACCCTTGTTGGCGTGGCTGTACTCCTTCTGCGGGAAGCCCCGCATGCCGGAGATCACGTTGTCGCCGAGGACCTTCGCCTGACGCAGCGCGTGCTGGGCGTTCGGCGGGCACCAGGCGTTCTCGTTGCCGGCCTTGCGGCCCACGAGGTCCGGCACCTGGGCGTTGTCGCCCGCGGTCCAGATGTAGTCCGTGCCCTTGACCTGGAGGGTCGGCTCGGCGTCCACGTGGCCGCGCGGGCCGAGCGGGAGACCGAAGCGGGCGAGCGCCGGGTTCGGCTTCACGCCGGCGGTCCACACGATGGTGCTGGAGTCGACCTCGAGGCCGTTCTTCAGGACCACGTGGCCGTCGACGCAGGAGTCCATGGAGGTGGAGAGGTAGACCTCGACCCCACGGCCCTCCAGGTGCTCCTTGCCGTACTGACCGAGCTTCGGACCGACCTCGGGGAGGATCTTGTCCGCGGCGTCGACCAGGATGAAGCGCATGTCCTCGCGCTTCACGTTGTTGTAGTACTTGGCCGCGTCGCGGGCCATGTCCTCGACCTCGCCGATGGTCTCCGCACCCGCGAAGCCACCGCCGACGAAGACGAAGGTCAGCGCCTTGCGGCGGACCTCCTCGTCGGTGGTCGAGTCAGCCTTGTCGAGCTGCTCGAGGACGTGGTTGCGCAGGCCGATGGCCTCCTCGATGCCCTTCATGCCGATGCCCTGCTCGGCGAGGCCGGGGATCGGGAAGGTGCGGGAGACCGCGCCCATCGCGATGACGAGGTAGTCGAAAGGCAGCTCGTACGCCTCACCCACGAGGGGGGCGATCGTGGCGACCTTGCGGTCCTGGTCGATGGTGGTGACCCGGCCGGTCAGAACTTCCGCCTTGGGCAGCACGCGTCGCAGCGGGACGACGACGTGCCGAGGCGAAATGCTGCCGGCGGCGGCTTCGGGGAGGAAGGGCTGGTAGGTCATGTACGACCGGGGGTCGACGACCGTGACGGTCGCCTCTCCGTAGCGCATCTTCTTGAGAATGCGCCGAGCTGCGTACAGGCCTACGTACCCACCGCCTACTACGAGGATCCTGGGACGCTCCGTGGTGCTCATGCCATCGAGTATCCACCTGCCCGAGGGGGGTCGCTCGTGCGCCCCTTCACAAGCATGGGTATGCCCTCTGCTACACTGCGCCGCCCACGTGACCCAGGCCATAGCGCCACAGGGGAACCACGGTGTAACCCGAGACGTTGTGCACCCCTCGTGAGCTGCCGCTCTGGCCTCTGGCGCACGGTGGACCACCCGGTGGATTCATCCGGCGGACACGCGCCCGAACCTTCACTGTCACGGGTCATGAGGCGCCCGGAGGGCACTTTTAGGGGGTCGGAACCCCTGAACATCGTCCAACCGAGCCGAATTCCTTGTGAAGAACTTCACGAAGTTTCCCGACAGGACGTCGCCGAGGGGCCCTTCAGGCCCCTCAGCAGGCGCTCAGACGCTGTCGGGATCGCTCACGCGAGGGACCAGCCGATGCCGTCGAGGATGTCGTGCTCGCTCACCACGACCTCCCGGGCGCCGATCCTGGCCATGATCGCCAGCAGGATGAGCGCGCCCGAGACGATCACGTCCACGCGGCCCGGATGCATCACCGGGATCGCGGCGCGCTCGTCGTGCGTGGCGCGGCTGAGGCGGGCGACGATCTCGCCGACCTGCTCGTAGGAGACGCGGGAGTGGTGGATCGCCGCCCAGTCGTACGCGTCGAGGCCGAGCGCGATGGCGGCCACCGTGGTCACCGAGCCCGCGAGGCCGACCAGGGTGCGGGCCTCGCGCAGCGGGACCGTCTGCTCGGCGACGTCGAGGGCGGCCTCGATGTCCGCGCGGACGGCGTCGAGTTCCGCCTCCGCGGGCGGGTCGGTGCGGATGTGGCGTTCCGTCAGGCGTACGCAGCCGATGTCGACGGAGCGGGCGGCGCGGACATGGTCCTCGCCGACGACGAACTCCGTGGAGCCGCCGCCGATGTCGACGACGAGGTAGGGCTTGTCGAGGTGGGCGCTGCCCTTCAGCTCCTTCGTCGCTCCCGTGAAGGAGAACTCGGCCTCCTGGTCACCGCTGATGACTTCCGGCTCGACGCCGAGGATGTCCAGGACTCCGCGGACGAAGTCGTCGCGGTTCTCGGCGTCGCGGGAGGCGGAGGTGGCGACGAAGCGGGTGCGCTCCGCGCCGTGAAGCTTGATCACTTCCGCGTACTCGCGGCAGGCGGCGAAGGTCCTCTCCAGGGCCTCCGGGGCGAGGCGGCCCGTCTTGTCCACGCCTTGCCCCAGGCGGACGATGGTCATCCTGCGGTCCAGGTCGACCAGTTCGCCGGTGGCGGGGTCGGCGTCCGCCACGAGCAGGCGGATGGAGTTCGTACCGCAGTCGATGGCTGCCACGCGGGTCACTCTGAGGGCTCCTCTATTGATCGGTACTCGGCGCTGTGCGTTGTGCCCACCCGTTCCGCCGCGCGGAACGCCTGCCCACAACGGGGACGGCCGCCTCTTACTCCTCAGGCAGGGTTACGCAGGCGCCTTTTCGCCACCACTCCGGGAGCATGGCGATCGCCTCGTCGCCCAGGGGGTTCACGCCGGGGCCCGCGGCCAGGGAGTGGCCGACCAGGACGTGCAGGCACTTGACGCGGTCCGGCATGCCGCCCGCACTGGGGAAGCCCTCCAGGACCTCGATGGCGTCACGGCGCGCGATGTAGTCCTCGTGCGCCGCGCGGTACTTCGCCGCGAGCTCGGGGTCCGTCTTCAGGCGCTCCGACATCTCCTTCATGACGCCGTTGGCCTCAAGGGTGCCGATCGCGGACGCGGCCCGCGGGCACGTCAGGTAGTACGTCGTCGGGAACGGCGTCCCGTCCGGAAGCCGCGGCGCCGTCTCGACGACGTCCGGCTGCCCGCACGGGCAGCGGTGCGCGATGGCCCGCAGGCCGCGCGGCGGCCGGCCGAGCTGCTGCTTGAAGGCCTCGACGTCGGCGTCGGTGGGCTCGGTGCGCGGGGTGGTCGGCGGGGGCGTTTCCATGCCTGTCTTTCGTGTCCTTGGGTCAGTCGTCGGGGCGGTCGGCCTTGTCGACGCCGTCCCAGACGTTCGAGTACCAGGGGCGCGTCGCCGCCCCCTGGTCCGTGCGGCGGCTCTTCGTCGCCGCGGGGTCGATCACCGTGAACCCGGTCTCGCCCGGCATCACATAGTGCAGCCGGTCCCGGATGCGCTGCTCGGCGTACGAGTCGTCCCGCCAGCGGGCCTTCTCGTCCTTCAGCTTCTCCACGTTCTCGCGCCGCTCGGCCTGCTCCCGGCGCTGATCGGCGATCTCGGCGCGCTGCGAGACGTACTGCCTTATGGGATAGGCGAGGGCGACGACCAGCGAGCAGAGCACGAGCGCGAGGAGCGCCGCCCGGCCGGTGAGCCGGGAGCGGCGGGCCTGGCGCTTGGTCTGGGAGCGGTAGACGCGCTCGGCGGTCTGCTCGCCGAGCAGCTTCAGCCTGGTCGCGGTGGAGAACCGGTCCCGGTCCTTCACGGCCATGTCCCCGCCTCCCGTTCACACGCGCGTACGTCCCCGCACACGGTACGGGACCGAGTACGGGGACGTACGTAACTACAGCGTCAGGGGAGCTCAGCCCTTGAAGCGCGGGAAGGCCGAGCGACCGGCGTAGACCGCCGCGTCGTCCAGGATCTCCTCGATGCGCAGGAGCTGGTTGTACTTGGCGACGCGCTCGGAGCGGGCCGGGGCGCCGGTCTTGATCTGACCGCAGTTGGTGGCGACGGCCAGGTCGGCGATGGTGACGTCCTCGGTCTCGCCGGAGCGGTGGGACATCATGCACTTGAAGCCGTTGCGCTGGGCCATCTCGACGGCGTCCAGGGTCTCGGTCAGCGAACCGATCTGGTTGACCTTGACCAGCAGGGCGTTCGCGGACTTCTCCTCGATGCCGCGGGCCAGGCGCTCCGGGTTGGTGACGAACAGGTCGTCGCCGACGAGCTGCACCTTGTCGCCGAGCTTCTGGGTGATGACGTTCCAGCCGGCCCAGTCGTCCTCGAACAGCGGGTCCTCGATGGAGACCAGCGGGTACGCGGAGACGAGCTCCTCGTAGTACTCGGTCATCTCGGCGGCCGAGCGGGACTTGCCCTCGAACTCGTACTTGCCGTCCTTGTAGAACTCGGACGCGGCGACGTCGAGCGCGAGCGCGATCTGCTCGCCGGGGACGTAACCGGCCTGCTTGATGGCCTCGAGGATGAGGTCGAGCGCGGCGCGGTTGGAGTCCAGGTTCGGGGCGAAGCCGCCCTCGTCGCCGAGGCCGGTCGACAGACCCTTGTCCTTCAGGACCTTCTTGAGGGTGTGGTAGACCTCGGTGCCCCAGCGCAGCGCCTCGGAGAAGGACTCCGCGCCGATCGGGGCGATCATGAACTCCTGGATGTCGACGTTGGAGTCGGCGTGCGACCCACCGTTCAGGATGTTCATCATCGGGACGGGCAGCAGGTGCGCGTTCGGGCCGCCGAGGTAGCGGAACAGCGGCAGGTCGCTGGCCTCGGAGGCGGCGTGCGCGACGGCGAGGGAGACGCCGAGGATGGCGTTGGCGCCGAGGGAGCCCTTGTTGTCGGTGGCGTCCAGGTCGAACATGGCCTGGTCGATCAGGCGCTGCTCGGTGGCGTCGTAGCCGACGAGCTCCGGGCCGATCTGCTCGATGACGGCGAGGACGGCCTTCTCGACACCCTTGCCCTGGTAGCGGTTCGGGTCACCGTCGCGAAGCTCGATGGCCTCGAAGGCACCGGTGGAGGCACCGGACGGAACGGCGGCACGACCCGTGCTGCCGTCGTCGAGGCCGACCTCGACCTCGACCGTGGGGTTGCCTCGGGAGTCCAGGATTTCCCGGGCTACGACGACGTCGATGGACGGCACGAGCATCTCCTTCTGGGATGTGACGCGGTACGCGGGGCGTTGGCCTCGCGGACACGAGCCTAACCGGCTCCCGGACAAGAGCCAGCCGAGCGACCGCCCTGTGGACAAACCGAGAGCAAAAAGTTTCCGAACGGAACAAAACGGCGGAGGGACAAGCGGAGGGACAGACAGAACCCCGCCCCGGCGCGTACGGGGGATACGCACGCCGGGACGGGGTGGACCCGTGGGGACGGGGGTGGGGCGGGCCGCGCCTCCGCCGAGGCGCGGCCGCCGCTCCGTCAGCTCTTAGCTGATCCGTCGGCCCTCAGTCATCCGTCAGCTCTTAGCTGAGGTGAAGCTGCTGGCCGGGGTAGATCATGTCCGCGTTGTCGATGATGTCGCCGTTCAGCTTGTACACCTTGTGCCAGCCGCCCTTGACGTCGTGCTCCTCGGCGATCTTGGAGAGGGTGTCGCCCTTCTTGACCTTGTACTCGCCGTCGCCCTTCTTGACCTTCTTGCCGGTCGGGGTCTCGACGGTCTTCTTGGACTCGGTCTTCGGGGCGGCCTGCTGCTTGGGCGCCTCGGTCTGGGCGCTCGGCTGGCTCTGCGGCTGCTGGGCCGGCTGCTGCTGCGGGGCGCTCTCCTGCGCACCGCCGCCGTTGTACGCGGTGCCCGAGAGGCTCACGCCACAGGACGGCCAGGCGCCCTTGCCCTGGCCCGCGAGGACCTTCTCGCCGATCTCGATCTGCTGGGCCTTGGAGGCCTGGTCGGCGGTGGCGGCGTACTTCGTGCCGCCGTACGCGGCCCACGTGGAGGACGAGAACTGCAGGCCGCCGTAGTAGCCGTTGCCGGTGTTGATCGACCAGTTGCCGCCCGCCTCGCACTGGGCGACGGCGTCCCACTCGGAGGCGGTGGCGGCGGAGGCCGAGCCGGCGGCCATCAGCGGGGCGGCGACCGCGGCACCGGTGACGCCGGCCAGCGTGGCGACGCGGGTGGCCTTGGACGGGCGGCGGTGCTTGCCCTTGCTGGAAAACAGCATGAGAGATCCCCTCACCGACGCCTGCGAGGTGAGCTGTCGGGTTCGGGCCGATGAAGTTGCCCGGCCGCACGTCATGCGTGCGACTTAACCCCCAGCCGGTCCCAACTCCGCTCGGCAGCCTCTTCGTTCTGCTGCTGTGCGGCCGGGCCCGGCGCAAACCTTGGGTCCCCCGCTCCTGCCTACGGCGCTTGACGCGACGACTGTTCCCGAACGGCCGTTGGCAGGACTAGGCGTACCGACCGGCGGGGCCCGCTGTGGCGAGCGGTCACGACCGTAGACATGCGATCCGCCGAATTTCAAAGACGATCAGGGCTTCTGAGACCCATCTCTCACTTCCGCCAAACTTGGACATTCAGCGCGAAGCGGTTGGCCGACTCTTCGTCAACTTCCCTTACTTTTCGCCCAAATCGAGGCTCTGGCCAGGGAGGATGAGGTCGGGGTCGGAGCCGACGGACTTCTTGTTCTCGTCGTAGAGCTCGGTCCAGCCGCCCTCGATGCCGAGGTCGTCCGCGATGACCCAGAGGTTGTCCCCGGAGCGGACCGTGTACGTCCCGTCGGCGCCGTCCTTCGCGCGGTCGCCGCCGCGCGACGCGTGCCGTCCGGAGCCGTCGCGGTCGCCGCTCGCGGAGTCCTCGTCGGCGGCGCTGTCGCCGCGGTGCCGGCCGGAGCCCTCGCCTTCACCGGCGGAGGGGCGGGAGGGCGTGGCGGTCGGGTCGGGCGAAGTGGTGTCGTCCCGGCCGGACTTGTCGGAGTCGCTGGCGCCGTCGGAGTCGCCGGAGTCGTCAGAGCCCTTGGAGTCGCCGGACTTGCCGGAGTCGCCCTTCTCGGCGCCCTCGGCTCCCTCGCCTGCCTCGCCTCCCTCGTCCGACTTGCCCGAGTCGTCGTGATTCTTGTCTCGCGAGTCACCGTCGGAGGCGGGCTTCTCGGAGGGTTCGTCCGTGGGCTCGGCGGAGTCGCCCGGCTCGGCGCTGTCGTCCGAGCCGGTGGAGCCGGTCGAGTCGTCGGAGCCCGGAGTCGTCTCGGAGGGCGCCGGGGTGATCGGGGCGCCGGGGTCGACGTCGGCCGGGTCGTCGTGCTGGGTGAGGCCGGCGATGAGGCCGCAGCTCGGCCAGGCGCCGGGACCCTGGTCGGCGAGGACCTTCTCGGCGACGGCTATCTGCTGCGAGCGGCTGGCCTGGTCGGCGTAGGGCGCGTAGTCGAGGCCGCCGTACTGCTCCCAGGTCTCCTGTGACATCTGAAGTCCGCCGTAGTAGCCGTTGCCCGGGTCCAGGCTCCAGGAGCCGCCGCTCTCGCACTCGGCGAGCTTGTCCCACGTGGCGGTGTCCGCGGCGCTCGCGCTGGTGGCGCCGAGCAGCGGGATCGCGATGGCTGATCCGGTGACACCTGCCGCGACGATGAGGGCCGGGGCTTGGCGGGGACGTCGGTGACGGCCATTGCCGGAGAGCATGCGGTTGCCTTTCAGGAGACTGCTGCGACGACTGCGGCGCCTGCGTCAGCGGATGCCGAGTCGTCGTGAACCTAGCGACAGTCGAACGCTTGTCACAAGTCGATGCAGCGGAGATCACGTGAAAGTCACAGTCTTGACGCACCGTCAGATGAGCGGTCCGTCGGGGGCTCTGCTTCCGCTTATTTTTTGCTCGTCTGTGCGGGTGTGAACTCCACGGGCAGCGTGCGCAGTCCGCGCATGATGAGCCCGCCACGCCACCGCAAATCATCAGGTTCCGCCGCGAGACGCAGGTCAGGGAGGCGGCTGAGGAGGGTCGCGAGCGCGGTCTGTCCCTCCAGGCGGGCGAGGGGTGCGCCGAGGCAGTAATGAATGCCATGGCCGTAGCCGAGGTGCTGGTTGTCGCGCCGGGAGAGGTCGAGCGTGTCGGGTTCGGCGAATCGCCCGGGGTCGCGGTCGGCGGCGGCGAGGACGACGAGAACGGGGTCGCCGCGGTCGATGTGCTGCCCGCCGATGGTGAGCGGCTCGGTGGCGAACCGCCAGGTGGCGAGCTCCACGGGTCCGTCGAAGCGGAGGAGTTCCTCGATGCCGGTCTCCAGGAGCCCGGTGTCCCCCTCGCGCAGGGAGTCCTGGAGCCGCGCGCGCTGCTCGGGGTGGGTGAGGAGAGCGTACGTACCGTTCCCGATGAGATTGACGGTGGTCTCGAAGCCGGCGAAGAGCAGGATGAAGGCCATCGCGGCGGCCTCGTTCTCGGTGAGGTGCTCGCCGTGGTCGGAGGCGCGGATGAGGCCGGAGATGAGGTCGTCGCCGGGGTCGAGACGCTTGCGGTGGATCAGTTCGGCGAGATAGCCCCGCATCTTCTTCACGGAGCGGGCGACGCCGCCGCGGGGCCCTCCCCCGTGCCGGATCATCATGCCCGCCCAGTCACGGAAGTCGTCCTGGTCCTCGCGCGGGACGCCGAGCAGATCGCAGATGGCGTAGATGGGGAGCGGAAAGGCGAAGTCATGGATGAGATCCGCCTCCCCCTTCTCCGCGAACCGGCCGATGAGGTGGTCGGTCAGCTCCTGGACGCGGGGGGCGAACTCGGCGACGCGGCGGGGCGTGAAGGCCTTGGAGACGAGGCGGCGCAGCCGGGTGTGGTCCGGCGGGTCGATGTTGAGCAGATGCGTCATGAGATTGGCGCTGCGCTCACCCGGAATCCCGGTCTTGCTCCTGGCGTGCGCGGGCTCGTCGTGATGGGCGGGATTCTTGCTGAGCCGCTGATCGGCGAGCGCCTGCTTGGCATCGACGTACCGGGTGACCAGCCAGGCCTCGACACCACTGGGCAGCGTGGTCCGGTGCACCGGAGAGTTCTCCCGCAGCCAGGCGTAGGCCGGGTAGGGGTCGGTGGCGAACTCCCAGGTGAAGAGGTCCGGCTGCGTGGGCGGGGCGGAGGGCTGGTCGTGCATGCCCCCGACCGTATCCGGCCGCCTGTCCACGCGTGCGGTTGGTCCGTTACGCCGGTGAGCTCACCGGAGCCGAGCTCCTCGGCCACTCTGGCCGGCTCCTGGTCGTAGGTGACGAACTCGGTGATGTCCTGCCGGAAGGGGTCCGCGCTCGCCAGGTGGATGGCGTCAAGCGTGCCGGGCCGCTGGGTGCGGTAGGCGGCGGCGCGCGCCGTGACGGTGGTGGTGACGTCGGTCAGGTAGACACCCCGCACGGCCTGCCTCGACAGCTGTGCGCTGGATCACCGGCGCCGCTCCCTGTCGCGCTCTTCGAGCAGTACGTCGGAGAGGCTGTCGAGTTCGGGCGCGAGGTCGGCGAACAACTCGGGCTGTAGGTACATCAATCGGTGGGTGTCATGGACTGGAGGAGTTTCGCCGCTCCCTCCGGTGTTTGCCGTGCCATTTCACGCCAGTGGGCGGCGCGCTGCTCGAGGAGGCGGGCCAGGGTGACCATCGCGTCGGTGTTGCCCGCTTCGGCGGCGGTCTCCAGGTAGGGCATCGCCTCGGTGTCGTCGCCCCACTCGGCGAGCAGCCGGCCCGCGTCGCCCGCTCCTTCGACATCCCCGAACTCCGCCGCCCTGCGATACCAGTCCAGCGCTTCGGCCTGGGCTCCCCCGTGCTCCGCGAGCACGCCGAGCGCTTCCATCGCCTCGGCGTCCCCGGCCTCGGCCCGCGGGGCGAGGACCTCGCGCAAGGCGGTCTTCACGGCTCCTTCGTCCAGCGAGTCGTCGAGCACCGCCTCGCCGAGCACCTCCTGCCAGACCTCGTCCGGCACTGGTTCGGTCCCCTCGAACCGCATCGCGTCCGCGACCAGCGAGCCGTACGCCTGCACGACCTCCGCCGTGGTGTCGAGCGTCAGCAGTCCGGCCACGCCCAGCCGGGGTTCGAGGGCCCAGGCCATCGCGGACTCGGTCGCGTCGTCCTCGGCGTCGTCCACCTGAGGGTCGTACACCCGGGACACCTGCTCGACCAGCGTCACCGGCACCGGTCCCGCAAGTCCGCACCGTGCGATGTCGATGGCCGACCGCACCAGCAGATGCCCCAGCGGGTCCCGGTGGGCGGCGCGGCGCCACGCCTCCCACAGCTCGTGGCCGACCGCCAGGAACTCGGTGACGCCACGCTCGCCGCGCCACCGCGCGGCGTCCACGAGGCGCGGGTCGTCGGCCTCCGCGAGCCGTGCGAGTTCCGCATCGCTCCAGTGGCACCTCAGCTGGACCATGGCCACGCCGCTCAGGACACGGGACGCCGGACCGCCGCCGAAGCGGTGGGTGTCGTACGCGTCGTCGTTCATCGTCGCCAGGACAAGAACGCCCTTGTGGGTCAGCTGGGCCAGCAGGCCCGCCGTCAGTCCGTGTTCGCCGAGGTGGCCCTCCAGGTCGTCGAGCCAGACGACGTACGACTTCGTGGTGTCGTGGCCTCGGAGCTGTGCGGGCAGGTCGCGCAGGTTCGTTCCCGGCGGCGGGGCGTAGATCCGGGCGTCTTCGTGCACGCTCGTACCGAGTGCCGCCCAGGCCGCCGCCGTCTTGCCGGAGAGCGGCTCGCCCGTGACGACGACCAGACCACCCAGCACCAGGGCCTGCATGATCATGCCGACCAGCTCCGCGTCGCAGTCGCGCGGAACGTACGGCGGCAGGCTCGGCTCGTCGCCGAACCGGCGGGTGGGGCGCACGCCCAGAGTGAGGGGCCGCAGCTCGTCGACGCGGGGCCAGTCGTCCGCCGCCGCGGGGGCGGCGACGGCCGCGTGCACGGTGAGCGAGCCGATGTCGCGTGACTGGATCACCGGGCCGTGGGACGTGCCGCCCGAGATGGTGTTGGTGGCCTCCGGGGACGGGGCCGGGGTGGGTGGCACGGACGGGCCGAACTTCCCCACAAACGCGTGCAGTTCCGCGGCGAAGTCCGGATCGACCCTCAGGAGCGTCCGCAGCCGTTCCTGCCAGCCGAGCCCCTGTGCCTGCTGCCACAGGCGCCAGCTCGCGGCGCTGCCGCCCTCCCTGACCCGGCGCTTCGACCGGCGGATCAGTTCCTCCAGCCGGAACGCGGCCGTCTGTTCCGGCGCCAGGCCCGCCGCCCACAGCGCCACCACCGCACCCGAAGCCGCCAGCTCGTCCAACTCCGGTTCCACGCTCGCCCCCACGCGCTACTCCGTCTCCTCCTCCGGTGCGGCGATCCCCGCCCGCAGCGTGTTCAGGTACGTCACCGCATTGCGGTGCCCCGCCTCCGTCGCCCGGCGGTACCACTTCGCGGCCTCGCGTTCGCTGCCCGGCTTCAGTACGAGATGGGCCAGCTGGAAGGCCGCCTCCGCGTCGCCCGTCTCCGCGCCCCGCGTCAGCCAGTGGCGGGCCCGGTCGCGGTGGAGTTTGCCCAGCGTTGTGTACGACTCCTCCAGGCCCGCCTCCGCGGCGATCTCCAGGTAGCCGATCGCCTCCGCCGCGGCGCCGCGGTTCGCGAGGATCTGGCCCAGGCCGTTGCAGGCGCGGGTGTCGCCCAGGTCGGCCGCCTTGCGGTACCAGGTCTCGGCCTCCGCCGCGTCGCCCTCCAGGTGCGCGAGGGACGCGATGCCCGTCATGGCCGTCAGGTCGCCGTCCTCCGCGAGCGGCAGCATGGCCGCGCGGTACGCGGCGGACACCGTCTCCGCGCCGAGCCCGTGCGTACGCGCCCCGAGCACCGCCTCGCCCCACACCAGGTCCGGCACCGGCTCCAGATCCGGCCACCGGACGGCGTCCGCGATCAGTGAGCCGTACGCCCGCCAGGTGCCGGGGGCCGTGCCGCGTACGAGGAGTCCGGTGACCCCGTGCCGTGGGGCGGCCACCCAGGCGAACGCCGCCGCCACGTCCGCCCCCTCCAGATACGCCTCCGGTGCCTCCTCGTACCGGACGAACGCGGCCCGCAGCAGCGGCTCCGGGATGTCCCGCGTGATCCCGCACCGGGCGAGGTCCACCGCCGCGCGCACCAGGAGATAGCCGACGGGGTGCCGTTGGCGGGCCCTGCGCCACTCGTCCCACAGCTCCGGGCCCAGCGCGAGGAACTGCGTGACGCCGCTGTCGCCCCGCCGCTCCCGGGCGTCCACCAGCCGCGGGTCGTCGAACTCCGCGAGCCGTTTCAGCTCCGCCTCGCTCCACCGGCAGCTCAGCTGGACCGTGCCCGCGCCCCTCAGGACACGGGAGGTGGGGCCGCCGCCGAAGCGGTGGGTGTCGTAGTCGTCGTCGTTCATCGTGGCGACGACCAGCACCTTCTCCTGGGTGAGCTGGGCCAGCAGGCCCGCCGTCAGACCGTGTTCGCCGAGGTGGCCCGCCAGGTCGTCGAGCCAGACGACGTACGTGCCTTCGGGGTCGCGGCCCCGGAGCCGGGCCGGGAGGTCCCGCAGCTCGGTGTCCGCCGGGGCGACGCACACCCTGACGTCACCGCGCACGTTCCTGGCCAGTGCCGCCCAGGCCGTCCTGGTCTTGCCGGAGAGCGGTTCGCCCGTGACGACGATGAAGCCGCCGCCTCGCCGGGCGGCCCGCACCAGGGTGTTGAGTTCTCCGTCGCAGTCCCTCGCGACGTACGGCGGCACATACGACTCGCCGTCCAGCCGCCGCGTGGGGTGGATGCCCATGTCCAGGCGGCGCAGTTGGCCGATGCGGGGCCATTCGTCCGCGGCCGCGCGGTCCGTGGGCGGACGGGTGCCGTAGTGGTGGTTGTGCTGGACGCCCACCACCGAGCCGTTGAAGGTGCCGTCGCTGAGGTCGACGACGTCCCCCGCTTCGGGGGCCGCCTGGAGCGTCAGTGAGTTGATGACTCCGGCTTGTACGACGTGACCGGCGGTTCCCCCGGAGACGGTGTTGTGGGTCTGCGGACCGGCTCCCGGCTGCCCGGTGAACTCATCGACTATGCGGCGCAGTTCGCCGGCGGCCCTCGGGTTCTCGGCCAGCAGACGGCTCAGCCGCGCCCGCCACTCGGCCTCCGGGTCGAGTGCCTGGCCCTGGTCGCCGGAGAGCAGCTCCGCCCTGATCTCGTCGAGCTGGGCCGCCTCGGCCCGCTGAGTCCGCTCGGCCCGCCCGTACAGCCGCGCGACGCGATCCCGCACCGCCTCCCACGCGTCCGTCGCCATCGCCTGCACGAGCGCCGAACTCCCCGCAGACGCCAGCGCCACCAGTTCCGCGTCCATCCAGCCAAGCCCCCAGCCGCTTCAACTCGCCCTGAGCCAAAGGTACTAACCCCCGGCCCCCCGCGAGCCCTCCGCGACCCGAACCGCGTCCCGATAAGCCCGCGCGGCGACCCGCAGGGCCGCCTCCGGGTCGACTCCCTCCGCCTCCGCCCGCAGCGCCAGCGCGAGGAGTTCGTACCCGACGCCCTCCCCCGTCGGCGCGGGAACCTCCAGTCCCGCCGTCCGCGCCCGCGACGCCAGCTTCGCCGCAAGGGCGAGGCCCGGCTGGCCCAGCGGGACGCCCTCCGTGACCGAAGTGCGCTGCTTCTCCTCCGCCTTGGTGCGCAGCCAGTGCGCCTTGACGTCCTCGGGGGTGTCCGCCGAGTCGTCGCCGAAGACATGCGGATGGCGGTGGATCAGCTTCTCCACGATGCCGCCCGCGACATCGTCCACGGAGAAGGGGGACTCCGTGTCGTCCTCCGCGATACGGGCGTGGAAGACCACCTGGAGCAGGACGTCGCCCAGCTCCTCCAGGAGTTCCTCCCGCTCGCCCTCCTCGATCGCCTCGACCAGTTCGTACGCCTCCTCGATCGCGTACTTGGCCAGGCCTTTGTGGGTCTGCTGGGACGACCACGGGCACTCGTTGCGGATCTGGTCCATCACTTGCACCAGGTCCAGGAGCCGCGCGCCCGGCAGGTCGTACGACGCCGGGAGCAGCTCCAGGTCCGGCATCGCGACGCGGCCCGAACCCGCGAGGCGGGCCAGGCCGTCCGTGAGGGGGCGGTCGCCCTCGGCCGTGGCGATCACCAGGACCGTGCGGCCGCCGGCGCAGGCGTCCACCAGCTCCTGGGCCGTGGGCGACGCCTGCTCCACGCGCACGCCCGCCTCGCGCAGATACGGCAGCTGCGCGTGCGTGGCGTCGGCGCACAGGACCTCGTCCGCCCCGTGCAGGGCCTGCCACGCGGGCCAGGAGAGCAGGCCGGGGGCCACCCGATGGCTGGTGGTGAGGAGGATGACGCGGCCGGGGGCGTCGGCCGGGGGCGTGGTTTCGTTCACCCGTCGAACGTAACCCACGCCACTGACAGCACCACTGCCTACGCCTGCTGGGGCGCCGCCGCACCGCCGCCGGACACCTCACGCACCCACGGCGTCTTCGTGTCCGCGCGCTTGCTCTTCTCCACGTCCCAAGTGCCATAGCGGGGGTTCAGGTCGACGTCCAGCTTCTTGGAGGCGGCGGAGAGTGCCTTCCAGAAGGCCGCCTGGCCCTCGGGGGAGTTCATGTCCGCGCCCAGGCTCTTCGCCAGCTTCTGCGCCTCGATCTCCGTACGGAGGCTGTCGTCGAGGCGGGACGGGGCGACGCTGTACTGCTGCAGCCAGCCCTGTTCGAGGGCCTTCTTGCCGCCCGCCTGCTGTTCGAGGCCCGCTCTCATCGTCTGGATCTCGCGGCGGGACACGTCCACGCCCGCGTCGGTCGCCGCCTGGTGCAGGACCTTGTCCAGGACCATCGTGTGCAGCGTACTGCGGGTGAGGCCGCCGGACTTGGCGATGGCCTGCTCGTACTGCCGGTCGTCCGGGACGGCGGACCGCTGCGCGTCGCGCACCTCGTTCACCCGGCTCTCCAGCTGCGCCTGCGTGATGCGGTCGCCGCCGACGACGGCCGCGGCGCCGGGGTGGGCCTCGCTGCCGCAGGCGGTCAGGAGGGGGGCCGCGGCGATGGCGGCCACGGAGAGAGCGAGCGCGGTACGACGACGACGGCGGTGCAAGTGAGCCTCCCGAGGAGATTGTGCGGCGGTGCACAAAGTCTTGCGGTGATCGATGTTAGGGAGTGGCCGGTCCCTCGGCCACCTATTCGACCAACGATTCTCGGAGAGTTGGGGCACCCCCGCGCCGCGCCGTCACTATCCGCGCACTTGTCCCAGCCACTGCAGCGTCCGCCGGATCTCCGCCGGGAACGGATGCCCGACGCCGTGCATCCGCTCCGCGTCCAGGAGCAGCCGGGCCAGCGCGTCGTGTGCCGCGGGCCGGTCGCCGAGGGCGAGCAGCAGGTGGCCGATGCGGCGGCGGATCTCCAGGGGGCGTTCGCGGTCGTCGGATGCGTAGCGGTTCTCGTAGTACGGGAGGAGGGCGCGGTACTCGGCGAGGGCCGCCGCCGGTTCACCGAGCTGCTCCAGGCACTGCGCGGCCTCGTAGCGGAACTGCAGGGAGTGCGGGTCGGCCTGGCCGGACTCGGCGGCGCGTTCGTCGGCGAGGCGGCGCAGTTCGGGCAGGGCGCGGCGGTACTGGCCGTCGTCCATCAGGGTCGCCGCGTACTGCTTGCGCAGGGAGCGGACCACCGGGGAGTGCTCGCCGTGCTTGGCGGCGGCCGCGGGCAGGATCGAGCCGAGGATGTCGACGGCCTGGGTGATGCGGCCCTCGCCGAGCAGCCGCTTGACCTCGTCGACCGCGTGCACGACGTCGGTCTGGCCGCCGGGTCCCGGCCGCTGGTCGGCCGGGTTCGGAGGCATCGCAGGGGCGGCGGCCGGGCTGCCCGCGCGGTCGGGCCACGGGGCCTGCGGGCGCAGGAAGGGGCGGGTGGGGTCGAGCGGGCCGCCGGTGGGGACGCCGCGGGCGGGCAGCAGCGGGGCCAGTTCCTCGTAGACCTCCTGGGCGCTGCCGTGCCGGTGCTGGGGGTCCTTGGCGAGGAGCCGCAGGACCAGCTGCTCCAGGGCTTCGGGGACCTCGGCGCGCAGGCGGCGGACCGGGAGCGGCGGTTCGTAGAGGTGGCGGTGGAGGACGCCGAGCGCGGTGGAGCCGCTGAACGGGACGTCGCCGCTGAGGAGTTCGTGGAGGAGGACGCCGAGGGCGTACAGATCGGTGTACGGGCCGACCGCGCCGCCCATCGCCTGCTCGGGGGCCATGTAGGCGGGGCTGCCGATGGGGGAGCCGGTGTGGGTGAGGCGGGTGGTGTCGGTGTCCATGACCGAGGCGATGCCCAGGTCGAGGATGGAGATCGTGCCGTCCTGCTTCACCATCACGTTCCGCGGCTTCAGGTCGCGGTGCACGATCGGCACGGCGTGCACCGCGGAGAGCACGGCGCAGAGCTGGGCCGCGATCGCCACCGCCCACTGCCACGGGTAGGGGTCGTGCTCGGCGAGGTGGTCGCCGAGGTCCGCCCCGTCGACGTACTGCATGACGAGATAGAGGTCCTCGCCCTCGGTGCCCGCGTCATGGACGGTGACCAGACCGGGGTGGTCGACCTGGGCGGTGACCCGGCACTCGCGCACGAAGCGGCGGCGCAGCTCCTCGGCCTCGGCGCCCGCGACCCGGTCGGGGCGCAGGAGCTTCACGGCGACGCGGCGGTCGAGGCGTTGGTCGTACGCCGTCCAGACCTGGCCCATGCCGCCCTGGCCGATGAGCGTGGAGAGTTCGTAGCGTCCGGCTACGACGCGGCCCCCGGTCCCCAGTGTCACGGTCAGCTGCCGCCTTCCTGCTTGCGCAGGTAGTCACTGAGTTCGTCGAGCTCGGCCTGCACCTGGTGGATGCGGGCCGGCGCGGGCCGCGTGGGCGGGGGCGGCGTCTGCTGGACGGGCGGCTGGTGCAGCTGCGTGGGCTGGAGGTGGACGGGGGCGGGGCCCTGCTGCTGCGGGTAGCCGTAGGCGTTCTGCGGCTGCTGCGGTACGTAGCCCGTGAACTGCGGCTGCCGGTACGGGCTGAAGTGGCGTATGTCCGCGAACAGGTAGTAGGCGACGGCGGCCACCATCGTGCTCAGCATGATCACCATGCCCGCGTTGCCCGGACCCTGGAAGTCCTCCTCGCCCGGGTCGACGCCGATCAGCACGACGGCCGTCACGTCGAGCGCGGCGACGAGCCCGAACAGCACCCAGTCGTGCGTCTTGCGGGTCACGATGCCGAGCCGCAGCATCGGCGCCCACGCGGCGAGTCCGCACGTCACGACGGCGAGGACCACGAACACCACGCGCAGCGTCACATGCGTGCCGCCCGAGGACGGCGGTGGTTGCTGCGGCGCGTAGCCGTGGCCGTGCATGGCTGCTCCTGGTGCCTGATGCGGCCGTACGCGCCCACGGGCGAACGCACGGCCGGAAGTCTTCATACGAACGGATTGCAGATTCGAGCGTATAGGCCGACGCCGCGAACCGGTCCCGGGTTGTACCGAACCGTTGCCGTACTGGTCACGCCCGCAGGGCGGCCTCCGGTTGCGTCACTCCGGCGGAAGCGTCCCGTCCGTCAGTCCGTCGTGCAGCCCGCGCACCAGTTGCTCGCCGAGCCGGCCCGCGAGCCGCAGGGTGTCCTCGAAGGCGGCGAGCGCGCGGAAGCGTTCCCCGTAGCCGCGCTGTCCGGTCAGCGGCAGGCGCGGCACCTGGAGCCTGCGGACGTCGAGCCGCGCGGCGGTGGAGGCGTAGCTGCTGGCCTGCCGGTTGTTGGCGGTGCCGCGCAGGAATCCGGCGAGGAACCAGGGGTCGATGGCGGTCGTGTCGGGGCGCAGCAGGGTGAGTCCGCGGCCGGGCACTGCGCCTGCCGTCGCCTCGTCGACGACGCGGGCGGCGGTCCCGCCGCCGGACAGGGGGATGACGACGTCGCCGGGTTCGGTGACCACGGAGTCTGCCGGTTCGCCGGCAGCCGTCCCCTGTAGCGGGTCGACAGATCCGGAGGGTTGCGTTCCGGCGAGTACGTCGTGCTCGGTGAGCACCCGCGCTCCAGGGGCGCCGGAACCCGACCCCGTACACAGCGAAAGGGCTCCCGCGCGGGCGAGTTCGCCGACGGTGGTGAGCGGCCACCGGGCGGGTCCGGTGCTCTCGTCGGGCGCGGCGGGCGGCGGCAGCAGATCGGCCGTGCGGCGCACCGCGTCCCCGAGCCGCTCGCGCACCGCCGTCAGCTGCTCGATGCCGCCGCCCGCCGCCGCCGGCGGAAGCCGTCGCGCGGGGGCCAGGTCGACCTCGTCGTCGAGGAGTTCGAGCACCGGCACTCCGCGGGCGAGGCCGGGCCGCTCGTCGAGCGTGCCGTGCCGGTCGAAGTGCCGCCAGGCGTCGAGGACGGCGTCCTGCACCGGCCGCCACGCCTGCCGGTCCCTGCCGTCGGGCCCGGCGATCTGGGCCGTCTCGACCAGGAGCAGTTCGGTCGGGGGCGGCGTGTTCGGGACGGGGCGCCGCACCACCCAGACGTGCAGCGGGATGTTGTACGGGGGTGCCGCACCGGCGGGCAGCGCGATCACGGCACGCAGGGCGCCCCGGCGCAGCAGGTCGGCGCGGACCCGGCGGCCCGAGCGGCGGGAGGCGGCGGCGGGCGGCATCAGCAGGACGGCGGTGCCGCCGTCCCGGAGGCGGGCCAACGCGTGCTGGACCCAGGCGAGTTCGGACTCCGTGCGGGCCGGGAAGCCGTACTCCCAGCGGGCGTCGTAGGCCAGTTCCTCGTGCCCCCAGTTGCGTTCGTTGAACGGCGGGTGGCAGAGCACGGCGTCGGCCCTGCGGTCGTCGTAGGCGTCGGCGCGCAGCGTGTCGGCGGCCATGGAGCGCACGGTCGCGTCGGAGTGCAGGGCGAGCCGCAGCGCGGTGAGGGCGGCGAGTTCGGGGGCGCTGTCCTGGCCGTACAGGTACTGGTCGGGGCGCGGCGGAACGGCCCGCAGCAGGGCGCCGGTGCCGCAGGCGGGGTCGAGGACGGTGCGGGCGGGTCCCGCCAGCTCGGCCATCAGCTCGGCGGGGCCCGCTGGAGTGAGCGTGTACTGGCGGGGGTTGGCGTCGAGGTGCCGGCCGAGCAGGAACTCGTACGTCTGCCTGGCGCCCAGTTCGGCGGCGAGCTCGGCGACGCCGCGCAACAGCGGTACCGAGGGCAGGAGTTCGGCGGGGTCGGGGATGCGGACGGCCCTGCGGCGGCGTACGCCGAAGCGCATCGCCACCACCTCGTCCAGTTCGCCGGGCAGCAGCCCCGCCATCCGCTCGTCCGACACGGCGCTCACCGCGAGCCAGGCCGGCGGCCGGTCGCGGACCAGGAGCAGCGCGCAGCCCGCGTGCAGCAGGGCGGTGACCGGGCCCGCGGGATGCCCGGCGAGCTGCTGCCAGACCCGCTCCCGGAGCGGGACCTCACCGAGTTTCCCCTGGGTGCGCAGCCAGTCCTCGACCGCGGCGAGCGCGAAGGAAGGGCTGGTCTCGGTGCCGCCGACGGGCTTGGGGAAGTCGGGGTGCCTGCGGCGCCAGTTGCTGACGGCGGCGCGGCCGACTCCGGCCAGCCGGGCGATTCCCGCGGCGGTCACCTCCGTCGCGTGGTCCCGCACCGCGTCTGTCGCGTCGTCCCGCACCGAACCGGCTCCCCTCAGTCCCGTCCCCCGCCGCGTGTGGTCGTGTCGCGGCGCTGTGGCGCCGAGCATACCCGCGCACGCGGAACGGCCCGCTTCACGCCCGTTAACCAACAATCCACTCAGTCTCGTGTTGACTCGGTTCACAGGCTCTGCTGAGATGGTGACAGCACTTCCGAGCTCCCGTGGGGGGAACTTCCATGCGTCGTACCACTCTTGCCGCCGTGTTTCTGACCGCCGCCGCGGTCACGGGCCTGACGGCCTGCGGCACCGAATCCGGCAAGGCCGGCGACAAGCTGGCGAGCGCCGAGCCCAAGGGGCCGTTCGCCGGGATGTCCGGCGCCGAGATCGCCGAGAAGGCCGTCGAGGCGACCTCGGACGCCAAGTCGCTCCGCATCGCGGGCCAGGTCACGGACGAGGAGACCGGCCTGGGCTCGATGGACCTGGCCCTCGACACCAGCGGCAAGTGCGCGGGCACGATCACCATGGCCGACGAGGGCTCGATGGACCTGATCGTCCCGGGCGGCACCGTCTACATGAAGTACGACGAGAAGTTCCTGCGCGCGCAGAGCAAGGGGCAGCCCGCCGCCGACACACAGGCCGCGGTGGACATGCTCGCGGACCGCTGGGTGAAGACGGACGCGAAGAGCTCCGACGCGAAGGACATCGCCCAGTTCTGCGACCTCGACGTGCTGCTCGCCGACTTCACGGACGTCAACTCCGCGGCCCGCAGGGGCGGCACGACCACGGTCGACGGCACCCCGGCGATCAAGCTCACCGAGAACGACGGCAAGGACAAGTACACGATCTACGTCGCCACGGAGGGCAAGCCGTATCTGCTGCGGGTCGACCAGACGGCCAAGACCGGCGGGAAGCCCGAGTCCCTGACCTTCGGCGACTACGACAAGCCCGTGAAGACGACGCCGCCCACCGGCGACGTCCTCGACCTGGACAAGCTGGCGGGCTGACGACCGACGGCACGTGCCGTCACAGCACGTGCCGCACCCACACGTTCGGCTCGACGTACACGGCATATCCGCGCTCGGGCTCGCAGTGCACCGGTACAAGGGCGCCCGGCACTTCCACCGTCCCGGCGGTGTCGAACGGCAGGCCCGTCCACGCCCGCCACTGGGCGGTCGACCCGGACACCGTCATCGACGCGTGCGCCACCTTCTCGATGGTGCCGCCGGCGCGGACGTGCACCCGAAGCCACGGGTCGGCGGGCAGCCCGTCGTCCCGCTTGCGCAGCGCGTACGCGTCGATCTGCGCGGCCGGTTCGAGGTGCTTGGCGTTCGGCCGTACCGGGGCGACGACCTCGGCGAAGCCGCGGGCGCGGGCGTTGTCGCGCATCGCGGCGAGCATCCGCCCGGACACGCCCCGGCCGAGGAAGCCCTTGGCGACGGTGATCTCGATGGCGCTCACCGTGTCGGGCTTCCTGCCGTGCCGCAGGTCCGAGAAGGCCCAGAGCATGACCTGGTCCCAGCCGCCGTCCGGCAGTTCGCCGCGCCCTTCGGCGCCCAGCGCGAACGGCACGCTGAACGCCCGTGCGACGACCGCGTCCTGCTCGTCCGTGGCGACCAGGACGTACTCCGGAAGGTCCTTGACGATCCGCCCGATCATCGACCAGGCGATCGGGTCGTTCCCGATGAACTCCGGCCAGGTCTCCTCCATCTGCCAGAGGGGCGCCATGAGTTCCGGACGCTCGGCCAGGGTTGTGATCTTGAGGTCCATGTCCGGGACGCTAGCGGGCCACAAGCGCACTGTTAAGCGAATTTCCGGCGGCCCCGCGCCTCAGCGCGCGTGGAAGCGGTCCGGCGCCTTCGTGGGAGTGCCGCCACCCGGCAGCTTCTCCTCCGGACAGCCGGACAGCACCCGCCTCATCGCGTCCCGCTCGGCGCCGGTCACCCATACCCCGTACTTCTGCTTCACCGCGACCTGCCGGGCCACATACGCGCACCGGTAGCCCTTGTCCGGCGGCAGCCAGGTGGCCGCGTCGCCGTCGCCCTTGCCCCGGTTGGGGCCCGCGTCGACGGCGAGGAGATTGAGCGGGTCGTTGGCGAAGGCGATGCGCTTGCCCGGCTCCCAGCCGCCCGCGCCCTTCTGCCAGGCGTCGGAGAGCGCGACGACATGGTCGATGTCGACCCGGCTGCGGCCGCGCACGAACGAGACGTCCTTGCCGGTGTACGGGTCGGGCACGAGCCTCCCGGAGACGACCTCGCAGTCGCCGTCGCGGAACTTCACGCCGTCCAGGTCGCGGCCCAGTATGTCGTCGCGCGTTATCTCTATCCCTCTCCCGATCGCGATGCACATGAGGCACAGCCGTAACCCCTTCTTGTCCCTCGCAGTTATCAGTCATGCCATGAGGCACATGAGTGACATCGGAGACAGGACGCAGATCCCGTGACGTTACGTGCAGAGAAGGCCGTGTCGCCTGCCACCGGCGAGATCACCTGGCTGCTGGTCGACGAGGAGACTTACGCGCCTCACCCCGAGGCCCGCGAGTTCTCCCTGTACCTGCGCGGAGCCGGGCGGTCACCGCAGACACAGCGCGCGTACATCCCCAGGATCGGTCGCTTCCTCAACTGGTGCACGGAGCGGGGCGCCGACTGGAAGACCGCCCGACTCGGGGACATGAGCCTGTTCAAGTTCCACGTCGAGCGGACACCGACCCGGTACGGGCGGCCTCCGTCCGGCAAGACGGTCAACGCCACGCTTACCGCGGTCTGCGAGTTCCTCCGCTTCTGCGCCGTCCAGGGATACGTGGCCCACGAAGTCGCCGCGCGTCTCAGCGAGCCGCGCTTCCTCGCCCACGCTCCGGCCGGCTTCGATCCCGGCGAGGGCGGCCAGCACCTGATGATCAAAGCCCGCGTCCTGAAGGCGCCGGAGATCGAGCGGGCGCCGCAGACGCTCACCCGCACCCAGACGGATCAGATCCTCGACGCCGCTCGCACCGCGCGTGACCGGCTGGTGCTGACCGTCCTCCTGGAAGCAGGCCTCCGCATCGGCGAAGCCCTCGGACTGCGGCGCGAGGACATGCATCTGCTCCCCGACTCCACCCACCTCGGCTGCCGGACCATTGGCGCACACCTGCACGTCAGGCCTCGGCAGGACAACGTCAACGGGGCATGGGCCAAGGCCGGGCGCCCTCGCATGGTTCCACTGACGCCAGAGGTGGTGCATCGGTATCGCGAGCATCTCGCCGAGCGTGAACAGGTGGCCGGCTCCGCCGCCTGTGACTACGTCTTCGTCAATCTCGTCGGCGTGCACGCGGGACGGCCCCTGTCGTACTCCAACGCCAAGCAAGTGGTCGAGCGGATCGGGAGACGCTGCGGTCTGACCGCCCGGCCGCACATGATGCGGCACACGGCCGCCACCCGCTGGATTCGCAGCGGGGTCGCTCCGGACGTCGTGCAGACGCTCCTGGGCCATGCCTCGTCGGCGAGCACAGCTGTGTACGTGCACGCCCAGGACGAGGATCTCCGCGCGGCAGTCGACAGCCTCGCTTCGGAGCCGCTGCGATGACCGTTGCACCTCTCCGCGCGGCTGTTGTTGCCTCCGTCTCCGCTGAACCGGAGTGGCCGTCATGGCTCGCGGCGCGCCTCCCGTCGGGCTGGCGGGCAGATGAGTGGGACCCCGTTCAGGCACTGTTCACTGCCGATCCCGGTAACCCGACGACCAGTGTGTTCGTCTGCTCCGTGGCCTCCTGCACCACCCATGTGGCGAGCAACGGTTCCCGCTGCGACGCTTGCCGGAAAGCCCGTTACCTCCTGGGGAACCCTGCGGACTTCGACACCACGCACGCCCCGGATCCGTCCCGCCGCAGGCCCAACACCTACGCGAACGGGGCGATGCCAGGCGTCTCCCAGTTCTCGCTCGCCGCTGTGAGCCCTGCGGTCCGCCAGGAGCTCCTGTACGGGATCCAGCAGCGCGACGACGCCGGGATCAGCCTGGTCCCTCAGCGGGTACGCCGCATTGTGGCCGGCCTTCCCGCCGGACTCGGCTCGCTCCTCGACCTGGACGCCTCCTTCTCCTCCAGGCTTCCGGCTGCGGCCTCCGGTGTCCTGAACGGTGTTCTCCTGCACGTCCGACGCGCACGCGTCGAGTTC
Source organism: Streptomyces sp. NPDC050658 (assembly GCF_044457025.1). Lineage (NCBI taxonomy): Bacteria > Bacillati > Actinomycetota > Actinomycetes > Kitasatosporales > Streptomycetaceae > Streptomyces > Streptomyces sp. NPDC050658. Next base: position 133,093 of record NZ_JBITGM010000014.1, read on the forward strand.
GAGGGCACCGATCCGACCTCGGGCGACGTATGGGAGTGTGCCCTCATCGGGCTGACGGCAGGGCGCGGGCGCAAGTATGCCGCTGTCCACGGCGACATCGACTTCCGCCCGGTACGGCAGCGTTGGCTGCGGGAGCTGGTCAAGGAGTACGGACGCACGGCACGCCCCAACGTCATGGACCTACGGCAGACCGTCCACGCGGCGACCATCGCGTCCTCCGCGCTGGCAGGCCGCCGCCATGGGGATGAGCCGGCACTCCTCGCCATGGCTGACATGAACGCCGTGGTGGACACGTTCCGCATCACCAAGCGGCCCGAGGACGGTCACGACTACTCCACCAGCCACCGCAGAGCCCTGCTCCGCCACTGGCGCACGTTCCTGGAGTACGCACGGCAGGCCGGGATGATGGACCACGTGCCCGGCGGGTTCGCGCTCAACCCCCGCTTCCACAGCATCACCGCCGTGGAAGTGACCGAGGACGATCTCGGCCGTGCGATCCCCGAGCACGTCATCGCCCAGCTCGACGCACACCTCGGTCTGCTGGGCACCTCCACGGGATACGCGAGCGGCGGCTGGACGGCCGCCGACTTCGCGCGGATGTACCAGGCGGTCTACGCGGTTCTCCGGGACACCGGCCGACGTCCGGGCGAGGTCACCAGCCTGCGCCGCGACTGCCTGGAGCGGGTCGACGGCAAACCGACGCTGATCTACGACAACCACAAGCGGCGACGCCACGGTCGTCGGCTGCCGATCTCGGAGAGCACCGCCCAGCTGATCGAAACCTGGCAGCATGAGCTCGATGCGCTACCGGCCGTACCCGCCTGTGCCCAGTGGCTCTTTCCCTCCCCGGGGCAGCGCAACCGCCCACGCCGCGGGCATCTGCAGGCCGCGCAGTTCTGCAACCGGATCTTCCGCGACTGGGTCGACGAGCTGATCCCAGGCCTTTCGGACGACCGGCTCGACGACGAGGGCGCCCCGCTCGCCTACGACCGCACCGAGGTTGTCCCGTACGGCTTCCGACACGCGTACGCCCAGCGTCACGCGGACGCGGGCACTCGCCCCGACGTCCTCAGGGAACTCATGGACCACCGTTCGCTGGACGTGACCATGGGCTACTACAAGGTCTCCCTCAGCCGAAAGCAGGAGGCCGTACGCACGGTCGCGGCACTCGCCGTCGACCGGCACGGAGCAGCCCGCGGATTCGGCGATCCCCTCGCCTACGAGGTGGAAAGCGTCGGGGTCCCCTACGGCGGCTGCACCGAGCCGAGCAACGTCAAGGCCGGCGGCGGGCACTGCCGCATCCGCTTCCAGTGCGCCGGATGCGACTTCTACCGGCCTGATCCCTCCTACCCGCCGGCCCTGGAACAGCAGATCGCGGACCTGCGGGCCGACAAGGAAGCCGCCCTGGCGATGGAGGCCGCCGACTGGGTCGTGCGCAACCTCGACGACCAGATCCGCGCCTACTCGAAGTCGACCGACAAGATGCGGCGGAAACTGGATGCGCTGCCCGCCGAGGAGCGGGCCGCCGTCGAATCCGCCTCACAAGAGCTGCGCAAGGCACGTTCGGCAGCGGCCTTCATCCCTCTGCAAGCACTGACGACACGGAACTCCGAATGAAAATCCCCGCCTCCGGCGGCAACGACCGGAACGCCCGGGTCGAGCGCCTGCGCCTCAGCCGCGCCAAGGACAGCGAAGACAAAACCAGGCGCGCACTCGACGCCGTGGACGGCCTTCTGCGCTCGGGACGGCGGATCACCGTCACCCAAGTGGCGCGGGACGCCTCGGTGTCCACGTGGTTCGTCTACAACCAGGCTCAGGTGCACCAGGCCGTTCAGGACGGCATCACCGCCCAGCGGGCGCGGGGGCGTCAGAACTCCCTTGCTCCCGAGGCATCGCAGGTGTCTCCGGCCGGGTTGCGGACAGACCTCGCCCTGGCCCGCGAAGAGATCAAGGACCTCAAGAAGGAGCGCGATCAGCTCCGTAACCGGGTCAGGCTGTCTCTCGGCGCCGAGTTGGAGGGCGTGAACCGGAATGCCCTGATCGAGCGGGTACAGGAGATCGAGCAGCGGAGTACCGCGCTGGAGCAAGCGTTGACAGAGGCCAGGGATCAGATCGCCGCACTGGAGAGCCAACTGCGTGAGGCGGAAGACAATCTCACCGCCGCACGGGCCAGTCTCCGTCGTGCCGTGCGGGCTGTTCCGTCTCCGTAGGTCGCGTTCTCCCGCGATCGCGCACCTTGACCACCACGTCCGACAGGAACCCCGCAGCCTCCGAGGCCAGGACAGTCATCGGGAAGTTGTCAGCCCTGGCACTGCTTCAGCATCATCGCCTTGTCCGCCGTTGTCACCGGGAGCTCGTACTTGTCGGCGACCTGCGCGAAGCGCACCACGTACGAGCACCGGATCTTCTTGTTCGGCGGCAACCAGGACGCGGGCCCCGAGTCCCGCTTCGCCGAATTGGCGCGCCCTTCGACAGGAAGCAGATTGAGCACGTCGTTCGCCAGTTGCTTGCGCTTGCTCTCCGGCCATCGGGCGGCGCCCATCTGCCAGCTGTAGGAGAGCGGGACCACGTGGTCTATCTGCACCTCGGTGGCCTTCGCCTTCTTCCAGGCGATGTCCTTGCCGGTGTACGGGTCGTACAGGTCCATCGCAACGACCACGCAGTCGGAACCTGAACGGAACTGCACGTGCCTCCCATGGAGTTTCAACAAGTCGTTCCGCGTGTCGCAACCGTTCCTCGCCAGCGGTACTCCGTCCGCCGTGTCCATCCACGCGTAGCCGAACGCATCCCGTTCGTAGGCCGTCTTCGACCCCCGTCCCTTTGTGGTGAGTCCTTGGACGAGCTTGCGTGCGTCGGCCTTGTCCGCTTCCGACGTGAGCACGGCGAGCCCCGGCTTCGTCCCGTCGGGATTCGTCAACGGGCTCACCGCCTGGCCGGCAGCTGCGTCCGGTCCGGATCCTGCGGAGCTTCCGCCCGGCTCCAGGCCATCACAGCCTGCGACGAACGCCGCGACGACGACGGCCGAAAGCACAGCCTTCATCCCGCGAGTCGACAGGAGCCCGTGACTCACGTGCCTCTCCCTACGCACAGCCGACCACACCCTGCATACGCTGCGAGAACAGATCCGTCACGGCGCGAAGCATAGAGATAACGCGCGTGCCGCAGCCGTTGGAGTCCGTGTCGGCCCAGGGGCTGCCGAACCGCGCCCGCTCGTAACCGGTCTTGGGCGCACGGCCCTTGACGGTGAGCGAGTCGACGGCGGCGAGCGCGGAGACCGCCTTGACGTCGGGGCCCGAGGAGCCGCCGCCGTCCTTCTCCTCGGGGGTGCAGCCGGCGGCGACGAGCAGCGCGAGCAGCGCCGCGGCCGTGGCGCGGGTGGTGCGCGGGGTCATCGGACGGTGACCTCGGCGCCGAGCACGAGCGGGCCGGGCGTCACGACGTCCGCGTACACCCCGATGCACATGCCGCGCGCGGCGGTGAGCGTCTTCAGGATGCGGTGGTCGGCGGGCAGGTCGCGCTGGGCCTGGGTGGTCATCACACAGCGCGCGATGCGCTTGACGACCCGCAGCGTCAGCTCGCCGCCGAAGCTGATCTCGCGGCCGACCCAGCTCTCCTCGACCCAGGGTTCCGCGGTCTCGACCACGATGTTCTTGCGCAGTCGGCGTACGTCGACGGGGTCGGCGTCGCCGAGCAGCTCGCCGAGCGCCTGGAGCGAGGCGGTGCCCACGAGGGAGACGGCTCCGGCGTCCTGGTGCGGGGCGTCGGACTCACGGGCCAACTCCACGCCGTCGCCGAAGCGTTCGGCGATCCGCGGGTCCCCCGGCCGCAGCGTCTCGCCGTCCGGCGTGGTGACGACGGGGACGTCACCGTCGTACGCCGCGACGTGTTCGAGCAGTCCCGGCGTGCGCCGGAAGCGCTGGTGGTTCTTTCCGCTGCCCAGTTTCCCGTCCGCGTACCGCAGGGCCCACAGCCGGTCGCCGGCCACGCCCCGCCCGTCGACGACGAGCCGCTCGTGCTCCTCCCCCAGCATCGACTTCACCGGAAAACAGCCGAGCCCCACTACGGCCCCAGACCCCACAGTGCCTCTCCTCCCCTGACCGGTACACGTGGTTCGACGATATCCCGGACAAAGATGATGAACCGTCAGGCGTCCCCCGACCGGCCGAAATCGGTTCGCGCGACTTTGTCAAACGAACAAGATCCCTCTACCGTCACAACAGGGAGCCAATCGACCCCCACCAGGACATGGGCGGCAGAGCCGCGGAAACAGGTGGTCATCGTGCAGAACACCCAGCACACCCGGAGCACCCAGAACTCCCCGAACCCCGGGAACACGCCCGTCACCGTGCGCCGCGCCGCGCCCGACGACCTCGGCTTCCTCGTCTGGGTCATGGAGACGGCGGCCAAGTCCCATCTGGACCGCTGCTGTTGGGAACCGCTCCTCGGCGAGGGGACCGAGGTCACCCGCGAGATCCTGCGCACCCTCGCCCGCTCGCCCCGCTCGCACTGGTGCCACCTCTCCCGCTTCTGGGTCGCAGAGACGGCGGACGAGGCGGAACCCCGGCCCGTGGGCGCCCTCACCGCCTACGACCCCGCGACCGACGGGCACGCGGCGATCGGCGAGCAGTGCGCGCAGCTGGCGACGTCCGACGGCTGGCCCGGCACGGCCGCCTTCGACGACGTCTACGCACGCCAGCAGATCTTCCAGTCCTGCCTGCCCGCGGACTACGCGGGATCCTGGGGCATCGAGAACGTCGCCGTCCTGCCCGAGTTCCGCGGCACCGGCGTCGTCGACGCCCTGCTCGACCACGCCCTGGAACTGGGCCGCGCGCAGGGCTACGCCTGCGCCCAGGTCCTCTGCCTGAACGGCAACACGCGGGCCCAGCGCACCTGGGAGCGCGCCGGGTTCGAGGTGCGGGCCGACTATCGGGGGCGGGAGTTCGAGACCCTGATGGGCGCGCCCGGACTCAAACTCCTTGTGCAGGAGTACGCGTAGGACCCGCCGGGAGCCTCGCCCCTACTTGGCCCGCGTGAGGTTCAGCGTCGCCTCGAGCAGCCGCTCCAGGTCCGCCGCCGACTCGCCGTCCGCCGCCGACTCCTGCTTGCCGTCGCCCATCACCAGATGACGCAGCGTCAGCCCGTCGAAGCCCTGGAGGAAGAAGCGGGCCACGGCGAGGGGTTCGGCGGCGTGGGCGTCGTCCGTGCCGTCGAGCACGCCCCTGATCAGGTCCGCCGCCGTCTCCTCCAGGTCGCACTGGTGGCGGCGGAGCAGCTCGTGCAGGTCGGGGCTGCGCACCGCGTACGTCGTCAGCTCGATGAAGAGCCGGAACCGGCCGGGCTGCTCCTGGAGCGCCTGCCAGAGCGCCTCGGCCATCCGGCGCACGGAGCGCTCGAAGTCCGCCGGGCCGTCGTCGGCGGCGGGGACCGCGCCGCGGACCAGCTCGACCAGCTCGACGGTGAGCTGCTCGATGACGGCGCGGTAGAGGTCGCGCTTGGTGCCGAAGGTGTAGTGCACCGTCGCCTGCGCGACGCCCAGTTCGGCGGCGATGGCGCGGGTCGATCCGGCGTCGACGCCCTCGCGGGCCATCAGCTCGATGGCGGCTTGGACGAGTTGCGGACGCCGCTCGGCGGCGGAGATGTGTGCCATGACCCCAGAGTATCGGTGAGAGTGACTCAATCAGTCGACCCTGACGAACGACTTCGTCATTCGACTTTGTCAGGTGACAAAGTTGCGCGTATGGTGGTCGCCGTAGGCAGGCGAAGGGCTGCTCTCCCGGCTCCGCGCCGTTTCTCCCGGCCCCGCGCCATGTACGCACCCGTGATGGAGGCACCTCCCATGGCCTTGCTCCTCTACCGATTGGCCGGGCTGTGCTATCGGCGCCGCCATGCCGTGGTCGCCGTCTGGCTCGTCCTGCTGCTCGCCGTCGGCGGGCTCGCGGCGGCGTTCTCCGGCAAGACCACCGACGAGTTCAAGGTGCCGGGCACCGAGGCGCAGTCCACCGTCGACCGCATCTCGGAACGGCTCCCGGAGTACGCGAACGCCTCGGCGCAGGTCGTCTTCGCGGCCCCCGACGGCCAGTCGCTCACCGCGCCCGAGCGGCGCGAGGCGGTCTCCGCGGCCGTGGCGGCCATCGGCAAGGCGGACGGCGTGGCGCAGGTCATCGAGCCGTTCTCCGCGCAGGCGGTGTCCAGGGACGGCCGGATCGCGCTCACCCAGGTGGTCTTCGAGACGCGCCTGCACGACCTCGGCAGCGGGCCGCGCGACGCGGTGCGCGAGGCCGGGGAGATCTCCGAACAGGCGGGAGTCCAGGTCGAGTTCGGCGGTGACGCCTACACCCCGACGGTGACCGTCGAGGGCGGCGAGGCGATCGGTGTCGGCGTCGCGGTGCTCGTGCTGCTCATCACCTTCGGCTCGATGCTGGCCGCGGGGCTCCCGCTGCTCAGCGCACTCGTCGGCGTCGGCCTCGGCATGGCGGGGCTCTTCGCGCTGACCGGCGCGTACGACATCATCTCCACCGCACCGGTGCTCGCCCTGATGATCGGCATGGCGGTCGGCATCGACTACGCCCTGTTCATCGTCTCCCGCCACCGGCAGAACCTGGCCGAGGGCATGGAGCCGCAAGAGGCCGCGGCACGGGCGGGCGGCACGGCGGGCAGCGCCGTGGTCTTCGCCGGGGCGACCGTGGTGGTGGCCCTCGCCGGGCTCGCGGTGGCCGGAGTGCCGTTCCTGACCGTGATGGGCCTGTCGGCGGCCGGCGCCGTGATCATCGCGATGCTCGTCGCCGTCACGCTGCTGCCCGCGCTCTTCGGCTACGCGGGCCGCTCCGTCGACCGGCTGCCGGTGCCGGGGCTGCGCGGCGGCAAGAAGAAGCCCGGCGGCGAGAAGCCGTCGGCGGGCGAGCGCTGGGTGCGCGGTGTCGCGCGGCGCCCCGTCCTCGTACTCATCGCCTGTCTGGTCGGCATCGGCGTGGTCGCGATCCCCGCGAAGGACCTGCGGCTCGGCCTGCCCGGCAACGGCTCCTACCCCGAGAGCACCTCGGCACGTCAGGCGTACGACCTGGTCAGCGAGGGATTCGGGCAGGGCTTCAACGGGCCGCTCGTCGCGGTCGCGGAGGCCGACAAGGGTCCCGCGCTCTCCGAGGACGGCGTCAAGCAACTCGCCCAGAAGCTCGGCCAGTTGCCGGGTGTCTCCACGCTCCTGCCGCCCTCCGTCGACAAGTCCGGGCAGCTCGCCGCGATCCCGGTGATCCCCAAGGGCGGACCCGACTCCCAGGCGACCGAGGACCTCGTCGCCGACATCAGGGGCGAGGGCGAGCGCGCGGCGGCCGACGCCGGGATGAAGCTGACGGTCACCGGGACCACGGCCGCCAACATCGACGTGTCGAAGAAGCTGAGCGACGCGCTGCTGCCCTTCATCGCGGTGATCGTCGGCATCTCGCTGATCCTGCTCGCGCTGGCCTTCCGCTCGCTGCTCGTCCCGCTCAAGGCCGTCGTCGGCTTCCTGCTCTCCATCGCGGGGTCGGCGGGCGCGGTGGTGGCGGTCTACCAGTGGGGCTGGCTGAGCGACTTCATCGCGGTGCCGAAGGTGGGCCCGGTGGTGAGCTTCCTGCCGATCCTGCTGATCGGCGTGCTCTTCGGTCTCGCCATGGACTACGAGTTGTTCCTGGTCTCCCGCATGAAGGAGGAGAGCTCACGCGGCGCGGCCCCCAAGGAGGCGGTGATCGCCGGGTTCCGGGACGGCTCGCGGGTGGTGGTGGCCGCGGCGCTGATCATGATCTCGGTCTTCGCCGGATTCGTCATCGGCCACGACCCGATCGTCCAGCCCATCGGATTCGCGCTCGCCGTCGGCGTGTTCATCGACGCCTTCGTCGTACGGATGGCGCTGGTCCCCGCGGTGATGACGCTGCTCGGCAAGGCCGCCTGGTGGTTCCCGGGCTTCCTGGAGCGGACCGTGCCGCACGTCGACATGGAGGGCGAGCGGCTCTCCGCCCAGCTGGCGGGCGGCGCGGCGGCCCAGGCGAAGCCGGCCGCCGGGGGCGATCTGGTCGACAGTCACGCGGGCGGCGGCGACCGCCCGTCCACAGAGCGGCGTGGGGCCGGCGAGTGACGCGTCCCCACGCACCGCGTCCGGTTCCGGGTAAGACCATTCCCCCGTTGCCCCGGAACCGGCCGGGTCTGGGCCGGCTACGCCCCGGCGTCGCCGGCCCAGGCCGCAAGACCCCGCTCGGCCAGCGCCTCGGGAACATCGGCGAGGCCCGTGGCCTCCTCGATGTGGTGTACCCCGAGCGGCACCGCGCCCTCGTAGACCCGCGCCGCGACCTCCGCAGCGGTGAGCCCGGTGAAGCGGGACTGCGACGTGGCGGTCAGGGCCCGCGTCGCCCGGCGCCCGCCCCGGTGGGCGTCCACCCGCACCGCGAACCGGTCGCCGCCCAGATGGATGCGGCTGAGCGAGGCGGTGAGCGCCCCGTCGAGGCGGGCCCGGCGCGCGGCCCGGAAGACGCCCGCCCGGCGCAGCCCGAAGAGCAGCCCCGTCAGCGCCCCGGAGTCCAGGCCGAGCCGGGTGGTGATGTCCGGGACGCCGAGGGTGCGGCGCAGGGTGTGCTGGTCGGAGAAGGGGAACGGATGGTGGGTGCGCTCCTTGCCCGGCGGCCAGGTCGCGGCCCGCAACGGCCGCGCCCCGCCGGCCCGCCCGTCCGTCAGCTGGGCGACGGTCCAGCGCACCGCGTCCTTGCCGTGCGCCTCGCCCGCGCCGAGGACGACGGAGATGTCGAGGCGTTCGGCGCCGCCGACGGCCTCGGAGGCGCGGCGGGCCAGCAGATTGGTGAGTCCGGGGGCGACCCCGACGCTGAGCACCGCGGTCGCCTCGCCGGTGCGGGCGAGCGCGTCGTGCCGCTCGACCTCGGTGATCAGCGCGTGCGTCGCGGTGACGTCGACCAGGCCGATGCCCCGCTCGAAGAGCAGCCGCGCGGGATGCGCGGCCGGGGTGCGGGGCTCCACGGAGAGCACCACAAGGGAGACCCCCTCCAGCGCCTGGTCCAGTGAGGCCGGGTCGGCGAGGTCGACCCGCGCGGGAAGCAGGGTGCCGCCGCTGCCGGCGGCGAGTTCGACGGCGCGGGACCGGTCGCGGCCCGCGACGATCACCCGGCCCGGCAGCCGCGCCGCGAGCTCGAGCGCGGTGACCCGGCCGACGGCCCCGTAGCCGCCGAGCACCAGAATATTCCCGTCCAGCTTCTTCGATTCCGTTAAATTCTGCATGACCCAATAGAATCAATTGCGCTTGCCTCCAAGCAAGCGGTGGCGGCAATTCCGGGTTACCAGGCCAAGAACAAAATTCAACTTCTGCACATCAGTCGCAATTACGTGACCCGCATCACGCGACGCATCCCTTGATCCCCTTGACCCGGACAACTTCGCTGCTGAATGATGACACTTGAACAAGAAAACCGGGCAACGACGCCTGGATACGTTCAACCACGGGGGCCCCGCATGTGTAAACACATCGCCGAGTCGTAGACCACGACCTCGAGTCGTTGACCGCGACGCATCTCAACTTCCCTCAAGGCTCTGCATAAGCGCAGGTCAAGCACGCGCTTGGCCTATTTGCGATGCCTTGATTCCAGGCTTGACGCCTTCTTGACAGTAACCTCGCACGAGGTCTTCACATGTGCGACCGAAGGCCTTTGCGATGCCCTTTTCCGTTTACCCTCATGGGAGCAGCAAAGGTGTCATCGAGCTCATCGAAAGAATCGGCGAACCACTTAAACAACCGCTTCGTCGTCCTCTCCATCAGTAAAAGGGCGGACTTCCACGAGCGGATCTCCATCGGATTGCACGACCTTATGGGAGCGTCTGACGCCCCCTCAATATCGACCCCGGCCTACCTCGAAACACTGGCCAGATCTCGACGTTTCCTGGACCGCGCAGTTCCCGGACTCGACATACGGATCCTGACCGCGGACAGCACATCGGCCGCCGCTCGCGCTGTCCGGGAATCGCCCTTGCGGGGCGCCCTGTCACTGGTACTGATCGACGCCGACGGCGCGGGCCTGAACGCCGATCCCTTCGACCGCTCGGTCCCCGAGGCCCTCGGTCAACTGGCCGACGGGCTGCCGGAGCCGCTGCGCGCCACGCTCTCCCCGCACAGCACCTACGTCTACGGGATCAGCGCCACCGCCGAGAGCCTCGCCGCCGCCCAGGTCGCCCGCCCCTTCGTGCTGCGCGCCCTGCCCGCCGACGCCTGGGTTCTCGCGGCCGACGTCATCTGTGCCTTCACCGACCACGTCCAGCTGCGGCACACCGGCTCCGCCCTGCGCGCGGCCACCAAGAAGGGCCCCTCCGCCCTCGCCGCCGCCCTGCACGACTTCCTCGGCCGGCAGCCCCGCGCCGAGGACGACGGACCCTGGGGGCTGCACTACTACACGGGCTCCGTGGTCTCCGGCACCATCTCCGACCTGGACCGGCTCGCCACCACCACCGGCAACCCGGTGCTGCGCGGGCCGAGCGAACACAGCCTGGCCAGCGGGGCGTTGGCGCGCTGGCAGCTGGACCGGGCACCGTTCGTGATCGTCGTGACCAGCGGCATGGTCGACGAGTTCCGCGGCACCCTCGCCAATCTGCGCGAGGCCCGCGCCCGCGGCTTCGTCATCTGCGCCGACACTCCGCCCGACGCGTGGTTCCCCTTCCAGGGGACGGTGCACGCGGCCGAGGACTCCCGCGCCGTACTCGCCGCCAAGGGCATTCCGTACGTCTATCTCACCGACCCGGACCGCATCGCGGACGACCTCGCCGAGGCCTACGCGCAGTACCACGCGCACCGCGGCCCGGTCTTCCTGCTGGCCACGCCCGCCGTGCTCGACGCGACGGGCACCGCCGACGAGCTGAACCGCCCCGAGGCCGTCGAACCGCCCGCGACCGCCGCGCTCCAGGTCCAGGAGAGCGAGCTGGAACCGGTGCTCCGCATCGTCAACTCCGAGCCCACAAGGCTCCTTTGGCAGTGCGGATCGCTTGACGCGCAGGAGTCCTGGCTGGTCCACGACATCGCCGCGCGGGCCGGCGTCGGCCTCGCCGACTCGCTCACCCGGCCGGGCAGCGTGGGGCGGCACCGCGACGGGACCGTGGTCGAGGAGTATCTGGGCACCCTCGGCCTGTACGCGTTCTCCTCACGCGTCCACGCCTATCTGCACGAGGACGGCAGACTGCGCCCGCGCGGCGAACAGGCGCTGTTCTTCCTGAAGAGCCGGCTCGGCGAGGCGGCGACCCCGTTCTCCCCGCGCACGCTCGGCCGCCAGCTGCGGATCGTGCAGGTCAGCCATGAGAAGGAGCACCTCGCTCCGTACGCCGACCATCCGGTGCACGCCGACGCGCGGGCCTTCCTCACCGCCGTACGCGAACGCCTCGACGTCACACCGGGCGTCCTCGACGTGCGCAAGGAGGCCATCGCCCGCACCCGGGACAGCGCCTCCGACGTCATCCACGACCTGCCCGTGCTGCCGATGAGCGCCAACTACTTCTTCCAGCACCTTCGCACCGTGCTGGACGACCTCATCACCCGGCACGGCTACACCTACACGGGCGTCTTCGACGTGGGCCGCGGCGGCATCTCCGCCGTCCGCAACCTGCCGCGCACCGGGCCCGGCTACTCCGGGTGGTACGGCAGGGCGCTGATGGGCGACGCGCTGCAGGCGGTGCCGACCATCGCGCTGACCCGCGACGACAACGTCCTCGCGTTCATCGGTGACGGCGCCGCGTCCCTCGTACCGGACATCACGCCGACGCTGGTTCAGCAATCGGTGCTCTACGGACGGCGGTTGCGGCAGAACGTGACCGTGTTCCGGCTCGTCGACGGCGGCCACTCCGTCATCCGCACCTACCACGAGGGCCGCACCGGCGCCGAGGCCAGCCGCCAGACGCAGGTGCTCTCGCTGCTGGAACCGGAGTGGACCAGAAGGTACGGCGAACTCACCGTCAGGCACCGGCACATCACCGACGCCGCACGGACGGATCTGCGCGGGCTGCTCCAGCAGCGCGCCTCCGTCACCTTCGCGTCCGTGCTGCTCTCGCACAACAACGAGGGCGACGGACTGAGCCTGCTCTCCTCGCTCGGCTGGCAGCGCGACGACCTGCCCGAGCTGACCTTCGCCATGGCCCGCGCCGCCCGCTGAGCGCATCGCCGTTCAGCGCACTGCCGTTCAGCACTTTCGCCGTTCAGCGCACTGCCGTTCAGCACCTCGCCGTTCAGCGCCTTCCGTCCGACCGAATCGGAGTCATCTCCCCATGCCGGCCACCTTCGGCTTCCTCGCTCACCCCATCAGTCCCGGCCACCGCAACCAGGTCCGCGCCCTCGACCTGCTCGGCCGTCTCTTCGACGACCACCGCGGCACCCCCGAGCCGCCCGGCACCCGCCGCCACCACGTCCCCGTACCGCTGCTGACCTCCGTGACCTCCGCCACCGGCGTCACCGCGACCGGCGAGGTCCGCCATCTCCCCTACACCGCCCAGCAGTTGCTGGCCCGGCCCACCACCGCGCGGGAACTCGTCGTCGCCGAGGTCAGCGCGCTGCGCGAGGAGGCGGGTGCCCAGCTCGTCGGACTCGGCGGCGCGACGTCCATCGTGGGCGACCGCGGACTGTGGACCGCCGAGCAGGTCGGCGTCCCCGTCACCAGCGGCAACTCCCTGACCGTTTACGCGGCGCACGCCGAACTCGCCCATGTCGTCAGCCTGTTGGGCCTCGACCCGGAGAAGACGCGGGTCGCCGTCGTCGGCTACCCCGGCTCCATCGGCCTCGCCATCGCGAAACTCCTGCTCGGCGACGGCCACCCGCTCGACCTGGTGGCCCGCATCGGCAGCCAGTCCTCCGAGCGGCTGCTGCGCCACCTCGACCCGATCCACCACGACCGGGTGCGGCTCGTCGAGACCGTCGCGCAGTGCTCCGCCGAGACCCTGCTGTACGTCACCGCCTCCTCGGTCGGCGGCCTGGTCGACCCCGCCGCGCTGCGGCCCGGCTCGATCGTCGTCGACGTGGCGCTGCCCCGCGACGTCGCCGAGCCGCCCGCGCCCGGCAGCGACGTGCTCGTCATCGACGGCGGACTGGTCAGTGCGTCGGACGAGGTCCAGGTCGGCGACGGCTCGCTGCCCGCGCCCGCCCAGCAGCTCAACGGCTGCCTCGCCGAGACCATCGTGCTCGCCCTCGAAGGCCGTACCGAGTCCTTCTCGCTCGGCCGCGAGCTGGACCTGGACCGGGTGCGCACCATCGGCGCGCTCGCCGCCCGGCACGGGTTCCGGCCCACGTCGCTGGCCTCGTTCGGCCGCACCGTGCCCGAGGACGACGTGCAGCGCCTGGCCCGGCACCACCGCCCCGCCGGGTCGGCCGCCCCTGCGCCCGCGCCCGACCCGGCCGCCGAGACGCCGCGCCGCTTCGAGCAGCACGTCAACCCGCCCATGGCCCGCCTCTTCGCCGCGCACGGCCTCGACCGGGTCTTCACCGGCGGCAACGGCGCGACGCTGACCACCGCCGACGGCACCGATTACCTCGACTTCATCGCCGGGTACGGCTGCCTCAACCTCGGCCACAACCACCCCGAGGTCACCGGCAGGCTGCGGCAGTTCCTCGACGCGTCCGCGCCGACCTTCGTGCAGTACGTGTCCATGCCGACGCACTCGGCGGAGCTCGCCGAGCGGCTCAGCGCCGTGTCCCCCGGCCGCCTGGAGCGGGTGTTCTTCAGCAACTCCGGTACGGAGGCCGTCGAGGCGGCCCTGAAACTGGCGCGGGCCGGCACCGGCCGCACCCGGCTCGTCTACGCGGAGAACAGCTACCACGGCAAGACCCTCGGCGCGCTCTCCGTCACCGGCCGCGAGGGCCACCGCGCGCCCTTCGGACCGCTGCTCCCCGAGACCGCGGAGGTGCCCTACGGCGATCTCGAAGCCCTGGAGCGGGCCATCGAGGGAGCCGCCGGGTTCATCGTCGAGCCGGTGCAGGGCGAGGGCGGTGTCGTCCTTCCGCCGCCCGGATATCTGCGCGCCGCACGGGAGTTGTGCCGCAAGGCGGGCGCCGCGTTCATCCTCGACGAGATCCAGACGGGGCTCGGCCGCACCGGAGCGCTGTTCGCCGCCGACCACGACGGCCTGGAACCGGACATCCTGTGCCTGGCCAAGTCCCTCTCCGGCGGCCTGGTCCCGATCGGCGCGACGCTGTGCAGCGCCGATCTGTGGGACGCCGCGTACGGCACCACCAACCGCTCCATGCTGCACTCGTCGACGTTCGGCGGCGGCAACTTCGCGGCGGCGGCAGGACTCGCCACCCTGGACGTCCTGACCGGCGACGACCTGCCCGCCCACGCCCGCAAGGTCGGCGAGCACCTGCGCGGCAGGCTGCGCGAGGTGACCGCCCCGTACGGCTTCATCAAGGACGTACGCGGCATCGGCATGATGACCGCCATCGAGTTCGACGGGGACTTCTCCGGAGCGGTGCAGGCCCTCACCGACGAGGCGCTCACCCGCTTCCCCGGCGATCTGCACACCCTCGTCGACTGGCTGCCGGACGATCTGCGCACCGCGCTCTCCGGGGTCGGCCGGGCCGTGGAGTCGACGCTCGGCGACCTGATGTGCCTGCGCTTCGTCGGCAGCCTGGCCCGCGACCACAAGGTCCTGACCTTCGTCACCGCCAACCGCACCGGCGTCCTGCGCATCCAGCCGCCGCTCGTCCTCGACACGGCCCAGGCCGACCGTTTCGTCGACGCGGTCGCCGAGGTCTGCCAGGGGCTCGCGCTCCACGCCGACCTGGGCGCCTGGCAGCGGCCCGCCTGAACTCCCCCGCACCACCTCTTCGCCACTCTCCCGGATCCGTGAAAGGACCAGCCATCATGAGCAACACCCTCCAGCAGCAGATGACCGACTACCTCGTCGACCGGCTCGGCCTGCTCCCCGACGAGATCGGCCCGACGGCCCGCTTCAAGGAGGACATGGGCCTGGACTCGCTCGACATGGTCGAGCTCGTCTCCCTCCTCGAGTCCCACCTGGGCGCGGCCGTCGCCGACACCGCGCTCGAGCACCTCACGACACTCCAGGACGTCGTCGCGTACCTGGAGGAGCACGGCGCCAAGGCCACCTCCGAGGCCGCCGCGTGAGCGCGCCCCAGGGCCCGCGGCGCGTCGTCGTCACCGGCATCGGACCGGTCACCCCGCTCGCCATCGGCGCGAAGCACTTCCAGGTCGCACAGCTGGAAGGCCGCAGCGCGATCCGGCCGATAACCCGCCTCGACGCCTCCGAGCTGCCCGTCCGGATAGCCGGCGAGGTGGATCTGCCAGAGGATCTCGCCCCGGACCGGCGTACCGAGAGGATCACCGACCGGGCGACCCACCTCGCCTTCGCGGCGGCCGAACTGGCCCTGCGGGACAGCGCGCTCGACCTCACGGCCGAGGACCTCGACCGGATCGGCGTGGTCATCGGCTCCGGGGTCGGCGGCGGCGGGAGCACCGAGGAGAATCTGCGCGCCTCCTACGAGAAGGGCGGCTACCGCGGCCTGTCCGCGCGGTTCATCCCGGCGACGATGGTGAACAGTTCGGCGGCCTGGGTCGGCATCAAGTACGGCCTGACGGGGCCGAGCAGCGCCGCGGTGACCGCCTGCGCCTCGGCGGCCGACTCACTGGTCGCCGCCCACCAGATGATCACCAGCGGCGAGGCCGACGTCGTCCTCGCCGGCGGCACCGACGCCCCGGTGATCCGTTCGGTGCTCGGCGGCTTCGCGAAGATGCGGGCGCTCTCCACCCGCAACGAGGAGCCGGAGCGGGCCAGCCGCCCGTTCAGCGCCGACCGGGACGGCTTCGTCCTCGGCGAGGGCGCGGCGGTCCTCGTCCTGGAGGAGGCGGGGCACGCGGCGGCGCGGGGCGCGGTGCCGCTGGCCGAGTTCAGCGGGTACGGACGCTCTTCGGACGCGTACCACATCACCGCCCCGCGGCCGGACGGCTCGGGGGCGGCGAGGGCGGTGACCGCAGCGCTGCGTTCTGCCGGGCTCACCCCGGACGACGTGGACCTCGTGAACGCGCATGGGACGGCGACGTCGTTCAACGACGCGGGCGAGGCGGCGGCGCTGCATCTCGCGCTGGGCGAGGCCGCGGGGCGGATTCCCGTGACCGCCACGAAATCGCTCACCGGGCACACGCTGGGCGCGTCCGGGGCCATCGAGGCGGTCTCGGCGGTGCAGAGCATCGTGCACCGGGTGATTCCGCCGACGGCCAATCTGGAGAACCCGGACGAGTCGCTGGGCCTCGACGTGGTGGGCGAGGGCGGCCGGGAGGCCGACGTCGACACCGTGCTGTCGAACTCGTTCGCCTTCGGCGGGCATAACGTTGCACTGGTCTTCCGGCGACTGAAGTGACGTTGGAGCGGCCGGTTCTCGTCTGCGGGTTCGACGTGGCTGGTCGCGCAGTTCCCCGCGCCCCTTACGGGGCGCGGGGGATGCCGCTGCTCTCTACGAACCCAGGATCGAGGTGAGGAACTCCCCTACCCAGCCCAGCAGTTCCCGCCCGACCAGCGGCTTCCCGCCGACCTTCGCGGTCTTCGGGCGCGGCACCAGGACCTGGTGGACGCCCGGCTTGATGACCGTCCCCGGATAGAGCCGCTTGAGCCGCAGCTCCTGGGACTCCCGCAGCTCCACCGGGGCGAAGCGGATGTTGTTGCCCTGGAGCACGATCTCGCCGACCCCACAGGCGCGGGACAGCATCCGCAGCCCGGCCACCAGGAGCAGGTTCTCCACCGGCTCGGGCAACTTGCCGTAGCGGTCGACGAGTTCCTCGCGTACGGACTTGATGTCCGCCTCCGTGTTGGCGGAGGCGATGGCGCGGTAGGCCGCCAGGCGCAGCCGCTCGCCGGGGGCGTAGTCGTGCGGGACGTGCGCGTCGACGGGCAGCTCGACCTTGACCTCCAGGGGCGGCTGCTCATCCGAAGACCCGTCGCCGCCTTCGAGGGAGGCGCGGTAGTCGGCCACGGCCTCGCCCACCATGCGTACGTAGAGGTCGAAGCCGACGCCCGCGATGTGCCCGGACTGTTCGCCGCCGAGCAGGTTTCCGGCGCCGCGGATCTCCAGGTCCTTCATCGCGACGTACATGCCCGCGCCCATCTCGGTGTGCTGGGCGATGGTGGCGAGGCGCTCGTGGGCGGTCTCCGTGAGCGGCTTCTCCGGCGGGTAGAGGAAGTAGGCGTAACCGCGCTCGCGGCCTCGGCCGACGCGGCCGCGCAGCTGGTGCAGCTGGGAGAGGCCGAAGTTGTCGCCGCGCTCCACGATCAGCGTGTTGGCGTTGGAGATGTCGATGCCGGACTCGACGATCGTCGTGGAGACGAGCACGTCGAACTTCTTCTCCCAGAAGTCCACCACGACCTGTTCCAGGGCCTGTTCGGACATCTGGCCGTGGGCGGTGGCGATGCGCGCCTCCGGGACGATGTCCCGCAGCCGGGCCGCCGCGCGGTCGATGGACTCGACGCGGTTGTGGATGTAGAAGACCTGGCCCTCGCGCAGGAGTTCACGGCGGATGGCCGCGCCGATCTGCTTCTCCTCGTACGGACCGACGAAGGTGAGCACCGGGTGGCGCTCCTCCGGGGGCGTGGTGATGGTCGACATCTCGCGGATGCCGGTGACGGCCATTTCCAACGTACGGGGAATGGGCGTGGCGGACATGGTCAGCACATCCACATTGGCGCGCAGCTTCTTCAGCTGCTCCTTGTGCTCGACGCCGAAGCGCTGCTCCTCGTCGACGATGACCAGGCCGAGGTCCTTGAACTTGGTCTCGGAGGAGAAGAGGCGGTGGGTGCCGATGACGATGTCGACCGAGCCGTCACGCAGTCCTTCGAGCGTCGCCTTGGACTCGGTGTCCGTCTGGAAGCGGCTCAACGCCCGTGTCTTCACCGGGAATTGGGAGTACCGCTCGGAGAACGTACCGAAGTGCTGCTGCACCAGGAGCGTCGTCGGGACGAGGACGGCGACCTGCTTGCCGTCCTGGACGGCCTTGAAGGCGGCGCGGACCGCGATCTCCGTCTTTCCGTAACCGACGTCGCCGCAGATGAGGCGGTCCATCGGGACCGTCTTCTCCATGTCCTCCTTGACCTCGGCGATGGTGGTGAGCTGGTCGGGCGTCTCCGCGTACGGGAAGGCGTCCTCCAGCTCGCGCTGCCAGGGGGTGTCGGGGGCGAAGGAGTGGCCGGGGGCGGCCATGCGGGCGGAGTACAGCTTGATGAGGTCGGCGGCGATCTCCTTGACGGCCTTCTTCGCGCGCGCCTTGGTCTTGGTCCAGTCGGCGCCGCCCAGGCGGTGCAGCGTGGGGGCCTCACCGCCGACGTACTTGGTGATCTGCTCCAGCTGGTCGGTGGGGATGTAGAGCCGGTCGCCGGGCTGGCCGCGCTTGGCGGGGGCGTACTCCACGACGAGGTACTCGCGGGTGGCGCCCTGGACGGTGCGCTGCACCATCTCGATGTAGCGGCCGACGCCGTGCTGCTCGTGGACGATGAAGTCGCCGGACTCCAGGGTCAGCGGGTCGATCGTCTTGCGGCGGCGGGCCGGCATCCGCTGGCCGTCCTTGCCGGCCGCCTTCTGGCCGGAGAGGTCGGTCTCGGTGAGGACGGCGAGCTTGAGGGCGGGGTCGACGAAGCCGTAGTCGATCGAACCGCAGGACACGTGCACGACGGACGGCGTCAGCTCGCTGAGGTCGCCCGTCTTTGAATCAAGCACAGTCAGGCGGGCGGCGATGCCTTCGCCGCCGAGGACCTCGACGGTACGGGCGGCGGGTCCGTGGCCTTCCGTGACATAGACCGTGCGCCAGCCGTCGGCGAGCCAGCCCTTGGTGTCGGCGAGGGCCTTCGCGGTGTCGCCCCGGTAGGTCTCGGTGGCGTGCATGCCGAGCTTGAGGGTGTCCTCGCCCAGCTCTTCGTCGGCGGCGAAGGGGGAGACGGACCACCACATCATCCCGAGGTCGCTCGCGTGGTCCCGGACGTCCGCGATGCCCCACAGGGAGGCCGCGCCCACATCGATGGGCGCCTCGCCGCCACCGGCCGTCGCGGCCCAGCTGGCCTGGAGGAACTCCTGCGATGTCGCCACCAGGTCGGCGGCACGGGTGCGGACGCGCTCGGGATCGCAGACCACGGCCATGCTGTCGTCCGGCAGGACATCGAGCAGCAGCTCCATGTCGTCGACGAGGACCGGGGCGAGGGACTCCATGCCCTCGACGGCGATGCCCTCGGCGATCTTGCCGAGCAGTTCGCCGAGCTCGGGGTGCTGCTCGGCGAGCACTGCGGCCCGCTCCCGCACCTCGTCCGTGAGCAGCAGCTCACGACAGGGCGGCGCCCACAGTCCGTGCTCGGCGACTTCGAGGGACCGCTGGTCGGCGACCTTGAAGTAGCGGATCTCCTCGACGTCGTCGCCCCAGAACTCGACGCGGAGGGGGTGCTCCTCGGTCGGCGGGAAGACATCGAGAATCCCCCCGCGTACGGCGAACTCGCCGCGCTTCTCGACCAGCTCCACCCGCGAGTACGCGGCTGCCGCGAGCGCCTCGACGGTCTCGTTCAGATCGGTGGTCTGCCCCGAGCGCAGGGCGACCGGCTCAAGCTCCCCCAGCCCTTTGACCTGCGGCTGGAGCACCGACCGGATGGGCGCCACGATGACGGAGACGGGTCCGGTCTCGGGGTCGTCCTCGCGGGGGTGCGCGAGGCGGCGCAGGACGGCGAGGCGGCGGCCGACGGTGTCGGAGCGGGGCGAGAGGCGCTCGTGCGGCAGCGTCTCCCAGGAGGGGTACTCGACGACACCGTCCGGCGGAACGATCGTGCGCAGCGCGGCCGCCAGGTCCTCGGCCTCACGGCCGGTCGCCGTCACGGCCAGGACCGTACGCCCGGTCTCGCGGGCCAGCGCAGCCACGGCGAACGGCCGGGCCGCGGGCGGTCCGACCAGGTCGACGTGCATGCGGTTGCCGTCGGCTGCGGCCTTGACCGCTTCGGCGAGGGCCGCGTCCTTGACGACGGCGTCGAGGAGTCCGTGCAGGCTCATGAAGGGGCATCCCGTCCGGGAGGTGGGCAACGCGAAGCGCCCGGCACGTCGAACGGGCCGGGGGGTCTCCAGCGTACGACTCCGCGCCGACAGCCGCTGGCCAAGTCCGCCGACGGTCCGCCGACGGCACCCGGGAGACCCCCGCGACAACAGGGAGGGCCCCCGGCAGGCGCCATGCCTGCCGGGGGCCGTTTCCCCCGCACCCCCGTAGCGGGAGCTACTCCGTGGCGATCGCGTTCAGTACGTTCATCCGGCCCGCCCGGAACGCCGGGACCAGCGCGGCGAAGAGGCCCACGAACGCCGAGCCCACGAAGACGGTGATGATCGTCGGCCAGGGGATCTCCAGGACCTTCAGGCCCTCCAGGGCCAGGAGCTGCTGGGCCGTCGCGCCCCAGCCCATGCCCAGGCCGAGGCCCAGCAGCGCGCCGAAGAGGGCGATGACCACCGACTCCATGCGGATCATGCGGCGCAGCTGGCGGCGGGAGAGGCCGATGGCCCGCATCAGGCCGATCTCGCGGGTGCGCTCCACCACCGAGAGGGCCAGCGTGTTCACGACGCCGAGGATCGCGACGATGATCGCGAGGCCGAGCAGCCCGTAGACCATGTTGAGCATCTGGCCGACCTGGTCCTTCAGGGTCTGCTTGAAGTCGGTCTGGTCCATGACCTTGTACTGCGGGTACTCGGACATGGCCGCCTTCAGCGACTTGTACGCCGCGTCCTGCTGCCCCTTCTCCGCCTTGGCGAACATGATCTCGTTCGGCGGCATCCGGTCGGCGGGCACGTACTTCGCGGCCGTCGAGATGTTCACGTACATCGCGCCGCCGTCGATCGTCGCGTCGCTCGACGTGATGGCCCGGACGGTCAGCTCCGCGCTCTCGCCCCGGTTGAACGCGGCCTTCACCTTGTCGCCGACGGAGATGCCGTGGTCCTTTGCGAAGTCCTCGCCGACCGACATCGAGTCGGGCTTGTAGGCGTCGGCGAGCTTTCCGGAGACGGTCTCGCTGCGCAGGTCCTGCGCGTATGTCGCGTCGGCGGCGCTCAGGCCGACCTCCTTGGCGACCTTCCCGTCGGGTCCCGTCAGGTCCGCCTTGATGTCCTTGTAGTTGGTGATGTGGGCGATGTGGTCCGCCTTCTCCAGGGACTTCGCGGCCTTCGGCGTGATCGGCTGGCCCTTGCCGGACTGGATGATGAAGTCCGCGCCGACCGACTTGTCCAGCTCGTCCGTCGCCGACGCGACCATCGAGGAGCCGACCACGGAGAGGCAGGCGACCAGGGCGAGGCCGATCATCAGGGCCGCGCCGGTGGCGCCGGTGCGGCGCGGGTTGCGCAGCGCGTTCCGCTCGGCCATCCGGCCGACCGGGCCGAACCACCGCAGCAGTACGGCGCTGATGACGCGGACCACGCCGGACGCGAGGACCGGGCCGATGACGACGAAGCCGATGAGCGTGAGGACCACGCCGCCGCCGAGGAACAGCGAACCGTCGCTCGCCTTGTCGGCCTGGGAAGCGGCCCACAGGCCGTAGCCGCCGGCGCCGGTGAGGACCAGGCCGATGACCGCCCGCAGGGCGCTGGCCCGGCCGTCGGCGGGTGTCCCGGCGTCGCGCAGGGCGGCCATCGGGGAGACCTTGCCGGCCCGGCGTGCGGGCAGGTAGGCGGCGAGGACGGTGACGACGACGCCGAGGACCATGCCCACCACGGGAGTCGTCCACTTGACGGTGAGGTCCTCGGTGGACAGCTCCATGCCCATGCCGGACATCAGCTGCATCAGACCGACGGCGAGCCCGACGCCCGCGCCGACCCCGAGGACCGAGCCGACGACGCCGAGCAGCAGCGCCTCGACCAGCACGGAGCGGTTGACCTGCTTGCGGCTGGACCCGATGGCACGCATCAGGCCGATCTCGCGGGTGCGCTGGGCGACCAGCATCGAGAAGGTGTTGATGATGAGGAAGATGCCGACGAGGAAGGCGATCCCGGCGAAGCCGAGCATCGCGTACTTCATGACGTCGAGGAAGCCGCTGACGCTCTTGCGGTTGTCGTCCGCGCTCTCCTTCTGCGTCTTGACCTTGTACGCGGACGCGTCGGCGTCCAGCGCGGTGGTGACGTTCTTCTTCAGCTGGGCGTCGCTGACGCCCGCGTCGGCGGAGACGTTGACGTGCGTGAACCGGCCGGTGGCGCCCAGGAGTTCGCGCTGGGCGGTGGCGGTGTCGTAGTAGACGATCGCGGCACCGGGGTTGGTCACCTTGAAGGTGGCGATGCCGGAGATCTTCGCGCTGTGGTCGCCGGAGACGGCGATGGTGCGCAGTTCGTCGCCGAGCTTGAGGTCGTGCTTGTCGGCGGTGTCGGCGTCGATCATCACCTCGGTGGGGCCGCGCGGGGCGTGCCCGGAGGTGATGTCCATCGAACGCAGGTCGTTGTGCGTCCAGTTGCCGGCGATGGTCGGGCCGCCGTTGGTGGGCCCGAGGTCCTTGTTCTTGGCGTTGACGACGGTCACGCCCTCGCTGCTGACCCCGCCCTCGGCGGCCTTCACGCCGTCCGCCTTCTTCGCCTGGTCGACGACGGAGGCGGGCATCGACTCGGGCTTGCCGGTGTCGGGGCGGTCGCCGGGGTCCGTCGCGGACTTGGAGGTGACGGTGACGTCGGCGGACGTCGCGGCGAAGAGCTTGTCGAACGTCGTGTTCATGGTGTCGGAGAAGACGAGCGTGCCGCACACGAACGCCACCGACAGGACGACGGCGACCGCGGAGAGCGCCATCCGCCCCTTGTGCGCGAGGAAGTTGCGCATCGAGGTCTTGAGGACGGTCATGACGTACGCCCCCGGGCGTCGAAGTCCTTCATGCGGTCGAGGACGGTCTCGGCGGTCGGCGAGTACATCTCGTCGACGATCCGGCCGTCGGCGAGATACAGCACCCGGTCCGCGTACGAGGCGGCCACCGGGTCGTGCGTGACCATCACGATGGTCTGGCCGAGCTCGGTCACCGAGCGGCGCAGGAAGCCCAGCACCTCCGCCCCGGCACGGGAGTCGAGGTTTCCGGTGGGCTCGTCACCGAAGATGATCTCGGGGCGGGACGCGAGCGCGCGGGCCACGGCGACGCGCTGCTGCTGACCGCCGGAGAGCTCGGTGGGCCGGTGCTTGAGTCGCCCCGCGAGGCCAACCGTCTCCACGACCTGGTCCAGCCAGCCGCGGTCGGGCTTGCGGCCCGCGATGTCCATCGGGAGCGTGATGTTCTCTATGGCGTTGAGCGTCGGCAGCAGGTTGAACGCCTGGAAGATGAAGCCGATGCGGTCCCGCCGCAACTGGGTGAGCTTCTTGTCCTTGAGCCCGGTGATCTCGGTCTCGTCGAGGTAGATCTGCCCGGAGGACACGGTGTCGAGTCCCGCGAGGCAGTGCATCAGGGTCGACTTTCCGGAGCCGGAGGGACCCATGATCGCGGTGAACTGCCCGCGGGCGATGTCCACGTCGATGTGGTCGAGCGCGACGACGCGGGTCTCCCCGGAGCCGTACGCCTTGACGACCTGGCGCGCCCGTGCCGCCACGGCCGTACGCCCTCCAGTGCCCCCGTGCCTGGGAATGGTTACAGCCGATGTCACGGTAAGTCTCCTATGTCGGTTACGCGAAGGTCAGGCGTGTGCGTCGTGCGTCACGCGTGGTGCGTTCAGGCGTGTTCGCTGCTCATAAAGTCTGGTCGGCCGAGGGCCCCCGCGCGCTGGTGCCCAGCGCAGTCTTCTGCTGGGGAAAACCCCACCTTCGAAGGTGGGGCCCGTCCGAACCCGTCGTGCGGTTCATCCGACCCCGTCGGCATAAAGCCAATCTAAGGAGCCGCACCGGGCCTTCTCGTCCTCCAGCGGTACGAACGACCCCCGGTCCGTAGTACGGAGGTTCCCCTAGGGGATCTCCACCGCCGGGTGGAGCCACCCCCGCCCCGACTCCACCCTCGTACCTACCGGACACCCGCCCACCTGCCGATATGACCTCCACCCCCTGCCCTGGCCGCACTCCGGGTGAGAAGGTGGCCCGAAGCAAATAGGTGCAGGGGGAAGGAATCTCGGTGGCAGCGGACGGTGCAAGCGCGGCAGCGGACGGTGCGAGCAGCGAACACATACGGCGCCGCGGCCCCGTCGTCGCCGCGCTCATGCTCGCCATGGCGCTCGCCGCCCTGGACTCCACCATCGTCTCGACCGCCATCCCGCAGATCGTCGGCGACCTCGGCGGATTCTCCGTCTTCTCCTGGCTCTTCTCCGGCTATCTGCTCGCGGTCACCGTCACGCTGCCGATCTACGGCAAGCTCTCCGACACCTTCGGCCGCAAGCCCGTCCTCATCGCGGGCAGCATCCTCTTCCTGATCGGCTCCGCGCTGTGCGCGATGGCGTGGAACATGGCGGCGCTGATCGCCTTCCGCGTCGTACAGGGCCTGGGCGGCGGCGCGCTCCAGGGCACGGTGCAGACGCTGGCCGCCGACCTCTATCCGCTGAAGGAACGCCCCAAGATCCAGGCCAAGTTGTCCACCGTGTGGGCCTCCTCGGCGATCGCGGGCCCCGCGCTCGGCGGCCTCATCGCCGCGTACGCCGACTGGCGCTGGATCTTCCTGATCAATCTGCCCATCGGGGCGGTCGCCCTGTGGCTGATCGTGCGGCACCTGCACGAGCCGGAGCGTGCGGCGGCCACCGCCCGCGGCCGCATCGACTGGGCGGGCGCGCTCGCCGTCTTCGCCTGCGGCGGCGTCCTGCTCACCGCACTCGTGCAGGGCGGCGTCGCCTGGGGCTGGCTCTCCGCGCCCTCGCTCGCGCTGTTCGCCGCGGGGCTCGTGCTCGCGGCGACCGTGGTGGTCGTCGAGCGGCGGGCGGCCGAACCGATCCTGCCGGGCTGGGTCTGGCGGCGGCGCACCATCGCGGCGGTCAATCTCGCGCTCGGGGCGCTGGGCCTGCTGATGGTCGCGCCGACCGTCTTCCTGCCCACGTACGCCCAGTCCGTGCTCGGCCTCGCGCCGATCGCCGCCGGGTTCGTGCTCTCCGTGATGACGCTGAGCTGGCCGGTGTCGGCCGCCCTGAGCCAGCACGTGTACCGCAGGCTCGGCTTCCGCAACACCGCGGCCATCGGCATCAGCGCGGCCGCGCTGCTCCTCTTCGCCTTCCCCTTCCTGCCCTATCCGGGCCAGGCCTGGCAGCCGGCGCTGATCATGCTGCTCCTCGGCGCGGCGCTCGGCCTCTTCCAACTGCCGCTGATCGTCGGGGTCCAGTCGACCGTCGGCTGGTCGGAGCGGGGCACGGCGACCGCGTCGGTCCTCTTCTGCCGGCAGATCGGCCAGACGCTGGGCGCCGCGCTCTTCGGCGCGCTGGCCAACGCGGTGCTCAGCTCGCGGCTCGGCGGCGCGGGCTCGCTGGACTCCGTCGCGCACGCCCTGGAGGACCCGGCGTCCGTCGCCGACCCCGACCGGCTGCGCCGCGCGGTCGCCACGGCGGTGGACACGGTGTACGTGGGGGCGGGTTGCGCGGCGGTGATCGCCTTGCTGGTGCTGCTCTTCCTCGCACCCCGGCGCTTTCCGGTAATCGGCGAGAAGGGCCCGGAGAGCGGGGAAAATACCGGACCGACCCCGCGTGAACGGCCCGTGAATAAACCGGCCGAATAGACCGACCAACCAGTATGCCCAAAACCCTTCGCAGCCCGCCTACTTGCAAGTAACGTGCTCGGCTCTCACCTCTCGCTTTCCTGCGGTCCCGCACCGGACCGACGCCGCGCAAGGAGAACCGGGATGACGCACCCTCACCACCCTCACCACCACGCCCACCACCCCCACCTCCCCCCGCACGAATCGTCCCCCTCCTACCCCACGTACCCCTGGCAGCCCGTCGCACCGCCGCCCCCGCCGCCCGCACGCCCCCGGCTGCGGCACCCGGCGCTCGGCCGCCACAGCGACCTGCGCCACCTCCGCGGCGCCTACCGTCGGCAGCGCCGCGTCGCCACCCTCACCGCGCTCGGCTACTTCACCCTCTTCCTGGTCCTCTCCGCCTTCGCACCGTCCTTCATGACGAGCACCGTCACGGGCGGCCTCTCCACGGGCCTGCTGCTGGGCCTGTGCCAACTGCCGGTCACGCTCCTGGCCATAGCGCTGTACGAGTACACGGCGCGCCGCCGCCTCGACCCGCTCTCCGAACGGCTGCGCAGGCTGGCCGAGTTGGAGGCGAACCGATGACCCCGCCGACCGTGCTCGCCACGGACTCCGCGCAGGCCATGTCCCTGGTGGCCTTCACCGCGGTCGTCACACTCACGCTGCTGCTCTGCGTACTGACCGGCCCCGACCGCGACGACCTGGGCGAGTTCTACACCGGCTACGGCGCGCTCTCGCCGATGCGCAACGGCCTGGCCATCGCCGGCGACTACATCTCGGCGGGGACCGTGCTCGGCACGAGCGGCGTCATCGCCCTGCTCGGGCACGACGGTGTCGTACTGGCCCTGAGCACGGCACTGTCCCTGATGCTCCTGATGTTCCTGCTGGCCGAACCCCTGCGCAACGCGGGGCAGTTCACCATGGGCGACGTGCTGGCCCGCAGGATGCCGGGCCGCGCCGTACGGATGACGGCGTGCGCGGCGACGCTGGCCGCGCTCCTCCCGCTGATGCTGGTGCAGCTGGCGGGAGCGGGCGATCTGCTCTCCTTCATCCTCGGGTTCTCCAGCGAGGGCCTGAAGACGGGATGCGTCATCGCGCTCGGCGCGCTGATGATCAGCTACGCGGCGATCGGCGGCATGAAGGGCACCGCCCTCATCCAGATCCTGAAGATCGTGATCCTGCTCGGCTCCGGCCTGGTCGTCGCCGCGCTGATCCTGAACCGCTTCGACTGGGACCTGGGCGCCCTGCTGGCCGCCGCCGAGCGCGGCAGCGGCATCGGCCCCGCCTACCTCCAGTCCGGACTGCAGTTCGCGGGCGGCCCCAACCCCCGCCTGGACATGATCAGTTCGGAGCTGACGGTGGTACTGGGCGGCGCCTGCCTGCCCCATGTGACGATGCGCATGTACACGGCGCGCAGCGCCCCCGAGATACGCCGCTCGATGTCCTGGGCGGTTTCGTCGGTGGCCCTGTTCGTGCTCATCATCTCCGTCGTCGGCTTCGGGGCGACGGCGATGATCGGCAGGGAGCCGATCGCGCAGGCGGACCAGCAGGGCAATACGGCGTACCTGCTGAGCGCGAAGGCGGTGTTCGGCGCGGACCCCTCCACGGCCGAGACCCTGATCTTCACGACGGTCACCACGGCGATCTTCCTGACCCTGCTCGCCTCGGTGGCGGGAATGATCCTGGCCTGCGCCAACTCCCTTGCGCACGACGTCTTCGCGCACCGCGCGCAGGGCATGACCCCACGCCGCGAAATGACGCTGGCCCGCGTCGCGGCGTTCGCCGTGGGAGGCCTGGCGATCTTCCTGGCGGTCCTGGTCCAGCACCGCAATCTGCAGCCCCTGGTCACCCTCTCCTTCTGCCTGGGCGCATCGGCCCTGGCCCCCGCCCTGGTCTACAGCCTCTTCTGGCGCCGCTACACCCGCAGGGGCCTGCTGTGGACCCTGATCGGCGGCACGCTCGGCTCCACGATCCTGATGACGGGCACCAACCTGGTCTCGGGCTCCCCGACTTCGGCCTTCCCGGACCTGGACTTCAACTGGTTCCCGTTCACGACGACAGGCATCGCCTCCATCCCCCTCGGCTTCCTCCTGGGCTGGCTGGGCACGGTGTCGTCGGGCCGCAGCGAATCGGAGCAACAGCGCAAGCGGTACGAGGCGGTGGAGGGGTGGATCCTGGCGGGGATCAAGCGGGGGTAAGCGGGTGGGCGGGTGGGCCGGACAGAGCCTGGGCGTTCCACAGCGCCTCGCGCACGACAGCAATTCCTCGCACGGCCAATGCGCCGCCCAGGCGGCGGTGCGAGCGGAGGCGAGGATCATGCCCGGCGGTGGGGGTGGTGGGCGGGGGAGTCAGGGAGTCTCCTCTGCCGGGGCCCGGCCCGTCAGGGCCGTGAGGCTGGTGCGTACGTGGTCCATGTGGGCCCGCACCTCGTCCCACTCCTCGCCGTGCTCCCGCAGCAGCCGTTCCGTCTCGCGGGTGATCCGCTCCTCCTTGACCACCGCCTCGGCCACCAGTTCCGCGCCGCGTGCCTCCGCGTCCTCCTGGCCGTGGCGCGCCGACTCCTCCGCCTCGGCGAAGGCCCGCTTCCCCTCCGAGAGGCGGGCCTCGGCCGCCGCCACCTGCTGCGCCTCGCGGGCGTCCGCCGCCGTCACCGCCGCCGCGATCTCCCGCTCCACGGCCTCGCGGCGCTCGGCGTGCTCCTTCTCCTGGTCCGCGAGCAGCGTGGCGCTGCGCTGCCGCATGTCCCGCAGCGCGGCCAGGGCCTCGCCCCGGCGCTCCTTCACGTCACGGCGGGCCGCGATGCGTGCGTCGTCGGCCGTCGCGCGGGCCGCGAGAAGCCGCTGCCGGGCGCGTTCCTCGGCCTCGGCGCGCAGGTCGTCGGCGTACGCACGGGCGGTCGCGGCGACCTCTTGTGCCGCCGCGTCGGACTCGTCGCCCACCCGGCGGGCCTCCGTCTCCGCGCCGGCCCGCAGCTCCGCCGCCTCCGCCTCGCTCACCGCGAGGATCTGCTGGGCCCGTGCGCCCAGTTCCTCGTACGTCTGCGGGGCGAGGCCCGCGACCGCCTCCCGCAACCGGCCGAGTTCCGCCTCCATCTCCTTGGCGAGGACGGTGAGCCGCGCCGCGCGCTCCCACGCGTCGTCGCGTTCCCGGGACAGGCCGGAGGCGTACGCGTCCACCTGCTCGGGACGGTAGCCGCGTCCGCGTACGCCGACGAAGCCGTACGGCGACGCCGTTGCACCGCTGCTCATCCTTGAATCCCCTCTCCACCGCACCCCGCGCGCACTGCGCGATTGGCGCACATCTTGATGGATCAAGCGGAAGCGCTCATAACGCGACACTCCGCGCATCTCATCCGTTCAAGGATGCGTCATTTGGTGACAGAAGTCGGAATCGGTTCCGATACGGGGCCCAGTGGGCCGCCGGGGCATACGGACGAGGCGCCCGACCCTTGTCGCGGGTCGGGCGCCTCGGTGGTTCCTGCGGTGCCCCTGGCGGGGCTTCGTTCAGAGCAGGCCGTCCCACATCTGCTCGAGGAGGACGGACCACCAGCTCTCCGGGGACGCGAGCGCCGCCGGGTCGAGCGCGGCGAGCTGGCTCTGGAAGTCGACCGTCCAGCGACCAGCCTGCTCCTGGTTGAGGCCGAAGCGGAGTCGCCACATCCGGCCGAGCAGCGCCAGGCAGCGGGTGAACTCGGGCAGGCCCGTGTTCACGAACTGCGGCGGCACCGGAGCACCGCCCGGACCCGCCTCCACCGGCACGGCCACGATGTTCGCCGTGCCGTACTGGACGCAGATCGCGCGGCCGAAGTCGCTGCCCATGACGAGGTACGAACCGGCGTCCGACGCCGGCTGCACACCCCGCTCCTGAGCCGTCTCGGCAAGCGTCGGCACCGGACGGCCCGGCTGGGCCTGCGCCCAGAAGAACGGACCGAAGTCGACCGGCAGACCCGCCACCACGAGCGTGTGCGCCACGATGTCCGGCACGCCCTGCCGCGACACCGCGCGCTGGTCGAAGCGGAAGACGCCGGGCCCGAACGCGCCCGCCAGCTCCTGCGCGACGCCCTCCGGCGGGATCGGCGGCGCGGGCTGCACCTGCGGCAGCGGCGCGCGCACCGGCGCGGGGCGCGCCGGACCGTCCGCGACCTGGTGCAACTCGCCCTGGTGGGCCAGGAGTTGCTGCATGCCGCCCTGGCGCGACGCATGGTCCGTGCCGTACGGGGCGATGGACGTGATCCGCGCCTGCGGCCACGTCTCACGGATCATCCGGGCGCAGTACGCACCCGGCAGCTCGCAGGACTCCAGCTCGGTGTGGAGTTCGAGCACCTGCTGCGGCGGCACGTTCATGCCGCGCAGCTCGTGCAGGATCTGCCACTCCGGGTGCGGCGTACCGGGCGCCGAGCGGCGGATGAGCTGCTGCTCGGAGCCGTCCTGCGCGCGGTAGCGGAGCACGGCCTGGTAGCCGGGGCCGACGGTCGGCTGACCGGTGGGCGGCTGCGGATAGCCGTACGGCTGACCCGGCGCGGGCGGCGGCATGCCGGGAGCGCCGGGGCCCTGCGGAGGCGGCAACGGCGCACCGGGGCCGCCGACCGCGGGTCCCGCCAGCATCGTCGCGGCGTGGTGGACACCGCCGCCGGGGGGCGGGGTGCCGGGGGTGCCGGCACCGGGAGCACCGGGGGCACCCGGCGGCTTGATCCCGCCGGGACCGCCCAGGCTCGGGTCGGCCAGCATCGTCGCGGCGTGGTGCACGCCACCGGGCGGCGTACCCGGCGTACCGGGCGGGCCGGGAGGCTGCGGGGCACCCGGCGCTCCGGGAGCACCAGGAGCACCAGGAGGACCGGGCGGCTGCGGCGCACCAGGAGCACCAGGGGCACCCGGCGGCTTGATCCCGCCGGGACCGCCCAGGCTCGGGTCGGCCAGCATCGTCGCGGCGTGGTGCACCCCACCGGGCGGCGTACCCGGCGTACCGGGAGCACCCGGAGGCTGCGGGGCACCCGGCGCACCAGGAGCACCCGGAGCCGCAGGCGCACCCGGAGCCGCAGGCGGCTGAGGCCCGTCCGGACCCAGCGCCGACACCAGCTGCGTCGGGACGTAACCGCCCGCGGGCGTACCCGGAGCACCGGGCCCCGACGGCGGCGGCGTACTCCCCGGAGCCGCACCGGGAGTACCCGGCGCGCTCGGAGGCGGCGGCGTACCCGCACCGCTGCCCCGCGCGGAACGCGGCGGCGCCTCCGCCTTGCTGGTCGCGGCGTCGGCGATGTCACCCGCACCCGGAGCCGACACACCGGGAGCCGCCGGAGCGGGACCCTGCGGATAGCCGTACGCGGACGCGTCGGGCACGGCCGCACCCGGAGGCGGCGGCATGTTGACGGCCGCACCGGCGGGCGGCGGCGGCAGGTTCGGCCCCGGAGCGGCGGGAGCTGCGGGCGCACCCGGCACACCCGCGCCCGGCACGTCCAGCGCGGGCGCGACCGTCGTCGACGGCAGCGCGCTGCCGCCGTGCATCAGTGCGGTCTTGGCCTCCGGCGGCACACCGGGCGGCGGGGTGTCGTCGGCGTCCCCGCCGACCAGCGGCGGCGCGAAGACCGTCGCGGGCGCGGGCACCGAACCCTCGTCACCCGAAGCCCCGTTGGTGTCCGTGCCGTCCCACGGAGCGGCACCGCCGGGCGCACCCGACGATCCGGCCGCGGGCCACGGCGTACCGCCACCGGGCGCCTCGGGAGTCTCGGGAGCCGCCGCCGCGACCGGTGCGGGAGCTGCCGGTGCGGGCGCCTCAGGAGCCGAGGGAGTCGAGGGAGCCGACGGGACCGAAGGAGTCGAAGGCGCCGGAGAAGCCGCGGCACCCGCCCCCTGCGACGCGTCCGACCGCCGGTCCGGGATGCCCAGCTTGTCCGCCGCCTCCTGGAGCCACTCCGGAGGGCTCAACAGGAACGACGTCTGATTCAGGTCCACCCGCTCCGGCGGCGTTGGCGCGGGATCCTCCGGCGCCGCGTCCACGACGCCGTACTCCTCCTCGTACCGGCGAATCACCTCACCGACCGGGAGCCCCGGCCAGAGCGTGGCCTCGCCGCTGTCGCGGGCGATGACGAGCCGCTGCCGGCCGCCGTCGGAGACCGGACCGTTCTCCCGGTCCTCCGCCCACACCACGAAGCCGAGGTCGAACTCCCGGACCCGCACCTCACGGTGCTGATAGCCGGGCACGTCGCCGTTGATCCATTCCTCGGCGCGCTCCTGCGCCTGCGCGAAGGTCACCATCGCCAAGTCACTCCCCCACCGGAACGGCCTGCGCGAAGCCGCCGTCCACCATCAGGTTCGCCACGGTCTCCAGCTCCGGCGGGTTCCCCGCGAGCCGGGACAAGAACGCGTCGAAATCGTCGCCGCACGGCAGCAGCAGCCGCTCCACCCGCTCGGCGGGCTGCCAGCCGGCCGCCTCCGAGACGTCGCGCGCGTCGTCGTACGCGCAGAACCACACCGAACCGATCCGGTCGCCCTTGACCTTCACGGCGAGCAGCCCGCCCTGCACGAAGCCGACTCCCAAGTAGTCCTTGGTGAGATGGTCGCGCAGACACTTGTTCACGTACACCAGGTCGTTGACCGCGGCCTCGTCCCGCACCGTGAAGAACGGCTGGTCAACGAGGAGGCCCAGCTCCGCGTCGAGCGCGGCGCCGACCGGCGCGCAGCCGCCCGCCGCCTTCAGGAACGAGCGGTAGGCACCCGGCAGCCGGTAGCCCAGGTCCTCCTCGACGCCCAGCACCTGCTGCTCGCTCACCGCGACCGCCGACTTCGGCAGCGCGAGATGCGCGGGACGGGTCTCCTGGAGCGGGCGCGTGCCCCTCTTGTCGTGGTCCACGGCCGTCGTCGCGATGCCGCCGTGATGCCGGAGCAGCGCCTTCACCTCGACCGGCACCAGCTCAAGGCGGCGGCCGCCCGGCACGTGGTGCCAGGTCCAGCCGTGCGGGGTCGCCACCGGCGGGATCGTGTCCCACAGGTCATGGCCCGACGCCGCGAGCGCCGCGTTCGCGGAGACATAGTCCGTGAGCCGCAGCTCGTCGACGCCGAAGCCCTCCGGGGGCTCGGCGATCTCGGCCGCGGCGCGCGCGTAGGACGAGAAGTCCGGGTAGCCGTGCTCGTCCACGCGCACACCTCTGGGATGGCGCGAGGCCCGGACCGGGTCCGGGAAATGCACGACCTGCCCGGCGTAGGCCGCGTTCGGCGGCGCGGTCTGCTGCCCCAGCCGACCTGTCGTCATGGCGGTTGCCCCCTGCGGCACTGTTAATGGTTCTGCGGATCACTGTTCTGCGGTACTGCGGGTCGCCGTACCGCAAACTGCTTCTGCGTACTGCGAATGTCGACAGCCTATGCGTAAGGACGACACCGGTCACCGGGCCTCCGGTTCCATGACCAGCAGCCACCGCACCGTCACCGTGCGACGAAAGCCAGGCGTGTCGCGGCGGCCCGGCTTCCGCACCCCCCGCCCCATTTGGCAGGCTGTCTCCGCAACGCGGGGGCGTGGCACACGCGGTCGCACCGCGGGTTGCGGGGAGGGAAGCACCACCATGCACACGGCACAAACCAGTCGGTCAAGCCACACACCGTCCACGACGGCGGCCGCCGCGACCGGGGCGAACACCACCGGCTCGGGCGACCCCCGCGTCGGCTGGAGCAGCACCTCCGCGCACGCGCCCGCCCTGCGCCAGCGCCGCGACGGCATCCTGCCCACCGTCGCCGCCGCGCTCTCCGTGCGCGGCGCCACCCTCACCTGCACCGCGGGGCGCGGCGAGGAGCCGCCCGCCCTTCACCCGCTCGTGCAGGACTTCCTCGACACCCTCACCAGCGGCCAGCGGGAACGCTTCACCGGGCGGTGCGCCGAGGCGATCCTCATCTCCCGGCACCTCACGGCCGCCGACGGCAGCCGCTCCAAACGCGCGGCGCGAAAACCGATGACCAACGGCGAGGCCCGCAAGGCCCTCAAGCACGCCAAGCTCACCACCCGCCGCATCCGCGAGGACGGCGACCCCCTGCACGGCGGCTTCGCCCGCCCCTGCCGCTCCTGCACCGCGCTCACGGCGCACTTCGGCGTACGAGTCGTGGACCCGACCACCGCCGAAGCCTGACCCCCCCACCGAGCCGCGCTACCGCAAGAGGGCCCATGCACACCGAACAGCAGCACACCGCTCCCGCCGCCGCGTCCCCCCGCTTCTCCGTCCCCGTCGACGCCGCCCTGCGCGCGGCGGGCTGGACGCCGGGACGCTGGGACATAAAGCAGGCCGAGATCTGGGCCGACGTCCTGCGCGAGCACATCTCGCCGGCGGGGCACCGGCACACCGTCTTCCCGGCGGCCGTCGAGGCCTGGGCGGAGTTCGGCGGACTGCACATCACCCCGCAGGGCCCCGGGCGGCAGATAGCCCCGGCCACCATGCATCTCGACCCGTTGTACGGGCTGCACATGGCGCGCACCCTCGGGGACCTGGGCCGGGCGCTCGACACGGAGGTCTGCCCGATCGGGGAGGAGAGCGAGACGCAGGCGCTGCTGGCGATCGACGCGGAGGGGCGCTTGTACTCCCTGGACCACAGCGGCGACTGGTACCTCGGCGCGCACATCGACCAGGCCCTGGACACGCTGCTGTCGGGCGCGCGGCCGGAACGCCTCAGGGCGGTCTGACGGCTTACGCGGCGGCCCCGGCCGGCGGCACAGCCGAAACTACGCCCCCGCCGGCAGTACCGCGGAGACCCGGAACCCGCCCGCGTCCGTCGGCCCCGACACAAACACACCCCCCAGAGCGGTGACCCGCTCCTTCATGCCCACCAGGCCGTTGCCGCCGCTCGGCAGCCGCGCGTCGGCGGGGCCCGCCTCCGGCGGCGGCTCGTTCTCCACCTGCATCGCGATCTCCGCGCCGCGGTGCGCGAGCCGGACGTACGTCTTCGCTCCGGCCGCGTGCTTGTGGACGTTGGTCAGCGCTTCCTGGACCACTCGGTACGCCGTCTGCTCGACCTCGGCGGCGTACGCGCGCGTCTCGCCCTCCACCGACAGATCGACCGCCATCCCCGCGGCACGGGACTGCCCCACCAGCTCGTCCAGCTCGGCCAGGCACGGCCCGTCCTCGTCCACCGCACGCGAGGCGGCGGCAGCAGCGGCGAACCCCACGGCGGCGAGCGGCACGGCGTCGGAGGCCGCCACCGATGCGGTGGCCGTCGCTTTGGTCGCCTTGGACTCTTTGGTCCGCAGGACCCCGAGCATCTCCCGCAGCTCGGTCAGCGCCTGGCGTCCCATGTCACCGACGAGGGCGGCGTTCTTGACGGCCTTCTCGGGATCTTTCCGGGCCACGGCCTGGAGGGCGGCCGCGTGCACGACCATCAGACTCACCCGATGGGCGACGACGTCATGCATCTCACGGGCGATCCGCGTCCGCTCCTCGTTCCGGGCCCACTCGGCCCGCTCCTCGGCCCGCTCGGCGAGCAGCTGCAACTCCCGCTCCAGGCTGTCGGCACGCTCCCGGAGGCTCTCCATGAGCCGCCGCCGGGCTCCCACGTACAGGCCTAGCAGGATCGGCGGGGCGGTAACCCCAATGGAAGTCGTAATCGCGATAAAGGGTATGAACCCCTCGGCGAACGCCAGATCCCCGCTCGCCATGTCCTGCCGCGTCCGCACCAGCGTGACGATCAGCGTCCCGAGGAGCGACATCCCGGCGAGGGACCCGATGATCCGCCGGGGCAGCTCGGAAGCGGCGAGCGAGTAGAGCCCCACGATGGTCAGCAGAATGCCCATCTGCGCGGGAGTGATCCCGATCGAGATGAGCACCACGGCGATCGGCCACCGCCGCCGCAGCACCAGCGCCGACCCGGCGACGACCCCGAAGCCGACCCCCACCGGCACCGGAATCCCCGTGTCCCCCGCGAACGTGATCCCCTCGGCCCCGCACTCGGCGGCCGAGGCCAGCGCGAGCCCCACATCAAGCACGGCACTGCGCCGCCGCTCCCACCACCACGGCCCGGTCACGGCCGCCGCGTGGCTCTCCCCCGTCGTGGTCATGCCTTCCAGCCTACGGGCGCGAAGCCCTCCTTTTCCGGCGAGTTTCCCGTGCGGTGATCCAACACACGCGTCGTTCGAGAAGAAGCGAAACCTGCCGGTATCCCTCGAACCCCTGAACCAATGATCATTTCGCAGCGGAATCCTGCATTCCGGGCGCCCCGCGAGACGGGTCGGAAGGCATCGATCTACACCGTCGCGTGGAGGGCGTCACGTACGGCATAGTGTTGGGTGCCCGGCCGAGGACCTGACGCAATGTCCGGTTTCGGTCGCTTCCATCCCCCGTGGTGTAATTGGCAGCACTGTGGCTTTTGGTGCCATCTGTCCGGGTTCGAGTCCTGGCGGGGGAGCTTCTTCTGTTCGGGTCCTGACGGTCACAGTCGGGACCCGCCCTCATTTCCGCCCCACAACGCCCCGGTATCCTGCGGATGTCCACTCCCCGCACTTTCGAAGCCGAAGGGCACCCTTGTGAGCGCCAACAGCCCGGCAGCCGTCGTCGTCCTCGCAGCGGGTGAGGGCACCCGTATGAAGTCGGCCACCCCCAAGGTCCTGCACGAGATCTGCGGACGGTCCCTGATCGGGCATGTGCTCCAGGCCGCGTACGCGCTGAGCCCCGAGCGGCTCGTCACCGTCGTCGGGTTCGCGCGCGAGAAGGTCGTCGAGCACCTCGGGGGCATCGCGCCCGACGTGCGTACGGCCTATCAGAGCGAGCAGAAGGGGACCGGGCACGCCGTCCGGATCGCGCTCGAGGAGCTCGGCGGTTCCGTGGACGGGACCGTCATCGTCGTGTGCGGCGACACCCCGCTGCTGACCGGCGCGACGCTGCAGGCGCTGGCCGCCACGCACTCCGCCGACGGGAACGCCGTCACCGTCCTGACCGCCGAGGTGCCGGACGCGACCGGGTACGGCCGCATCGTGCGGGACGGCGAGAGCGGCGCCGTGACCGCCATCGTCGAGCACAAGGACGCCACGGACGCGCAGCGCGCCATCCGGGAGATCAACTCCGGCGTCTTCGCCTTCGACGGCGCGCTGCTCGCGGACGCGCTCGGCAAGGTCCGCACGGACAACAGCCAGGGCGAGGAGTACCTGACGGATGTGCTCGGGATCCTGCGGGAGGCGGGGCACCGGGTCGGCGCCTCCGTCACCGCCGATCACGAGGAGATCGCCGGGATCAACAACCGCGTACAACTGGCCGCGGCCCGGCGCACGTTGAACGACCGCCTGCTCACCGAGGCGATGCTGGCCGGCGTCACGGTCGTCGACCCCGCGTCGACGTGGATCGACGCGACGGTGACGTACGAGCAGGACGCGCTCGTGCACCCCGGTACGCAGCTGCAGGGCGCCACGCACCTCGGGGAGGGCGCCGAGGTCGGCCCCAACACCCGTCTCACGGACGTGCGGGTCGGCGCCGGGGCCCGGGTCGACAACACCGTCGCGGTCAGCGCCGAGGTCGGGGAGCGGGCGAGCGTCGGTCCGTACGCGTATCTGCGGCCGGGCACCCGGCTTGGGGTGAAGGCCAAGGCGGGTACGTATGTGGAGATGAAGAACGCGACGATCGGCGACGGCTCGAAGGTGCCGCACCTGTCGTACGTGGGCGACGCGACGATCGGCGAGTGCTCCAACATCGGCGCCGCGAGCGTCTTCGTGAACTACGACGGCGAGGCGAAGCACCACACGACGGTGGGGTCGCACTGCCGGACCGGTTCGGACAACATGTTTGTGGCTCCTGTCACCATCGGGGACGGCGCGTACACCGCCGCCGGGTCCGTGATCACGAAGGATGTGCCGGCCGGTTCGCTGGCCGTCGCGCGGGGCCAGCAACGGAATATCCAGGGCTGGGTGGCCCGTAAGCGTCCGGGGAGCGCGGCCGCGAAGGCGGCGGAGGCGGCGTCCCGGGACCCCAAGAGTCCGGACAGCGCAAGCTGACCGGAAACAGGTGCGTCTGACACGGCGTACCGTGATAGGTGCACACATCGGCCGACTCGACGCACCGGGACGCGTGAGTACGGCAGCGGGACGAACTCTCTGAGGAGACAGTGCTGTGACCGGGATCAAGACGACCGGCGAGAAGAAGTTGATGCTCTTCTCCGGCCGCGCCCACCCCGAGTTGGCCGAGGAGGTCGCACACAAGCTGGGTGTCGGCATCGTGCCGACGAAGGCCTTCGATTTCGCCAACGGCGAGATCTACGTCCGCTACCAGGAGTCGGCCCGCGGCGCCGACTGCTTCTTGATCCAGAGCCACACCGCTCCGATCAACAAGTGGATCATGGAGCAGCTCATCATGATCGACGCGCTGAAGCGCGCGTCGGCCCGCTCCATCACCGTCATCGTGCCGTTCTACGGGTACGCCCGTCAGGACAAGAAGCACCGTGGCCGCGAGCCGATCTCGGCCCGGCTGGTCGCCGACCTGATGAAGACCGCGGGCGCGGACCGCATCCTCACGGTCGACCTGCACACGGACCAGATCCAGGGCTTCTTCGACGGCCCGGTCGACCACCTCTTCGCCCTGCCGGTCCTCGCGGACTACGTGGGCGCGAAGGTCGACCGCTCGAAGCTGACCGTGGTCTCCCCGGACGCCGGCCGCGTGCGCGTCGCCGACCGCTGGTGCGACCGCCTCGGCGCGCCGCTGGCGATCGTGCACAAGCGCCGCGACAAGGACGTCGCCAACCAGGTCACCGTGCACGAGGTCGTCGGTGACGTGAAGGGCCGCGTCTGCGTCCTGGTCGACGACATGATCGACACCGGTGGCACGATCTGCGCCGCCGCAGACGCCCTGTTCGCGCACGGCGCGGAGGACGTCATCGTGACGGCCACGCACGGCGTGCTGTCCGGCCCGGCCGCGGACCGTCTGAAGAACTCCAAGGTGAGCGAGTTCGTCTTCACGGACACCCTGCCCGACCCGGGCGACCTGGAGCTCGACAAGATCACGGTGCTCTCGATCGCGCCGACGATCGCGAACGCGGTGCGCGAGGTCTTCGAGGACGGTTCGGTGACGAGCCTCTTCGACGAGCAGGCGTAGCGCTCGTAAAGATCCTTTTGGGTGCGGCCTCCCCGCCGAGTAGACTGTGCGAGTTGCTCGGCGAGGGAGGCCGTTCTCATTCCGGATACGGGGTGTGTACGGCGGTCCGTTATCGACGCGCTCTTCGTAGCAGGCCAGTAGTCGTATGGCCGGGTGACCGTCCCCGAGCTCTTCAGGAGCAGGGGGACCCCCTTCATCGATTGACCTGACCTACGAGGAGTAGTCATGGCTGAGATCAAGCTCGCCGCTGAGGCCCGCACCGAGTTCGGCAAGGGCGCCGCCCGCCGCATCCGCCGCGAGAACAAGGTTCCCGCGGTCGTCTACGGCCACGGCAACGAGCCGGCCCACATCACCCTTCCCGGCCACGAGCTGAACCTGGCCCTTCGCCAGTCCAACGTGCTGCTCGCCATCGACGTCGCGGGCAAGCCCGAGCTGGTCATCCCGAAGGCCGTCCAGCGCGACGCCATCAAGGGCTTCCTGGAGCACGTCGACCTGCTGCTCGTCCGCCGCGGCGAGAAGGTCAACGTCGAGGTCCCGGTCCACACCGAGGGCGAGCTGGCCCCGGGCGGCAACCTGCTCGAGCACGTCCTGAACGCGCTGCCGGTCGAGGCCGAGGCCACCCACATCCCGGAGTCGGTCACCGTCTCCGTCGCCGGTCTCGAGGCCGGTGCCACCGTCCTCGCCAAGGACATCACGCTGCCCGCCGGCACCACCCTGGCCGTCGAGGACGACGCCGTCGTCCTTCAGGTCCTGGCCGCGCAGGCCGAGGAGGCCTCCGAGGCCGCCGAGGGCGAGGGCGACGAGGCCGCCGAGGCCTGAGCCTCAGCCCGGCGCTCGACCGAGCCCGACTGACAACCGCCGTCCCGCGCTCCTGCGCGGGGCGGCGGTTGAGCTATGAAGGAGACATGCAGATGACGACGGATCCCGGCGCCCCCTATCTGATCGTGGGTCTGGGCAATCCAGGTCCCGGTTACGCGATGAACCGGCACAACGTGGGCTTCATGGTGGCCGACCTGCTCGCCGACCGGATCGGCGGCACGTTCAAGCGGGCGGGCCGCGCGCAGGCGCAGGTCCTGGAGGGCCGGATCGGTCCCGTCGGTCCGGCGAACCGCCGGGTGGTCCTGGCGAAGCCGATGTCGTACATGAACGTCTCGGGTGCCCCGGTGACGGCGCTGCGGGACTTCTACAAGGTGCCGACGGCGAACATCGTGACGGTCCACGACGAGCTGGACATCGACTACGGGACGCTGCGGCTGAAGCTGGGCGGCGGCGACAACGGCCACAACGGTCTGAAGTCGATGACGAAGGCGATGGGCCCGGACTACCACCGGGTGCGGTTCGGCATCGGCCGTCCGCCGGGCCGGATGCAGGTGGCCGACTTCGTCCTGAAGGACTTCTCGTCGACGGAGCGCAAGGAGCTCGACTACTTCGTGGACCGGGCGGCCGACGCGGTGGAGGCGCTGGTCATCGACGGTCTGGAGCGGGCGCAGAGTTCGTACAACTCCTGAGCACCGCCCCTGCGAGTGTTGACTGAGCGCAGTCATATGGCCAAGGATCGCCGCCATGAACGCGCTGCTTCTCGGACGTCGTACGGCGATGGGCGGGCTCGCGGTGCTGCTGCTGGTCGCCGGGGTCTGGGCGTCCTGGGGCACCGCGCAGCATGTGATGCTCACGGGTGAGCGGGAGCGCGGGACGATGCGGATCTCGCGCTGCGACGCCGACGAGTGCGTGGGGTCGTACGTTCCCGGATCGGCCGGCTCGAAGCCGCGTGAGCGGGTGGTGATCGACCGCTCCATCGCGGAGAAGAAGGGTGCGCGGATCCCGGTGGCGGTGAAGCCGGGCACCACGGAGGTCGTCCGCGCGGGCGGCCCCGGCTTCCTGCACGCCTGGCTCCCGCTGGGCGGCGCGCTGCTCCTGGCCGCGGTGGTGGTCGCCGGCGGGCTGCGCCTGCGCCGCACGGCCTGGGCCCTGGCCCTGACCGGCGGCGCCCTGCTGACGGCGTCGTACGCGTCCCTGACGTTCCAGCGCCCGGGCAGCGGCTAGGACCCGTCCTAGCTCTTCCTGTGCCCTATCAGCCGCGGCTTCGGCTCGAGCCCGTCCAGGCCGTGCCACGCCAGGTTCACCAGGTGCGCCGCGACCTCCGCCTTCTTCGGCTTGCGGACGTCCAGCCACCACTGGCCCGTGAGCGCGACCATGCCCACCAGCGCCTGTGCGTACAGCGGGGCCAGCTTCTGGTCGAAGCCCCGGGTCTTGAACTCCTGGCCGAGGATGTCCTCGACCTGCGTCGCGATGTCGGAGATGAGGGACGCGAACGTGCCTGTCGACTGCGCCACCGGGGAGTCGCGGACCAGGATGCGGAAGCCGTCCGTGTACGTCTCGATGTAGTCGAGGAGGGCGAACGCGGCCTGCTCCAG
The DNA here is from genome assembly GCF_044457025.1 of Streptomyces sp. NPDC050658. Classification (NCBI taxonomy): domain Bacteria; kingdom Bacillati; phylum Actinomycetota; class Actinomycetes; order Kitasatosporales; family Streptomycetaceae; genus Streptomyces; species Streptomyces sp. NPDC050658. Next base: position 174,175 of record NZ_JBITGM010000014.1, read on the forward strand.
CAACTCCCTCGGATGGCCCGCCGTCAGCGCGCCCGTCACCATGTCGAGCAGCGCCCGCATCTCGCGGTCGACCACCACCGCGTACAGCCCCTCCTTGCCGCCGAAGTGCTCGTACACGACCGGCTTGGAGACGCCCGCCTTCGCGGCGATCTCCTCCACCGACGTGCCCTCGAAGCCCTTGGCGGCGAAGAGGGTGCGCCCGATGTCCAGCAGCTGCTCCCGGCGCTCGGCACCCGTCATCCGGGTGCGGCGCGCACGCCGGGGCTGCTTCTCCTTGCCGGAAGAGCTGGAAGTGCCTGAGCTGCTGGAGTCGGTCGCCACGTCGTCAATCATGCCGGGCCGACGGTCTTCGGCTTCCGGCGGGACTCGATACGGGACGCGGAGGGCCAGCGCACGTCCGTCGCCCAGCCCAATTGCTCGCACCAGCGGATGATCCGCGCCGACGAGTCCAGCTGGCCCTTCATCACGCCGTGCCGCGCCGACGTCGGGTCCGCGTGGTGCAGGTTGTGCCAGGACTCACCGCACGAGAGGACGGCCAGCCACCACACGTTGCCCGAGCGGTCGCGGGACTTGAAGGGGCGCTTGCCCACCGCGTGGCAGATCGAGTTGATCGACCACGTGACGTGGTGCAGCAGCGCCACGCGGACCAGCGAACCCCAGAAGAACGCCGTCGCCGCGCCCCACCAGGACATCGTCACCAGACCGCCCACCAGCGGCGGGATCGCCAGCGAGACGATCGTCCAGAGCAGGAACTGGCGGGAGATCCGGCGGATCGCCGGGTCCTTGATCAGATCCGGTGCGTACTTCTCCTGCGGCGTCTGCTCCTCGTCGAACATCCAGCCGATGTGCGCCCACCACAGGCCCTTCATCAGGGCGGGGACGGTCTCGCCGAAGCGCCACGGGGAGTGCGGGTCGCCCTCCGCGTCCGAGAACTTGTGGTGCTTGCGGTGGTCGGCGACCCAGCGGACCAGGGGCCCCTCCACCGCCATCGACCCCGCCACGGCCAGCGCGATCCGCAGCGGACGCTTCGCCTTGAAGGAGCCGTGCGTGAAGTAGCGGTGGAACCCGATCGTGATGCCGTGGCACCCCAGGTAGTACATGAAGACCAGCAGACCGAGGTCCAGCCAGCTCACGCCCCAGCCCCAGACCAGCGGCACCGCCGCGACCAGGGCCAGGAACGGCACGACGATGAACAGGAGCAGCGTGATCTGTTCGAGTGACCGCTTCTGCTCACCGCCCAGCGTCGCCGAGGGCATCGGGGCGGCGTCCGGAGCCGCCGGCGGAGCGTCTTCGATCACATCGGTGTCGGAGTACGCATCGGAAGATGTGGTCATGGGCACGTCCCCTGTGGGGTCGAGGGTGAGGGTTACAGCGCGGGTGCGACGGGCGCACAGTCACGGACACCCGCGTTTTCTACGGTCCCGTAACCTACGGCGTCGTAAGTATGGCAGTGCGGGACCTGGCGGCAAGAGGCCGTGAGCCCGTGCCGCGAGGTGACACTTATCCTTGGAAACGGTCGGACAGCGCGGTCCGCTCTTTATCTCCCCCGGAACCCGGATTCCTATCCGAGCGGGGACCCCTCCCAGACCTGACGTGCTTCAACACTGCAAGGAGCCGCACCTGTGAGCAGTGCCGACGACCAGACGACCAGCGCCAGCACCGAGCTGCGTGCCGACATCCGCCGCCTCGGCGACCTGCTGGGCGAGACCCTCGTACGTCAGGAGGGTCCCGAGCTCCTCGAACTGGTCGAGAAGGTCCGCCGCCTGACCCGCGAGGACGGCGAGGCCGCCGCCCGCCTCCTCGGCGGTACGGAACTGGAGACCGCCGCCAAGCTGGTCCGCGCCTTCTCCACGTACTTCCATCTGGCGAACGTGACCGAGCAGGTCCACCGAGGCCGTGAGCTGCGCGCCCGCCGGGCCGCCGAGGGCGGGCTCCTCGCCCGTACCGCGGACCGCCTCAAGGACGCCGACCCCGAGCACCTGCGCCAGACCGTGCAGCACCTCAATGTGCGGCCCGTCTTCACCGCGCACCCCACCGAGGCCGCCCGCCGGTCGGTCCTGAACAAGCTGCGCCGCGTCGCCGAGCTGCTCGAGACGCCGGTCATCGAGTCCGACCGGCGCCGCCACGACACCCGGCTGGCCGAGAACATCGACCTGGTGTGGCAGACCGACGAGCTGCGCGTGGTCCGCCCGGAGCCCGCCGACGAGGCCCGCAACGCCATCTACTACCTGGACGAGCTGCACTCCGGCGCCGTCGGTGACGTACTCGAAGACCTGACGGCCGAGCTGGAGCGAGTCGGCGTGGAGCTGCCCGAGGGCACCCGGCCGCTGACCTTCGGCACCTGGATCGGCGGCGACCGCGACGGCAACCCGAACGTGACCCCGCAGGTCACCTGGGACGTCCTGATCCTCCAGCACGAGCACGGCATCAACGACGCGCTCGACATGATCGACGAGCTGCGCGGCTTCCTCTCCAACTCCATCCGCTACACCGGAGCCACCGAGGAGCTGAAGGCCTCCCTCCAGTGCGACCTGGAGCGGCTGCCCGAGATCAGCCCGCGCTACAAGCGGCTCAACGCGGAGGAGCCGTACCGCCTCAAGGCCACCTGCATCCGGCAGAAGCTGGAGAACACCAAGGAGCGCCTGGCGCGCGGCACCGCCCATGAGCCGGGCCGCGACTACCTCGGCACCGGCGAGCTGCTGCACGACCTCACCCTCGTCCAGACCTCCCTGCGCGAGCACAAGGGCGGTCTGTTCGCGGACGGCCGGATGAACCGCACGATCCGTACGCTCGCGGCCTTCGGTCTCCAGCTGGCGACCATGGACGTACGCGAGCACGCGGACGCCCACCACCACGCGCTCGGCCAGCTCTTCGACCGGCTCGGCGAGGAGTCCTGGCGGTACGCGGACATGCCGCGCGAGTACCGGCAGAAGCTGCTCGCGAAGGAGCTGCGCTCGCGGCGCCCGCTCGGCCCGTCCCCGGCGCCGGTGGACGCGGCGGGCGAGAAGACGCTCGGGGTGTTCCTCACCGTCAAGAAGGCCCTGGAAGTCTTCGGGCCCGAGGTCATCGAGTCGTACATCATCTCGATGTGCCAGGGTGCCGACGATGTCTTCGCGGCTGCCGTGCTGGCCCGCGAGGCCGGTCTCATCGACCTGCACGCGGGCTGGGCGAAGATCGGCATCGTGCCGCTCCTGGAGACCACGGACGAGCTGCGCGCCGCCGACGTCATCCTCGACGAGATGCTGGCCGACCCGTCCTACCGCCGGCTCGTCGCGCTGCGCGGCGACGTCCAGGAGGTCATGCTCGGCTACTCGGACTCCTCCAAGTTCGGCGGCATCACGACCTCGCAGTGGGAGATCCACCGCGCCCAGCGCAGGTTGCGTGACGTCGCGCACCGCTACGGGGTCCGGCTCCGGCTCTTCCACGGCCGCGGCGGAACGGTCGGCCGCGGTGGCGGTCCGTCCCACGACGCGATCCTCGCCCAGCCGTGGGGCACGCTGGAGGGCGAGATCAAGGTGACCGAGCAGGGCGAGGTCATCTCCGACAAGTATCTGGTGCCGTCCCTGGCCCGCGAGAACCTCGAACTGACGGTCGCGGCCACGCTCCAGGCCTCCGCCCTGCACACCGCTCCCCGCCAGTCGGACGAGGCGCTCGCCCGCTGGGACGCCGCCATGGACGTCGTCTCGGACGCCGCGCACTCCGCGTACCGCAGGCTGGTCGAGGACCCTGACCTGCCGACATACTTCCTCGCGTCGACGCCGGTCGACCAGCTCGCCGACCTGCACCTCGGCTCCCGGCCCGCCCGCCGCCCCGGCTCGGGCGTCTCGCTCGACGGTCTGCGGGCCATCCCGTGGGTCTTCGGCTGGACCCAGTCGCGGCAGATCGTGCCGGGCTGGTTCGGGGTCGGGTCGGGCCTGAAGGCGCTGCGCGAGGCGGGCCTGGAAACGGTGCTCACCGAGATGCAGGAGCACTGGCACTTCTTCAAGAACTTCATCTCGAACGTGGAGATGACGCTGGCCAAGACGGACCTGCGGATCGCCCGGCACTACGTGGACACGCTCGTCCCCGACGAGTTGAAGCACGTCTTCGACGTCATCGAGGCCGAGCACGCGCTGACGGTGCAGGAGGTCCTGCGGATCACCGGCGGCGAGGAACTGCTCGACTCCCAGCCGGAGCTCCAGCAGACGTTCGGCATCCGCGACGCCTACCTGGACCCGATCTCGTACCTCCAGGTGGCGCTCCTGAAGCGGCAGCGGGACGCGGCCGCGGCGGGCGAGGAGCCCGATCCGCTGCTCGGCCGTGCGCTGCTGCTGACCGTCAACGGCGTGGCGGCCGGTCTGCGAAACACTGGCTGACGTTTCTGCCGAAGGCGCCTGTTCCCCGTCGGGCACGACCCGAGGGGGCGGGCGCCTTCGCCGTGTGCGCCACCGCCTCCAGGAACTCCAGCCGGTTGCCCACCGGATCACTGGAGTAGAACCGCCGCCGCCCCGGCAGCGCGTCGTCCCACTCGACGTCCGCACCGCGCGAGGCGAGCCGCTCGGCGTACGCCTCGATGTCCCGCACCCGCAGCCCCGGGTGCGCCTTCAGCGCCGGACGGAAGCCGGGCTCGATGCCCAGGTGCAGTTCGACGGCGCCCGCCCGGAACCAGCAGCCGCCGCGCGCCGCGAGGGCCGGGGGCTTGGGTAGCTCCGTCATGCCGAGTACGTCGGTGTAGTAGGCCCGCAGCTGCGGCTCGCTGCCCGGTGGGGCGGCCAGTTGTACGTGGTCGACGGCCGCCAGCATCAGGCTCCGGCCCCCTTCCGGGCCACCGCGAACACCCTGCGGAAGGGGAAGACCGTGCCCGCGGGGCCGGCCGGGTAGGCCGTGCGCAGGAGTCCGGCGTATTCGGAGAGGAAGGCGTCGCGGGCCTCCGGGTCGTCCGCGAGGGCCGTCAGGACCGGGCGCAGGCCCGTGCCCTTCACCCAGTCGAGAACCGGGTCCGCGCCCTTGAGGAGGTGCAGGTACGTCGTCTCCCAGGCGTCCACCTCGCAGCCGAGGGCCACCAGGCGCTCCAGGTAGGCCGCCGGCGAGAGCACCGCGTCCGCGTGGCGCAGGACCTCGCCGAGGCGGGAGCGCCAGCGCGCGGACTCGCTCAGCTCCCGCATCAGGACATGGCTGGGGGCGTCGAAGTTGCCGGGGACCTGGAAGGCGAGGACGCCGCCGGGGGTGAGCGCGGCGGTCCAGGCGGGGAAGGAGTCCGGGTGGCCGGGCACCCACTGCAGGGTCGCGTTGGAGAGGATCAGGTCGTACGTCCCCTCGGGCGGCGCCCAGTTCGCCGCGTCCGCCGCCGCGAAGTCGAGGCGTCCGCCGCCTCCCGTGGGTCCGGCCAGGCCTTCCGCCCGCTCCAGCATCTGTGCCGAGTTGTCGTATCCCGTGATGTGCGCGGCGGGCCACCGGTCGGCGAGCAGGCACGTGACATTGCCGGGGCCGCAGCCGAGGTCGGCGATGCGGGGTGGGCGGCCGTCGGGGGAAGGGAGTTCGGGGACGCGGGCCAGGAGGTCCACGAAGGGGCGGGCCCGGTGTCCCGCATGGCGCAGATACTGGGCCGGATCCCAGGTGGGAGCGGCTGCGGCGGCAGGGGTGTGGGCGGCTGCGGGCATCGGCTTGGCCTCCTGAAGTCACGTACCTCGACGTCGTATCGCCATCTTGATCCCCGAAGTATCTTGACGTCAAGAGACTTCATGTCGACAGACCCCCTACACTGATCGTCATGGAGGACGAGGTCGATCGGCTGGTCGCAGCGTGGCGCCGGGAGCGCCCTGACCTCGACGTGGAACCGCTCGAGGTCCTCAGCCGTGTCAGCAGGCTGGCGCGGCATCTCGACCGGGCGCGCCGGCTCGCGTTCTCCGAGCACAGCCTGGAGCCCTGGGAGTTCGACGTCCTGACGTCGCTGCGGCGCGCGGGCGCGCCCTATCAGCTCTCCCCCGGCCAGCTGCTCACCCAGACCCTGGTGACGTCCGGCACGATGACCAACCGCATCGACCGCCTCGCGAAGAAGGGCCTCGTCGAGCGGCTGCCGGATCCCAGCGACCGGCGCGGCGTGCTCGTGCGCCTCACCGAGGAGGGGCAGAACAGGGCCGACCAGGCGCTCGCCGGACTGCTCGACCAGGAGCGGGCGATCCTCGCCGAACTCTCCCGCGCCCAGCGCGGGGAACTGGCGGCGCTGCTACGCCAGTTGACCGCCCCGTTCGACAACATCCCCGGCTAGGTCGACCGGTCCGACCCCCGCCCTGCGGGCCAGCGCGACGGCCGCGAGGGTGGAGTGGACGCCCAGCTTCCCCAGCACGTTCTGCATATGCGTACGCACCGTGTGCGGGGACAGGAAGAGCCGCTCGGCCACGGCCTTGCGCCCGAGCCCGGCCACCATGCAGCGCAGCACCTCGCGCTCACGCGGGGTCAGCGACTCCACAAGACGCTCCGACTCCGTGCGGTGCTTGCGCGCGGCGGTCAGCTCGCGCAGCACGCCGGTGAGCAGCGCGGGCGGCAGATGCGTCTCCTCGCGCAGCACGCCCCGGATGACGGTGAGCAGCCGGGACAGGGAGCAGTCCTTGGCGACCCAGCCCGACGCGCCCGCCTGCAGCGCGAGCGCGGCTCGGCGCGGGTCGTCCTTCTCGGCGAGCACCACCGTACGCACCATCGGCTGGCCGGAACGGACCCCGGCCACCAGCGAGATGCCGTCGACCAGACCGTCCGCGTTGCCCTCCTGGACGGACGGCGCGGGCCTGACGCCCTGCATCGCGCTCGCGGACGCGCCGAGGTCGGCGTCGACGAGCAGCACGTCGTACCTGCGGCCCTCGGCTATCGCGCGCTCGAGGCAGCGCAGCGCGGCCGGGCCGCTGCCCGCCGCGGACACGTCGACGTCCGGCTCCGCCGCGAGCGCCGCGGCGAGCGACTCGGCGAAGATGCGATGGTCGTCGACGACCAGGACTCGGATGCGAACCACTGAAACCCCCTTCCCCAGGCTCTCCGCGGAGAGCAGGGGATACCCCATCATCGGGAGAACGCACGGTGCGGGTACGACGCCCGGATCGGGGGTCGCCACAGCCGCACGGCCGCCGCCGTGCAGTGACCGCTACCCCCAAGCCGGGCGTCGTACCCGACTGTCTCGCCCCCTGAACGGTGCCGGCCCCCACCGGCACTGCCCTCAGAGTAGGGCCGGAAGGCAGGAGCGGAAGGTGATTTACAGAACTGATTGGCCAGCGCGTTTATGGTGAGCCGTATGTTTCGTATGGAGACAGGAGTCGACAAAGCGCGGTTCGCTCTGCTGCTGAACGGTCTGGAGAACGCGAACGACGCGGCGTCCCCCGCGATCCGCGCCCTGCGCGGCACCCTCCAGGACCGCGAAGTCCCGCTGGCCGTCTGGGTACTTGACGGGGCGGACACCCTGGTCGGCGGCCTCGCCGGACACACCTGGGGCCGCTGGCTCCACGTGAACCACCTCTGGGTCGACGAGGCCCACCGGGGCACGGGCGTCGGCTCCCGCCTCCTCGCCGAGGCGGAACGCGTCGCCCGCGAGGAACGGGACTGCCTCAACTCCCGGGTGGAGACCTGGGACTTCCAGGCCCCCGCCTTCTACCGGGGCCAGGGCTACGAGGTGGTGTCGGTGATCCCCGACTACCCGGAAGGGGCCAAGGAGTTCACCCTGACGAAGAAGTTGGGCTGAGAAAGGGGGTTGCGGGCCCCGCACTCAAGGCCCGCACTCAAGGACCGCCCGCGAAGCCCGCCCCTCACGCCACCCGCCGCGCCCCCGCCGAAGCAACCGCCGGGAACACCCGCGGCGCCGCATGGCCCGCGTCCGCGAACGCGGCCAGGACCGCCTTCGTGACCGTCTCCGCCTCCGCTTCCTCCACCAGGACGATCGCCGAGCCGCCGAAGCCGCCGCCCGTCATCCGGGAGCCGAGCGCGCCCGCCGCGTTCGCCGTGGCGACCACCAGGTCCAGCTCCTCGCAGGAGATGCGCAGGTCGTCCCGCAGGGACAGATGGCCCTCGGTCAGGACCGGGCCGATCGCGCGGGCGTCGCCCGCGTCGAGGAGGGCGATCACCCGCTCGACGCGGTGGTCGTCGGAGACGATGTGGCGGACGTAGCGGCGGACCCTTTCGTCCGTCAACTTCGCGAGGGCCGCGTCGAGTTCGGCGTACGCGACGTCCCGCAGATGTGTGACGCCGAGGATCCGCGCCCCCTCCTCGCAGCCGGCCCGCCGCTCGGCGTACGCGCCGTCCCCCAGCTCGTGCTTGACCCGCGTGTCGACCACCAGGAGCCGCAGGCCCTGGGCCGCCAGGTCGAAGGGGACCTGGCGGATGGACAGGTCGCGGCAGTCGAGGTGCAGGGCGTGGCCCGCCTGGCAGCACGCGGAGGCCGTCTGGTCCATGACGCCGCAGGGGACGCCGACGAAGGCGTTCTCGGCACGCTGCGAAAGGACCGCCAGCTCCGGCCCGGAAAGACCGAGTTCGCAGAGGTCGTTCAGGGCGAACGCCGTCACGACCTCCAGGGCCGCCGAGGAGGACAGACCCGCTCCGGTCGGGACCGTCGAGGCCAGATGGATGTCCGCGCCGCCCGACACCTCGTGGCCCGCGTCCCGCAGCGCCCACACCACTCCCGCCGGGTAGGCGGCCCAGCCGCCCTGCCCGTATTTCGAGAGGGGGGTCAGCTCGTCGACCCGCAGTTCGGTGACCGGTGCGTCGATGTCCGCCGAGTGGAGGCGGAGCACGCCGTCCGTGCGGCGCGCGACCGCCGCCACCGCCGTGTGCGGCAGCGCGAGCGGCATCACGAAGCCCTCGTTGAAGTCCGTGTACTCGCCGATCAGGTTGACCCGGCCGGGTGCCGACCAGACCCCGTCCGGCGCGTACCCGTAGAGCTCCGTGAACTGCCCCGCTACGTCCATGAGTTACCCCTCAACCACAGTTACCGCTGAGCGAACGCCCACGCGTCCGCGACGATGCCCGCGAGATCCGCGCGGGTCGGGTTCCAGCCGAGCTTCTCGCGTGCGGTGGCGGCCGAGGCGACGAGCGTCGCCGGGTCGCCGCCGCGGCGCGGGGCCATCACCTCGGGGATGGGGTGCCCGGTGACCTCCCGCACGGTCTCGATGACCTCGCGCACGGAGAAGCCGTTTCCGTTGCCGAGGTTGCAGATCAGGTGCTCGCCGGGCGTCGCCGCGTCGACCGCGAGGAGGTGCGCCCGGGCGAGGTCGGCGACGTGGATGTAGTCGCGTACGCAGGTGCCGTCGGGGGTCGGGTAGTCGTCCCCGAACACCGAGATCGCCTCGCGCCTGCCCTGGGCCACCTGGAGGACGAGGGGGATCAGGTGCGACTCGGGGTCGTGCCGCTCGCCGTACGCCCCGTACGCGCCCGCCACGTTGAAGTAGCGCAGCGACACCGCGGCCAGGCCGTGGGCCGCCGCCTCACCGGTGATCATGTGGTCGACGGCGAGCTTCGAGGCGCCGTACGGAGAGGTGGGCGCGGTGGGGTCGGTCTCCGTGATGGGGGTGCTGACCGGTTCGCCGTACGTCGCCGCCGTAGAGGAGAAGACGAGCCTGCGGACGCCCGCGTCGCGCATCGCGGCGAGCAGCGCCATCGTGCCGCCGACGTTGTTATCCCAGTACTTCTCGGGCTTCACGACGGACTCGCCGACCTGCGAGAACGCTGCGAAGTGCAGGACCGCGTCGTAGGAGGGGTCCAGCCACTTGGCGGCATCGCGGATGTCGCCCTCGATGAACTTCGCGCCGGACGGGACGCCCTCGCGGAAGCCGGTGGAGAGGTTGTCGAGGACGGTCACCTCGTGCCCGGCCTCGATCAGATGCTGGGCCACCACACTTCCGACATAGCCCGCACCGCCGGTGACCAGGTACTTACCGCTCATGAACTCGCTACCTCTCGCAGTCGCTGGGCCGCGGCTTCCGGCGGCACGTCGTTGATGAACACACTCATGCCGGATTCGGAACCCGCGAGGAACTTCAGCTTGCCCGAAGTGCGGCGAATGGTGAAAAGCTCGAGGTGGAGGGCGAAGTCGTCCCGGTTGACCCCGTCATGTCCGTCCAGGGACCCGAAGGGCGCCTGATGCCAGGCCGCGATGTACGGGGTCGCCTTCTCACCTTCGCCGAAGATCCGGTCGAAGCGCCTCAACAGTTCCAGATAGACCTGGGGAAACTCTGTGCGCGCGGCCTCGTCGAGCCCGAGCAGGTCGGGCACCCGGCGCTTGGGGTAGAGGTGCACCTCGTACGGCCAGTGCGCGCTGTAGGGGACGAACGCGACCCAGTGTTCGGCGTCCAGGACCACCCGCTCGCCGGCCAGCTCGTCGGCCACGACGTCGTCGAAGAGATTGCGGCCGCCCGTCGCCTCCTTGTGCGCGGCGAGGGACCTCAGCATCAGGGACGTACGCGGTGTGACGAAGGGATAGGCGTAGATCTGGCCGTGCGGGTGGCCGAGGGTCACGCCGATCTCGGCGCCGCGGTTCTCGAAGCAGAAGACCTGCTCCACGGAGGGCAGGTGGGAGAGCTCGGCGGTGCGGTCCGTCCAGGCGTCGAGGACGAGTCCGGCCTGTTCCTCGGTGAGGTCGGCGAAGGACGCGTCGTGGTCGGAGGTGAAGCAGACGACCTCGCAGCGTCCGGCGTCCCCGGCGAGCGAGGGGAAGCGGTTCTCGAAGACCGCGACGTCGTACGAGGAGTCGGGGATCTCGCTCAGCCGCTCGCCCGCAGAGGGGCAGAGCGGGCATTCGTCGGCCGGCGGGTGGTAGGTGCGGCCCTGGCGGTGCGAGGCGATGGCGACACGGTCGCCGAGCAGCGGGTCGCGGCGGATCTCCGATGTGGTGGAGATGGGGTCGAGCGGCCTGCGGTCCACAGCGTCACGCACCGCGTCGTCGCGCGAGTCGTAGTAGATGAGCTCACGACCGTCTGCGAGACGGGTCGAGGTCTTCTTCACGTCCGGGGCTCCTCACCAACACCCATCAAACATAACCGCACACAACAAACCACAAGGCAACAGCATCGTCAATGGTGCGATGAGGCGGGCCCGGAGCAGGCCGGAACTGGGCGTGATCTATGCGTCCGATCACAATCCAACAAAGAACACCAACAGAACTGTTCAGTTATTGAAGCGAGAGGCGTAGGTTCCCGTCTGATCAGTTCGCGCAACGAAGCGAGTTCCTATGCAGTCCCCCACACAAACCCTGGCCGAGGGGCTTCGGCTGCCCACCAACGGCCTCGACTACGCGATCCTCGCGATCTACTTCGCGGTGGTCCTCGGCATCGGCTTCGCCGCCCGGCGCTCCGTGAAGACGAGCCTCGACTTCTTCCTCTCGGGCCGGTCACTGCCGGCCTGGGTCACCGGCCTCGCCTTCGTCGCCGCGAACCTCGGCGCCACGGAGATCCTGGGCATGGCGGCCACCGGCGCGCAGTACGGCGTCGCGGTGGTCCACTGGTACTGGATCGGCGCCATCCCGGCGATGGTCTTCCTCGGCCTCGTGATGATGCCGTTCTACTACCGGTCCAAGGTCCGCTCGGTCCCCGAGTTCCTGCTCCAGCGCTTCGACAAGTCGGCGCATCTGCTCAGCTCGGTGCTCTTCGCCTTCGCCGCGATCCTCATCGCGGGCGTGAACCTCTACGCCCTGTCGATCGTCGTCGAGGCGCTGCTCGGCTGGCCGCAGTGGGTGGCGATCGTCGTCGCGGGCTTCTTCGTCCTGGCGTACATCACGATCGGCGGACTCTCCTCGGCGATCTACAACGAGGTGCTCCAGTTCTTCGTGATCCTGGCCGCGCTGATCCCGATCTGCGTCATCGGCCTGAAGAAGGTCGGCGGCTGGGACGGTCTGAGCGGGTCGATCGAGAAGTCGCACGGCGACAACTTCATGACCGCCTGGGGCGGCACCGGCATCGGTGACGCCAACCCGCTCGGCGCGAACTGGCTGACGATCATCCTCGGCCTCGGCTTCGTGCTCTCCTTCGGCTACTGGACGACGAACTTCGCCGAGGTGCAGCGCGCGCTGTCCGCGAAGAACCTCTCCGCCGCGCAGCGCACCCCGCTGATCGCGGCCTTCCCGAAGATCTTCATCGTCTTCCTGGTGATGATCCCGGGCCTGGTCGCGGCCGTACTCGTCCCGAAGATCGGCACGGCGGGTTCAGATCTGACGTACAACGACGCGATCCCCTACCTGATGCAGGAGTTGCTGCCGAACGGCGTGCTCGGCATCGCGGTGACGGGTCTGCTGGCCGCGTTCATGGCGGGCATGGCGGCGAACGTGTCGTCCTTCAACACCGTGTTCACGTACGACATCTGGGCGAAGTACGTGGTCAAGGGCCGCGAGGACGGCTACTACCTGAAGTTCGGCCGGCTCATCACGGCGATAGGCGTCCTCGCCTCCATCGGCACGGCCTTCATCGCCTCGTCGTTCTCGAACATCATGGGGTACCTGCAGACGCTGTTCTCCTTCTTCAACGTCCCGATGTTCGTGGTCTTCATCATCGGCATGTTCTGGAAGCGCGCCTCGATGAAGTCCGGCGTGTGGGGTCTGGTCGCGGGCACCACCGCCGCGATGGTCAACTACTTCTGGATCTACAAGCAGGGCGTCATCGACATCCCGACCGACCAGGGCGCCAACTTCGTCTCGGCGATCGTCGGCTTCGTCGCCGGTGCCGTGGTGATGGTCGTCGTCACGCTCTTCACCGCGCCGAAGCCGGAGGCGGAGCTGGCGGGTCTGGTGTACGGAACGACCGCGCCGGGCATGGACGAGCCCCCCGCCGAGGGCGACGACGCCTGGTACCGCAAGCCGGCGCTGCTCGGCTGGGGCGCCATCGTGCTCGCCGCGGCCTGCTACCTGCCGTACTCGCTCTAACCCGATCGGAGGTCTGGAACACCATGTCCGAACTGCAGAACGAAGTCTCCGAGCTGGAGCGCAAGTCCGCCACGGCGGCCCGTCTCTTCGACATCCGGCGCATCATCGGCGGCCTGTTCGTGGTGTACGGGATCATCGTGACGATCGCCGGCATCTCCCCGTCCGACGCCGACCTGAACAAGGCGGAGGACATCAACATCAACCTGTGGACAGGCCTGGCCATGCTCGCCCTGGGCCTCTTCTTCCTGGGGTGGCTGTGGCTGCGGCCTACACCGCCGCCTACGGAGGCACCGGAGAACGAGGCGCAGGCCAAGCCCGAGTAGCGGCTGACAGATGACAGATGACAGATTTCAGATGACGTCAACCATCTGAAACGGGACCCGAGTTCACTGTGCAGGTGACTCGGGCCCCGCCTGTGTCTCCGTGTTCTCCGTGTACGTGTCCGTCGGCCGTTCCGCCCGGTCGAGCAGGCCCGTGCGCGCCGCGAGTGCCGCCGCCTCCAGGCGGGAGCCGACCCCGAGTTTCATCAGGACCCGCTGCACATGCGTGCGCGCGGTGCTCGGCGCGATGCCCATTCCGGCGGCGATCAGCCGGGTGTCCTCGCCGTCCGCGACCCGTACCAGCACCTCCACCTCGCGCGGCGTCAGCATCTGGAGCAGCCGCTGGCCCTCGTCGTCGGGCTGCGCGGCCGGATTGAGGAGTTCGCTGAACGCGCCCTGGAGCAGCTGCGGGGCGACCGCCGCCTCGCCCGCTCTCGCCTTCATGATGGCGCGCTCGACGCCCTCGATGCGCTCGTCATGACGTACGTACCCGGAGGCACCCGCGGCGAACGCCGCCGCGATGCCGCGCGGACTCGGCACCGGGCCGAGCACCACCACGGCGACCTGCGGACGCTCCCGCTTGATCCTCACCACCGGGTCGAACATGCCGGTCTCGGCGGGCGTCGCCGTGCCGAGCAGACAGACCTCCGGGGCCCGGTTGATGACCAGTTCCGCCGCCCCCGCGGCGGGCGCGGCCGCGGCGAGCACCCGGTGCCCGCGCAGCTTCAGCGCCGAGGCGAGTGCCTCGGCGAGCAGTCGATGGTCGTCGACCACCATGAGCCGCACACCCATAGAGCAACCCCCCACTTGTCCCCACTGATCCCCCACGGATCAAGGGCCCCCCGGCCCCACACCCACTCATCCCCCGGAAGCTACACGCTTGTTCGACGTTACGCGCCCCCTACCGGTCAGAAGCGGCCCGGAATGCCGAAATCCCGGCCATGGGCGGGTGAGGGGGAGTACGGACGTGCGGAAGGCCCCGCTCCAATGAATGGAACGGGGCCTTCCGGCACTTCCGGAACTTCCTGCGCTTCCGCGCGGTGCTCGCGGTGCTCGTCGGGGGTTACTCCGCGACGAAGCCCAGCGCCGTGTACTCCTTCTCGTCCTTCGAGTACGGCTTGCTGATCAGCTCCTTGCCGAAGAACAACTTGCCGTCCGAGTAGAGGAGTTCGTTCGACTTCGGGACCATGCTGCTGATCGCGCTGCCGACCGACTCCGCGGCCGGGGTCTCCAGGAGCTTGGTCTCCTTCATCGTCTTGCCGTTGATGGAGACGATCTGGGAGCCCTTGTCGTAGCCGCCGTCCTTGTACGCCAGGATGTTGCCGCCGTCCATGCGGATCGGGAACATCTCGCCGTTCTCGCCGGCGTCCGCACGGTCACCGGTGGTCTTGCCGGTCTTCAGCGAGAACGAGATGATCTCGTTCGTCTGGCTGTAGCCGTCACCGCCGCCGTCGTGCTGCCGGGTCGGGACATAGAGCTTGTCGTTGCCGACCGCCATCGAGCTGCAGTCGGAGACGACGTTGACCTCGCAGTTGTGGTCGTACTTGCCGTCCGGCAGCGAGATCTTGGCGCGCAGCTTGCCCTGGCCGTCGAGCGAGAAGACGTCCGTGGCACCGCTGGAGGTGATCTCCTGGGTGTCCTGGCCGAACACCACCGGGCTGGTCGAGATGATCTTCGCGTTGTCGACGCCCGGCGTCACCGGGTACGTCCACTGGGCCTTGCCCGACTTGGAGTCGAGGAGCTCGACGGAGAGCTTCTCGTCGTTGTAGTCACCGCACTGGCGCACAGCGACGAGCTGCTCGCCGCCCGCGTACCCCTCGTCCTGGCACTTGGCACCGACCTCGGGCTCCCACAGCAGATCGCCCTTGGCCGCGTCGAAGGCGGCGCCGCCCGCGCTGGTGCCGACCGCGACGGTGGAGCCGCTGATGGCGATCTCCTGGACGCGGGCCGCGGAGCTGCCCTCCTTGACCTGCTCGGTCCAGAGCTTCTCACCGGACTTCAGGTCGATCGCGGAGATCTTCGAGCAGGTCTCGTGGTCGCCGGCCTTGTTCCGCTTGGCCTCTTCGTACGCGACCGCGGCGACGCCGTCCTTGGTGACCTGGGGCGATGCGGTGCAGGTCTGGCCGTCGAGCGGACGGGTCCAGATCTCCTTGCCGGTCGTCGAGTCGTAGCCGACGATCTCGTTGACGCCCGCCTTGGCGTAGACGCCGTCGATCAGCCAGGAGCCCTTGATGCTCCATACGTCGTTCTTGGGCACCTCGGGCTGCGGGAGCTGCATGACGATCTTGCCCGCGGTGTTGGCCGGGACCTTCTCCTTGCCGGGGCCGCCCTCGGCCGCGCCGCCGCCGCCCTTCTGCTCACCGCCCTTGCCGCCGCCGGTCGAGCCCTCGGAGCTGGCCTCGGTGTCGTCCTTGCCGGACGAGGAGGCGTAGAAGACACCGCCGCCGACGATCAGGGCGATCGCCACGACCGCCCCGATGATGATCTTCATCTGGTTGTTCAGCTTGCCGCCGCCGGACCCGCCGGGGGCACCCGCCTGCGGCGCCATCGGCATGGTCGGGGGCTGCTGCTGGTAGGCACCGTACGGCTGCTGCTGCCCGTACGGCTGGCCCGGCTGGCCCGGATAGCCGTAGCCCTGCGGCTGACCCGGCTGACCCGGATAGCCGTAGCCCTGCGGCTGACCCTGCGGAGCCGCCGGCGGCGGCGTCTGCGGCGGGCCGGCCGGGGGCTGCCCCGCCGGAGGCGTCGGCGGCTGGGCCGGCGGCGGGGTCTGCGGGTAGCCGTACGACGGGTTCGGGTTCGGCTCGGGAGCCTTGCCGAAGCCCACCTGCGGCGGGTTCTGCGGTGCGCCGAAACCGCCGGACGGCGGATCCTGGGGGGCGCCGAACCCGCCCTGCGGGGGCTCGTTGGGCGGCTGGGGCGGCTGCGTCATGAGGTCATTTCCTTGAGACGTGAAGCGTGCGGCGATGGGGGGACTGGGGCGTACCGGACAGCGGGGCCGATCACTTGCCGTAGGCCAGCATCAGCTTCTCCGGGCCCTGGGAGCTGCCCGAGAGCCGCGTGGTGGAGATGTAGAAGCGCCCGTCCACGTAGTCGACGTCCTTCGAGAAGAAGCCGCTCTCGATCTCCGCGGTACCCGCCGGGTTCTGCAGGAGCTTCTTGGGCTTGTGCGAGCCGGACGTCGGGATCGAGACGACCTGGCCGCCCGCGTCGTACGACGGGTTGACGTAGGCGACGAGCGCACCGCCCTGCATCTTCAGCGGCAGCATCGACTCCTCGGCCGGCGACTTCACGCGCCAGGCCTCCTTGCCGGTGGAGAGGCTGATCGCGACGACCTCGTTGGCACCGGAGGTCGCCTCGGTCGGCAGGTAGAGGTTGTTGTCGTCGACCGTCACGCCCAGGCAGCCCTGGAGGCTGCCGCCGAGGAACGTCGAGCCGCCGCACTCCGGCGCCCACTTCTCGTCGACGCTGACCTCGGAGCGGGTGTCACTGCTGTTGGGCTTCAGCGTGGTGATGTTCCACTGCTTCTTGTCCTCGTTGGTGAGGTAGACGACCGTGGGGCTCTCGGAGTAGATCCGGCCGACCTTCCAGCCCTTGGGGAACTTCTTCGTCCAGACGGCCTTGCCGGTCTTCGGGTCGAGCTGCTGCAGCTCGTCGTGCTCCGTGTCGGAGCCGGCACCGCAGGACAGCGCGCGGAGCATCTTCTTGCCGCCGGCGAAGCCGCTGGGGAAGCAGGTGCCCTCGTCCTTCTTGTCGGAGACGAAGAGCTCGTCGCCGTTGCTCATCTTCAGCGCCGTGCCGGACTGGGAGCGGCCGACCATCAGCGTGTCGCCGGTGAGGGAGAGGTCGGCGTTCGAGGCGAAGTCGAAGAGACCTTCCTCCTCGACCGGCTTCTTCCAGCCCTTCTCACCGGTCTTCAGGTTGACGACCTGGATCTGGCTGCACTTGGCGTTGTCCTTGAGCCCGTCCTTGTACGCGACGACGATGTCCCCGTCGTCGGTCGCCGTCGGGGTCGTACCGCAGATCTTCTGCGGGAACTTGATCGTGGGCCACTCCGGCTTGCCGGTCTGGACGTTGTAGGAGTTGATCTCCTTGAACGCGGCCTTGACCGCGACATCGCCCTCGACCCACATGCCGTTGGCGTCGGCGCCCGAGCCGGGCACCTTGGGGGCCTCCTTGTACCAGAGCACCTTCGACTCGCCGGGCTGGCGGCCCGCGTTGAGGTCCTCCGTCTCGCCGCCGCCGTCGCCGTCCCCGTCACCGGGGTTAACCGGGGCGGAGCCGGTGGGCTTGGGGTCGTCGCTCTTGCCGGCGGTCGGCTTCTTCTTCTTGCCGTCGTCGTCACCGCCGACGACCGCCCAGGCGACACCGCCGATGACGAGCGCGGCGGCGGCCACGGCGGCCACGATCAGCCCGGGCTTGCCCTTGAAGGGGTTCTTGCTGCCGCCGCCGGGCGGCGTGCCGGGTGCTCCGGGGGCGCCGGGGAACTGCGGCTGCTGTGGCGGGTACCCGTACTGGGGCTGCTGGCCGTAGGGACCGGGCTGCGTGGGCGCGTTGTACGGGCCCGGCTGCGTGGGCGCGTTGTAGGGACCCGGCTGGCCCGGCTGCCCGTACGGGGCGCCGGCCGGCGGGGTCTGCGGGTAGCCGTAGCCGGGCTGCGGCGCGGGCGGCGTCTGCGGGGCTCCGGCGGGCGGCGCCTGCGGCGGCTGGCCCGGAGCCTGCGGCGGCTGGCCCGGTGGCTGCGGGGCTCCGGCCTGCCGCGGATCCTGCGGAGCTCCGAAACCGCCCTGCGGCGGCTGGTTGGGCGGCTGAGTCATCAGCGCTTCCCCCTTCACTGATTTTTCGGCACGCCAAGTGGTGCTCAGGCCGACCTTTCTATCACCCTGCCCCCCTAGCACACCTGACCGGTCCGTCCCCTGTACCCAAGGGAGGACCGGCCTGTGATGCGTCTGTTACGTGACCTCTACACGTCCTCCGCGAGCTCCAGCCAGCGCATCTCCAACTCGTCGCGCTCGCCCATCAGTTCACGCAGCTCGGCGTCCAGTTTGGCCACCTTTTCGAAGTCGGTGGCGTTATCGGCGATTTGAGCGTGCAGCCAGGTTTCCTTCGTCGACAGCTTGTCCAGCTGCCGCTCGATCTTCTGGAGTTCCTTCTTGGCGGCGCGGGCGTCGGCGGAGGAGACGGTCTTCTGCGCGGCGGCCGGTTCGGCTGCCGCGGTCGCGGGCGCCGCGGGAGCCGCCGCGTCCGCCGCCCGCTTGCGCCGCTCCAGGTACTCGTCGATGCCGCGCGGCAGCATCCGCATCGTCGCGTCACCCAGAAGTGCGAACACCTTGTCGGTGGTGCGCTCCAGGAAGAACCGGTCGTGCGAGATCACGACCATCGATCCGGGCCACCCGTCGAGTACGTCCTCCAGCTGGGTCAGCGTCTCGATGTCGAGGTCGTTCGTCGGCTCGTCGAGGAAGAGGACGTTCGGCTCGTCCATCAGGAGCCGGAGCAGCTGAAGCCTGCGCCGCTCGCCACCCGACAGATCACCGACCGG
This sequence comes from Streptomyces sp. NPDC050658, assembly GCF_044457025.1. Taxonomy (NCBI): domain Bacteria; kingdom Bacillati; phylum Actinomycetota; class Actinomycetes; order Kitasatosporales; family Streptomycetaceae; genus Streptomyces; species Streptomyces sp. NPDC050658. The sequence continues at coordinate 192,896 of NZ_JBITGM010000014.1, forward strand.
CGTCCACTGCTTCTCCTTGTTGAAGCCGAAGGTCTCGCAGAGCTGCCCGGCGGTCATCTCCCGGCCCTTGCCGAGGTCGACGCGCTCGCGCACCTGCTGCACCGCCTGGAGGACCCGCAGCGCCGGGTCGAGCTCGGCGACCTCCTGCGAGAGGTAGGCGAGCTTCACGGTCTTGCCGACCACGACCCGGCCCGCCTCGGGCTGCACGTCGCCCTCGGAGGTCGCGGCCTGGGCCATCGCCCGCAGCAGGGAGGTCTTGCCCGCGCCGTTCACGCCGACCAGGCCGATCCGGTCGCCCGGGCCGAGCTGCCAGGTCAGATGCTTGAGCAGCACCTTCGGCCCGGCCTGCACGGTCACGTCCTCCAGGTCGAAGACGGTCTTGCCGAGCCGCGTCGTCGCGAACTTCATCAGCTCGCTGGTGTCGCGCGGCGGCGGCACGTCGGCGATCAGCTCGTTGGCGGCCTCGATGCGGAAGCGCGGCTTGCTGGTGCGGGCGGGCGCCCCGCGCCGCAGCCAGGCCAGTTCCTTGCGCATCAGGTTCTTGCGCTTGGTCTCCTCGGTCGCCGCGATGCGCTCACGCTCGGCACGCGCGAAGACGTAGTCGGAGTAGCCGCCCTCGTACTCGAAGACGGCCCCGCCCTGTACGTCCCACATGCGGGTGCACACCTGGTCCAGGAACCAGCGGTCGTGCGTGACGCAGACGAGCGCCGAGCGCCGGGTGCGCAGGTGCTCGGCGAGCCAGGCGATGCCCTCGACGTCCAGGTGGTTGGTCGGCTCGTCGAGCACGATCAGGTCGGGCTCGCCGATGAGGAGCTTGGCGAGCGCGATGCGGCGCCGCTCGCCGCCGGAGAGCGGACCGATGACGGTGTCGAGGCCCTGCGGGAAGCCGGGCAGGTCGAGCCCGCCGAAGAGACCGGTGAGCACGTCCCGGATCTTGGCGTTGCCGGCCCACTCGTGGTCGGCGAGATCGCCGATGACCTCGTGCCGGACGGTCGCCTCGGGGTCGAGCGAGTCGTGCTGGGTCAGTACGCCGAGCTGCAGTCCGCCGTTGTGCGTGACGCGGCCGGTGTCGGCCTCCTCCAGCTTGGCGAGCATCCGGATGAGGGTCGTCTTGCCGTCTCCGTTGCGCCCCACGACGCCGATCCGGTCCCCCTCGGACACGCCGAGGGAGACACCGTCGAGCAGGGCACGGGTGCCGTACACCTTGCTGACTGCCTCGACATTGACCAGATTGACGGCCATTAACGCTCCAGGTAAGGGGGATCGATCGATCTCCCAGCGTAGTCGGAGGCCGGGGCTACCAGCCCGGCGGCCGGTGCGGGGGCATGGGCATACCGGGCATGCCGGGGCGGGCGTAGCCGAGGCGTACGTCCTGCATGGTGCTGATCATCCGCACGGCCATCAGGCCGCAGATCCCGGCGGCGATCAGGGTCAGGTCGGAGAGGATGAACATCAGGACGGCGGTGCGGGCGGTGCCGACGTCGCCGTCGTCCGCGCCCATCAGGAGCAGCCAGCCGAGCGCGCTGGTGGCGCTGGCCGCGACCCAGGTGATCCACCAGGCCGTGAGGGTGCCCTGGCCGGGGCGGTAAGGGGGCGGGGGCGGGGCGTACCCGTATCCGTACGGCGCGGGCGGCGGCGTCGGCCGGGGGCCTTCCGGCTCGCTCGCCACGACGATGTCGTCGGTGATCTGCTTCGGTATCCACCAGTTCGCCACGGGGATGAACCAGGCGCCGATCGCCATGCCCGGCGGCTGCCGGTGCCGGCCGGGCGCGAGCACCTCCGCGTTGGTCCTGACCCGGTTGAACCAGGTCAGGAAGACGGGGATGGCGGCGAGGAAGGCGATGAGGAGCAGCAGGACGGTGACGCCCCAGAACTCCCCGAAGTCGTCGTCGGCGTAGACCAGCCAGGCGTCGCCCAGATCCCCGTACAGATCGAAGTCGGCGATGAGCCGCAGCAAGGAGATGCCGGCCACGCCGCCGAGGAGGATCGCGGCGGCGGTGCCGAGGCCGCCCGCCGGGGCGGGGCGGGGCGGGATGGGGACGTAGTAGCGGGGGTACGGGGTGCCGGGCGGGGGCGGATAGCCGGGGCCGGGGGGCGCGGCGGGCGGGGGCGCTGCGGGACCGGGCGGAGCCGCGGGGCCGCCGGTCGAAGGCGCGGCGGGCGGGGTGTCCGGCGCCTCCCAGGGTTTGCGCGCCGGCTTCCCCCCGGCGTCGCAGCGCGGGCAGCGGCCCTGGTCGTCCAGTGCGGCGGCATTGCACCGCGTGCAGTTCATTCCTCTGCCCCCGATCTCAACTCGGCCGCGCGGAAGGGATGTTCCGCCGGGCCGTGGAGCGATCAGGTTAGGCGATCAGCGCAGGGAACGTCCCGCCCTCTCCACCAGCAGCCACCCCGCGAGCGCCATCCCCACCGCCACCGGTGCCGTCACCCGCACCGCCACCAGCATCGCCGTACGCCCCTCAAGGAGTCCCCCGAAGCCGACCATCGACAGGCCGAGCACCCCGAAGAGGCACAGTGTGACGCCCACGGCCGCCGCCGGGCCCGACACCGGGCCGGGGGGCGACGTCAACTCCCGTGCGGGGGAAGGCCGTTCGAAGCGCCGGAAGACGGTCACCAGCGCGGCCGTCAGCAGACCGGCCGCCGCCATCCGCAGCGGGACCTGCGCCCACCACGCCCCCGACGCAACCTCCGGCAGCGGTACGTCGAGGCCGATCAGCACCCCGTACACGCCCAGCATCGCCGTGAGGTGCCAGAGGAACGCCGTCATGGAGATCCCGTTCGCCGCGACCACCCCGCGCCACACCCGCGGCCGGGCCAGCCACCGCCCGGCGGGCCCCCGCAGCAGCTCCACCGCTCCCACCAGCCACATCCCGTGGCAGAGCAGCGCAAACGTCGGCGGGGCCATGTTCGAGACCTTCTCGCCGGGCATGCCCACCATGGAGAGCGGATACGGGCCGAGCACCACCAGGAGCGCGGCGCCCACGAGTCCCGCGCCCGCCGTCACGAGCGGCACCCGCCCCCACAGCCAGCCGTCCGCCCGCAGGAATCCCAGCTGGTGCACCGCGAGCCACACGAAGGCGAAGTTGAGGAACTCCACGTACGGCACGTCGAAGGCGAACCGCGCCGTGTCCACCGCCGCCGCGGCGAGGACGAGGCCGCCGAACGCGCCCCACCCGTACCGCTCGTGCAGCCGCAGCAGCGGCGGCGTGAACGCGACCATCGCCAGGTAGATCCCGATGAACCACAGCGGCTGGGCGACCAGGCGCAGCGTCACGTCCAGCAACGCCCCGCCCCCGCCGAGGAGTTGCAGCAGCAGGGCCGCGGCTCCCCACACCCCGATGAACACCATCGTGGGCCGCAGCAGCCGCTGGAGCCGGGCCCGCAGGAACGCCGAGTAGACCGAACCGCCCTCCGGGGCCTTCCGGCTCAGGGAACGGTAGGACAGGGCGTGCGAGAAACCGCCGACGAAGAAGAACACCGGCATGATCTGCAGCGCCCAGGTCAGCACCTGCAGCTCCGGCACGACCGCGAGGAGGTTGCCGACCTCGGTCCTGCCGTCGTCCCCGACCGTCACGGCGGCCATCAGCCAGTGCCCGAGCACGACCGTGCCGAGCGAGGCGACCCGCAGCAGGTCGATGTACCGGTCACGCCCGGCGGGCGTCTGCTCGGCCAGTTCGCGCACGCTTGATCCCATACGGGTACGGTCGCGCGCGACGTCCGCCCCGCATCAGGGCACCCGTACTCAAATCCCGTACTCAGATCCGCGTCTGAGTACGTCGGGCACGCCCTGTGGGTCAGAGCAGTACGGCACCCTTGGCGGGCGAGTCCGCCACCCGCGCCGCCCGGCACGTACCGGACGCGAGCAGCGCCTGCGCCACCCGCCGCGCCCCGTCCGCGTCCGCGCAGAGGAACGCCGTCGTCGGCCCGGAGCCGGAGACCAGGGCCGCGACCGCGCCCGCGGCCGTACCCGCCGCGAGGGTGTCCTTCAGCGACGGGAAGAGGGAGAGCGCGGCGGGCTGCAGGTCGTTGGCCACGTTCGCCGCGAGGCCCGCGACATCGCCCGTCCGCAGCGCCTCCAGGAGCGCCGGGGAGGCCTCCGGCTGCGGCGCTTGGGGGGTCAGCCGGTCGAACTCCCGGTACACCGCCGGGGTCGAGAGCCCGCCGTCGGCGACGGCGAACACCCAGTGGAAGGCGCCGCCGACCGGCAGCGGCTCCAGCTTCTCGCCGCGCCCCGTGCCGAGCGCGCACCCGCCCACCAGGCTGAACGGCACGTCGCTGCCCAACTCGGCGCAGATGTCGAGGAGTTCGTCCCGCGAGGCGCGCGTGCCCCACAGCGCGTCGCAGGCCACGAGGGCGCCCGCACCGTCCGCGCTGCCGCCCGCCATGCCGCCCGCGACGGGGATGTCCTTGGCGATGTGGATGTGCACGTCGGGCGCAATGCCATATCGCGCGGCGAGCAGTTCCACCGCCCGCGCCGCCAAGTTCGTACGGTCAAGGGGGACTTGGTCGGATCCGGGCCCCTCGCAGGTCACCCGCAGCTCGTCCGCGGGCGTGACGGTGACCTCGTCGTAGAGGCCGACCGCGAGGAAGACGTTGGCGAGGTCGTGGAAGCCGTCCGCGCGCGCGGCACCCACCGCGAGCTGGACGTTGACCTTCGCGGGTACCCGTACGGTGACGCTCACGCGCCGGCCTCCTTGTGCTCGGCGATGCGCGCGAACTCCTCCACGGTGAGCGCCTCGCCGCGCGCCTGCGGCGAGACCCCGGCGGCGACGAGCGCCGCCTCGGCTGCGGCCGCGGAACCCGCCCACCCGGACAGGGCGGCCCGCAGCGTCTTCCTGCGCTGGGCGAAGGCGGCGTCGACCACGGCGAAGACCTCGCGCTTGGTGGCGCTGGTCTTGACCGGCTCGGTCCGCCGCACCAGCGAGACGAGTCCCGAGTCGACGTTGGGCGCGGGCCAGAAGACATTGCGGCCGATGGATCCGGCGCGCTTGACGTCGGCGTACCAGTTGGCCTTCACGGACGGCACCCCGTACACCTTCGAGCCGGGGGCGGCGGCGAGCCGGTCGGCGACCTCGGCCTGCACCATGACGAGGGTGCGCTCGATGCTCGGGAAGGTGTCGAGCATGTGCAGGAGCACGGGGACGGCCACGTTGTACGGCAGGTTCGCCACCAGCGCGGTGGGGGCGGGGCCCGGCAGCTCGCTCACCAGCATGGCGTCGCTGTGCACGAGCGCGAAGGAGTTCGCCTTCTGCGGGAGGCGGGCCTCGATCGTCGCCGGGAGCGCCGCCGCGAGGACGTCGTCGATCTCGACGGCCGTGACGTGGGCGGCGGTCTCCAGCAGGGCCAGGGTCAGGGAGCCGAGCCCGGGGCCGACCTCGACGACGTTGTCGTCCGGGCCCACTTCCGCGGTGCGGACGATGCGGCGGACGGTGTTGGCGTCGATGACGAAGTTCTGGCCGCGCTGCTTGGTCGGACGTACGTCCAGGGCGGCGGCCAGTTCGCGGATGTCGGCGGCGCCGAGGAGGCTGCTGGGCTCTGTGTTGCTCACCCGTCCAGGTTACGGGGCGCGTACGGCACGCCTGCCCACGGCAGAGCCGCTACAGCCGCGACCCGCAATGCGGCCATGGGCTCGCCCCCCTCTGCACATAGAGCTTCTTCGCGCGGAAGGTCTGTTCCTCGGCCGGGGCGTCCTGGGGGCGGCCCTGGCCGCCGAGGCTCTGCCAGGTCTGGGTGTCGAACTGGTAGAGGCCTCCGTAGGTGCCGGAGCCGTCCACCGCGTTCGGGCGGCCGCCCGATTCGCACTGGGCGAGCCCGTTCCAGTTCAGGCCGTCCGCGCCCGCCACCGAGTTCGGCAGCTGCTTCGTGCCGACCTTGATGATCCGCGTCTGCGGCTCGCGCACCACCTCGGACTTCACGCGGCGCGGTTTCTGCTTGACGCCGTTGACGGTCCGCAGGGCGTAGGTGACCCGGCGGGTCCCCTGGTGTCCGGCCCGCTCGACGACCTCCGTGCCGCTGAACAGCGTCGGATCGTCGGTGCGCTGCACGTCGTACGGGATCGGCTCCTCGCGGACCTCCTTGCGCCCGGAGATCCGCATGACGGTGATCGTCTGGCCGTCGCGCGGGAAGCTTTCGGGCGCGACGGAGGTGGTGTCCTGGCCGTGCAGGCTGACGCCGGACTCCTCGACGGCCTCGCGGACGGTCGCCGCGTTCGTACGGATGGTCCGCTCGCGCCCGTCCGCCATGACCGTCACGGTGCGTTCCGTGCGGACGTCGAGGTCGAGGCCGGAGCGCTCGATGCGTTTGCTGCGGGACGCCGAGAGATAGGCGCCCTCCGCGCGCACGCCGAGCTGGCGCAGCGCGCCGTCCACCGTGCGCGCCGTCGTCCACACCTCGCGCCGCTCCCCGTCGAGGGTGAGCTTGACGGGGCGGCCGTAGCGGACGGCGATCTCGTCGCCGCTGGCCAGGGCGGTGTCCGCGGTCGGCGCCACGATGTCGTGGGCGCCGAAGTCCACGCCCTCGTCCTCAAGGAGTTCGCCCACGTCGTCGGCGAAGGTGTGCAGGGTGCGCGGTTCGCCGTCGACGGTGAGGTGTACGGCCTTGTCGTTGGCGACGAAGGCGGAGGTGCCGCCCGCGAGGAACGCCACGACGAGGGCCTGCGGCAGCAGCCTGCGCAGCGAATCGGGCCGCTCCGGGGCCTTCTTGCGCCGCGCGGCCCGCCGCGCCTGGGCCCGGCCGCCCTCGGTGCGCGGCGCGGGGACGGCGGAGGCAGAGGGGGCCGGGGCGGCGGGGGCGGGAGCCGGGGCGGCGGGGGCGGGCGCGCCGTAAGACGTTCCGTACTGCGCTTGACTCACGACGACGCTCCACGGTTCTGGTCCGGATCGGGCGAGGCGGACAGAACCTAGCGGAGCAACCGTCACTCTCCAAAGCAGGCCGACTACGCTGTGTCGCGGCACTGCCCTGGGCTACGGGTGTTTGGGCGTTATCGGTCAGCAGTCATCAGTAATCAAAAGCGCGGGCCGTGTTCGCGGAGATCGCCGCGGCCATGGCGTCCTCGTCGATGCCCCGCACCTCGGCCATGGCCCGCAATGTGACCGGAATGAGATACGGCGCGTTAGGCCGTCCGCGGTAGGGCGCGGGCGTCAGGAAGGGGGCGTCGGTCTCCACCAGGACGAGTTCGAGCGGGGCGACGGCGAGCGCGTCCCGCAGGCCCTGCGCGTTCTTGAAGGTCATGTTCCCGGCGAAGGACATGAAGTAGCCGTGCTCCGCGCACACTTGGGCCATCTCCGCGTCACCCGAGTAGCAGTGGAAGACGGTCCGCTCGGGGGCGCCCTCCTCCTTCAGGACGCGCAGCACGTCCTCGTGGGCCTCGCGGTCGTGGATGACCAGGGCCTTGCCGTGCCGTTTGGCGATCTCGATGTGGGCGCGGAAGGACCGCTCCTGGGCGGCCTTGCCCTCGGGGCCGGTGCGGAAGTAGTCGAGGCCCGTCTCGCCCACTCCCTTGACGTGCGCGAGCGCCGCGAGCCGGTCGATCTCGGCGAGCGCGGCGTCGAGGGCCGCGTCGCCGCCCGGCTCGCGCGCGCCCTGCCGCGACCAGCCGTCGGGGTCGCCGTGCACGATGCGGGGCGCCTCGTTGGGGTGCAGGGCGACGGTGGCATGCACGGCGGCGTGCGCCGCGGCCGTCTCGGCGGCCCAGCGCGAGCCCGCCACGTCACAGCCGACCTGCACGACCGTCGTCACACCGACCGCCGCGGCCTTGGCGAGCCCCTCCTCCACCGTCCCCGACTGCATGTCGAGGTGGGTGTGGGAGTCGGCGACTGCCACCCGCAGCGGTTCGGGCAGCGGGGGCGCGGCGTTCTTCTCGGCGTCTTTCGAAGGCATGCCCCGATCCTACGAAGGCGGTGTCAGCCCGCCTTGCGGTGGTGCTGGAAAGGGTGCAGCAGGTCGGACAGGTGCCAGTGGTGGTGCCTGTGCTCTTCGCCGCCCTCGCCCTGCGTCTCTTCGGCGCCGGGCTCCGCGGCCTTGTGCGGGGCCCGCGGCGCGTGCGACTGCCGCATCAGGTCGAGCACCGACGACACCTGCCCGGCACGCATGATCCGTACGACGTGGCCACCGCAGTTCAGGCAGGTCGGCCGGGACAGCGGCGACGGCACATGCCGGCCGTCCGCCACGTACAGGACGAACTCCTTGCCCTCGGCGTCCACGTGATGCTCGATCTCGTACGACTGCTCCCAGCCGTGCCCGCAGCGCATGCAGGCGAAGGCGTACGACTCGTGAACCGTGCTCGTGACGGTCTGCGTTGTCGTCGTCGTGTCGTGACCGGTGTCGGCGATATCACTCATGCCAGCTCCTCTTGTCCGCTGGACAAGCGCCGTCCGGCCGGGGTTCTCCTCCCAGCCGACAGCGTCGGGACGGGTGCGTCCCTTTGACCAGTGGACGCTTTTCCCGGAGCGAGCGCATCAGACCTGTCGAGCGTTGAAGGCGATTTGGCCTTTCATTGGCCTTCAGGCCCGGTGCGCGGCCCGCACTTTGCCTTTCACGATAGTCCTTTGCCCTCCTATGGGGCGCTCTGAGCCGCATTCTTTGCCGCGACGACGGCATCGAACACCTCACGCTTGGGTAGCCCCGCCTCGGCCGCGACGGCGGCGATCGCCTCCTTGCGCCGCTCCCCCGCCTCCTCGCGCACCCGCACCCTGCGCACCAGCTCGTCGGGGCCCAGTTCCTCGGGCCCTTTCTCGGGGGCGCCCTCGACGACGACGGTGATCTCACCGCGCACTCCGTCGGCGGCCCACTCGGCGAGCTCCTTCAGCGAACCGCGCTTGACCTCTTCGTACGTCTTGGTCAGCTCGCGGCAGACCGCGGCCCTGCGCCCGTCGCCGAACGCCTCGGCCATCGCGGCGAGGGTGTCGTCGATGCGGTGCGGCGCCTCGAAGTAGACGAGGGTGCGCCGGTCCTCGGCGACCTCCTTCAGGCGCGAGAGGCGCTCGCCCGCCTTGCGCGGCAGGAAGCCCTCGAAGCAGAAGCGGTCGACCGGCAGCCCCGAGAGCGCGAGCGCGGTGAGCACGGCGGACGGTCCCGGCACGGCGGTCACCTTGATGTCCCGCTCCACGGCGGCCGCGACCAGGCGGTAGCCGGGGTCGGACACCGACGGCATCCCCGCATCGGTCACGAGCAGCACCCGCGCACCGCCCACGAGGGCCTCGACCAGCTCGGGCGTACGCGCGCTCTCGTTGCCCTCGAAATAGGAGACGACCCGCCCGCCCACCTGCACGCCGAGCGCCTGGGTGAGCCTGCGCAGCCGCCGGGTGTCCTCGGCGGCGACGACGTCGGCGGACTCCAGCTCGGCGGCGAGCCGCGGCGGCGCGTCCGCGACATCGCCGATGGGGGTGCCTGCCAGCACAAGGGTTCCGGGGGACTGGTCTTCGGGGGAGTGAGCGCTTCCTGTCACGGTTCCATCCTCGCAGGGGCCGGGAGCGGGACTCACACAGCCGGGTTCCCTACGATGGCGCGGTGACCAGTACCGCGTCTTCCCCGGACACCCGTCAGGGCCAGAGCGCCGAGGAGCAGCAGCCGTCGTGGCAGCGCAGGCTGCGCCGCTTCGGCCATGTGGCGCGGCCCAGAGGCAGCGACGACGTACGGGCCCGTCTCGTACCGGCGTACACCGAGCCCAGCCCACGGCTGTGGCTGACGCTCGGGGTGCCGCAGGCGACGGCGGAACTGCTGGTCAAGCGGATGGGCTGGATCGGCCCGCTGCTGATCACGCTGGTCGCGGGCGTGACGCGGTTCTGGAATCTCGGCAGCCCGAAGGCCGTGATATTCGACGAGACGTACTACGCCAAGGACGCCTGGGCGCTGATCCACCGGGGCTTCGAGGTCAACTGGCCGGAGAAGGTCAACGACACCGTCCTGGCCCAGGGCAGCGGCATCAAGATCCCCACGGACGCCGCGTACGTGGTGCATCCGCCGGTCGGCAAGTACGTCATCGGCATCGGCGAATGGATGTTCGGCTTCGACCCGTTCGGCTGGCGCTTCATGACGGCGGTGCTCGGCACCCTCTCCGTCCTGATGCTCTGCCGGATCGGCCGCCGCCTGTTCCGCTCCACGTTCCTGGGCTGTCTGGCGGGCGCGCTGCTCGCGGTGGACGGCCTGCACTTCGTGATGAGCCGCACGGCCCTGCTCGACCAGGTCCTGATGTTCTTCGTGCTCGCCGCGTTCGGCTGCTTCCTGATCGACCGGGACAAGGCACGGGAGCGGCTCGCGGCGGCGCTGCCGACCGATGAGGACGGTGTCGTACGTCCCGACGCGTACGTCGCCGAAACGGTGCGCCTGGGGTGGCGGCCGTGGCGGTGGGCGGCCGGTCTCTGCCTGGGTCTCGCGTTCGGGACCAAGTGGAACGGCCTGTACATCATGGTCTTCTTCTGCCTGATGACCGTGTTGTGGGACGTGGGCGGCCGCCGGGTCGCCGGGGCGGTGCGCCCCTACCGGGCGGTCCTGAGGCGGGACGTGTTCCCGGCGTTCGTGTCGACGGTGCCGGTGGCGCTCGCGACGTACGTACTGTCCTGGCTCGGCTGGATCCTCTCCCCGACCGACGGCACGGGCGGCTACTACCGCAACTGGGCGGTGACGGACGGCAAGGGCGGCGACTGGACGTGGCTGCCGGACTGGCTGCGCAGCCTGTGGCACTACGAGCACGCGGTGTACGAGTTCCACGTGGGCCTCTCCTCGCCGCACACCTACCAGTCCAACCCGTGGAGCTGGATCGTCGACGGCCGCCCCGTCTCCTACTTCTACGAGTCACCGCTGCCCGGCAAGGACGGCTGCCCCGCCGACACGGCCGAGAAGTGCGCCCGCGAGGTCCTCGCGCTCGGCACGCCGATGCTCTGGTGGGCGGCGGCCTTCGCGCTGGTCTACGTCCTGTGGCGGTGGGTGTTCCGCAGGGACTGGCGGGCCGGCGCGATCGTCTGCGGGGTCGCGGCGGGGTACCTGCCCTGGTTCATGTACCAGGAGCGGACGATCTTCTTCTTCTACGCCGTGGTCTTCATCCCGTTCCTCTGCCTTGCCGTGTCGATGATGATCGGCGCGATCATCGGGCCGGCGGGTTCGAGCGAGCGGCGGCGGGTGGTGGGCGCGGCGAGCGCGGGCGTGCTCGTCCTGCTGATCCTGTGGAACTTCATCTGGTTCTGGCCCATTTACACCGGCCAGGCCATTCCCATCGAGTCCTGGCGGGCACGAATGCTCCTCGACACCTGGGTGTGACCCCTTAAAGTCGGGGCGAACAACCTTCCGTGTTCATACGGACACGGAAGGGCTCCTGGGGAGGGGAAGCGCGTCATGCGCAAAGGGGTCAAGGTGACTCTGGTCGGCGGGGTGTTCGCCGTCATGGTCGGGGGTGCCGGATACGGCGCGTACAACCTGGTGAACGGCGTGACGGGCGGCGGTGGTGCCGCCTCGTCCGGGCCCGAGGCCGTGAAGACGGGGCCGCCGACGGACGCCGAGGTCGGCGCGACCGCGGAGAAGTTCCTCGCCGCGTGGGCGAAGGGCGACGCCGGTCTTGCGGCCGAGTACACGAACAACGCGGAGGTGGCCTCGCTCCTCCTGGCCGGCTTCCGCGAGGACGCGCATCTGACGAAGGTGCGACTGACGCCGGGGAAGGCGTCGGGGACGCGCGTACCGTTCTCCGTCGAGGCGACGGTGTCGTACGAAGGAAAGACCAAGCCCTTCGCGTACGACTCCGAGCTCACCGTCGTCCGGGGCGTCACCACCGGCCGCGCGCTGGTCGACTGGGACGCGTCCGTCGTCCACCCGGATCTGGAGGACGGCGACACCCTGCAGACGAGCGAGGCCGCCGCGCCGCCCATCGAGGCCGTCGACCGGCACGGCGAGGTCCTGGACAAGAAGGACTACCCGTCGCTCGGCCCGATCCTCGACCAGCTCCGCGCGAAGTACGGCGACACGGCGGGCGGCACCCCCGGCGTCGAGCTCTATGTTCAGCACGAGACCGAGGACGAGGGCACCGAAACGCTTCTCACACTCGCCAAGGGCAAGGCGGGCCAACTGAAGACGACGCTGAGCGCGCCCGCGCAGAAGGCGGCCGAGAAGGCCGTCGCGCGGTACGCGGAGTCGTCGGTGGTGGCCGTGCGGGCCGGCACCGGAGAGGTCCTCGCGGTCGCCAACCACCGGGCGGACGGATTCAACGCGGCGTTCCAGGGCAAGCTCGCCCCCGGCTCGACCATGAAGATCGTCTCGGCGGCGATGCTCATCGACAAGGGCGTGACGACGGCGAGCGGACCGGCGCCCTGCCCCAAGACGGCGACCTGGCAGAGCCAGACCATCAACAACCTGCCGGGCCTGGCCCCGAACGAGAACGCGACCCTCGCGGACAGCTTCGCGCGCTCCTGCAACACGGCGTTCGTGAAGCTGGTCGACGAGGAGGGCATCACGGACGAGTCCCTCACCGAAGAGGCGCGCAGCCGCTTCGGCCTGGGCCTCGACTGGAAGGTGGGCATCCCCACGACCGACGGCTCGGTCCCGGCGTCCGGCGGCCCCGACCGCGCGACGAACATGATCGGCCAGGGCCAGGTCCAGCTGAACCCGCTCAACCTCGCCTCCGTCACGGCGACGGCGATGACGGGCACCTTCCGGCAGCCGGTCGTCGTGGGCCGGGGCGTGGACGACCGTGAGCTGGCGAGGGCGTCCGGCAGCCTGCCCGCGTCCACGGTCCAGCAGCTGCGCCAGATGATGAACCGCACGGCGGTCAGCGGCACCGGCGCCCGTGCGATGTCCGGACTCAGCGGCTCCATCGGCGCGAAGACCGGCTCGGCGGAGGTCGACGGCCAGGCGAGGCCCAACAGCTGGTTCACCGGCTACCGGGGGGACGTGGCGGCGGCCGCGATGGCCCAGGAGGGCGGGCACGGCGGCGACACCGCGGGCCCGATCGTGGCGGCGGTGCTTGCCGCGGGCAGTTGACAGACGTGTGGTCGGGGGCTTCATGAAAGCCCCCTATGGTGGGGCCTTCCGGTGCGGAGCTTGGGGGCTCTGGGGAACTGCGGAGGGTTTGTGGGCAAGCGAGGACGCGCCAGCGAGCGCAAGGGCATCAGAGGCATCACGGGTGCGGGAAGCGGCACCAAGGTGCATCCCGGCGTGCTCGGCGGCGCGGCGGCCGTGGTCGTCTTCGGCGTCGGATTCGCCGCGTACGGCCTGATCGGCGGCTCGTCCGACGGCGGCTCGACGGTCGACGAGAAGCAGGTGGCGTCGGGCCCGCCGACGGCCGCCGAGGTCCGCGCCACCACGCAGGGCTTCCTCACCGCGTGGCAGAAGGGCGACGTGGCGGCGGCCGCGGCGCTCACGGACGACCGGACGGCGGCGAAGACGGCCCTGACCTCGTTCGCCAAGGACGCCCACCTGACCGACGTGCAGCTGACGCCGGGCAAGCGGTCGGGCGCGAAGCTGCCGTTCTCGGTCACGTCCACGGTCTCGTACGAGGGAAAGAAGAAGCCCTTCGCGTACGACTCCGAGCTCACCGTCGTCCGCCGCGAGCACGACGGCAAGACGTTCGTCACCTGGCAGCCCTCGGTCGTCCACCCCGACCTGAAGGAGGGCGACCGCCTGGTCACGGGTGAGGCGGGCGACCCGCCCATCAAGGCGGTCGACCGGGACGGCGCCGAGCTGACGGCGAAGAAGTACCCGTCCCTCGGCACGGTCCTCGACTCCCTGCGCGAGAAGTACGGCGACAAGGCGGGCGGCACGGCGGGCGTGGAGCTGCGTGTCGTGCGCAAGGGCAGCGCGAAGGCGGCCGAGAAGTCGGCGACGACGAAGGACGACGCGAAGGCGACCCCCGACAAGACGCTGCTCACGCTCTCGCCGGGCACGCCGGGCACCCTGAAGACGACGATCGACGCGTCGCTCCAGTCGGCGGCCGAGAAGGAGACGGGGAAGCGCAAGCAGGCGTCGGTGGTCCTGGTGAAGCCCAGCACGGGCGAGATCCTGGCGGCGGCGAACTCGAATCCGACGGGCTTCAACATCGCCTTCCAGGGCTCACTGGCCCCGGGCTCGACGATGAAGGTCGTGACGTCCTCGCTCCTCCTGGAGAAGAAGCTGGCGGGAGTGGACAAGAAGCATCCCTGCCCCAAGTACGTGACGTACGGCGGCTGGAAGTTCCAGAACGACGACAAGTTCGAGATCAAGGACGGCACGTTCCGCGCGAGCTTCGCCCGCTCCTGCAACACGGCCTTCATCAGCCAGGCGAAGAAGCTGGAGAACGACTCCCTCACCAAGCAGGCCCAGGAGGTCTTCGGCCTCGGCCGCGACAACTGGTCGATCGGCGTCCCGTCCTTCGACGGCGGCATCCCCGTGCAGAGCGACGCGCAGATGGGCGCCTCGCTGATCGGCCAGGGCGGGGTGCGCATGAACCCGCTGAACATGGCGTCGGTGGCGGCCACGGTGAAGTCGGGCACGTTCAAGCAGCCGTACCTGGTCTCTCCGGACGTCGACGACCGCACCCTCGCCACGGCCCCCCGGAAGATGTCGGGCGCGACGGTGGGGGCGCTGCGGGACCTGATGCACTACACGGCGGTGGCCGGCACCGCGGTGAAGCCGATGTCGGGCCTCGGCTCCGACATGGGCGCGAAGACGGGCTCCGCGGAGGTCGACGGCCAGAAGAAGCCGAACGGCTGGTTCACGGCGTACCGAGGCGACTTGGCCGCGGGGGCGGTGGTGCAGGAGGGCGGACACGGGGGCGACTCGGCGGGGCCGTTGGTTCGGGCCATGTTCTTGGCGGAGTAGCGGCCGGTGCGCCGTGCCGGGCCTCGTGGGGCCCGGCATCCGGAACTGGTTCGCGTGCGCCGTACACGGACCGCTAGCGTGCGGCGCATGAGCGCAACAGACTCCTCCCCCGCCAGTCCCCGTTTCGCCGAGGCCCTGCGCGAGCTGGGCCTGGCCGAGCTGATCGGCCGGGTCCGCCGCTTCCCGGACCAGACCCGGACCGCCCAGGAAGCCGCCTCGGCGATCGGCTGCGAACTCAGCCAGATCTGCAAGTCACTGATCTTCGCGGCGGACGGCGTCCCGGTCCTGGTCCTGATGGACGGAGCGTCACGCGTCGACGTGGATCTCGTACGTCGTGAACTGGGCGCGGAGAAGGTCACGCGGGCCAAGGCGGAGGTCGTCCGGGAGACCACGGGTTACGCGATCGGCGGCGTACCCCCCTTCGGTCACGCCACCAAGACCCGCGTCCTGGCCGACCGCTCCCTCCTCGACCACGCCGAGGTGTGGGCGGCGGCGGGCACTCCGTACGCCGTCTTCCCCATGGCCCCCAAGGACCTGATCGCCCACGCGGGCGGCACGCTGGTGGACGTCCGCGAGCTCGGGGCATGACCCCAGTGGTCGCGGCGGCGGTACTGCTGGCCGCCGTCACCCACGCGAGCTGGAACGCGATAGCCCACCACATCACGGACAAGCTGGTCGGCTTCACGCTCATATCCGGCGGCGGAACACTGATCGGCCTGCTCCTGTCCCCCTTCGTGCCGATCCCGGCGGCGGAGGCATGGCCGTACCTGATCCTCTCCGCGGCCCTGCACGTCGGCTACTACGCCCTCTTGATGCGCTCGTTCAAGCTGGGCGACTTCGGGCAGGCGTATCCGATCGCACGGGGTACGGCACCGCTGGTGGTGACGGTCCTCGCGGCGGTCTTCGCCGGGGAGGTCCCGGACGGCTGGCAGGCGGCGGGCGTCGCGGTGTCGTCCGCGGGCCTGACGGGCCTGGCGCTGTGGGGCATCCGGGGTTCGGGCCGCCGACCGGACTGGGCGGCGATCGGCGCGGCGCTGGCGACGGGCGTCTCCATCGCGGCATACACGGTGGTGGACGGCCTCGGCGTCCGCGCGTCGGGCTCCTCGATGGGCTACATCGCGTGGCTGATGATCCTGGAGGGCATCGCGGTCCCGGTCTACGCGGCGTACCGCTGGCGCGGCGAACTGCTCCCCCGCCTGCGCCCGTTCGCAACGGTGGGCCTCTTCGGGGCGGCACTCTCGGTCGCGGCGTACGGCTTGGTCCTCTGGGCCCAGACAAAGGCGGACCTGGCCCCGATCTCGGCCCTCCGCGAGTCGTCGATCATCGTGGGCGCGGCAATAGGAGCAATCTTCTTCAAGGAACGCTTCGGCACGCCGCGGCTGCTGGCGGCGGGTTTGATGGTGGCGGGGATCGGGCTGATGCTGCATGCGGGGTGAGGGGCTACAACACCCCCCGCACCGCCCCCACCAACGCCTGCGCCCGAGGGTCCGCCGTGACCCCCTTGTTCATGCCGTTCGTGACGTAGCCGAAGGCGATGCCCGTGTCCGGGTCCGCGAAGCCGAGTGCGCCGCCTCTGCCGGGGTGGCCGAAGGAGCCTGGGCCCAGGAGGGGGGACGCGCCGCCGTGGAGCATGTAGCCGAGGCCGAAGCGGGTGTTGACGATCAGGACGCGGTCCGGGCCCGTGGACTCCTCTCCTCGGGCCGCCTCCAGAGTCGACGGTGAGAAGAGTCCCGGCCCGTCTCCCCCGACCTCGCCCATCAGCGACGCGTAGAAGCGGGCCAGCCCGTCCGCCGTAGCGATGCCGTTGGATGCCGGGAGGACCGCCGACCGGTACGCCGCGTCGTTCTCGTCCGGTGCGGGAGTGATTGCGCCGAACGCCCGCTGCGTGAGGGAGTCCGGATCCGCGTAGGCCTCGGCGACGTTCCTGCGGGGGCGGACGCGGAGGCCGCCCGGCGGCTCGGGAGGCGAGATGCGGCCGATCCTGCCGACCCGGTCCGCCTCGCCCTCGGGGAGTCCTATCCAGAGGTCCAGGCCGCGCGGCCGGGATATCTCGGCGTCCACCCACTCCCCGAGCGAACGCCCCGTCACCCGCCGCACGACCTCGCCCGTCAGCCAGCTGTACGTCTGTGCGTGATACCCGTGATCGGCCCCCGGCTCCCACGCGGGAGCCTGCGCCGCCACCGCCTCCGCCGCGAGATCCGGGTCCGCCGCCTCCGCGGGCGTCAGCGGACGGTCGAGGGCCGGCACTCCCGCGCGGTGCGACAGCAGATGCCGGACCAGGGTCCGCTCCTTGCCCCGCGCCTTGAACTCCGGCCAGTACGACCCGACCGGCGCGTCCAGGTCCAGCTCGCCCCGCTGGTGGAGCAGGAGCAGGGCCGAGGCGGCGACGCCCTTGGTGGCCGAGCGGACGATCTGGGCGGTGCCCCGCTCCCAGGGGGCGCTCCCGTCCACGTCCTTCGTGCCGCCCCACAGGTCCACGACCTTGCGGCCGTCGCGGTAGACGGTGACGGCCGCTCCCCGCTCGCCGCGCTCGCCGAAGTTGCGCACGAAAGCGTCCCGAACCGGCTCGAAGCCGACGGCCACCGTGCCGTTCACCCCACCCATGACGTCCATGAAGGGGTCAACAATCGCCTGGCGCCGACGATTCCTTGCCCAACCATCGCCCTCCACCTTCGGAACCAAGAAAATAGCGGATGAGTAACGGGTCTGGTCCAGAGTTCGGAGGCCCCCAAGGTGCCGGTCGTCGGGATCGACGGCGCCATGCTGGGGCGCATCGAGGAGGCCGAGGCACCCACGCTCGCCGCGCTGATGGCGGACGGCCAGACCTCGCGGACCAGCCTTCCCTGTTCCCCGCACCACCCGACGCTGTCCGGCGTGGGCTGGTCCAGCATCGCCACCGGCGTCTGGCCCGCGAAGCACAAGGTCCGCGACAACACCTTCGCCGGGAACGACTTCGCCGCCTGCCCGGACTTCCTCACCCGGATCGAGCAGGCCAAGGCCTCGCTCGACACCTGTGCGATCTCCTCCTGGCCGGAGCTGACCTCCGCGACGAACGGCGGACCGGTCTTCCCTGGAGCCGACCACGCCGTGGCCACGCCCAAGGAGCAGTACGACAACGGCACCACCGAGACCGCCGTCGCCCACCTCGCCCGACCACGGCCACCGGCCCGAGGGCGGCCACGGCGGTGACACGGCCGACGAGAAGCAGCACTTCGTCATCGCCAAGGGCGCCGGTCCGCAGGGCGGTTCGACCGGCGCCGACTGGGCGCTGGACGGCAGGTCGATCCTCTGACCGGACCCCACTAACGCGAGGCGCGCACCGACTTCGGGTCGAACCCGAACGGCAGCTCCAGGCGATGCGCACTCATCAGCGCCTCATCGCCCAGCAGCTCCCCCGTCGGCCCGTCCGCCGCGATCACGCCGTCGCTGAGGATCAGGGACCGGGGGCAGAGTTCGAGGGCGTACGGAAGATCGTGCGTCACCATCAGGACCGTCACGTCCAACGACCGCAGGATGTCGGCCAGTTCGCGGCGCGATGCGGGGTCGAGGTTCGACGACGGCTCGTCGAGGACGAGGATCTCCGGCTCCATCGCGAGCACCGTCGCCACCGCGACGCGCCTGCGCTGCCCGAAGGAGAGGTGATGCGGCGGGCGGTCCGCGAAGTCGGCCATGCCCACCTGCGCGAGTGCCTTCTGTACGCGTGCCTCCAGCTCGGGGCCGCGCATCCCTGCCGCCGCCGGACCGAACGCCACGTCCTCCCGGACCGTCGGCATGAACAGCTGGTCGTCCGGGTCCTGGAAGACGATGCCGACCCGGCGCCTGATCTCCGCCATGTGCTGCTTGCCGACCGGCAGGCCCGCGACGGTGACGGTGCCCGCGCCGCCGGTCAGGATGCCGTTCAGGTGCAGGACGAGGGTCGTCTTGCCCGCGCCGTTCGGGCCGAGCAGCGCGACCCGCTCGCCCCGCCCGATGGTCATGTCGACGCCGAAGAGCGCCTGATGCCCGTCGGGGTAGGCGAAGGCGAGTCCGGCGACATCGAGGGAAGGGGCAGTGCTCACAGGGTCCATCCCAACAGACATACGACGAGCGCGGAGAACGGGAGGGCCAGTGCGTACGTCCACTGCGCGCGCGAGGCGGTCACCTCGTCGATGACCGGCATCGAACCGGCGTACCCACGGCTGACCATCGCCAGATGCACCCGCTCGCCCCTCTCGTACGAGCGGATGAAGAGCGCGCCCGCGGACTTCGCGAGGACGCCCCACTGGCGTACGCCGCGCGCCTCGAAGCCGCGCGACTCCCGGGCGATCTTCATGCGGCGCATCTCGTCCGTGATCACATCGCCGTAGCGGATCATGAACGAGGCGATCTGGACGAGCAGCGGCGGCAGCTTCAGCCGCTGGAGGCCGAGGAGCAGGGCGCGCAGTTCGGTGGTGGAGGCGAGGATGACCGAGGCGGCGACGCCGAGCGTGCCCTTGGCCAGGACGTTCCAGGCGCCCCAGAGCCCGTTGACGCTCAGGGACATGCCCAGTACGTCGACGCGCTCGCCCTCCGCCACGAACGGCATGAGCACCGCGAACGCCACGAACGGCACCTCGATGAGCAGCCGCTTCAGGAGGAACCCGGCAGGGATGCGGGCCGCGTACGCCACCGCGCCCAGGAGCACCGCGTACAGCGCGAACGCCCACATCGCCTCGCGCGGCGTGGACACCACCACGACCACGAAGGCGAAGACCGCCGCCAGCTTGGTGTGCGGCGGCAGCCGGTGCACCGGCGAGTTGCCCTGCCGGTAGAGCCGGTGGGCGTGGCCCGCGCCCATGTCAGGCGTTCTCGGATCCGGAGGAGGTGACGGATGCCGTCGACGCCGGGTCGACATCCGACGTACGGCGGCGGCGCAGCGCCCAGAAGACCGCCGAGCCCGCGACGACGGTGACGCCGACGCCGATCACGCCGGCGAGGCCGCCGGAGAGGCGGGCGTCGGTGATGTCCTTGACGCCGTAGTCGGCGAGCGGGGACTCGGCGGTGGCGTGCTCTTCCGTCTTCTTGTCGATGCCCTTGTCGGCGGCGACCTTCTCCAGGCCGTCGGGGTCCGACGAGGCGTAGAAGCTGACGAAGCCGGCGAGCACGAGGGAGGTGACCAGGCCGGCGATCCACACCTTGCGGTGCGAGCCGGCGGCGGCGGGGGCGGGCTCCTCGGCCGGAGCGTCGACCAGTTCACCCGCGACCCGCAGCTTGAGCTTCTGGGTCAGGCCGCGGGCGCCGTACACGAGGTCGGGTCGTACGGCGATGACGGCGCCGACGGTGAGCGCGGTGATGGCTGCCTCGCCGATGCCGATGAGGACGTGTACGCCGATCATCGCGGTGGCCACCTTGCCGATGGAGACGTCGGTGGTGCCGCCGAGGGCGTAGAGGAAGGTGAAGGCGAGGGCGGCCGCGGGCACGGAGAGCAGTGCGGCGACGAAGGACGAGACGGTGACGGAGCGGCGGGTGCGGGGCAGCACCTTCACCAGGCCCCGGAAGACGAGGTAGGCCACGACGGTCGTGACGATCGCCATGTCCGTGATGTTCACGCCGAGCGCGGTGAGGCCGCCGTCCGCGAAGAGAACGCCTTGCATGAGGAGTACGACGGAGACACAGAGGACACCCGTATAGGGGCCGACGAGTATCGCGGCCAGCGCACCGCCGAGGAGGTGTCCACTCGTGCCCGCGGCCACCGGGAAGTTCAGCATCTGCACGGCGAAGATGAAGGCGGCGACCAGGCCGGCGAGCGGGGCGGTCCGCTCGTCGAGCTCGCGCCGGGCACCCTTCAGGCTGACGGCGACGGCGCCGGCGGCGATGACCCCGGTGACGGCGGAGACGGGGGCATCGATGAATCCGTCGGGGACATGCATGCGCGCGCTCCTGGGCAGGACACGGGGAGGGGGACAGAGCGGGTCGCTCGTGAACCGTTCAATGATAGGGCCCTGTTGCGAACGCTTTGCAAGAGCGCCGTATACCCAACTAAACCGCCCGACGACGGAGCAAAATCCCCGAGATATGGGACATTAGAGGACATAAGCCTCACGGAAAGTCGCTTACGAGAAGCCGCGGAAGACAAGGGAGTCCGACGATGGCCGGAGTAGAGCAGTACGCACGCGCCCACATCGTCACGGACTCGGAAGACGGCCACCGTGCCGTGCCAGCCATCCTCCACTACGACCCGGAGGCCGACCCGCACGCGGTGCGGATCGACCTCCCTGGCGGCCTGCGCAGGACCTGCGCCCGTCATCTGATCGAAGAGGGCCTGTGGGCCCCGGTCACCAGCGGCGACGTACGCGTCTGGCCCTGCGGCCGGGTACAGCTGGTGATCGAGTTCCACTCGCGGGAGGGCGTGGACGTCGTCCAGTTCGACTCGGCGGTCCTGCTCCGCTTCCTGCGCCGCACCTACGCGGCCACGCCCGTGCCCCACTGAGGGACTTCAGACCCGCACCAGCTCCCGGTCCCCATCGGCGTCCCGGTCCCCCGCCGCCTCCATGTCGCGCAGGCCCTCGCCCTCGACGTCCACATTCGGCACCGCCCGGTCCAGCCACCTCGGCAGCCACCACGCCTTGCGGCCCAGCAGCGCCAGGACCGCGGGGACCAGCGCCATGCGGACGACGAACGCGTCGAAGAACACCGCGATCGCCAGGCCGAAGCCGATCATCTTGATCATCTGCTCCGAGGAGCCGATGAAGCCCGCGAAGACCGCGATCATGATGACCGCCGCCGCGGAGACCACCCGCGCCCCGTGCCGGAAGCCCGTCACGATCGCCTCGCCGGGGCGCTCCCCATGGACGTACGCCTCACGCATGCGCGTCACCAGGAAGACCTCGTAGTCCATCGCGAGGCCGAAGACGACGCCCACCATGAAGATCGGCATCATCGACATGATCGGGCCGGTCTGCTCGACGCCGAAGAGCGAGCCGAGCCAGCCCCACTGGAAGACCGCGACGACCGCGCCCAGGGCGGCGAGGACCGAGAGCAGGAAGCCGAGGGCCGCCTTGAGCGGGACCAGGATCGAGCGGAAGACGATGATCAGGAGGACGAAGGCGAGGCCCACGACCAGCGCGAGGTAGGGCACCAGCGCGTCGTTCAGCTTCTGGGAGACGTCGATGTTCATCGCCGTCGTCCCGGTGACCATCACGCTCGCGCCCGTGTCGGACTTGATCTCACCGCCCGCGTCACGGATGGCGTGCACGAGGTTCTCGGTCTCGTGGCCGCTCGGCTTGGAGGACGGGACGACGCCGATGATCGCCGTGTCGCCCGCCTTGTTGATCGTGGGTGGAGCGACGGTCAGGACGTCGTCGAGGCCCGAGATCTTCTTGGTGATCTGCTGCGCCGCCGCCTTCGGGTCGTCCGTTCCCTTGAGGTCGGCGACCGTCATCAGCGGACCGTTGAAGCCGGGGCCGAACCCGTCGGAGACCAGGTCGTACGCCTTGCGCTGGGTCGTGGACGTGGGCTGCGAGCCGTCGTCCGGGAGGCCGAGCTCCAGGGAGGAGACGGGCAGCGCGGCCGCGCCCAGGCCGATGATGCCGACGAGCAGCACGGACAGCGGACGGCGCACGACGAAGCGGGCCCAGCGGGTGCCGAGGTTGGGCTTCGCCTCCTTCGCCGGGCCGGCCTCCGCCTTCTTGCCGCCGCCCAGCAGCCTGCTCTTCGCGCCCGTCGGCTTGACCTTCTTGCCCGCGTAACCGAGCAGCGCCGGGATCAGCGTGAGTGCGATCAGTACGGCGATGACCACCGTGCCGGCGGCCGCGACGCCCATCTTGGTGAGCATCGGGATGTTCACGACGGCGAGGCCGACCAGCGCGATGACGACGGTGAGCCCGGCGAAGACCACGGCCGAACCGGCGGTCCCCACGGCCCGGCCCGCCGCGTCCTCGCGGTCCCGCCCCTCGGCGAGCTCGCCCCGGAAGCGGGAGACGATGAACAGCGCGTAGTCGATGCCGACCGCCAGGCCGATCATCATGGCCAGCGTCGAGGTGGTCGTACCGAGATCCAGCGCGTTCGCCAGCGCGGTGATCGTGGAGACGCCGATGCCGACGCCGATGAGCGCGGTCAGCAGCGGAAGCCCCGCCGCGACCAGCGAACCGAAGGTGATGACGAGGACGACCGCCGCGATCGCGATGCCGATGATCTCGGTGGCCCCGGTCTCGGGCATCGCCTGCAGCGCGTCGCCGCCGACCTCGACGGTGAGCCCGGACTCGCGGGCGTCGTCGGTGGTCTGCTCCAGCGCGTCCCGGCTCTCGTCGGCCAGCTCCATCGCGGAGACCTTGTACGAGACGGACGAGTACGCCGTGGAGCCGTCCTTGCTGACGGTCTTGGCCTGGAACGGGTCGGCGGCCGAAGCGACCTCGTCCGAACCGGACTTGAGCGCGCCGACGGTCTTCTCGATCTCCGCCTTGTTGGCCGGGTCCGTGACCTTCTCGCCGTCCGGCGCCTTGAAGACGACACGGGCGCTCGCGCCGTCGGCGCTCATCTCCGGCATCCGCTCGTCGAGCAGGTCGAAGGCCTTCTGGGCCTCCGTGCCGGGAATGGAGAAGGAGCTGGAGGCGGCGGTGGGCGCCGACGCCGCGCCGACGCCGGCGACGGTCAGCAGCGCCACCCATATCAGGGCGACGAAATGCCGTCGCCGGAAGGCGAATCGGCCGAGTTTATAGAGGAAAGTGGCCACGAGGGAGTACTCCCGGTCAGGTCGTGGTGACTACAGGGCAGGGGAGATCAGCCCGACGACGTGAGCGGTCGCGTCAGGAAGGGGTGAGCCGGTTCGGGGGGCTGGGTCAGATGCCGAGTGCGGGGAGGATCACGGCATCGATGTAGGAGGTGAGGAACGCACGGTCGACCGTGCGGTCCTCGATCAGGTCACGGGCGACGAAGCCGCCCACCAGCATGTGGATGACGTAGTCCAACGCCGGGTTGTCCGGGGCCACTTCGCCCCGGTCCACGGCTCTGCGCAGGATGAGCCGCAGACCGTCGATCTCCGGCTCGATCAGCAACTGGCGCATCGCCTGGTGGAGTTCGGGATTGCCGTGGATGGCGTGGAACAGGCCCCGCATCAGCGCGGCGTCCCGCTCCATCTGACAGTCGTCCGAGCGGGCCATCGCGGCGTGCATGTCACCGCGCAGAGACCCGGTGTCGATGTCCTCGATGGACCCCGGCTTGTTGTGCCGCAGGGCCTTGGCGATCAGCTCGGGCTTGCTCCCCCACTGGCGGTAGAGGGTGGCCTTGCTGGATCGCGTACGGGCCGCGATGGCGTCCATCGTGAGCGCCTCGTAACCGACCTCGCGGAGGAGATCGAGCACGGCGCCGTACAGCTCGGCCTCGCGCTCGGGCGTGATCCGGCTGCGCCGCGCCGTTGCCGCCTCAACCATGATCCCTCCACGTCTTCCATGAGGTTATCGAAACGGTTTCGTACACCACGACTGTACCCCTCGCCTTAACGAAACGAAACGGTTTCGTACGTGTGCTGCGTCACGAGCACCGCGTCACGAGCACCGCGTCACCGGCACCACCAAACGGCACCGGAACGGCCCAGGCGGCGCGCCGTCACGAGTTGCCGCGCCCTCCGGCCCGGAAAAGCATGGTGACGTGACCCATGCGCGCGACGATGCCCTCGCTGCCCCCGCATACCTGCGGTTTCCGCACCTCAGCGGCGACCGTCTCTGTTTCGCGACCGAGGACGACCTCTGGGTGGCCCCGCTGGCCCCGGACGGCGCCCCGGCGGGCCGCGCCTGGCGGCTCACCGTCGACCGGACCAAGGTCAGCCACCCGCGCTTCTCGCCGGACGGCCGGCACATCGCCTACACGACCTGGCGCAGTCTCGACCCGGAGATCCACCTCGCCCCGGTGGACGGCGGGCCCTCGCGCAGGCTCACCTACTGGGGCAGCACCGACACCCGCGTCTGCGGCTGGTCCCCCGACGGCGACATCCTCGCCGTCTCCTCGCACGGCCAGCCCTTCTCCTACTTCTGCTGGGCCTACAGCGTGCCCACCGACGGCTCGCCCGGCGGCAAGCTGCCCTGGGGGCCCGTCTACGACATCGCCGTCAACGACATCGACGGCGAGCGCAAGACGCTGCTGCTCACCGGGAAGCCGCCGCACGAGCCCGCCGCCTGGAAGCGCTACCGGGGCGGCGCGATGGGCCGTCTGTGGGTGCACGGCGAGCAGATCCTGCCCGACATCGACGGGCACCTGGACGCGCCGATGTTCGTCGACGGCCGGATCGCCTTCCTCTCCGACCACGAAGGCATCGGCAACCTCTACTCCTGCCTCCCCGACGGCTCCGACCTGCGCCGGCACACCGACCACGACGCCTTCTACGCCCGGCACGCGTCCAGCGACGGCACCCGCGTCGTCTATCAGTGCGCGGGCGACATCTGGCTGGTCGACGACCTCACCCCGAACTCCGTGCCGCGCCGGCTCGACGTGCGGCTCGGCGGGCCGCGCACCGGGCGGCGGATCTACCAGGTGCCGGCCGCGCACCACGTCGACTCGCTCTCCGTGGACACGACGGGCCGGGCCAGCGCCGTCGTCGTACGCGGCAGCCTGTACTGGCTCACGCACCGGGACGGTCCCGCCCGCACCATCACCGATACGCCGGGTGTCCGGGTCAGGCTCCCGGAGATGCTGGGCACGGGCGGGCAGGTCGCCTACGTCACCGACGCCGGGGGCGATGACGCCGTCGAGATCGCCTATCTGCCGCGCGCCAGCGGCGACCGCGAGCCGCGCAGGCTGGCGCAGGGGGAGCTTGGCCGGGTCCTGGAGCTGCTCTCCGACCCGGAGGGCGAGCGGCTCGCGATCGCGTCGAACGACGGCCGGCTGCTGCTCATCGACGCGACGGAGGACTCCAACGGCGAGGTCACCGAGCTGATCCGCTCGGTCAACGGGCCGGTGCGCGATCTCGCGTTCTCGCCGGACGGCGCCTGGCTGACCTGGTCGCATCCCGGCATCGGCCGGTCGCTGCGGCAGATCAAGATGGCCCGTATCGAAGGGCCGGGCGCCCGCACCATCGTCGACGTGACCAACGGCCGCTTCGAGGACGAGAACCCGGTCTTCACGCGCGACGGCCGCTATCTCGCCTTCCTGTCCTGGCGCGGCTTCGACCCCGTCTACGACGTGCACACCGGCGACCTCTCCTTCCCGCTCGGCTGCCGCCCCTATCTCGTCCCCCTGTCATCGGCGACGCCGTCCCCCTTCGCGCTCTCCCCCGACGGCCGCCCGGCGGCGGGCGGGCTCGACCCGGTACGGGACGGCGACGGGGACGGCCAGGGCGACGGCACCACCACCGTGGAGGTCGAGGGCCTGGAGAGCAGGGTCACCCCCTTCCCCGTCGCCGCGTCGAAGTACTCCGCCCTGCACCCCGTCAGCGGCGGCGGCCTGGTCTGGCTGCGCTGGCCGATCTCGGGGGCGCTCGGCGAGACCTTCGCCAACCCGGCGGACACCTCGGGCCGGCCGACCCTCGAATACTTCAACATCACCAAGGCGAAGAAGTCCCAACTCGTCGAGCATCTGGACTGGTTCGCGGTCAGCGGCGACGGCAGCAGGCTCGTGGTCGTCGACGAGGGCGACCTGACCGCCGTGCCCTCGACGGAGACCGGCGACAGCGACACCACCGTCTGGATCGACCTGCGCCGCATCCTGCACGAGGTCGACCCGGGCGCCGAGTGGCGCCAGGCCTACGCCGAGGCGGGCCGCCTCATCCGCGCCTACTACTGGGACCCGGACATGTGCGGCATCGACTGGACCGCCGTCCTCGACCAGTACCGGCCGCTGGTCGAACGGGTCGCGTCCCCCGACGAGTTCGCGGACCTGCTCCGCGAGGTCCTCGGCGAGCTGGGCACTTCCCATGCGTACGTCTCCGCCGCCCGCCGCAACGAAGGGCCGCCGCACTACCAGCGCGCGATGGGCCTGCTCGGCGCCAATCTGGTCTGCCGGGACGGGAGTTGGATGGTCAAGCGGATCCTGCCGGGCGAGTCCTCCGACTCCAAGGCCCGCTCTCCGCTCGCGGGCGCCGGGATCCGGGAGGGCGCGATCCTCACCCACATCGACGGCCGCCCCGTCGATCCGGTCACCGGACCCTATCCACTGCTGGCGGCGGCGGGCGGCACGACGGTGGAGCTGACGTTCCAGCCCGCGGAGGGCGAGGGCCGCTCACGGCGCGTGGCGATCGTCCCGCTCATCAACGAACGCCCTCTGCGCTACCAGGACTGGGTGGCCAAACGCCGCGACGTCGTACGGGAGTTGAGCGGCGGCAAGTGCGGCTATCTGCACATCCCCGACATGGGCGGCTCGGGCTGGGCCCAGTTCAACCGGGACCTGCGCCTTGAGGTGTCGCGGCCCGCGCTCATCGTGGACGTACGGGGAAACGCGGGCGGGCACATCAGCGAGCTGGTGATCGAGAAGCTGACGCGGAAGATCCTCGGCTGGGACCTGACACGGAACGCCCAGCCGGTGTCGTACGCATCGAACGCGCCCAGGGGGCCCGTGGTGGCCCTCGCCGACGAGGCGACCTCGTCCGACGGCGACATGATCACGGCGGCCTTCAAACTCCTCGGCCTCGGGCCGGTGGTCGGTCAGCGCACGTGGGGCGGCGTGGTGGGCATGACCGGACGGCACACGCTGGGCGACGGGTCGGTCATCACGGTGCCGATGAACGCGGGCTGGTTCGACGCGTACGGCTGGTCCGTGGAGAACCACGGAGTGACCCCGGACCTGGAGGTGCTGCGCACTCCGCTGGACTGGGCGGAGGGGCGGCACGCCCAACTCGACGACGCGGTAGGGGTGGCGCTCGACCTCCTGAAGGCGCAGCCGGCGGCCGTCCCGCCCGGCTACGAGGACGTCCCCGACCGGCGGCGGCCGAAGCTTCCGCCGCGTGCCTAGCCGCACTTCAGAGGGCGTGGTCACTGTCCGCCACTGATCGAAATGCGCGCTATGTCCCCCCATGTCAGTCTGGTCGAGGCCCTTCCAACCTCACCCTCTAGGAGTGAACCGCATGGGCATCAAGGACCAGTTCCAGGACAAGGCCGGCGAGCTTTCCGACAAGGCCAAGCAGGCCATGGGCGGCCAGCAGGAACAGAGCGAGCGCGGCGCCCAGCAGGAGCAGCCCGAGCGCGGCGCCCAGCAGGAACAGAGCGAGCGCGCCGGCCAGGCCCCGGACGAGGCACAGCGGGCGGCGCAGGAAGCACAGGACAAGTTCAACCAGGACTACGACGCCTGACGCTGCGCTGTGCTTGAACAGTGGGGCCCACCCGGCTGCTGCCGGGTGGGCCCCACTGCTGTGCGGGGTGCTTTTCGTTCACTTTCGTCCGCGCGCCGGACGTGGCTGAGCGCGCAGTTCCCCGCGCCCCTTCGGGGCGCGAAGGGGCGCGCCTCCTCTCAACTACCTGCCCGAGCCGACTCGTCCGCCGAACCTCCCGCGCCCACAAGCCCGGTCGACACGGTGCCCAGCCTCGGCTCGAAGCGGCGCATCTCGCGCTGGCCCACCGAGCCGATGACGCCCGGCAGGTAGCCGCGGATGCCCTGCATGCCGCGGAGCCACCACTGCGCGTACACATGGCTGGAGCGGCGTTCGATGCCGGCCACGATGCGGTCGACGGCCGGGCCCAGCGGATACGTCTTGTTGGACGGCCACGGAAGGCGTTGCCGCAGCTCCCGCATCACGTCGTTCTCGTCGGCGCCCCGCACCATGTCCGTGTCCGTCCAGGACAGATAGCCGACGCCGACCTTCACGCCCTTGTAGCCGACCTCGGCCCGCAGCGAGTGCGCGAACGCCTCGACACCCGACTTCGACGCGCAGTACGCCGTCATCATCGGCGCCGGAGTGATCGCGGCCAGCGAGGCGATCTGCAGCAGATACCCCCGGCTCTCCATCAGCACGGGCAGGAACGCCCGCCCCGTCACCGCGCTGCCGATGAGGTTGACCTCGATCACCCGGCGCCATGCCACGGGATCGGAGTCGACGAACGGACCCCCGCTGGCGACACCCGCGTTGGCGACGACGATGTCGACCTTCCCGAACCGCTCCTTGACCTCCTGGGCGACGCGGGCCATCGCGACATGGTCCGTGACGTCCGCGTGCCAGGCCTCGGCCTCCGTGTGCAGCCGCCCCGCGACCTGCTTCAGCTCGTCCGGCTCCAGGCCGACGAGCGCGATCTTCGCGCCCCGCGCCGACAGCTTGCGCGCGAGCAACTCCCCCACGCCGCGCGCCGCCCCGGTGACGACGGCGACCTGCCCCTCCAGGCTGACCTTGCTCATGCGCTGCTCCCCTCGACCTCGACCTCGACCTCGACCTGCGGCTCGACCGCGACTTCCCGGACTTCCTGTACGTACGTCTCCACAAGTTCCCTGATCCGCGCCGTGACCGCCTCCGGTGCCTCGACCGGCGTCATGTGCCCGATCCCCGCCAACTCGGTGAGCCCCAGGGAGTGCGGCAGCATCGCCTCGATGCGGCGCGC
Source organism: Streptomyces sp. NPDC050658 (assembly GCF_044457025.1). Classification (NCBI taxonomy): domain Bacteria; kingdom Bacillati; phylum Actinomycetota; class Actinomycetes; order Kitasatosporales; family Streptomycetaceae; genus Streptomyces; species Streptomyces sp. NPDC050658. Next base: position 222,139 of record NZ_JBITGM010000014.1, read on the forward strand.
GTGCCCGATGGGCGTCATGCGGTCCGCCGTACCCGCGATGAAGGCCGTCGGGACCGTCAGCTCCAGGACGCCCGCGTCCAGCGCGATCTCGTCCAGCACATGCGCCCAGCGGTAGCGCACGACCCGCGGGCAGGCGTGCACGATGCGCGCGCAGACGTCCACCCGGTCCGGCGCCGAACCGGGGCCCATCGTCGCGAACCTCAGGACCCGCCGGGTCACCCCGGTGACCGGCCCCAGCGGCGCCTTCGCACCGAGCGCCGACCGCGTGAGGCGGGTTCGCAGCCACCCGGCCCGGATCGGCACCACGGTCGCCTCGGCGACAAGACGCGCACTGCCCGTGCTGCACAGCAGGACGGCCGCCGCGTGCTCCCGGAACCCGGACCGCGTGCTCGCGGCCATCAGGGTCATCCCGCCCATGGAGTGCCCGACGACGACCGCCTTCTCGCCGGGGGCGAGCGTCGCCGCGAGCACCGCCTCCAGGTCGTCGGCGAGCGCGGCCGTCCCGTACCCCTCGGGACCGGCCGGAGCGGCACTGCGCCCGTGGCCCCGCTGGTCGTACGCGATCACGCGGTGGTCGACCGCCAGATCACGTATCTGCGCGGCCCAGAAGGCGGTCGAGCAGGTCCACCCGTGCACGAGCACCACGGGCGGCGCACCCTCGGGACCGTGCACCTCGGCGTGCAGCCGCGCGCCGTCCGCCGACACGACGGTCAGTTCCCGCGCGGCGGGCGGGGGCGCGAAGGGCCCACTGGTGACCTGCGTAAGCCTGCTCATGCCCCGGCCTCGACCTTCTTGCTGGTACGCGCCTTGCCCTTGCCCGCTGCGGTACGCGACTTCGGCACCGCCGCTTCCCTAGGTGGCCGCAGCACCTCGTACTCGGCGAGATCCACCTGACGCGTGGCGTTGCGGAACTCGGTGGTGGTCCCCGGCCAGATGGTCGTGTTGACGCCGTTCGCGTCGAGGTACCAGCTGTTGCAGCCGCCGGTGTTCCAGACGGTGCGCTCCATGCGGCGCTGCACCTTGTCGTTCCAGGCGAGCACGGAACTGGTCCGGGCGGCGAGCGCGGCCCGGCCGCCCAGGACGTTCAACTGCCGCATGTAGTCGGCGAGATAGTTCAGCTGGGACTCGATCATCAGGATCATCGAGGAGTTCCCGAGCCCGGTGTTGGGGCCGATGATCGTCATGAAGTTGGGGAATCCGGCGGCGGTCGCGCCGCGCAGGGACTTCATGCCGTCCTTCCAGGACTCCATCATCGTCCCGCCGTCGGCGCCGACCACGCGGTCGCCGATCGGCATGTCCGTCACATGGAATCCCGTACCGAAGATGATCGCGTCGACCTCGGCTTCGGTGCCGTCGGCGCCGACGACGGTATTCCCGCGCACCTCACTCAACCCACTCGCGACGACATCCACGTTGTCCTGCGCGAGGGCGGGGTAATAGGTGTTGGACAGCAGGATCCGCTTGCACCCGATGCGGTACGCCGGTGTCAGCTTGGCCCGCAGCTGCGGGTCCTTGATGGCCCGGCGGATGTTCGCCTTGGCCAGCTGCTCGACCGCGCCGAGCTCGTTCGGCCGCTTGGTGAACGCCTGGACCTGCAGTTCCCTGATGCCCCACAGGATGCCGCGGCGGGCCTGCGTGGTGAACGGCAATTGCCGGTGCAGCCAGCGCTCGGCGCCGGTGATGGTGCGGTCCATGCGCGGCATCACCCACGGCGGGGTGCGCTGGAAGAGGGTCAGCCTGCCGACCTCCTTCTGGATCGCGGGCACGATCTGGATGGCGGAGGCGCCGGTGCCGACCATCGCGACGCGCTTGCCGCGCAGGTCGTAGTCGTGGTCCCAGCGCGCGGAGTGGAAGACCTTGCCCTCGAAGGTGTCGAGGCCGGGGATGTCCGGCAGCTTGGGGTCCGAGAGCGGCCCGGTGGCGGAGACGACGACGTCGGCGGTGAGGGTGCCGTTGCTGGTCTCGACCTTCCACCAGAGCTTCTCGGCGTCCCAGGTCATCCGCATCACCTCGGTGTTGAGGCGGATGTGGGAGCGGAGCCGGAAGGTGTCGGCGACGCGCTCCAGGTACTCCCAGATGTGCTCCTGGCCGGAGAAGGTGCGGGGCCAGTCGGGGTTGGGCGCGAAGGAGAACGAGTACAGGTGCGAGGGTACGTCGCAGGCGCAGCCCGGATAGCTGTTGTCCCGCCAGGTGCCGCCCACCGCGCCGGCCCGTTCCAGGACGACGAAGTCGGTGATGCCCTCGCGGCGCAGCCGGACGGCGGCCCCGAGCCCGCCGAAGCCGGACCCGATGACGGCCACCCGGACATGCTCGTGCTCACGCTCTTGCGCGCGCTCCCGCTCGCTCTCGGCCATGCCGCCGCCTCCCGAACTGCTCATGACTCTGTCCATGACTCTGCCCAAACCTTGCCAGTGACCACTGGCGCAATGGGGAGACTAGAGCAGCTACGTACTCATGGGTAGGGGTCGGGAGGGAGGAGTTACCGCCGGTAGAACACCCGCGCGATCCACACGGCATAGGCTGCTGCCGTGGCAGAGACACGCGAGTACCGCATGGAGGAGCTGGCCAAGGCGGCCGGCATCACAGTGCGCACCGTGCGCTTCTACCGTGAGCGCGGCCTGATCCCGCCGCCCCGCCGCGAGGGCCGCATCGCCTGGTACGACGACCACCATCTGGCCCGGCTGCGCACGATCGCGGCGCTCCTCGACCGCGGCCACACGCTGAGCGGCATCGCGGAGCTGGCGGAGGCCTTCGAGAACGGCAGGGACGTCGGCGAACTCCTGGGCCTGGGCGAACCCACGGAGGAGACCCCGGTCCGCCTCACCCCCGAGGCCCTGGCCGACCATTTCGCGGGCGAGGTCACTCCGGAGAACCTGGCAGCGGCGCTGGACCTCGGCTATGTGGCGACGGACGGCGACGAAATCGTCCACGTGAGCCGCCGCCTCCTGGAGGTCTCCTCGACCCTGGTCCGCGAGGGCATCCCCCTGGCGGCGGTCCTGGAGGCGGGCCAACGGGTCCGCGAACACGCGGACGCGCTGGCGGAGTTGTTCATCACGATCATCCGCGGCAACACGCCTCCGGAGGCAGGCGAAATGACGATCACCCGCCTGCGCCCGCTGGCGAAGAGCGTGGTGGAGGCGGAACTCTCGATGGCACTGGACCGCCGCTTGGCCTCAGAAAAACCAAACGAGAACGCTTGAGCCCTTCCACCGCCCGACGGCCGACGACTCCCCACCCACCCCAACCACCCCAGCCCGTCCGGCACTTGAGGACGAACTCGGCGGAGCCGGTGATCCGCGGCCACCCCACGCACCGGACTCACTCCCCACCCGCCCCAGCCCTCTCAGCCCGTCCGGCACTTGAGGACAAACTCGGCGGAGCCGGTGATCCGCGGCCACCCCACGCACCGGACTCACTCCCCACCCGCCCCAGCCCTCTCAGCCCGTCCGGCGCTTGAGGACGAACTCGGCGAAGCCGGTGATCCGCGGCCACCCCACGCACGGGACGCGCTCCCCACCCACTCCAGCCCTCCCCAGCCCGTCCGGCGCTTGAGGACGAACTCGGCGGAGCCGGTGATGACAGCCACCCGCGCCCGGCGGCAGCCGGAAGGTTTCGGGAAGGGGCGGGGTTGGGGAAAGAAACCCCTCCCAGGCCCACCCCCACCTACCGCGGCAAGAACCAACGCGCCTTATAAATCCCCCCGTTGACCAGCCGATACTCCCCGGCAGGGCAATGCACGCTCACCTTGGTGGTCCACCACGTCTCCTCGAGCCCGGCCTCCGGCACCGTACTGACGACCTGCCCGGTCCGCGGATCATCCCCCACCCCCTTCACGGACTTCCGGGCAATCTCCCCCGCCCCGGGAAAGTCCTGCACAAAGGCCCGCGCCCCAATGTCGTACTGAAAGACGGACGCGTTGGTGGTGACCCAGAGCCGCCCGGCCCGCCCCGCCACGGGGAACAGATCATGACCCCCCGGCGTCTTCCCGGGCGTCCCCACCGGAAGCCCCACCGAGAACACCCGGCTCAACGAGGGCCGAGCCCGAGTCCCGCCCACCTCGTATGCCACCAACTCATCGTCTCCGATGGCCCACAACAGCCCCCGCCCCGCATCCCAGTGCAGCCCATGCGCCCCCTTGAGCCCGGCCTCGGCATACCGAGAGGCCCGCGGCCCCTGCGACGCCGCGTACAACCGGACCAGCGCCCCCGTACTGCACGCCACCGCGACATTCCCGTCCGGCAGAATCTCCGCGCTGTGCGGATTGAAGAGATCGTCGCCGGCCCCGATCGCCGTACCCCAGTACCGCCGCCCCGACGGATAGTCGACGACCGCCACGAACCCGAAGGAAGCGGTGGTCAGGACATACGTCCGCCCACCCACCCGCCGCACCTTCGACTCACTGGGATACACCCAGCTGACCTCGGGCCGAAGGTCCTTGTACCGCGCGTCCCCCAACGGCGAGAACTCCCACCGCACACAGGACGGATCGGCGACCGGATCCCACACCCTGCGCCGCGGATCGAGCACGAGAATCCGCTTGCTGGCCTGCTCCGTCAGCAACACGGGCGGCGTCCCCCGGGGAACCCCGGAGCCACCCCCGGCAAAGGCGTTCCCAGTACCAACCCCGGCCCCGAGCCCGAGCCCCACACCGGCGGCCCCGAGCAACACACCCCGCCGAGAGAACCGAGCACCGTACGTACCAGACATGAAGTCCCCCCACACAACTGACAGTTGGGCCCATACGCCTACGTGGCGCCATTGTCAGGTACGTGACTTCATCCCGCCATGCCGCGGCATCAGCCCATCTCGTACACCACGGTCACCGGCGCATGATCGGACCACCGCTCCGCATGCGTCGCCGCCCGCTCCACGAACCCCTTGACCGCCCGCTCGGCGAGCCCCGGCGTCGCCACCTGGTAGTCGATCCGCCAGCCCGTGTCGTTGTCGAAGGCCCGCCCGCGATAGGACCACCAGGAATAGGGCCCCTCGACGTCGGGATGCAGCGCCCGCACGACATCGACGTACCCACCGCCCTGCTCACCGAGATCAAGGACCTCCCCGAGCCAGGCCCGCTCCTCGGGCAGGAACCCCGAGTTCTTCTTGTTGCCCTTCCAGTTCTTGAGGTCGGCCTCCTGGTGCGCGATGTTCCAGTCGCCGCACACCACGACCTGCCGCCCCTCGGCGGCCGCCCGCACCCGCAGCTCCTTGAGGTACGCGAGGAACTCCCCCATGAAGCGGATCTTCTCGTCCTGCCGCTCGGTCCCGACCTCACCCGAGGGCAGATAGAGGCTGGCGACCGTGACCCCCGGCAGATCGGCCTCCACATAGCGCCCGCTGCCGTCGAACTCCGCCGACCCGAAGCCCACCTGAACCCGCTCCGGCTCCCGCCGCGTGTAGAGCGAGACACCCGCACGCCCCTTCGCGGCGGCCGGCGCGTGCACGACGTACCAGCCCTCGGGATCCCGTACCTCGTCCGGCAGCTGCTGCGGCTCGGCACGCACTTCCTGCAGGCAGACGACATCGGCCGAGGTCCCGGCGAGCCACTCCACGAAGCCCTTCTTGGCGGCGGCACGCAGCCCGTTCACATTCACTGAGGTCACTGTGAGCATCCGGGAACGATACCGGCACACTGGACGAGAATGCCGCCCGATCTCGCATAGAAGTACGATACAACGCATGACTATCCACGCACCTGTCGACCCGGAGACCACCCCGAGCCCCGAGCCGGCGATCGAACCGAGAACCGAGCCGAGAACCGAGCCGAGAACCGAGCCCGGGATCGACCTCCGCCCCACCCCCTTCGACCACCCCGACGCCATCAAGCTCAACGACCGCGTCCAGCTCGAATACGCCGAGCGCTACGGCGACGAAGGGGACGTCACGCCGCTCGACCCGGCGATGTTCCGCCCGCCGAACGGCCTGTACCTCATCGCGTACGACGAGAACGGCACCCCGCTGGCCACCGGCGGCTGGCGCGCGCAGGACGAGAACGACGAGGGATACGCGGACGGCGACGCCGAGCTGAAGCGGATGTACGTCACCCCGGAGGCCCGCGGCCTCGGGCTCGCCCGTCGCATACTCGCGGCCCTGGAGGACGACGCACGGGCGGCGGGCCGCACCCGCGTCGTCCTGGAGACGGGGACGAAGCAGCCGGAGGCGATATCCCTCTACTCCTCGACCGGCTACACCCCGGCCGTCGAGAAGTTCGGCCTCTACCGCTTCGACGACTTGAGCCGCTGCTACACGAAGGACCTGTGAGACACAGCTCACACGGCGTTCGGGGCGGACCGAGCCGGGCCGCCCACACACCGCACACGCGCCGCCCACGCACCGCACACAGCAAAGATCCCGCCCAGTTCGATGAACTGGACGGGATCTCATGTGCAGTGGACCTGTGGGGATTTGAACCCCAGACCCCCTCGATGCGAACGAGGTGCGCTACCAGACTGCGCCACAGGCCCCCGGGCCGTTCGGCCCTTGCAACGAGTGAAACTCTAGCACCCCGATCCGGGTGCCCGGAAATCCGATCCGCTCCAGCCGCTCCAGGTCATGGCTGGTCAGGCATCACTCGTTGGCGGCACGCGGCCGGGCCCCGTCCTCGTACTGGTCGAAGAGCGGCGTACGCCCGCGCTCACGGGCCCGCCGCGCGGACGCGGCCCGCCGTGCGTCGCTCCGGCCGCCGTCCCCGTCGCCCGCCTCCGCGCCGTCCGCCTCATCGGCGTACGCACGGTTCTCGGCCTCGTCCCGCGCCTCCTCTGCGGCGGCAGCGGCAGCCGCGCCCTTCGGCTCCACGGCGCTCGACCGTGCCGAGCTCCAGGCGTCGGGTGCGCCCAGGTCGACGTCGCCGGTGGCACGCGGGGCGACCGGCGCGGTCACGTACGTCGGCAGCGGCACCGGCACCGGGTCCCAGCTGTCGCCGTGTCCGGGGCGGCGCTGCCGCTCACGCTGCTGGTCCACCCACTCCGCGTGGTCGGTCTGCTCGACCAGGGCGCGCCGGTCGGCCGCGAGGGCGGACAGGTCCGTCTCCGTGTCGGGGACTGGTCCTTCCTCCGTCGCGTCGAGCGTCGTCTCCGTGCCGGACGGCCGCCTGCGCGGCTGGCGTTCGCGCAGCCGCTGCGCCGCGACCTCGGCCCGGCGCCGGTCCATCGTGTAGGTGAAGCGGCGCCGCTCCTGGCCCCGCAGATACACGATGTACGCGCTCAGGAGCGCGGCCGGCACCGCGGGCGCCCAGAGGAAGGCGAGCCCGCCGACCGCCGCTACGACCGCGCCGATCGTGAAGGCGACGAAGAGCACCACGGTCGTACGCCGTCGGCGCGCGAGCACCTTGGTGCGCCGGGCGCGCGCGGCGGCCTCCGCCGAAGCGGAAGCCGAGGCCGAAGCGGAAGCCGAGGCGGAAGCCGGGCCCGGCGCGGAGGCCGGAGCCGCCCGCCGGGCGTGCGCCGGCGGAGTCCGCTCGGCCGGTTCCTCCGGAGCCGGAGGCTGGGCCTGGGGCCTGGCCGGGGGCTGCTGCGCCTGGGGGTGCCGCGTGGCGGACTTCGGAGGCGCGACAAAGGCCCGGACGTCCACCGAACCGGTGGCGTCGTCCGGGTCGCGCGACTCCTCTTCAGGCGAGCGCGCTTGCAGGTCCTTGGCGTACCGGCGCTCCATCCCCGCCCGTCCGGACAACAGCCGGATGGCGGTGCTGAAGCGTTCCGTCGGACGGGCTTCATTGAGCTCGTCCTGCCTACGGAGCCACATCGGCACCAAGTAGGCGGCCCAGGCCCCGACGATGACTGCGTAGATGAGGCCGCTGCTGCTCACGCCTCACACGGTAGAGGGGTTTCGTAGAGGCCATCTGCCAATTGGGCCGGTGTGTCGCACGATCTGGCTGATATCTCGAACTTTTTTTGTGACTGATGCGATCAACAGGCCACCGAGACCGCGAAATTAATGCCTCAGGGGGACCAAGTCAGGCCTCAGGCGGTCGATCACCGGTCATTTTCGAACACTTATTTTATTTACGCCGTGTTCCGGGGTCGTGCCTGGTGCCAGCGCCGGAGCAACCCTTCCGGTACCTCTTCGGCGGTGAGCGCGAAGACAAGATGGTCACGCCAGGCACCGTCGATGTGGAGAAAGCGTGGACGCAGCCCCTCCTCGCGGAATCCGAGTTTCTCCACGACCCGGCGACTTGGCCCGTTCTCGGGGCGAATACAGACCTCGATACGGTGCAGGCCGACCGACCGGAAGCAATGGTCGACCGCGAGGGCGACGGCGGTCGGCATCACGCCGCGGCCCGCGACCGACTGGTCGACCCAGTAGCCGACATGGCCCGAGCACATCGATCCCCAGGTGATCCCGGCGACCGTCAACTGGCCGACGAGCCGCCCCTGGTACTCGATGACGAACGGCAGCATGCGCCCGGCGTGCGCCTCGGCGCGCAGATGCCGGACCATCTGACGGTACGTCGGCCGGTGCACGATCGGGCCGCTCGCCGTGGGCGGCGGGATCGTGGCCTCCCAGGGGCGCAGCCAGTCCCGGTTGCGCCGGTTGACCTCACGCCAGGCCCGCTGGTCGCGCATCTTTATCGGGCGGAGGGCGACATCGCCGTCCGTCAGCTCCACGGGCCAGGAGGGGCTGTTCAGCTGGCACCCCCGGAGGGTCTGGGATGGTCACCGCCGCGGAGCTGCTCCACGGCGTGCGTCAGGAGGGTCTCCAGGACGGCAAGACCGTCGCGTACGCCGCCGGTGGAGCCCGGCAGGTTCACGATGAGCGTGCGGCCCGCGACTCCGGCGAGGCCGCGGGAGAGGACGGCCGTGGGGACCTTCTCCCTGCCGTACGCGCGGATCGCCTCGGGGATGCCCGGCACTTCATGGTCGATGACGCGGCGGGTGGCCTCGGGGGTGCGGTCGGTGGGCGAGATGCCGGTGCCGCCCGTGGTGAGGATCACATCGAACCCGGCGTCCGTACCGGCCCGCAGGGCCTGCTCGACGGGGTCGCCGTCCGGGACGACCCGGGGGCCCTCGACGGCGAATCCGAGGGCGGTGAGCGCCTCGGCGATGATCGGTCCGCCGCGGTCGGCGTAGACCCCGGCGGCGGCGCGGTTGGAGGCCGTGACGACGAGCGCGCGGTACGCGGTCATGCGCCGGCTCCTTCGCGGTGCCACTCCCCGGACTTGCCGCCCGTCTTCTCCTCCACGCGTACGTCCGTGATGACGGCGCCCTTGTCGACGGCCTTGACCATGTCGATCACCGTGAGGGCCGCGACGGACACCGCCGTGAGGGCCTCCATCTCGACGCCCGTACGGTCCGTCGTCTTCACCGTGGCGGCGATCTCGACGGCGTCGTCCGCTACGGAGAGGTCGAGTTTCACTCCGGAGACGGCCAGCGGGTGGCAGAGCGGGATGAGGTCGGGTGTCCGCTTGGCGCCCATGATGCCCGCGATCCGCGCGGTGGCGAGGGCGTCGCCCTTGGGGACTCCTTCGCCGCGCAACAGCTCGATCACGCGGGGCGAGACCAGGACGCGGCCGGTGGCGCGGGCGGTCCGCGCGGTCACGTCCTTCTCGGATACGTCGACCATGCGGGCGGCGCCCGCTTCGTCGATGTGCGTCAGTCGCTGCTGCTCAGGGGCTCCGGGGGTCTCCCCCCGGGAAATCGCGGTCATGTGCTGTGGCGCTCCCGGTCCGGGCACTCCCGCGGTGCGGCGCGGGGGCCTATGTGCGCGACACCGTACCGCGCGGGGAGGCTTCTCAGCCGAGCAGGACCACCTCGACGGCGGTGCCGGGCTCCACCGACGTGGTGTCCTCCGGAACGACGATCAGCGCGTCCGCGTGCGCGAGGGCGGCCACGAGATGCGATCCGGCGCCGCCGACGGGGCGCACGGTGCCCGCCTCCGCGTCGTACTGCCCGCGCAGGAACTGCCGCTTGCCCGCCGGTGAGGTCAGCGCCTTGTCGACGTCCAGCTCCGCGCGCGCGGTGGGCCGGTGGACGTCCGGGAGGCCCATCAGCGTGCGCACGGCGGGCCGGACGAAGAGCTCGAAGGAGACGTACGACGACACCGGGTTGCCCGGCAGGGCGAGCAGCGGGGTGTGGTCGGGGCCGATGGAGCCGAAGCCCTGCGGCTTGCCCGGCTGCATGGCGAGCTTGCGGAACTCGATGCCGCTGCCGTCCTCGTCCTCGTCTCCCACGGAGGAGAGCGCTTCCTTCACCACGTCGTACGCGCCGACGCTGACACCGCCCGTGGTGACGATGAGGTCCGCGCGGATCAGCTGGTCCTCGATGGTGGAGCGCAGCGTCTCGGCGTCGTCGGCGACCGCTCCGACGCGGTAGGCGATCGCTCCGGCGTCCCGCGCGGCGGCGGTGAGAGCGAAGCTGTTGGAGTCGTAGATCTGGCCCTTGCCCAATTCCTCGCCGGGCTGGACCAGTTCGCTGCCGGTGGACATGACGACCACGCGGGGGCGCGGGCGCACCTTGACCGTGCCGCGGCCGATCGCGGCGAGCAGGGCGATCTGCGGGGCGCCGAGGACCGTGCCGGCGGTGAGCGCGCGGTCGCCCGCGCGGACGTCGCTGCCCTGTGCGCGGACATGCGCGCGTGCCTCGGCGGGGCGGTGCACGCGGACCTCTCCGGAGGCGCCGTCCGGGGCGGCGCTGTGGGCGCGCATCCCGGAGACGGGGCCTTCGCCGAGGCCTCCGTCGGTCCACTCCACGGGGACGACGGCCTCGGCGCCGGGCGGCAGCGGGGCGCCGGTCATGATGCGGGCGGCCTGGCCGGCGCCGACGGTGGGCTGTTCGCCCTGGCCCGCGGCCACGTCGCCGATGACGGTCAGGACGGCGGGGAACTCCTCGCTCGCGCCCGCGACATCGGCGACCCGGACCGCGTATCCGTCCATGGAGCTGTTGTCGAAGGGCGGCAGCGAGACGGGCACCGTGACGTCCTCGACGAGGACGCAGCCCTGGGCGTCGAGGAGTTGGAGCTCGATGGGCTCCAGGGGGCGGACGGATCCGAGGATGTCGTCCAGGTGCTCGCCCACCGACCACACATGGTGCTGGCCGGTGGCTTCGGTCGTCGCGCTGCTGCTCAAAGTGCTACATCTCCTCGGACACGTAACTGCGAAGCCAGGCCTGGAAGTCCGGGCCCAGGTCCTCACGTTCGCACGCGAGTCTGACAATGGCACGCAGATAGTCGCCGCGGTCACCGGTGTCATAGCGGCGGCCCTTGAAGACCACGCCGTGCACGGGACCGCCGACCTTCTCGTCGGCCGCCAGCTGCTGGAGTGCGTCGGTGAGCTGGATCTCGCCTCCGCGGCCCGGCTCGGTCTTGCGCAGTATGTCGAAGACATGGGGGTCCAGGACATAGCGGCCGATGATGGCGTAGTTGCTGGGGGCGTCCGCCGGGTCCGGCTTCTCGACCAGGCCGGTCACCTTCACGACGTCGCCGTCTTCCGTGGCGTCGACGGCCGCGCAGCCGTAGAGGTGGATCTGCTCCGGGGCCACCTCCATGAGGGCGATGACGCTGCCGCCGTGCTGCTCCTGGACCTCGACCATGCGGGCCAGCAGGGGGTCGCGCGGGTCGATGAGGTCGTCGCCGAGGAGCACCGCGAACGGTTCGTTGCCGACGTGCGGGGCGGCGCACAGGACGGCGTGACCGAGCCCCTTGGGGTCGCCCTGGCGTACGTAGTGCATCGTCGCGAGGTCGCTGGACTCCTGGACCTTCGCGAGCCGCGCCTCGTCGCCCTTCTTCAGAAGGGCCGACTCCAGTTCGTAGTTGCGGTCGAAGTGGTCCTCCAGGGGGCGCTTGTTGCGACCCGTGATCATGAGGACGTCATCGAGGCCCGCGGAGGCGGCTTCCTCCACCACGTACTGGATGGCCGGCTTGTCGACGACCGGCAGCATCTCCTTCGGAGTGGCCTTGGTCGCCGGCAGGAACCGGGTGCCTAGACCCGCTGCCGGAATGACAGCCTTGCTGATCCTGGGGGGGTGAGACTCAGTCATGTCCGTAACCATAACTGGTGCGTATGTGCGGAATCTGTGGCTCCGGACAATTGATTCTCATATGAGCACAACTGAAGGGATTTGTGGCCACGCCATGGCAGAGACCGGCTCGGACAAGGCAACCAAGCGCACGTTGCGGCGAGAGTTCCTCGCGGTTAGAGGCGGGTTGACTAGGGATGACGCTCAGGAGGCCGCCGCGGTTCTCGCCGGGCGCGCACTGGAGCTGCCGGAGCTGGCCGGGGCCCGCACGGTGGCGGCGTACGTCTCTGTGGGGAGCGAGCCGGGCACGCGCGCCCTCCTCGACGCCCTGCACGCGCGCGGGACGCGGGTCCTGCTGCCGGTGCTGCTCGCCGACAACGACCTCGACTGGGCCGCGTACGACGGAGCGGGCTCACTTGAGCGGGTCCAACACGCGGGAAAGATCGCGCTGTTGGAACCCTCCGGGCCGCGGCTCGGGCCCGACGCCGTCACGGAGGCCGACGCCGTGCTGCTTCCCGGCCTCGCCGTCGACGAGCGCGGAATGCGCCTGGGGCGCGGCGGAGGCTCGTACGACAGGGCCCTGGCGCGCCTGGAGCGGGCGGCGGCCGATCCGGCCCTGGTGGTGCTCCTGTACGACACGGAGGTCGTCGCCCGCGTCCCGGCGGAGGCGCACGACCGGCCGGTGCACGCCGTGGTCACGCCTTCGGGAGTACGCCGCTTCCGCTGACCTCCGGTGACGTGAAAGGGCCCTCCACGCGCGCGTGGAGGGCCCTTTCACTGCTGCTCACGGCTCAGGGCCGCAGCACCAGGGTGTCGCTCGTGCTGTTCTTGACGGCCTTCTCGGAGAACGACCACGGCAGCAGCTCGCCCTTGACCCACTTGCTGGTCTGGTCGGTGTAGTGCGCGTTGTAGGCGTGCCCCGAAGCGCCGGTGAGGTTGATCCACTTCGACTTGTCGAGGTCGTCGAGGTTCACCACCATGCGCATCGACGGCACCCACTGCACTCCGTAGCCGCCCGCCGCGTTCCAGCCGGTGGCGTTGACCGCCGCCTCGCCGCCGCCCAGCTTGAACGGGCCGCGGTTGAGCATGAACTGGAGCCAGCCCGGACCCTCGACGCCGAGGGTCTGGTTCTTCAGGGTCAGCCGGTGCAGGCGGCCCCAGCTCCAGGTGTCGATGTCCTTGCCGAGCTTGGCGGTCAGGTCCCAGCGGGCGTCTTCCATGGCCCGCGCGAAGAGCTGGTCGCGGGTCTTGGTCTCGCTGTCGGTGCGGGTCTTCGGCGACTGCCACCAGTCGTTCTTCTCGTCGTCGAGGATCGACCGGATCACTTCGTAGTAGCGGTCGCCGCCGTCGGGCTGCGCCGACTCCGCGTCGCGCTGGCCGCACTCGCGCACCGGCTCGGCCTCGTCCGCGGGACCGGTGTTCCCGGCCGGCTCGACGTTCAGGCACTGGCCCTTGGCGCGCAGCTCCTTGGGGAGCTTGTTGCCGATGGACAGCTTGAGGACGCTGCGCCAGACCGAGTTGAAGTACGCCGCGGCCGCCGAGTCGGCGTCCTGGGTGTAGTCCCAGCCCTCGAGGAGCTTCTGCGCCTCGCGGATGTACGGGTCCTTGATGTCGATCTTGAGCAGCTTGGGCACCAGCAGCTTGGCGATCTCGCTGCTGTTGTCCATCTGCATCGTGCGCATGTCCTCGGTGGAGACCTTCCCGCCGTCCTTGATCTTCGACTGGATGAGGTCCGTGATCCGCTGGCTGCGCGCCCCGTAGCCCCAGTCCGACGTGAGCTTGTACGGGTACTTGTCCTCGTCGATGACGGCCTGGTTGGCGGTCACGATGTAGCCGCGCTTGGGGTCGTACTCGTAGGGCAGCGCCGACTGCGGGATGTAGCCGGTCCAGCGGTAGTCGGAGTCCCAGCCGGGCGCGGGCAGCGCGCCGTCGCCCTTGCCGCGGACCGGGATCTTGCCGGGCGCCTGGTAGCCGATGTGGCCCTTGGTGTCGGCGTAGATCAGGTTCTGCGAGGGCACTTCAAAAGAAGCGGCGGCCTTGCGGAAGTCCGAGAAGTTCTTCGCCTTGTTGAGCTCGAAGACGGCGTCCATCGACTTGCCGGGCTGCAGCGCGGTCCAGCGCAGCGAGACTCCGTAGCCGTCGCCCCGGTCGGGGGCGGCGCTGTCGACGGTGGCCTTCTTGCCGACCTTCACCAGCTCGTCGTCGCGGTCGGACAGGAGCGGGCCGTTGTCGGTCTCGCGGACGGTGATCTTCTTGGGCTTGCCGCCCGCGACCTTGATCGTCTCGACGCGGGTCTTGAAGGGCACGACCTTGCCGTCGTACTCGTAGCCGTCGCCCTCGAACTTCTCCAGGTAGAGGTCCGTGACGTCGGCGCCCAGGTTCGTCATGCCCCAGGCGATGTCCTGGTTGTGGCCGATGACCACACCCGGCATCCCGGAGAACGTGTACCCGGAGACGTCGTACTGGCACTCCTTGGAGACCGTCCGGCAGTGCAGGCCCATCTGGTACCAGACGGACGGCAGCTGCGGCGAGAGGTGCGGGTCGTTGGCCAGCAGCGGCTTCCCGGAGATGGTGTGGTCTCCGGAGACCACCCACGAGTTGGAGCCGATGCCGTTGCCGTTCGGGCCGAGGCCCGCGTCCGGGATCTTGTCCAGGACGTCGGAGAGGCCGGAGAGCTGCGACTGCAGGCCGTCGGGGGCCTCCGTGTTGCCGGCGAGACCCGTGCCCGCGGCGCCGCCTGCCGTGCCCGACTGGCTGCCCGTGGCGCCGCCCTTGCCCTCGTACTCCTTGGTGACGCTGTTGTAGGCGCCCTCCTGGACGATCGGCTTGTTCCGGGCGTACGGGTACTTCGGGTACAGGTCCTTGATCTGCGACGGGCCGAGGCGGCTGGTCATCAGGGAGCGGTCGATCTCGTCCTGCATGTTGCCGCGCAGGTCCCAGGCCATGGCCTTGAGCCAGGCCACGGAGTCGACGGGCGTCCACTCCTGGGGCTTGTAGTCGTTGGTGAAGCCGAGGGCGGCGTACTCCAGGGAGATCTCCTCGCCGTCCTTGTCCTTCAGGTAGGCGTTGACTCCCTTGGCGTACGCCTGGAGGTACTTCTTCGTCTCCGGCGAGAGCTTGGAGTCGTACTCCTTCTGCGCCACCCGGTGCCAGCCGAGCGTCCGCAGGAACTCATCGGTCTTGAGCTGACCCTTTCCGAACATCTCGGAGAGCCGACCGGAGGTCATATGGCGACGGACGTCCATCTCCCAGAAGCGGTCCTGCGCCTGGACATAGCCCTGGGCCATGAACAGGTCGGCGTCGGACTCGGCGTAGATCTGCGGGATTCCGTTGCCGTCACGCTTCACGTCGACGGGACCGGCCAGACCGTCGAGCTCGATCGTTCCCTTGGTCTGCGGGAAGGAGGCGCGCACCGTGCTGATGCTCCAGTACGCGCCGTAGCCGATGCCCCCCACGATGGCGAGGACCAGGACGATCACGATGAGTCGGGCTCGGCGCCCCTTCTTCTTGCCGGACTTATGACCGGAAGAGGCGTTGGTATTCGAGGGCATCGCTGTCCTTGCTGTCCTTACGCGAGCGGCAGGGCTGGCTGGGCGGTGGTGAGAGCGCTGGAGCAACCATAGGCGCAGGGCACTACGGCCTCGGACGCGGAGTCAGGAACCTACATCGCCACGCATCGGACTGGCGTTCGATGGCGTCAAGGAGGCGTTAACAATTAGGTAAGGTAACGAAGTACTTGGCTCGCGCGGAGGAAGGAACGGCCCCTGACTGTCCACGACCTCAACCAGCTCCTGCTCATCTGCTCGCTCGTCCTGCTCGTCGCGGTGGCGGCCGTCCGCGTCTCCTCGCGCAGCGGGCTCCCCAGCCTGCTGCTCTACCTCGGCATCGGCGTCGCGATAGGCCAGGACGGCATCGGCAACGTCACCTTCAACAACGCCGAGCTGACGCAGGTCATCGGCTATGCCGCCCTCGTCGTGATCCTGGCCGAGGGCGGTCTCGGCACGAAGTGGAAAGAGATCAAACCGGCCCTGCCGGCGGCCGCCGCGCTCTCCTTGGCCGGCGTCGCCGTGAGCGTCGGCGTGACGGCCGCGGGCGCGCACTATCTGGTCGGTCTCGAGTGGCGGCAGGCGCTGATCATCGGCGCGGTCGTCTCGTCCACGGACGCGGCGGCGGTCTTCTCCGTGCTGCGGAAGGTGCCGTTGCCCTCGCGCGTGACGGGTGTCCTGGAAGCGGAGTCGGGGTTCAACGACGCCCCTGTGGTGATCCTGGTCGTGGCGTTCTCCACCACGGGGACCGTGGAGCACTGGTACGTCCTCATCGGCGAGATCGCCCTGGAGCTGGCGATCGGTGCCGCGATCGGCATCGCGGTCGGCTGGCTGGGCGCCTACGGCCTGCGGCACGTGGCCCTGCCCGCCTCCGGCCTCTACCCCATCGCCGTCCTCGCCATCGCGGTCGCGGCGTACGCGGCGGGCGCCATGGCGCACGGCTCCGGGTTCCTCGCCGTCTACCTCGCCTCGATGGTCCTCGGCAACGCCAAGCTGCCGCACTGGCCCGCCACCCGCGGCTTCGCCGAGGGGCTCGGCTGGATCGCCCAGATCGGCATGTTCGTCCTGCTCGGCCTGCTCGTCACACCGCACGACCTGCTCGACGACACCTGGCCCGCGATCGTCATCGGCCTGGTCCTGACGATGGTGGCCAGGCCCCTGGAAGTCGTGATCAGCCTGTTGCCGTTCCGCATGCCCTGGCAGGAGAAGGCCCTGATGTCCTGGGCCGGACTGCGCGGCGCCGTGCCCATCATCCTGGCGACCATCCCGATGGTGAACGGCGTCGACGACAGCCAGCGGATCTTCAACATCGTCTTCGTCCTGGTCGTCGTCTACACCCTCATCCAGGGTCCTACGCTGCCGTGGCTGGCCAAGGTGCTGCGCCTCGGCGACTCCGCGGAGGCCGCCGACCTGGGCATCGAGTCCGCTCCCCTGGAGCGGCTGCGCGGCCATCTGCTCTCCGTGGCGATCCCCAAGGGGTCACGGATGCACGGCGTCGAGGTGGCCGAGCTGCGGCTGCCCGCCGGTGCCGCGGTCACCCTGGTCGTACGCGAAGGCGAATCCTTCGTGCCGCTGCCGACGACCGTGCTGCGCCGCGGCGACGAGCTTCTGGTGGTGGCCACCGACCCGGTGCGGGACGCCGCCGAGCAGCGGCTGCGCGCGGTCGGACAGGGCGGAAAGCTGGCCGGCTGGCTGGGAACGACCACCCAGGAGCGGGATGGGCGGGACAATCGCAGGTGACGGGCGCCTCATTCTCAGTATTCGCAGGCTTGACGCGTTCGTTCCCTGTACGATGAAGGGACGCATGATCCGAAGCAATGGATCTTGCCCATATCGCTTGGGCGCCTCGGGTGCCTGAAGCGCCAGAACCAACTGATCGAACCAACTCTGTCTGAAGCAGAGCTGGCGCCGACCGTATGGCGGCCGCGTGTCCTCGCAGTGGGCAACCGGCATCTACCGCAGTTCCGCGCAAGAGGACAGCTCTCGGCGCCGTCTCCCTGAAAAAAGGGGCCGCGCTACCAGGCGGCAGAAAGGCACGGGCCGTGGCATCCACGGTCACCTCCCGCCCCGGATACGGCCAGCTGCTGCGCACCCGCGGCGCCTGGACGTTTCTCCTGCCCGGCTTCGCGGCACGCCAGCCCTTCGCGATGCTGACCATCTCCATCGTCCTGCTGGTCCAGCACACCACCGGCTCCTACGGTGTCGCCGGCGCCGTATCGGCCGTCACCGGCGTCTCCATGGCGGTCTTCGCCCCCTTCGGGGGCAAGCTCGCCGACCGGTTCGGCCAGCGGGCCGTGCTGGTGCCGGGCGTGCTCATCCACACGGTGTCGGTGCTCTCCCTGACGCTGCTCGCGCTCTCGGACGCCCCCCTGTGGGCGCTCTTCGTCGCGGCGGTGCCCACCGGCGCCTCGCAGCCGCAGATCGGCCCCATGGTCCGGGCCCGCTGGGGCGTCAAGCTCCAGGACACCCCGCTGGCCGGCACGGCGGCCGCCTTCGAGTCGGTCACCGACGAGCTGACCTTCGTCCTCGGCCCGCTCCTCGCGACCGCCCTGTGCACCACCATCGACCCGTCGGCCGGACTCTTCACCGAGGCGGGCCTCACCCTCGTCGGCGGCCTGCTGTTCGCCGCGCAGAAGAGCACCCAGCCCAAGCCCGCCCCGCGTGACGCCCACGCGCGCGTGGAGCACACCTCGGCCCTGCGGATCCCCGGGGTGCGCGTCCTGATCGTGACCTTCCTGGGCATCGGCGCCGTCTTCGGCGGCATGCAGGTGGCCCTGGCCGCCTTCACCGAGTCGATCGGCGAGCCCGGCCTGAACGGCGTCCTGTACGGCACCTTCGCGGCGGGCAACATGCTCTCCGGCCTGGTCTGCGGCGCCATCGCCTGGAAGATCGCCCCGCAGCGGCGCCTCGTCGTCGCGTACGCGGCACTGACGCTGATGGCGTCGGGGCTGTGGGCCGCGCACTCCGTGGTGCTGCTCGCCGGGCTCGGTCTCCTGGTCGGCGTCTGCATCGCTCCCGCGCTGATCACCGGCTACACACTGGTGGACAAGCTGGTCGCGCCGACCGGCCGCACGGAGGCCTTCACCTGGCTCACGGGCGCCGTCGCGCTCGGCCAGGCCGCCGCCGTCACGGTCGCCGGACAGCTGGAGGACCGGCTCTGGGACGGCGCCGGATTCCTGGTGCCGCTGGGCGGCACCGCACTGGCCCTCGTGGTGCTCCTCGCCCTGCGATCGCGGCTTGTGCCGCGGTCCGCCGGGCGCACGGTGGCGCGTGGCGTCGGTCACCGCGAGCCGGTGACGGTGGACTGATCTCGCGGAATACGTCACTATGGACCGTCGTTAGCACTCATCGAGTGAGAGTGCCAGGAGGAAGCAAGTGCCGACGTACCAGTACCAGTGCACCGAGTGCGGCGAGGGCCTCGAGGCGGTGCAGAAGTTCACCGATGACGCCCTGACCGTGTGCCCCAGCTGCGACGGACGCCTCAAGAAGGTGTTCTCGGCCGTCGGCATCGTCTTCAAGGGCTCCGGCTTCTACCGCAACGACAGCCGCGGCTCCTCGTCGAGCAGCACGCCGTCGTCGACGTCGACGTCCTCCTCCTCGAAGTCGTCCGACTCGAAGCCGTCCGACTCGAAGTCCACGTCGACCGCTTCGTCGTCTTCGTCGTCGTCTTCCGCGTCGACCTCGTCCTCGGGGTCGTCGGCCGCGTAGGGCTCAGCGCCCCGCACACGCCTCTTTCCGGGTCCCCGCCGTCTTCTGACGGCGGGGACCTCGGCGTACCACCGCCCGACTACTGTGCTGGGCATGGTGAACACGGCGAACGCGACGCGGGCCGACATCGGTGTCATCGGCGGCTCGGGCTTCTACTCCTTCCTCGACAACGTGACCGAAATCCAGGTCGACACCCCCTACGGGGCACCCAGCGACTCCCTCTTCCTCGGTGAGATCGCCGGGCGGCGGGTCGCCTTCCTGCCCCGGCACGGCCGCGGCCACCATCTGCCGCCGAACCGCATCAACTACCGGGCGAACCTGTGGGCGTTGCGTTCCGTGGGCGTACGGCAGGTGCTCGGACCGTGCGCGGTGGGCGGGCTGCGCCCCGAGTTCGGGCCGGGCACGCTGCTCGTGCCCGACCAGCTCGTGGACCGCACCAAGGCGCGGACGCAGACGTATTTCGACGGAGTGCCCCTGCCCGACGGGAGCATCCCGAACGTCGTGCACGTGTCGCTCGCCGACCCGTACTGCCCGGCCGGGCGCAGTGCCGCGCTGAAGGCGGCGCGCGGCCGTGACTGGGAGCCGGTGGACGGCGGGACGCTGGTCGTGATCGAGGGCCCGCAGTTCTCGACCCGCGCCGAGTCGCGCTGGTACGCGGCGCAGGGCTGGTCGGTGGTGGGCATGACCGGGCATCCCGAGGCGGCGCTCGCCCGTGAACTGGAGCTCTGCTACACGTCGTTGAACCTGGTCACGGATCTCGACGCGGGGGCGGAGAGCGGCGAGGGCGTCTCGCACGACGAGGTGCTCCAGGTCTTCGCGGCGAACGTGGACCGGCTGCGGTCGGTGCTGTTCGACGCGGTGGCGGGGCTGCCGGCGGCCGGCGAGCGGGACTGTCCGTGCGCGGAGGCGCTGGGCGGGATGGACGCGGGGATACGGATGCCGTGAGGTAGGGCTTGAGCGCGGCGTGAGTACGACTTGACCTGGCGGAACTTCCCCTTCGAGTGAGGGAGTTGTCCACAACCGGCGAGTAGTCCACGGGCCTCAGCGGGATTCGGCGTGAGCCCTCATCGTGAGAGCGCAAGCCGATTCCCTCTCATCGCAGGCGGTGGTCGTCGTGATCCCAGTCCCCTCCCAGCCCCGGCCGGCAGACAGCCGCCAGGTACCGCACTTCGCTCCCCTGCGCGTCAGGGGCGGACGGCACCGGCTGCGGCGGCTGCTGCGGCACAGACGCCGGGCCATGGCCGCGGGGCTGGCGATGACCGCCGCCGCGCTGGTGGCCGCCGGGCCACGGGACGCCGAGCGGGTCGGGGATGCCGAGCGGGTGGTGCGGCCACGGGCGCATCCGGCGCCGGCCGCCCCGCTGGTGACGGCGCCCGTGCGGATCGCGGACGCGGCGACGGTGCGGCTGCTGCGCCGCGGGGACCGGGTGGACGTCGTCGCCGCGGACGGATCGGCCGTCGGCGGCGGAAAGCCGCGGGTGGTGGCGGCGGGCGCCAGGGTCGCCGAGGTGCCCGAGGCCGACGGCGGGGCGGATGCCGGGGCCGAAAGCGCCGCGGAGGGCGGCGCGTTGGTGGTGCTCTCCGTCCCGCGGGCGACCGCCGCGCGGCTCGCGGGCGCCGGTGCGACGGCGCGCCTGGCGGTGACACTGTGCTGACCCAGCGCGTGTGCGACTGCATTCATCACATGGGCGGCTGCACTGACATGCGGTCAAGTCGCCCGTTCGAGGCGCCCAATTGGACAGGCCCGCCGGGCGCTGCCGTAGGTTGCGAAGCCGTCTGTTTTACAACCTGCATGTGCAACGAAAGGCCTCGTGGTGAGCGAGAAGAAGGAACCGGGTCTCTGGGAGGGCTTCAAGGCCTTCCTGATGCGCGGCAATGTCGTCGACCTGGCGGTCGCGGTGGTCATCGGCGCCGCGTTCACGAACATCGTGAACTCGGTCGTGAAGGGTGTCATCAACCCGCTGGTCGGTGCCTTCGGAACGAAGGATCTCGACCGCTACAGCTCGTGCCTCAAGGACCCGTGCGTCATGAAGCCCGACGGGACGGTCGAGAGCGGCATCCCGATCATGTGGGGTTCGGTGCTCAGCGCCACGCTCAGCTTTGTGATCACCGCGGCCGTCGTGTACTTCCTGATGGTGCTGCCCATGGCCAAGTACCTCGCGAAGCAGGCCGCGCGGAAGGCGGCC
The DNA here is from genome assembly GCF_044457025.1 of Streptomyces sp. NPDC050658. Classification (NCBI taxonomy): domain Bacteria; kingdom Bacillati; phylum Actinomycetota; class Actinomycetes; order Kitasatosporales; family Streptomycetaceae; genus Streptomyces; species Streptomyces sp. NPDC050658. Next base: position 243,522 of record NZ_JBITGM010000014.1, read on the forward strand.
AAGGAGGGAACGCAGGAGGTCATCGAGGTGTCCGAGCTGGAGGTCCTCAAGGAGATCCGCGACGCCCTGGTGGCGCAGCGCGGCTCTGGCCACAGCGAGCCCTAGAGCGGGCTCAGAGGTGGTGGGGCGGCTTCTCGTCGAGGAAGCGCGCGAGGTCGGCGGCGCTGTCGCCGCCGACCGGAGGCCGCTCTCCCCACCCGCGGTCCGTGTCGTCCGAAGACTGCTGCGACAGGGGATCGTCGAAGACCAGGGCGCTCCTCGGCTTCCTCGGCGCCGTCGCGTCCTTCGGGGCCTCCGATTCCTTCGGATCGCGCGGTTCGGGGGCGGGGGCGGTGCTCATGTATCCAGGGTACGTCCGTGGGGCCCCGCCCCGCTCAGACGGCCCTGAGGCCCTGGGCCGCGAAGATCTCCTTGGCCGCCGCGACCTGCCCGGGGGTGGGCGAGGGGGTGTCGCGGAGCGTGAAGTCCTTGCCGAGCGCGTCCCACTTCGCCTCGCCCAGCTGGTGGAAGGGCAGCACGTCGACGCGCGAGACGTTGCCGAGCGAGGCGGCGAAGCGGGCGACTCCCCCGATGTTCGCCGGATCGTCGGTCAGACCGGGCACGAGGACGAACCGCACCCAGACGTCCTGGCCGAGGTCGGCCAGGCGCCGGGCGAAGTCGAGGGTGGGCCGCAGGGGGCGGCCCGTGACCCTCTTGTATGTGTCGCGGTCCCAGGACTTGATGTCCAGGAGCACCAGGTCGACGTCGCGGAGCAGGGCGTCGGTGGCCCGTGTGCCGAGGAAGCCCGAGGTGTCGAGGGCGGTGTGCAGGCCCAGCTGGTGCTTGAGGCGGTGCAGCAGCTCCCCGGTGAAGACGGGCTGCAGCAGGGGTTCGCCGCCGCTGACGGTGGCTCCGCCGCCGGCCGCCGAGATGAACGTCGTGTACTTGGCGGCCTCCGTGATCACGTCGTCGACCGTGGTCCGCTTGCCGTCCCGCATCCGCCAGGTGTCGGGGTTGTGGCAGTACAGGCAGGTCAGCGGGCATCCGGAGAGGAACGTGACGAAGCGCGTGCCGGGTCCGTCGACCCCTGTGGACAGGTCCCAGGAGTGGAGGGATCCGGTGACCGGGCGGCGGGTGACGGCGGCCGCCGGGGTCGCCGTGTCGAGCAGGGCAGTCATGGCGGGCCTCCAAGTGGCTCAGAGCGAGCCGTGGAAGGTGCGGTTGATGACGTCGAGCTGCTGGTCGCGGGTGAGGCGGATGAAGTTGACCGCGTAGCCGGAGACCCTGATGGTCAGCTGCGGGTAGTTCTCCGGGTGCTCCATGGCGTCCTGGAGGGTCGCCTTGTCGAGGACGTTGACGTTCATGTGGAAGCCGCCGCTCGCCATGTAGCCGTCCAGGACGCCGGAGAGGTTCGCGGTCCGCTCCTCGGGGGTGCGGCCCAGGGCGTCGGGCGTGATGGTGTTGGTCAGCGAGATGCCGTCCTCGGCGTCGTCGTAGTCGAGCTTGGCGACGGACAGCGCGGAGGCGATGTAGCCGTGCTGGTCGCGGCCGTTCATCGGGTTGGCGCCCGGCGCGAAGGGCTCGCCCGCGCGGCGGCCGTCGGGGGTGTTGCCGGTCTTCTTGCCGTAGACGACGTTCGAGGTGATCGTCAGGACCGACTGGGTGTGCACCGCGTTCCGGTACGTCGGGTGCTTGCGGACCTTGCCCATGAAGTCGGAGACGATCCGCCGCGCGATGGCGTCGGCCCGCTCGTCGTTGTTGCCGTAGGCGGGGTAGTCGCCCTCGATCTCGTAGTCGACGGCGAGGCCCGTCTCGTCGCGGATCACCTTGACCCTGGCGTGCTTGATGGCGGAGAGCGAGTCGGCGGCGACCGAGAGGCCCGCGATGCCGCATGCCATGGTGCGCAGGACCTCCTGGTCGTGCAGGGCCATCTCGATGCGCTCGTAGGCGTACTTGTCGTGCATGTAGTGGATGACGTTCAGCGCGTGGACGTACGTCTTGCCGAGCCAGCCGAGCATCGCGTCGTAGCGCTCGGCGACGGTCTCGTAGTCCAGGTAGTCGCCCTCGACCGGCTCGAAGCCCTCGACGACGCGCTTGCCGGTCTTCTCGTCGCGGCCGCCGTTGATGGCGTAGAGCAGCGCCTTGGCGACATTGACGCGGGCGCCGAAGAACTGCATCTGCTTGCCGACGGCCATGGCCGACACACAGCAGGCGATCGCGGTGTCGTCGCCGTACTTGGGGCGCATCAGCTCGTCGGACTCGAACTGGAGGGCCGAGGTGTCGACGGCCACCTGGGCGGCGAACTTCTTGAAGCCGTCGGGCAGTTGCGGGGCCCAGAAGACGGTGAAGTTCGGCTCGGGGGCCGGGCCGAGGTTGTAGAGGGTCTGCAGGGCGCGGAAGGTGGTGCGGGAGACCAGCGGGCGGCCGTCCTCGCCGATGCCGGCCATGGACCAGGTGACCCAGGTGGGGTCGCCGGAGTACAGCTCGTTGTACTCGGGGGTGCGCAGGAAGCGGACGATGCGGAGCTTGATGACGAAGTCGTCGATGAACTCCTGGGCCTCGGCCTCGGTGATGCGGCCGGCCTCGATGTCGCGCTGGAGGTAGATGTCGAGGAAGTTGTCGATGCGGCCGATCGACATGGCCGCGCCGTTCTGCTCCTTCACGGCGGCGAGGTAGGCGAAGTACAGCCACTGGACGGCCTCGCGGCCCGTGCGGGCGGGGCCGGAGATGTCGTGGCCGTAGGACAGGGCCATGGCCTTCAGCTCGCCCAGGGCCTTGATCTGCTCGGAGGTCTCCTCGCGGGCGCGGATGACGTCCTGGGTGGGCCACTGCTCGTTCAGGAGGGCCTTGTCGGCCTCCTTCGCGGCGATGAGGCGGTCGACTCCGTAGAGCGCGACGCGGCGGTAGTCGCCGATGATGCGGCCGCGGCCGTAGGCGTCGGGCAGGCCCGTGATGATGCCGGAGGAGCGGCAGGCGCGGATCTCGGGGGTGTAGGCGTCGAAGACGCCTTCGTTGTGGGTCTTGCGGAGGTGCGTGTAGACCTCTTTGACCTCGGGGTCGGCCTCGTAGCCGTAGGCGTTGAGGGCGCCTTCGACCATTCGCCAGCCGCCATTGGGCATGATGGCGCGGCGCAGCGGGGCGTCGGTCTGCAGGCCGACGATCAGGTCGAGGCGGTGGTCGATGTAGCCGGGCCTGAAGGCGTCGATGCGGGAGGGCGTCTTGACGTCGACGTCGTAGATGCCGCGCTCGTTCTCCTCCGGGAACATGGCGAGGAGCTTCTGCCAGACCTGGGTGGTGCGGTCGGTCGGGCCCGCGAGGAAGGAGTCGTCGCCCTCGTACGGCGTGTAGTTCTGCTGCACGAAGTCGCGTACGTCGACGGCGTCGCGCCAGAGGCCGCCCTTGAAGCCGTCCCAGGCCGTGCCGTGCACCGTCGCTTCCGCAGGAGTGGCAGTCATGATCCGCACCTTCCGTCTCGCCTCTTCGGTACGTCTCCATTCCACGCCCGTTTGATCGATCAGGGGCGCCGCAATGGTCCCTACTTCAGGGCCGGAGGTCCCGATTCCCGGCGCCTGAGGGCAACGGAAAGAGGGTGGACCGGGTGCTCCCACACCCGGCCCACCCGGTCCGCTCGGTCCGCGCCGCCCGACGCGTCAGCTCGGGGACTCCGCGCCCTTGCGGGCGTAGAACCACCAGCAGACGGCGACACAGCTGGCGTAGAAGGCCACGAAGCCCCACATCGCGCTGGTGACCGCGAAGTTGGCGAACATCGCCGGGATGAAGAAGAAGCCGTACGCCGCGATGGCGGAGGTGAAGCCGGTGACGGCGCCCGCCTCCATCTCGGACTGCTTCAGCGCCTTCGTGTACTCGGGCGTGCCCTCCGTCAGGCCCTTCAGGTGCTGGTTGCGGAAGATCACCGGGATCTGGCGGAACGTCGAGCCGTTGCCGATGCCCGAGAAGAAGAACGCGCACAGGAAGCAGGCGAGGAAGCCCCAGAAGTTGCCGTTGTCGCCGCCGGAGGGCAGGAAGTTGATGACGCCGATGATCGAGAGCGCCATGCCGGCGAAGGAGATGATGGTGACCCGCGCGCCGCCGATCTTGTCGGCGATCCAGCCGCCGGCCCAGCGGGCGAGCGCCCCCACGGCCGGGCCCATCCAGGCGTACGTGGCCGCGGAGTAGGCCGCGTCGATCGGCGTGAACGTGGTCTTGATGAGCATCGGCAGGGCCGCCGCGAAGCCGATGAAGGAGCCGAACGTGCCGACGTAGAGCCAGGTCATCAGCCAGTTGTGCTTGCGCTTGAAGATGATCTTCTGCTGGCTGAAGGGGGTCGAGGCGATCTTCAGGTCGTTCTGGCCGAACCAGGCGATCGCGGCCAGGACCACCAGGACGGGCACCCACAGGAACGCGGCGTTCTGCAGCCAGACCGGAGTGCCGTCGGCCTTGTGCTGGGCCGAGCCGACCGCGATGACGGAGCTGGTGATGACGATCGGGGTGACCAGCTGGACGACGGAGACGCCGAGGTTGCCGAGGCCGCCGTTGATGCCGGTCGCGTTGCCCTTGTCCCGCTTGGGGAAGAAGAAGCCGATGTTGGCGAGGGACGAGGCGAAGTTCGCGCCGCCGACGCCACAGAGGGCGGCGATGGCGATCATCACGCCGTACGAGGTGTCGGGGTCCTGGACCGCGATGCCGAGCCAGATCAGGGGGACGACCAGGACGATCGTGGAGAGCGCGGTGAAGCGGCGCTGGCCGATCATCGGGCCGAGGAAGGTGTAGAGGATCCGGGCCGTGCCGCCCGTGAGGCCGGGGACCGCCGTCAGCCAGAACAGCTGGGAGGTGGAGAAGCTGAAGCCGACATCGGCCAGGTTGGTCGCGGTGACCGACCACACCTGCCAGACGACGAAGGCCACCAGGAGGGCGGGGACCGCGATCCACAGGTTGCGGGCGGCGACCTTCCTGCCGGTGGACTTCCAGAAGAGTTCGTTCTCCGGCTCCCAGTCGGTGATGGTCCGGCCGGGACGGTACTGAGCGGGGTCGTACGACGTGCCCGTGGGCGCGGTCGGCGTTTCTTGGACGGCAGGCGATCTCATGTGGGTTCCCAGTTCGCTACGGGTCCCGACCTTGCTCCGGGGCCTGACCCTTCCACGATCGCCGCCGCCGAACGCGGCGGGCAGAGCCCTTGGCCACCAGGTGACCAGGACAAAGACCGCGGGTCGGGCAGGACTTCGGACCTCGTGTTCTGCTGTGCTTTCGGCATGACATCTGAACCGGCCCCCACGCCGAACCCAGCAGGAAGCCCGAAGCCGGGGCCCGCCCCCGCGTCGGCCACGCTGCGCCCGCTGACCGCGCGCGGGCGGGACGAGGAGCACCGGGCGGCGACCCCGCTTGAGCTCTTCTTCGACCTCTGTTTCGTCGTGGCGGTCGCCCAGGCCGGTGCCGAGCTGGTGCACGCCGTCGCCGAGGGACACGCGGGCGAGGGGATCCTCAACTACGCGATGGTGTTCTTCGCGCTGTTCTGGGCGTGGGTCAACTTCTCGTGGTTCGCGTCGGCGTACGACAACGACGACGTGCTCTACCGGGTGGTCACACTCATCCAGATCGCGGGTGTGCTGGTCTTCGCGGCCGGGGTCTCCAAGGGCTTCGAGGACCACGACTTCCTGCTCATCTGGCTCGGCTACCTGATCATGCGGGTCGCCCTCACCACCCAGTGGCTGCGCGCCGCGGCCGCCGCGAGCGGGGAGGAGCGCCGCACCGCGCTGCGGTACGCCGTGGGAGTGCTGATCTGCCAGATCGGCTGGTCGGGGCTGCTGTTCCTGCCGGAGGGCGGCCGGGGCTGGCTGTTCCTCGCGATGGCGATCGCCGAGATGTGCGTGCCGGTCGTCGCGGAGCGGAGCTTCACCACGCCGTGGCATCCGCATCACATCGCCGAGCGGTACGGCCTGTTCACGATCATCGTGCTCGGTGAGACGATCGCGGCGGCGACGGTCGCCGTGAAGTCCGGCATCGACGAGACCGACGAGCTGGGCGATCTGCTGCCCATCGCGGCCGGCGGGCTCCTGATCATCTTCGCGGCGTGGTGGATCTACTTCGTCGTGCCGATCCACGGCCGGCTCAGCAGCAACCGGCAGGCGTTCCTGTGGGGTTACGGGCACTACTTCATCCTCGGCTCGGCGGCCGCGATCGGCGCGGGGATCGAGGTGGCGGTCGAGCAGGCGATCGGCAAGGCGCACATCTCGACGCTCGCCGCGTCCGCCTCGGTGACGGTGCCGATGGCGCTGTATCTGCTGACCGTCTGGCTGCTGCACTCCCGCTACTACAAGGTGGGCATCGCACAGCAACTGGTGCTGCCCGGCGGTGCGCTCGCGACCCTGGCGAGCACCTTCGCGGGAAGCTGGGCGGTGTTCGTCGCGGGCCTCGTCGCGACGGCGACGGTCGCAACGGGGGTGACGCTCACCCGACGGATGACGGCGCATGGAGGCTGAGCGCGCAAGGGAACGGTGCATGGAGGCTGACCGCGCAAGGGAACGGTGCGTGGAGGCTGAGCGCGCATTGAGGCTGAGCGCGCATGGCGGATAACCGCGCATCGAGGACGACCCCGCATGGCCGACTCGCCTCACTCGACGCGCCCCGCGTGATACGCAGGTCGGCATGGACACCTCCGGCTCCCTCACCGACATCCCAGGCCTGCGCGTAGGGCACGCCACCCTCAGTGGCCCCGGGCACGCGGGGCATCTCACCGGTACGACGGTCGTACTCGCGCCCGTGGGCGGCGCCGTGGCGGCCGTGGATGTGCGCGGCGGCGGTCCCGGCACCCGGGAGACGGACGCGCTCGACCCGCGGAATCTGGTGCAGCGCGTCGAGGCGGTCGTCCTGACCGGCGGCAGCGCGTACGGCCTGGACTCCGCGTCCGGGGTGATGGCCTGGCTGGAGGAGCAGGGCCGCGGTGTGCGGGTGGGCCCCGATCCCTCGCACGTCGTGCCCGTGGTCCCGGCCGCCTGCGTCTTCGACCTCGGCCGCGGCGGCGAGTTCACGGCCCGCCCCGACGCGGCGACGGGCCGGGCGGCGGTGGCGGATGCCGCGGCCACCGAGCCGTTCACGCCGGTCCGGGAGGGCAACGTCGGGGCGGGTACCGGCGCGGTGGTCGGCAGGGTCAAGGGTGGCATCGGCAGCGCGAGCGTCCGCCTCGACTCGGGGATCACGGTGGCCGCGCTGGTCGTGGCGAACGCGGCGGGCTCGGGCGTCGACCCGGAGACGGGCGCGCTGTACGGGCGGTACTTCGAGGGGCGGCAAGTAGCCTACCCCGCGCCCGATGTGCACAAGGAGGCCGGGCGCAGGCTCGCCGAAGCGGCCGCCAGGAACGGCAGGCCGCCGCTGAACACGACCCTCGCCGTGGTCGCCACGGACGCCGTGCTCACCAAGGCCCAGGCGCAGAAGCTCGCCGGCACGTCGCACGACGGCATGGCCCGCGCGGTGCGCCCCGTGCACCTCCTCAACGACGGGGACACCGTCTTCGCCCTGGCGACCGGCGAGCACCCGCTGCCCGCCGACAACCCCCTCGCGCTCAACGACATCCTGGCGGCGGGCGCGGACCTGGTGACGACCGCGATCGTGCGGGCGCTGCTCGCGGCGGAGTCGGTAGAGACACCTGGCGGCACGTTCCCGTCGTACCGCGATCTCTACGGCGGGTAGCAGACGAATAAGCCCAACCAGCACCAAATAGCCCTAAACCACAGCCCGTTGACCTCCACGACGGGCCGCTCAGCTGTGCCTCCGCTCACACCATCCGGAAGGAACCTTTCCGCCTGCCGCGCGCTCTTTACCCGTACTGGACCAGAACGCGCACTTGGCACATAGATGGAGCAGCCCGTGACAACGTCGTACACAGCCCGGCCTCGGCGACGCACCCTGCTGGCAGCCGCCGCACTCGCCGCCGCGGGTGCGCTGACCCTCACGGCCTGCGGCGGCGACGCGGACGCGGACGACGACGGCAAGAACGGCAAGGGCAAGGACTCCAAGGGCCTCGCCATCACCATCTCGGCGAAGGACGGCTCCACGGGGGCCTCCATCAACGCCACGGGCGTCAAGGCCGAGGGCGGCAAGCTCACCGACGTGAAGATGACGCTGGTCTCCACCGGCGCCGCGGTCGACGGCACGCTCTCCGCCGACGGCTCCAGCTGGAAGCCCAAGGCCCAGCTGGAGCGCGGCATGAAGTACCGCATCACGGCCAACGCCGAGGACGCCAAGGGCAAGGAAGCCACCGAGAACTCGATCTTCACGACCGTCTCGAAGGCCAACAGCTTCATCGGCAGCTACGCCCCGGACGGCGGCACCAAGGTCGGCGTGGGCATGCCGGTCTCCTTCACCTTCGACAAGGCCATCACGGAGAAGAAGGACGTCCAGGCGCACATCAAGGTCACCTCGGACAGCGGCCAGAAGGTCGTCGGCCACTGGTTCGGCGACCAGCGCCTGGACTTCCGGCCCGAGGAGTACTGGAAGGCCGGCTCCAAGGTCACGATGAAGATCGACCTGGAGGGCGTGAAGGGCGCGGAGGGCGCCACCGGCGTACAGAACAAGACGGTCAGCTTCACCGTCGGCCGCGCGCAGGTCTCCACGGTCGACGTGCAGGCGAAGAAGATGACGGTCGAGCGGGACGGCAAGGTCGTCAAGACCATCCCGATCTCCGCGGGCAGCCCGTCGAACCCCACGTACAACGGGCAGATGGTGATCTCCGAGAAGTTCACCCAGACCCGGATGAACGGCGACACGGTCGGCTTCGGCGGTGAGTACGACATCAAGGACGTCCCGCACGCGATGCGCCTGTCGTCCTCCGGCACCTTCATCCACGGCAACTACTGGGGCTCGCCCTCGATCTTCGGCAGCTCCAACACCAGCCACGGCTGCGTCGGCCTCCAGGACGCGCAGGGCGCGGGCGACTCCAGCACGCCGGGCGCGTGGTTCTACGACAACTCCCTGATCGGGGACGTCGTGACGGTCAAGGGCTCCCCCGACAAGACGATCGCCCCGGACAACGGCCTGAACGGCTGGAACATGTCCTGGAGCGAGTGGACGGCGGGCAGCGCGGGCTAGCCAAAGCCGGCCAGAAGCACTCACAACACCACGAGCCGCACGGGAACTTGCCGTGCGGCTCGTACGTTTTCCCGTTCCCGGACATGATGTCCGAGCAAGGGGCTACGGTATGCACTCACAAGGTGACATGCAGCAACGCCGGGAGAAACCTTGAGCGTTCCGTACGAGTACGAGACAGCGTACGAGCCACCCGAGTCGCCCGAGCAGCAGACTCCGCACTCTCCGCAGGAGCACCTCGAGCGACTCCTCGGCCGCGCCCTGAACTCCTTCGACCTGCCGGACGAGACGATACGGCGCCTGGACTCGGCGATCGCGTACGACAGTTCGCTGCACTCCGCGCACCACAGCGCGGACCTGCACCGCGAGACGTACCGGCACACGTGGCTGCTCGCCGACGCGGAGGCGCTCACCCTCTGGGAGCTCGTCCACAACACGGGCCCCGACAGCAGCCCCCAGTTCGAGCTGTACGCGGACGAGGAGGAGGCCGGCGTCGCCACCTCGCGCCTGCCGCTGCTCCCGGAGACCGGCCCCGCCCCCTGCGAACAGCCCGTCGTGCTGCGCCTGTCGATCGCCGAAGAACCTCGGCATACGTACGTTCCCGACGACTCCGCGGACCACGGCCGCCGGCTGCTGCGCCGCGCGGAGAACCCGCCGGAGGCAGGGCGGCCGGGCGAGGAGATCGAGCGGCGGCTGCGCTCGGCGTTCGCCCACCAGATCACGCAGGCCTTCGGCCGCCCCTGTCTGACGGGCGAGGCCCGCTTCTGCTTCTCCCTCTACGAGCACGCGTTCCTGCTCTTCGACGGCAGCGAGCTGAGCCTGTGGGAGGTCGAACACACGGTCACACCGGACAAGCGGCACATGTGCGAGGTGTACGTCAGCGAGGGCGCGGCACGGGCCGCGATGGAGCTGCGGGCGCGGAGCCTTCCGCAGCAGCGCTCCTGAGCACTCTCCAGCGCTCCTGGCCGGGGCTTCCGGCTAGGACCGGCTGTCGCCGAACTGCCGTACCAGACCGGCGAAGGCGGCCCGCTCGTCCGGCGTGAGTTCGACCGTCTCCGCGCGCGGCGGTCCGGCCTGCACGGGAAGTGCGGGGAGCGCGGGAAGCGCGCGCAGTCCCTGCGGCTGAGACTGCCGCCAGGCGTCCACGTCGAACCGATCGCGCCGCAGCACCAGCACCAGGCCCACGGCCCAGACGACGGTCGCCACAGCGAGTACGGCCACGCCTATCTGCTGGAGGATCGAGACATTCTGGAGCATGCCGCACAGTAGACAACACGATCCGGGACTTCCGACAGGGGGGCCGTGGGACTTACGTCCTGAAGTGACGCATGTCGCACAACCCCCCGCATTCGGATCTCTTGGGATCAAATCCCGGATCAGGCGGCGGCCGGTACCCGCTCCTCCGCCACGCCCCCGCTCTCCTTCGCCGTCTCCGCACCCTCCGAAGGCGCCGTCTTCCGGGCGCCCTTGAGCAGGACGACCACCACGGTCGAGACGCCGACACCGGCGGCGATCGCGACCAGGTAGAGCAGCGGCTGCCCGATCAGCGGCACCACGAAGATGCCGCCGTGCGGGGCCCGCAGCGTGCAGTCGAAGGCCATCGACAGGGCGCCGGTGACCGCGCCGCCCGCCATCGACGCGGGGATCACCCGCAGCGGGTCGGCCGCGGCGAACGGGATCGCGCCCTCGGTGATGAAGGAGGCGCCGAGGAACCAGGCGGCCTTGCCGTTCTCGCGCTCCGTCTTGGTGAAGAGCTTCCCGCGGACGGTGGTGGCCAGGGCCATGGCGAGCGGCGGGACCATACCGGCGGCCATCACCGCGGCCATCACCTTCAGGCTGCCCTCGGTCGGGTTGGCGAGGCCGCCGACGGCGAAGGCGTACGCGACCTTGTTCAGCGGACCTCCGAGGTCGAAGCACATCATCAGGCCGAGGATGACGCCGAGAATGATGGCGTTGGCACCGGAGAGGCCCTCCAGCCAGTCCGTCAGCGCGCTCTGCAGCGAGGCGATGGGCTTTCCGATGACGAGGAACATCAGGAAGCCGACCACCGCGGAGGAGATCAGCGGGATCACGACGACGGGCATGATCCCGCGAAGCACCGTCGGGATCCTGACCCGCTGGATGCCGAGGACCACGCCGCCCGCGATCAGGCCCGCCGCGAGGCCGCCGAGGAAGCCCGCGTTGATGGTGACGGCGACGGAACCGCCGACGAAGCCGGGGACCAGGCCCGGCCGGTCGGCCATTCCGTATGCGATGTAGCCGGCCAGGACCGGTACCAGGAAGGCGAAGGCGAGCCCGCCGATCTGGAAGAGCAGTGCGGCCCAGCTGGTGGTGTCCGTCCACACGAAGTGCTCGGCGACGGACGGCGCCTTGTCGATCTTCCAGCCGCCGATGGCGAAGCCGAGCGCGATGAGGAGGCCGCCCGCGGCGACGAAGGGGACCATGTAACTGACGCCGGACATCAGCCACTTGCGGAGCCTGGTTCCGTAGCCGTCGCCGCTGTCCCCCGCGTTGTCCACGGGGCTCGGCCCCGTCCCCGGCGCGGTGATCTCGCCGCGGGCCGCCTTCTCCTGGACCTCCGCGATGAGTTCCGCGGGGCGGTTGATGCCGGCCTTGACGGCGACGTCGACGGTCGGCTTCCCGGCGAAGCGGTTCTTCTCGCGTACGGGGACGTCGTGGGCGAAGATGACCGCGTCCGCGGAGGCTATGACCGCCGGGTCGAGGCGGGTGAACCCCGCTGACCCCTGGGTCTCGACCGTGAGTTCCACCTCTGCCTCGCGGGCCGCGTTCTCCAGGGACTCGGCGGCCATGTACGTATGCGCGATGCCCGTCGGGCAGGACGTGACGGCGACGATTCTGAACGCGGGCACCTCTTCCGTGGACGCCTCTTGGGACGGCGGCCCGGCATCGGGGGCTGTGCCCACCCGTTCCGCCCCAGCGGAACTGCTGCCCACAGCGGCGGCGGCCTCATCCCCTGTAATCAGAGCCGCTGCCGTCTCCGCGTCCGCCGCCCCCCGCAGCGCACCCGTGAATCCCTCGTCCATCAACTGCCGTGCCAGCGACGACAGAATGGTGAGGTGGGCGTCATCGGCACCCGCCGGGGCCGCGATCAGGAAGATGAGGTCCGCTGGGCCGTCCGGGGCGCCGAAGTCGATGCCGTTCGCCGAGCGGCCGAACGCCAGGGTCGGCTCCGTGACATGCGGGCTGCGGCAGTGCGGGATACCGATACCGCCGTCGAGGCCGGTCGGCATCTGTGCCTCGCGGGCCGCGACGTCGGCGAGGAACCCGTCCAGGTCGGTCACCCGGCCCAGGGACACCATGCGTTCGGCGAGGGCGCGGGCCGCCTCTTCCTTGGTTCCGGCGGACCGGTCGAGTTCGAGGTCGACCAGTTCCGCGGTGATCATCTCGCTCATCGCGGGCTCCTTCGCGGGGGACTTGGCTGGTGGGGACGGGGAGTCATGACGCCGGTTCCGTCAGGGCGCGGTCCAGGGGGACATCGGCCGTCACCGTGACGGCGTCCGGCGCGAGGTCCGCGGGCATCGGCATCGCGCTGCCCGGCAGCTGGACCGCCGCCGCGCCGTGCGCCACGGCCGAGGCGAGGGCGTCGGCTCCGCTGCCGCCGGCGATCAGGAAACCGGCGAGCGAGGAGTCACCGGCGCCGACATTGCTGCGTACGACGTCGACCTCGGCGCTGCCGAAATAGCGGCCCGAGTCGTCGACCAGGAGCTGGCCGTCCGCGCCGAGGCTGGCGAGCACCGCGCGGGCGCCGCGCTCGCGCAGTTCCTCGGCGGCCTTCACCGCGTCGCCGACGGTGGCCAGCGGGCGGCCGACCGCCTCCGCGAGCTCCTCGGCGTTCGGCTTGACGACGTCCGGCCGCTCGGCGAGCGCGGCGAGCAGCGCCGGGCCCGAGGTGTCCAGGGCGATACGGGCCCCGGCCGCGTGCGCGCGGGCCACGAGATCGGCGTACCAAGAAGGCGCGAGACCGCGCGGCAGGCTGCCGCAGCAGGCGATCCAGTCGGCGCCGGAGGACCGTTCGCGGACGATGGACAGCAGCGACTCGGCCTCCGCGACGGTCAGTTCGGGACCGGGGGCGTTGATCTTCGTGAGGGTGCCGTCCGGTTCGGCGACCGCGATGTTGGAGCGGGTCTGGCCCGCGACCGGGACCGGCGCGACCCTGATCCCCTGCTCGTCGAGGAGCTGGGCGACCAGCGCGCCGGGCGCCCCGCCGAGCGGCAGCACGGCGACGGTGTCCGCGCCCGCCGCCGCGACCGCCCGCGACACGTTGACTCCCTTGCCGCCCGGATCCATCCGCTCTCCGGTGGCCCGCACGACCTCGCCCCGGTCCAGCGAAGGGACTTCGTAGGTGCGGTCGAGGGAGGGGTTGGGGGTGACGGTGAGGATCATGCGCGTACGTACCGTTCCGTTGCTGTTCTCAGTGCTGCCCGAGGTGCTGCCCGAGGTGCTGCCCGAGTCGATGGCGCCGCCGCTCATGCCCGGATCACCTCCGTGCCGCCGCCCTCGATCGCGGCGGCGTCCTCCGGGCTGAGGCCGCTGTCGGTGATCAGGAGGTCCACGTCGTCCAGGTCGCCGAAGCGGGCGAAATGCTCCTGGCCGTGCTTGGTGGAGTCGGCGAGCAGCACCACCCGGCGTGCCGCGCCGATCGCCGCCCGCTTGACGGCGGCCTCGGCGAGGTCGGGGGTGGTCAGACCGGCCTCCGCCGAGAAGCCGTTGGTGGCGAGGAAGAGGACGTCGGCGCGGATCTCTCCGTACGCCCGCAGCGCCCAGGCGTCGACCGCCGCGCGCGTACGACTGCGTACCCGGCCGCCGATGAGGTGCAGCTGGATGCCGGGGTGGTCGGCGAGGCGGGCGGCGGTGGGCAGGCCGTGCGTGACGACGGTGAACGTCGACTCCAGCGGGAGCGAGGCGGCGAGCCGCGCGACCGTCGAACCGGCGTCGAGGATGACGCTGCCCTCCGCCGGCAGTTCGGCGAGGGCGGCCTTCGCGATGCGGTCCTTCTCGTCGGCGGACGTGCCCTCGCGCTCGGCGAGGTCCGGCTCGAAGTCGAGGCGCCCGGCGGGAATGGCACCGCCATGGACACGGCGTACGAGACCGGCGCGGTCGAGGGCCTTCAGGTCGCGCCGGATGGTCTCGGCGGTGACCTGGAACTCCTCGGCGAGGGACAGCACGTCCACGCGTCCGCCGTCACGCGCGAGCCGCAGGATCTCCTGCTGCCGCTCCGGTGCGTACATGTCCGTTCGCCTCCGCTTGATGCCCGAGCTTGTGGGTTCTCTTGGAGGCTACGGCCGGATTTCCGAAAAGTAAACAGGTTCGGGCGTGAGGCAGACACAAACGGACTTTGGTCCCCCAGCCCTGGCCCTACGGCCTCCGGAATTCACCGAGCGCCGCGATGCACCGCTCGGCGAGCGCGGCCGGACCCGACGCGCCGCCGGCCGCCTCGTCCCCGGCGGCCCAGGTCTCCACCGCCACCCGCACCGCCGAGCTGGCCAGCGCCGCCGCGAGCCGCAGCTCCAGCGAGGGCGCACCCTCGGAGGGGCGGGATTCCCGTTCGGCCAGCACCGCGAGCAGCGTCTGCTCCGAGGCGTGACAGGCGTCCGCCCACACCGCTCGCAGCGCCGGACTCTCCGCGGCCATCCGCAGCAGCGAGCGCACCCACTCCAGGGACTCCACGGCCGCGGCGTCCTCGGCGGCCAGCGCCCGAGCCGCCGCGTGCCGCAGCGCGTCCGACACCGGAAGCGGCCCCGGCGCCTCCCGCACGGCCTCGGCCCACTGCTGGGCTCCGGCGGCGAAGAGGGGGGCGACGGACTCCTCCTTGGTCGCGAAGTAGCGGTAGAAGGTGCGCGGGGCGACGCCCGCGGCACGGGCGATGTCCTCGGCGCGGGTGGCGCGCAGCCCGTTCTCGACGAAGAGCGCGGCGGCGGTACGGGCGATGTCGAGCCGCGTCTCGGCCTTGCGCCGCTCGGTGAGCGAACCGGGTGAACCGGCAGCCGAACCGGCGGACCCGACAGAAGCAGCAGAACCGGCGGAACCGGCCGTACGTACGGACATGCGAGGCAGGCTATGCCAGCGACAGCCCGCACTCCCCACAGCCGCCCGAAGACACAAACTGCCCGTGTGACAGAATCTGCCATCGCGTAGGTGCGGTGCGATCAGAAGGTGGCAAAGAGCGGTGCGTCGTCGGCAGTTCCTTCTCCACACGGCCGGTCTCACCGGCGCCTCGGCGCTCGGGCTCAGCGCCTGTTCGTCGGACGGCGACACGACCACCCTCAAACTCCTCGTGGCCAGCTACGACGAGAGCGTGGGCTCCTCCATCGGCGACCAGTGGGGCGGCCTGATCGCGGCCTTCGAGAAGGCCCATCCCGCCATCAAGATCGACCTGGAGCGGGTCCCCTTCAACAAGCTGGACCGGACGCTGGCCCGGCGCGTGAAGGACGGCGACGCGCCCGACATCGCGCAGTCCAACGTCTTCGCCCCCTACGCCGAGGACGGCAAGCTCTACAGCGCGCCCGACCTCTTCGAGATCCGCACCGAGGCCGACTTCACCCGCTCGTACGCGGAGGCCGGCTCGGTCAAGCACATCCAGTACGGCATCCCGTTCCTGGCCAGCACGCCCCGCCTCTTCTACAACAAGGCCCTGTTCAAGCAGGCGCGGCTCGAAGCGCCCACGTCCTGGGACGAGTTGCTGACGGTGGCGCAGACGCTGAAGTCGATCGGCGTGAAGACCCCGTACGGCCTGCAGCTGGGCCCCGAGGCCGCCGAGGACGAGCTGCTGTCGTGGCTGCTCGCCGACGACGGCGGCTACGCGGGCCTGACGAGCTACGACTTCGACACCGCGGCCAACATCCAGACGCTGACCTGGCTGCGGGACGAGCTGGTGGGCCAGGGTCTTGCGGGCAAGAACCCGGCGGGGCTCAACAGGACGGCCGCGTACGCCCAGTTCATGAAGGGCGACATCGGCATGCTGATCGCCCACCCGGTGCTCATGGGCGCCGCCGACAAGTACAAGTTCCCGTACGCGCACGCCGCGTTCCCGACGCGGCGTGGCGGGGCCGCGGCGCCCGTGGGCCTGAGCGACTGGCTGCTGGCGTTCCGGCAGAACGGCAACGGCGCCGCGTGCGGCGAGTTCCTCAGCTACATCTACGGCCGCAAGTCGGCGACGGCGTACGGCGGCGGCCAGGCGGCGCTGCCGGTGACCAGTTCGGCGGCGACGGCGCTGCGGGCGGACGCGGCGCAGCGCCCGCTGTGGAAGTTCATCGACCAGATGCCGCAGGCGCAGTTCCAGCCGGTCAACATGCGCTCGTGGCCGACGGTCCGGGCGGCCATCCGCAAGGAGATCGGCGGCGCCGTGATGAAGGGCGGCGACCCCAGCGCCGTACTGGAGTCCCTGGACACGACGGCGACCCAGGCGGAGCTCTAGTCTCCACCTGGGCCGCGCCCCGCCCCTTACCGCACGTCAGGAAGTCAACGCGGGCTCCCGCTCGGGCAGTTCACCGTCGAGTTCACCGTCCTCGACGACATCAGCACCTTCGACGTGCTGCCGGGGCCTGCCCGGCAGGGCGAACATCAGCAGGAAGATGACGGCGAGGACACCGACGACCCACCACAGCGAGTTCTGGAAGGCGTCGACGAACTCGGCGGGCACCTGGCCGGCCGTGACCTTCTCGTCGATCACGCCGAAGAACACCACCGACACAAGCCCGAGACCGAGCGCGGTGCCCATCTGCTGCACGGTGTTGATGAGCCCGGAGGCCGACCCCGAGTGCTCGCGCGGCACTTCGGAGAGCACGGCGTCGGTGAGCGGCGCGACGATGAGCCCCATGCCGACGCCCATGACGACCAGCGGCAGCGCCATCTGCCAGGACGCGATGTCCGCGCCGTACCGGTTCGCCTCCCAGATGTAGATCAGCACGCCGGCGGCCATGGTGATCGCGCCCGCCTGGAGCACCTTGCGGCCGAACCGGGGGACGAGCTTCTGCACGGAGATACCGGCGGCCACCGAGACGGCGATCGAGAACGGGATGCCGGTGGTGCCCGCCCGCAGCGCGGACCAGCCGAGCCCCTCCTGCATGTAGAGCGTCCACACCAGGAAGAAGATGCCCATCGTCACGCCGAAGACGGTCTGCACCGCGATACCCGCCGCGAAGCTCTTCACCTTGAACAGCGACAGCTCCACCAGCGGCGAACCGTCCTTCGCCGCCTTCTTCTTCTCGTACGCGACGAGCGCGCCGAAGACCAGGACGCCGCCCGCCATCATGGCGTACCCCCACAGCGGCCAGTCCAGCTCTCCGCCGCGGGTCAGCGGGTAGATCACGGCCAGCATGCCGAGCGTGACGAGGACGACGCCGACCATGTCGAGCTTGAGCGCCTTCGGCGCCTTGGACTCGGTGATGAACTTCCGGCCGAGGATCAGCCCCGCGATGCCGACGGGCAGGTTGATGAGGAAGATCGGCCGCCACTCGAGCCCGAAGAGGTTCCACTCGGTGAGCAGGGCGCCGAGCAGCGGACCGGAGACGGCGCCGAGCCCCACGATCATCCCGAAGAGTCCGAAGACCTTGCCGCGCTCGTGCGCGGGGAACGTGGCGTGCACGATCGACAGCACCTGCGGCACCATCATCGCGGCCATGCCGCCCTGCAGGATCCGGGACGCGACCAGCATCTCCGGATTCGCGGCGAATCCGCAGAGCGCGGAGGCGAGCGTGAAGCCGCCGATGCCGATCAGGAACATCCGCTTGCGCCCGTGGATGTCGCCGAGCCGCCCGCCGGTGATCAGACCGGCCGCGAAGGCCAGTGCGTAACCCGCGGTGATCCACTGGATCTGGCTGAACGTGGCACCGGCGTCCCGCTTTATGGAGGGGATCGCGATGTTGACGATGGTGACGTCGACGAGGTCCATGAAGGCCGCGGTCATCACGATGGCGAGCGCGAACCAGCGACGGCGGTCGCCGGGGCCGGCCTGGGCTTGAGCGGGGCTGCTGTAAGTCATGCGAGAAACCTAGGGGCCATATAGGCCAGGTTGCGTCCTAGTTAAACGGCATCCTGAAGAACATGACCTCGAATCCCGGTACGTCCCCACCGCGCTCCTCCACGACCACGGCCACCGACACCCCCGCGAGGCTCCTCCAACTGCTGTCGCTCCTGCAGACGCCGCGGGAGTGGCCGGGCGGTGAACTGTCCGAGCGGCTCGGCGTCAGCCGCCGCACCGTACGGCGCGACATCGACCGACTGCGGGACCTCGGCTATCCGGTGCAGGCGAGCCAGGGCGCGGCCGGCGGCTACCGCCTGGTCGCGGGCAAGGCGATGCCGCCGCTGGTCCTGGACGACGAGGAGGCGGTGGCGATCGCGGTGGGGCTGCGGGCGGGGGCGGGCCATGCGGTGGAGGGCATCGAGGAGGCCTCCGTGCGCGCGCTGGCGAAGCTGGAGCAGGTCCTCCCCTCCCGTCTGCGCCACCGGGTCTCGACCCTCCAGATCGCGACGACCCCCCTCACCAGCGGGGACGGCGCGAGCATCGCCCCCGAGACGCTGACGGTGATGGCGTCCGCGGCGGCGGGCCAGGAGCGTCTCCGTTTCGCGTACCGCGCGGGGGACGGCACCGAGTCGCGCCGCCTGACCGAGCCCTATCGGCTGGTGTCGACGGGCCGTCGCTGGTACCTGGTCGCGTACGACATCGACCGCGAGGACTGGCGGACGTTCCGCGTGGACCGGGTGTCGTCGCCGTTCGCGACGGGAGCGCGGTTCGCGCCGCGGGAGCTGCCCACCGGGAACGCCGCGGAGTACATCCGCCAGTCCATGTGGCGCGGTCAGCAGTCGTACGCCATCGACGTGACGTTCGCGGCTCCGGCGGAGTACATCGCGGCACGGCTCCCCGCGGCGCTCGGAACGCCGGAACGGATCTCCGACACGTCCTGCCGCCTGCGGTCGACGGTGCCGGACTCCATCGAATGGCTGGCGGTCCGCCTGGCGTTGGCCGACTGCGACTTCACGGCACATGAACCGCCGGAACTGGTGCAGTACCTGCGCGACCTGGGCGCACGCCTGACTCGGGCCTCCGGCACGTGATCCGCCCTGGGGTCTCTCATCCACCGGAGTTCATCCACCGGAGTTCATCCGCCGGAGTTCATCCACCGGAATTCATCCGCCGGAGTTGCCGTGCGGGAGGTCGAGGATGATGTCGGCGGCGCGGGCGATGACCTGGGCGCGGGTGCCTGCCGGGTGGTCGGCGGCGAGGAAGTGGCTGCCGATGGCCGTGCAGAAGGCGAGCAGGGCGCGGGCCTCCACCTCTTCGGGGTCGGCGCAGAAGGTGCTGATCGAATCGCGCGCCAACTGGATGCGTTCGTTGTCCACGCGGCGCAGGCGGGCGGCGACGGCGGGGTCGCGGCGGGCCCATTCGCGGATGGCCAGGTCGATGCGGAGCAGCCGGTCGCTGGAGAAGGTGAGCTGTCCGGCCAGGCGGACCTTGTCCCGTGCGTCGCCGCCCTCCCGCTCGACCCGGTCGATGACGTCGTCGACGCTCTCGCGCTCCCAGGTCTCCAGCATCTCGGTCAGCAGTGCGTCACGGTCGGCGAAGTAGCCGTAGAAGCCACCCTTGGTCACCCCGAGCGCCTTGGCGAGCGCCTCGATCCGCACCGCGTCCACACCGCCTGCGGCCAGCGCCCGCAGCCCCTCCTCGATCCACTGCTCCCGCGGCGTGCGCAACGCGCCCATCTGTGGCTCACCTCACCGTCGAAGACCTGTTGTACGAGGCCGTACAACAGGTCTAGCCTCACCTTGTACGGGATCGTATAACCCGACGAGAGGGGCACGTCATGTCATTCGGTTTCGTCGCCTTCCACTACCCGGCTCCCGAACACGTCGACGCGTTCGTCGCCGACTGCCACAAGGTCGCCGACGCGATGCGGCGGCAGCCGGGCTTCGAGTCGGTCGGGGTCTGGGTCACCCCGGACGGCGAGGCGGTCGTCACCACCGGCGCGTTCGAGTCCGAGGAGGCCTTCCGGGCCACGGCCGACCTCGCCCGCGAGATGGACGCGACGCCTGACGGCCAGAGCGACCTGGAGGTCAGGCCCCGAGAGGTCCACTTCCTGGTGTCGCGCTAGCGGCTGCCGGGCAATCGGGTGGGCCGGCGGGAGAGGAAGTGAGTCCCGGTGCCGGGGGGATGGCACCGGGGCTCAGCTAGAGGGGGCGGCTCAAGGCCGGCCGCCTAGGCCGCCGCGTCGAAGCCCGTGTCCCTGGCCAGCTTCTTCAGTTCCAGCAGCGCGTGCTTCTCGATCTGGCGGATCCGCTCCCGGGTCAGGCCGTGCTGCTTGCCCACCTCCGTCAGCGTCCGCTCACGGCCGTCCTCGATGCCGTACCGCATCTTGATGATGGAGGCCGTGCGCTGGTCGAGGCGGCCGATCAGTCCGTCCAGCTCCTCGCTGCGCAGCAGCGTCAGGACGGACTGCTCGGGGGAGATCGCCGAGGTGTCCTCGAGCAGGTCACCGAACTGGGTGTCGCCGTCGTCGTCCACGCCCATGTTCAGCGAGACCGGGTCACGGGCCCAGTCCAGGACGTCCACGACCCGCTCCGGGGTGGAGTCGAGCTCGGCTGCGACCTCCTCGGGCTCCGGGTCCCGCCCGTTCTTCCGGTTGAACTCACGCTGCACGCGGCGGATCCGGCCCAGCTCCTCCACCAGGTGGACGGGGAGGCGGATGGTGCGCGACTGGTCGGCTATGGAGCGCGTGATGGCCTGGCGGATCCACCACGTCGCGTACGTGGAGAACTTGAAGCCCTTGGCGTAGTCGAACTTCTCCACCGCGCGGACCAGGCCCGCGTTCCCCTCCTGGATCAGGTCGAGGAGAGGGAGACCGCTCCTCGGATAGCGCCGGGCCACGGCCACGACAAGACGGAGGTTCGAGCGAATGAAGACATCCTTCGCGCGCTCGCCGTCGGCGACCAACGCCTCCAGCTCCTCGCGGGACGCGGCCGCACCCGCCTCCGAGTCCTCGACCTCTCCGTCCAGTATCTTCCGCGCGTACACCCCCGCCTCGATGATCTGGGACAGCTCGACTTCCTTGGCGGCGTCGAGCAGCGGCGTACGCGCGATCTCGTCGAGGTACATGCCGACCAGGTCGCGGTCGGCGATCTCCCCGCCTACGGCGCGAACACTGCGTGCCGCGTCGGTCTCGCCGGAGGAGGCGGACTTACGACGGGCGACGGCACGGGTTGCCATGCGTGCTCCCTTGCGTGTGGAGGTCCTGGTCGGCCTTTTCACGGCCTCTGTGGTGGAAACCACACCCTTCCGGATGCCTGCTTCCGATGGAAACAACGACTGGAATCCGGACAGAATTCCCAAGCCGCGCATCTATTTTCCCGACGGTGCAGTACCCTGTGCCGCCACAAGGGGAGGCGGGATGCCGTCGGAACGCACAGAGGTGCAGGTCAGGCCGGGCACCGAGGGTGACCTCGCGGCGCTGACCGACATCTACAACCACTACGTACGTGAGACGGCGATCACATTCGACACGGCCGTCTTCCTGCCAGAAGAGCGCCGCCCTTGGCTGCTCTCCCACCCTGAAGACGGCCCCCACCGCCTGATGGTTGCCCAGGAGCGAAAGTCGGCAGCCGAACCGGGCCCGGCAGCCGAACCGGACCCGGCAGAGCAGAACCCGGGCCGCATCCTCGGCTACGCCACCAGCAGCCCGTTCCGCCCCAAGCCCGCGTACGCCACTTCAGTGGAAGTCAGCGTCTACTGCGCCCCGGACGCCGCCGGCCGCGGCATCGGCACCCTGCTCTACAAGTCCCTCTTCGAGGCCCTGGACGACGAGGCCGCCGCCCACGGAGACCTGCACCGCGCCTACGCCGGCATCGCCCAGCCCAACCACGCCTCGCACCGCCTCCATGAACGCTTCGGCTTCCGGCACGTCGGCACGTACAAGGAAGTGGGCCGCAAGTTCGGCCGCTACTGGGACGTCGCCTGGTACGAACGCCCCCTCGGACCGCAGGCCTAAGTCGGCCCTCAGCCCTAGTCCGCAAGCCCGTTACGCCCGGCCCGCGCTCCACTTAGCGTGCGGGCCATGGACACCTCAGGCCCTCTCGACGGCACCCTCGACGGCACCCTCGACGAAGCCCTCCAGCGCCTGCACGCCTCCGGCCCCGAACGCCTCGGCCGCCTCACCAACCACGCCCCGATGGCCGTCGAGGCCCTGGCCGCCCACGGACAGTCCGGCGCGGTGCACCGCTGGCTGGAGCTGTACGCGCCCAAGCTGGAGGGGTTCCCGAGCAGGGTGGAGCCGGTCACCGGCGCCAACTGGCAGGCGGCGCTGGGCGATCCACGCCGGGCCGCGGACTGGATCGCGTACTTCACGCACCAGACGTCCGACCGGCCCTGGCGCGACGTCCTCGCCGAGTGGTGGCCCCGCCTGCTGCCCGGCATGTACGGCGGCTCCACGCACCCGGTGATCCGGGTGGGCCACGCGGTCCGCGCCCTCATGGCCACCGACGCGGGCGAAGCGACCGCACCCCGCGTCGCCGAACTCGCCCACGGCCTCGGCTACTGGGCCGCCCGCCACCACCCCGTGACCGGCGTGACAACACTCCCCGGTGCCGACAGCGCGGCGGCCGCCCTGGACGCGGTCGAGCCGATCCGCGACCGGGCGGAGGGCGGCTTCCCCGCGCGCCTCGGCCGGGTCGAGGGCCTCCCCGCCTGGGCGGCGGACGTCACCACCCCCGACGAGGCGCACCGCAGGCTGACCGAGCTGGTGCGGGCGGCGACCCACCGGTACGCCACGCACGGCCACGGCGAGGAGACGATGCTGGTGCACGCGGCGACGGCGCCGAACGCCGTACTGCGCGCCCTGCCCGCACTCCCCCGCACCCTGTGGGCGCCGAGCCTGCACGCGGCCTGGACGGCGTCGGCCGCCGTGACGTCGATGTACGCCCCGGACGCCCCGGTCGGATACACCGCGCCCGGCACCTTCGCCCCCGAGGAGGTCTTCGAGCGGGCCCTGGCCCATGGCGACGAGCACGTCATCAAGTTCACGGACACGGCACTGGACGTCGGTGACGAGGCCGCCCTGACGGCGGCGTTGCGGGCGATGGAGCTAAGCGAGCCGCTCGCTTAGCCGAACTGCACCGACCTCTTCGCCAACCCCATCCAGAACCCGTCGATCACGCTCCTCTGATCGCCGAGGTCACCCGACGCCTCCGCCGCCCCCAACGTCACGAACAGCGGCGCGAAATGCTCCGTGCGCGGATGCGCCAGCTCCCCCGCCGGGGACTTGTGCGCGAAATCGAGCAGCCCGTCCACATCCCCCGCGTCCAGCGCCTCGCGCCCCCACGCGTCGAACTCGACCGACCACGACGGAATGCCGCCCTGGCGCAGCGCCGCCAGGTTGTGCGTGAAGAAGCCGCTGCCGACGATGAGGACGCCCTCGTCCCGCAGCGGGGCCAGCTTGCGGCCGATGTCCATCAGGCGCTGCGGATCGAGCGTCGGCATGGAGATCTGCAGGACGGGGATGTCCGCGTCGGGGTACATCTCGACGAGCGGGACGTACGCTCCGTGGTCGAGCCCGCGATCCGGGATGTCCTGCACCGGCGTACCCGCCCCGCGCAGCAACTTACGTACGGAGTCGGCGAGTTGCGGGGCGCCGGGAGCGGCGTACGTCACCTGGTAGTAGTGCTCGGGGAAGCCCCAGAAGTCGTAGACGAGCGGGGCCGTCTCCGTGGCGCCGAGGGCGAGCGGGGCCTCCTCCCAGTGGGCGGAGACCATCAGGATGGCCTTGGGACGCGGCAACCCCGCCGACCAGGCCCGGAGCTCGTCCGGCCAGAGGGCGTCGTCGGCGAGCGGCGGCGCGCCGTGGCTGAGGTACAGGGCGGGCATGCGCTCCTGGGTTTCGGTCATGACGACACCTCCGGAAATACCAAACGCGCTCGGCAGTTTTACTTTAACTCTCAAGCTTCCTGTTCGATGATGACCCTACTCCCGCATTGTTTAACTTTCAAGGAAGGGTTGCGTACAGTGGAGTACATGGACACGGCACCCACTTCTCCTCCCGACGCCGCCGCCGACGCCCGCGCCGACGAGGAGCCGCGCTGGCTCGACGACGAGGAACAGCGCACCTGGCTCGCGTACCTGCACGCCACCACGCTCCTGGAGGATCACCTCGACCGCCAGTTGCAGCGCGACGCGGGCATGCCGCACATCTACTACGGACTGCTCGTCCAGCTCTCCGTCGCCCCGCGCCGCCGGCTGCGGATGACCGAGCTGGCGAAGAACTCCAAGATCACCCGGTCCCGGCTCTCGCACGCCGTCGCCCGCCTGGAGAAGAACGGCTGGGTGCGCCGCGAGGACTGTCCCTCGGACAAGCGCGGGCAGTTCGCGATCCTCACCGAGGACGGCTACGAGGTGCTGCGCCGGACCGCGCCGGGCCATGTCACCGCCGTACGCCAGGCGCTCTTCGACCGGCTCAGCCCGGAACAGCAGAAGTCCCTCGGCGAGATCATGATGATCGTCGCCGAGGGACTTCAGCCCAAGGAGGCCGGGGCGGACCTCCCCTGGCTCCGCTAGGGCCCCGTAGGTCCCGCTGCCGGGATCAGTGCGCCAGCACCGGGACCTTCACCTCGTCCTCGGCGCCGTCCGCCGAACCGGCGGAGGCGGACGCGCCGCCCTGGGCACCGGTGTTGATGAACGTGAAGGCGATCGCGGCGGAGACCACCAGGATGCCGACCGCCCACCAGATGGCGCTGGTGTAGCCCTCGACCATGGCCTGCGCCTGGAGGAGCTTCGGGTTGCTCGCGCCCAGCGCCGCGTGGTCCGCGATGTACGCGGTCGTCGCCGAAGCGGCGATGGTGTTCAGGAGGGCCGTGCCGATGGCGCCGCCCACCTGCTGCGAGGTGTTGACCATCGCGGAGGCGACACCGGCGTCACGCGCCTCCACACCGTGCGTGGCCAGGGACATGGCCGGCATGAACGCCGTACCCATGCCGAGGCCCAGCATCAGCTGCGCGGGCATGATCAGACCGGCGTACGAGGAACCGATCTCCAGCTGCGTCAGGAGCAGCATGCCGACGGCCGCGAGCAGGAAGCCCGGACCCATCAGGAGCCGCGGTGCGACGCGGGTCATCAGCCGGGCGCCGATCTGCGTGGAGCCCGTGATCATGCCGACGATCATCGGCAGGAACGCGAAGCCGGTCTTCACCGGCGAGAAGCCCTTGACGATCTGCAGGTAGTACGTGAGGAACAGGAACAGGCCGAACATCGCGATGACCGCGAGGCCGAGCGACAGGTAGACGCCGCCGCGGTTGCGCTCGGTCAGGACGCGCAGCGGGAGCAGCGGCGACTTGACCTTGGCCTCGGTGAGGACGAACGCGGCGAGCAGTACGGCCGACGCGACGAACATGCCGATGGTCAGGGAGTCCGACCAGCCGGCCGACTCGGCACGGGTGAAGCCGTAGACGAGCGCGACCAGACCGAGGGTGGACAGGACCACGCCCGGGATGTCGAGCGGCGAGCGGTTGCGGCCGCCGGCCGGCTCACGGATGACGAAGTACGCGCCGAGCGCGGCGACCACCGCGAACGGGATGTTCACGAAGAAGGTCCAGCGCCAGTTCAGGTACTCGGTGAGGAAACCGCCGAGGATCAGGCCGACGGCGCCACCGCCACCGGCGATCGCGCCGTAGATGCCGAAGGCCTTGGCGCGCTCCTTGGCGTCGGTGAACATCACCGCGAGCAGCGAGAGGGCGGCGGGCGCGAGCAGCGCGCCGAACACACCCTGCAGGGCGCGGGCGCCCAGCATCATGGCCTCGCCGGTCGCGGCACCGCCGAGCGCGGAGGCCGCGGCGAAGCCGATCAGGCCGGTCACGAAGGTGCGCTTGCGGCCCCAGAGGTCGGCGATGCGGCCACCGAAGAGCAGCAGACCACCGAAGGCCAGGGCGTAGGCCGTGATGACCCACTGACGGTTGCCGTCCGAGATGCCCAGGTCCTGCTGGGCGGAGGGCAGCGCGATGTTCACGATCGTCGCGTCGAGCACGACCATCAGCTGCGCGAGCGCGATGAATATCAGCGCTTTCCAGCGCCTCGGGTCTGTTTCTGACATGGGGGTAGCCACCTAGCGGTACGGAAGTGAAAAAACGGACGTGAGAAGACAGGCGTGACGTACAGGAGTGAACGGTCGGAGGTCAGGCGGGACTCACGACTGGCGCAGGTCCTCCAAGGTCGCCGCCTCCCCCGGAAGCTCGGAGCGTGCCGGTGCCATCAGGCCGTCCATGAACAGCTGCAGATGGCGGTGGACGAAGCGGTCCATGTTCGGGCACGCGGTGCCGGGCAGCGGCCTGGTGAGCTGGGAGAGGGCGACCATCAGGTCTCCGACGGCGATGTCGGTGCGCAGCTGCCCGGCGGTGCGCGCCCGCTCCATCAGCCCGTCGATCGCGGCCTCGAGCCGGTCGCGGGCGTCGATCAGATCAGGGTGCTCGGGGTCGAACGCCTCCTGGAGCATCGGGCACAGGGCGCCGATCCGCTCGTCGGCGGCGGCGTGCACGAACTCGCGGAGCGCGTCGAAGGCGGCGCCCTCGTCGGCGTCCGACCTGACGCGGGCGCGCTCGGCGTGCTCGGCGACGCGGTCCGTCACCAGCAGCACGACCTGGTGGACCAGTTCGGCGCGGTCCGCGAAGTGCCGGTAGACCGTGGCGTTGCCGACGCCGGCCCGGCGCGCGACCTCGTCGAGCGGCACATCGGCGCCGAACTCGACGAACATCTCGCGTGCGGCGACGAC
This sequence comes from Streptomyces sp. NPDC050658, assembly GCF_044457025.1. NCBI lineage: Bacteria > Bacillati > Actinomycetota > Actinomycetes > Kitasatosporales > Streptomycetaceae > Streptomyces > Streptomyces sp. NPDC050658. The sequence continues at coordinate 270,338 of NZ_JBITGM010000014.1, forward strand.
GATCCGCTCCCGGTTGCGCAGGGCGTCGGCCCGCGGGCGGGTGGCCTTGCGCTGGGGGGCGGTGGCGGTGTCCACGACGGCACTCCTCGAAGCTGTGGTTGACCCTTGCGGTGCGATGCGGGGAATCAGTCCCCGTTTCGCTCGGACACAGGTCTAAACGGGGAAGCAGTCCCCGGATATTTCCGGGCACCCGGTTTGTTTTCTGTGACCCGCGTCACACATCTACGCCTCCCGGCTCACACCTCCGCGGCTCCCGGCTCACACCTCGACGCCTCCCGGCTCACACCTCCATGCCTCCCGGCTCACACCTCGACGCCTCCCGGCTCACACCTCCATGCCTCCCGGCTCACACCTCCGCGAGCAAGAAACCCACGATCGGTCGCACCCAGCGAGCGCCCGCGCGGACCCCGGCACAGGGTGAGCGAACAGGGTGCAGCCAGGACCGACGGCTGCCGCAACGGGAGGGCGACGTATGCAGCAGCCGACCTGGAGGCGGATACGCGGAGCCCGTCGTGGCGCGGCACTTGCCACCTGCGCCGCTCTCGCCCTCACGGTCACCACGTCGGCCAGCACCGGCCGGCTGATGGAGGACTCCCCCACGGCGGCGGGCCCCGTGTCCCTGGCCCGCGCGACCGCCCTCGGCCCGTGCATGATCAACGGCACGCTGGGCGTCCAGATGTCGGAGGGCGTGCCCACGCCCGCCGGGTACTCCCGCTCCACGGGCACCGTCCGGGCCCTGAACCTCATGGTCGACTTCTCCGACGCACCCGGCGAGGGAACCGCCATGGAGCGGCTCGCGGAGTTCTTCCCGCAGACCTCGGACTGGTTCCGCACCAGCTCCTACGGGCGGCTCGACTACCGCCCGGAGTCCCCTGTCCCCGACTGGCTGCGGATGCCGAAGACCTTCAAGGCGTACGGGATAGAGCGGGGCGCCCCGTTCGATCCGGGGTACCGCGAACTCGTCCAGGACATCGTGGCGGCGGCCGACCCGGACGTGGACTTCCGCGAGTACGACCTGGTCAACATCCTCATCACGCCGAACGCGGGCCCCTCCGCGCTCGACACGGTCCTGTCCGTGACCTTCGCGGGCAACACCGAGGCGCCCGTCGCGGACGGCGTCCCGGTCGCCAACGCGTCGTTCGTCTACAGCCGCCAGGACGACGGCTCGGGCAGCTACCGCGAGACCGGCTACCGCGTACTCCCGCACGAGAACGGCCACACCTTCGGCCTGCCCGACCTCTACACCCAGGAGGGCGGCGGCGCGGTCGGCCACTGGGACATCATGAGCGAGGACTGGGGCGCCAACAACGATCTGCTCGCCTGGCACAAGTGGAAGCTGGGCTGGCTCGACGACGACCAGATCAGCTGCGCGTCCAACTCCGGCACCACCGAGCACACGCTGACCCCGCTCGCGGAGCGCGGCGGCACAAAGCTCGCCTTCGTACCGATGGACGAGAAGACGGGGTACGCCGTCGAGGTACGCACCCAGGGCGGCAACGACGAGGCGGTCTGCAAGCCGGGCGTACTGGTCTACCGGGTGAACGCGGAGATCGACACGGGCCACGGCCCGGTCACCGTCGCCGACTCGGACAGGGACAGCGGCGGTTGCACGCGGCTGCCGAACGTCCACGCGGAGCTCTCCGACGCGCCGTACGGGCCGGGGCAGACGTTCGTGGACAAGAAGGCGGGGGTGCGCGTCACGGTGGCGGGCGTCGACGACGACGGCGGCTACCGGGTGCACATCACGCGGCCGTAAGCCTCCGGTTCGGCTCAACTGCCGTTGACCTTCGCGGAGTTGGCGCCGGGCACCGTCTGCCGTACCTGCCGCAGGAAGGCCGCGTTGTCCGGTGTCTTGCGCATGCGGTCGAGCAGCGCCTCCAGGCCGCCGTGCGCGTCCCGGCCGTGCAGGGCGCGCCGCAGTCCGCGTACGGCGGTCAACTCGTCGGCCGGAACGAGGAGTTCGTCACGGCGCGTACCGGAAGGGGTGACGTCGACGGCGGGGAAGACGCGCCGCTCGGCGACGGCGCGGTCGAGGCGGAGCTCCATGTTGCCGGTGCTCTTGAGTTCCTCGAAGTAGTAGTCGTCGGCGCGCGATCCGGTCTCCACGAGCACGGTCGCGAGCATGGTCAGGGAGCCGCCCTCCTCCGCGAGCCGCGCGGCGCCGAAGAGGCGCTTGGGGCCCTGGACCGAGGCGGCGTCGACACCGCCCGAGAGCGTACGGCCGCCACTGGACGCCGCGTTGTTGTAGGCCCTGCACAGCCGGGTGAGGGAGTCGAAGAGCATGACGACGTCACGCCCCTCCTCCACGAGCCGCTTGGCGCGCTCCACGGCCAGTTCGGCCAGGGCGATGTGCTGCTTGGCGGGCCGGTCGAAGGTCGAGGCGAGCACTTCACCGCGTACGGAACGCTTCATGTCCGTGACCTCCTCGGGGCGTTCGTCGAGGAGTACGACCATCAGGTGTGCCTCGGGGTGGTTCGCGGCGACGGCCGCGGCGATCTGCTGGAGCAGCACGGTCTTGCCGGTGCGGGGCGGCGCGACGATGAGGCCGCGCTGACCCTTGCCGACGGGGGCGACCAGATCCACGAGCCGGGTCGCGACGGGGCCGCCCGCGGTTTCGAGGCGGATGCGCTCGCGGGGGTGCAGCGGGGTGAGATCCCCGAAGCGGGCCCGCGCGCGGAGCGCCTCGGCGGAGTGACCGTTGACGCGGTGGACGTCGGTGAGGGTGCGGGAACGCGCGCACTCCCCCTCGACGAGGTCGCCGTTGCGCAGACCGAGCCGGCGGACGAGGGCGGTGGGGACCTGTACGTCGTTGGGCACGGGGAGGCAGTCGCCGGTACGGAGATGGCCGTGGCCGCCCTGGGTGATGTCGAGGATGCCGGAGGCGGGCTTGACCGGGGGCGGGGCGGATGTCTTTTCGTGAGTGATCGTTGCGGTGGTCATGATGGGTTCCTTTCGCAGACATGCGAATGACGGAGCCCGGCGGGACGGCATGATCACGCCCCGTACGACGGGCTGGAAGCAAAGCGGCCTCTGAGGAGGCGGAAGAGAAGAACTCGGCGAGAAGCTCGCCGGAGAGATCAGCACCGGCGCCGCAGAGAGGCGGCGTACACACGTGCTGTTCGCAAGGTAGCACAGGCCCGGGAGCGCCGAACGTGACGTGGGTCACCTCACTGCGGGGCGGCGGCGCGCGGTCCGCATTGGGCCGAGTGGCCCGTCCGCTGGTGGCGCCGCACGGCCCGGCACAGCATGGCGATCAGGAGGGGGCTGAAGCGCGAGCACTCTTGAGCGAGGCCATGCATGCGAGAAACCGGGTTGATCTCCGGCCCCCGGAGCGGCGTACCGTCCTGGGAGAATTGGGAGACGGGCGAAGGCCGGCACCGCTTGCCGCTCCCCGGCGCCGACCGGGACCGGTCAGGCGCGCGCCGGATGCTGTGGCCCGCCCTGGTCGCCGCCGCCTTCAGCTTCGCCCAGCTGCTGCTCACGACCCCTGGCGTGGGGCTCGGCTGGGACGAGACGGTCTACGTCAGCCAGGTCAGCGAACAGGCGCCCGCGGCGTTCTTCAGCGCTCCCCGCGCCCGCGGCATCACCCTCCTCGTCGCGCCGGTCACCGCGTTGACCACGTCCACCGAGATCCTCCGCGTCTGCCTCGCCCTCCTCTCCGGTTGCGGCCTGTTCGTCGCGCTGTGCGCCTGGCGACGGCTGCTGCCGCCCGCCGTGCTCGCGGTCGCCGGTGCGCTCTTCGCCGGCCTGTGGATCACGATGTTCTACGGGCCGCAGGTGATGCCGAACCTGTGGGTGGCGTACGGGGCGTTCGCCGCCGTCGGCTGCTTTCTGCGCGCGCTGAGGTCTCCCGGGGCCACGCTCGGGATTCCCGGGGCCACGCTCGGGATTCCCGGTGGCACGCTCGGATTTCCCGGTGGCACGCTCGGGATTCCCCGCTTCACCCGTGACAGGTGGGCGTTGCCCGGCCTGGGAGCCTCGGTCGCGTTCGTCGCCCTCATGCGCCCGACCGACGCCGTGTGGCTGGCCGTGCCGCTCGTCGCCACGGCGCTGCTGACCTGGGCACGCCCGGGCGCCCGCCGGCGTCACTGGCCGCTGCTCGCCGTGCCGGCCGCCGGCGCGGTGCTCGGCTCCGCCGTGTGGATCGCCGAGGCGTACGCACGGTACGGCGGTCTGCGGCAGCGGCTGGGGCGGGCGAGCGAGATCCAGGGCGACCTCGGCTGGAACGTCGCCGTCGACGACCACGTACGCGCCCTGGCGGGCCGCACGCTGTGCCGCCCCTGCGACGTGGCCTGGGAACACCCCGCGTCCGCCCTCTGGTTCTTCGCGCTGCCCCTGCTCGTCGCGGTCGGCGTGCTGTGTGCCTGGCGTACGCCGCATCGCACGCAGATCGTCGTGGCCACGGCGGTCGGCACGTGCATGGCCGCGCCGTATCTGTTCGCCGTCGGCTATGCCGCGCCGCGCTTCCTGCTGCCCGCGTACGCGCTCCTCGCCCTGCCCGTGGCGCTGTTCCTGGTCCGCGCCTGCCGTCGGCGGGGAAAATGGCGGCCGGCCGTCGTCGGCCTCGTCGCCGTGGGCGTCGTCGCGCACCTCGCCATCCAGTACCGGCTACTCGAAGGGGTCGTCGACCGCGCCCGCGCCAACAACATCGCCTTCGGCCGTATCGCCGCGGAACTGAACGCCCAAGGGGTTCGCCCGCCGTGTGTGCTCACCGGTGAAGAGGCCGTCCGTGTCGCCTTCCGCACGGGCTGCGCCTCCCGCCAGCCCACCGGCCACGACGGCAGCATCACGCGCGCCGGCCTCGCTTCCGCCGCCCTCGACCGGCCGGTCGCCGTCCTGGTCCCGGGCGATCGGAAGCCCCCTTCGTACGCCCGGAACTGGCGCGCGGTCCGGCTGCCCGAGCTGCCCTTCCTCACGGACTACCGGGCCTACCTCTCCCCTCCTCCGGTGCAGCCGAACTAATCTGTGGAACATAGGGAGTTGGCCTGGAATCCCGTTTGCCTCGTGTGACACGCTCGGACACGTTCGTGAACGTACCGAACAGGGATTCCCCTTCCCCGCAGGGCAATCCACTTCCCCCTGCAACGCAATCCAGGCCCGACAGGAAATCAACTCCCGTGCGCAGAACTACTTCCATGGCGGCCGCCGCTGCCGCCGCCCTGATCGCCCTCACGCTGAGCGGCTGCGGCAGCGGCGACGACGGAGGCAAGAGCGACGACGCGAAGGGCGCGGGCGAGTCGAAGCCCAGCGCTTCGGAGCCCAGCGCTTCGGAGCCCGCCGAGAAGCCGTCCACGACAAAGCCGTCCACGAAGAAGCCCACCCCCACCCCCGGCAAGGCGCGGGAAACGGAGTCGGCCACCCCCAGCCCCGCCAGGACCGCGGCCCCCGCGCCGACCCGTACGGCCGCCCCGAAACCCGCCCCCACCAGCAAGCCCGGCGCGAGCGGCGTCCAGGGGACCTGGTACCACATCGTCCGCGCGCAGGACGGCAAGGAGATGGTCCTGACGATCTCCGGGACCTCGCTCACCATGCGCGCCGGCGCGAAGTCCTGCACCGGGACGATCAGCAGCACCATGGCCATGACCGTCGACTGCGGCGGCGGTGACATGACGACCACGGGTACGGCCGTGGCGACCGGCAGCGGGACCGCGCAGAAGCTCGCGTGCACCTGGTCGGACGGCAGCACGGACCGCTTCGCGCGGACGCACCCGGCGTAACCGCCCCCACGGGCAACGCCCTTCAGGCCCACATACACAAGCCCCCTGTTATGTGGCCCCCACACATGGGAACGCCCCGCGCGGCGCCCTTACGTTTCCCGCCATGACCAGCACTGTGAGCGGAAGCGCCCCCGCCGGAGCGACGGCGGGCGCCGATCTGACCGGACGTACCGCCATGGTCACCGGAGGCGGCAGCGGCATCGGGCGTGCTTGTGCCGTGGCGCTCGCCGCCTCCGGGGCCTTCGTCCATGTCGTGGACGTGGACGCCGATTCGGCCAAGGCGGCGGCAGAAGCCGTCGGCGGCGCGGCGCACGTCGTGGACCTCGCCGACCCCGCGGCGCTCGGTACGCTGCCCGCCGCGGTGGACGTCCTCGTCAACAGCGCGGGGCTGCAACACGTCGCGCCCCTGGAGGAGTTCCCCCCGGAGCGGTTCGACCTGATCCAGCGGGTGATGGTCACCGCCCCGTTCCTCCTCCTGCGGCAGACGCTGCCGCACATGTACGCGCGGGGCTGGGGCCGCGTCGTGAACATCTCCAGCGTGCACGGGCTGCGGGCCAGCGCCTTCAAGAGCGCGTACGTCGCGGCCAAGCACGCCCTGGAGGGGCTCAGCAAGGTCACCGCCCTGGAAGGCGCCGCGCACGGCGTCACCAGCAACTGCCTCAGCCCCGGCTACACCCGTACCCCCCTCGTCGAGCACCAGATCAGCGCCCAGGCCGCCGCCCACGGCATCGCTCCGGAGCGGGTGCTCACCGACGTACTGCTGCGTCGTTCGGCGGCCAAGCGGCTGATCGAGCCGGAGGAGGTGGCCGCCGCGGCGCTGTGGCTGTGCGGGCCGCACACCGGCTTCGTGACCGGGGCGTCGCTCCCCCTCGACGGCGGCTGGACCGCCGCCTAGCGCCCCGCCTTCCTCAAGAGCTCTCCCACGTCCCCATAGAGAACGGATCACGCCATGGCAGCAACGCCGCATGCCCAGGGCAAGGACCCAGCCGACCGGCCCCAGCCCCAGCCCCAGCCCCAGAAGAAGACCGGCATCGCCCGCATCATCAGCGCCAGCCTGATCGGCACCACCATCGAGTGGTACGACTTCTTCCTCTACGGCTCGGCGGCGGCCCTCGTCTTCAACACCCTCTTCTTCCCCGACAGCGACCCCCTGGTCGGCACGCTCCTCTCCTTCCTCACGTACGCCGTCGGCTTCGCCGCTCGCCCCCTCGGCGGTGTCGTCTTCGGTCACTTCGGCGACAAGATCGGCCGTAAGAAGCTGCTGGTCCTGAGCCTGCTGATGATGGGCGGCGCGACGTTCGCGATGGGCCTGCTGCCCACGCACGCGACGCTCGGCGTGGGCGCCCCGATCCTCCTGACCCTGCTCCGCCTGGTCCAGGGCTTCGCGCTCGGCGGCGAGTGGGGCGGTGCCGTACTCATCGTGTCCGAGCACGGCGACGACAAGAACCGCGGCTTCTGGGCGTCCTGGCCGCAGGCCGGCGCGCCGGGCGGCAATCTCCTCGCCACCGGTGTCCTCGCGCTGCTCGCCGCCGTCCAGTCGGACGAGGCGTTCCTCGCGTGGGGCTGGCGGATCCCGTTCCTGCTGTCCGGCGTACTGGTGATCATCGGTCTGTGGATACGGGTGTCGGTGTCGGAGTCCCCGCTGTTCCTGGAGGCGCAGGCGCGGGCGGCCGAAGCGGACACCGGGGTCAAGGACGAGGCACCCGTCGTCGAGGTCTTCCGCCACAACTGGCGCGGCGTCCTGACGGCCATCGGAACACGGCTCGGCGAGAACGTCTCGTACTACATCCTCACGGCCTTCGTCCTCGTCTACGTCACCGTGCATCTGGAGCTGCCCAAGAGCACGGCCCTGAACGCCGTGCTCATCGGCTCGGCGGTGCACTTCATCACCATCCCCCTCTGGGGCGCGCTCTCGGACCGCATCGGCCGCAGGCCGGTCACCCTCATCGGCTCGATCGGCATGGCGGTGTGGGCCTTCGCCTTCTTCGCGCTGGTCGACAGCGAGTCCTTCACCGTCATCACGCTGGCGGTCACGGTGGGGCTGCTCTTCCACGGGGCGATGTACGGGCCGCAGGCGGCGTTCATCTCCGAGATGTTCGACACGAAGGTGCGCTACTCGGGGGCCTCGATGGGCTCGCAGCTGGCGTCGATCATCGGCGGCGCGCTCGCGCCGATCATCGCCGTGGAGCTGCTCAAGGACTACGAGTCGGCGACGCCGGTGGCCCTGTACGTCTGCGTCACGGTGATCATCACGACGCTGACGGTGCTCGCGGCGAAGGAGACGCGGGGCCGTTCGCTGGCGCAGCGGACGACGCCGGACGAGGCCTCCTCGGCGGCGGCTCCCTCGGCGACAATCGGAAGCTGACCGCGAAGTAGCGACTGAAGCCGCTGAAGTCGCTGAAGCCGCTGAAGCCACGCAGTCCGCTGAAGCCGAAGCCCGCTCCCGGAGGCGACCGACGTATGCCCCGTCCCGCAGACCTGGCCCACCGGGAGCTCGCGCACGCCGCGGCCGCCCTGCGCGAGCTGCTCGACCTGCTGGCCGGGGACGCCCCGGCCGAGCACTTCGCCCGGCCGGCGGCGGCGGCACGGGCGGCGGGCGCCTGTGCCGCCGAACTCGGCGCGATAGACGAGGCCACACAGACAGCCCTACGGGTACGCCGCACCCTCAACCAGCACCAGCGCCGGGAGGCCGAGCTGACCGCGCTGTTCGACACGGCGGGCGACCTCGCGGCGCTGCGGGACCTTGGACGCGGTACTCCGCGCAATCGTCCACAGGGCGAAGCTTCTGCTTCGTACGGATGTGGCGTACCTGTCCCTGAACGACGACGTGGCGGGCGACACCTATATGAGGGTCACCGACGGCTCGGTCTCGGCGGCGTTCCAGAACCTGCGCCTCGGGATGGGCGAGGGACTGGGCGGCCTCGTGGCACAGACGGCCCGCCCGTACGCCACCGGCGACTACGAGGTGGACCCCCGCTTCCAGCACACCTCCACGATCGACAGCGCCGTACTGGAGGAGGGCCTGCACGCGATCCTCGGAGTCCCTCTTCGTCAGGGCACCCACGTCATCGGCGTCCTGTACGCGGCGGACCGCACGGCCCGCTCCTTCACCCCGGACGAGGGCGCACTCCTGTCCTCGCTGGCGGACCATGCGGCGATAGCGATAGACAGCGCACGCCGCATGGAGGAGACGCGGGCGGCGCTGGTCGACCTCAACACGGCATCGCAGACGATCCAGGCCCACAGCGAGGCCCTGCGCCGGGCGGAGGACGCGCACGACCGCCTGACGGACCTGGTGCTGCGGGGCGGCGACTTCACGGAGGTGGCGACGGCGATCGGCGCGCTCCTGCACGGCGGCACCCTGATCCACGACGCGGACGGCACGGAACTGGCCCGGGTGGGCGCGGCCCCGCGCACCCCGCCGGCGAAGGCGGTGGCGACGTCACGCACCAGCGGCAGGGCGGTACCGCTGGACGGCACCTGGGTGTGCGCGGTCCTGGCGGGCCCGGAGCTGCTGGGCAGCATCGCCCTGACGGACCGCCCGGACCTGAACGAGCCGGACAGACGCCTCTTCGAGCGGGCAGGAGTAGTGACGGCACTGCTCCTCCTGCTCCGCCGCTCGGCATCGGAGGCGGAGGACCGGGTACGAGGCGAACTGCTCGACGACCTCCTCTCCCTGACCGGCACACCGGCCCGCCTGACGGCGAGGGCCCGCAAACTGGAAGTGGACCTGACGACGCCGCACGCGGTATTCGTCCCGCACGCCGAATCGGCCCCCCGCCAGACCCTCCTCAACACGGCGGCACGCGCCGCCCGCACCCGAGGCGGCCTGTCGGGCCTGCACCACGACCACGTGGTCCTTGTCCTCCCGACGACATCCACCTCAACCTGCGCCCGCACGCTGGCGACGGAGCTGACGCAGGCGGCGGGCACTCCGGTGACGGTGGGCGCGGCGGGCCCCGGCGTGGGCCCGGCGGCCTTGTCCCAGGCCCACGCGGAGGCCCTGCGCTGCCTGTCGGCCCTGCGCGCGCTGGGCCACAAGGGCCAGGGAGCGGACCTCCCCGACCTGGGCTTCCTCGGCGTACTCCTGGGCGACGACACGGACCTCGACTCGTACGTACGCCGCACACTGGGCCCGGTCCTGGACTACGACGCGAGACGCAACACGGAACTGACCCACACGCTGAGGGCCTACTTCGCCTCGGGAATGAGCCAGTCGAAGGCAAAGGACGCCCTGCACGTCCACGTGAACACGGTGGTCCAACGCCTGGACCGCATATCCCAGTTGCTGGGCCCGGACTGGCAGACCCCGGAACGGGCCCTGGAGCTCCAGCTGGCGCTGCGCCTGCACGCGGTATCCGGCACCTGACACTGCCCCGCCCCCCGCATCGGCTACCCTGTCCAAAGCTGTCCTCACGGACAAGCCCCGCCTTCGTAGCTCAGGGGATAGAGCACCGCTCTCCTAAAGCGGGTGTCGCAGGTTCGAATCCTGCCGGGGGCACAGAGATGTAGCAGGTCAGAAGCCCTGTCGTCCGGTCGGGCGACAGGGCTTCGATCTTGCAGCACATATATGGCACACATGGGGTGCGCACAGAGGGCGGGGAGGAGTCGGCGATGCCCGCGAAAGACGAGCTGGGCCGGCGGCGGTACGAGAGGCTGGTCGACCTCCTGGAGTCGATGATGCGGGCCACCCTCAAGCCCCAGTACGAGGGGTACTACGGGCAGCTGATCCTGAGCGGCGATGACCTCGCGGAGATGGGCGACCTCAAGACGTGCGTCGTGCTGCCCGAGAGGCCGGCCGCCGTCTCGGCTGGAAACCGATGACCAAGCTCGTTGGTGGGCGGCTCTTCGTTCTCGACGAGCGGGAGGTGCCGGAGGAGGTCGAGCGGCCGGCCGGTGACGAGGCTGCAGAGGCCGTGGACCGCGCACGGCGTGAAGGACGCTGACAGGCCCCGTTCTGGCAACGCTCTTCATCGGCCCGTCGGGCTCCGCCGTGAACCAGAGGAAGTCCGGACCGGTTCCCCTCCTCCGCCTCCGTGCGATGGGATGGCCTCCATGTCCCATAGCCCTCTCAGGAATATCGGACCGCGCTGTACTCGCCTGTACCGCCGCCACCGGGTGATCGTCAGTCTGACAGTGGGGGCGGCCGTTGCCGTCGGGGCCATCCTCGTGGTGTTGGGGCCGGTGTCGTGGTGGGTAGCCGGCGATACGGTTCAGGGCCTTCATGGCAAGGAGCGGGCAGATGCGCTGAACGCAGTACGCCAGACGCTGCTGGCCGCCATGGGAGGGGCATCCGTACTGCTCGGGCTGGGGTACACCGCCCGTACCTATCAGCTGTCGCGGCGTGGGCAGGTGACCGAGCGATTCAGCACGGCCATAGGGCAGTTGGCCTCCGACAAGCTCGAAGAACGGCTGGGAGCCGTTTACGGGCTGGAGCACGTCATGGCGGAGTCGCCTCAGGATCACGCCACCGTGGTGGGCGTCCTGTCGGCCTTCGTCCGTGAAAACGCCCGAGGGTCCGCTCGTCGTTAGGCACCCACCGATTCAGAGGGACGCAGGCCGCCGCGGCCAGTCCCGGCACCGGGTACAGAACCGCCCGCGGACATCAAGGCGGCCGTGGAAGTTCTCGCACGGCGGCCCGAACGGGACGAGGCCCGCCGTATCGACCTCCGTTCCACCCAACTGGTTGGACTGATGCTTCGCAGCTTCGAGTTCGATGCCCCGCCCCGTCTCTCTCGGGCGTTCCTGACCTGGGCAGACCTTTGCCGTGCCGATCTGCGTGGTGCTGACCTGCGCGACGCCATTCTCAACAGCGCTGATCTGAGCCGTACGAATCTCGCGGGGGTCCGCCTCGATGACGCGGGACTGGTCGAAGCGGACCTTCGCGGCGCCCTCCTCGCCGAGACGACGCTGCTCGGCACGGACCTCAGTGGCGCAGACCTCAGGGACACCAGAAGCCTCACCGCCCGGCAGCTGGCGGGAGCCGTGATCGATGAGGAAACCCGGCTGCCCGCGCCTCTCGCGAGTGACCCATGGGTCACTGCTCGTCTCGCGGCCTGCCGCGCATGGCGGGAGCAAGACCAGTGGAACGCGCATACACCGCCCCCGCCCCCAACAGCCCCTGTGGGGTAAAGACAATCTCGGCTCCACTGACAACCTGCATGCGCGAGATCCAAGGGCCAAGAGATTTTCCCGCGGCCGAGGTGGCCCGCTGGCGGGAAGTGCGCGGCATGTCCAAGCGGACGTTAGCCCTGGCCATGGGGTTCGACCCGTCCTACGTCAGCCATGTGGAGTCCGGCCGCCACAATCCCAGCGAGGAGTTCTCACGGCTCGCCGACGAGGCGCTGAACGCCGGGAAGGCGATCTGGCGGCGGTGGTGACTACGAGCAGGCCAAGGCCTGTACCCGGCGGCCCGCGGCGTCACCGCCCGCCCGGCGCCGCCCCGAGCAGCCGTACGCGACCGGCTCCGCACTCACCGTCGAGCACGACGCCGCACGGCTCCAGTACGACGGCGGCAACTACCGGCTCATCATGCGCCGACGCCTGTGGAACACCGGCGACGAGTTGGTCACCCGCTGCCTGATCCGGATCTCCGTCGACCGCTACCCCGGCGATCCCGAGCGGTCCAACACCCACTACAGAGCGAACCCATTGGCCTGGGACGAACTTGCGCTGACGGCCAACTGCCGGGGTGAAGCGATGCGCTGGGAATCCAAGCACGACCGCGACGCCTTCAAGGAAGTCTGGCTGCTGTTCGACAACGAACACGGCCGCTTCCCGCTCTACCCCGGCGAGTCCGTGTGGATCGAGTACGCCTACACCGTCGGCGACGACAAGTGGGGCCGCTGGTTCCAGCGAGCCGTGCGCCTGCCCACCGAGCGCCTGGAAGTCCAACTCGTCTTCCCCGCCGCCCTCGACCCCGTCGTATGGGGCACCGAGACCTCCATGACCGCCGAAGCCTCCCCTCTCCGGACCCCTCCCGTACGAAGCGACGACAGCAAGCTACGGCAATTCACATGGATCACGACCACACCCGCCCTGCACGCTCGGTACCGTCTTGAGTGGCGGTTCCGCACGCGGCCCGAACCCGATACGCAACAAGGGGAGTTCAGGTGATCGACGCGCGGCCCAGCCGGCGAATGCGCGACCTCGGAGTCGTCCAGCACGGCGCCGACATCCTCACCGAACCGGGCCCGCCCCTTCGACCTGCCCGCCGAGCGCGGCGAGGCCGAGCGCATCACCGAACGAACTCTTCGCCACCATGGAGCGAATCGGCCAGGTCCACCTCTTCGCCAAGGGCAAGGGCATCGCCGCCCCACAGATCGCATCGGCCGCACCGCGGCCGTCGTCCAGCCGTCCGGCGACGCACCCGCCATCATCCTGCTCAACCCACGGATCACCGACCGCTCCGGCGAAATGGACGAGCAGCACGAAGGCTGACTCAGCTTCTTCGACGTACGCGGCCTCGTCCCCAGCCCCCTGAAGATCACGGTGGAGATCACGGCCCTGACCGACCGGCCGTGCCTGGGTCTACGACGGCACCTGACCGTCACAGGGCAGCCGAAATCGGCGCGCTTCCCGAGGTCATGGGAGGCGTGCGAATGTCGGCACCTGCATCCCATCGGCCCAGAAGCAGAGGAAGCCCAAAAAGAATGTGGTTCCAGGACCCCGGCCACGTCAGTGACGTACTGATCCGGCCGAACGCCGAAGAAGCCCTGAAGAACATGCCTCAATCCCGTCGCACCACTTGGGAACGAGACATCGAGAACGCCAAGAAGGACATCCTCGGCACCGGAACCGTGTTGGGCTCCGAAAAGCACACGGGAACCTACGACCCCAAGTACCAGTCATGGGACATGCCACCGGAGCTTGGAATCGGTATCTCCGCCGTCGACGACGGTGTGGCTACCGTGACGCTCATCCAGCACCGCCTGGCAGGATTCGACACCCTGTGCCAAGTCGTCACCTACCTGAACGGCAACCGGATCTTCCACAAGGTGACTGTGGGAGAAATCCTGCCTCCAGGCAGCGGCGCGCTCGGGCCCGTCGCCACTCCCCAGTCGACCGCTGCCTCCCACACACCCACCAGCTACGACCCTGACGACTATGCGCGTCAGCTTCGCGAGGCCGACGTGGCATACCGCACGCTGATGGCCCAGTACCAGACCAGGGACGCGCGCACCCGTGAGGCCCTCTCCTCCGAACTCGCCAATCTAGTTGCCCTCCTGAAGGACCAAGGGCGCGTCCTGGACGAAAAATCCCCCACCGACGAACCCCGCGCCGCCCCCGACTGGTTCTCCCTGACCGCCACTGAGTTTGAGCAAGCCATCGCCGAGCTGTGCCGCAAAGACGGCTGCACACGGGTCCAGACTCCTGGAGGAGCCGGAGACCTCGGGGCAGATGTCATCGCCTACACCCCTGACGACCGCAAACTCGTCATCCAGTGCAAGCAGTACAACGGCAAGGTCCGCAGTCCAGATGTGCAGAAGTTCGCCGGCACCGTCTTCCACATCCACCGCGCCGATGTCGCCCTGCTGGTCACCACCGCGAGCCTCACCGCACCCGCAGCAGACTGCGCACGAGCCGCTGGCATCCGCGTGGCAGAAGCTCGCCAGCTCAACATGTGGGCCACAGGAACCGGCCAACCGCCCTGGAAGTAGGACGATACGCAGGGGCTCTCTCGCTACGGAGGGAAGTCTTCCCGGGCCAGACGCCCTGCCGCCGACATTTGCACAGGTCACAGCCTTGATCAGGGAAAACTCCTAAAGCGGGTGTCGCAGGTTCGAATCCTGCCGGGGGCACCAACCGGAACGCCTCGGGCCGATCATGGTCCGGGGCGTTTGCTGTCGGCGGTGGCCCGTATCGGCCGACAGTTCTCTTTCGGCCTTTCTGTGCGGCGGACCCCCCGTGTGGCATCCGTCCGGGCCGCCGTTGCGAACAGCACAAGACCGGCGCGCCGTGACGTGAGCGGCATACGGGGGTGCGGATGTCGACGCTGATCAATGACGGCTTGTCGATCTGTGTGGGCCGGGACGAGGAACTCGGGCTGCTGGAGAAGGCGTTGGACGGCGCAGGCCGGGGGCACGGCCACGCGTTCCTGCTGAGCGGCGAGGACGGCATCGGCAAGTCGCTGCTGGTGCGGGAGGCCGCGAAGCTCGCACGCGGCCGGGGCATGCGGGTTCTCCAGGGCCGGGGCAGCCCGGTCGGCCCGGCCGTGGCGCTGCGGCCGCTCAGTGAGGCGTTGGCCTGTCTCTTCCGCGACCGCGAGGGCCCGGACAGCAGGACGCTCGGGCCCTACCGTGCCGTCCTCGGCCGCGTCGTACCCGAATTCGCGCACACGGAACTCCCGCTCGGCGGCCGGTGGTCCCCCGTGGTGCCGGAGCAGAACGGGGGCGTCGGCACCCGTTCTCCCGACGACTCGCCCGTCCTCATCGGCGAATCCGTGCTGCGGCTGCTCTCCGCGGCCACGACGGAGACGGGGAGTCTGCTGGTCCTCGAGGACCTCCATGACGCCGATCCCTCGACGTCCGCCGTGGTGGAGTACCTGACGGACAACATCGCCGGACAGCGCATCGTGCTCCTGGTCACCTTCCGCTCCGGACCCGGCGCACCATGGGACCTCGCCCACGCCCTGGCACGACGGCGCGCCGCCACGCTCTTGAACCTGCGGGGGCTGAGCCGGACCGATGTGGGCCGCCTTGCGGCGCACCGTCTGGGCGTCGCGGCCGACGCCGTACCCCCCGACGTGGTGGACCGGCTGTACCGGGACAGCGGCGGAAACCCCTTCGTCGCCGAGGAAGTCCTGCGCACCCTCGTCGCGACCGGCGCACTGCTGACCGGACCGCAGGGCTGCCGGCTGGTGCCGAAGGCGCGCCGCACCGTCCCCCCGGCCGTCGAGCACTGCGTCGCCCGGTGTGCGGCACGCCTCGGGCCGGAAGGGCACCGGCTCCTGTCCGCGGCGGCGGTGATCGGCGAACGGTTCCCGGTCTCGGTGCTGCGCCAGGCGTGGGGGATGTCGGAGGCGCGGCTGTTCACCCAGCTGCGTGCCGCGGGTGCGGCGGGGCTGATCACGGCCGACGGCCGGGCCAGCGACTGGTACGCCTTCCGCGGCGTGATGACCGCCGCGGCGTTGCTGGGACAGCTCACCCCGGCGGATCGGGCCGCGCTGGCCCGGCGCGCCGCCGAGGCGGTGAGTGAGCTGCATCCCGGACTGCCGGGGAGGTGGTGCCGGTTCGCCGCGCAGCTGCGGCTGTCCGCCGACGACCTTCCGGAAGCCGCGGCGTTGTTCGCCACCGCCGGGCGCCGCGCGCTGTCGGCGGGCCGGGTCTCCAGCGCCGTGGACCTGTTGACGCGGGCATGGGAGCTGCTCGGTACGTCGGACGCACCGCGGCGGCGCTTGGATGTTCTCGACGAACTCCTTGTCGCGCTGGCGGAGCACGGGCAGATCGGCCGGGGCCTGCGCCTCGCGTGCACGCTGGACGCGACGGGCGAGGCCTGTCCGGCGGGTGACCTGGCGCGCCTGCACATTCGGCTCGCCTGGCTGTCGCACGCCGACGGCCGGCCGGCTGCGGGGCTCGCCCATGTGGACGCCGCGCGCCACGCGCTGGGCCCGGAAGCGGCGGAGGGTGACACAGCCGCCCTCGACGCTGTCGCGGCCCAGTTGCTGGTGGACGTGCCGGCGCGGGCCCAGCCCCTCGCCGAGCAGGCCACGGACAAGGCCGAGCGCGGCGGTCAGGCGGTCGTCGCGTGCCGGGCCTGGCGGGTGCGGGGTCAGTTGGCCCTGCAGCGGGGCTCCGCGGAGGCCGCGCACTGCTTCGCCCGGATGCAGGCCCATGCCCATGAACTGCCGCTGTGGCGGATGCACGCGATGCTGCAACTAGCCGTGCACCAGTGGCTGTCGGACGGTGAGCGGGAGACGCTGCTGCGGGTGCGGCGGCAGGCACAGCACCGGGGAGCACGGGCCCTGCGCACCAGCGCGGACCTCGTGCTTGGCCTCGACCACGTGCTGCGCGGCGAGTACCCGGCGGCCCGTCGGCTCACCGAGGCGTACCAGGCGAAGAAGGAGCGCGCGGGACTCAGCGGCGGTGACGCGCACTGTCTGGCGGCGGTGCAGGCCATCGGCGCCGGTCACCAGGGCAGCCGCGAGACTCTGGAGAGGATCCTGGGCGAGTCTGCCGCCGGGAGCGCGCCGCCCTCACCGTGGACGGCGCTCACCCACGGATTGGCCGGGGCCGTGTGCGCCCTGCTGGAGGAGGACCGTGACCGGGCCCGTCTGGAACTGGATCGAGCGGTGGCCGCGGACGCCGTATGCCCTGCGCCGTATCCGCTGACCGGGCGCCATGGCCTTGCTCTGCTCCTTGACGCGCTGGCCCCCGACGCGGACACGAGCCCGGACGACCGGCCCGCCGAGGCGGCCGGGCTGCGCTGGAACCGTCACTTCGCGCTGCTGGCCCGAGCCGTGCTGCTCGGGCGGCAGGGGCGTGGCGAGGAGGCGGCTGGTGCCATGCGGGAGGCGGCGGCCGTCGCGGCACCGTTTCCGATGGCCGCGCACCTGGGTCTGCGCCTGGTCTCCGAGGCCGCGCATGCCGACGGCTGGGGCGATCCGGTGCTCTGGCTGCGCAAGGCGGAGCAGTACTTCCACGGGGCGCAGTTGCCTGCCGTGGCCCGGGCGTGCCGGGAGTTGCTGCGGCGCGCCGGTGCCGTGGTGACCCATCGTGCGGCCGGGCAGGTGCCGCAATGTCTGCGCCTGCTCGGTGTCACGCCGCGGGAGTACGAGGTCCTGCAACTCATGGTCGACCGGCCCGACAACCGCACCCTGGCGGCCCGGCTGTTCATCTCTCCGCGCACGGCCGAGAAACACGTCGCGAGCCTGCTGGTCAAGACCGACCAGCCCAATCGTGCCGCGCTCAACGCGTATGCGGCGCGGGTCCTGCAGGACGAGGGACAGCACCCACGCGCCGGATAGGCGGCCACTCAGCCGTTCGCCGCCGCCGCGTCCTCCTCAAACCCGTCGCCGTCACTGTCACCGTTGCTATCGCCGTCGCCATCGCCGTTGCTATCGCCGTCGCCATCGCCATCGCCGTCGCCGTCGCCGTCGCCGTCGCCGTCGCCGTCGCCCGAGAGAGATTTCTCCAGCCACGTGAGGACGGTCCCTGCGGCCTCGTCGGGCGCGGGCATCGTGATCCCCGCCGCGTTCTCCTTGCGCCACAGCTCGAAGACCACCTGCTCCTGGGGGTCGACGACCGTGTGGCCGTCGGCCCGCAGTGTCGCGACGTGGCGTCGCAGGGGTGACTTGGTCCACATGGCGCGGTTCATGTTCGGGAAGAACAGCACCGGGCGTTCCGCGGCCAGCAGGACCGTCTGTGCCGGCGTCGCGGCCAGGCCAAGCGCCGCGGACGCGAGTGTGTTCGCCGTGCACGGCAGGACGACCACAGCGGCCGAGCGCTTGGCGAGCTCCACGGGGTTGAGTGCCGGATCGTCGCTGGTGAATGCCTCGTCGGCGTACCAGGCGACGACTTGGGGCTGGACGAACCGTACGGCGTCGCCGGTGAGGAGCACCCGCAGGCCGAGGTCGATCTCCTGGCGCAACCACGTGAGATAGACGGGGAGTTGACTCGCCGCGCTCGAACCGCAGGCAATGACTGACAGGGCGTCGTCTCGCATGCCCTCCACCCTGCATACCCGGCCCGCGTTCCACATGGGGACTCAGCCCCCATCCGCGGTCCGCGGGCGTCACCGGAACATGGGGGCCGTCTCCCCATGCCCGGCGGCGTGACTCGGTGCCAGTGTCGTCGGCGGGCCGCCCATCCGGGGCGGCGCTGCGCACCATCGGCACGAGAACCCGGGGAGGTGAAACGCATGAAGAAGATCACCGTTCGCAAGACCGGGTCCATCCGGCTCACGTCGTCCGCGTCGGTCTACAGCTTCGCCGGCTGCTGACGTCCCCGGTCCGTACCCCCGACCGCCCACCGCGGCAGCCGGGGGTACGGACCCCTTCCGTCCGGTACTGCCGAGGAGGCCCCCGACGCCATGTCGGCCATCGAATTCCACCCGCTGACCTTCGTCGACGAGCACGACGGCGTCGTCGTGGGGCGCCCCGACACCGAGTCGTACGCCGTGCTCCCGCACGACGGGGCGGCGCTGCTGCGTCAGCTCGCCGCCGGCCGGGAAGCCGGCGAGGCGGCCCAGTGGTACCTCAGCGAGTACGGCGAGAGCGTCGACATCGGCGGCTTCGTCTCCACACTGCGCGAGCTGGGGTTCGTCCGGGAGGGACCACAGAGTGCGACCCCACCGCCACGGCTGCGGCTGCGGCGGCTCAGCGCCTGGCTCTTCTCCCCCGTGGCCTGGGGCGTTCACGCCCTCCTGGTCGCGGTGTGCGTCGCCGTCATGGTGACGCACCCCGACGTGCGCCCCCGCCCGGACAACGTGTTCTTCACCCCGTCCCTCGTCGCCGTCCAACTGGCGCTGGCGTTCGTCCAGGTGCCGGCCGTGGCCTGGCACGAGTCCTTCCACGTACTGGCCGGGCGCCGCCTGGGACTGCCGACCCGGCTTACGGTGAGCCGACGGCTGTTCTTCATCGTCGTGGAGGCCCACCTGGACGGTCTCTACAGCGTGCCGAGGAAGCAGCGCCAGCTGCCGTTCCTCGCCGGGATGCTCGCCGACGTGCTGCTGTTCAGCGCCCTGACCCTGGTGGCGGCCGCAGGACCACGGCCGGTGGCCGCGTTCGCGCTCGCCGTCGCCTACACCGTCCTGCTGCGGCTCGCCTGGCAGTTCTACGTCTTCCTGCGCACCGACCTCTATTACGTGTTCACCACCCTCCTCGGCTGCACCGACCTGCACGGCGCGACATCCGCCTATCTCCGGCGGAAGCTGAGCCGGCTGCCGCGCGTCAAGCCGCCCGCCGACGACGCTGACTCCGCCTGGTCGCAGCGCGACCGCGTGATGGCGCCCTGGTTCGCGCTGATCACCGTCGGCGGCGTCGGCATCCTGCTGACGACGGTCGTACTCGCCCTCATCCCTCTGACGGTGGGCTTCCTGACCCGGCTCGGCCCCGCCCTCGCGCACGGTACGGCCGACGGCGCCCGGTTCTGGGACTCGGCCACCGCGGTCGGCCTGCTCGCCCTCGAGTTCACTCTCCTGATCCTCATCTCCCGCCGCGAGGCGTCACGTTCCGGTGCCGACTCACGATGAAGGAAGGTTCCATGATCACTCACCTGTGGCGCTCCGGCCCCGACGTACCGGGCGACGAACCGGCGGACGTGACGGTCGGCTGCCACCGACGGCTGCGCGGCCCGTACACCGCGGCGGGCTGCCTTGCCCGCGCCCTGGTACCCGCCGCCTACGAGCGGTGGCCCCAACTCGTACGTCTCCACGCCATCGAGATCCTCTCGGTGGCCCCGGAGCTCAAGGACCGGATCGGCGCCTCGCCGCAGACCCTCACGTCCCTCGCCGTTCCCGAGGAACGGACCCGGCTCTACGCGGCGGCGCGCACCCGCCGACTCGCCCACGGGCTTGTGGAGTTCCTCCACACGTACGCGGATCTCGGCAACCGCGGGCCGCTCACCATGAGCTTCACGGACGTCGACGAGGCCGACCCCACCGACCAGGAGTTCCTCGCCATCCTGCTGCGGCGTACCCAGGGCCTGCCGATCGCCGTCACCATCGGCAGCCGGGGCGGCGACCTGCCCGACGAGCTGGGGTCGGCCCTCGCCCGGTACGCCACCCGCGTCACCCGCTCCCCCGAGGCGACCGACGCCCCTGACTCCCGTGACTCCCGTGACTCCCGCGACTCCCGCGACTCCCGTGACCAGAGTCAGCTGCTGCACACCTACATCGCCTCCGACGGCACCTCCCACCACCCCGACGAACTGGCCGCCTACCTGGCCGCCGATCCCGCGCTGCGGGCCACGCTGCACGACGAGCGCGCCGCGCACCTGCTGAACGAGGGGGACTGGAGTCTGCGTCTGGGCGCGGTGCCCTACCACCTGGAACACGGCAGCGACCCCGCGGGCGCCGGCGGCGACGCCCTCCACGAAGCCGTGTACTACGCCGCCGGTCTGGGATTCTGGGACGCCGTACTCGACTACGCCGACCGCGCCAGGGCCGTCGTCGAACCCGAACAGGCCGAGCGTTACTGGGACTTCTGCGGCAAGATGGCCGCGGCGCACGGACTGCTCGGCCGTACGCGGGAAGCCGAGAAGCTGTACCTGGAGGTACGGGCCCGCTACGCCCTGCCTCTCGCCCAGATGTTCACCGGCTATGCGATGGCCATGCTCTACACCCGGCTCCACCCCGCGGAACTGCGGGACCACCACCTGGCGAAGACGTACCTCACCAACACCATCACGCTGGCATCGCTGCTGCCCGACCCGGAGCAGCGCACCTTCCACTGGTCCTTCCAGCGCAACGGGATGGCCCTGGTGGAGATGCATCTGGGCAACCTGCCCGAGGCCCTGCGTCTGGTGAACGCGGCACTGGAGCACATGGACGCACGACTCCCGGCCGACCGGCACCGGCTGCACCGCTCGGTCCTGGTGCACAACCGGGGCCGGGTCCTCGGGGCCATGGGCCGGCAGCCCGAGGCGCTGGCGGACCTGACCACGGTCATCGGCCTCGACGCGAACTACCCCGACTACTACTTCGACCGCGCCGAAATCCTGCAGAAGACGGGCGAGCACACCGCCGCCCTCGCGGACTACGACACCGCGATCAAGCTCGGCCCGCCCTTCTGGGAAGTGCACTTCAACAGGGCCGACCTGCGCGCCAAAACGGGCGACACACACGGCGCGATCGCGGACCTGCGTCGCGTCGTCGAGCTAGAGCCCACCGAACTCGACGCCCGCGTCAACCTCGTCGGGCTGCTCCTGGAAACCGGGCAGGCCGACGAGACCGTGCCGCTGCTGCGGGAAGGCCTGGTACTCGCCCCCGCCGACGCCCGTCTGCTCCAGGTGCGCGGGCAGCTCGCCCGGGACGCCGGTCGCACCGAGTCCGCTCGGCGCGACTTCGACCTGGCGCTGCACAGCGACCCCGGTTGCGTCGCGGCCCTGGCGAGCCGCGCCGCGCTGGCCTTCGACTCCGGTGACCTCGACACCGCGCTGCGCGACCTGGACCGGGCCGTCGAGGCAGACCCCGGCAACGCCGACCTCCAGTACAACCGCGGCTACGTCCACCAGTCCGCAGGCTCGTGGCAGGCCGCCGTCGACGACTACACGGCCGCCCTCCGACTCCCGGAGTCCGACACGGTCGAGCTGCTCCAGCAACGTGCCAAGTGCCACCAGGAACTGGGAAACCACCAGGCCGCGCGGGCCGACCTGACCGCGGCCGGCGCAGGAGCCGGCTCCGCCCTGCCTGCCGGAGCTCCCCGATGACGTCTTTCCGCCTGCCGCCGGACGCGCCCCCGGCGGCCCGCCGACCGGATACGGACGGCGACCCGCAGGCCTTCCACCAGTTCATGCGGACGTGGGCCACCGGGATCACCGTCGTCACCAGCCGGCGCCAAGGACACTCCGTGGGCTGCACGGTGACCGCGTTCACCTCGGTGTCACTCCATCCCCCGCTGCTCCTGATCTCCCTGTCCACCGGCAGCCGCACCCTCAGGACACTGCGGAGGCGAGGCGTCTTCGGGCTCAACGTGCTCTCCGGCGCCCAGGCCGACCTCGCCTCCCACTTCGCCACCGCCCCCGGGGACCGGTTCGCCACGGTCCCCCATCACCTGGTCGACGGCGTACCCCTGCTGGACACGGCACTGAGCACGGCCGTCTGCCAAGTGGAACGCGCCTGGACCGTGGCCGACCACACCCTGGTCCTCGGCCGCCCCAGCCACTACGCGGCCCGCCTTCACGCCGCCCCGCTGATCCGCTACGACGGCACGGCCACACCACTTCCACAGATCCGCCCGACAGCCGACGACGCGGCTCCGCACCAGGACCGATCCTGATCTCCGGCGTGAAACAAATCGTTGGCGGACGAGGCGGGCGCGCGGCTAGCCTCGGGTTCGTACTCTTGATCGCATACCGGGACGTGCGGACGTATTCACGTGCGTACTGTCCCGTCACTGGGCCTCGTGCCTCTGAAGGGGTGTCTTGATGACCCGGCTCGCGCCGAGCGCGCCTCGCCGCACCGCGTAAGCGTCCGTCCGCCGTTTCCGCCGCGCTGTCCACGCGCGGCTGCCCGGATGTGAGCTTCCGGTTTTCCAGTACGTATTTCCTGGTACGTATTTCCTGGTACGTCGTCGAGCCCGCTCGGCCTGCTCTTGCTGTCATGTCTTACCTCTCAGCAAGGAGCACCGGGTGTCCAACGAGCACACCTTCAACACCCTCACCGTCGACACCTTCGCCTGCGCGTGGTGCGGACTGACCGTGTCCGCGACCGCCGCCGACGGAAAGCGTCGTAACCACTGTCCGTCCTGTCTGCACTCGCGGCACGTCACCGACCACGTCGAGGGCGGTCCCAGCGACTGCCACGGGCGGATGTCGCCGATCGCCATCGCCGTCCTGCGCACCGGCGACTGGATGATCGTCCACCGCTGCGTACGCTGCGACGAACTCACCTCCAACCCGGTCTGCGCGGACGACAACCAGCTCGTCCTGATGCGCATGGCCGTGCGCCCGCTCGCCCAACCGCCGTTCCCGCTCGAAGCGTTCGGCACATTGTGACGGGGCGAAAGGACCCGGAGGGAGGAGACGACCGTGCCTCGACGTAACACCAACCGAGGACAGGACCCCGTACGCCGTCGTCCGCAGCGGCACAAGGACGTGCTCCACGAGCACGGCGGGCACCGCGCAAACGACTTCAAGTGCGCCGGATGCCGACTCGACGTGTCCCTGGACGCGCCCGGCACGGGGCACCGCAACCACTGCCCCAGCTGTCTGGTCAGCCTGCACGTGGATGCCCGTGTGCCGGGCGACCGGGCCGCGTCCTGCCGGGGCCGCATGGAGGCGCTGGGCATGTCCGCGCGCCCCGACGGCGAGTGGCTGCTCATCCACCAGTGCCTGAGCTGCGGCGAGTTGAGCGCCAACCGCATCGCGGGCGACGACAACCCGCTCGCCCTGATGCGCCTGGTCCTCAGGCCGCTCCAGGGCACGGGCCCCGGCATCGCCCGCCGCGCTCTGCTCACCCTGTGACCCCACCAACTCGACCGAACCACAACCCCCTTGTAAGGAACACTCACTTGCAGACAAGGACCGAGACCCCGGCCGACGCCCTGCGCGCCGACGACTACTGGATCCCCGAGCTCTCCCTCGCCCCCGTGTCCGTCGCCCCCGGCCACCAGGGCACCGGCATCGGAACCGCCCTCGTGCGCGTCGCGCTCGACACGGCCCGGAACCGGGGCGAGCACACCGTGACCGCCCTCGGCCACCCGGCGTACTACCCCCGCTTCGGCTTCGAGCGCGCCGACACCAACGGCGTGACCTGCACCCTGACCTCCGGCCCGGACGGGGCCAAGCTGGTCCTCTCCCTCGACGGCAGCCCGATCCCGCCCGGCGAAATGGGCTTCGGCAAGCCCTTGGCCGACGCGGTCAGCGCCTACCGGCCGGAGTAGCAGGAGCAGCCGGAGTCCCCCCGAAACCTTCACCGGTCGGGCACCGGACCGGTGCGCTCCGGGCCTCGTCGGCCCTGGGGTCGGTTATAGCATCGAAGATCGTTCAGCGGGCGCATCAACCAGACGCGCCCGCCAGGGCGTTGAACGAGACCACCGCACAACACGAACGGGGATTCATGAGGAACACCAAGCTGTCCCGCAAGCTCGCCGGCGCGCTCGCCGTCGGCGCGATGGTGACCACGAGCATCGTGCTCGGCGCGCCGAGCGCCTCCGCCGTCGGCTCCTCGGCCTGCACCGACAACAATCCGAACACCAAGGTCGCCATCACCGACACGGTCAACTTCCGCACCGGGCCGGGCACGAAGTACACGTCCAAGGGGCTTGTGGGCAAGGGCGACAAGAAGTTCTACCAGTACTGCGAGCGCGGCCGCTGGGCCTACGGGAAGGTCCTCAAGGGGGCCCACAAGGGCAAGAAGGGCTGGATCCACAACAGCAACATCGGCTGGCCGATGAACCCGCCCGGCGAGATCCCCAGCGACCTGCCGGGCTGATCCCGAGGTGAGCGCGGCGGCGGCTTCCGCCTCCGCCGCCTCACTCTCCGCCGCCTCACTCTCCGCCGCGCTCACTCTCCGCCGCGCTCACCCTCCGCCGCCTCACCCCCTGCTTCCGCCTCCCGCGCCCGATCTGGCCCCCGCCGGCCAAGCCCGACCGTCCACCGTCAGAAACGGCTCCCCCACCACCCGCGCCGGCGTCGAACCCGTGAACTCCATGACGTCCCGATGCAGGTGGGACTGGTCGAAGTAGCCGCCGGCCGCCGCTACTTGGGACGGTGCCTCGCCCGTCAGCATCCGGTGCACCGCGCTGTCGAAGCGGATCAGTCGCGCCGCGCGTTTCGGGGGCAGGCCGACGTGGGTCCGGAAGCTGGACCACAGGCGTTTGCGGCTCCAGCCGAGTTCTGTCGCCAGGTCGTCGACCCTGATCAGGCCTCTGCCGGTCACCATCCGGTGCCAGGCCCAGGCCATCGACTCGTCCGCCTTCCCTCGCCCCTCCCATCTGCCGGCCAACAGCTCGTCGATGAGGGTGAAGCGCGCCTCCCACGACGACGTCTCGTTCAGCCGCTCGCGCAGCAGTGCCGTCTCCCGGTCGCCCCACAGGGCGTCCAGCGGCACCATCGAGCCCGCGAGGTCCGCCGGGTCCGCGTCCAGGAGCGTGGTCGCCATGGTCGGCGGCAGGCGTATCTGCAGTGTCTCGATCTCCTTGCCGTACGCCCTCACCCCGCCGCCCGCGCCGAATCCCGGGCCCGCGGCCAGGCTTCCCACGAGGCGCCGCCCCGTGCCGTCCTGCACCGCCGACGCGCTCGGGCCGAACTCCAGGATCAGCATCACCGCCGGGTGCGGCACCACCCGCAGGCCGCCCGCCAGCGGACCCGGCACGCGGAACCCCGCCATGTCCACGCCCGGCAGGCGGCTCGGGCGGTGCGGGCGGGCGACGTCCCATGCCTCGGGAGTGGCGGGTTCGGTCATGTCGGGGTCCATTCCCCTGCCCCCTCCCCCAGGAACATTTGTCCAAGCCCGGCGGGCGGGGGCGGAGCGACCCTGGGCTCATGGCAGACACCAGCTACGCCTCCGTCCTTCCGCTCCCCTACGGCGACCTCCACGTCCACCGTGACGGGCCCCGCGACGCCCCCGCGCTGCTCCTCATCCACGGGTCCGCCACCTCAAGCCGCTCCTGGGACTCCCTCGTCCCGCTGCTCGCCGAGTCCCGGCACGTCATCCGGGTCGATCTGCCGGGGCACGGGCGCTCGGCAGAGCCTGCGGGCGGGCGTGGCTACGAAGCCGCAGAGCAGGCCGACACCATCGGCGCCGCCCTCGACCTGCTTCACGTCCGGCACGTCACCGTCGTCGGGCATTCCAGCGGGGGCTACACCGCCACCGCCCTCGCCGAGCTGCGGCCCGACCTCGTCACCGCCCTCGCGCTCATCAACTCCGGGCCCGGCATGGATGCGTTCATCGCGCCGGAGGCCCTGCCGATCGACCCCGCCCATTGGCCGCCGGGCGACGAGCAGCTCCGGCAGTTCGCAAGTGCCGGGTTCCGTCCGGGATTTCACATACCGCAGGAGCTTGTCGACGAGCTGCGCGGCATGAGCATCCACGTCATCGCCTCGGCCATGCAGGCCTGCACCGGCTATCTGAAACAGCAGGCGCTGCCCGCCCGGCTCACCGCCGTCGGCAAGCCGCTCCTGGTCGTCTTCGGGGAGCTCGACCGCCGGTGGCAGGCCTCGTCGTCCGCCGCCCAGTACCGTCAAGTACCGGGTGCCGAGGTCGTGTTGATGCCGGACGCCGGGCACACGCCGATCCTTGAAGAGCCGGTGCGGACCGCCGCTCTGCTGCTCCCCTTCGCCGAGAGGCACGCCACGTAGCGCCTATGCGCGGACTCTTACCCCATGTCGCGTCCGCATCCGGTGCAGTTCCCACAGCGCCACCGCCGTCACCGACAGCGGGCCGCCGAACACCGCGCACAGCTGCGCCGCCAACGGCCCGTGCGGCAGGCCGCCGTCCAGGGCGAGGCTGCTCAGCATCAGTTCCCAGACGAGTACGACCGTCAGCGCGGCCGGCAGCGCCGCGTGGACGTTGGCCGTGTTGAAGGCATAGCGCGCCGCGTACGCGGAGGAGAAGGCGAGGAACGGAAGGAGCCAGGCCAGCGCGGCCAACAGGGCGAGTCCCACCAGGCCGTTCACCAGCGTGCCGTACTGCTGCTTCACCAGCAGCGCGCTGCCGAACAGCACCCCCGCCGTGCCCGCCAGGATGCCGACGTACCAGCCCACCGCCTTGAGCGGCTCCCGCAGCCGGGAGCGGAGTTCGCCGCGGTGCGCCGCCGGTGCGTAGTAGATGAAGGCCGCGATGACCAGCGGGCCCGTGAGCATCAGGAGCAGCGGGGCCAGGAGCAGCTTGGCGATGCCGTCGTTGGCGACGCCGCTCCAGCCGTCGTCCGCGCCGTAGACGTACACGAGGCCGAAGCTGGCCGCGAAACCGATGATCGCGCGCCACAGTTGGACCTTCGTCACGAGGTCGTCCTCGATGCGGCCGTGGCCCGGCCTGTTGAAGATCCCCTCGGCCCGGCGCCGCGCCGAGCGGACCAGCGGGATGAGCGGCGAGACGAACCAGAAGGCGCAGCCGAGGCGGCCCGCGGTCCGGCGGACGGGGGGCTGCGGGCGTGGGCGCGGGTGCGGTACGTACGGGCCGGGCTGTGGCGGGTACGGGCCCTGGGGCGGCGGACCGTAGGGGTCAGGGCCACCACCCTGACCCGGCCCGGGTCCCGGCCCAGCTCCTGGTCCTGGTCCGTTCGACGGTGGTCCCCAGCCCTGGTATCCCCCGTGTGCCATGCCTGGTCCCCCTGGTCCCGTTCCGCTTCCGCCGTTCCGAGCGCGGATTCTAATGTCATCCGGCCACTTGCGTCGCCATCCGGCCATGCGGGGGAACAGCGGACGAACATCTGTCCGCGGCCGCGCGAAATCCCCTTCCCGAAGGCCCGGCCTCCTGTCATCGTTCCGGCATGTACCCCTACGGGCCGCCACCCGGTCCCCCGCCGCGGATCGACCCGCGGCAACTGCGGCCCAGGCTGCGGTGGTTCGTCGTCGCGGGGGTACTGGCCGCGCTCTGCGTGGCCGTCGGGATCGTCAGCTTCGTGCTCACGCTGACCTCCGCCGTGGACTCCGTCGACGACGGCAGGGCGTTCGCGAGCGGGGAGTCCGTCACGGTGCGGATCTCGCCCGACGACGACGCCGCCGTCTTCGTACGCAGTCCCTTCGTCGCCCGCGCGCACTGCAAGGTCTCCGGGCCACCCGGCACCACGCCGCGCGTGACGGCGCCCGGCGGCACGTTCAACGTGTCCAAGGGCGGGGCCAGATGGGAGCGGGCGTTCGTGCTGAAGGCGGACACCGACGCGGAGTACCGGGTGCTGTGCGACGACCCGAACCGCGACCTCACCTTCGCCCCCGGCGACTCCGCCGACGTCTCCTCCTTCGTCGGCGGCGTGGCGGTGACCGTGCTCGTGCCGCTCGGCGGGATCCTCGCGGGAGCCGCCCTCGCGATCATCGTCGGCGTACGCCGGGGCAGGCACCGCAGATGGCTGGAGGCGCAGGCCTATTACGGGTACGCCGGTGACCGGCGGCCCGGTTGACCTTGCCCCTGGGGCAGAGCTCATCGTCCTGCGCACCGGGTCAACGGACCCGGTGACGGAGGATGCCCCCATGGACCAGCTGCTCAGCATCGGTGAATTCGCCGCCCGCGCGCGGCTCTCGCCCAAGGCACTGCGCCTGTACGACCGCCTCGGGCTGCTGACCCCCGCGTACGTCGACAGGACCACCGGGTACCGCCACTACCGCCCGGCCCAGGTGGAGGACGCCCGCACGGTCGTCCTGCTGCGGCGGCTCGGCATGCCGCTCGCGGAGATCGCCGAGGTCGTCGGTCTCGTCGGGCTCGACGGCGAACGCGCGGCCGACGCGGTCGCCGCGTACTGGGCGGGGGTCGAGGAACGCCATGCCGAGCAGCGCACGCTGGCGGGGTACCTCCGTGGACGCCTTTCAGGAAGAGGGACCACGATGAAGGAGACATACCAGACCGACTTCCCGGTCAGGATCATCGACGTACCCGAGCAGTACGTCATCAGCGAGACCCGGCATCTGCTCGCCGAGGAGCTGCCTGCCTGGATCGGCGCGTCGACGCGCCGCCTGGAGGACGCGGCCGAGGCCGAGTGCGGCGGGGTGGCGGGCGCGCCGCTCGTCCTCTACCACTCCGACGTGACCCAGGACAGCGACGGTCCCGCCGAGGCGTGCGTCCCGGTCAGGGACGCGGCGGCCGCACGGGCGTGGGCCGAGAAGGCGGGGCGGGAGCGGGGCACGAGCTCCCGCGTGGAACCCGCGCACCGGCTCGCCTTCACCCGTCTCACCAAGGCGCAGGTCTCCTACCCGCAGATCCTCGCCGCGTTCGAGGCGGTCGAGGAGTGGGTCGCCCGTGAGGGCCTGACGGTCGAGGGCGTGTGCCGCGAGATCTACTTCGCGGAGTGGGAGACGACGGGACCCGAGGACCAGGTGTGCGACGTGGCGTTCCCCGTCTCCGCGAAGCCGGCGGTATGACGGCAGGGTCCGCCTCCCGGGGGGAGGCGGACCCGCTCTTCGGCTGCGCGGGCTGACGCGCGGCCTCCGCATGGCCCGAGCCGCCAAGGGCCTGTCCGGCGGATCAGGCCGCGCGAGGGTGGCGGCCACTCTTCGACGCAGATGAGCGGGGTCTGGTGCGTCGAGATGCAAGGCGGAGGAGGGCGACAAC
>NZ_JBITGM010000015.1:0-49150 GCF_044457025.1 Streptomyces sp. NPDC050658
GGCGGCCCGCCACCCGCTATGACGTGGGCAAGACCGCGAAACGGCCCGAGAGCATCATCGAACGAAACCGACTCAGACCTTAAAGAACAAGCTGACTGAGCGTTTCGCCCTGTCTGATGCCGTTCCATGATGGTTCGAGGAGGTTGGCAGGGCGGCACTGAAGTGAGAGGCGGGCCACCAGTTCACTGTGAGGCGCCAGAGGGCTGTTTGATCCCAATCCCTCCTGTCTGATCCAACCCGGGCCCGCTCGTTGGTCTTTGGCCGCTGGTCGGAGCGGCCACCTCGCAGTACATCTGAAACATGACCGCCAACAGCGGCTACCCCAGCGACCTGTCCGACGAACGCTGGCAGCTGATCGAGCCGGTGCTGTCCGCCTGGCGGGCCGAGCGCCGCGGCCGTGGGTTGGACATCGGCCGCCCGCCCGAGCACGACCTGCGCTCGCTGATGAACGCGATCTTGTACGTGGACCGCACCGGCGTCCCCTGGCGCTATCTGCCGCACGACTTCCCGCCCTGGTCCACGACCTACCACTACTTTGCCTGCTGGCAGGAGGACGATGTCTTCGCCCAGCTCACCGGCCTGCTGCGGCACCTGGTCCGCACGACCGAAGGACGCGACGGTGAACCGCCCGCCTGCGTGCTGGACTCTCAGACCATCAAGACCTCCGCCAACGTTCCCCTTGCCGACCAGGGCACCGACGCGGGCAAGCGGATCATCGGCCGCAAACGCCACCTCGGCTGCGACACCCTGGGCCTGCTGCTGACCGTGCTGGTCACCGCCGCGAGCGTCTCCGCCACCGCGGCCGGTGTCACCCTGCTCACCCGCATCGCCGCCGCCCATCCGCAGATCCGCAAGGCGTGGGTGGACGCCGGCTACCGGACCACCGCCATCACCCACGGCGCCCGCCTGGGCATCGACGTCGTCCAACGCCCGCCGGGCGTCAAGGGATTCACGGTCATTCCGAGACGCTGGACGATCGAGCGGAGTATCGGGTGGCTCATGCACCACCGCCGACTCGCCCGCGACTACGAAACCCATCCGCACCGGTCCGAAGCCATGGTCCACCTCGCGATGATCGACCTCATGGCCCGCCGCCTCACCGGCGAAGCCACCCCCACCTGGCGCGGAACCTGACCTGGGATCAAACACACCTCACACGATGAAACACTCAGTCAGCCTCAGCCCTGATGACTCGTCATGAAGACGCAGTGACAACGAATTTGGCGGATGTGAACAGGCGACCGGGTCCATAGTGTTGCGCTGTCTCGCTACTGGGACAGGTCCGATTCCCAGCGTGGAGGCTTGAGTCCGCGCAGGCCGTAGTCGGGCGGCAGCCATCCCTTCCTCCTGTCGATGGTCTTCTGGGTGTGATGACGACGACAGCGCGGATGAGGGCGGGTAGTGGGCCGGGCTTGCCCTGTCGAGGTGACGGATCACGGATTCGGGTATGGCCTTTCCGATGGCGCCGAGGTCAGTGGTGTGGTCGGCGCAGTCCTGCGACGAGGAGTTCGATCATGCGGCGTGCGTCGTAGCGGGGATCGCTGTCCGCGCCGATGCAGAGGTTACCGACGCCGCGCATGAGCTGGTACGCATCGATGTCGGGGCGGATCTCGCCGGCGACGGCTGCGGCTTCGAGCAGTTCGGTGCAGACGGGTACGAGGCGGTCGAGGAAGTAGGCGTGCAACGCCTCGAAGCCGGCGTTGTCGGCCTGCAGCACTGCGGCGAGTCCGTGTTTGGTGACCAGGAAATCAGCGAAGAGGTTGATCCACTGCCCTAGTGCGGAGTGCGGAGAAGGGCTAGTCGCCAGCAGGGCCGGACCGGCATCGGCGCAGGCGTCGACCTGGTGTCGGTAGACGCCGATGATGAGGTCCGCTCGCGTCGGGAAGTGGCGGTAGATCGTGCCCACCCCGACGCCGGCCCTGGCCGCGATGTCGCGTACCGGCGCTTCCACGCCCGACGTGACGAAGACCGCGGCGGCCGCATCGAGCAGGGCCTTCTGGTTGCGCTGGGCGTCCTTCCGCCGGGCCGGGGCCGCCTGCCCTGCGCCCTCGTCGCTGTCGTTCACCGCGCCGCTCCTTCCACTCGCCTCTTGCGAAAACGGAACGAGGTTCCGTATCGTTCCGGAACGAGGTTCCGTTTTGCTCATGATGCCAGAGCAGGGACCCGGCAACCAAGCCATGCCATGCATCACGCTTCACCCACGATGAGGAGACACGGCCATGCAGTACCGCACTTTGGGCCGCACCGGTGTGCAGGTCAGCACCCTCGCGCTCGGGGCGATGAACTTCGGAAAGATCGGGCGCACCACCCAGGAGGAGGTCACCGCCATCGTCGACGCCGCCCTGGAGGCGGGGGTCAACCTGATCGACACTGCCGACGTGTACAGCGGCGGCGAGTCGGAAGAAATGGTCGGCAAGGCCATCGCGGGCCGCCGCGACGACATCGTGCTGGCCACGAAGGCGACCATGCCGGTGGGCGACGAGCGCAATCGCCAGGGCAGCTCGCGCCGCTGGCTGGTCACCGCGCTGGAGGACAGCCTGCGTCGGCTCGGCGTCGACCACGTCGATCTCTACCAAATCCACCGGTGGGACCCGAACACCAGCGACGAGGAGACCTTGTCGGCGTTGACCGACCTGCAGCGCGTGGGAAAGATCCGCTACTTCGGCTCCTCGACCTTTCCGGCCTACCGCATCGTGCAGGCCCAGTGGGCCGCCGGCCAACACCACTTGAGCCGTTACGTCGCCGAACAGCCCAGCTACTCGATCCTGCAGCGCGGCATCGAGGCCCATGTACTGCCCGTGGCAGAGCAGTACGGGCTCGGTGTGCTCGCATGGAGCCCGCTGGCCTCGGGCTGGCTGTCGGGCGCGATCCGCGAGGGCAGCGCGATCACCACCAGCCGCTCAACGTTCATGCCGCAGCGCTTCGACACCGCCATCCCCTCCAACCAGGCCAGGCTCGACGCCGTCGAGCAACTGGCCAAGGTCGCCGACGAGGCGGGCCTCACGATGATCCAGCTCGCGCTCAGCTTCGTGACCGCGCACCCCGGCGTGACCAGCGCGCTCGTCGGCCCCCGCACACTGGACCACCTGCACTCGCAGCTCGCCGCCGCGGACATCACGCTCTCCGCCGACGTACTCGACGCGATCGACGCCATCGTCGCCCCCGGCACCGACCTCGCCGCACACGAGAAGAACGACACCCCGCCCGCGCTGCT
This sequence comes from Streptomyces sp. NPDC050658, assembly GCF_044457025.1. Classification (NCBI taxonomy): domain Bacteria; kingdom Bacillati; phylum Actinomycetota; class Actinomycetes; order Kitasatosporales; family Streptomycetaceae; genus Streptomyces; species Streptomyces sp. NPDC050658. The sequence goes on from NZ_JBITGM010000015.1 coordinate 3,215, forward strand.
CGACCCGTCCCTGCGGCGCCGCTGAGCTTGACTCTGACGGGGATCTTGGCGGCCTGCTCAGTCTCTGGCGGACCGCCAAGACCTCGGCCTGGCATGCCGCGAATCCCGCCTGGGGCCCCGGCCCGCTGCTGCAGCGACTGCACCGCCGCTTCAGCGGAGCGGGAAGTTGAGCGTGAAAAGCACTCGCCGTGAACGCGTGCCGAAAGGCTCCAACCGCTACCGGACTGGGTCGGGCAAAGGCCCTGAAGCGCACCAGACAACTGGTCCCCACCGCGCCTCTGGTTGCCGCCAGGGCGCTCATTGGTGACGCACCCCTCACTGGCTCGCCGCCTGTCAACGGTGGTGACGCCGTTGAGGCGCTGGCGTCCCCGGTGTCCGGAGGGGCGGCCTGGCAAGGCCCGGCGTCCGGTCAGATCTTGCTGCCCGTCCCGGTGGGGGCTGGTGTGCCGCTGCCGCTGTAGGAGGGGAGATCGGCTACCAGCTTGGTGAGGACCGGGTCGCCCGTATAGCGGCGGGCATGCAGATCGGCGATTTTCCGGGCGATATCGGGGTCATTGCTGTCGGTGGTGTCGTAGGAGACGAAGGTCTCGAGCAGCGGCAGGCCGATCCGGTCGGTGTGGGCGTGCGAGGGCGCCATCAGGTACTCCCAGTATCCGTCGAGGTCCTCGATGACGAAGACGGCGCCGTACTCGAACTCGCCGCCGACGTCCCTGCCGACGACGTATCGCACGACGGCGTCGATCGACTCGCCCTGGTGACGCAGGCTCGCAAGGGCCTCCTCGCGCTGCTCGGCGGTGACGGTCTCTTTGAAGGCAAAACGGTTGTGGTGGTAGATCATTTCTCTCTCCCTGCGGTCGGACGGTCGGCGGAACGAAGGTGCTGTTCGGGGTTCGCTGGCGGGCTGGACCAGTAGCCGAGCAGGGCCGACACCGCCTGCCCGGCCAGGCGCACGGCACGATCGAATCCCACGTCCTCGATCGATCCGATGCCCGCGAGGCCGTGCAGCGTGCCCCATAGCAGGTCGCAGGCATCCTCCAGGTCGGCCGGGGCGGCTCCGGTCGCGGCCGCCCATGCGTGGATGAGCTGCCGGGTGAAGACGAGCACTTCAGCGGCCGACGCGCGGCGGGCGGACGCGTCGACGTCCGTGCCGAAGGCGCCCGAGACGAGCCGGTACAGACCCGGCCGCGATCGAGCGAACTCCAGGTATGCGGCGGCCGCCAGATATGGCCCCCGCGACGCCGGTTCGTCGGCCACCGCGGTCCGCATCCGTTCCAACAGGTCGGCGTTGGCCCGCTCCAGCAGCTCTCGCAGTACGGCCTCTTTGCTCGGGAAGTGCTGGTAGATCACGGGCGCGCTGTAGCCGATCTCGGCGGCGATCCGCCGGATCGTCACAGCCTGCCAGCCCTCGGTTTCGGCCATCCGGCCTGCGGTCTCCACGATCTCGGCGAAGGTCCGCCGGCGCACCTCGTCCCGCTTCCCCACCTGAACTCCTAACGACGTTAGAATATCTAACATGGTTAGGGTTTATCCTGCGTTCGGATCTGTCAACCCTTGCGACGCATTCCGGCGAACCTCGCCGTGAGCTCGACGGGCCATCAAGGTCCGACACCGCCTCGGGCCGGCTGCGTCAGCTGTCCGCCCCTGACGCCCGACCGCTCTGGAGCCTGCTCACCGAAGGCGACGCCGCCTACACCTGGGGGAGAAGCCCGGCTGAGGCGACCCCGACGGCGACTGGTCTCTTCACGCATGGTCTGGCGCTGACACACCGCGGCCATCAGGAATTCCCCATCATCGCCCGCCCTTGGGGGGGACGGGCCTGTCACTGGAGCGCTCGATCGGGTGGCTCTGGGCCTGCAGGACGCAAGGGACCTGGCCTGCGCGTGCGCTGGGCCTTCCCCGGCGCCCGGTGTGGGGTGGGGTGGCGTAGTGCCCGGCAACGTCCGTACCGTGTAGGGACGTTGAGCCTCCACTGATCCTGCGACGGGCGCGCGGAGAGGGCTGATGATCAAGGGTCGGGCGGGAATGTCTGCGCGTGATCAGACCGTGGTCGATCGTGTGGAGTCTCTGCTTCGTCGCCATCCCGGTCAGGCCGGGGCCTGGCCTGTCACGGTACTGATGGGGCCGCGGGGCAGCGGCAAGTCGAAGCTGCTGCAACGAATCTACCAAGACGTCTATCCGGGCCCATCGGCCGTCGTCGACCTGGGACGCTTCCAGACCAAGTCGGCGGCGGGTGCGATGGCGGAGATCGCGTTCGGTCTCAACGAGAGCCGCCACGGGGTACCCCGCATCTCCTTCCCCTCCTTCGCCTTGCTGGCCATCACCCTCGTCGCTGACCCGGTTCCCAACCGTGTCGAGGAGCTACGGCAGCTCGCTGCCTCGGGGAGCACGAGGCTGGACCTTGTGTCCGCCGAACTGATGCAGGCCGCTCGGGAAACACCGGCTGTGACGGGCGCCTTTCGGCTGCTGCCCCGCCGCTTGACGGGCCGAAGGCGGGGATCATCGAGATCCGTGCGTGACGCGCTTCCCGACGAGTTCGCGCATGCTCTCGACCAGGTGTACAGCCACTTGGCGGAGCCGGACCGCAGGGACATGACACAGCTTCTGCTCAACGCGCTGCTGACCGATGTGCGATCCGCCTACACGAATCGATGGCGACCGGACGGACCCTGTTTGGTCTTGCTGGACAACGCCGACGGAGCGGCCGGACGTGAGGTGCTGCAGGCGCTGCTCGAAGTACCTGCAGAGGCGCAGGGCGCAGCCCCCCTTGTCGTGGTGGCGGCCGTCACCGCATACCCCTACGCGCTCCGGGACAGCCGCGTCGACGAGATCGAGATCCACCGTCTGGGGGACCTGACCCGCTCCGACGTACTGGCTGCCACCCGGACAGCAGCAACCGGGCGCAACGTCGACGTCCACTGGCTCAGCTGGGCTGTGTACGAACTGACCCGCGGCCAGCCGGCGGGTACCGGTCTCGTACTGCGAGCGCTGCTCGACTTCGACGACTCCGTGCCCTGGGACCAACGGCTGCGCAGGATCCTCAGTCCGGCACACGGCCTGGTCGAGGAACTCCTTGACCGACTGCTCCCCCATGACCGACCGCTCCCCCGTGACGGGCTGTTCACGGACGATCTGCGGCCAGGTGCGCTGCTCCGGGCAGCCAGCCGGCTGGCTGCTGCCCCAGACCTCGAAAGGGCCTCTCCCGGCCCGGTGTTGGACATGCTGCTCCTCGACGAGGGCGCTGACCGCTCCGCCTGGCAGACTCGCGCCCTGCACCCGCTGTTGCGTCTGCTCCTGCTGCGCGTGCTCGAGGATCCAGACTCAGTCCATGCCCGGCTGCGGGCGGAGGCTGCCGACCGCGGACAGGAGGGCCGGGTCGCCTATCACGCTCTGGCCGAAGGTGACCTGCCGACTGCGGCGGCCTACCTGGACGGTCTTTTCGAGCGGGCGGATCCGGATGTGTGGTGCGCCGAGTGGTGCCGGCTCCGCCGCGCACCCCTGCGGGCGTCGGAAGATGACCAACCCGCACGCGAACGGTACGAGGGATATGTCCGGCACCTGAACGACGGCACGATCGCCCCGCGGCTGCGCTGCATCACCCGCCTCCTGGCGGCTAGTTGGATCAGTCCGGAACCGCGGGAGGCTCCGTACACAGGACGCGTCGAAGACCCCTACCGGGACCCACTCGGCGACCCGTTGGCCACTCTCTACCCGGAGATCATTGACCACCTGGCGGCACTGTCGCAGGCCCACAGCAACTCCCGGGGCATGCGGCGGGCGCTGTACGAAACGGCCGTCCAGTACGACCAGGCCCCGTGGTCCGGACGCGCTTCCCAGACTGCAGAGGTCGCCAGATCCGAAGCGCTGGCAGCCTCCGCCGGTGGCTGGCGCTTCGCATCGCCCCGCCGCAGCCGGATTCATTCGACCGCTCTGGTGTGGCTGGCCGCGTTCGGGGGGATGCTCGCAGTCTTTGCTCTTGTGTCATGGCTGCCGCGCGTCCACGGCTGGTGGTGGCCCGCAACACTGGTCGCCGTATGGGCGATCCTGACCGTCGCCCAGCTGCGCTGGGCCCGCCCTTCAGGTCCAGCTCCACCAGCCTCCGGCGCACGCGTGGATCCGCACCCTCCGCGATCGCGTCACCGGGCCTTCCTGGACGGCGTGCTGACGGCCTGGGCATGGCCCGGGCCATACTCTCCCGGTCCGCGAGCGCCGGCTTCGGTGGAGCCACCCCGCCGGGAAGACAGCCGTGCAGCGGTAGAGGCCTCACTGCGGCATCTGTATGACCGGCTCACCCGTCCCTCAGATGACCGCCGGGAGGCGCCGTGAGCAGCCCGGAACCTCCCACGCCATCGGAGCCGGAAAGGCCGGGCCAACCTCCCTCCGAGGAACGCCAGTTACCGCTGGCCGCGGAGGCTGAGCACTGGAACCGGATGCTGCCGGACTCCGCCAAGCGGATGATGGACTTGGTCGAGCAGGACTTCGAGCTGAAACGCCGGCGCGTGGAGCAGCAGATCCTGGATTCCGTGCACCAGCGGCGCCTGGACATCGTTCACACCTGCTTCCACGGCCTGGGAGTGGCCGTGGGCACCGGGATGCTGGTCGGCTTCGTCTGGCTTGCCAAGTACGCCATCGACCACGGCGCGGCGAACGCTGGGATGCTGGGGGGTGGGATCGCCGCGGCAGCCGCCTTGGTCGCGGGTAGCCGCTACCGCAAAGGTCCATGACACCTGAAGAGGAACCGCAGTGTCCCGCCGGGCCGTCCACAGTGGACGCAGCGGAAGGTGGGCCAAGAATCCGCGCCGCACCGTCTCCTACCTCACCCTGCGCGATCGCTTCGCCGCTTTCCAGGGCGACGACGCCGAACACATCATCACCGCGCCCGCGACCCGCGGCAGACGCCGAACACCAGCCCCCGACGCACCGACGCAGCGCGAACCGCGGCGCTGCCACAACTGCGAACGCCCCGTCACCACCGACGACGCCCGCTCCCGGTGCCACGACTGCACACGCAAGGGCACCGGAGCCGACTTGGCCCACCGCAAGGAGATCGCCGACGCGATCTTCTCCGAGACCACGCGCACCAAGCTCCTGCAGCGCCTGGCCCGCGGCGAACTACTGCCCGATGTCTGCAACGAGCTCGACCTCACCCCGCACCGCGTCCACGGCTACACCGCCTACGACGACATACCTGGCGCGAGCAGCAAATGAGGGCGGTCGAGTCCACCTTCAACCTCCTGGCCCACCTGGAATAGCTCCACGGAAGGCAACGGGCCGCGGCCGCCCAGCAGTTGGCTCCCCTCCCCGCGGTCGCGGCCCGGCCCTGCCATGCCGTCCCTGCCGCGCTACCGCTATCCCTCGGACCTGTCGGGCGGGCGCAGGGTGACGGCACGCGGGCAGATCCTCGGTCTCGCGCACAGCGACCGCGACGTGATCGAGTTTCTCCGCCATGCCGGACTGCCGGACGCGGAAGGGCTGCTTGATGATCCGGCGTGGGTGAAGTGGCGGGGCGGGCGGGCCCACCACTACGAGGCCCGCCTAGCGGCGCGAAGATGACTCCTGAGGGGTTGATGCCGCACGATCTCCGTCAAGGAGTCGTCCAGCGTTTGATCCGGCGGCCCGAAGTGCCTTGAGGATCTCGTCTTCCGGGCAGTTGCAGTACAGATGCCGATTGTCGGAAAGTACTGCCAGCCATCGGCCAGCCGGAGGCTGATGCTCCAGCGTCCACGCGATCTTCCATGTCCCGCCGGAAAGTAGGTCCGCCTTCGGTGAGACGAGCCACTTCGTGCCCTTTGGGGCTCCGTACGCTGGGGCCGACTTTGTCTCTGGTAGGCGAATGATGACCCGGACTTCCGCCCCCTTGGGCGGATTGATCACGCTGCCGTGGAAGACGTAGGCCCAGCTCGTCGAGGAAGAAGCAGCGCGAGTCTCCGTCCAGGAGGCGATGCTGACCTCCGGAGGACGCGGATCTCGTCCGTGGTTGGGGCCGGAGCTGATTAACCCACCAGCTATCGCGGTTACGAGCGCCGCGGCTACTGCTCCAGCAGCGCCGATCACTGCCACCCTGGTCGCCGTCTGCCATCGTCGCCAAGGCTGGAAGCGGGGACCGGCAGGCGGGTTCGGCTCGGGAGGCTGTGTGCTGGACGAACTCCCGTCCCCGGCCCCTGTCGAACCTGTCGCCCCCGACGCCATCAGCTCCCCTTGGCTTCAGAACTTCGCGACTGCCCAATTCATGATGCTGGAGCGAGTGCGATCCGTCCGGCGTTCTCCCCATCACGTGCCAGCTGTCCACAAGCACGCCTGTTCTCGTGCCCTGCCGGGCCGAGGAGGTCGGTGTGGTGATGACCCGATCCACCCTCGGCAACTTTGCGGCGCTCGACGCAGGCATCCGCTTCGGCGGATTCGCGACCACGCCGCGTCCATGGACCGTGCGCGGCTCCATGCCCGACCTCGTCCAGGCCGTGGGCCGCGCGCTGCGGATCCAGCCCGGCGAGGGCAAGGTCGCCTCACTCGTCGTGCCCGTCCTGCTCGGCCCCGGGGAGACGGCCGACAGCATGCTCACCTCCCGGGCATTCGGTGGGCTGGCAAAGTTGCTGGAGACACTTAGGGCACACGCCGCCCGGGTGGTGGAGAGTTGGCGCAGCAGCAGGCCCCCAGCGCCTACAAGCCCGTCCAGAAGGCCGCGCAGGGCCAGGAAAGCCGGGGCGAGGGGAACAGGTCCGGCAGGCCGTCGGCCCCGGCGCGCAAGCTGCTGAAGTTCTCCACTCCCCTGCGGGTCATCAACCCGGAACACGCGCACTGGCGGCGCGGCGTGGAGGCCGCCGTCATCTTCGCCCGCGCCCACGGGGACCTGAAGGTGCCCTTCACCTACCGCGTACCCGAAGGCGACGAGGCCGAAGGGATCGGATGGCCGGTCTCCCTCGCCGACTTCCCTCTCGGACAGTGGATCGCCGACAACCGCCGCTTCTACGCCCGCGGCGACATGGACGAAGACCGCATCGCGCAGCTCGAGAAACTCGGCATGGTCTGGTCGCACTTCGACGTCGCGTGGGAGGAAGGCCTCGCCGCCGCCCGCGGATGGGCCGCCGAACACGGACACCTCCTGGCCCCCTCGGACGCCACCTTCCAGGGCTACAAGGTGGGCATCTGGCTGAAGAATGCCTGCGCCGCCGCCCGCAAGGCTGCCGAGATCGAGCAGCGGCCTGCCCAGAGCCTGCCCGTGGAGTCGTCGGCCGGGGCGCTGTCCGAGGAGCGGCGCGAACAGCTAGTGCCGGATCAAGCAACGTTTGCCCTGTTGTGATGTGACGCGCCGTCCGGGGCCCTTCTCCAGATAGTGGGCGGCGGTCACCTGGGCGGGTCGCGGAACGAGTACGTGTACGCGAGATCGATGATGGCGAGGGGCGGCGGCTGCTGCGGATCATTCGCAGGGGCACCGGTTCGGTGGTGACCTGGCGGCGGGCTCAGATGGTCCTGCTGTCCGCACAGGGCATGCCGGTGGCGAAGATCACCGAGGTGTCTTTCACCAGTGACGACCGGGTCCGCGATGTGATCCACAACTTCAACACCGACGGCTTCGACTGCCTCTACCCGAAGTACAAAGGCGGCCGGCCCAAGACTTTCACCCTGCCCGAGCGGCGCGAGATCAAGAAGATCGCGAAGTCGAGGCCGACAGAGCATGACCTGCCGTTCTCGACCTGGAGCCTGACCAAGTTGACGGCGAGGTCATACCCGAGGACGGCGAGCCCCAGGTCGTCCTCCGCATGGATGAGTTCGGCCCGCTCAACCTGATGCCCCACCCCGGGAGGCAATGGGCCGAACGCCGCGGCAAGCACAAGGACCCCGACCGTGAACCACGCCGCAGGCGGCGCGCGACCTACAACCGCTACGGCGGAGTACGCCACCTGTTCGCCGCCTACGACCTGACCAAGGACAAGCTCTACGGCCACATCAAGCCGATCAAACGGCGAACGCAGTTCCTGGAGTTCTGCCGATACCTTCGCACGCTCTACCCGGCACACGTCCGCATGGCGATCGTCTGCGACAACTTCTCCCCGCACCTGACCACGAAGAAGTGCCAGCGCGTCGGCGACTGGGCCACCGCGAACAACGTCGAGATCGCCTACACCCCGACCAACAGCTCCTGGCTCAACCGCATCGAGGCCCAGTTCACCGCCCTGCGCTACTTCACCCTCGACGGCACCGACCACGCCACCCACAAGGCGCAGGGCAGCATGATCCGCCCCTACATCATCTGGCGAAACCGTCACGCTGACGATCAGCGGCTACTCGCCGTCGTCGGCAGAGCGAACGTTGCCTAATGCGGCACTAGAGAGTGAGTACGATCTTTCCCCGGGCGTGGCCGGTCTCGCTCAACTGGTGTGCCGCGGCCGCGTTCTCGATGGTGAAGGCGGCCGCGACCGGCACGGCAAAGCGGCCCTGCTGTGCGAGGTCGGCGGCCGCGGCGAGTCCTTCGACCGCTTGCGGGTCCGCTCCGGGGCCCGCCGAGCGCGACAGGTGGACTCCGTACTTCGCGGAGTCCAGGTCGGCGACCGTGACCACCCGGTCCGGGCTTCCGGCGAGATCTACCAGGTCGGGCAGCGAGCCGGATCCGGCGCAGTCCAGGACGACGTCGACTCCGTCTGGTGCCAGGGCAGTGACCCGCTCGCCCAACCCGGGGCCGTAGGTGGTCGGGGTCGCCCCCAGCCCCGCGACAAACTCGTGGTTGCGTGCACTGGCTGTACCGATGACGGTCGCGCCGCGGGCTGCCGCGAGCTGGATGGCGACCGTGCCGACCCCGCCTGCCGCGCCCTCGATCAACAGGGTCGTGCCGGTGCCGACCTTCAGCCGGTCGAGGGCCCGCGTGGCGGTCTCGACGTTCCCGGCCGCGCCGCCGGCCTGCTCCCAGCTCAGAGCGTCCGGCTTCAGCGCCCAGGCTGCCAAGACGGCGTACTCGGCGTTCGCACCGCCGAGCTCCGCGACGTCGACGATGCCGAAGACCTCGTCGCCCGGCCGGATACCGGTTACCCCTGTGCCGACCTCGTCGACCACACCCGCGGCATCCATGCCGAGCACATGGGGCAGGCGCAGCGGCGCCATGTCGCGGAACCGGCCTGAGCGGAGGTGGCAGTCGGCGGGAGTGAGGCCCGATGCCCGCACGCCCACCCGGATGTGGCCTGGTCCCGCGTGTGGTTCCGGTACGTCGGCGACCTCCAGGACGCTTGCGGGACCGTACTTGGAGAATGTCAGTGCTCTCATGGCGTCGGACGCTATCGGAACACCCCGTCCGTTTGGCTAAAGTGAGAGCGGTGACGAACCCTTTGCCTCACTCCCTGCGCTCCGATGCCCAGGACAACCGGGAGCGCATCCTCGCCGTGGCCGGCACGACGTTCGCCGAGCAGGGGCTGGACGTGGCGATGCGCGAGATCGCGCGGCGTGCCGAGGTCGGACCCGCGACCCTCTACCGGCACTTTCCGACCAAGGAGGCGCTGGTCACCGAGGCCTTCCGCGAGCAGATGACGGCCTGCACAGCCATCGTCGACGAGGCACTGGCCGATCCGGACCCATGGCGCGGCTTCTGCCTGGTGATCGAGGCAGTATGTGAAATGCAGGCGCAGGACCGGGGCTTCACCGCGGCGTTCGTCTCGGCCTTCCCCCGCGCGATCGACTTCGCCGCGGACCGGGAGCAGGCACTGGGCAAGGTCGCCGAACTCGCCCGCCGGGCCAAGGCGGGTGGCAAGCTGCGCCCGGACTTCGTCCTGGACGACCTGATCATGGTGCTCATGGCCAACGGCGGCATCCGGACCACCTCGCCGGCCGCCGCAGTGGCCGCCTCACGACGCTTCGCCGCGCTGCTGATCCAGGGCATGCGGGCCCAGCCGGCCATCCCGCCGCTGCCCCCAGCGGTCCGGCTGCCACTGGCGGTTATGACCTAGTGGCGCATCAGACAGCGGCCACAGGACGTGCGCCTCCGCGCGGTCGTCAACAGGGCAAACGTTGCCTGATGCGGCACTAGTCACCTCACCTGTATCCCGCACACTGCCCCTGGTCCCAGGGCTCGCACGAGTGACGGGGCTCGCGGGCGGCGGGCTAGTCCACGAGCCCCGCATGGTGCGCCAGGATCGCCGCTTGGACGCGGTTGGTGAGGGAGAGCTTCGACAGGATCCGGCTGATGTGGGTCTTTGCGGTGGCTTCGGTCACGTGCAGGGTCGCGGCGATGCCCGTATTGGAGAGGCCGCCGCTCAGAGCGATCAGGACCTCGCGCTCCTTTTCGGTCAGGGCCTCCAGCCGGCTGCGGGCCTCGGACCGGCGGCGCTGCCGCTCGGCGGAGGGGCCGTCGTCGTCCTCCGTGAAGCGGCGGATGAGGCGGCGGGTCACCTTCGGGGAGAGCATCGCGTCGCCGCGGGCCGCGCTGCGCACCGCAGCGATCATGTCGTCCGCGGTGGCGTCCTTCAGCAGGAAGCCGACCGCCCCGTGACGTAGCGCTGTCTGGACGTATTCGTCCAGGTCGAAGGTGGTCAGCACGACGACGTGCGGTGGGCTGGACGAGCGGGTGAGGCGCTCGGTGGCGGTCAGGCCGTCGGAGCGGGGCATCCGGATGTCCATCAGAACGACGTCCGGATTCAGGGTGGCGGCCATCGACACGGCCGTATTGCCGTCCGAGGCCTCGCCCACCACTTCGATGTCGGGGGCCGACGCCATGATGGTGCTGAGCATGGAGCGCACCATCCATTCGTCGTCCACGATCAGGACCCGGGTCGTCGTCTCGCTCATCGCGTGGCCTTCATGTGTGTGGGCTGCTTCTGGGGTACGTCGTCCAGCGGGATCTCTGCGGTGATCTCGAAGCCGCCGTCCGGGGTCGGGCCTGCGGTGAGTTCGCCGCCGACGAGCCGTATCCGTTCGGCGATGCCGAGCAGGCCGTGGCCGCCGCTGGGCAGAGCGGAGCCGCTGGCGCCGACACCGTGCTGGTTGGTCACTGTGAGGTGCAGCAGTCGGCGCGCGCAGTGGACCCGGACGCGGGTCTCGGCGTCGGCGGCGTGCTTGTGGACGTTGGTCAGGGCCTCCTGCACCACCCGGTAGACCGCGTGCTCGATCAGGGTCGGCAGCTCGGGTGGGCGAGCGGTGCCTTGCTCTCCGGTCAGCTCCAGGGTGGCCGGCGTGCCCAGGCTGCGGGAGTCGGCGATCAGGGTCTCCAGCTCGGCCAGGCCGGGCTGCGGGGCGAGCGGGGCCTCGGATTCGGTGTGCAGGACCTCCACCAGCGAGCGGAGCTCGGTCAGTGCCGCGCGGCCGATGGCGCCGATCTGCTTGCCGATGTCGACGGCGGACGCGCCCTTGGTCGCCTCGAGCGCGGTCGCGTGCAGCACCATCAGGGATACGCGGTGGGTGACGACGTCGTGCATGTCCCGGGCGATCTGGGCGCGTTCGTCGCTGCGGGCCTGCAGCACCCGCTGCTGCTGCTCGCGCTCGGCCCGCTCGGCGCGCTCGCGCAACTCGGCCACGAGGCGGCGGCGGGCCCCCGTGTACAGGCCGAGCAGGGCCGGGAAGACGCAGATGCCCACGCTCATGATCGCTGCGTCAAAACCGCCGCCACACCAGATCGGCGGGGCGACCACCGCGACGGCGACCGTGGAGGCGACGGCGACTCGGCGCCAGGAGGCGGTGCGGTCGGCCAGGGTGTACTGCGCGAACACCACGGCGAACCAGGCCGACAGCACCACATAGGCGCCGAGCGCGGCCGGCAGAAGCAGCGCGGGACGGCGATGGCGGAACCATGCCGCGAGGCCGACGAGCAGCCCGACCGGGATCGCCACGAAGAGCGGCGGGTGCGCGGGAAGGTAGTCGAACCGCGTGTGCATTCCGTCGACGGTGGCCGTGGCCGCAGCAAGGGCCAGCGCCACAAGGGCACCCGCCACCGGACGCAGGCGTTTTTGATGGTCCGTGAGGCGACTGTGCCAAGTCATGGCTGCAGGCTAGCCGCGGTGCGGAAGGCACGCGTCGTTCGATAGTTGTACGTGACGGCACCCGCCCCGCAACTTTCCGCCGAGGAAGAGACCGAGGATCGGCGGATGCCTGGCCGGTGCGGTGACCGCCAGGCTGACGGCATGCCTGAGATCACCGAATCCGCCGCAGCAGGACGCCGCCGCCTCCAGGTCCTCGGCGAGCAGATCGCCCGCGACCTGCGCCGGCCGCGCAGACGTCCACCACATCCGCACCCGACCGCGGCCCGACGGTCGCAGGGCCAGGGGTGACGGCCGTGTACGTTGCCGCATCCGGACTCGAGCTCGGGCTGGGCATCTTCCTGCTCCCCGCCTGGCTGATCGCCGCCGTCACGACGGGCCTGCAGCCAGGCCGCCGCACCGTCGGCCGCATGCGGCGGATGTCCCGTATCGCGCTGGTTCTGGTGTCCCTCGCCGTGCTGCTCACCGCGGCCAGACTCGTCGCGTACGGGCTGCTTGCCCGCCATGGGTGGGTGTTCGTCGCTGACCGGCGGCTGTTCACCACCTTCGTCATGCTGCTCCCGGCAGTGATCGCCACCGTCGTCTGGACGGTGCCTTGGCTGGCATCCGCCGCCCGGGTGCGGCTGGCCGACCCGGCTGCGCCGGTGCCGTTGGAGGAGCAGTCGCGCGCCCGGTCCCCGCGCCATGTCGTGCCGCCCCGGCTCGCGGCCTTCGGCGGCCTCGGCTGCTTCGCGCAGATGTTCCTGCCACCGGACCGGTCGTTCTGGATCAGCCTCGGCGCGTACGGGTTGATCACCGCCGCGGTCGCCGGGCTGCTGGTATGGCGCGCCAACGCGCGACTGCAGCGCCTGATCACCGGCCGTGAGATCCCCCTGCGACGGGCACTGGCGGTCCGGCTGGGCACGGCCGTGGTGGCGCTTGGCACCGTGGTGGGGCTGGTCAACTACGGGATCGTCGGCAGCCGACTTCCGCACACCTTCTCGATGATGAAGGGTGAGGCCGACTGGGGCGGCGGTGCCGCCGGGCAGCACCATGACATGGCCGGCGGCCACCACATGGCCTCCGGAACCGGCGGTGCCGACGAGGTCTCCGTCGACAAACTGCGCGGTCCCAGGAGTGGTACGCCCGACCGGCGCTTCTCCCTCACCGCACAGGCGAAGAAGGTGCAGCTGGCCTCCGGCAAGACGGTGGACGCATGGACGTACAACGGCCAGGTCCCCGGGCCCCAACTGCGGGTCACCGAGGGCGATCTGGTCGAGATCGAGCTGCGCAACGAGCTGCCCGGCAAGACCCCCGTCACCATCCACTGGCACGGCGTCGACGTCCCCAACGGTGAGGACGGTGTGGCCGGCGCCACCCAGGACGCGGTGCTGCCCGGCAAGTCCTTCACCTACCGCTTCCGGGTCCAGGAGTCCGGCACCCGCTGGTACCACTCCCACCAGGCCGCCTCCGAGCAGGTCGACCGCGGACTTTTCGGCGCCCTGATCATCGAGCCGAGGAAGCAGACTCGGCCGGTGGACAACGACGTCAGCGTCCTCGCCCACGACTGGCAGACCGACAAGGGCACGGTGCCCGCGATCGGCGTATTGGACGAGCTGGAGCGGCGCCGCGCCGAGCCGGGCGAGAAGGTGCGGATACGGCTCACCAACACCAGCGGCAACACTCGCGAGTTCGCAGTCGACGGCGTCCCGTACAAGGTCACCGCCCTGGACGGCACGGACGTGCACAAGCCGACGGCGCTCAAGGGCAAGCAGCTGGTGCTCGGCGGCGGGAACCGGATGGACGTCGAATTCACCATGCCTGATGGCCCGGTGCGGGTGACCGACGGCAGCGCCCCGGACGCGGGCATCGTGTATTCCCCGGACGGCAAGGGGGAGTTGAAGGCGGATCTGAGCGGCCCCGAATTCGATCCGTACAGCTACGGCAGCCCGAAGAGGACGGAACTAGGCCCGGACAGCGACTTCGACCGCGACTACAAGCTCGTCTTCGACGAGTGGCTGGGCTTCTACGACGGCAGCTTCGGGCTGAAGCAGACCATCAACGGCCGTGTCTTCCCGGACACCCCGATGCTGATGATCAAGGAAGGCGACGTCGCCCGCGTCACCTTCATCAACCGCGGGAACGAAGACCATCCAATGCATCTGCACGGCCACCACATGCTGGTGCTCGGCAAGAACGGCAAGCGCGCCTCCGGCAGCCCGATGTGGCAGGACACCGTGCTCGTCCGGCCGGGCCAGGAGGTCCAGGTCGCCTTCAAGGCCGACAACCCCGGCATCTGGATGGACCACTGCCACAACTTCTGGCACAGCAAGCTCGGCATGGTCATGCACCTTGCGTACGACAACGTCACCACGCCGTACGAGATCGGCGGCCCCGTCGGAAACAAGCCCGAGTGAGGAGTCCTGATGCGCCAGAAACGAGTCGCAGCCACCATGCCGACCGGGGCGCTGTGTCTCACCACGGCGACCTACAGCACCGCCGCGCCCCCGAAGGCGGCCACCTGGGGTACGAGCCCTCCTGTCTCAGCACTGGTGGCTCGGCGTGGAGGCCGCCGTCATCTTCGCGCGCGAGCATGGCGACCTGGAGGTGCCCTTCACCTACCGCGTGCCCGAGGGTGAGTTGGCGGAAGGGGTCGGGTGGCCAGCCTCGCTCGAGGGCTTTCCCCTCGGGCAGTGGATCGCCGACAACCGGCGCTTCTACGCCCGCGGCGACATGGACGAAGACCGGATCACGCAGCTGGAGAAGCTGGGCATGCTGTGGTCGCACTTCGACGTCGCGTGGGAGGAAGGCCTCGCCGCCGCCCGCGGATGGGCCACCGAACACGGACACCTCCTGGCCCCCTCGGACGCCACCTTCCAGGGCTACAAGGTGGGCATCTGGCTCAAGAACGCCCGCGCCGCCGCCCGCAAGGCTGCCGAGATCGAGCAGCGGCCTGCCCAGAGCCTGCCCGTGGAGTCGTCGGCCGGGGCGCTGTCCGAGGAGCGGCGCGAACAGCTAGAGGACATCGCCCCCTCCTGATGCCCCACCTGGCCTGTCGAGTGGCAGCATGCCTCCACCTCGTCCGGCTCCACCTGAACGCGGGCGAGGCGCTGCCCACCGAGGCGGGCGACGTCGTGCGCCAGGGCGAAGACCTCGGACGGTGAGTGCAGTCGGTCCGGTACGGCTGGGACAAACTCACCACCGTGCAGCAGTGGATGTGCGAGGAAGTCCTCGGAATCACACCCGCCGCCAAGGACGAGAAGCCCAAGCCACGCACCAGCCAGGCCGACAAATGGGCCATGCATTACGCAGCCGCCCGTCAGTTCTACGAACGCGAGGGACACCTCCGCGTCCCCCGCAAACACATCGAGACCATCACCGTCGGCAAGGCCACCGGCGAGGACCACGAGCAGCGGGAACTCCGGCTTGGATCCTGGATCAGCAACCAGCGCAGCAGGGCCGCAACCCTGTCCCCCGAGCGAGTGGAGCAGCTGTCCGCGATCGGCATGCGCTGGGCGTAGCGATCGCTGTGAGGACCGGGGCTGAAGGCTAATTCAGCTGGCAGCCACGCTCAGCTATTTGAGAGCCACCCAGGCGATGATCGCCGTCGCGACCGTGGCCACAGCTCCGATGGCTGTCCAGACGACGCTGCTGCGGTCCCAGAAGGGCTGCGGCGCTGGTGCCGGCGCAGGTTCGTTGATGTTCGCGCTCGCCGTTGCGCCGCGGTCGGCATGGGCCTGCCACGTCTCACTCCGTCTCTTGCGCCATGGGCGCCAGAGGGCATCGGGTGCCTGTGTAGATGGTGGGCATGCACTGGTTGCAATGGATGCACAGGGAGCGTGTGGCCGGTTTGGCGGCGATGGAGTTGATCAGGTCGGGTTCGCGGAGCAGGGCGCGGCCCATGGCTACGAAGCCGAATCCCTCGGCCATGGCCTGGTCCATGGTCTCGCGCTGCGTGATGCCGCCGAGGAGGATCAGGGGGATGTCGACTGCTGCCTTGATCTGGCGTGCCGACTCCAGCAGGTACGCCTCCTGATAGGGGTAGGTGTGCAGGAAACGGCCGCCGACGAAGCGGACACCGAGGCGTTGCGGTTGGGGGAAGTTGGCGGCGAATTGGCGTATCGGTGCGTCGCCGCGGAAGAGGTACATGGGGTTGAGCAAGGAGCTGCCCGCGGTCAGTTCGAGGGCGTCGACGATGCCGTCCGACTGGAGCCACTGGGCGACCTGTGCTGCCTCGTCGAGCCAGAAGCCACCGGGCACTCCGTCGTCCATGTTCAGCTTCGCGATGACGGCGATGCGGTCGCCGACCGCGTCCCGCACCGCCCGTGCGGCGCCGCGGGCCACCTTGGCGCGGTTGGCGAGGCTGCCGCCGAAGGCGTCGTCGCGGTGGTTGAGGCGGGGGCTGAGGAATGAGCTGACGAAGTAGTTGTGCCCCATGTGGATCTCGACGGCGTCGAAGCCGGCGTCGACGGCCAGGCGGGCTGCCGATCCGTGGGCTCGGATGATCCGTTCGATGTCGTCGCTGGTGGCGGGGCGGGGCATGCGCATGCTGATCGGGTTGAACCGTCTGCCGGGAGCCAGGGCCGGAGCCTTGTTGGACACGGAGTTCGCGACCGGCCCGGCATGGCCGATCTGCGCGCTGATTCCGGCCCCCTCGGCGTGTACGGCGTCGGTGAGCCTGCGCAGGCCCGGCACCGCGTCAGGGCGCATCCAGATCTGGTGGCGGTCGGTCCGGCCCTCCGGGGCCACCGCGCAGTAGGCGACAGTCGTCATGCCCACACCGCCTGCGGCAGTTCTGCGGTGAAATTCGATCAGCTCGTCGGTCACCAGCGCGTGTGGGGTGACGCCTTCGAAGGTGGCCGCCTTGATGATGCGGTTACGCAGGCGCACTGGGCCCAACTGCGCGGGCTCCAGGGGGTCGGAGACTAACGGGGTGGGAGGAACCGTCGGGTCGCTGGTCATGGAGCGTCACCTCTCAGTGGGCGGCATGGTGGGGTGTTTCGCGGGTCGGCCATGCGTGCTCAGTTCATCGCCTGTCGGCACGACCGACGCCTCCGGGTTCCCTTGACCGGGACGTTGGGACCCGGCCTGGCTCTCGATCATCGGGGGGTGCACCGGCCTGTAGCCCGAGAACATTGCACGGTCGGTGCAAGATCGGAATGCCCGTCGTCGTTCCGGCGCCGAGTGCTGGTCTTCGGAGTGCTGGTCTCTAGAGTGCCGCCCGTGCCCCCCTCTGGGGATGACCAGAGGTGAGGTACCGACCGCTGGGTGCGTGAGCCCACAGGGCGATGCTCGATACGCCACGTGTTCACGGCTGCCGGTGGCGCACATGGTGCGATTCACAGCAACGCGGCGGCGTGCTCGCGCGCTTGGCGTAGCCAGGACGCGCGTTTCTCGCCGCTCGCATCGGAAACCGTACGGAAGACCACCCGGCGAATGTCGTTGATCCCCACGTACGGCAAGACACAGGACGCCCAGATCCTTTGCAATGGATCGCCGAATTCCCTCTCCTCCCGGACGGCGGCAGTGTCCGAGGTGTTCAGGATCAGCGCCCTGTCCGCATTGAGCAGTCCCATGGGCTCACCCTCCGCGGTACCCAGCTTGTAGGCGACACCGGGTGCCACAACGCGCTGCACCCAGCCGGCGAGAATCGCGGGCGGCATGCCCCACCAATTGGGGTGAACGAACACCACGGCATCGAGGGTGGCCAATTCCCTCCTGTGGAACTCCACCTGCTTGTCGGTGACGGATGAGGCCGACTGCACCGTATCCGTCTCGTCGCCGGTCAGTAGGGGTGGAAACTCTTCGGCGCACAGGTCGTGGGCAAGCACCTGACAGTCAAGACCACGCAGTTCGTCCACCACCGCTTCAAATACGGCATGGTTGAAACTTCCCGTTCGCGGGTGCGCAAGATAGACACCGACTCGCATTTGTCATCCTCGTGAAGAATCGTCGTACGGCACCGCGCCCGCCGTCACAGTGCGGACACAGGTAGGAACTCCCGCCCACTGAAGCCGATCGCTCACGACATCGTCCACGCGGAAATGCCGGAAGCCCGTCCGGAAGAGGCGAAAGGCCTGCTCATAGTCGTCGGTGCAGGATCAGCAGGTCCGTGGGGCCGTGTTCGGGATGGTGGAATGCCGCGGGGATCGTGCCGACGACGGCGAATCCCAGGGAACGCCACAGGCCCATCGCGGGATTGGTCGCCACCACGGAATTGAAGACCATGCCCTCGAACCCGGCCTGCTCGGCGCGCTCCATCACATGCTCGGCCAGTTCACGGCCGATGCCACGTCCGGCGTACGCGGGATCGACCATGAACCCCGCGTTCGCGATCCGCCGCGCCGGGCCACCGTAGTTCGCCCGCAGGTAGGCGGAACCGACGACGGCCCCCGACTCCTCGGCGACGAACACCCGTGCCCCCCGCGGCATCCACAGCTCGCGCGCCACTTCGTACGTGGCGTCCTCGTCGAAGGCGAATGCGGCCCCGGCGCGGACGATGCGCTGCCAGAAGGGCCAGACGGCGGGCCAGCAGGAAGGATCGGCTTCTTTGATCATGCGGACAGTGCATCGTGAGCGGCCGGGCGCTGTCCACGAGGATCCCCCGTACACATGTCCGGCGGATCCTGACGCGCCGCGTGGCCAGGCTTGCCCCTGCCACGGGTCATAGCAGGCGCGGCAGCAGCACGGCAACCACAGCCCGCCACCGCCCGCACCGGCCCTCAGTCCCCCGACGTCGCCTTGAGCCCGACGATCGACACGGCCATCAGCGTCAGGAACGCGAGCCGCGCGGCCGACGCGGGCTCGCCGAGCACCGCGATGCCGACCACGGCCGTGCCGACCGCCCCGATCCCGACCCAGGCCCCGTAGGCGGTGCCGATCGGGAGCGACTTGGCGGCCACGGACAGCAGGAACATGCTGCCCGCGATCCCGGCGACGGTGAGCAGGCTCGGGATAAGCCGGGTGAAGCCCTCGGTGTGCTTGAGCCCGATGGCCCAGCCCACTTCGAGCAGTCCCGCCACGATCAGCAACAGCCACGGCATCAGGCACACCTCCATACCGCACGGTGCGCCAGGGCACGCATGCGCAGACGGTTGATCAGGAACTCGCCCACTGAATCCGACCAAGATCACCGCTGTCCACGCGGAACTCCCGTACGGGCTTTCGGCGTTGCCTGCCGCTCCAGCTCAGGCCGGGTGCAGCAGCGCCGAAACACCTTCCATGGTCTCCGCCACACCGCTTCCGCGACGCTGGCCGCCATCGGCCCGCCACACCAGGGCGTGGCGCAGTCGCGGCGCTCCGGACAGCGGACGCCACGCCAGGCCCGTACCGTCCGCGAGCGCGGTGCGCGGGCGCAGGGCGATCAGGTCGCGGCCGGCCCGCAGTTCGGCCGTGAAGAGTGCCCGCCGCGGCGGGCGGGCCCGCAGCCGCGGCCACCATCCGGCGGCGTGGCAGGCGGCGAGCACGTCGTCGTGGTAGCCGGGCGCGAACTCGCGCGGAAACCACAGCAGTTGCTCCTCGAAGAGGTCATCCCAGGTCAGCCGGACCGTGGTTCCGGCGGCGGCGAGTCGGTGGCGCTCCGCCATCAACACACCGAGCGGTTCGTCGCTGACGACCCGGCAGGACAGCCTCCGGTCGTCCACCGGCAGACACACCAGGCCCGCGTCCAGGTCACCGCGGCGCACCGCGCCGACCTGCTCCGCCGTGGACGCGTCCACCGGTTCGGCGACGGCGCCAGCATCGCGCAGCAGATCCCACAGCCGGGCGATCACAGTGTGCGGACTGCCGGGTGTCACGCCCACCCGCCAGCGTCGCTCGCTCGCGGTATCCCGTACGCATTCCTCGGCGGCCGACGCGGCGGCGATCACCGCGCGGGCGTGCGGCAGCAGGGCTGTACCCGCGGCGGTGGGTGCCATGCCCGCCGGAGTGCGCCGGAACAGCTCGACGCCCAGCTGTCGCTCCAGGGCGATGATCTGCTCGCTCAGCGACGACGACCTGAGCCCGAGTGTCTCCGCCGCCCGCGAGAGGTTCCCCTCGTCGGCCACCGCCCTGAAGTACCGCAACTGCCTCAGTTCCACGGCCTGACCTTATGCGGGCGGCACCCGGCCGCCCTGACCGGGGGCTACCCGGTGGAACCGCCGAGGAGGCGCGCGTCCCGGATGGCCTCCACCTCGCGGCGGAAGAAGCGGTGCCACATGATGACCGCGAAGCCGACGAAGAGGAACCACTGCAGGGAATAGCCAAGGCTCTGGAACGCCTTGCGGTCCAGGCCGGTGTCCTGCGGCAGCTGCACCGGCACGGCCTCCATCCCCCCCGACGGCACGGTCAGCGAGATCCAGGCGTCATACACGTGGCCCGCTTCGCCCTGCAGCTGGTTCACCAGCGCCGCCCCGCTGATCACCCCAAGCTGTCCCTCGGGCAGTCCGCTGCCGGAGCCCGCGCCCCGCTCACCGGGAACCTCGGTCCCCTGCACCACGCCGGTGACGGTGACCCGCCCCCGCGGCACGGCCACGGTGCGGTGCGCGTCCGCGTCACCGGCCCGCCATCCGTGGACGACCGGCACGATGCCGCGGTCATCGTCCGTGCGCAGGACCGAAAGGACGTAATACCCCTTCCTGCCCGCCAAATAACGGTCAGGGACCACGAACTCCTCGGCATAGCGGCCGCTCACCGTCGTCAGGCGACCGACGCTCTCCTTGGTCAGCGGCAGCAGCTGATCGAGCGGTCGCGTGCCCTGCCCGCCCCGGTCCGGCTCACGCTGGGCGGCCCGGTGGGTGTCGATCCGCTCGTTGAACCTCTCGATCTGCCACCAGCCCATGAGCAGGCAGAACGGCAGGCCGAGCAACAGGAAGACGTTGAGCCCCCACCAGCGGGGGGTGAGCAGGAACTTGTACACGGGGCGACCATACGAGCCCACCACACCGCCCGGAGCAGCAGGGTCGGTGCACCCATGCGACTGCGGCGGCAGCAACTCCCTCCACTATCACAACAGTTGCTCCTGCACAAGGTTGTCAACCAGGCACGTTTACCCAGACGCGACAGGCACGCTCACGTCAGCCGAGACGTGTGCCACACCAGGCCGGAAGCCGACTTCACCGGTGCTCTACGAGGAGTGTCGAGCGGCGAGGCGGCGATCGCTCACGTTCTACGTCGACAGCTGGGTACTGACCGCCCCAGTCACGGCCGCGCGTGGACTACGCACCCACGATCACGTGTGGCTCATCCCAAGGGCGCGTGGCTGGTTCACCCAGCCGATCATCAGATTTGGGCACCCGTACGGGACCATTGAAGGGACGCTTATTGAACACCGTACGGAGAGTGCGGCAACCCTCCGCTGTGCACGTGAGGTAGTGATCACCGACTTCTCCGCCTGCGCGTTCCATCACCCAGCGTTCTTCATCGGGGCGCAGGTTCCTGTGGAGCTGGTGGCTCTGGCATGTCACGCAGTACGTGCGGTGTTCCACCCGGGGGAGGGCTTGTACGGCATGCCTCATGCGTCGGCGCAGCGCAAGGAGCCGGATCAGCCTCATCGCACCCAGCCCCGTGCATGCGGTAGCCGTGGTGATCAGCAGGACCAGAAGCGTTACCGACATCCCGGAGAGGGTCGAGTCCAAGAGGTCTGACGCTGGCTGCGAGGTTCCAGGAGCTGAGCGTTGAGCCTTCATCATGTTGTCCACGGCGGCCGTCAACGCGGTGATGACAGCGATGAGGACAGCGGCGAGGCTGGCCTGGAGCGCTCGTACCGCCCGCGATACGTGTGTGGCGACCGTGCCAGGCGTCTTGTCCATCGCCTGCGCAGCATCCAGTTGGGTGCGGCCCACGGCCTTGGTCGCCCACACCGCTGTGCGCTGCTGTTGGGGCAGTTGCCCGAGTGCCTTGTGAACGGCCAGGCGGTTGGCCACCAGATCCGCGAAGTCCTCGCTCGTGGGCGGATCGAAGCGGGTGGGATCGGCCGCTCGTGCGGCGTCGATTCTGCGGTGCTGTTCCTGCTGGCGCACGCTATGGCGCACCTGAGTCTTCATCACCGCGTAGATGTAGGCACTCGGGTGCTGGATTGTTTCGGGGTTCCTCAGTGCCCTGTCGAACGCGAGATGCACTAGGCCGTTTCTGATGGCTCTTGGACGGTGTCGCGGAGCCAGATGACGATCGCGGTGACAGTGAGGGTGCCGTTGAAGATGTAGTCGCGCTTGTCGTAGCGGCTGGCCACCGCCCGGAAGTGCTTCCACTTGCTGACGCAGCGCTCAACCGCGTTGCGCCGTCGGTACTGGGCCTTGTCGAAGGCGGGTGGACGGCCGCCAACCCGGCCACGGTTGCGGCGGTTGGCTCGCTGGTCGTCCGGCTCGGCGATCGTCGCCTTGATGCCTCGCCGTCGCAGGTAGGCGCGGTTGTCGTAGCTGGAGTACGCCTTGTCGCCGCGCACCCGGTCCGGGCGGCGGCGTGGGCGGCCGGGCCCGCGGCGAAGAACACGCAGCGTTTCCAGTACCGGCAGGAGCATGGGGCTGTCACCCCGCTGGCCCGGCGAGGTGAGCCAGGTCAGCGGGCGGGCCCGGTCGTCGGCCAACAGATGGACCTTGGTGGTCAGTCCGCCCCGCGAGCGTCCCAGTGCCTCCCGCCCATCGGCCTCCACACGCATCCCGCCCCTTTTTCGGGGAAGTCGCGGGGCGGCCGGTGCCGGGCACCGGCCGCGTGCTGGTGAGCCCGGCAGGAGGTGGAGTCGATGTTCACCGCCCACTCCCGCTCCAGTTCGCGGGCCAGAGCACCGTCGGGATCGCCAGCGTCGGCCTCGATCTGCAACTCGGCCAGGATCCGCTGCCAGGTGCCGTCCGCCGACCAGCGGCGATGCCGTTCATAAACGGTCAGGGCCCGTACCGCTCCGGCAGGTCCGGCCAGGGCACCCCGGTGCGGGCCCGGAATAGCACCCCGTTGACCACCGTGCGGTGCTCGGACCACTGGCCACCAGGCCGGCCGTTGGCCGGCATCAAGGGCTCGATCGCCCGCCACTGCGCGTCAGTCAGTTCGTGTCGCCGCACCATGCACGACGCCTGCCCGCCCCAGAACCTGATCCACCCAACCGCACAAGAGCCATCAGAAACGGCCTAGTCGGCATCCCAGACAGACTGCGGAATACGGTGGTCAGTGAGCAGCCGCCGGGCATATCCGATCAGGCTCCGCCGACTCGACGCGTACAGCACCTCCAGAGACTGCCCCTCCAGAGACTGCGCGGCAGGCCGTGGCATCTCCTGTTCAGACATCGCTCCTCCCGTGTTCCCCGGTGCCGTCAAGGCAGTGTGCAGGGCTCTGCTGGGCGCGCAGCACAGCTGCCTTGCCCTGAGCCCTATTGCGGTAGGCAAGGCTGTCGAGCAGCCTTCCCACACTCAGGGCCAGCACCACCAGGACGAACACCACTACGCTGGCAAGCTCCACCGAGCAGCCCTCCTCGTATCGACGGCGTCCCTCTGCCCCCACATGTGGGGCGATTCGGCCGTGCAGAGTGTTGAGGCGCCAGCTGCCGGTTCCCTTGACTCCCTTTCCAAGATTCTTCTCTTGCTCTGCCAGAACCTGCTCAATACATCTGGTGCGTGAGGTAGGGCCCGCGGTCGGCCTTAGCTTGTTCTTTAAGGTCTGAGTCGGTTTCGTTCGATGATGGTCTCGGGCCGTATCGCGGTCTTGCCCACGTCATAGCGGGTGGCGGGCCGCCGGTTCTTGGAGCCAAGTGGCCGTCCAGGTCCGGGCGTCGATGGTTTCGGTGCACGGGCCGGACAGTGCAGAGGCTGTCGCACGACTTTCTCTCGGTGAAGGTCAAGAGCGCCTTCTGGGCGTGTGGCTGATGAGCTTGTTGAGGTTGTGCACCGTGCCGAGGAGCTTGATCTCGGCGTCCACGGCTCTGCGACCCCGGTAGTTCAGATGGCGTCCGAAGCGTTGGAAGAGCTGGGCGAATCCCGGCTCGACCAGGGCACTTCGCCGACGGTACTGAGCCCGCCCTGCTTGGCTGGCGAGACGGGCCGCCATGCCGGCTGGCCGGCAGGGGCCTGCTGACGTCGCGCGGGGAAGCCTGCCTGGTCGGCATCGCTGGTGACCGAGACCAGCAGCGGGAGGTCAGCGAGGGCCTCAAACGCGTCGGCAGAAGCGTATCCACTGTCGGCGAGCCAGAGCTCGATGTCGTCGGGGAGCCCGGCGGCCTGGTGATTACGCTGCGTCGTCCTCACCATCGGGACGAGGGCCGTCCTGTCAGAGGGATTGTCGTGCGCCTCGATCGCCAGCAAGAACTGACGGCGGGCGCATACGATCTGGATGTTGTATCCCTGCAGGTAGCCGCCTCGTTTGCCGGGAATCAGCCGAGAGTCAGGATCGCTCAGACAAGCACGGGACTCCGGAGAAGCCACCGGCCGTGGCGTGCGGGCCCGCTCCAGCCAGGCCCTCATCGTCACCAGCCGCGCCCGCTGCCGGACCAGAACGGTCTTGTGCTCCAACGGACCGGTGGCCGTCCATTTGCTCCACGACGTCCTGCCGCCCGGTCCGCCCGGACCCGGAGTTCGTACTTCTTCAGCTTCTCCTGGTGAGCCTCGGTCACGGCGGCCAGGCGCTTCTCCGCGCGAGCCACCATCCGCTCGGCGGCTTCAACCTTGATCCGGATCTCGATGGGTGACGGCATAGCCCGTCCATGCAGCTTGTCCCTGGCCAAGCGGGCCCGGCTGAGCCGGTCGCACAGCCTGGACAGACGAGGCCAGTTGTTGCACGTGTCCTCACCGTCGCCCCGTGCCGCACCGTCGGCCTCGGCTCTCCGTGCGTCGTCGACGGTCTCCTCCATCAGCGCATGGATCTCGCTCTCACACTGGGAAATGGTCTCGTCCAGGCGCTGGAGCCGCTGGTTGGCGTCGCGTGATGCGTTCGCCTCCATCGGTGAACCGTCCACGGCCACCGCGGAAAGATCGACCAGACCACGCCGTCCGCACAGTGACAGCACCTGTACGAACAGCGCAAGGCGGCACGATGGCGCCGTACGAACCGGGCGACGGTGGAATGGTCCACTCTGCGGTTCGCGGCAATGACCCGGCAGCCCACGTCGTCCCAGCACGCCTGCTCGATGCGGCGGGAGGAACGTATGCCCTTGCTGTAGCAGTACAGGAGCAGCGCGACCAGGCTCGCGGGAGGGTAGGCCGCCCCTCCCTGCCCGTCGCCGCGATAGCTGTCCTCGAACGCCGAGAGATCAAGCTGGTCGACGGCGTCGAGCACCTTCCAGCACAGGTACTCGGGCGGCAGCCACTCCCTCACGCTTTGCGGCATCTCAAGATCACATTCACGGTCCCACGACAAGAAGTTCCGCCCCACCAGGCAAGATTCCGACGTACCCATGGCCTACGGAACCGAACAACGAATCGCTCTTGACCTTTACCGAGAGCAAGTCGTGCGACAGCCTCTGCAGGTGCGGGCGGAGGTTGCGAAACCCTCGACGGACTCGGGCGGGGGTGAGCCGACCAGGTTCGGCGGGTTTCTCCCACGGCCGCCGCAAGTCGGCGACGGCCCGGCGCAGGAGGCGCCAGCGGTCCATCTCGATCAGATCCGTGACCACACGGCGGAGCTGGACGGCGGTGACCTCGGTGATGTCGTCCTCAGGCCCGAGACGGACGGCGTCCAGGAGCTGACACCAGGACGTCCGGCCCGATTCGAGGGCGGCGACGAACGAGTAACGCCAGCCGGGCACGAACTGGTCCGAGGACCGGCCGCTGCGGCCGTAGACGCGGCAGAACAGGCGATCCGCGCTGGTGGGGGCGTCCGGGCGGAGCCAGTGGCTGATGTTCGACCGCGAGGACCAAGCGCCCGTCGGCGGCCCGCGGCATGGGCAGCCCGGCCAGTACCTGCCGCAGCCGGGGCATATCGACGCTTCCGCAGTTCAGCGCGTCGTACATGGCGCCATGTCCGCGCCGGTGCTCTGCCACCAGTGTCAGGTCCACCGGCGCCTTCACCTGCCCCTCCGCACACAGCAACGCATCCACCAGCTCAAACAACTCGTCCGCGCACGGTCAGGCAGTCGAATAAGTCGTACCGGAAGTGGGACGCCTTCATGAACGCCTCCCCCGGATCGATGTCCGGAAGCAGTCTCACCATCACGGACTTCGTCTCTATCGGTGCACTGCGGACGGAGTACATGCTCGAACGAAGGCCACTGCAGTGCCTGGCGGGTACCCGGGCGCGTCGGCGAGGAGCAGCCGCGCCTGCTCCTCGACCTGGGGGCTGATTCCGCGGTGGCCCGTGATCCCTACGCGCATCAGGTCCCCTACAGGTGCATGCCGTGCAACTCGCGGACCGCCTTGGGCGGCGTGGCGGTGGTCAGGGAGCGGCGCAGGGCGCGGGCGCGTTGCACGATCCGGCCCAAGCGCTAGTCCAGGCCGGTCTGCAGGGCGTGCCCGGCGAGCGCGAAGGCGGTCTCCAGGTGCCCGTCGGAGAGGTGTCCGGCCGCGATGTCGAGGACCAAGAGCGCGTGCTGCTTGGTGGTCACGACTTCGTGTCGTCGTCCGGGGTATCCCACGAATCCGACCGCGGTTGGGGAGACTGCGGCGGCTCCGGGCGCTGCGCCAGCCGTCGGCGCCCCGACCACAGCAGGACAAGCAGCGCGATCACGATCACCACGCCGACAACCGTGAAGATCCAACTGGTTCCAGATCCGGCAGCAAGAACAATCGAAGGACTCATACGCTGCCTGTACCTCGCTACCACCATGGCACGCCTGCCCACGCACGGGATCACCCATATGCCGGACCGACCCCGACGGCGTACCGCGGGCATCCGCCGTGCCGGTCTACGCCCGACGCGCACGCCCGCAGTCCTGATCACGCGCGGCCGGATCGAGCACCGGCTGGGGAAGATTGCCTCTCTCGCCCCTCGACGGACGCCGCGAGGCGTTTCGGCTGCTGGTCGCGGTGCTCGCGATCGCCGACGGACGGCGCCGCGAACGCTACTGCTCGGACGGAAGCGGTCACTGGTGGCACAGCCTGTCCGCTGCTGACTGATCCCGCATTGGGCCACCACTGCGGCAGCGCGGCCGAGGAATTCCGATGGGGACGTACAGATGCATGCAGCCGATACGACTGCCGGACACACGTAACCGGCACCGGCTGCCCGATTGAGATCGAACACAAAGCCAGGCCCGTCATCGCAGGTTTCCCGATTCCTTGGCCAGCGCCCACACGTAATACCATTTCTCATCTCGCAGGGGTCGAGTGCTATTTTCCACAAGCGCGTTCAGCAATGTCCACGCTCCCGCACCCGCCCCGAGCGAAGTGACGACCGCCTGCAGGGCCGGCCCGTACACGGCGACGAGCGTCGCCCCAAGAGTTCCGATCACCGCACCAGACGCCTGGACCGCCCTTTTCCTCTTGACCTGCCCCATTCGAGAGTCGATGTCCCGTACCTGGTCAGAGATCTCTAGCCCGATCTTCACCAGTTCCGTTTCCGAATCCACGGCATCTAGGGTCGAGTCCAGGTCCAGCATCTTCCCGCGCAGGAAATCCCGGAAGGACGCGTAAGAAGCAAACTCGTCCATGGTGATATTACTGAAGTCCCTCAGGGTGGTTCCTTCAATAATCGGTATTTCCAGCTGGATCACAGGTCGAACCATCCTGCTTTTCACTGGATTCACTCCGGAGACCTCTACAGCGCGCCCGTCCCGCACAAGGAAGTCGATGGACCTGACGGGCTCATAGTGAAATTCGAAGCCGTCAAGCGTGAATGCATCGCCATCTATCCCAACCCCGAATGGGTTATCACCGCTTGTCGCAAAGTATTGCGGCAGGTACCAGACCGCGCCGGAGGAAAGGAGTGGTTTCGCTCCTGCGAGCCACCAGCCCAACGAGTCCTCCGTCAAGGCGTGGACACTTCGAGGGACTGGGCCACTCCTGTCTGACTCTACTGTGTATACACTAGCCAACCCCATTCGAGGATCTGTTAGCTCACGAGACAGTACCAGCGTGTCAGTTATGAGTGCTGCGCGCTTAGTGAGCGACGACAGGTCACCCCTCCCTACACCCAGGGCGACGTGGTAGGGCGAATCGGTGGTTTCCCCGGCCAGCATTTCCGCGGCTCCGGACCGCCACAGGTACTGCATATACGCTTGACCCAGCACACTCGCTCTAAAATCCGAGCGGGATTGCCGCACGAACTCTGAGTGTCGCCCTAACCGCTCCCTCCAGCCTCGGCGGTAATCCGGGCCCTCTCTGGCCCGCAGGACGCGTCGAATTTGTCGACGGCTACTGAAGTTGAACCCGGCAGATTCTGCGAAATCAGGAGAGTCCAGGAACCTCATGGCATTGGAAACAGCCGGATTCCGGATCATGGGTGGCCTCGCCGTCGGCATGTCGGCAGTATGCCCAGTTTCCTCTTCCTGGGTAAAGGGGAATCCAGCGTCTTAGCGGTTTGCCGCCAGCCGTGAGGGGGCGCACCGTGCGCCTGGCTCTCCCGAGACCGTCGAGGGCTTGTCGGCGGGCATGCGAAACCTGTACGCGGATGCCGAGGAACGGACGCTCGGTATCGCCGCCCGCCAGCTCACCGACGAGTTCGAGGCCCCAGGGCGGGCGCGGGGCAAGCTCGCCGCGATCCAGCCGCCGCGGCGGGCGGCGCAGCCGGTCGTCGACGAGCTCGGTGGAGCTGTGCAGCTTGAAGTCTGGAACGTGGTCCCCACGTCGTACAACCGCCGGCACCGTGCCGCAGTCACTGAACGCCCGTGGTGCCCACTGAAGTGCCGACCGCAGGTGTGACCGAGCACGACAGTTGGCGTTGTTGGACAGCTGCGGTGCTCGGCTTGGCGGCGGAGTCAGGCAGGAAGCGGATTCCCTTGTGTCACTTTCAGAAGAGGGCTTGGCCGGCATCGAGCGTGCCGAGGGCAGCGGCAAGGGCACCCAGCAGGAGTCGCAGGGTGGTTTCGGGGAGGTGGGGTTGGAGGCGCGCGCCGAGGTAGCCGCCGATAAGTCCGCCGAGGCCGCAGGCCAGGCCCAGTGGCCAGTCGGGCGCGACGGTGCCGGACTGTGGCAAGGACCGTGTAGGCGGCGGCTCCGGCGATGGAGGTGGTGAAGGTCGCTGCGAGAGTGGCGGATGCGAGACATGGGCATGCCGCGGGCGGCGAGGATGGGGCTGAGCAGGGAACCGCCACCGATTCCGTAGATCCCGCCCACCACACCGACGGCTAGGGCCAGCGCGGCGAGCGCGGGCGCCGAGGGCTCGCCGGTCGTCGGGCCGGATCGGCGTGCCGGGCGCAGGGTGCACAGGCATAGCCAGGTGCCGAGTGGTAGGAGGAAGGCGGCGACCAGGAGGCGGAAGACGCCTGGGCCGGGGAGGGCGAAGACGCGGATGGCGGCACCTGCCAGGACGCCGGGGAGTGTCCAGGCGACGAGTCGGCGGGCGAGGCCGCCGCGCAGGGCTCCGTCACGGCGGTAGCGCCAGAGGGCGACCCCTGCCGAGCTGGAGGTTCAGCGGACGGTCAGTGCGCAGAGCCTGGTGTCCCTTGACGGCAACTTCTACTCGGTGTCGCCCGGGCTCCCGGGCGTCCAGGTTCATGTCCGGCACCGGCTCGGCGAGGACTTCGTACGCATCGCGACCGCGCGCCGTGCATCATCGCCCAGCACCGTCGAGCCCCGCGCCGAGCGGGTCAGACCGTCCGCGACAACGGACACGTGCTCGCCCTGGAGCAGTCGGTGCTGGCCTCGTTCACCGACCGGGCGCCCTGCAAGACCAAGGTCCACAGGCCGCCGTCGGCCGCAGCTCTTGCCGAAGCCGAGCACCTGCGCGGCCAGCCGGGTGCCGTTGATCCGGCGCAAAAGGTCGTGATCGACCTTTCCGCCTATGCCGTCGTGGCCGACCAGCTGCGGAATCCCCGTCACCGAGGGAGGAAGGTTCGCAGTGAGTACGTCGCCGACGCAGATGGGCGAAGCGCGCCGCTTCCAGCAGCTGCGAGGTCATTTGCCCGGGAACGCTTCGCCTGCCTGCCCGAGCCCTGGACGCTGAACGACTTCGTCTTCGCCGCCCAGCCCGGCGTCGACGAGAAACTCATCCGCGACCTGGCCCCCCTGCGGCTCGACCACCGCGGCGACCTGCTCGTCGGCCACGGTCCGCGGACTACCGGGCGCGGCATGTCGCCGAGCCCGGCAATCCGGTCCGATGACCAGAAGGTCCCGGTGTCGAGGGCGAGGATGTCGGGGCAGGTGTCCCCCGGCCCGGGCCTACGCTGTGCCGGGTTGTAGCGGCCGGTGATCTTCACAGGGTGGGCTCCTTCTGGTCGTGATGGCCGGTCGCTTGGGTCGCTGGCGGGCCGGGCGGCGCGAGGTCGGTGAGGGCTTCGTAGGTAGGGCAAGGCCATCGGTTCGGGCCGCAGATGGTGCAGTCGGGGGCTTGGCCGGACTCGGCTGCCGCCACGACACCGACAGGCCGGTGCAGCGCGCGCACGCACTCGATGGCGGCCTCGGCCCGCTCGGCACGGCTGCGCTGGGCCATCAGGTTGCGGTGGCAGCCGCGATGCGCGAGGGCATCGGCCGCAGTCGACTCCATCGCGCGTTCCATGGCCTGGGCACGGCGGCGCGCATCGGCGAGGAGGCTGGCCGCACGCTCGGCCTTGGCCAGGCGCACGTACAGGGCGTCGAGTTCGTCGTCCGTGATCCTGCCGGCGGTGTGCCTCATGCCGTGCTCCGGCGATCGTTCTTCGGGCAGTCATCGGCGTGCTCGGCTTCCATCGACGTCCACCACAGCTCGCAGCAGTCATCGGCTAGCTCGGTTCGCGCGAGTACGGCGGTGTCCTCGTCGGCCCACGCGCGCAGCCGTGCCTCGCGCTCGGCACGGACCGCCACGGCCCACTGCTGATCGGCCAGTTCGCACTCCCGGACGACCGCGAGCACGGACAGCGCGGAGGCGGCGGTGAACAGCAGCGCCGGCAACGCGGCGTTGTTGCGGGCCGACTGCACGGTGCAGTAGCCGAGCCATAAGAAGGCGGTGCCATGGAGGCTGCACAGGGCACGCGCGAGTCTGCTCATAGGTATCTCCGAAGTTGTCTGGCGGCCCAGGAAGGCGGGGCGCGGCTCATAGGTTCATGCCTTCCGCGGCTCTCGGGGGTGGCCGCCCGCCTCGCCGGTCATACAGGTGGCTTGTCTTCGCCGGTGAGACTTGCGGCGGGTGGGGCATCGGTGAGGCCGGTGTCTGACCAGTCGGGTTCGCAGCCGAGGGCGAGCTGCCCGGCGGTCATGGCGTCACTCCGATCTCACCGAGCGGGAGATCGTTGAGGCCCTGATCGGGAACTACCGGATCGTGCTCAAGAATCGACGCCGACGGCCCCGCCCAGGAGGCAGCCCAGAGGGCTACCGTCATGACCGCCGAGATCCGTTGCGCGCTGGAGGGTCTGGGCGAGGCGGCGTCGGTGAACGAGATCGCCCAGCGCCTGGGCCGCAAGGTCTCCCCCAAAGTCCTGAACATTGCCAAGGCCCTGGTGGTGCAGGCCGCCGCAGCCTCTCCCCCTGAGAGAGCACCGGCGGGCAGGCCGTCGTCAGCGTCAGGGACCTTCACCAGCTCGCACTGGCTGCGGCCGCAAGCCACGGTCCGGGGCACTGGTGCACCTCTCCAGTGCCGCGGCCACCCGCCGCTGGGTCCACGACGAACATCACCCTTCCAGACTGTCGCTCGCTGTCAGCAGCCCTACATGAGGCGGGCGATGAGGTGTAGTCGGTCGGCGTCAGCCGGGGCTCCGGGCTGGTCGCCCTCCTGCCACGGAGGCTCGGTGCGCGGTCCGGGCTGGTCGTACAGGCCCAGCACTTCGAAACCATGGATGGCGAGAGTCTGGCGTAACTCTTGCGGGAAGAGCAGCCGCCAGGCGGAACGGTGCTCGAGGGACGGTGACCCGTCGTCGACGGACCACACTCGGGTCCGCCGCAGCAGCTGGGCCGCGCGATCGATGTACAGGGTGGTGGTGGACTGGTGCGTGGTGCCCTGCCAGGTGAACTCGTTGAGGGTGGGGGCGTCAAGGAGTTCCGTACGACCGAGGGAGAAGGCGCCGTTGCGCATCTCCGCGACGAGTAGGCCGCCGGTGGGCAGGGCGCGGCGGCACGAGGTCAAGAATCCGTCGAGCTGGTCATTGGTGTGGCAGTACAGCTTGGCGCTGTCCAGGCACACGACGGCGTCGAAGGCGTGTTCTCCGAGGTTGAAGCCGTGCAGGTCGGCGCGGACGTAGTCGGGGCCAGGGTGGTGCTCGCGGGCGTATGCCAGCATCGCGTCGGACAGGTCGGCGCCCACGACGCTGAAGCCGGCGTGGTGGAGATAGGCGACATCACGGCCGGTGCCGCAGCCCATGTCCAGGACGCGCGGCCCGGCACTGTGCCGACGCAGGCAGTCGTCCACCCAGCGTCCGGCGATCCGGTCGGAGTCGGGGAAGCGGGCCTCGTACAGCGCGGAGTTGTCGGTGAGCAGGTTCGCCATGGTGGTCATACCCGTCGCCTCGCATCTTGGGGTTCGTTCCGGGGGTCCGTCTGCCGTGCCTGCTCCGGAAGGACTCGCAGCCGGTGCAGCCACACCATGCCCACGGCGGAGAAAAGGCCGAAGGCCAGGCAGCACGCCCAGGGGAGCCAAGGCACGCCGTGGTGCTCGCCGGTGTCCATGGCCCATCCGACGGCCGTGTTACCCAGGGCCGCAGCGGCGCCCGACACGACGTAAAACAGCCCGAAGTAGGTGCCGGTGGGCTCCCGGCGGCCGAAGCTGGGGATCAGCTCCATCACGAAGGGCTGCGCGACCATCGTCCCCAGATAGAGCAGCAGCGCACCGACCAGCACGGGCAGCAGCAGGTAGAGCTGGTTCTCCATGGTGAACATGCCGACCGTGGCGAGGGAGAAGGCCACGAACCGGCGGTCGCCGACGACCTCACGCCAGTCCCCGAGGACGCTGCTGTTGACGGGCGAGGCGACCTCACGCGCCGGGAGCACCAGTGCCTGCACGATGGTCAGCAGCGCGAAGATGCCGGCAGCAGTGAGGGCAGAGGCACGGAAGTCGACCAGCAGCAAGGCGCTGCCCAGAAGCGGGCCGACCAGCGCGCCGGTGGTCGCGAACACGTTGAACAGAGCGAACGCTTCGGCCTTGCGCTCCCCTGCTTCCTGGGCAAGGTAGGCACGGACGGCCGGGTTGAACAGCGCACCCGCCAGCCCACTCAGTACGGAGGCGGCCAGCAGTACCGCCAGGCCGTCTCCCAGAGCGAACAGTCCGAAGCCGAGGGTCCGCAACGCGCATCCGGCGATGATGACCTGGCGCGCCCCGAGGCGGTCCGACGCAGAACCGCCGATGAGGAACAGGCCCTGTTGGCTGAGGTTACGGACGCCGAGGACGATACCGACCACGGCAGCCGACATGCCCAGGTCGTCGGTGAGGTGCAGTGCGAGGTAGGGGATGAGCAGGTAGAAGCCGGTGTTGACGCCGAGTTGATTGACCAGGAGGAGCTGGACCGCGAGCGAAGACTCACGTATCTCGTGGTAGATCCTCATGCTCTGCCGTTCTCCGTTGGCTTCAGTTGCCGGACGCCAAGGCCGGGCCGGTGGCTGGCGCGTACGGTGCCGTCGGCGCCGCTGATGCCGGTCCACGGGTCGTGGGAGAGCAGCAGGTGGCCGTCCAGATCGGCCCACCGCGCGCGGTCGGCGAGGTGGACGGCGGGGGCGATGCCGAGTGTGCTGGCGGCCAGGCAACCGAGCATCAGCTCCGTGCCGCTGCCTTTGATCACTTCCGCGATCCGCAGGGCGGCCGTGACACCGCCGCACTTGGCGAGTTTGATGTTGACGCCCTGGACACGTCCGGCGAGGCGACGGACGTCCTCGATGCCCAGTGCCAGGAAGAACGGTAGTAGCCGCTCCGACTCGGCGACGGTCCAGGCGCCATTGGCGTCGAGCAACAGCCGCGCGTAGGGGGCAGCCTCACGAACGGCCCGTACGCGTACGACGTCGTCCTGCGGGTCAGGGGCACCTGCCTTGAGCTTGAGGACGGTGAAGCCGTCTCGGATGAGCCGGCCGGCCCGGGCCCATGCGAGCCCCGGCCCGGCCAGCCAGCGCGGGGAACGGGGGTGATGATGGTGGGTGGTGTCGTCCGTCCGCGATCACAGGAACCCCGGCGCCGACGGGGCGGACACGGCGGAAGTTTGCATTGTTGAGATGATCTGCGCTCCCGCCCCCAACTGGGGCCAGTACACCACAAGTTTCCCACGCCAGCGCCGCTGACCTGCGAAGATCCCGATTGTGTGAGCTTCCATCAGGCAGGTCCCTGTGAAAGGGATACGCCCAACTCGGCGTCGCCGCTTGAATCGGCTGCAGCACCCGAACGGCGGCAGACGCTGTACGACCACGCGTGGGAGATCCCGGACGCGGACGGCTACCACCCATACGAGGACGCCGAGTGGGGCCTTGCGGCGGTTCTCTTCTGCGGTGAGCCTGTCCAGCTTCTTGTGCCTGGCCATCGGCCTGTGCCCTCACGAGGGATACGCGGTCAGTCTGAGCGTGAGTGACAGTCCTGGACGTGGCATTTCGCGACGGCGGTCGGTGGGCCCTGTCATGAGGCGCGCGCCTAAAGGGAGGCCTGGCCTAGCGGTGACGACATCTCCACGAAGGTCTCCGAGTCCGAGGTGGTGCCGACGTCGAGTCCGGCACCGCCACCGCCACCACCCCCATCGCCGTCATAGAGGACCACCAGCTTGTGGTGGGCGCCTCCCCCTCCACCGCCGCCTGGCGGGGTGGGGCCAGCGGTAGCGGTACCTGCGGTACTCATGAGGACGGCGGAACACAGGGCTGCCGCAGTGACGAGGCGCAGGCGCACGGGCTTCTCCTTGCTGGCGAGATCAGGGGCTGTGGGATGCATACCGGCTGCCACGAGGGGCCAAGCCACGTTTCACCCGCCTGATCGGCGATGCACTCAACCAAGGCTTCGGTCGTGCTCTATTCGGCGCACGCGGTACAGCGCGCTGGTACCGCCGCGCTCCCAGCGGCGCGTGATGGCCGGACGACCCGCCCCGGCCATCCGCGTGCGGTGCTTCGTATGACGTCGCACCCTGGACGTGTGGCCAGCACTACCCCGATAGTCGTCCATCCACCGCTCGGAACCGGGGGTCGGCGGGTGGTCGTGCGAGGGGAGATCCTCGGCCTCGCGCACTCCGACGCCGACGTGACCGAGTTCCTGCGCCGTGCAGGCCTGCCGGATACGGAAGGGCTGCTCGACGATACGGCATGGGTGAAGTGGCGGGGCGGGCGGGAGCACCACTACGCAGCAGCCTAGGACTTCTGAGGTTCCGGCCTGCAGGCTGCGCGCCTAGCGTCCACGGCACACGCAGAAGTCACGGTCACCGGGCGCGGCTGGCTGAGGCCAGGTTGTTTCGGCCGGGTCCGAAAGGAGTAGCCCGCGGCCTGCTCGGCGATCCAGCATCAGCGCATTCCGGTACGCGAGAACGGGGAATCTGATGGTCAAGACGATGGTTGTCCGCGCCGCTGTGGTCGCGCTCCTTGCCGGGGGCGGCATCACCGTCACGACGCTGCCAGCGACAGCCGACGACAACGCCGGCGCTCCGACCGGCTCCATAGCGCCGATATATCAGGGGAAGGCACCGTGGGGCCTGGACTGGGAGGGCGCGGACCGCTCCCAAAACGACGGGACTCCGGGTGGCGGGATCGCGCCAGCTGAACACGACTGGGGCCTCGTGCCACCAGGCGAGAGTGACGGTGCGCCCGGTGGCGGCTTCGCACCTGCCTACGACGACGCCATCATCAACCTGACGAGCGCCAGCACCGACGGCGACGGTGACCAGGACTACGCGTCGGCCGAGAATGGCGGCTCGCCGGGCGGAGGTTGACCGAGGTCGGCAGTTGTCCACAGGCCCGCACGGGATTTCCGTGCGGGTCTTACTGTGCTGCTCCTGTGGATCACAAGGGGGTGTTATGCGCAGGGTGGACCTGGCTCGCGCGGCCGATGAGGCACTCACTGCGATGCCGGACGACGTGCACGAGGAGATGCTCGCGCTGATCGACGACATCGCCGGCGCAGTGCGCGCACTGCGCCGGGCCGATGGCGGCGGCCGATCGCGTGCTGCGGGGGGAGGTGCCGGTTCGTCTACACGGCGATCGGCGGGCTCCTGTCGGTGCTCGATGCCGGGCGTGTGGGCTGACACGGCGAGCCGCCTGCCCGGTAGTCCGTGGCAGACGGCTTCGCCTTTGCTCAGCAAGGCCGTGCGGCTCGCCGGGGGTGGTTGACGGCCGATCAGAGCGTGTAGGCGCGAACCCCACCAAGCCGCCTCCGATGACCGGAACGAGAAAGACCAGCCGGCCACGCACGCCCACAGTCGGCGGCTCTTCCTGACGGATGATCAGTGCGAGTGACATGCCGGCCATGGCGGGGAGAACAACTCCCAGAGAGGCGAGCGAGAGCAAGCTGAACACGGGGCGCTGGGTGAGCGTCCACCCCAAAACCAGGCTGAGTGCCGCAGTGGTGACTAGCCGCGCAGTCGGCAGGATGAGGCCCAAGCGAGACTGGTCGGACCCGGCAACCCGCGCCTTGGTCCGGACGACAGCAGTCATCCAGATGATGCTTTGGCGGCAAAAGGCGACCGGGGAACTTGAGTTGCAGTATTTCGGCACTACGGTCGCTTAGGTCCGTACCAGTGAAGTGAGTCGCTTCGGTCGCCTCAGCTCGCTTTCCGCTGCTGACTGCCGGGCCCTCCACCGGCCGGGCATCACCGAGGAGAGCAGGAACATGTCCAACATCCGCGACCCGCAAGCGATCCTGGCCCGGCACGCGGGCCCGGGCAAGCAGGACGCCCGCAGGCTCCCACCTCACCGTCAGCTGCCAGGTCCTCACCGCCGAAGACGGCGTCGGAGACCACCGGAGCACCATGCCGATGTGCGCGTGGGCCGACGACGACACCGGCGCGTCCGTGGGCATCTTCACGGACGAGACCGCGAAACAAGACCCCAAGGACGTCGACCTGGAGACCCTCGCCCGGACGACCTTGCACATCCGCAAGGGGATGCGCCAGCCGATCGGCTGACCCCGCCGAGCGGCAGGCGGATCGCGATCTGTGACCTATCACGAGATCGTGATGCGTCGATGCGGTCGATATATGAACGCGGGTGCACGTCTCGGCCTAACCGGGGCGGGGGGGGCCGGCCAGTGCTCTAATCGTGTTGACCGCCCTCGGCCGGCAGTGCTGGAGTCGGCACGTGGACAGCATCCCCGCCAACCGGCGACTCTGGAACCGGATCAGCGGCGCCTACCAGCACAGGCACGACCCGCGGATCGGCGCCGCACCCCGGCTGTGGGGCATGTACTCCATCCCCGACGCGCACCTGCACGCCCTGGGTGACGTCACCGGCAAGCGCGTCCTCGAACTCGGCTGCGGCGCCGGCCAGTGGTCCAGGGCGCTCGCCGCCGAGGGCGCCACCGTGGTCGGGCTCGACCTGTCCGAGGCCCAACTCGCCGCGGCCGCCGATGCGATGGGAGGGGCCCGCCACCCGCTGGTGCAGGGCGCCGCCGAACATCTCCCGTTCGCCGACGGCAGTTTCGACCTGGTGTTCTGCGATTTCGGCGGGCTCAGCTGGGCGCCCCCGCAGCTGGCCGTCCCGCAGGCCGCACGCGTCCTGCGCCCAGGCGGGCGCCTGGTGTTCAACGTCGCCAGCCCCTGGTTCGAGGCCTGCTACGACGAAGCCGCCGCCCGCGTGACCACGACGCTGCGGCAGGACTACTTCGGGCTGCACACCATCGCCGAAGGCGACGGCGCGACCAGCTATCAGCTCACCTACGGCGACTGGGTCAGGGTCCTGCGCGGCGCGGGTCTCGTCATCGACGACCTCATCGAGCCCCGGCCCGAACCCGCAACACCCAACGGCTACAACAAAACTGACCCACCCGACTGGGCACACCGCTGGCCGGCGGAACTGCTCTGGGTAAGCCACAAACCGTGAGTTCCGCCGCACCGAGACGTGAAGGCCTCCTGCGCCTGCGCGAGCAGGCCGCCGAGATCGCCGACCTCAAAGCTCTGGTCAACCGCCGCGCCTCATAGGGACTCAGACAGCGCCGGAAGCTCGGCTGTCGGCGGAGCGGGGGACGTCGCAGCGGTCCAGCCAGGTCACGTGCGCGCGGGCACGATCTCACCGGTGACTGAAAGCGGGGGCTTCGTTCCAGGCTTGCCCGCTTCAAACGTCCGCGCGGCGTGGCCGGCCACGAAGATGATCGCGGCAAGAACCTCGACGCTTATCAGTAGTAGAGGCTGACGGTGAACAGGACGTACGCCGCTCCGGCCGACGTCAGCGTGACGAGGGGTGCGACGGCCGTGAGGGTTTCGGTTGCCATCTGCCAGACCGTGTAGCCGATTCCAAGAATGCTGCACAGACATAAGACGCTAGCTATACCCAATAACATGAATTTTCATCCTTTTAGCAATGTATGCCGGTCTTCCATGTTGATCGATGCTGGGGCAGGTGCGCAGAGGGCTGGGTCCGCATGGGTGACCCACGATGGCTGTGCTGCTCAGTTGCATCCGGTGCCGACCGGTAGCTGAGGCGCTCGAGCCTCCTGGTGCGGGTGCTACTGCCGGGGGGCGTGAGTGGTGCTAACAGCTAGCCTGGCCGCGCTTCGGCACCAGATCGCCTGGCGTGGAGGCGCTGGGATCAGTACCGCATCACCTGACCTGCACGCGTGCCCGTGAATCAAGAATCTCCGCCGGTTCTCCTTGCCCACGGGCTGAGCTGAGGCGCAGTCGGCAGCCGTCGTATGAGGTGGTCGTTCATTGACCGCTACATGTCGCGCGCCACATTGCACCGCAGGCAGGGCATCTCGATCGACACAGGGGAACCGTTCAGGTCACCAGGTCATTCGCTCTGACGTTGAGCGGCGCGTGCGCGCCATGCCGGATGAGACCGTGATGGCGTACGACAGGGACGAACTGATCGGCGTGTCGTGCATCGTGGACGGCCCCGACTCTTGGTTCGCGGAAGGGGCGCTAAAACGCGGCGGCCGTATCGAGGCCGTTCTATGCACCCCACCGGCATGACCGAGTCGTCATGGACCATGCCGAGCGCAACGGCACCCCGGTACGCGTCCTGTGGCCGGAGGGCGCCATCCGCTGACCGGCTCGCCCTCGCCAGCTCCACCAAGGCATGGCGCAACAGCGAACAACGGAACAACGGAACAGGCGTACGCAATCACCGAGGACGCGTTCCGGCTGATGGGCACCGCCCCTTTGCCGGGCCGAAGGCGGGTCCTGCGAGCGCGGCCTCTACCGTGACCTCACTGATCGTGCGGCCTACCTGACGCAAGACCGGCGTCGCCGAGCGACTCCACACCCCGCGCCTTGCCGACCGGCCCGAACTGCGGAACTGGGCGTCGCCCCTGCATCCACTCCAGGCGAAAGGACTCACGCCCACGCGGCTAGCCCGCCGCAATGCCCGCCCAGCTGTGTGAAGCTGCACCACGTTGACGAGCCAGGCGTCAGCACCGTGACACTGCCATGACACAGCCATCACGCCGCCCCGATGACACCACCGGTCCCCTCACTCAAGGCGAGATACCCCAGAGCTTTCCTGTGACATCACATGCACACCAGTGACATGCCCACTCAGATTCACACCACGGACGCAGCACGCCGGACAAGGCAGATCGGAATGGAAGTGAAGGAACTCCGTCCCCACCAGCGAGAAGCCGTGGACTCGGTACTGCGCGCGCTCGAGTTGCCCACAAGATCTCTTGTGCCCCCGCGAGGGCTCCGGACTCAGGTGATCATGGCGACCGGATCGGGCAAGAGCCTCGTCGCCGTGCGGAGCGCTGAGGAGCTCCGTGCGGGCCGGGTGCTGGTCCTCGTCCCCTCACTGGATCTGCTCGCGCAGACCGAGGCCGCTTGGCGTGAGGGAGGACGTACGGGCCCGATGATCGGGGTCTCGTCCCTGCGGGGCGAGGACGTGTCTTTCCCCAACACCACGGACGTGGAGGAAGTGGTCGACTGGGTGCGGCCGTTCGCCAAGGTCACGGTGTTTGCCACGTACGCCTCGCTGGGACTGGGCACGCTGGAGCGCGCGCACGCGGCCGGCCTTCCGGGGTGGGATCTGATCGTGATCGATGAGGCACACAGGACATCGGGCCGACTGGGCAAGCCGTGGGCGGTCGTCCACGACAACCAGCGGATGCCCTCCCTGCGCCGGCTGTACATGACGGCCACGCCCCGCGTGTGGATGCTGGACGAGGATGCCGAGGGCGTACCGGGCGAGCTTGCCGCGTCCATGGAGGACGATCCGGACGGGCCGTTCGGCGCCCGCTGCCACACGCTGACGCTGTCGGAGGCGATCGACCGGGGAATCTGCGCGCCGTACGAGGTGGTGTGTGTGGACATCACCGACACCCAGCTCCAGGCGGCGCAACTCCTGGGCACTGAGGGCCGCTCGGACGAGGTCCGCGGGGCCCGGCTCGCCGCGCTCCAGACCGCCCTGCTCAAGGCGTCTTCCGAGGAGGGCTTCCGGCGCACGCTCGTCTTTCACCACGCCGTCAAGGAGGCCGAAGCGTTCGCGGTCGGTCTTCCCGACGTCGCCGCGCGGCTGTACGACGCTGATCCGCAGTCGTACCCCGAGACGATCTGGGCCAACTGGCTGTGCGGCGAGCACAAGCCGCTTCACCGACGGCGCGTGCTGGGGGAGTTCACAGACGGCAACGCCGCCGATGGCACAGTCGCGAAGAAGGCCTTCCTGAGCAGCGTTCGCATTTTGGGCGAGGGGGTCGACACCAAGAACTGCGACAGCGTGTACTGGGCCGACGTACGCGGCTCCATGCCGGACCTCGTCCAGGCCGTGGGCCGCGCGCTGCGGATCCAGCCCGGCGAGGGCAAGGTCGCCTCACTCGTCGTGCCCGTCCTGCTCGGCCCCGGGGAGACGGCCGACAGCATGCTCACCTCCCGGGCATTCGGTGGGCTGGCCAAGCTCTTGGAAGCGCTCAGGGCCCACGACGCCAGGGTCGTGGAGCAGCTCGCGGAGCAGCAGGCCCCCAGCCGCTACCAGCCTGTCCAGGAACGTGAGGAGAGCCAGGAGCAGGGCGGGGCCGGGGAGGGAGCCAGTGGGCCTTCTGCCTCGGCGAAGGCGCTGCTGAAGTTCTCCACCCCACGAGACCCGGCCCAGCTGGCCGCGTTCATCAACCTGCGGGTCATCAACCCGGAACACGCGCACTGGCGGCGCGGCGTGGAGGCCGCCGTCATCTTCGCCCGCGCCCACGGGGACCTGAAGGTGCCCTTCACCTACCGCGTACCCGAAGGCGACGAGGCCGAAGGGATCGGATGGCCGGTCTCCCTCGCCGACTTCCCTCTCGGACAGTGGATCGCCGACAACCGCCGCTTCTACGCCCGCGGCGACATGGACGAAGACCGCATCGCGCAGCTCGAGAAACTCGGCATGGTCTGGTCGCACTTCGACGTCGCGTGGGAGGAAGGCCTCGCCGCCGCCCGCGGATGGGCCGCCGAACACGGACACCTCCTGGCCCCCTCGGACGCCACCTTCCAGGGCTACAAGGTGGGCATCTGGCTCAAGAACGCCCGCGCCGCCGCCCGACGCGCCCGCACGCTCGAACAGCGTCAGGCGGAAGGGCTCCCCGTCGGCTCTTGGTCCGGGACACTGCCGCTTGAGCGACGCGAACAACTGGAGGACATCGACCCGTCCTGGTGCCCCACCTGGCCCGTGGCATGGCAGCGCGCCTTCCGCCTCACGCGGCAGCACCTGGACGAGATCGGCGGCGAGCTGCCCACCGAACCCGGCACCGTCCTGCACCACGGCGAGGACCTCGGCCGATGGGTCCGAACACAGCGACTCGGCTGGGACAAACTCACCACCGTGCAGCAGTGGATGTGCGAGCAAGTCCTCGGAATCACCCCCGCCGCCAAGGACGAGAAGCCCAAGCCACGCACCAGCCAGGCCGACAAATGGGCCATGCATTACGCAGCCGCCCGTCAGTTCTACGAACGCGAGGGACACCTCCGCGTCCCCCGCAAACACATCGAGACCATCACCGTCGGCAAGGCCACCGGCGAGGACCACGAGCAGCGGGAACTCCGGCTTGGATCCTGGATCAGCAACCAGCGCAGCAGGGCCGCAACGCTGACATCACAAAGAGCGCAACAGCTCTCCAACATCGGCATGCGCTGGACATAGCGTGCAGGCCAGTGGGCCGGGCACCTTCGGGACCGGGTGACGCGGCTGTCTTCGCCAAGCGGTTGTCTTCCTCAAGCGGTTGTTTCCCCAAGCGGAAGAGACCCTGCAGAGTTCAGGCTTTCAGGAGGGGTGGGTGTGCGGGCCCATCGGCCGGCACCCGCCGAACCTCACGTGGTTACTCCCACCTGATTCCCGCGGACAAAAGCCAGGAACACCTCGACAACAGTGTCTTCGTCCAGTTGGTGCTCCTTGAGCCAACGGATGAGCCGGTCGCTCGCCTCTTGCCACTCTGTCTTGCGCTGGTCCAGCGCCGCTCCCCCTCCGCCAGGCCACCGCC
This sequence comes from Streptomyces sp. NPDC050658, assembly GCF_044457025.1. Lineage (NCBI taxonomy): Bacteria > Bacillati > Actinomycetota > Actinomycetes > Kitasatosporales > Streptomycetaceae > Streptomyces > Streptomyces sp. NPDC050658. Next base: position 45,640 of record NZ_JBITGM010000015.1, read on the forward strand.
GCACGCCTTCGCGGAGGCTGCCAGCGTCAGGAGCAGGGACGGCAGCGTCTCGCCCGTAGCCGCACACCGACCCGGCCTCCGGCCCAGGCCACCAATTCTTTTGTCTACCAGCACAAAAGCGGGCTGCGAGAAAACCAGGTGGCCACTGGAATCACCGGGGAACGGCCGGGAACGCCGCTCCCGACCGGAGGTGTGGTGCCTGCGCCCCAAGGGGGAGGGGCGCAGGCACCGACGCCAACTTGCGATGACATGCCTGACAACCCGAGGACGGATCACAATTGCTGACACGCCGCCGGCCGTCCGCGCGACCTGTCCGTGACGGAGCCGACCGCACGTCTGGGGGACCGCTTCGCCGTACTCGGTGACACGGAATGGGTAAGCGGATGCGGTGCAGGACGGGGCCGTCCTGGACAGGGGTCTCCTGAGCAGGGGCGCGGGCTTGACGATCACTTCACACAGTTCGTCCGCCGTCATCGGGCCGACGGGCAGACTTGCCTCCCCAGGAGCGCGGCCAAGTCCTCGTGCGCAAGACAACGGGCGTCAATCCGCGCACCATGCCCTGGGGCCGTGGCACGCGCCCGTGCCACGGCCCCGGCCGCTCACCCGAGACCCGGGTATCCCCGCACCCGCCGGTTCAAACAGCGCCGTCGCCAGCGCCGTCGAACGGGGCCTTCGCAGTGGCTGTTTCACCACGGGCTTCGCCACGGAACCAGTTGTTCACCCCTCCACTCCCGTGGCCTCATGGGCCGCGCCCACTGGCTTGGATTCTGGTGAGCCACGCTGCCGCAGATATACGGAGAAGATGGCCATGGAGGCCACTGCGAGGAACTCGGACTGCCAGTTCTGCAAGGTGCGACTCCAGAAGTCCGCGGACGCCAGATAGCCTCCCCAGCTGATCGGGGCCTGGAGTTGACGCAGTTGTTGTTCGTTGTAGGCAGCGACGCCCGCGATCGACTGAGCGAGCCAGGACAGCAGGAACAGGCTCGCCATCACCAACCCGAGCGAGCGGGAGAACAGCACCTGGCGGAGGCCGCCGATCCCCGCCCACCGCGGAGAGTCGTCCCGGGCATGAGAGCCCATCCGCTGCTGCCGGTCGGACTCAGGGCCAGCCTCGTCCATCTTCTTCGACTCCGGTGAGCCGCGCTGCAGCAGCCACACCGTCGCGAACACGTAGAGGAAGAACTGCAGGTACTCCGACTGCCAGTTCTCCGTGACGTCAACGGCGAAATCCGATGAGGTCAGATAGTCGCCGAACGACACCTGCGAAAGCCCGTCCGTCACCAGGTGATTGTTGAACTCGACGTGGCCTGCGACCGCCTGGCCGCCCAGAGCGAGCAGGAACGCAAGACCGAAGCCGAGACTCAGACTGTTGTCATGCAGGAAGCGGCGCACGCCCCTCCTCCTCTTCGATCCACGCCTTCCATCGGCGCGGCCTGTCGCAGTGGAAGCAGGCACGGCGGAGGCTCAACGGTGCAGCAGCCCCAGCACGGTGAAATACACCAGGCCGGCCAGCACCACGGACAGACAGAGAGTGAACACGACCCGCATAGCTCATCATCGTCCCTTGACCGTGCAGTCGTAGGGCTGACCCGATTGAGGCCGGCATCCGGCCGCGACGACCTTCCAGCCGCCGTCGAACTGCGACAGGAAGAGCGTGTCCGACGTCAAAATGACCCGGGCCTGTCGTCCGTAGACGTCCACGGTGCGGGTACGTCCGGCCGGACGTACGTCCTCGAAAGGAAAGCTCTCGTCGCAAGCTGCCTTTTCGGTGCCCTCGAGCTCCTGCCGGGTCGACGGCGCCAGCGCCGCGCACACAGCTGCCGCGTCGCGCACGCCCAGCGAGCGCTCGAACGCACTTGCCGCATCGGCCGCGTCCGCACCGCGCTCTCCGGCGCCCGCACAACCCACGAGCAGCGCCCCCATCGCACCCATCACGAGTGCTGTGGGCCGCGGCGGCTGTCTTCTGGTCACCATGGCGCTGGTCACGCTCAACGTACGACCATTTTCATCGATCTGTTGATGTTCTCGTGCCTGCGCTCACATTGCGAGCTGGAATCCGCGGGCATGGGGGGTCTCCTCACTCAGTGGGCTGCGGGTGCGTGTGCGGCTTGGCGTTCGTCCACAGTGACAATCCACGCCTAGAAGGGGCGGCCCGCGACCTGGCGCCCCCGGATGGTGGTCGGAGAACCCTCTCCGGGGGGGGATACCCTCGCCCCGATGACCGGGGCCCTGATGCACCGGGCGCACCCATGTGATGGACCCTGCTCGGCAGGGGTACGCATGCCCAGCAGGGGTGCGAATGCACAGCTCACACGGCGTTTCGCGGTCGTACAGAAGACCAGGGCCGCGCACGTCGCCGAGACGCCTCCGGCTCGGCCCGGACCAGAGACTCCGGCATCATCATGATGAGAGCCATCAGAGCCAACAGCCCTCCGGAACGGTACGAGGATGAAGCGCCAAAGCTCAGCGAGAAGCGGGACCGTGGCCAGCCGTTCAGTGTTCGGCGCACCCTGCTGGGTCAGCCTGGGCACTCGTGACCTGCCGGCCGCGCAGAAGTTCTACACCGCTGTACTGGGGTGGGACTGGCGCACCGGAGGGCTGGGAAGCCAATACCGGTTTGCGAGTGTGGGCGGTGTGCCGGTGGCCGGTGTGTCGGCCGTCGAGGCCATGGACGCGAAGGCCTTTGCCTGGACCCCGTACTTCGCGACGTCCGACGCTGACGAGGCCGTGGCCCGCAGCCACGAGCGAGGGGGGACAACCGCTGTGGGGCCCATCTCCTTCCCGCCAGGGCGGGCCGCTCTGCTGGCCGATCGCGACGGGGCGGTCTTCGGCGTCTGGGAGGGCGCGTTGGTGGCCGACTTTGAGGAATGGCGCCGCGCGGCTCCCGTCTTCGTCGAACTCCACACGCGGGACGCCTTCGACGCGGCCATGTTCTACGCGGAGGTCCTCCGCTGGGCCTGCGAGATCGAAGGCTGCTGCGAAGTCCACTACGAGGACGAGAAGGTCGTGCTGCGCAGCCGGGGCGATGTCGTGACCCACATTCATTCGGGCGCGGTGGATTCCGGGCGTGATCCCTCGATCTGGCCCCGCTGGCAGATCCACTTCGCGGTCACCGATGTCGATGGGTGCATCCAGGCCGCGAGAGCCAACGGCGGCAGCCTCGTCCGGCAGGCACATGACAGCGACAAGGCGACTCTGAGTGACCCCGACGGGGCCCGCTTCGTGGTGACCGCGCGTGAGCGCTTCTCCACCAGGGGCAAGTCGAGCGATCCCGGGGTTCAATGACCACCGCCTGTCAAGGGATGCGAAATCCTCACCCGACCGCGCCGCACGGCCGTCAATCACCGGCAGCCGTCCACCTGGTGATGGGGCGTGGCGGCCAGCGCCTCGTGAGCCGTGGGGGGGGCGGGGGGGGGGCCCCCCCCCGCCCGCCCCCCCCCCCCGCCGGGCCGGCCCCCCCCGCCCCCCCCCCCCGGGGCGGGGGGGGGGGGGGGGGGGGCCCGCCCCCCCG
>NZ_JBITGM010000015.1:49160-209010 GCF_044457025.1 Streptomyces sp. NPDC050658
TCCCAACACCGCCCCCGCCGCGCTCCCCCGGACCGCCCCCGCGGCGGGGGGGGGGGGGGGGGGCGCGGGGGGGGGGGGCGCGCGGGCGGGGGGGGGGGGCGCCGGCGCGCCCCCCCCCCCCCCGAGACCGGCGCCCGACAGGGCCGCATGAGCCGACGACCACACACAGTGAGGTTCCAAGGTGTGCGAGAGGTGGGCCCCGCCTACGTTGGAAGCGCAAGTCTTTCCGAACAAGGAGGCGTCATGGCCGACAAGGGCGGCATGGACAAGGCAAAGGGCAAGGCCAAGGAAATGGCCGGGAAGCTCACCGGCGACCGCGAGCAGGAGATCCGGGGTAAGACCGACCAGGCGCGCGGTGAAATGAAGAAGCGCCGTAGCGAGGCGGAAGAGCAGGCCCGCAAGGCACGGCGCTCGGCGCCGGAGGGTCCTGCGGACCCCATGTGACATGAGCACCGGTGAGCCCGGAGCGCCGCAACCCGCCAGCACACGCGGGGTGGGCACGCCGGGCTCTCGCCGTTCCCGGCCACCACGTCCCCCGAGGTTCCCGAGCGAGCCGAGGACGCACAACTCCGCGCCGACGACGAGCAGAACGGCACCGATGGTGGTCGTGAGAGGTGGCCGCGAGTCGTAAGTGGTGGCCGCGCATCCCCTGTTCAGTTGCGGCGTACGCGGTCGAACACGCCCGTGTCCAGCCGGGCGAGCAGGTCGGCGGGGCCCTGATGGATTTCCTCGGCACCGGCCTCGCGCAGGTCGGCGCGTGGGATGCCGCCCGAGAGGAGGGCGACGGGCCGTACGCCGGCCCGGGTCGCGGACTGCATGTCCCAGACCGTGTCGCCGACGAACACCGCCCGGCCGGCGTCGGCTTCGGCCAGGTCGAGTGCGCGCCGCACCGGCTCCGGGTCCGGCTTTCCGTCGGCCACATCGTCCGCGCTCGCTGTTCCCGTGATCGCGTCGTCCGCGTCGATCGCCCGCTTCAGGGCTTCCAGTTCCCGGCCGCCGGCCGAAGTGACAAGGATGGTGCGCCAGCCCCGGTCGGAGAGTTCGCGCAACAGATCACCCGCGCCGTCCAGCGGCGCCAAACGGTCCGCGTAGGTGCCGTAGAGGGCCTTGTGCGCGGCACTGATCTGGTCGTCCTCGCCCGTGTCCCGGTCCTCGCCGAGCACGTGCTCGACAAGGTCGCCGGACGGGAGGCCGATCGCCCGGTGGATGGCGTGCGTGGACACCCGGTGCCCGGCCTGGCGGAAGGCCTCCCACCAGCAGGTCACGTGCAGGTGGTTGGTGTCGACCAGCGTGCCGTCGACGTCGAACAGCGCCGCGCACCGACCGTCCGGCGCGGCCGTCATGCGGCGCCTCGCAGGCGGGGCAGGACCTCGGCCCCGTAGAAGTCGAAGAAGCCCTGCTGCTCGCCACCGATCTGACCGATGTACACCTCGTCGAAGCCTGCGTCCTCGTACGCGCGGACGGAGCGCAGGTGCTCGTCCATGTCGTCGCCGCACGTCATCGTCGAGCGGACCATGTCCTCGGTGACCAACTCGGCGGCCTGCTCGAAGTGCCGGGGCATCGGCAGCAGTTGGCCCAGCTCGCCCGGCAGGAAGAGGTTGGCCCAGAGACGGTGCGCGGTCTTGACGGCCTGGTCGCGGTCTCGGCCCCAGCAGACCTTCAGTCCGCCGAGGACCGGTTTGCCGCCTCCGCCCGCGTCACGGAAGTGCTCCACGAGGTCCGCGTCGGGCGTCATGGTGACGAAGCCGTCGCCGATCCGCCCGGCCAGGGCCGCCGCCTGCGGGCCGAAGGCAGACACGTAGAGCGGCGGCGGCTCGTCGGGGAGGGTGTAGATGCGGGCGTTCTCCACGGTGTAGTGCTGTCCGCGGTAGGTCGTCTGCTCGCCCGTGAAGAGCTGCCGCATGATCTGAACCGCCTCTTCCAGCATGCCGAACCGTTGGTCGGCGGCGGGCCAGACGCCGCCCAGGACATGCTCGTTGAGTGCCTCGCCCGTGCCCACGCCGAAGCGGAATCGGCCGTTCGTCAGGACCGCGGACGTGGCTGCCGCCTGCGCGTTGAGCGTCGGATGCATCCGCACGGTGGGGCAGGTCACCAGCGTCGTGACCGGCAATGAACTCACCTGGGAGAGAGCACCGATCATCGACCACACGAACGGGCTCTGCCCCTGTTCATCGTTCCAGGGGTGGTAGTGGTCCGAAATGGCCAGAGCGTCGAACCCTGCTTCTTCCGCCGCCTTCGCCTGAGCGATGAGTTCGGCGGGGCCGAATTCCTCGCTCGCCAGGAAATACCCGTACACAGTCATCGAGAATGACCTCAGCCGCCAAGAGCCTTGCGCAGTTCAGCCTTGTTCATGGAAGAGCGACCTTCGATGTTGCGCCGCTGCGCCTCTTCGTAAAGCTGCTCCTTGGTTCGCCCCTGCTTACCCGTGTGCGAGCGCTCGCCGCCCTTCTGGGACGGAGACTTTGAACCACTGGTGGAGCTCTTGCTCGCGGTCTTCGATTCCCCGGAGCGTGCTCGTTCCTTGTTCACCGTCCGCGCCGCGATCTCCTTGGCACGGCTTTCCGAGGCGCCACGTTTCTGGGCGCTTTCCTTGATGTGCTCGTACTGCCGCTCTCGTTTGGCACTCGATCCTGATGGCATGGCACGGCTCCCCTTTACGCTGATGGGTGACTGTTTCGCTGTGACTTTCGGTGACTGTTTCGCCGTAAGCCGAGGCCACCGGGCGGGCGTGCCCCCGAGTGCCCACCAGCTTCCACCCCAAACCCATATGACCGAGCGCCGCGACTAATGCGGGCCCAGTCGAGCTAAGGCTGCACGAATGCCCCACCGGAACCTCCGGCGTGATGTCGGCCGCCTTCCAAGTGGTGACGGGATGGAGCGCGGGAGACCATGGAGAAGCGCCGCAGCACGGCGAGAGCGGCTCACCCTTCCAAGCCCCGATCGTGGATCGTCATCGCGGATCGTCGCGTATTCGACGCCCAAGAGGCGCTTTATGGCCGCCGTTAAGGTGCGTCGGCCGGGCCCCCACCTCATGACCCCACCTGGGGTGTACACCCCGTACTGACGGCACCGATGCCACGCTGCGCGGCCCCTTCGAAAGGCACGGGCCAGGTGACGTGACGAAGCCTGAGCAGGGCACTCGGCAGCCCTCAGGCACCATCACACGCTCACGCCGGCCACCCGAGACGCGCACCCACCAAGGGGATTCCATGATCGACAGCACCTTGTCCCTGCTCAGTCAGGGCTACGCCTGGCTTCCCGATCTGACCCGCCGCAAAGAGCCCGACGTCGTACGCACACGGCTCCTCGGCAGCCCCTCCGTCGCCCTGCGCGGGCCGGCCGCCGTCGGGTTCTTCTACGACGGGGGCCACGTGCAGCGCCGATCGGCATTGCCCGACCCCGTCCTCAGCACGCTCTTCGGCAAGGGGGCGGTGCACACGCTCGACGGTGCGACGCACCGTCAGCGCAAGGCCCTCTTCGTATCACTGCTCAAGGACACGCCCGACGTCGCTGCCCTGGCGGAGCAGGTCTCTGAGGAATGGGACCGGTCACAGACGGAATGGGCCGGTCGCGGGTCGATCTCCTTGTTCGACGAGACGAGCGTCCTCCTCACACGAGCGGTCTGCCGCTGGGTCGGCATCCCCTTGCCGGAGCCCCCGGACGACGAGGTGTCACGTACCGCGCGGGACCTGGTGGCCATGGTCGACGGCTTCGCCACCGCCGGGCCGCGCCACTGGCGGGCCAGGCATGCCCGGCGTCGTCAGGAGCAGCGCCTCGCCGGCCTGGTCGAGGAGACCCGCCGATCCGGCCGTCCCGCGGACGGCACCGGACACAGCACCGCCCTCCAGGCCGTCGCCGGACATCGGGACGCCGACGGGGAGTTGCTCGACGCGCGGACGGCCGCCGTCGAACTCCTCAACATCATTCGGCCCACGGTCGCGATCACCTGGTACGTCGTCTTCAGCGCGCACGCACTACAGCGCCGGCCTCGACTCCGGGAACCGCTTGCGACCGAACGGGAGGGGTACGCGCGCGGCTTCGCACACGAGGTGCGTCGCTTCTATCCGTTCGCTCCCTTCGTGGCGGGGCTCGCCCCCGACCACATCGAGTGGCGTGGAGAAGCGATCGCCGAGGGAACACTGGTCCTGCTCGATCTCTACGGGCAGAACCACGACCCCGGCCTGTGGGACGAGCCCTACACCTTCGACCCCGAACGCTTCGTTGGCCGCGAACCCGGACGGGACGAGCTGGTCCCACAGGGCGGCGGCGAGGTGGCCGAGGGACATCGGTGTCCCGGCGAGGACATCACGCTCGCCGTCCTGAACACCGTGCTTCCTCGCCTCGCGCGGCTCGCGTACACCGTGCCCGAACAGGATCTCCGTATTCCCCTCAACCGGATGCCCACACGGCCTCGCAGCAGGTTCGTGATCAACTGTGCGCCCAAGGACTGAGCCCAAGGACTGAAGGTGCCCATGCCGGTGCGCAGGTCACCCATCAGGGCGCACCATGTCGTCGCACGAGCGAGCGCGGCTGAGCAGTCCCCCTGCGTGGACTCACTTCCGGCCCTGTGAAGCTGCGGGACTGGCGTCGCTCGGCAACTCAGACGAGTACGCGGACAGGCGGACCGGGCGAGGCGGAGAGTGTGGCACTACCGCGTCGGGTGACCCGCCCGGATCAACCCTGCCTGGCTGCGACCGCAGTCCCAGTGGGTCCGCGTGCTGCGGCGCCTGGCCGTCTTGGGAGATCTCCGCCCACCACTGCCCGCCGTCTTCCATGTGCCGCAGCAGCACCCCTTCGCGGATGGCCCAGGGACAGATCGTGACCGTCTTGATGCCCATCAGCTTCATGGCCGAGTGCCCCACCACCGCTCCGGCCAGGCTCTGCGCGGCCCGCGGTGCCGAGACGCCGGGCAGCCGGGCCCGCTCGGACGCCGGCAAGGAAGCGAGCCGGTCACGACAGCTGCGCAGATCGGCCCGGGCCAACTGCCGTGCCGCGAAGAGGCCCTGACGCCCCGGTGCGGCACCCGCGAGCCGGGCCAGCTGCTGGAAGGTCCGTGACGTGGCCACGACCGTCTGCGGCCCCTCCCAGCAGATCCGTGCCGCCACGTCCCGCAGCTGGTGGCGCACCTTGCGGCGAAGCTCCTTCACGCGCTGCTCGGTCGGCGGGGCGTCACCGTCGAAGAACTCCCGCGTCAGACGCCCGGCTCCGAGCGGCAGCGAGGCCACGAAGGTGGGCAGGCGGCCCCTCCCGAAAGCCACCTCCAGCGAGCCGCCGCCGATGTCGAACAGCGCCAACGGACCGGACCGCCAACCCATCCAACGTCGAGCACCGAGGAACGTCAGCTCGGCCTCAAGCTCTCCCGGCAGGGTGCACAGCCGTACCCCGGTCTCCGCGCGCACGGCCCGCAGCACGTCGAGCCGGTTCGGCGCGTTCCGCACGATCGCGGTCGCGAAGGCCAACGGGTCTCTCGAGCCCCACCGCCGGGCCGTCACAGCGGCCGCCGACACCGCTGTGACGAGCTGTCCGACGCACCGCTCCGGTATCGCTCCATGCGGCTCGACCTGCTCGGAGAGGCGCAGCCTCCACTTGGCCGTGTGCACCGGCAGAGGCGCTCCGTCCCCGGTGTCCACGATCACCAGTCGAACCGTCTTCGAACCCACATCCAGAACACTCAAACGCATGTCGCCGTGAGTACCCAACCCGCCTGCTGTCAGTCAGCCCAATCGGTTTCTATCCGACCCGGGAACCCGTTTGTCCGACCCCGGGAACCCGTCGTTGTTCGGTCAACTTCCGAGCGAGAGTTCGCTCTTGCGGGGCTGTTGGAACCCTGCTCAGTCCGTCTTCGGGCTGTGGCTCGGTGACGCGCGGACGGTAAAGGAGTGGCCGGCCGGGTCTGCGTACAGGAGTGCCTCAGTGGGACCGCCGCGGCCGGATGCGTCGATGGGCGTGCCTCCCAGAGCCACGATGTGGCGTTCGAGTTCGTCCAGGTCATCGGCTTCGACGAGGAATTCGACATGGGCCTGGAGCGAGTCCTCGGGCCGGGGCCAGCTGGGTGGCGTGGCGTTGAGGTCGCGGCGGAATCCCATGCGCAGTCCGCTCTGCGTCTCGATGTCAGTGCGATTGCTGCTCATGTCGGTGCCCGGCTCGGCGTCGAGCAACTTCAGGTAGAAATGGGCGAGTTCTTCCGGTTCCGAGCAGTCCAGCACGATCGCGCCCGCAGTGATCAGCCCCATGTCGCCTCCCTTGACCTAGGCTCCGGGTCTCCGGGGCGGGCGGTCGGCAAACCGCCTCTTTCAGGCATCTCGCGCGGCCTCCAGGTACCCGGCCGTACATGTCCGTGGATCGTGTATGGCCCCCGTCCTCCCCGGCCAGTCATGGCATGGCCTCGGCGACCTGGCTCCTGCTCGTCCGCAGGATGCCGATGTTTCGCAGGATGCCGATGTTGAGGACGAATGCGAGGATGAGAAGGATGACGCCGAGGGTGAGCACGGCCTTCTCCCCTCTGCCCGGGCCGCATGGCTGCCGGAGACGCCGCCGGATGGTTGCGGAGGTGGCCGTGCGCTTCCGTCACTCGGTATCAGTCGGTATCAGTCGCTTCGGCCGTGACCGTCGTTCGAGTCAGATTTCTCTTCTCGTCGGTCTTGCCGAAGTAGGCCAGTGGCGGCGAGGTGCCGCTCAGCGATTGATCGATGAATTCCGGGTACCCGTCTTCCCTTCAGCCCCCTGAGGCGCGGAGAGAGGTCGGACGAGAAGGCCCCAGAGCCGCCGGAGTGCCCCGGGCCTGACAGATCAACGTTGGCGGGTCTCTCCGAAGGAAGTTTGGCGCGGCTGCCAAGGGTCACGCGCCTCGTGGGTCCCGAAAATGTCAACTGCGACGAAGGGAAGCGAGTCATGACAGACATCCACGCCGCCACCACAACCGACTCGGGTGCCCCGGTGGAGAGCGACGAACACTCGCTGACCGCTGGACCTGGTGGGCCGGTACTCCTGCAGGACGCCTATCTGATCGAGCAGATGGCGCAGTTCAACCGGGAGCGAATCCCTGAGCGTCAGCCGCACGCCAAAGGGAGCGGCGCCTTCGGTCACTTCGAAGTGACGCACGACGTGAGCGCCTACACCAAAGCGGCCCTGTTCCAGCCCGGCACGCGGACCGACCTGGTCGTCCGGTTCTCGACCGTGGCGGGCGAGCGGGGCAGCCCGGACACCTGGCGTGACCCGCGTGGCTTCGCGGTGAAGTTCTACACCAGCGAAGGAAACTACGACATGGTCGGCAACAATACGCCGGTCTTCTTCGTGAAGGATCCGATGAAGTTCCAGCACTTCATCCGGTCCCAGAAGCGTCGCGCGGACAACAATCTGCGTGACCACGACATGCAATGGGACTTCTGGACGCTCTCTCCGGAATCTGCCCATCAGGTGACCTGGCTGATGGGAGACCGTGGGATTCCACGGACGTGGCGCCATATGAACGGGTACTCGTCGCACACGTACATGTGGATCAACGCCGACGGTGAGCGATTCTGGGTGAAGTACCACTTCAAGACGGACCAGGGCGTCGAGTTCTTCACGCAGCACGAGGCCGACCAGATGGCCGCCGTCGACACGGATTACCACACGCGCGACCTGTTCGAGCACATTCGTGACGGGCAGTATCCCAGCTGGTCCCTCAAGATGCAGATCATGCCGTACGGGGACGCGGCGCATTACAGGTTCAACCCCTTCGACCTCACCAAGGTCTGGCCGCACCGTGACTACCCGCTCATCCCGGTCGGCCGCATGACGCTCGACCGCAACCCGACCGACCACCATGCCGAGATCGAGCAGGCTGCCTTCCAGCCCAACAATCTCGTCCCCGGGATCGGACCGAGTCCGGACCGGATGCTCCTGGCCCGGTTGTTCTCGTACGCGGACGCGCACCGCCACCGCATCGGTGCCAACTACCAGCAGCTGCCGGTCAACGCGCCTGTCGTTGACGTCCACACCTACTCAAAAGACGGAGCGATGGCGTACCGCAAGTCGACCGACCCCGTCTACGCCCCGAACTCCAAGGGTGGTCCGGCCGCGGACACGGCCCGTTACGGAACCCCGCCCAGCTGGCAAGTGGACGGCGAGATCACCCGTGCCGCATACGTTTCGCACCCGGAGGACAGCGACTGGGGCCAACCCGGCACTCTCGTACGCGAGGTCATGGACGACGCGGCCCGCGACCGCCTGGTCGACAACGTCGTAGGGCACCTCCTCAACGGGGTGAGTGACCCCGTCCTCCAACGCGCCTTCACGTACTGGTCGAACATCGACGAAACCATCGGCAAACGCATCGCCGACGGCGTGCGAGCGAAGTCTCACGAAAAGGACCCGAAGAAGGCGGAACAGGGCAACCCTGCTCGCCGAACCATGCAGCACAAGGCATAGGACCCGTCAGCTGCGTCCGCGTTGAGCGGCACAGCCAGGGAATCGGAACCGGAAAAGGGACTCGGAACCGGAAACAGGAGAACTTCATGAAGCACCGCCGTGACATCGACACACCCCAGGCCGACGGCAAGACGCGCCAACGGTCCGCGGAGCAGCGGAACATCGTCGCACCCACACCGCGAGACATCCGGGACAAGGCCGAGGACGAACGGGACAAGGCCAGGAGTGAGGACGAGCCCGAGGACTCGGTCGAAAACGGTTCCTGACTGCCGGTTGCCGGTTGCCGCTTGCCACTTGCCGGGCAGCCGCGTTCTTGACTACGCGGGGACGCATTTCTCTTGGACGGGCTCGGGGATGCCCGGCGCGCTCGTTTCGTCGCATCATGCGAGAAGCGTCCAGATTGAGGGTTTGGGAACCAGGTCGTGTGACGCTGGAGCAGCGTCGGCGAAATTGACCCAACGGGCGCTGCTGCGTGCCGCCGGGCACCCTGTCAGGCTCCACTGAGTAGGATTCCAGGTCAAGGGGTCACCGAATCCTGTGAGTGAAGGCAGTGGATCGTCATGACCAATGACACCGCGGAACCCCTTGTTTCGCCGGTAAGTTCCCACAATGAATGGGACCCCCTGGAGGAAATCATTGTCGGGCGCCTCGACGGCGCTGTGATCCCCACCCGTCATCCGATCGTGGCCTGCAATATTCCGAACTGGGCAGCCCGTCTGCAGGGACTCGCCGCCGGCTTCGAGTATCCGAACATGCTGATCGAGCCGGCACAGGAAGAACTCGATCAGTTCATCGATCTCCTGAACTCCCTCGGGGTCACGGTCAGGCGCCCGGACGTGGCCAGGCACCAGGAAACGTTCAGCACCCCCAAATGGTCGTCGCGCGGCTTTTGCAACGCCTGCCCCCGCGACAGTTTGCTCGTGATCGGCGACGAGATCATCGAGACGCCGATGGCATGGCCCTGCCGATATTTCGAAACCCACTCCTACCGCGCGATCCTCAAGGACTACTTCCGCCGCGGCGCACGCTGGACCGCTGCGCCGCGACCGCAGCTCACCGACTCATTGTTCGAGCCGGATTTCTCCCTCCCTGAAGCCGACGAACCGATGCGCTACATCCTCACCGAGTTCGAGCCGGTGTTCGATGCAGCCGATTTCGTGCGGGCCGGACGCGACTTGTTCGTCACGCGCAGCAACGTCACGAACAGGATGGGCATCGCCTGGTTACGCCGTCACCTCGGCCCCGGCTACCGCATTCACGAAATCGAGAGCCGCTGCCGTGCGCCCATGCACATCGACACGACCTTCCTCCCGCTCGCCCCGGGCAAAGTGCTGGTCAATCCCGAATACATCGACGTCGACCGCCTGCCTGACGTTCTGAGCTCATGGGACGTGCTCGTCGCCCCCGAACCCAATCCCATCGACGCGTCGCTGCTCAAGCTCACCTCGATGTGCGGCAAGTGGCTCAGCATGAACGTTCTCATGATCGACGAGAAACGAGTGATCGTGGAACGGCACCACACCAACATGCTCCGCGCGCTCGAAGGGTGGGGATTCGAGCCGATCCCCTGCAGCCTTCTGCACTACGCACCGTTCGGCGGCTCATTCCACTGTGCCACGCTCGACATCCGGCGCCGCGGCACCCTCGAATCGTATGTCCAGTGATCGCCTCTGCTTCTCCCGGCCGCGCAAGCCTTCCTCACGGCAGGGATCGGGGCATTCGCCGCCCGATGCGTAGACCGGCTGCTCGGTCCGAAGCGGAGGACTCGCACGCAGCCAACCCCTCTTTCACCAGAAGACGGCCCCGGGCCGCTCACCGAGTCGGTCAACGTCACGCGGGATCGGCGATGACGCGTCGGCAGGCACGGTTCATTCGCCCGCGGTGTCCTCGGCCTCCCACCGAAGCAGGTCGCCCGGCTGGCACTCGAGCACCTCGCACAGCGCGGCGAGCGTCGCGAAGCGCACCGCCTTGGCGCGGCCGTTCTTGAGTACCGCCAGGTTGGCGGGCGTGATCCCCACGCGGTCCGCGAGCTCGCCAACAGACATCTTCCGCTTGGCCAGCATCACGTCGATGTCGACGGCGATCGGCATCAGATCACCTCGTCCAACTCGGCCTGCATCTGCGCCGCTTCGACGTCGCGCGCTACCGCCTGGGCGAGCAACATCCGCAGCACGAGCACGATGAGCGCGACCCCCAGGATGGCCACGCCAATCCCGCCCATGATGAGGGTGACGCCCGGATCGTCCCGCTGGCCCGGCGCGTTCACGGCCGTGACCGCGAACCACACCAGAGCAGCCGCCACGATCGAGCCCATGATGATGTCCACGTACCGGAAGGCGGCGTAGGAGAACACAGTTCCGCGCCGCACCATCGATACCAGCCGCCATACACAGACCAGGGCAACCTGGACCGTCCCGATACCCAGGATAGTGATCAATCGCAGCGGGGTCAGCGGGAGCGACCCGTCCTCCGGATCGCTCCCGCTGACCAACGCCCACACCATCAATGCCTCTACGAACACGGTGCCGGTGAGCACCACCACGAGCACGGCGCGCAGCGCGCGCATTGCCAGCTTTCCCATGCTTCATCCTCCCATCGAGTTTCGATGAGAATCTATCGACTTTCGATAGGTCAAGCAAGGGTTGAGATTTGCAACCTGATGTACGGGGACGACGTCACGCACGCGATGGCCTGACGCGCTCCTGACAGACCTGTTCCTGCGTGGCAGGCTGCCTCACGCACGTCGATCCGCACCGTTCTCATCCCCACCTGCCCCGGCGCCACCCCGGCCGGGCACGGCAGAAGGAGACATGCGTGAGACGCCATCGCACTGCCGCAGGCATCCTGTTGACCGTCGGAGCCCTGCTCACGGGCGGACTTTCGGCCGCCACCGCGGCCAACGCGGCCGCCCCCGCACCCGTTTCGGCCCACAGCCCCTCGGCCGCCGAGAAGGAGAAGGCCGGCACCTTCTGGACCGCGGACCGCATGCGCGGCGCCACCCCGCTCGATCTGCTGCTCACCCGGAACGCGGCCAAGACCCTCAAGGCCCCGAAGCCCGCAGGGAAGGCGACGACCGTCGCCCCGACCGCGTTCCCGCAGGCCGGCGGCCCCTGGACCGGTGGCGGCGCCGTCGTGAAGACGTCCGGCCGGGTGTTCTTCACCTTCCAGGGCCGTACGGCGTCCTGTTCCGGCAACGCCGTGACCAGCCAGAACTCCAGTACGGTCATCACGGCCGGGCACTGCGTCAAGTACCAGGGCAGCTGGCACACCAACTGGGTCTTCGTTCCCGCGTACAACAACGGCCAGGCGCCGTACGGTCAGTGGACCGCCTCCAAGACGCTCACCACACCGCAGTGGGAAGCGAGCGAGAACATCAACTACGACGTCGGCGCGGCAGTCGTCGCCCCGCTGAACGGCCAGAAGCTGACGTCGGTGACCGGCGGACAAGGCCTCCAGTTCAACGGGGGCTACAACAAGCAGATGTATGCCTTCGGCTTCCCGGCGGCTTCACCGTACGACGGCACCAAGCTGATCTACTGCAGCGGCAACAGCTCGAAAGACTTCCTGTTCTCGCAGGACCACAGCCTGGGCTGCAACATGACGGGCGGCTCCAGCGGCGGCCCCTGGTTCACCGGCTTCAGCGAGACGGCCGGCACCGGCCTGCAGGTCTCGGTGAACAGCTTCGGCTACACCTTCCTGCCGAATCGGATGTTCGGTCCGTACTTCGGCAACGAGGCGAAGGCGCTGTACGACAAGGCACAGGCCTCGTGACGACATAGGCGCATGGCGTAGGACGCCTTGTGGAGCCAAGATGCCCTGTAGCAGGGCATCTTGGCTCCACAAGGCTGGCCGCACTCCTCCCGTCAGCGCTTGGCGCCGGAGTACGGGTTACGAACGGCGGGCGAGCGTCGGCCGGTTCGGTGCGGAGCGGACACTGGCGAGGGCTCGGTAGGCACAGTCGGCGACGGGCCCGGAAGGCCACGCCCCGCATCCCGACGCGAACGTGACGCGGGCCAAATCCGATCTGCGGTCACTGCTCCGCCACGTTCGGGGCGCCGACCGCCGGTGGTTCAGTACCGGGCAGGCGGGTCAGTGGTCGAGCGGACCAGCAGTCCAGCAGTCCAGCGGGAGTTGCCCCCCTCGCATCCGGCCAACCATCATGACAACTCGCCGTCAAAAGAACCACTGCCGAACGAACGCGAGAATGGCGTATATCTCTCCCCTATCTGATGTGCACTCATCAAGTGGCGAGTCGGCGAATTCCATTGCCCTCAACCTGGCCGGAATCCAATCTGCCGTTTCCAGGTAATGCGATGGCAAAGTAGGCATCTCGAGGCGCATCACGCGGCGTCCCGGATTGATTTCCCCTGCCCCGAGTTCCCGCAGTGCTGTTCTTCACCGACCCGACCCAGCCTTGACCCGACCCGACCTGACCCGACCACACCGCGCCGACGCCCGACATCGCTCCGACGCAGGAGGCAGGCCACCATGACGTCACCGCTCGTCTCCACACGACGGCAGACACGGCCCGGGCCGCACGTGGCCGTGCCGTCGCGCACGACGGGTGATCGCAGGACCGCCACCGCGCCCGCGCCGCACCCCGGCACCAGTCAACTGGCCCCATGCGCCCGGCACTCCGGGTAGCGCGCCGAGACCGCACTGTGCACCGGGCCATGCCGACATAGGCCTGCGCCCCGGTCCACGCACGTCGTCCGGCGCACCAGACCTGACTGAGCACCCCATCTCCGTACCACTGCGAGCCGCGCCTCGTCGTCGACCGCGCAGCGCGGCCCGGCAGCACCTGGAGGCTCTCCCTGCACATCAGTGGACCGCCCCTGTACCGACGCCGTTCCTTCACGCCGACAAAGGAACCCCCAACTCATGGCATCTACCCGCACCTATCTGAACGCCACCTTCGGTGAGTTACGCAGACCCGGCGTCCTGCGCCAGGACGCGCTCGCCTCGCTCGTCGTCTTCCTCGTGGCCCTGCCCCTGTGCATCGGGGTGGCCGTGGCGTCCGGCGTCCCGGCCGAACTCGGTCTGATCACCGGCATCGTCGGCGGGCTGGTCGTGGGCTTCTTGCCCGGCAGCGCCCTACAGGTCAGCGGCCCCGCGGCCGGGCTGACCGTGCTCGTCTTCGAGGCGGTGCAGACGTTCGGCCTCGGAATGCTCGGCGCGATCGTCCTGCTCACCGGCGTACTGCAGATCGTTCTCGGTCTCTTGCGCTGCGGACGCTGGTTCCGCGCGATCTCCGTCTCCGTCGTCCACGGCATGCTGGCCGGCATCGGGCTCGTTCTGATCTTCGGCCAGCTGTACACGATGGCCGGGCGTGAGCAGCCCCGCTCCGGCCTCGACAAGGTCCTCGACGCTCCAGGCCTGGTCGTCGACACGCTGCGGGACCGAGGTGCGCTGACCTCGGCGGCCGTGGGCCTCGGCACCATCGCCGTACTCGTCCTGTGGCCCAGACTGCCCGCACGGGTACGGCTGGTGCCCGCGCCGCTGGCCGCCGTCGTGCTCGCCACCGCCGTGGTCGCCGGGTTCGGACTGGACGTGGCGAACGTGACGGTGCGGGGTCTGTTGGACACCATTCAAACTCCGGGCCTGGATGATGTCGCCGCGCTGGGCGGGCTGGCCGTCATGGGGACCGTCATCGCCTTCACACTCATCGCCTCCGCCGAGTCCCTCTTCAGCGCGGCGGCCGTGGACCGGATGCACAGCGGCCCCCGTACCCACTACGACAAAGAGCTGGTGGCCCAGGGCGTCGGCAACAGCGTGTGCGGGATGCTCGGCGCGCTGCCGATGACGGCGGTGATCGTACGCAGCTCCGCCAACGTGCGGGCGGGCGCGCGTACGGCGCTCTCGCGCATCCTGCACGGCGCCTGGCTGCTGCTGTTCACTGCCCTGCTGCCCATGACGCTCGGTGTCATCCCGCTCGCCGCCCTGGCGGGGGTCCTCGTGCACGCGGGCTGCAAGCTCATTCCGGTCGCGGAGATCCGCCAGCTCGTGCGCCTGGACCGCGGCGAAGCGGTCATCCTGAGCGTCACCGCCGTCGCGATCGTGGTGGCCAACCTGTTCGAAGGTGTCCTGCTGGGCCTGGCGATGGCGTTGGCGAAGCTGGCCTGGGACACCTCGCAGGTCCAGGTCGACGTACGCGAACTGACCGGCGGCCGACAGGTGGTGGCCCTGACGGGGTGCGCCACCTTCCTGCGGCTGCCGCGGATCCTCGAGACGCTGGAGGCCCTGCCGAAGGACCGTCAGATCGAGCTGGACCTGACCGGCCTGCACCACCTCGACCACGCCTGCCGGTCCACGCTGGGGAGTTGGGCGGTCCGGCACAACGGCGCCGCCGCCCGGTCGACCGCATCGTTGCCCGGCCCGCCACCCGGCCCACTGCCCGGCTCGGTGCTCGCCGGTGCCGATCCGGTGGCGGGAGCTGGGGAGTCGGGCCACGCCGATCCGGCGGAGCGACGCGACTGATCTCCTCGCCAGATGCACAACTCTCCGACCACCACGAGCAACCATTTCGAGCCACTGCGCTTGACCGTCTATTGACACATGCTTGACCTTCTCTTTACGTTCGGTGCGCGGCTCGGCGAAGATCTATTTCACTGCCCGTTCCGCATTCCCCAGGCAAAACGAGTCCAAGCAAACGAGCCCAGGCAAACGAGTCCAAGCAAATCGAGGAGGTCCGTCATGGACAAGCTCATCAAGCAGCTGACCCAGGACACCAATTGGTCGAAGTGGGTGGCCGCCAATTCGGCGCAGGGCGCCAAGGACGGCTGCATCAGCGCCACCCCGAAGGCCGGCTGCATCAGCGTGGCAGGCAAGAGCGGCTGCATCTCCTGACCCACGCCCGCCCACAAGGGGCCGCCGACGTCCCTTCGCGGCGGCGGCCCCGGCCTGCCATCCCGGACCCCGGCCCGTCACCCCAGGGAGACCTGATGAACCCGCTGCCCAGCCCGCACGTCGTCGACCGGGTCCGGGACATCCCGATCTATCGCGCGTCCGTCGCCCGTGGAGACTTCCCGATCCTGGAGAAGACCGAGATCGCCCGCGGTTTCCCGGACAACTGGATGACACCCGACCTCGCCACGGCGCTGGAGTCGGGCGAGGCGGAGTACGTCCTGTCGACCGGCACCAACCACGCCCGGATGCAGCTGATCCGGCCGCCGTACTTCCTGCTCCGCTCCTACTACCGGCTGTGGAGCGAACATCCCGACCTGCGCGCCACCTGGGAGGCGGGCGCCAAGCGCATCTCCCTGACCACCGTGCTCGCCACCGAGCACGTCGCCCGGGTCAACGCCAAGAAGCCCGGCGCCACCCCGGGAGAGCGCTGGCTCGACGACCGTACGCTCTACCTCAACCGCACCCTCGACCCGGCCGACTGGGACCGAGCCGAGGTCCGCCGCATGCTCACCGAGATCCGCGCAATCAGCGACGCCCACCCCACCGGCACCTACCACTTGGACTGCTCGGGCCACCATCTCGCCCACCTCGTACGGAAGGTGGACGCCTGGGGGCTGTGGGACGAGTTCCCCCAACCGGGCAGCATCGTCCTCGCCTACGAGTACACCCCGCTAAACGTACGCGCCCTGCTGCGCCGGCACTTCCACTGCCCCGTCGTGGACCTCTTCGGCAGCACCGAACTGGGCTATCTCTACTCCAGCGACCCCCTCACCGGACGTTACCGGCCGCACCTGGACGACATGAGCGTCGAGCTCATCCCCATCGCCCCCGGCAGCGGCATCCACTGCCTCATCGTCACCAGCCTGCGCAACCCCTTCATGCCGCTCGTGCGCTACCGCTCCGGCGACTGCGTACGCACCTTCGACGGCTCCGCCGACCCCGGCCGCATCTCGGTCTTCTGCGGCCGGGAGAAGGAACTCCTCGACGCGCCGCGCGGACCCGTCGCGCAGGCCGACCTCGACGCCCGCGTCCACGACGCGTCCGACCGCGTCTTCCTCACCCAACTGCACCTCTCCGAGACCTCCGGCGACGTCACGCTGCGCTACTCGACCTTCGATGGCACGCCGCTCGACACGGCCGCGACCGAGCACCTCGAAGGACTCGTCGGTGAACTCACCGGCCGGCCCTGCACCTTGGTGCACCGGACCGACCTGCCGATCGGCCGCTCCGGCAAGTACAGCTGGCTGGTGCGTCCCGCCTGACCGAGGCCCCGACAGGCCCCTCTCCTCTCCTCACCTCGCCTCGCCTGCGCTTCTCTTGCGCCGCCCCTCCCTTCCCTTCACGCCCGAACAGGACCCCGCCCCTTGACCACGTCAGCAGTTCCCGCCCCCACCGCCGAAGAACTCCTGGGCAGCGCCCTGCACGGGGAGGTCGTCGGGTACTTCGCCGCCAAGACGGAACACCACCGCACCCATGTCGAACACCAGGTGCGCGAATGCCTGCGCTACCTGTACCTGGTCTCCCGTCATCCCGACCGGCTCGGCGGACTGTTCCTGCCGGTGGAGCAGGAGATCGACGAGATCTGGCACTTCCTCATCCTGCAGACCCGCGAATACCGGGAACTGTGCGAACAGCGCCTGCCCGGCGGGCACTTCATCCACCATCGCAGCATCGCCTACACCGACTACCAAGGCGGCGGCGACGGGGCGAAGGCGGGACGTCGGGTCGCGGCGGAGGAGGCCCTGCGCTGGATTCCGCTCTACACCGCGGCGTTCGGCGCGTTCGACGAGGACGCGCTCCCGCACTGGACCATCGTCCGCTTCCTCCACCAGGAGATGGGCATGAGCCTGGCCGAGATCTCTGCCCTGGAACCCTCCGTGGGGCCGCTGGCGTGACAGCGGCGACCGGCACCCCGCAGTTCGCCGGACCCGAGGTACAACGCCGCGTCCTGACCGTGCTCGTCGCCTCACAGGCGCTGGGCGGGGCCGGAATGGCGGCGGGCATCACCGTCGGCGCGCTGCTCGCGCAGGACCTCCTCGGCTCCACCGCCCTCGCCGGGCTGCCCGTGGCCCTGTTCACCGCGGGTGCGGCGGTCGGCGCGCTGCTCATCGGCCGGATCTCCGAGCGGTGGGGGCGCCGCCCCGGGCTGGCCCTCGGGCATGCGGCCGCCGCTCTGGGCAGCATCGGCGTGATCGTCGCCGCCTGGGCCCGTACCGTGCCGCTGCTGCTGTCCGCCCTCGTCGTGTACGGCGCCGGCACGGTCACCGGCCTGCTCGCCCGGTACGCCGGAACCGACCTCGCGCCACCCGGGAGACGCGGTCGCGCCACCGGCGCCGTGCTCGTCGCCACCACGCTCGGCGCGGTGGCCGGGCCCGCCCTCGTCGGCCCCACCGGAACCCTGGCCGACTCCCTCGGTTTGCCCCGCCTCACCGGCCCCTTCCTGCTGGCCGCCGTCGTCTACATGGCCGCCGCACTCGTCGTCGCCCTGGGGCTGCGTCCCGATCCCCTCCTGCTCGCCCGGAGTCTGAGGCAACATCAGGACGCCGCTGGGCCGCAGGTCGGCGAGGGGCACGGCCCCGCTACGGGAACAGGAGTCGTCACCAGTACGGGAACAGGCGTCGTCACCCGAGCGGGAACCGGTGTCGTCACCCGAGCCGGAACCGGTGTCGTCACCGGGGCGGCCGTGATGATCAGCGGGCAGCTCGTGATGATCGCCATCATGGCGATGACCCCGGTGCACCTCACCCACCACGGACACAGCACGCAGACGGCCGGGGTCGTGATCGGCCTGCACGTGGGCGCCATGTTCCTGCCCTCTCCCCTCACCGGTCTCGTGGTGGACAGGATCGGAAGCCTGCCCGTGGCCGCGTCTTCCGGAGGCGTACTGCTCGCCGCGGGTCTCCTGGCCGCCTTCGCACCGCCCACCGGAGCCATGGGAATCGCCCTGCTCGGCACCGCACTGGTGCTGCTCGGCATCGGCTGGAACATGGCGCTCGTCAGCGGCACCGCGCTGGTCGCGCAGGCCGCACCCGACGGGGCAGGAGCCTCCACACAAGGGCTGGTCGACGTGGGGATGTCCCTCGCCGGAGCCACCGGCGGCATGGTCTCCGGGCTGGTCGCGGCAGGCGGCGGCTACCCTCTGCTCGCCGTCTGCGGCGGAGTGCTGGCCCTCGCCGTGATACCCCTCACGGCTCACGCCGCCGCCCCGGGCACAACACCGCGCATCAGAAGGTGAGTTGACACACCATCAGCGCGCGCCCCGCACACGCAGACCCCAACGCCGGGTCCCCGGCCCAGAACGGTGTTCCCCACTCCCCCCGTCAGGAGAACAGCTTGCCCAGCAGCACCCGCCCGTCCCCGCCCACCGTCCCGCAACTCGACGCCGTCGTGGTCGGGGCAGGCTTCTCCGGCCTGTACCAGCTGTACCGGCTGCGCGAACTGGGCCTGTCCGTCCGCGTCTTCGAGGCGTGCGACGACATCGGCGGTACGTGGCACCGCAACCGCTACCCCGGCGCGCGCTGCGACATCGAAAGTACGTCGTACTCCTACTCCTTCTCGCCCGAACTGGACCAGGAGTGGGAGTGGAGCGAGCGGTACGCGACGCAGCCGGAGCTGCTGCGCTACCTCCACCACGTCGCGGACCGCTTCGGGCTGCGTACGGACATCACGCTGCGCACCCGCGTGACCCGTGCGGTGTACGACGAGGACGAGCACCTCTGGCAGGTCACCACCGACTCCGGGCAGACGCTCACCACCCGGTTCGTCATCCTCGCCACCGGCTGCATGTCGGCCGTCAAGGAGCCGGACATCCCCGGCGCCGCCACCTTCGAGGGCCGGGCCCTGCACACCGCCGACTGGCCGCACGAGGGCGTCGACCTCACCGGCAGGCGCGTCGCGGTGATCGGCACCGGCTGCTCCGGCGTCCAGGCCATCCCGCTCCTCGCCGAGCAGGCCGCCGCCCTCACCGTCTTCCAGCGCACGCCGGTATACGCGCTCCCCGCCCACAACCGTCCGCTGTCAGCCGAGGAGAACGCCGAACTGAAGGCGCGCTACCCGCAGTTCCGGACCGCCCAGCGGCAGTCCAGGGGCGGCACCGTCTTCGAGCCGCCCACCCGGTCCACCCTGCAGGCCGACGACGCCGAGCGCACCGCCACCTACGCGGCGGCCTGGGAGTCCGGGCTGCTCAGCGGCCTGCTGCGGACGTACAACGACATCCTCGTCGATCCGGCCGCCAACGAGACCGTCGCCGAGTTCGTCCGCTCCCAGATCCACTCGATCGTTACCGACCCCGAGACAGCTGAGGCGTTGTCACCACGGGGCCTCCCCTTCGGCACGAAACGTCCCTGCCTGGACACCGGCTACTACGCCACATACAACAAGCCGCACGTCAGCGTCGTGGACCTCGCCAAGACCCCGATCGTGCGGATCACACCGGGCGGCGTCAGAACCTCGGAGCGGGACCACCCCGTCGACGTGATCGTCTTCGCCACCGGCTTCGACGCCATGACCGGCTCCCAGCTCGCCGTCGACATCGTCGGCAAGGGCGGCACAACACTGCGTCAGAAGTGGGCCGACGGCCCGCGCAACCATCTGGGCCTGCTGTCGTCCGGCTTCCCTAACCTCTTCACCGTGCTCGGCCCACTGAGTCCGTCGGTGCTCAGCAACGCGGTGGTGGCCATCGAGCAGCACGTGGAGTGGATCACCGACTGCATCGCGCACTTGCGCGAGGGCGGCCTGACGGAGATCGACGCCACCGCGGCCGCCGAGGAGCAGTGGTGCGCCCATGTCGCAGACCTCGCCGGCCGGACGCTCTACCCGGCCGTCGCCTCCTGGTACACAGGCGCGAACGTACCGGGCAAGCCACGGGTGTTCCTGGCGTACACCGGAGGCCTGGACCACTACCGGGCACAGTGCGATGCCGCGGCCCTGGACGGATACCGGGGCTTCGCCCTGAGCTGAGCAGCGAACGCCTCCCTGTTCGTTGGCGCCACTTGTATCAGCACGGACCCGGCACGCATCACGAGTAGACCGCCGAGTGAATGCGGTGTTCCCGATCCCGCGGTGGGATGTGCCGCCCGGGAGGCGCCGCGGTGCCAGGGCCCGTCAGTCGTGGGGTGCCTGTCCGCTCACCCAGTGGTCGGCATCGCTGAGCACCTCCATGACCATGCGCCTCCAGTGGCCCACCCCGCCGACCAAACCAAGATCGCCGCTGCCAGATCGGTAGGGAAGCACGCCAAGAGCATCGTCGCCGGCCGCTACGAGACCGCGTCGTCAGCACACGACGACCTCATCGCCCAGTGGGTCGACGGCGAACTCAGCCTCTACGCTGGCATCATCCGAAACGGGCGCAGCCAGGACACACCCTTGCGCCCCCGAACCGACTTTGGGCCCAGGCAGACACACTCACTGCCGGATCCTTCGGCTTCTCGACGACGTCCCAGGAGTGGGTCTGACAGCTGCCCGGCAACCGCAACGGCTGCCGGGCAGCTATCGCATCAGGCGCCCATCGGCTTCAGGGCCGTGGCTAGCGGCAGACCCACTGCCCGGGGCACCAGACCCACATCCACTGGCCGTAGTGGTACGACCACTGCCATGCCCAGTACCCGTGTTGCCAGTGGCACCCGTGACCGCCACCCGACGTGGGACCCGACCTGCCGCTCCCCTGGAGATCTGCCGCAACCGCGGTGGGTGAGGAGGGCGCAGCGGAAGCACTGCCCGCAGTGGCGATGGCGGCGCCTCCCGTGAGTGCGAGGCACGTGGTACTGAGAACGAGGGCACGCTTCAACCGTTGAAGCACGATTTTTTCCTTTCTGCTGAAATGTCGGCTCGTGGTGCGGGGATTTTTTACTGCCGACACCCTGCTGCGGCAACGCTGCCGCCGGCATGAAGTCCGGATTCCGATCTGCCAAGCCCGGAATTCGGCGAAGTCGACTGACCCCATGGCCGGGCCTTTCCTGACCTCTTCTGAAGTGCTGATGCCGCGAGCAGGCCGGAGCTGACACTGGCCGATACAGATCTGTTCCAGCACCGGGCGCGCGGATGGAACTTCGAAAGTTCCATGCGTACGGTCGTCAACGTCGGTGTGCGGAGCTGTTTGAGAGGGAAACTGAAGCGGCGTGGCTCGGCCAGAGACCTGAGTCGTTGGTGCGTCGTGTAATGACTACGAGGCGTCCGGGGCTGCGTCTGGCCGGGCTGGTGTTGTCCGAGCTCGTCGTCAGCCGCCGACTCTCCCTCTTTCCCCGAGGGGGCCCTTCCGCGCGGTCCTACGCATGTTCACCCCACGGCCACCCGCCTTCGACGGGACGTATCTACTGCCGCCGGTACACCGCAACTGGGCGCAGGGTGTTGTCGGGGAGGGCTCGCTGATCGGCAGGGCGTGCGGTCACGGTCGCCGTGAACCCGGCCTTGGCGGCCGGGTGTTCTGTGATGACGGCGTGCAGGGTGAAAGTGCCAAGTTGCCCGCCGGCGGTGAGGCGCGGGGCGGTGGCGATACCGTGCCGGTCGGTGGTGACGGTGGCCTCGCGAGTGCCGTCGGGGAAGTGGGCCTGGGTAGTACCAGTGATGGTGTAGCGGACCTTGATGCCGATGGCAGGGGTGTTGTCCATGCGGTGGGCGATGGTCCTGGCGGGCTCGGGAAAGTCCTCGTCGGCGGTTGCCGTCAGCTCGGTCGTCCTTACGGCAGTCAGGCGGCCGAGGGGCGCGGGGCGTGTGGGCGTCGTGGGTTTGGGTTTGGGTTCCGATCTGGGTTTGGGTTCCGGATTGGGCTTGGGCCTGAGTTCCGGATGAGGCTTGGGCTTGGCAGCGTGCTCATCGGGTGTCGTGGGTTGTGGGTCCGGCGGGCCGGACGTTGTCGCGTGGTTGCGAGGGGTCGGCGTATCGGCAGAGGCTTCGGGTGCGGAGCCGTCGCGGGCCTCGCTGCCCGTGGGACGGGTCGTGTGCTGTTGGTAGTAGCGCATCCAGGCCAGCACCGTATTCACGTACTGACGTGAGTTGTTGTAGCTGAGAACCGCCCGGTCCCGGTCCACGGCAGCGGACAGGTCGCGGTCACCGGTGCACAAGTACAGGCCGGTGGCGAGGGCCGCGTCGTGGATGTTGCCGGGGTCGCGCTTGCCGTCGGCGTTGCCGTCCGCGCCCCAGGTCTTCCAGGTGGAAGGGATGAACTGCAACGGGCCGACCGCCCGGTCGAACTCGCTGTCGCCGTCCCACCGGCCGTTGTCGGTGTCGCGGATGAGGGCGAAGTCCTTCCCGTCCAAGCGGGGCCCGAGAATGGCGCGTCTCGTGGTGCCGTCGGGGGCGAGGCCGTAGCCCTGGGCATGCACGGATTCCACGCGGCCGATCCCGGCCAACAGTTCCCAGGGCAGGTGGCAGGAAGGCTGGGTGGAATCCAGTATCTCGGCTGCCTTCTTGTATGCATCGAGCGCGACATCAGGGATACCTGTGGCGGCATCGGGAGCGGGCTCGGCGCCTGGTGTGGTGCCGGATTGCCCGTTGAGCGGGGGCAGTTCGGTGACGTACGGGCCGTGGGACTTGGACCGGTCGGATGAGGTCCCGGCGGGTGGCTCGCCGGCGTCGGCGGGCGGAGACGTGACGGCACCCGTGGCGGAGGCGAGGGTCGCGGCCAGGACGAGGGCGCAGGCGGCAGTGCGACAGGTCAGTGTGAGCGTGAGGGTGGGGGTGATGCGATGGTAGTTGCGGCGGTGGTGTTTGCGGCGTCGATGGCGTCCGTGGTGCACGAGGTGAAGTCCTGGGTCGTGGGGCAGTCGAGAGAGAATTAGTGGGTGGGGAGTTCGCGGGTGGGGAGGCTCTTGCGGGGCTCCCCACCCGTCATCCGGCTTACGCTTGGCTCGGCCGTCAGCCCAGGGCCGTCGTGCCGCTCCAGGCACCGATGCCGACACCGGCCGGATCACCGAGGCCGCCTGCCGTCAGCCGCGGGTAGAAGTTCAGCCCTTGGTCAGCGTTGTCGGTGGTGGACCACAGGTCGGGGACACCATCGTTGTCGGCATCCGCGGCCGAAGTGATCAGCGGCCGGGCTGCAGGGGTGAAGCCGGTGGCGGTCCGCTTGCGGTCTGCCTCGGCGCCGAGTCCTTCGCCGTTGGGTCCGGTGCCTTGGTAGGTGAACAGTTCGCCGGTACCGCGCCGACGGGCGAGGAGGTCGATGTGGCCGTTCTTGGTGACGTCGCCGGGGGCGGCGAGGTCGTGGTCGGACCAGCCGCCGTCGCCGATGAGGACGGGTTCGGCGTACTCGTCGAGGTAGCCCGAGGAGTGGCCGAAGTAGAGCCACAGGTGGTCACCTTCCTTGACCAGCAGGTCGGGGAAGGAAGGCAGGTCCCATGTGTCGGTGCGGCCGTTGCCGTCCAGGTCGGTGGGGCCGTCGACGTCGCCGATGGCCAGGATCTGGTCGGCGTTCTTGACGTGGTCGTCGGCCGGATCGTGCAGGTTCAGGTCCCGGCGTCCGTCGCCGCACGCGGAGCCGGTTGCTTCCTCGCCGTAGCTGGTGCAGGCGTAGCCGAAGCTGTTGTTGGGATGGACGTGCAGCTGTCGGCTGCCTTTGGCGCCGGTGGTGGCGATGAGGTCCTCGTGGCCGTCTTGGGTCCAGTCTCCGCGGCGGGTGATCAGGGAGCCGGTGAAGTCCTGGGTGCTGGCGGTGCCGGCGGTACCGATGCGGCCGTTGCCCTGTCCCGCGTACAGGCGCAGCTGTCCGGTGCCCTGCAGGGCGAGCAGGTCGGGGTTTCCGTCGCCGTTGAGGTCACCGGGCTTATCCGTCTTGCCGGTGGGGTTGGCGTAGAAGAGGTAGGTGCGGATGTCGGACTTGTTGTTGGCCTTGTCCAGGGACCGGGCGAAGACGCGCTGCGGGCCGGTCGAGGGAGGGGTGAGGTTGACGGTCGTGCTGCCACCTGTGGAAGAGGGGGTGGTGGAGCGGACTTGGGGGTCCCAGTCGGTCCAGTACTCGTACTTGGCGACGTCCTTGATGCCGGCGGCGGACAGCGTGAAGGTGCCCTCGGTGCGGGCCGGTGAGGTGTTCTCGGGCCAGCCGTCCTGGCCGTCGGGGAACT
The DNA here is from genome assembly GCF_044457025.1 of Streptomyces sp. NPDC050658. Lineage (NCBI taxonomy): Bacteria > Bacillati > Actinomycetota > Actinomycetes > Kitasatosporales > Streptomycetaceae > Streptomyces > Streptomyces sp. NPDC050658. Next base: position 73,532 of record NZ_JBITGM010000015.1, read on the forward strand.
GGGCGGAGGCGATGCCGGGCGGGTTGCTTGGCCGGTTCGGGTCGAAGGCGAAGCGGCATCCGGGGGCTCCGCCGTTGGGGGTCCAGTCGGAGCCTGTCCGGCCGTCGCGGGCCTGGACCATCCACGAGTAGTTGCCGTTCGAGGCGCCGACGTGCTGTGACAGCAGGTTCTTGGACACGGTGGTGCGGGCGATGCCGCCGGAGGTGACCTTGACGTCCCGGTTCACGACGGTGCCGGGGCCGGTGTCGTGCTTGCCGGTGGGCCACAGTTGGAAGCGCGCAGTGACGCTGCCGCCGTCGGGGTCGGAGACCTTCGCGGTCAGCTGCACATCGGTGTTGCCGACCGTGGCGTAAATGCCTTTGTCACCGCAGGTGTTGTTGATTCGGGTGCTGGGCACCGTGTCCAGGCTGGATGGCCTGTTCGGCACGGAGTTGTACTCGGTGGACAGCACGGCAGTGGAGGCGTCGAACTTCTTCCACGCATAGATGTCGCTCTCACTGGCGCGCAGACCGAAGGCGAGTTTGTCCCAGTTCTTGGACGCGGCCTGTGTGGTGGCGCCCTTGACGTCGAATTCCAGGTTTCCGGCCGGACACGAGGACGACCAGCCCTTGGCGGCGGTGACGGTGGCGTACTTCGTTCCCCAGGTGGGCTGCTTGTTCCACGTGGTGGCCGAGGAGATCGCACCGGTCAGCCATGCCTCGACGGGCTTCTTGGTGCAGGACCAGGAGTGCGTGTTCTTGATGCGCAGGGTGGACTTGGCGATCTGCTTGCCGTGCAGCTTGCGCGGGTCGAACTGGACGAAGGAGCGCCATGTGCCGCCGGTCTCCGGCTCGTGGCCGACTCTGGCGATCTTCGAGGAGTGGTTCCAGTACGAGGTGGTGGGGTGCTGCTTGTCGACCGCTGTCCAGCCCAGGCGAGGGCTGGAGACAGTCGGGTCGATGTACACGGGGAAGATGGTGTCCGGGTCGGACAGCACCTTCTGATCCGGTGTCACGACGAGTTCGCCGGCGGTGGCCTTGAGGGGCATACGGGTGGTGGCGGCGCCGTAGCGGGGTTCGAAGAGGTCCTCGCCGGGCCTGGCGGGGCTGCTGCGGTGCTTGTCCGACAGGGCGGCGACATCCTTGGCCTTGGTGGCGGACAGCTCTGTGTCGGGGACACCGGCCGAGTCCCACATCTCAGGAGCCGGGGCGGTGAACACTTCCTGCCCGGCGGGGTTCACCGCGGTGAGGTTGCCGGTCTGGTCGGTGCGCACCCTCACTCCGTCGGCGTCGAGACCGTAACGGACCTGCTTGAGCAGGGGGTTGTCGGCGGCCTCACGGGTCTTGACCACAAGGAGTTGCTGATACCCGTCCACGCCCGCCTGCATGCGCAGGTCGATGCCCGGCGCGACGTCCGGGTAGAGGGCGGTGTCCCCCTCCAGGCGCGGAGATGGCAGCTTGCCGGGCCAATCCACCGTCAGGGAACGGTCGTTGCGGGTGATCTTGACCAGCGGGGCGTCGCCGCCTGCCGAGAACTCCAGGCCGACGTCGACGGCTTGGGGGCGGACGACGCCGCCCTCCCGACGCAGGGTGGTGTCGACGCCGACCAGTGAGTTGTTCTGCCTCACACGGACCGGAGCCGCCGCTGCTTCTTCCGTGAAGGTGCCGTCCGGGTTGGCGTAGACGGTGTCGAACTGGGTGCGATGGGAGAGCACTTCGACCCGCTCACCTGTCCGTGCGGCCTTGAGCGATGCGGCCGTCTCCGGATCCGCGCCCGGTGCCTGCCCCTGACTGGTCTGCTCGGGCGCGGCGGAGGCTTGCGACGCGGCCAGGACCGGAACGGTCAGAACCGGAACAGCCAGGGCCGTGGCCAGCGCCCAGGCCAACGATATGTGCGGTAACGCACGGCGGGAGTTTCGGGGTGGACGGCCCGTTTTCAACACGGTTTCCCTTCACGGAAATTTGGATGCCACGGATCAGCACAGCGGAACGTACCTCAAACCGAGCCACAGACCAGTCCGTGCAATGCGGCTCAGATATCTGGAGTGGCTTTGGTCCCTGCCATTCGGGACCTTCATCCTTTCCCGTCGGCCGAACGTCCTTACGCGTGAGAAGCGCCTGGGGATTGGTCAGAAGGCAGGTAAAGCCTGTGTAATCTCTGAGCGGATCATTCGTACGCCTTGGGGAGAGGTCTGCGTCGTGTTATTTGCTGCCGTCCGTGCTGAAGTCGACGGACCACCGGGCAAGCTGCCCAAGGGGGCACGGTGGCGTCGAGGTGGAGCGCGGACCGTCACGACGCTTACCTCAGCCGCACTACTGGTGGGGTTGCTGTCCGCTGAGGCCCTGGCCATCTCGCCACTGGCGCTGCCGGATCTGCAGGAGACGCCGCCGGTGCCGGTCTCGAAGGTGGGCGGCGCCAAGGCCTCACCCAAGTCCTTACCCAAGGACGAGACGGCGGGCGAGGAATGGAAGAGCATTCCTGACGCCGCTTGGCCAAAGGCCGGTAAAGCCAAGGCGAATGTGGTCGGCCGGGGCGCAGCCGACCTGAAGGCCGGTGCGGTTCCGGTCCGAATAGCGCAGGCACCCGCCCCGCGCGGCGCCCGGAATGCAGATCCTGTGAAGGGCGAGGTCGGCGTCGAAGTTCTGGATCGAAAGGATGCCGAACGGGCCGGAATCGACGGCCTCGTCCTGGCCGTCGATTCCGCCGGCGGGAACGCCCAATTGTCCGTCGACTACGGCGCGTTCCGCAATGTCATCGGCGGTGACTGGGCCTCCCGCCTGACCCTCGCGGAGCTGCCGGAGTGCGCCCTGTCCAAGACCGGCAAGGGCAAGGGCAATGGCAAGGACAGGGACAGGGACAGGGACAGGGACAAGGGTGACTGCACCCCGACCCCACTCCAAGGAGTCGACAACGACGACGCCAAGTCCCAGCTGACGACCCGGGTGGCCCTTGAGAGCGCTCCCGTCTCGGAGACGGACAAGGAGGCGGACGCGCCGTCGACGAGCGCGGCGCGCAAGCCCCCGAGGGCCCGCACCCTGTTCGCCGTGACATCGAAGTCGGCGGGCTCCAGCGGCGACTTCAAGGCAACCTCGCTGTCCCCGTCGGGCAACTGGCAGGCCGGTGACTCCTCCGGCGCCTTCACCTGGTCCTACGCCCTGGAAACCCCCGGCGTCGCGGGAGATCTGGGACCCGAGCTGTCCCTCGAGTACTCCTCGACCGCCGTAGACGGGCGTACCGCGGCCACCAACAATCAGGCCAACAACGTCGGTGACGGCTTCACTCTGGAGCCCGGCTTCATCGAGCGCCGCTACAAGGCATGCAGCGCCGACATGACGGGTGGCACGAACAAGGCCAAGAACGGCGACTTGTGCTGGGGCGGCGACAATGCCGTCCTCTCCCTGGGAGGCGCCACCAACGAGCTGGTGAAGGACGACAAGACCGGCGTCTGGAAGCTCAAGCATGACGACGGCAGCAAGGTCGAACTCCTCAAGGACACCTCGCTCGGCAACGGCGACGACGACGGCGAGTACTGGAAGGTCACCGACGCGTCCGGCGTGCAGTACTTCTTCGGCCGCCACAAGTTGCCGGGCTGGTCCGACGGCAAGGAGACCACCGGTTCCACGTGGACGGTTCCGGTGTTCGGCAACCACTCCGGCGAGCCCTGCCACAAGTCCGACTTCGCCTCCGCGTGGTGCCGGCAGGCATGGCGCTGGAACCTGGACTACGTGGTGAACCCGCACGGCGACGCGATGGCCTACTACTGGTCCAAGGAGGAGAACCACTACGGCCGCAACGTCCAGCTCTCCACGGGCAAGTCGACGGCGACCTCCTACACGCGCGGCGGCTACCTCAAGCGCGTCGAGTACGGGCTGCGCTCCGACAACCTCTACACCGGCACCCCCGCGGCGAAGGTCACCCTCAACACGGCGGAGCGGTGCGTGGCGTCCGGCTCGTTCGACTGTGCGACCGACAAGTTCACCGCCGCCAACGCCAAGAACTGGCCGGACGTGCCGTTCGACCGGTACTGCGCGCCCGGCACCGAGTGCAAGAACCGCTACAGCCCCTCGTTCTGGTCACGTAAGCGCATCGCGTCCATCACCAGCGAGGTCCGCGTCGGCAACGCGTACGAGAAGGTCGACTCCTGGGCCTTCGACCACAGCTTCCCCTCCACCGGCGACGGTTCCTCACCTGCCCTGTGGCTGAATTCGATCAAGCGAACCGGCTACACGGGAGGCACCGCGACGGCGCTGCCGCCGATCACGTTCATCGGCAAGCAGCTCGCCAACCGCGTCGACGGCACCGGAGACGGCATTCCGCCGCTGATCCGCTACCGGGTGCAGGCGATCGAGAACGAGATGGGCGGCACCATCGCCGCCACCTACAGCGCCCCCGAATGCAGCCCTGGCAGCCTGCCGTCGGACACCGGCAACACCAAGCGCTGCTACCCGGTGTACTGGTCGTCGGCGGACGCCCCCGGAGACGACTACAAGCCGGTCAAGGACTGGTTCCACACCTACGCCGTCACCCAGGTCCGCGAGGAGGACAAGGTCGGCGGCAGCATCGCCAAGCAGACCGACTACGCCTACACCGGCGGCGTGGCATGGGCCAAGAGCGACGACGCCTTCACCGAGGCCAAGTACCGCACCCATTCGGACTTCCGCGGCTACGCCCGCGTGACGACGACAGTCGGCACCGGCGACGACGGCGCCAAGCAGGTCAGTGAGGCCCGCTATTTCCGGGGCATCCCCGGCGCGAAGGTCGCCGACAGCGAGGGCAACGAGGCCGATGACCACCCCGCCTTCGCCGGCATGACCCGGGACGAGGCCACCCTCAACGACGGGAAGATCATCGAGGCGTCCGCGTCGACCCCGTGGAAGTCGGCCGCCACGGCCGTCCACAAACGCGGCGACGGCCTGCCGGACCTGGAGGCTTTGCACGTCCAGGAGGCCCGGATCGAGGCCGGGCGTACCCAGGTCGGCACCTCCTGGCAGCGCACCAGACTCGAGCGCACCTTCGACTCCTTCGGCATGCTCACCCACGAATCCGATCTGGGCGACACCGCCAAACCCGGGGACGAGACCTGCACGTCGACCACCTACGCCCGCAATGCGGCGAAGAACATGCTGGAGTTCGCCTCCGCGGTCAGGACCGTGGCCAGGGCATGCGGCACCGACCCCGAACTCCCCGACGACCTGATCTCCGAGACACGCACCTATTTCGACGGCAAGAGCCTGGGAGCGGGCCCGGACAAGGGTGATGCCACCCGGGTCGACGAGCAGAACGCCGACGGCACCGGATTCGTCACGGTGGAGAAGAACACGGTCGACCAGCACGGCCGCGTCACCGCAACGCTCGACGCCGCCGACCGGAAGACCACCACCGACTACACCCCCACCACCCTGTACGCGGTGACCAAGCAGGTCACCATCAACCCGCTCGGCCACACCGATACAGCGGAGCACGACCCGGGCCGTGGTGCGCCGGTGGCGTCGGTCGACGCGAACGGCAAGCGCACCGACGCGGTCCTGGACGGCCTCGGCCGCACCGTGCGGGTATGGGAGCCGGGCTGGTCCAAGAAGGACCACGCGGACACCCCCAGCCGCCGGTTCGCCTACGCGGTGACCAAGACCGGCCCGAACGTGACCGAGACCAAGTCACTCCAGCACAACGGGAGTTACCGCACCGAGTACGCCATCGCCGACGGCCTGGGCCGCGAACGCGAGACGCAGGCACCCTCGGCGACCGGTCAGGGCCGGATCATCACCGAGAAGCTGTACGACTCGCGCGGCCTGGAGTGGAAGTCCTACGACGGCTACTACGCGAGCGGCGACCCGTCCGGCGGACTCGTGACCGGCGACGACACCAAGACACCGAAGACGACCCGCACCACATACGACGGTGCGGGCCGGCCCACGGTACAGATCAAGGAGAAGTACGGGGACGAAGTCTCGCGCACGACAACCCGGTACGGAGGCGACCGGGTGACGGTGATCCCGCCCAAGGGCGACACCGCCACCACCACCGTGACCGACGTGCGGGACCAGACCACGGAGCTGATCCAGTACACGAACGCGGACCGCACCCTGTCCCAGTCGACGAAGTACACGTACACGCCGTCGGGCAAGCTGCGGACGGTCACCGATCCGACCGGCGCGAAGTGGACGTACCACTACGACCACCGCGACCGCGCGATCAAGGTGGAGGACCCGGACAAGGGTCCGTACACCACCACGTACGACCATCTTGACCGCCCCACCACTGTCACCGACGCGGACGGCAAAACCCTGACGACGGGCTATGACGCCCTGGGCCGCAAGACGTCCCTCAAGCAAGGTGACACGGTCCGGGCCACCTGGAGCTACGACACCCTGGCGAAGGGCCGGTTGACGAAGTCGGTGCGCCACGAGGGCGGGCAGGACTACATCAACGAGATCACGGCACTCGACGACCGCTACCAGCCGACCGGCACCAAGGTCACTGTCCCCGCCCGGGAAGGAACCCTGGCCGGTACCTACGCCTTCACGTCCGGGTACAACGCGCAGACCGGCCTGCAGGACTGGCTCCGCCAACCGGCCCTGCCCGGCCAGATATCCGAGAACCTCACCTATCGCTACGGCCCCCAGGACCAGTTGGTCGGCGCCGTCACGACCGCCTCCGTCCTGATCAACAACCGGACGTACGACCCGTACGGCCACGTGCTGCGCACCGAGTACGGGCGCAAGGGCCAGAAGGTGTGGCAGACGAACGAGTACGACGAGCACACCGGCAACGTGGCCCGCACCACCACCGACCGCGAAACCGGCCCCTCGCGCATCGACGACATCCGCTACACCTTCGACACCGCCGGCAACATCACCCGCCTCAACACCACCTCCGGCCAGGACGAGGAACGCTCCACCGACACCCAGTGCTTCACGACCGACGCACTGCGCCGCATCACCAACGCCTGGACGGCAACCGACAGTTGCAAGGCCCAGCCCGATGCGGACGGCGGAGACGGCGGTGACCGGCCCGAGGTCGGCGGCCCGGACGCGTACTGGCACTCCTACACCTACGACGCCATCGGCAACCGCCAGACCGAGACCCAGCACAAGGTCGAGGGCAGCGCGCTGACGCCCCACGACATCACGCGCACCTACCACTACGGCCAGAACGGCGCGACCAAGCGCCGGCTGACAGGCGTCGAAACCGAGGAGTCGGGCAAGCAGCCCAAGACCACCACCGACACCTACGCGTACGACAAGACCGGCAACGCGACCAAGCGCACCCTCGACGGCACCGCTCAGGACATGACGTGGAACCCGGAAGGCCACCTGGAGACGGCCACCCTGTCGGGACAGAAGACGGAATTCGTCTACGACGCCGACGGCAACCGGCTACTGGCCAAGACACCTGCACGCAACACGCTGTATCTGCCGGGCGGAAACGAACTGATAGCCGAAGCCAACGGCACGAAGTCATCGACCCGCTACTACGAGGCGGGCGACGAAACAGTCGCGGTCAAGACCGACAACCAGACCAGCATCCTCCTCAACGACCACACCGGCACCGCCACCGCTGCCGTCCTCCTGGCCGCGGGCCAGACCGTCACCCGCCGCAGGATGAAAGTCTTCGGCACACCGCGCGGCCAGCAGAACATCAACTGGCCCGGAAACCGCGGCTTCGTCGGCGGCACGATCGACAACACCGGACTCACCCACCTCGGAGCCCGCGAATACGACCCCCAACTCGGCCGTTTCATATCGGTCGACCCCGTCATCGACACGGCTGACCCACAACAGATGCACGGCTACACGTACGGCAACAACAACCCCCTCATCCACACCGATCCCGACGGCAAGTTCTTCGGCAGCTTCGTCAAGAAGATCAAGAAGACGATCAAGGCGACCGTCAGGGTGGCCAAGAAGGCCATCAGGCGCTACACGCGCTGGTACAGCAGGCTCAAGCCCTACCAAAAGGCACAGGTCCAGATCGCACACGCTTCCCGAGGGGTCAGCCACAGGTGGTTCGCCGGCATCGAAAAGGCCAGAGCAAAGGCCAAGGCAGACGCCGCGGCCCGCGCGGCCCAGAAACGGGCTGACGCACAGCGACGCAAGGAAGACGAGGCCAAGAAGGCGTCGCAGCCCTGGTACAAGAGAGCTGGCGGATGGCTCATGGACAAGGGCAACAGGCTAGCTCAGAGCTTTAGTGGGGACACCACTGGCATGTGCCTCAGCGGCTCGGTTGGGATCGGCTTCGGCGGGACGGCGTCTTTGTGTTTCGTCAGCACACGTCGGCCGGATGGCAAGAGTGACTACGGGTTCAGCTTCAGCAAGGGGTCTGAGACTCCATCAGCTGGCGGCAATTTGGGCATTACATTCATGAGTAGTAACGCCACAGACTTTGAACAATTGCGCGGCGATGGCTGGGGCGGCACGCTGACCGGCGCTTACGGAGTCGGTGGAACCTTTAGTCACGAAAGAGCCATCGGGGCGGTAAATAGTCGTGGCGAACCAGTGGGAACTACAAATGTTGGCCTAGTAGGCGGCTTCAGCGCCGAAGCGGGTGTCACGACATCGCACGACACGCAGGTGGGGCGAATTGGGGACATATTCAAGTGGTAAGCAGAATCCAGACTCTCGACGCTGGTGAACTTATGACATTCGCCGGACGCGTCTCCTCACAAGTAAGTCCTATCGATTTCGTAATTCCCGGCATCCTGTTCTCCGTCGGCTTGTTTCTGGCGTTCAATATTGCCGATTCGTCGACTCGATTCTATTCACTACTGATGGCAACACTTCCCGGCCCGACGGATAGGGTGTCGCCACGAATTCTCCGCCTGGTTGGTTGCGTCCTTGCATTCTTGGGAGCAATCGGACTGATCCTCGCAGTTCGTAGACTTATTTCATGAGCTCGGGGTAATGGGAACGCTCCCATGGCAACGCTACCCGGCCCGGCAGATACACGTAGGTCTACTTTCAAATCGAGGTATACGTTGAGTGGAGCACCGGTGATACTGCGAAGGAAATGGTCTGCCAGGGCAGGGGTTGTTGCGGCCGCGGTAGTGCCCGGCTACATGGTGCACCTTGCGTACAACGCGGACGATCCGCTGCTTCCTTGGGGACCTGTGCGCGCAGGGCTGGTCGGGGGATTTATAGGGCTACTTGCGTGGCGCGCGTCGGCAATTCCTTGTGTTGTCGTCTCGGCTGATCGGATCACAATTTTTGGCCCCCTGTCTCGGGCAGACGTGGCACTCCGGGACATCGCGTATGCCGAGGGGAACGGCGGACTGGCGATTCATCTGAAAGATGGGCGAAGTGAATACCCTTGGGCCTTCAGTTCTTCGTTGCTGGACATGGGGCGCAGCCGGAGGGCGGCAGATGAGATCAACGCCGCAGTGGAGAGCGCACATGCCCGAGAGGTCTCTAGTGAAAGCTGTCGGGGAATGTCCCGATCGCTTACCTTGCCGTGGAAGTAAGCAGTCGCGTTCGTCGTTATATGCACAGGGATGTGCTTCCTGGCGGTGGCGGTGGGTCGTTGATATCTCGATGGGCAGAGGAATTTTAATCGCCACAGATTTCGCACAACTCCGAGATAAACCACGAAAGGGCGATTGGCACGGTCGCCAGGAGAGGTGAACCGTGACGGGCCTACGTTGCCCGCAGGCATCCCGAAGTGGCCTTCCTGCCCGGCCGGTTGTCCCGCTCCACGATCTGGCCGAAGGGTGGCGAAGACCGGTATCGACGGCCTGGCTGGCGAGTGCGAAGGCAGCCTCGAGGCGTTCGCAGGGCGAGGAGCCGACCGCGATGTCGAGCACCACAGGGGCTTGCCCTCAGTGCCTCCTCGGGCCGCGCGCCGGTCGACGTGCCGGCCCCCGCGGGCGAGCGCTTCCATGGACCTCAGCCGTGCGTACGCGACCATCGTTAGTCAGGCAGACCAGAACCCTCGTCCCTCACGGCAGGGAGAATCTCAAGGTCAGGACATGACCCGCTGATGGATCGCGGTGACGACTCTGCGGGCAGACATGAATGCGCCGTGCTGCCAGGCGATGGCATTCGAGAGGTGGTCGCCGGCGAAATAGATGCGCCCGACGGGTTCGAGCAGCTTCTTGAACTCGGGTGTTGTGATTCCTCCGTGGTTGTACCCGGCTCCTTCCCACGATGCCCATGCCGTCTCGGAGTACTTCAGCCGACGCCAGCTTCCCGAGAACGAGGATGTGACGTTCTTCCGGTACACGTCACCGTGGATCTCCGCACCCTGTTCCAGGGCCTTGGCCAGCCGCCTCTTGTGCGTCAGAGATTCGAAGACCTCGTGTGCGCGACCGAAGTTGTAGTACCCGACGACCACTCCTCGGTCGGCGTTGTAGTGCTCGAAGGGGTACATGATCTGACCGATCTCCTTGTCGGTGTGGCTGGCACCTCCGAAGATCCTGTGATCGAGCTCCCACCAGCGCCGGGAGTACTCGATGGCGAGTTTCCCCGAGGCGAAGGGCCGGGCTGCCTGTTGTGCGCGCAGCACATCGGCGGGCAGGTTGTTCCGCAGGCGGCCGACCAGATTGGGCGGGATGGTGCAGACCACGTAGTCGGCGTCGAGAGACCGTTGCTCTCCCCCGAGCTTGTATTGGACGCGTGCACCCGACGACGTGTTGTGCAAGGCGGTCACCTCAGCACCGTAAATGATCCTGTGGGCGCCGATCCGATCCTGGAGGGCGTGGTAGATGCGGTCCATGCCGCCGATGGGCGTGAACATCATCATCGCCTGGTTGTAGTCGAATTCGAAGGCGAAGTTCCGCCCGATGCCCGAGCGGATGACATCTGACATCGCATACGGCTTGGTCTCAGCGGCGACGACATCCCCCGGACCTGGTTCCGTGCTGTAGCCGCGGCGGGCGGAACCCAGGTAGCGTCCGTCGCCCGAAAGATCGCCGAAGGCGGACAGAAACTCCGACAGGGCCTCCTTGTCCTCCCGGCTCAGTACCTGGTCGAGCGCGCCCTGATGGGTGGCCTTGTGGAGCAGCTCCGCCACGTACCCATAAGTGTCCGCCTTGGCTGCCCGGTAGGTGATCGAGGCCTTCGACAGTGCCGTATCACCTGTGTAGTTGACCATCGCGTTGGCGTTCTGGTTGGGAAACGCCTGTAGCTGCACACCCAACTCGCGGCAGTAGTCGATGGTGATGTGGCCTTGTGGTATGCGTGTCCCGCCCAACTCGAAGATGTGTCCCGTCGAGAACGTGCATGTCTGTGTCTCGCCGTTCAGGTCGGTTTCGGTGGCTCCTTTGCGGACCGTCCAAATGCGGCCGCCCGGTCGGGTGCGCGCCTCGAGAATGGTGATGTGGTATCCGGCTTTGCGCAGTTCGTACGCCGTGCAAAGTCCGGCCGCGCCCGCACCGAGGATCGTGACTCTCGGTGCGTTCTTGACCCGACCGATGATGAGGTCGTCCATCGAAGGGCTCCGGAAGGAACGGGAAGGCACGGCGGTGGCGTCGGGCGCCAGACCGATGGTGGCCATGGCGCCGTAGGCGAGCCCGGCACCGCCGCTGACGCCGAGTCCTTGTATGAACGATCGTCGTGTGACAGCCACTTGGTGTTCCTCCTTGCGTCGTCCGCGACGCGCGGCCAGATGTTCTCAAAAGTGTTGGTTCAGACGTGATGGGTGCTGTCGAAGGGCTGTGAGAGCGACCCCGGACAGCGGCCCTGACCCGTCGGTGCAGGGTTTTGTACGACCGGTTCAGCGATCTGCGGCGACAGTCAGCTGCTGGAGAGTGGGTGCCGTCCATCCGTGGCGCCAGGTGGGCGAGCCGACCAGCACGAGCCGCGGGTGTTGGCGAAGGGCGGCCATCGTCGCCCGCAGAATGGTGCGGGCAAGATGCGTCCCTGGGCAGTAGTGCATGCCGAACCCGAAGACCATGTCGTCGCGGGGCAATCGAGTGCAGTCCAAGCGGTCCGGCTCCGGGAACACCAGGGGGTCGTGATTGGCGGAGTACAGCGAGACAATGGCTGCTTGCCCGGCTGGGATCAACGTGTCGCCTATGGATACATCCTCTGTGGCCAGCCGAGGGGTCAGGGAAGTCGGGTAGCGCTCAAATCTCAGGAGTTCCTCGACTGCTGGTTCTACTCGTGAAGGGGACTCTCGAATGAGCTGTTCTTGCGCAGGGTCGCCGGAGAGCGCAAGGACGCTGTGTGAAATTCTGCGAGACGCTTCCTGCCAACTGACGACAAGGAGGCCACGGATCAGCTCGCTGATGTCGGTGTGGGTCAGTCCGCCGGCCTCATTGATGGACGCAAGGCGCCCGAGGAGCGTGCTGCGGTCTTCCTGTGCCCCTTGCTGGTCGAGGAGATACTTGGACCGCTGGGTCAGGCGTTCCTGCGCTTCCTGTAGTTCTTCTTGCCGGGCTCGGCTGATCCCGAAGACGACGTCGGCGTCCTCAGCCAGTTCTTGCATGAACGAGAGCGAAGTTCCGATGAGCCGGCTCATGACCGTCATGGACAGGGGGCGGGCCATCTGAGTCACCAGGTCGAATGGGGAGTTGAGGGCAATCAGCGATCCGAGCCTGTCAAACGCCAACTTATAGATCCAGGGCGCTGCGTCTTTGGCTTGTTTGGGGCTAAAAAAGGGTGCCAGGGCGCGACGAATGGAAAGGTGTGCAGCCTGGTTCCTCGGTTCAAGAGTTTGCCGCGCCAACTGTGTGGGAGTGGCCGCGATTCCCGCCGCCGCGGCGGCCGATCGGGACATTCTGGGATCGGCGAGTACGGAACTGATTTCGGCATGTCCACACACCATGAGCATGTGCTGTTTGGTCGGTACTTCCACCGGCGCAATTCTGGAACGTGCCAATCTGTGTTTGATTTCTCCGGGCTCAAGCCACGGGTACGAGTCGAGTGGGGGTGCAGTGCCAGAAGTCAGTTCCATGAGCTTTTTGCCTTTCGTGACGGCCGACCTGCAGAGCCGAGAGTAAATAGAGCAGAAGAGGATCTACTTTCGATTCTCCATGAAATGCCGTTGGCACATTCTTTTGCGGCGCGCATCCAATAGGATCACAGCGCCCAGCACGAACTGCTTTAGGCTACGAATGAGATTCTCCCAGTCGTCGCGGCGTTTCATATGTGCAAGCGGCCGCTCCACATCTTTGTTCCCCTGTTGACGGGGGACCAGAATGCAGGGTCCTCGGTTTGGAAGAGAACGGATGTGAGATGCGCTTGAGTAGAGCGAAAAATCACGCAACACTTCAACGGCGACTACGCGCATGAAGACAGTCGCCAGACGGCGTGCTGGACAAGGGCGGTTCCCCGGCATGCCGAAGGGGATATAGGTTTGATCTCTGGGAGTGAGATCGAGCCATCGCTCAGGATTGAAGATGCCGGCGTCCGGAAACCCCGATCTCTGATACTTTTCAAAGTCGAAGCACAGAACCGAACCGGCGGGGATGACACCATCTTCGACGGGGATGTCGGCAGTAGTGACGCGCTGAGCGACTCCGAACAGTGGGTACATTCGCAAGGTTTCTCGCACCGCCCTTTCCGAGAAGGCGACATCACCAGGAGACGAGGCCATCCGCTGCTGGCTGTCCGGGTTCTGTGCGAGTGCCAGGATGAGGTGACTGGCAGCTTCGGCCAGTTGGCCGACGCCGGTGCCGAAGATGTTGCTCTGCAGATAGAGCGCACGGTCCTTCTCGTCGAGTGAAGCAGGGAGTTGGTGGACCGTCTTCCTGGACCGGATCTGACCAAGGAGATAGCTGGTCAGCACCGCGCGGCGGCGCATGTGCCTGAGTGAATTACATTTCAGGGCGTTAAGGACATCGTCCACATGATCGGTGATCGCATCACGAGCGCTGGGAGGACAGGGCGCTCCGAAAACCAGTTCATGAAAGAATTCTGCTGCCATGGGGGAAATAAGATCTCTGAGTCGCACGGTGATAAACGGAGAGTCAGGCAGCCGTGAAATTGCTCCCCGAGCACACCGGCGAGCAAGTTTTTCGATATGTTCGTTCCGTGCGGAGACGATGCTGCGCGTGCTCTGGGAGATCTCGTCATAGAGAGAACCGTTCTCCACCTGTTCTTGATGAGTATGAGCCCCGGGAGACACCCAATACCAGATGAGGTCGGACAGCTTTGACCCTTGTGCGCGCCCGCAGGCTGCGGGATGTGCGTACACCTTCTGCAACTGCGCAGCAGAGACTTTGGGGCCGGGGATGGAAACGCCGTCGTGTCCGTTGACGGCGGTGAACAGGCTCTTTCTGGCACGGATCACCAGCGGTGGAACCCATGACGAAGTGCGCTCCAGGATGAGTCCGCGTACACCGCTTGACCATTTGTAATTCATAATCCCTCGTGTAGTAGTCGGGACACTCGGGTGACCTGTTCCGGAGTGTTCATCAAGCCGGCGGCCAGACGGACCGCGGGCCGCACGTGATCCGGAGTGACCGTGCCATACACTCCGGCTTCTGCCAGACGGCCAAGTACGCTCCTGGCAGAGTCGTTTCCATAGTGAAAACACACCAACCCCGATGCCATCCGTGTGTCTTCTGGTGTCAGCAGTTTCACCTGCTCGACTGTTTTCAATTCTTCACGCATCATCGCGTTTAAGTGCAGAATCCGATCGGAAATCTGTTTCCTTCCGATGGCTTCATGAAACGCAACGGCGTCCGCCATCGCCAGACGATGTTCAATTGCCTGAAACCCGCCGGGAGAGAACCAGTGGGCCTGCGGTGAAGGCGACGGTCGGCCGGATTCGTGCGCCGACCAGTAGTCCGTCCATCGGTCGATGTCCGGGATGATGGCTGCCGAGCTGGGCATCAGATGTGACCAGGCGCCAGAGGCACCCCAGACGAAACCTGTACCGCTCGGAGCGAGCATCCACTTGTGGGTGCCAGCCACGAAAAAATCTATGCCGGATCGGGCGACATCCACGTCCTCGACTCCCAGCCCTTGAACACCGTCCACAACCGAAAGGCAATGGTCCTGCTCAGACCTCGATCGATTAACGCCGGAGACAACCTCGGCAATGAGCGCCAGAGGGAGCTTCACACCTGTTCGGGAGTCAACCCACGGGAGACCCACCACTCGCGTCCGCGGTCCGATCTCCGCGAGCAGGCGCTCGGCCGCTTCGTCGGCAGTGGCATGTCGAGGGTGGTCGTAAAGCCTGATCAAGCGACATCGTGCTCCGAAACGTGCCGCTGTCATCCGGGCAACTTCTTGGTGCACACCATGGTCGTGCACGGTCACGACCACTTCATCCGTGGGCTTGAGGCGGAGCCCGTTGTATACCGCAGCTAGCCCCGAGGTAGTGCTGGACGTCAACGCGATCTGGTCGGGGGACCCGCCTGTGTAGTGAGACAACGCCCGAAGGACGCGATGGTACAACGGGCCTACACCAAAGAACTCTTGCTCGGCCCACATGACATTTTGCGCCACTGCCGATCGAAATCTTTCCACAGCCGCCCTGACCGGCGTCGGCAACGTCGCCAGAAAGCAGCAGGTGAAATGAGCCTCATTGAGATCGAGTGCGAACTCTCGTCGCACGTCATTCCAATCAACCACAAGCCCTCCAATGGACATCGCGGGAAACCAGATATCGTCCGATGAGGGCCTTGACGTGCAAACGCCCGTGTTGCGACGCCTACTTGCTCCGCGAGAGAGGGGCGCACGATGGGTGAAGTCTCGCTGTCAGGAGTCCCTGCACAGTCGGAAGAGACTCCTGACAACAACGTTCTCTTCAGATTCCATGCCGTCGGCCTCCGGCCCCTCTCAGACCATGTCGACTGGAGTGGGTCAGGCCGGCGAGATCGCTTGGCTGAGCCTACGACGACAGCTGGCGAGATCTGAAGCCGAGCGGGTCAGACTCCCACAATCGTGAGCGTGCCATTGGCCGTGATTTCATCGATACCCTGTGTCAGGCAGTCCAGGGGATTCACGAGCCCGGCCATCTGCTGCACCAGGCTTCCACCCTCAAATGCGCCGCTGGTGACGGTTCCCGTCACTGTCACGGTTAGTACGCCCGCCACGACTTCAGAGAGGCGTGTGAAGCTGACGGTGCTTGAGCTGCCATCACTCCAGTTGATGACACGAGTACCGGTTTGCGTCCCGTTGAGGCTCGCACACGAGACGTTGAATGTACCCGAGCCGGACGGTGAACCGCCGGACACGATCTGCGGTTTGGTGGCGGATACGCAATCCGTCAGATCCGAGCTGACGACTGAAACTGTCGTCGGCTGTGATGTCAACTTGAGGCCGGGATCGTACGTGGTGGTCGTCTCGGCCGCGCAGGTGATCTGATCGACCTCAGCGGCAGTGTTCGGCGCCGCCATCGCAGCGCTCGCCGAGGCGAGTATGAGGGCAGCTCCAAGCGTAGCTGCTCTTCGAATTGACCTTAAACCTCTAGACATGATCAACCTCCGTGATGTTCTTGATGCGTGTGATGCGCGTGATGCAGAAACCGCAGTCAGTCCCATGACTGCGAACTGATCCTCGAGGCTTGCCCACTCGAGGGTGTTTTAGAGTGACGGCTTGTACCCACTGCCAGAAGAGCGCGCAAAGGCATATAGAGGGGAAAGGTGTGCGCCCCGGCGCAGGATACGGAGCACACATGCGGCAGTGATCGCACCGCGACTCCGCCGATCAGCATCTCGCTGATCGAGGGCGCCCGCGCAATGCGACAGCCCCGCCTCAACTCCAGGGTCAACGTGAATCTCTGGCTCTGTGAATCAGCCAGCCGCCAGCCAAACAAGCAGCTTGACAGCGTCGTACTTGATCCCCCGTCGACCCAAAGGACGGAATTCTCGATCACTTTCTGTTCACAAGCACACAATGTTGCGGCATGTGCAACGCATTATCTGCCTCGCTCCTCTTCCTGGAACCAGGTCCAGGCATTCCAATGGAGGCCTCTAACCACCTGATGCTGGACGCCGTAGAGATATGGAGCGGTACCATGAGCCGAAACTCTGTCGACTCCGTTGTCTCGGCAGATCAACGATCCGTTGGCTTCGCCGGAGAAGTCACGGTCCGACGCAAGGCTGAAGTGGATTTGCCGACCGCCTTCGGCCGATTCACTGCCTACGGTTATCGCTCTATGGAAGACGGAATTGAACATGTCGCGCTCGTCCACGGCACCCTTGGCGATGGCGAGAACCTGCTCGTCCGAATTCACTCCGAGTGTCTGACCGGCGAGGCCCTACACTCACTGCGCTGTGACTGTGGTCCCCAGCTACAGGAATCTATGCGGCGTATTGCCGAGATCGGGCGCGGGATCGTGGTCTACCTGCGCGGCCACGAAGGCCGTGGCATCGGCCTGACGGCCAAGCTGCGTGCCTACGAGCTCCAAGATCGCGGACGCGACACCGTCGACGCCAATCTGGAGCTGGGCCTGCCGGCCGACGCCCGTGACTACACGGCGGGCAGCCACATCCTCGGCGTCCGCAGCGTCGTACTCATGACCAACAACCCTGAGAAGATCTTCGCGTTGTCTTGTCAGGGAGTGTCCGTCCTCGGCCGGGAGCCGATGACCGTCCAGGCGAGCGAGCACAACCTGCGGTACCTCCGCACCAAGCGCGACCGGATGGGCCATGACCTGCTCTGGCACCCCTCACCCGCAGCGCCCGGTGAACAGAGTGCGTAGGGAATCCAGTTCCGTGAACATTGCCCGACTTCTGGAAGGTGAAGTCATTTCAGGGTTGATGATTATCCCGCTGCCTGAAATGCGACACCTCGATCCCATAGGTTCAGAATCCTGAATCTGGGACCAGCCAATCACACCGAATCCCGGAGGTGTACTGATGCCGGAGTACTTTGACTGTCTAGCGTACGACAACAACGACCTTCGCGAATTCCCTCCGCTATCGGGTGGGGTTCCCACGCGTACGCTTCCTGACCACAAAGACCCAGTCGCTCTCGTCGCCATCACGGAGGATGACAGTGCCGAGTTCGCCGATCGGCTCACGGCAGGGTGTCTGCTGGGAATACAGGGAGATCCACGCGTAGGTACCGTTCCATCTCTCACGTATATTCCAGGGGGCGATGTAAAGATCGGCCTGCCCTGTGCCGACGTACAGGGGATCGTCAACCGATGGAAGCACGTCGGAGTGCGCGAGGAGTACATCACCAAAGAGACGCCGGAGCACGTCGTCCAGGTTGATGACTTCCTGATCGGAACCCACCCAGTCACCAATTCCCAGTACAGGGCGTTCCTTTCCGCGACCAACTACGCTCCCCGCCCCGCCTCGTGGCTCTTTGGTGGCTACCCCTGGGACCGCGCAAACCATCCGGTGCACAGCATTAGGGCCGCAGATGCTGATGCCTACGTCGCCTGGCTGCGCGATTTCACAGGAAAGCCGTTTCGACTCCCCAGCGAAGTTGAATGGGAGTACGCGGCAAAGGGGAAATCAGGGCTGGCCTACCCTTGGGGAGACGAGTTCGACACAAGGAAGGCAAATACTTTCGAGTCGGGAATCCACACCACGACGCCAGTCGGGATATATCCCGGCGGCCATTCACCTTTCGGAGTTTGGGATATGGGCGGCAACGTGGAAGAGTATGTCGCCGACGAGTACTCTCCATATCCTGGCGGGACAGAGGTCAAGGATCACCTCTTGGAAGGACTGGGCGCCTACCGGATCGCTCGGGGCGGCTGCTTTGCACGACACGGCGATCTCGCACGGACTCGGCGACGTCATGGAATCATAGGAAGTGCATGCGGCTTCCGGGTGGCTACGTCGGAGGAATAGCGTCGCGAGGCCTGTCTCATCGCACCATCCCCGCTGGGACGTCGCCGTCCGGACAGGACGTCCCCGAGGCCGACCGGCATGACCTCGCACGCCCTCATGCGAAAGGCACCATGCCGCACGCGGGCCGGGGCCCGACGGCGGTCAGTCCGTCCAGGTGAACAACCGCGGCGTGGTCCGCTGGGTGAGCGAGTTGATGGGAGCGCGGGCCGAGTCGATCCTGGGGCCACGGCCTCGATCCAATGGACGGCGATGGCCTGCCACTTGTCGACGACAGCGGGCCGACAGCGGGCAGTTCATCGACGGGGCAAGGTGGACTTCACTCAACCACTGCTGGCGCATGCCGGAGGTCGGCAGGGCGTGGAGATGGCGTCGTTGCTCCAGTCAAGCCGCTCATCGTGGCCTCCGCCTGCCTCTCGCCCACCGGATATCCGGGGGACTTCAGCGCTGACTCCACCGTAGGCTCCACCACCGCGCGCGGGCAGTGATGCCCGACGACAGCATCGGCTTCGAGGGGATGGGCGCCGCCGGGCCTAGCCAGGGTGTCATGGGGCACTGACAACAGGCCGCAGCGCGGCGCCGACAGGAGCGGCTTCATCGGCGATGGTGTCGAACAGCGGCTCGATTCCGAAGTTCTGGCCGACCATGTCGACGACAAGGCCGAGGCGTCCGCCGGCTCGTCGTAGCGAAATGTCGCGTCCATGGCTCCGTCCCGAACGGCGGCGATGGCGGTGTCGGAGTCGAATGATGGCGGTGTCGGAGTCGAATAACGTCACGACGTCCAGCTCGGCGTCGGGGTGGACCTGGTGGAAGCCGCGCAGCAGGCCCGCCAAGGAGAGACGCCGCGCGATCACGTCGACGCGCAAGGCCCTGCTGCCCGGTCGCACCGAGGCGACGGCCCGCTCGGCGGCTTGGAGCAACTCGCGGGCGTGAGGCAGGAACGCCTGCCCGTCGATGATGAATCGCACGCCGTGCGCATCCCGGACGAAGACCCGGGCCCGAGGGCCCTTTCCAGGGCGGCAAGGTGCTTGGAGACTGCCTGCGGTGACGGTTCTCCCCGGCGTCACGATCGGGCATGGCGCCGTGGATGGAACGGCTGAGCGACGGAACAGGCAGGGACTGCCGAACATGCACCCGTCTTCCGGACGCCCGCCTACCGTGGCCCGAGCCACTGCTACGTGTTGGCGAAGAGGGCGGCTGTCGGAATGAACGGAGCCAGCACGCTGAGGCACCAGTACGTACGCGGAGCAAGCTCCGACCTGCGCCTGAGCGGTCTACTGGCCAGCCACCAGAGTGAGGCGTAGAGCACGACGACGGGTACGCCGATCGGCAGCCAGACCAGCATGCCGTCGTTCTCCGTCGGCTCCCGTACGGTCAAGCCGAGATCGGCGAGTGGCCAGTTCGACATGAGGTACCAGACCAGCCAGATCGGCACCACACCCGGGAGCCCGAGCAGCACATTGACCAGTAGCGGTGCCGCCCAGTGCTTCGTCATCCGTTTCCTTTCAGCGGCGTGTCCAACTACGGGCTCAGTGTGGCCGACTGAAATGCTCAATGGCCAACTGAAGCGCTCGGTCACACGCGATCCGCTCGGCGAGCAGCAGCTGCGCATCCTGGCGTGTGCTCGAAAGGAGAAACGGCCGTCGCGCTGTCGCCGCCATGCGTCTTCGATATGGACACCCTAAACGGCGACACGAGGCAGCAACCCGCCACAACCTTCTCTACTCATGGTGTTACGGTCTGTCCGGAAGGAGACCGCATGCGCAGAGCATTGCTGCCTATTGCTGCCGTCAGTGGGGTGTTATTAGCCCTGGTGACCCCATCGGAAGCCTTTGCCTCTTCCGGATTTTTCTATTATCGACACGCCTATACCGATCTACTCGTCAGCCTCCCGGATCCTGGGCATTCGAATTGCATCACCGCGACAGCGAAGGGGACGGTCACCAACGCGACTTCGCGTGACGTCACCTTTTACCCGGACCATCATTGCGGCGGCGAGCCATTCGGAACACTGCCACCGGGATACACGACCGATCTGGTTCCCGGGTTCCATAGCATCATCTTTACGCCCACGTCATGATCGAACCCAATCTCTCGATGCCTACCACCCTGAACTGTCTCAGGCTCAGGCATTGAGTGCGGCACTGCGGATCCCGAAGATCTGACATGCCATCGCATGCCCGTTAATCAAAATTCCTACGGATGGGAAAGCAATGAGATTGCGATTTACCTTAGCTGCCACAGGTGTGGCCGTCCTGCTGGGCGTTGCCTCACCGATCAATGCTCATGCGGCAACTGGAACTTTCCATTACACGCACGCGTATACTAAATTGCCGGTGAAAATCTCCAACCCTGCCGACAACACCTGTCACCAGACCACGGGTATGTCGGAGACGGTGGGCGCGCTCGTCGAGAACAAGACGAACAGCGAAGTTACTCTGTACTCTCTTCCGGGCTGCGCAGGGGAGCCGCTTGGTACCCTGTCCCCCAACCAGAGCACCCCGAATGTCCAGGCATTCGGTAGCGTCAGATTTACGGCCGTCACTCCTTAAGCGGCCCATTAAGTCTTCTCACGCATGATGTTGCGGCAGCGACGGGGCTGCCGCAACATCATGAAATCCATCGATTGCTGCATCTTCCTGCGATCGCACCCTGATTTTCTCTCCGCTTTCTTGAGCGATCTCAGCGGCACATGTACCCCATTACCTGCTTGGAGTCATCTGCATGTGCTGGCGACATGGAGCGCTGTTACTGTGTCTTTCCATTGCGTTATGGCTGCTTGAGACTTCATCGGCACTTGTACCGCACGCGACCGCTATGCCTGATCGCCGTTCGGCCTTGGCGCCATCCTGTGCTCCAAGCGCGGGCTTCAATCACTGCATGCGCTACTCCGGCACCGGCACGGACCAGACCTTCCGAGTCCCCACCGAAGTGACGCAGGTGCATGCCACCGTGAAGGGCGCCGGTGGAGGGGGCGGTTCAGATCGCTTGTCCATGCGCGGCGGCGCCGGTGGCACATCCATCGCAGACCTCTCAGTCACTCCTGGACAGGTGCTCACCGTGACCGTAGGGGAGGGAGGCACGGCCATGGGGGGAGCGGCCACGTACGGGGGAGGAGGAGCAGGTGGCCGAGGAGGGGCGCGCGACGGGGGCGCGGGCGGCGGGATGAGCGCTATTTGGGGCGGGCCTTACGGCCATTCCCCCCTCCTCATCGCGGGCGGAGGTGGAGGTGCGGGAGCCTCGTCGGGCGAGAAGGAGTCAGCCCCGGGCATGGGTGGTGGCCCGTACGGGACGAGCGGCACCATGAGCGAGTCCGGGCAAGAAGGAACCCAGGCCGCTGGTGGAGCGGCCGGCAGCTCAGATCATTGCTCGACATCGCCAACTCCCGCCTCACAGTACGTGGGTGGCAGCGGAGGTTCCCAGGCGGTCTTTGACTCAGGGGGCGGCGGAGGGGGCGGATGGTACGGGGGCGGGGGCGCCGGATGCGGAACTCCTCACGGGGACGCGGGAGGGGGCGGCGGCTCGGGGTTCGTCAACGTCCAGCAAGGAGCTACGGGAACGAGTTCCGCAGGAGGGGGTGGCGAGGGCGGCGTACGGGATCGAGGGCGAGGCGCAGACGGGTCCGTCGTCATCGAGTGGAGCGCTTCTGCCGACGTGGCCGACGTGGCGGTGGTCAAGGCGGTGGAGGGCACAGCGGCACCAGGTGCCCCGATCACCTGGAACATCGAAGTCGAGAACCACGGGCCCTCCCCCGCCACCGACGTCACCCTCACCGACACCCTGCCCAACGCCGTAACCGACCCCACCGGACACATCAAAGACGGCGCCCCCTGCACGACAGAGGGCAGACGCGTGACATGCACCCTCGGCACCCTCCCCGCCGGCGACAAAGTCTCCTTACACATCACAGGAGTTCTCACCCCCACCGCCACCGGCAAGCTGACCAACACCGCAACCGCCAACTCCACCACCAACGACCCCCACACCAACAACAACACAGCAACCTCACGCGTCTGGCTGCAGCCCGTTGCCCAGTCCGCTGATGTGGCGGTGACCAAGGCAGTGGAAGGCACAGCGACACCAGGCGCCCAAATCACCTGGAACATCGAAGTCGAGAACCACGGGCCCTCCCCCGCCACCGACGTCACCCTCACCGACACCCTGCCCAACGCCGTAACCGACCCCACCGGACACATCAAAGACGGCGCCCCCTGCACGACAGAGGGCAGACGCGTGACATGCACCCTCGGCACCCTCCCCGCCGGCGACAAAGTCTCCTTACACATCACAGGAGTTCTCACCCCCACCGCCACCGGCAAGCTGACCAACACCGCAACCGCCAACTCCACCACCAACGACCCCCACACCAACAACAACACAGCAACCTCACGCGTACGTGTCGCTGAGACCCCTGTACCGGCCCCCACTCACCCACCGCGAGGTCCCATGCCTGCTACCGGCCCTGGCCCCACGTTCATCATGCTGATCATCTCTGGCGTTCTTGTCCTGCTCGGCTTCTCGCTTGTGGTGGCGGCGCGCCGTATAAGGAGCAAGTGGGAGGCGGAAGGTTCGCAGGAGGTGCCTGGGTAGGCAGTCGGCGCGGGGCGGAGCCGCTGGAAGCTGGGGCACTTGTCTGCGAGGGCAGTTGACGTAGGCGGCACTACAAGAGAGTTGGGCGTCTACGTGCTCTCGTGTGGCTGCACCTGGGTTATCCATTTCTATTCACCTACGAGAGCTGTGCACTTAAGGAGACAGCATGTTGGACCACGATGACCTGCCTGCCAGGAGCAAGAGTGGCGAGTCCCTCACTCCACCCTCTCGAGCATATTCTGGCGGAAATCACATTGTCGCCGAAGTGAATGGCTTTAACTACGTCCTCCATATGGACAAAACAGCGGTCGGCTATCTCAAGTCGGCGAAAGAGCTTTTTAGCCGGACCTTGAAAATTGCCACTGACGCGTTCGAAGCACTCGAACCGATGGCCATTCTCTTGGAGGCTTACTGCACCTCCGAATTGATCGTGATACAGGCAATGTCACAGCAATCCCCGAACGGGCAGGTCAAGGTATACGGTGTTATCCCTCTACCGCCCGTTGGGGCACTGCCGGACCCGGACTACACGCCTCCCGACGGATGGAACCCTCCGCCCCGACAGAACGATTACCAAGGGTTTACCGTCAATTCCATCAACATACAAGGAAATGAATGGTTCTTTACCGCTGACAACGTCAACTTGAGTTACGGTTCCCCGACATTTCTATTCTCGACGCCACCCGATGGAAACACCTTCCAGATCATTCCTGAGAATGTAAATAGCAGCTGGTACGGGTTTCCTGCCCTCCAGGGGCGCGCAGAATTCAAGGATACGCTGGATACGTGCGCTCGCGACCCCAGGGACGGCACTTGGTGGGTATTCAACGGCCGGTATGCGGCACGCGTGAACCCGCAAAGAACCGAAATCATCAATGGACCTGAAGATTTCCTGAGGACCTTCCGCGGCCTGAGGAGAATCATGGACTTGGAATACGGCGAGGAGGAGAAGCGTCATTGGGAATACGGAATCTCCTGTGCCACGATCAATGAAGATGGCATCCTCACGCTGATCGCAGGAAACAATAGAATGGCAACTCTCCGTCCACAGGATGACATGGATTTCGTGCACATTCCCGGGTTTCAGGTCCCTGGACTTACATGCCCTGGACCCATCTCCAACATATGGGACGGTCTCTCGGATGAGAAGCTTTCCCGCTATATCCAGCAGAACAGGCTCATGAAGGCACTATGCCGAGTGACGCCCGGGAGCGGGATGGGCTACAAAGGGAGGGGAGCCTGGCTCTTCGTGTTCCAAGACACGTTGATCATGCACGTCGACGAGGCCAAAGCCCCCTGGGTCTACAACTGGATGATGTGCCCCTCCGATAAGCCTGGCTCAAACGAATGGTGGTACGGCTGGCAGGCCATGGCTGCCTGCATGGGCGGCGGATGGTCGCACCCACGCTGCTGATTTCGCATCCCACTGAGTCATTGTCAGGACCTGGACGGTCCGGGCGGCAGCCTTGGACCGCATCACTGCACGCTGAACGTGGTGGTCTGCCGGAGCGAACCCTTCCCGCACAGCCCACGAGGCCGTTCAACGAGGGGGTTCGCCCTGGGCTGCCGTCAGCGGGGGCTGCCGCCGGTTGATCCGCCGGCCCCCGTGGAAGCGGGCGCGTGGTGCAAGGGCGCGGGCGGCCTGGCGGGTGTCGGCAGTCCGCCGGTCGGCGCGGGCTTCCGGCGGGTCCAGAGCCGGGTCCGGCTCGGTGGCGCGGTCGCCGTGTGATCCACGTACTCGTACGCGTGGTGATCTCCGTCGCCCTTTGTCGGCGTCATGTTGAGGATGCCGCCGAGCATCGTGGCTTCGACGCCCCGCAGGGTGTGAACGGCGTCGGCGACCTGGTGGCGGCTGGTCTTCGCGCAACGCGTCACCAGCAGGTAGCCGTCCACCGCCGGGGCGATCGAGGGTGTGTCCGTCACCGGAAGCACCGATGCGGTGTCGACGACCACATGGTCGAACTTTTCCGCGAGCGCGCGGAGCACCGCCCGGAACCGCTCAGAGCCGAGCATCTCCGCGGGGTTGGTGGGAATGGCCCCGCTGGTGAGCACCGCGAAGGAGTGCGCCGACTGCAGCACCTGCTCGGGCTGTGCCTGGCCGGTCATCACCGTGGTGAGTCCGGGATGCTGATCCAGGCCGAGAGTGCGCGCCACAGTGGGCCGACGCAGGTCGGCGTCCACCAGGCACACGGAGGAACCGGCCTCGGCGAGCGTGGCGGCCAGGTTGACCGCGATGCTGGTCTTGCCCTCTCCGTGCAGGGCACTGGTGACCGCGATGATCTTGGGCGGGTCGTCGATGTCCACGAACTGCAGGCCGGTGCGCAGCCGTCGGAAGTCCTCCGCGCGTCGGCCGGCCGTGTCGTCGCGGGTGGCCAACGGGCAGTCGGGCGTGCGCGCGTCATGGGTGACGCTTCCCAGAACAGGCGGCCCGCCGGCTTGGACCAGACACTGCGTGAGAGCGCCGCGCGAGCGCACCGAGGTGTCCAGGGACTCCCGTACGAACACGAAGGCAGCTGCCAGTACGAGTCCGCCCGCGAGTCCCAGTGCGACATCGACCGCGACGTTCGGCGAGGAGGGTTCGGAGGGCTTGGCCGCAGGCTCGGTGATGCTCAACCGCACGGGTGAGGTACGAGCGTTCACGGGCCGTTCGATGTCGGCGATGACGTGCGCGAAACGTTCGGCGACGGCATTGCTGAGGCGAGCTGCCTCGGACGGCGTGGTGTCCGTGACGGTGATGTTGAGCAGAACGGTGTCGAGCGGCACCTCAGTGGTGATCTTCTGGGCGAGTTGACCGGGCGTCATCTTCAGGCGCAGGTCCCGCACGACCGGCTCGGTCACCTTCGGGCTCACCACCACTTTCGCGTAGGAGAGGACGCGTGCCTGGGCGAAGGTGTTGCCCTGGTTGAGTTTGACCGTGTCGTCCCAGTCCTGAAGCGACACGAAGAGTGTTGACGTAGCCCGGTACTGCGGCGTGGCGACCTGGGCGGCGAGCGCTCCGATCGCCGTTCCCAGCAGGCCTAAGACCACGAGGGCGCGCCAGCGGCGGCCGAGGATCCGGAGGTAGTTGGGCAGATCCAAGATATTCCGTCCCCTTTGAGGCGGTCAGCAAGGGATGCGTGGTTCTTCAAGAGACAAAGGGAGCGTACTGCTCTAAAGTCGTCGAATTGCGCAACCTCGACCTCTGTGCTCGGTCCTTCTGACGCCAGTCCGGTGATTCGCATGCGCCACTTGGAGGCTTGTTACGCCACAACGGTTATCAAGCCTTGCCGACAGCTATGTATGTGCACATCCACAGGCGCGGGTCGCACCATGCCGTCGGCCTGATCTCATATCTGAGGAGCGTGAATGCGATGACGGCCTTATCGAGATGGCGTGCCGCCCTCGCCGTCGGGGCGACATCCGCTGTCCTGACAGCCACACCACTGGTCGGGGTACCGACCGCCTATGCCGCACCGTATCCGCCGACGGATGAGACTCTCGGCCTCAGCGATACCGTCGTCGAACCAGGAGACCCGATCACTTTCGAAGGGGCGGGTTTCGAATCGGTCGATGAGATCGAATCGGCGCTCTTCTCCCGCAAGGTGGTGCTGGGTCAGCACATCGCCGACATCAACGGCCGTGTGGTGGACACCGTCACCATCCCCAAGCACATCCCTCCGGGGAGGCACGAATTCCGGCTCACGGCCGTGGCCCCGGAGCACACCGTCTCGGTCTGGATCACCGTGCACAAGGACCGGCCGAATCTCGCCAACACCGGTGAGGACGACAGCACCGCCCTGCTGGGCGGAGCGGGTGTACTGGTGCTGGTCGGCGGCGGCGCGGTCTTGGCAGCCCGGCGCCTGAAGCGCCGCTGAGCGTCGAGGCCTCGTCGTGCGACTGAGACAACTGCGGTGCCGCCTGTGGCGGCCGGAAGGAACGCACCCCTCCCTGCGCACGCCTTCACGGCGTCGCGTCAGATACCTGCTGGCGGCCGCTGCCGTGCTGTGCCTGGCGGGCACCGGTTGGATCCTCGTCACCGGAATGCTCGCCCGCACCGAGTTGCTGGCGGCCCAGCGACAGCTGGGTGCCGTCCGGCAATCCGTCGCGGATGCCTCGGCCAAGGCCACTCCGGGCGGCCAAGAGGCGAAGCTGCGGTCCGCGGCCGCTCATGCCGACCGGGCACATCGGCTCACCACCGGACCTGCCTGGTACGCGGCCTCACACGTGCCGTTCCTGGGTCGGCCGGTCAGCACGGTCCGCGGTGCGGCGGATGCCGCCGACCGGTTGGTCCACGATGTGCTGCCTCCGATGGTGCACATGGCGTCCCAGTTGGGCGGCAAGGCACGGCACGGCGGCCTTCCGGTGCTGCTGTCCTCGCTCGAGAGCAGCGCCCCTGCCCTCGAGCAGGCGGCTCGGGCCACTGCCGAATCCCGCGCCATGGCCGCCGCCCTGCCCCGTACGCCCTGGCTGCCGGCCGTCGATCACGCGCGGGCCCAACTGGTCTCCCAACTTGACCAGATGGCACCCCACACGTCCGAGGCCGCGGTGGCGGCCCGCGTCGTTCCGCCCATGCTCGGAGCACACGGTCCGCGACGGTACCTCCTCGTGATCCAGAACACGGCCGAATCCCGGGGTACGGGAGGGCTGCCCGGCGCCTTCGCCGTGCTGAGGGCCCATCAGGGAAAGCTGAAGTTCGAGACCTTCGGCACCGACACCGTGCTGGAAAATGTGCGTCCTACGCTCGACCTGGGGGCCGAGTACCGCGCGCGGTACCGCGCCATGGACCCCACCGGCACCTGGGCCAACTCCAACGTCAGTCCTCATTTCCCCCATGCGGCCCGTATCTGGGCTGCGGCCTGGCGTAAACACAGCGGACAGCGGTTGGACGGCGCGATCGCTCTCGATCCCAGCACACTGTCGCGGCTTCTCCGGGCGACGGGACCGGCCCGGCTGCACGACGGAACGACGGTCACCGCGGGCAACGTACTGGACCTGGCCGAGCGCACCGGTTACGCCCGCTTCTCCGACAGCCGGGAGCGCAAGGCGTACTTCCTTGAGGTGGCGCGCGCCACCTCCACGAGGCTCGTCGGCGCCATGGACGACGCCCCTCAGTGGCTGCCGGGGTTGTTCAGGGCCGCATACGACGTCGCGGGTGAGGGACGCCTTCAGGTCTGGAGCGCGCAGCCTCGGGAGCAACGCCTGCTGCAGACCCGGCCGTTGGCCGGTGCCCTGCCCGCGGAACCAGGACCTTTCGCCGGACTGATCGTCAACAATGCCGCAGGCGGAAAGCTCGACTACTACCTCGACCGGAAACTGCACTGGATTCCGGGCCGCTGCACCTCCGAGGGCCGACAGGTCGCCGCGCGGATCACCCTCACCAACCGGGCTCCCGCATCAGGCCTCCCTCCCTATGTCACCCAGCGCGTGGACAAGCCGCACTACCGCACCAAGCCGGGTGACAACCGGCTGCTCGTCTCCTACTACGCCAGCTCGGGCGCCGAGTTGACCGGTGCGACCCTGGACGGCCGTCGTGCGCTGGTGTCCAGCGGCGTCGAACGCGGTCATGGCGTCCACACGCTGGACGTGGAGCTGCCCGCGCAGCGCAGCCGCACGGTGACGCTCCACCTCCTTGAGCCGATCAGCGACCGGCCCCCGGTGCTGTTGCGCCAGCCGCTGGTCACCCCGCTGCACACCCGCGTTGAGCCCTACCCTGCCTGCGGTGGCTGACCGGGACGCGACGCGCCCGGCCCTCAGCGTCGAAACGGGGCGGGCAGCCCTCAGCGTCGAAGCGGGGCGGGCAGCCCCGGGCGTCGGTCGCCATGCGAGTGAATTCACGCTCCTGGCAGTTCCCCTCGGCCTGACCGTGGGGACTTCTCCCGCCATGAGATTACATAAAGCCCTCGGCACCGCCGTCATGCTGCTCGCAATGATCGGCGCACCCGCACTCACCCTTGCCCCGACAGCGACCGCGGCCGCCACGGCCGCCACGGCCGCCACGGCCATGCCATGCAAGGCCCAAGACGACACATGCACGCTTCCCCCCGACCCGGGCCCCTGCAGTAACACTCTCCTGCGCTGGTACTACAACCCCGCGACCGGTGAATGCGAACCGTTCATCTATGGCGGCTGCGGAGGAAACGCCAACAACTTCGCCACGAAGGAGCAGTGCGAAATGCACTGCCCAACGGGTATCGGCGCCCCCGGCAAGGCCGATGGGAACATGGGCACGCGCATCAGCTGACGCGGGCCATCCGCGCAAGCAGAGCCATTCGGATCAGTGCCCGGCACGGCTGGAACTGGCCGGCACACTCCTCGGGCATGATAGGCGACATTGCACATATAGGGGCCCAC
Source organism: Streptomyces sp. NPDC050658 (assembly GCF_044457025.1). Taxonomy (NCBI): domain Bacteria; kingdom Bacillati; phylum Actinomycetota; class Actinomycetes; order Kitasatosporales; family Streptomycetaceae; genus Streptomyces; species Streptomyces sp. NPDC050658. Next base: position 103,122 of record NZ_JBITGM010000015.1, read on the forward strand.
ATAGGTGTTTTTGGGCTTCTGCCAGGGAGAGCGGAAGAAGTGAGCGACAGCCCGTTACGGGGACAGCGAGCCCCGTTACAAGGACAGCGAGCAGTGAACCGGGTTACCGCAGCCGTCGGTTGGGGCGCCCTTCTCGTGGCCGGGTCCGCGCTGGCGTGCTTTCTCCTGGCACGGGAACAGGCGCCGGAATGGGCGCCCGTCGCCGTGTGCTCCCTTCTCCTGGTCGGGCTGCGTCCCCAACTCCCGCTCCTGGCGCTGCTGTGCGCCCTGCCCCTGGTCGCCGCAGCGGGTTTCGGCGGCATGGCGGTCTTCGCGGTGGTGATCGCCGCCGTGACTCTCGTCGGCTTCCACGCCGCGGTGAAGGGCTTCCGGCCGGGCATCGACGTGGCTCTGATCGTGCTCCTGGCCGTCGTACTGCTGGTGAGTTGCGTGCTGCCTCGGATGGCAGGGGCAGCAGCGACCGACGGCGCGTGGAACGATCTGCGCTACCTGCTGGCGGGGCTCGCCGTGCTGGCCGCCTGCCTGGTGGCCGCACCGGACCCTCGCCGCGTCGCGCAACTGACCGCCTGTTGCGGATCAGGCACAGCGGCGTACCTGCTCATGTGCGGTGATCACGCTCAGGGCCGCCTGTTCGGACTGGGCCTGAACCCGAACTACGTGGGTGTCCTTCTCGCCCTCGCCACGGTCGCGGCCGTGGGTATCGCCAAGGCGAGCAGGAACTGGATGTGGCTGCTGCCCGCTCTGGTCTGCGCCGCGGCCGTCTTCGAAACGCGCTCACGTGGCGCGTTCCTGGCGGTCCTCGCAGGCCTCGCCTGTCTGTTCCTCGCCGGTCGGCCGGCACGCCAGAAAGTACTGCTGGTATTTGCGGGCCTCGTCGCCGTCCTGGTGCTCCCCGGCACCCTGAACTCCCAGAACGGGCTGACCGGCGACAGGAGCAGCACGGAACTGGCCGCCAACAGCGAGGTCCGGACGCAGGCAGCGCTCCTGGCGGCGCGCGTGGCCTTCGAGAACCCACTGCGCGGGATCGGTTACGCGAGGTTCCCCGACTTCGCCGCGTCCGCTGCCGACCTCCACGTCTCCATCAACACCCACAACGACTACCTGCGGCTCGCCGCGGAGGCCGGCGCCCTGGCCCTCGTGCTGTTCGTGGCCCTGATGTGGCGGGGCCTGGCACGCCGCTGTTCGGGATACGAGGCCGTACTGCGGGCCGTTGTCGTGGCCTACGCGGGGGCGCTCGTGTTCGCCAACACGCTGTCGAACCTCGTGGTGACCATCGCGTTCTGGATGGCGCTGGGCTGCCTGCTCGCCCGTACCTCTGACAGCGGGAGCCCCGCTCCACCCGCGTCCGGCCGACGCCGGCCGCGCCCTCCGACCCGTACGAAGAAGAACCATCCACGCGGTGCGCGGTGCCACACCGATCAACGCGCCGCCTGCTTGTCCTGAATCCCACCGCCTGCTTGTCCTAAGGAGACAACAGTGGTCGATTGCCAGACCGAGATCAGCCAGGGCCGCCGATTCGCGTTCGGCCAGAACTGGCGGAAGTTCGGGCAACTCATCGACGAGGAACGCATCATCGGCGCCCAGAAGTCCCTGGAAAACGCCCTGGGGACCACGGACCTGACGGGGCGCACCTTTCTCGACATCGGCTGCGGCAGCGGTCTGTTCTCCCTCGCCGCCCTGCGCCTTGGGGCACGCGTCCGGTCCTTCGACTACGACCCCGACTCGGTGGCCGCCGCCCGGAAGGTGCGCAAGGAGTTCGCCCCGGACAGTGAATGGGACATCGAGTGCGCCTCCATTCTCGATGCCGGATTCGTGAAGAAACTCGGGCAGTTCGACATCGTCTACTCGTGGGGGGTGCTGCACCACACGGGTGCCTTATGGAAGGCGATGGACGCCGCCTGCGGGCTGGTCGCCCCGAACGGCGCCCTGTACGTGTCGATCTACAACGACCAGGGAGGGGAAAGCCACATGTGGACCTCGGTGAAACGCCGGTACAACGAGTCCGGGCCGGTGATGCGGCGCCTGCTGCTGGTCGGCAGTGTGCTCTATCTCGGCAGAAGGCTTCCCTTGCGGGTGGCGACCGGGCTGATGCGACGCGGAGCCGGATCCAAGGTCCGGACCGAGCCCCGGCCGCGGGGGATGTCACGCAGGCATGACCTCGTCGACTGGGTGGGCGGCTACCCCTTCGAAGTGGCCTCACCGGAGCAGGTGTTCGGCTTCTGCCGGGACCGCGGGTTCCATCTGCGCCACATGAAGACCTGCAAGGGCGGGATCGGCTGCAACGAGTTCGTCTTCCGCCGTCTGTGAACCCTTCCCGGCCTCGCTTTCCGCCCTCGCCTCCCCCTCCTCAGCGCCGCGCGCCCCGCGTCGCAACCGCGATGTCCGCAAGGTCGGAGGCCCCTGGCAGCAGCCGCCGCCAGGGAGTGCCGGACACCCGGACGAAGAGGGCCAACTGGACTGCGGCCAGGGCGACATAGGCGAGGGTGGACGCGACCGCACAGCCCGCGGCGCCCCAGACCGGGATCAGCAGCACGTTCAGCGCGACGTTCACCAGCAGCGCGAGCAGGGACGGGACAACGGTGAAGCGTGCCGGCCGGCAGCGCAGCAGATACGCGACGGCCGGCCGGCTCCCGGCGAGTACCAGCACACCCGGCACGAGCAGGGCGACGATGCCGGCCACGTCCGCGTAGGCACGTCCGTAGACGGGGGTGACCAGGGCGGACGTCACCACGACGGTCGTCACCGCCGACCCGACCACCAGCAGGACCATGGTGCGGGTGATGCGAGCGGTGACGGCCGCCGCCAGGTCCTGGCTGTCGGCGAACTGGCGGGACAGCGAGGTCTGTGACACCGCGTCGATGACGAGCCGACCCCACTCCGCCAAGGTGACCGCGAGCGAGTAGATGCCGACCGCGTGGGGGCCGCTCAGCGCGTTGAGGAGGAACAGGTCGGATCTGAGCAACGCGTACGACGCCGCCGTACCGGCATGCAGCTTCAGGCCCTTGGCACAGGTGAGCCGCGCGGCCTTGAAGTCCGGCCGGCGGACGGGGAATCCACCGGCGGCCACCAGCGTGAGCAGCGGCACGGCGAGGGACAGCACCCAGATGACCACCACCCAGTACACGGTCAGCCGGCCGGTGAGGCCGAGCGCCACCAGTGCCCCGCATTGGACGACCGCGCCCAGCAGCGTCGCCGTACCCGACAGGCCCGCCCGGCCTGTCAGCAGCGCGATGTTGCTACCGTAGAGCACCCCCACGCCCAGCGGCACGCCCGCACATGCCGTGATCAGCAGCCACAGGTCCGGAAGGTTGGCCGCGCCGCTGAGACAGTTGGCCGCCATGACCGCCAGTAGTGCGGCTCCCGTGCCGATGAGCAGGCCCAGCGGGAGGCTGTTGGCCCGCAGCGAAGCGCGCACCGAACGCTCGGACCACAGGGCGGTCTGTGCCTGCTCCACGGACAGGTGGCCCAGTGCCATGGCGGTACTCGCCACGGTGACCGCCATGTAGTACGTGCCGCGATCGTCCGGGGCGAGCGACCGCGCCACGACAACGCTCGCGAAGGCGCCGAGGACGAGCGTGCCGGTGCGGGCTCCCAGCATTCCCAGGAACTGAGAGCCCCGGTCAGCCACGACGGTGTACTCCGGTGGCCGGCGAGGCCGGGGGCGCGGCGACGGGCTGGTCGACGAACCGACGGTGCCACAGCTCGAACTGCATCAGTGCCCACAGGCGGCTGGCGTGGTTCTGCCCTTGCTCGTGCTCGGTCAGGAGCGTCCTGACGGCTTCGGGCCGGAACAGTCCCCGGGAGCTCGCCGTCCGGTCGGTGAGGACGTCCCAGGCCAGTTCCTTGAGCTCGGTGCGCAACCAGTCTCCGAGCGGGACTCCGAACCCCTGTTTCGGCCGGTGCAACAGGTCGTAGGGCAGCCAGTCCTCCAGCGCCTTCTTCAGGAGGTACTTCGTGGTGCCGCCCCGGACCTTGAGGCCGGCCGGCAATCCGGCCGCCCAATCCATCAGCCGGTGGTCGAGGAAGGGCGAGCGTCCTTCCAGGGAGTTGGCCATGGTGGTGATGTCGACCTTCACCAGAAGGTCGCCCGGCAGATAGGTGTTGACGTCGACGTCCATGAGCCGGTTGAGCGGATCGGCGGCGTGCGACGCGCTAAACGCCTGGTCGAGCAGTTCGTAGCTGTCGGTTCCCGCCAGTTCCTCACGCATCCAGTCGGTGTAAAGGGCGTGCTTCTGCTCGGGGGTGAAGTACGACATGAGCCGGGCGTATTGGCGGTGCGGCGGCTGGCCCAGCAGCTGCAGCGCGTGTCCGGCGCGCCGCCGCCGCGAGCCGACCGGACCGCCCTGGACGAGCGAGCCTCCCAAGCGGCCGAGGACCGGACGTGCGCCGACAGGAATCCTGAGCCGCCCGGCCCGGGCCATGAGGGCGTAGCGCGTGTACCCGCCGAAGGCCTCGTCGCCCCCGTCGCCATTGAGTGCGACGGTGACGTGACGGCGGCTCAGTTGGGCCACGAAGAACGAGGGGATGGCGGAGGAATCGGCGAACGGTTCGTCGAAGTGCCAGGTCAGCGTCGGCAGCGCGGCCAGGGCGGAGGCCTCGACCACCAGCTCGTGGTGGTCGGTGCCGTACCGCTCTGCCACCGCGCGGGCGTGCTCCCGCTCGTCGTACCGAGCGTCCTCGAAGCCCACGCAGAACGTCTTCACGGGCTCTGCGCTCGACCGCGCCATCGCGGCGACGACCGCGGAGGAGTCGATTCCGCCGGACAGGAAGGCTCCCAGGGGACGCTCGGCGATCATCCGGACCCTGGTGGCGTCAAGCAGCAGTTCGCGGGTCCGTTCGACGGCCTCCTGCTCGCTGATCTCGGGACCGGGAGTGAAGTCCAGGGACCAGTACCGCCGTACGCTCATCCGTCCGTCCTGCCAGCTGAGCAGATGGCCGGGCGGCAGCTTGCGGACCCCGCGTTGGATCGACCAGGGCGCGGGGACGTACTGGTAGGTGAGGTAGTGGTGCAGGGCGACCAGATCGAGATCGCGGCTGAGACCGGGCAGGGCGCTCAGCGCCTTCAGTTCGGAGGCGAACGCCAGGGAGCCCTCGGCATGCCGGTAGTACAGCGGCTTCTTGCCCACGCGGTCGCGTGCGAGCAGCAGCCGCCGCTCCTTGGCGTCCCACAGGGCGAAGGCGAACATGCCGCGTAACCGGTGGACCAGCTCGTCGCCGTGCTCCTCGTACAGGTGGACCAGGCACTCGCTGTCGCTGTTCGTGCGGAACCTGTGTCCCAGGTTCCGCAGCTCCGTGCGGAGTTCCGCGAAGTTGTAGATCTCGCCGTTGAACACGGCGACGACGCTGCGGTCCTCGTTGTAGACGGGCTGGTCGCCCCCGGCGACGTCGATGATGGCCAGCCGTCGCATGCCCAGTGCCGCCTGCCCGTCGCTGTGCAGTCCCTCCCCGTCCGGGCCGCGATGGACGATCAGATCGCACATCGCCCGCACGACCGCGGGGTCCGGAGACGTGGTGGAGACGATTCCCGCTACGCCGCACATCGCCGCTCCAGGAGTTCGCGGTACAGGGAGACATAGCGGTCCGTCATCGCCTCCACGCTGAGGTTGGCGCGGGCCCACGCACGCCCTTGGCGCCCCAACTCTTCGGCGAATTCCCGGTTCTCGAGCAGGTGCTGCACGCCGTTGGCGAGCGCTTCCGCGTCCGCTGGGCGCACCAGCACGCCATGCCCGCGCAGCAGTTCCGGCGTGCCGCCCACGGAGGTGGCGACCACGGGCCTGCCCGCCGCGAGCGCCTCCATGACGGCGTTGCTGCATCCCTCGTGGAGGGAGGGCAGGACGACCACGTCCGCTCGCGCCAGGAATCGCGCCACATCGGTGCGGGCGCCCAGGAACCGTGCGTCGATTCCCAGTCGTTGGGCCTGCTCCTTCAAGGCTGTGCGTGTCGGGCCGTTCCCGATGAGTACGAGGGTGCAGTCGCGCCCTCTCGAGCGGAGCAGGGCACAGGCCTCGAGGAGGTATCGGTGCCCCTTGTGCGCGGCGAGGTTCGCCACGCAGACGACGAGCGGCAGAGTGGTCGCGACCTCGGCCGCCGGCGCCTGTTCGAAGTCCCGTGGGGGCATGCCGTTGGGGATCACCGTGATCTTGGAGGCGGGTACGCCCTCGTTCCGGCGGACGTCGTCCGCCACGGCCTGCGCGTTGGCGACCACGGAGTCCGTCCACCGTGTCGCCAGCCGCTCCGCGGCGAGCGCGAGGTGGTGATCCTTCTTGTAGTCGCCGAGGCTTCGCCGTCCGGCCACGAGGACCGGCACACGGGCGAGTCGGGCCGCGGGCGCGGCGGTCAGGTAGGAGTGGAACAGAAACGCCTGGAGAATCTGGGGCCGGGTCCGCCTCAGGTAGCGGACGAGCCGGCAAAAGGCCCGTACGTTGGCCGTCAGCCCCCTCAACAGAGGCCGACGGCCCTGAAATCCGAGGTCCACGATCTTGACCCCGGAGCCCCGGACTTCCGCTTCGCGCGGTCCTCTGCGGAACATGACCAGCAGGTCGGTGCGGATGCCTCGCTCGTTCAACTCCCGGGCGAGCAGGGCGATCTGCTTCTCCGCCCCACCCAGTCCGAGCTGACCGATCATCAGACAGACGCGGTCGGGGGTCGGTCCGGGTCGGCGCCAGTGAGTGCCGGACCGCGTCGCCAGCTCGTCTTCTTTTAACGGCATATAGGGCACACTCGCCATTCTGCTCAAATTTGGAATGTCGTGGTTTAGTGTATTTTCCATGTCGATCACAGGTGGTCACCCCGGGGACTTACGCCCCCCGCGTGTCAGGGTGATAAGAGTCATCGCGCGGATGAACGTCGGCGGACCCGCCCTCCAGGTCTCCACATTGATGCGGAAGCTCGACCCCGAACGCTTCGACCATCGCCTGTTCGCCGGAACGGTGGGACCGGACGAGGCCGACTACATCGACCACTGCGCCCCCGACGTCCCGGTCACCCGCATCCCGGCACTCGGCCGGGCGGTCCGCCCCGCGGACGACCTGCGGGCGCTCGCCGAACTCACCGCGGCCATGCGGCGGTTCAGACCCCATATCGTGCACACCCACACGGCCAAGGCCGGCACGCTGGGACGCGTCGCAGCCGCGATGGCCGGTGTGCCCGCGCGGGTGCACACCTTCCACGGGCACCTGCTGCACGGGTACTTCTCCCCGTTCAAGACCCGCCTAGTGGTGCACACCGAGCGCAGGCTGGCACGCCGCTGCGACCGTCTGCTGTCGGTGGGCGCACGTGTCCGCGACGAGCTCCTGGCCGCCGGCATCGGGCAACCACAGCAGTACGCGGTCGTTCCGCCCGGAACGACTCTCCCGCCACCGCCGGAGCGCGCCGAGGCACGCAGGCGCCTCGGTCTGCCCGCACAGGGCCCTGTGGTCGCGTACGTCGGGCGAGTGACCCAGATCAAGCGGCCAGACCGGTTCCTGGAAGTCGCCCGGGAGGTGCGCCGCGCCGTGCCGGACGCCGTGTTCGCGGTGTGCGGGGAGGGCGGCGAGCAGGCCGCTCTCACCGAGACGAGCGGCCTGGGGTCCGCGCTGTGTCTGCTCGGCTGGCGGTCCGACGTGGAGACCGTGTACGCCGCGGCCGATGTAGTGCTGCTCACCTCGGACAACGAGGGAATGCCGCTCAGCCTGATCGAAGCCGGCCTTGCGGGAGTGCCCGCGGTCGCCACAAACGTGGGCAGCGTCGCGGAGGTCGTGCGGGACCGGGAGACCGGATTCCTGTCTTCCACCAGTGCCGCCGAACTCGCCCGCCACACCGTCCGGCTACTGCACGACGAGCCGCTGCGCCGGCAGATGGGCGAGCGTGCGACCACCTGGACGGCAGAGCGGTTCGGGGCGCAGCGCCTCGTGACCGACATCCACGACCTGTACACCTCGATCGCCGCTGCCCATGGATGGTGGCCGGCGCCCTTACCGAAAGGTGGTCATCGTTGAACATCGTCGTTACCGGAGGCGCCGGTTTCATCGGAGCTAACCTGTGCCGCGAACTCCTCTCGCGGCCAGGCATCGACGACGTCGTCGCCCTCGACGACCTCAGCACGGGCTCGGCGGCCAATCTCGCCGGTACGGACGTGGAGTTGATCGAGGGAAGCATCCTGGACCGCCAGCTGCTCGACGCCACGGTCAGCCGGGCGGACGCCGTCGTCCACCTCGCCGCCCGCCCCTCCGTGCCCCGCTCCCTGACCGATCCCTTGGCCAGCCACGACGTCAACGCGACCGGCACCGTTCGGGTATTGGAAGCCTGCCGGTCCCGCGGTACCCACGTGGTCGCCGCATCGTCGTCCTCCGTATACGGGTCCGTACCCGACCTGCCCAAGCACGAAGGGCTCGCGACCCGCCCGCTCAGCCCGTACGCGGCGAGCAAACTGGCGACCGAAGCGTACGTACTCGCGTATGGGTCGGCCTTCGACCTGCCGACGCTCGCATTGCGCTTCTTCAACGTGTACGGACCGCTGCAGCCCGCGGGCCACGCGTACGCCGCGGTGGTGCCGGCCTTCACCGACGCCATGCTGCGCCGTGAGCCGCTCAGGATCTTCGGCGACGGCCACCAGACCCGCGACTTCACCTACGTGGGAACGGTCGCACGGATGCTGGCCGACGCCGTCCTTCGGCGCGTCACCTCCACCGACCCGGTGAACCTGGCCTTCGGCACCCGGGTGTCCGTCCTCGATCTCGCCCACCGCCTGGCAGCCGTCCTGGACGCACCCCTGGAGGTCGTGCACGAACCCGCGCGGCGGGGAGACGTGCGGGACTCACAGGCAGCCGACCACCTGCTGCGCGAACTGTTCCCCAACGTCGCGCCGGTGCCGCTCGACGAAGGCCTGGCCCAAACGGTGCACTGGTTCCAGAACCTTCCGCAGTACGCGATGACACCGGCCACACCGTCACCGGCCCCGGTCGGGTGAGCTCAGGCCCACCCGGCAGTCGAAGGCGCGCCGCCCGGCATTGATGCCGGGCGGCGCGCCTTCGACCGTCCCTCACCTCATCCGGCTGTGCCGGACTGTCCGCCCTAGGTGATCCTGGCAGCCGTACGCTCGCCGCTGTCCGCCGTCCTTCCCACCGGCAGGGCAACGGAAGTGGCCGGGAACGACCGGGACGGAATCCGGAGCAACAACGCCACCGCGGCGACGACGACCACGGCGGCCGCCAGGAACAGCGGACCCGGCTGCAGAACCCCCTGCGCCAGAAGGACACCGCACAGGCCGCCCAGTCCCGCGAACACTCCCAGCACCGTGACGGCCTGCCGCACCGTCAGGCCCATCCGCCGCAGCCGGTGGGACGCGTGGTCCTGTCCTCCGAGCAGCAGCGGCCTCGCCTCCCGGTATCGGGAGAGCATGACCAGCGCGGTGTCCACGGTCGCCACCAGCGTCATGGCCAGCAGCCCGGCAGGCGCGGAGAGGCCGACCGCGTCCTTGTGGAGCACCACGGCCGCGGAGGCCAGGGTGAACCCGATGAAAAGGGACCCGGAGTCACCGAGGAAGATCCTTGCCGGGTGCCAGTTGTGGACGAGGAACCCCAGACAGGCACCGCAGAGAGCCGAGAGGACCACTCCCAGCCCCGCCTGTCCGCTCAACCACGCGTGCCAGCACAGGAATCCACCGATGACGGCACACAGCGTCGCCGCCGCTCCGTCCATGTTGTCCAGCAGATTGAACGCGTTGGTGGTGAAGACGATCCACAGGACGGCGAGGACAGCGTCGAGACCACTGCCGAAGACCGTCGGATGCCCGCCGACGAGCACGACTGCCGAAGCCGCCGCCCCCTCCACGCCCATGCGAGGCAACGCACCCAGCGGGCGCAGGTCGTCGACGAGCCCCAGCACCGCCATGATCGCGGCACCCCCGAGCAGCACCGCGAGGCCTGGATTCCCGACACCGCCGGACAACGCCGCGACGGCTCCGGCAGCGAGAGTGACGACGGCGACCGCGATCCCGCCGAGGTACGGAGTCGGCCGGGCATGGCCCTTGCGGCTGTCAGGCACGTCGGTGATGCCATGGAGCAGAGCGAAACGCCGCAGCGGTTCCGTAAGCAGCACACCGAGCAACAAGGCCATGCAACCGACCGCAACCACCGTCGGCAGGGGACTCAGGCCTAACACGGGCCCGCGATCGTGGTTCCGACGACGCCCAGGGGGGTCGCGGGCTGAAGCTCTCCCCTGCCGCCCGGCAGGCCCGTCGCCACCCTGCGGCTCATCTCGCCGCGCGCGTCCGCGATGGCGTCGCCGAGCACGTCGGTGAGGTCGCGCCGGGGCTGCCACCCCGTCAGCGTACGAAGCCTCGTCGTGTCCGGGACCCTGCGTTGCATGTCCTCGAAACCCGATCCATACGCCTCGGTGTACGGCACGTACTGCACCGGGGAGGAGCTCGCTGCCTGGACGATGACACGCTCGGCGAGCTCGCGGATGGTGATCTCTTCGGCGGAACCGACGTTGAAGGTCCCGCCCTCCGCCCCTGGATGCTCCAGCAGGAGCATCAACGCCGCGACCGCGTCGGCCACATGGAGAAAGCAGCGCCGTTGCTGACCCGTCGCGTGCACAGTGAGCGGCTCACCGTACACCGCCTGCCGGACGAGGCGCGGAATGACCATCCCGTAGGCCGGACTCTGGCGGGGGCCAACGGTGTTGAAGAACCGGACGATCGTCGACCGCAGGCCCCGCTCCTGGTGGTAGAGATTTGCGAAGATCTCGTCGACCGCCTTGGCCGTGCTGTACGACCAGCGGACCACTGAGGGACTGCCCAGGATCCGGTCGGAGGTCTCGCTGAGCGGTCCCGAGGAGTTCTTGCCGTAGATCTCCGATGTGCTGGCCAACAGAACCCTCAGCGAGTGGCGTTGGGCCGCCTCGAGAACGGTCTCGGTACCCCTGATATTCGTGACGAACGATTTCAGCGGTTGCTCGACGATGAGTTTGACCCCAACGGCGGCGGCCAAATGGACCACGGTGCCGCACTCGCGCGCCAACTCGTCCACCAGGAGCTCGTCAAGGACGGAACCGTGGACGAATCGAAATCCCGGATGCTCCTGCGCCCGGGCGAGGTTGGACAGTTGCCCGGTGGCGAGGTTGTCGAGGACCACCACCTCCTTTCCTTCGGCTAACAGCGCGTCCACGAGGTGTGAGCCGATGAAGCCGGCTCCACCGGTGACCAGGTATTTCGGACAACGATCCATACGGGCCACTCCGGTTCAGTGGGAAATTGTCGAAAAAAATTCACAGAGCTCGATCTTCATACCGTGCCCAACATCCACCTATGAGAGAAATAGCGGAAATTGAAACATCGGCATGCGCTCCAGCCACCTCGACGGGCCGCCTGATACTCGATTGGAGTGACGTCGGGGAGACATGACGCGCCAATCGGAACTCTACGCAACGCATATGCCTCAATTGGCCCGGAGAACGCTACTGCCCGGAGGCCACGGTGATGACGGAACACAACCCGAACAAGCAAGAGAAGTTAGTTATCGTCGGTCAGGGATACGTGGGACTCCCGCTCGCCGTGCGGGCGGTGGAGGCCGGTTTCCACGTGATCGGCGTGGATACCGACGAACTGCGCGTGAAACGCTTACTCTCGGGCGATCCCTATATCGAGGACGTCGACGGCACGCTCCTCTTGGGCGCGCTGGACAGCGGCCGCTACGAGGCCACCACCGACTACGACCGGGCCGCCGACTTCGACGTCTGCGTGATCACCGTACCCACCCCGCTGCGTGACGGCGTGCCCGATCTGCGCTTCGTGGAGAACGCGGGCCGGAGTATCGCCCCGTACATCACGGATGGCGCCACCGTCGTCCTGGAGTCCACCACGTACCCGGGCACCACCGAGTACCTGCTGCGGCCACTGCTGGAGGAGGGCAGCGGGAAGAAGGCGGGCGTGGACTTCCACCTCGGATACAGCCCCGAGCGCATCGACCCCGGCAACCCCGAGTGGCGCCTCGAGAACACGCCGAAGGTGACCTCCGGGATCGACCCCGCGTCGCTGCGCACCATCGAGCGCTTCTACGCGCGCATCGTGGAACGCACGGTGCCGGTCACCTCATGCCGCACCGCCGAACTGACGAAGCTGCTTGAGAACACCTTCCGGCACGTCAACATCGCCATGGTCAACGAAATGGCGATGATCTCACGGCAGTTGGGGGCCGACATCTGGGAGGCCATCGAGGCCGCCGCCACCAAACCGTTCGGCTTCATGGCCTTCAGGCCCGGACCCGGCGTGGGCGGACACTGCCTTCCGGTCGATCCCTCGTATCTGTCCTGGCAGGTCAGGCGGCTGCTGCGGCAGGACGTCCGGTTCATCTCACTGGCCAACGAGATGAACGACCAGATGCCCGCGTACGTCACCTCGCGGATCACCCGGGGACTGAACGAACGCGCCAAGTCGGTCAAGGGATCCCGGGTCCTGCAACTCGGCCTGGCCTACAAGAAGAACACCGGCGACATCCGCGAGTCGCCGGCTGTCATGCTCGCCCAGTCGCTGCGCAAGCTCGGCGCGCATGTCGTGGCGGTGGAGCCGCACACGGAACCCCATCTGCTGCCCCTCGACATCACCTGCGTGGAGCTGACGGAGGAGGAGATCCGGGCGGCGGACGTGGTCGTCCTGGCCACCGACCACGACGCCTTCGACTACGCGCTCGTCGAGCGGACCGCGCAATACGTTCTCGACACCCGAAACCGCTGCCGGGGCGAACACGTCGAGGTCCTGTGAAGACGTCCCCCCTGGCAGAGACTTCAGTGGGGCAGGCAGCTGGATTGCCGTCGGCCGATGCCCCGTGGCGATGACCTCTGCGAGAAGGCGAGAATATCTGCGTTCCGGAAATGGACGGTCCAAGTGACCCGGGCCCCGGTCCTGGCCGAGGGCTACGGCACGACGATCAAGGGTGCGGGATCGTCAGCACCCTGTCCAGACCGGTGCGGTGAAGCGCATCGCGTACGGGCGTGCTGGCCGCGGTGATGGCCAGGCTTCCTCCGGCATGGTGCGTGGCCTGGCACATTCCGAGAACGGCATAGAGGCTTCCCTCGTCGCACCGGGTGATTCCTGAGAGGTCAAGCTCCAGGTGGCGGTCGGCACGCTCAAGGGCCTGAATGACGAACTCCCGGAACTTGCCGATGGATACGATCTCCAGCTCGCCGACGAGGACGAGTGTGGAGATGGCGGCGCCGTCGGGTGAACTCTTGTGGATCGTCAACCCGTCCATGGCCGGGTGTCCTGACAGTCCGCGGGCCAGCTACGCACCAGGTTCCCCCCTTCTCTCAGCACAGGCCGGGGCAAGCCCGGTGGCTCGACATCATCCCTTTCCTCTCCGAGCAACCACGTTAGGCACTATTCCGCGGCGTATCCATGGCCGGCGGGGCGGCGGTGGGTGCTGGCGACCTCGGTCCTCGGCTGGACCCGAACTCCGGTCCGCTCTCCCTACGTCGTCGACGGAACCTGGGAGTTGTTCGAGCCGAGCGGCGACTGCCCCTGATCCGGACTCCCCGGTCGGCCAAGGAGGTGGAGGATGCGGTTGCGCAGCGGGTCGGCGTCGGGCAGGCCCAGTTCGTGGGTGATCCGCAGCGCCCGTATCCAGGCCTCGCGGGCGGCGTCGGCGTGGGCGGCGGCGCGGTGGGTCTCGCCTAGGCAGGCCAGCGCGGTGGCTTCGCTGTGGCGGTCGCCGGACTGGTGGAACAGGGCGAGGGCCTTGCGGTAGTGGCCGACGGCCTGGTCGTACTGGTCGAGTCTTCGGTGGATGTAGCCGAGGCTGTCCCAGATGTGGGCCTGCCCGTTGAGGTCGCCGACCCGCTGGGCCAGGGCGAGGGCGCGGCGGCAGTGTTCCAGGGCCTGCTGGTGGTCGCCGAGCTGGGCGAGGATCCAGCCGATGTGGTTGAGGGCCGCGGACTGCCCGGCCGGGTCGTCGACGGCCCGGTAGTGCTCCAGGCTGTGGTGGGCGTGTTCGAGGGCCTGTTGGCGGTGACCGCAGGACTCGGACATCCGGGAGAGGTGCTGGTGGGTGCGGGCCTGTCCGGCGCGGTTGCCGAGGTCGCCGAACAAGTCCAGGGCGCGCAGGTAGTGGGCGCGGGCGTCCTCGGGGCGGTCCAGGCGGTCGTGGGCCAGGCCGAGGCCGCGGTGTGCGTAGGCCTGTCCTGCCACGTCGCCCTGGCGGCGGGCGGCTTCGAGGGCGGTGGCCTGGGTGGCGGCGAGCTCCTGCCAGTAGCCCTGTCGGTCCAGGAACGTGGTGAGCGTCGAGGCGAGCCGCCAGGCGTGCGGCCCGAATCCGTCGTCGAGGGCCTGCTCCACGGCGGCGACCAGCACCCGGTGTTCGGCGGTGAACCAGGTGAGGGACTCCTCGTGGTCGGCGTGCTCCTGGGGTGCGGCGCCCGGCCGCGCGGGCGGCAGCTCGATGGGGTGGGGCTGGGGCGTGAGCAGCGCGTCGGCGGTGCGGGCGGTGTGCAGGTAGTGGTCGAGCATGCGGTGGGTGGCCTCGCGGCGGTCCCGGTCGTGGGCGCGGGCCAGTTCGATGGCGTAGGCGCGCAGCAGGTCGTGGAAGGCGTGTCTGCCCGGGGTGTGTTCGGTGAGCAGGTGGGCGCGGGTCAGCTCGGTGAGCAGGGCGCGGGCGTGCGGCTTCGTGACGTGGGCGATAGCCGCGGCGGCGGGTGTCGCCACGTCCGGTCCGGGGTGCAGACCGAGCAGCCGGAACATCCGGGCGGTGTCGGGACTGAGCATGCGGTACGACCACGAGAACACCGCGCGCAGTTGTGAGGCGGGGTCGCCGCCGTCCAGGGCGTCGAGGCGGCTGCCGTCCCGGCGCAGTTCCTCGGCGAGCAGGGCGAGCGGGAAGCTGGGCTGGGCGGCGGCGCGGGCGGCCACCACGGCGAGGGCCAGCGGCAGGCCCGCGCACCGGGCGACGATCTCCTGCACGGCGTCGGGTTCGGCCGCGACCCGGCGTGCGCCGAGGCGTCCGGTGAGCAGGTCCTGGGCCTGACCGGGGGTCAGCAGGTCGACGGTGAGGAGGTGGGCGCCTTCGGCCGCGGCGAGGCTGGTGAGTCTGTTGCGGCTGGTGACGAGGGTGAGGCAGCCGGGGGCGCCGGGCAGCAGGGGGCGGACTTGGTCGGCGTCGCGGGCGTTGTCGAGGAGGATCAGGACCCGGTGGTCCGCCATCAGCGTACGGAAGAGGCCGGTCTGCGCCTCGAGTCCGGCCGGTATGTGGCCCGGCGGCATCCCCAGTGCGCCGAGGAACCCGCGCAGGGCCTCCTCCGGGCTGACCGGCGCGCCTCCTGGGTCGAAGCCGCGCAGGTTGACGTAGAGCTGCCCGTCGGGGAAGGCGTCGCGGACCCGGTGGGCCCAGTGCACGGCGAGTGCGGTCTTGCCGACTCCGGCGGTGCCCTCCACCGCCGAGATGACCACCGAAGTCGGTGCCGGGTCCCATGCACCGCCGTTCAGGAGGCTGTCGAGGCGGGCGATTTCGAGATCGCGTCCGGTGAACGCGGCTACCGACAGCGGGAGTTGGGCCGGTGGTGTGTGGGGTCTGACGGTGGCCGAGGGCCGGGGCGGGGCGTCCTGGCGCAGGACGGCGGCCTGGATCTCGCGGAGGGCGGGAGCCGGTTCGATGCCCAGCTCCCCGCGTAATCGGTGCCGCGTGCGCTGGTAGTGGTCCAGTGCGTCGGCCGCCCGGCCGCAGCGGTGCAGGGCGGTCATCATCTGCCCGGCCAGCCGCTCGTCCAGGGGGTGGGCGGCGGCCCTGGCCGCCAGCTGGGGCAGCAGCGCCGCATGCTGTCCGAGGCTCAACCTGATGTCGTCCAGGTCGAGTTGGGCGGCGAACCGCTCCTGATCCAGGGTGTCGCGCAGAGCGTTGATCCATGGGGTGTCGAGGGTGGCGAAGGCCTCCGCGCGCCACAGTCGCAGCGCCTGTTCGTACAGGTCGACGGAGCGCCCGCCGTCCTCGGCGGCACGGGCCTCGGCGAGCAGTGCGCGGAAGAGGTGCAGGTCCACGGTGGTCGTGTCGGACGCGGTGAGGACGTAGCCACCGCTGCCGCGGCTGATGCCCGCCTCGCCGGTGGCGGCCAGGGCCTGGCGGAGCCGTGAGACGTATCCGTGCAAGGTGGCGCGGGCCTGTCGGGGCAGCCGGTCCCCCCACACCCTTTCGGTCAACTGGCCCATGGTCACCGGCTGGTTGACGTCCACGAGAAGCGCGGCGAGGACCGCTCTCTGGCGGGCGTGGCCCAGCGGGGCGGGCCTTCCGTCGATGCGTGCCTCGATGCTGCCCAGCAGACCGAACTCCACCGTCATACTGACCGCTCTCCCCCGGAGCCACGGACACCGCTCTCCCTCGGAGCCGCGGACACCGCCCTCCCGTCGTACCGGCTGCTCACGGCCGATTCAAGGATTCTGCAAGGTTTCCCCTCGGCGTCCCGGACACAGTGATGCGCGGCACGAGCCGGAAGGCGTACGCCGGGTCATCGCGAGGGCGCAGACGCCGTCCAGCCGGGCCATCGCCGCACGGGGTGTGCGGCGAGCGTGCTGAGGACGGGGGCTCCGTTGAGCAAGCCGAACATGGACGCGGCCACCACGCGGCGGCGCGACTTCCGGCTGTACTGGCTGGCGGGTGCCACGGACCGGCTCGGCTCGCACGCGGCCGAACTCGTCCTGGTTCTCCTGGTGTTGACGGTCGGCGGGAGTCCTGCGGCGGCGGGGCTGCTCGGCACGGTCGCGGTCGCCATGGAGACCATGGTCGGCCCGGTCGCCGGGGTGGTCGCCGATCGCCGGTCGCGGCGGCGGATCATGCTGGTATCGGCCGCCGTCTCGTTCGTCGCGTTCGGCGTGCTCACCGCGGCCGTGGTCGCCGATGCCGTGACACTGCCGCTGCTGTTCGCCGTGACCGTCCTGGAGAGCGGGGCGGCGGCGACCTACGCCGCCGCCGCGCGCGGGGCGATCCGCGCGATCCTGCCGCCGAAGGACCCGAGCGGGGCCATCGCGGCGCTCCAGGCCAGGGACCAAGGTGCGGCACTGCTCGGCCCGCTCGTCGGCGGGGTGCTCTACCAGCTCGCCCGGTGGGCGCCGTTCGCCGCCAACGCGCTGTCCTATGTCGGGGCGGCACTGTGCGTACGGTCGATCAGGACCGAGCTGTCGGCGCCCGAACGGCCCGGCCCCACAGAGTCGTTCCGCACGTCGGCCGAGGAGGGGCTGCGCTTCCTGTGGCGGCATCCCTTCCTGCGGTTCGCACTGGTCTGGGGGGCAGGGGTGAACGCGGTGTTCACCGCCGTCTACTACTTCGTGCTCATCGCGTCCCGCCTTGACGGGGCCTCGGCCTCGTCCGTCGGTCTGATGCTGAGCCTGGCCGGCGGTTGCGGTCTCGTCGGCGCGCTGGTGACGCCGTGGATACTGCGCCGGGTGTCCCCGGGCACGCTGATCGCGGGCTGTTCCTGGGCGATGGTGGCGCTGGTCGCCCCGCTGGGGATGGTGGGGTCGCTGTGGATGTACGGGGCCCTGTTCGGGACGGCCCTGTTCATCGGTCCGGTGCTCAGCGTGCTGTTCCAGACCCGTGCGATCGCGGTCATCCCGCCCGAACTCCAGGGCCGCACCGGGTCCGTCATGGCCGGCACCGCCAATGCGCTGCAGCTCGCCGCGCCGGCGACCGCGGGCCTGCTGATGGGCCTGCTCGAACCGGCGGCGGTCGGCTGGGTGCTCGCCGGCTGCCTCTCCGTTCTGGCCCTGTACACGCATGTCGGACGCCGCCATCTGGACCGGGCGGGGCCGCATGACGCGGTGCCCGCGGAACCCGTATCGACCGCGCCGACCCCACCGAGCGCACCGAGCCGAGGAGACTGAGGTGGAGATGCAGTTGCGCGTCGCCCCTGCGCCGTTGCCCGCGATCGCCGAACTGGCCCCGGACCGGGGCTGCTTCGCGGGCGAGGCGGACGACCGCTGCGAGGTCTTCGCCTGGGATCTGGCACAGGGCACGGTCCGGCAGGTCACCGACCGTCCCGGGCTCGGCACCGACGTAGCCGACGTGGACCCTCGGGGCCAGAACATCTGGTGGTTCGAGGACGGTCCGACGGGCGACGGCCGCTGGATGCTGCAGCCCTGGGAGGGCGGCGCGGATACGCCCGCGCTACCCGGCGTCCCGCCCGGCGCGCACGGCGGGCTCGCGATGGCCGCCGACGGCACCGCCGCCGTGGGTCTGCTCGGCCCGGACGGCCTGTCGCTCCACCTGCGCTCGCCCGAGGGAGAGGTACGCACGCTCCTGGACGGTGACGGGCAGGTTGAGCTGGTCGACCTGGCCGGTGCCGGGTACGGCGAGCTGGTCGACCTGTCCGTCGACGGCACGCTGCTCGCGCTCTGCAGCGAGCCGACGGACCCGGCCGCGGTACGGGTACTCGACCGCACCGGCCGCCCCGTCGCCACGCTGTCGGGGACCCGGCACCCGCTGTGGGCGCTGGGGTTCGGCCCAGACCAGGGGCCGCCCCGACTGCTTTTGATGGTGGAGCGGGACGGGGGCTATCAGTTGGGGACCTGGTCGCTCGCGGGCGGTCTGCGGATCGCCGGGTGGTGCCGGTTCGACACCGAGATCTCGGCGAGCTGGTGCCCCGACGGGCGGATCCTGGTACGCCAGGACCGGCACGGCCGCTCCACGCTGGCCGCCGTGGACCTGCTGCGGCGATCCCGGACCCCGCTGGCGACGCCACCGGGCTCGGTGCTCGACGCACGGATGCAGCCGGTCGCCGGTGGTGCCGGTGGTGCCGGTGGAGGGACCGGGCCGGGCGCTGACGGTACCGGCGGAGGAACCGGATCGGGCACCGACGACACCGGTGGACGGACCGGACCGGGCGGCGACCTCCACTACATCTGGACGGACACCGCGACACCACCGGTACTCCGTACGTCATCGGGGCACAGGCCTCCCAGGGAGCAGGCGGTCGCGGCGGGCCCCCCGGTGACGGTCACCGACCGGTGGACGCCCGGCCCCGGCGGCCCGGTCCACACGCTGTTCTCCACCCCGGTCCGCCCCGCGCGGCCGTGGCCGACCGTCTTCCTGGTGCACGGCGGTCCCTTCGAGTCGGACCGTGACGCGTACGACCCGACGGTCAGCCTGCTGACCGCCGCCGGGTTCGCCGTCGCGCGCGTCAACTACCGCGGCTCCACGGGCTACGGGCCCGCCTGGCGCAACGCCTTCGACGACGGGGTGGGCCTGACGCAGGTCGCCGACCTGGCGGCGGTCCGCGCCGACCTGGTGCGGGCGGGCCTCGCGGACCCGGAGCGCACCGCGCTGGCCGGCTGGTCGTGGGGCGGCTATCTGACCCTGCTGGCCCTAGGTACCCAGCCCGAGCTGTGGCGTGCCAGCGCGGCCGTGCACCCGATCGCCGACACTTTCGCCGCCTTCCGCGCGGGCACCTCGGCGCTGCGGTCCCTGGACACCCGGCTGTTCGGCGGGACGCCCGACGAAGTGCCGCACCGCTACGCCGAGTCGTCACCCATGACGTACGCCGCCCAGGTACGCGCGCCGGTCCTGCTCGTCGCCGGGGCGAACGACGCGAAGTGCCCGCCGGAGCAGATCGTGGCCTACGCGGACGCACTGCGCGTGCACGGCACCGAGCCGGAGCTGCTCGAACTGGACACCGGGCACGACAGCCGGGCGATCCAGTCGCAGGCGACCACTCTGATCAGGGTCGTGACCTTCCTCGGCGCCGCCCTTGGCGGCCGGGTGGCGGCGGAGGCGCAGTGAGCGCCCGTCGACCCCGCCGACCCGCGCGCGACGCGGGTCCGGCGGCCGACCGTACCCACGCGGGAAGGGGGTGAACTACATGCGGAAGACCATCGTCCACAACGATCCGCTCGACCTGAAGAACCAGGCACGGGCCAACCGACCGGTCATCGTCATCATCGTCAGCGCCTGAGTCCTGACGTCTCACGTCTGACGCCTGATGCCTCCATGGGGACGCCGGGACGGCTGCCACATGCCGGCCGCCCCGGCCGTCCCACCCGCCGTAGAGCGCAGAACCCTCACACCGCAAGTCCCGCATGCCTCGAAAGGCCGGGAATCCACGTGAACATCGTCATCGTCAACATGCCCTGGGCCCTCATCGACGTCCCGTCCCTCGCGACCGGCATCCTGCGCCGTACGGCCGCGAACACCCTTCCCGACGCGCAGGTCACCGTCGTACACGGCAATCTCGACTACGTCGACTGGCTCACCGAACGCCGCAAGTTCACCCTCGCCGACTTCAACCTGCTCGCCCTGGACAGCTACTTCAGCGGTCTCGGCGACTGGGTGTTCTCCTCTGCCCTCTACGACGATCCCGAATGGCGGATCGCCGAGATGACCGAGGAGATCCCGCTGGAGGACGCGGACCGCGAGCTCAGCATCGAACTGCACCGGGAGGCCCCGGAGTTCATTGCCGCGCTGACCTCGCGCATCCTCGCCCTCGAACCCGACCTGGTCGGCTTCACCTCCACCTTCCAGCAGAACACCGCCGCGCTGGCCACCGCCCGAGCCATCAAGAACGCGGCCCCCGCGACACACATCGTCTTCGGAGGAGCCAACTGCGACGGACCCCAAGGCGAGGCGCTGCACCGCAACTTCCCCTTCGTGGACTCCGTGGTACGCGGCGAGGGCGAGCACTCCTTCCCCGCGCTGCTGCACGCACTCGACAAGGAACGCCCCGATCCGGCGGCCCTCGCCGAGATACCCGGCCTCTGCTGGCGCGGCACGCACGGCATCGTCGTCAACGCCATGAGCACCCGCCCGCTGCGGCCCGCCGAGATCGTCTCGCCGGACTACGACGGCTACTTCGCCCGCCTCGAAGCATCGTCGGCGCGTGACTGGGTCGAGCCGAAACTCGTGGTCGAGGGCTCGCGCGGCTGCTGGTGGGGCGAGAAGCACCACTGCACGTTCTGTGGTCTCAACGGCTCGTCCATGGAATTCCGCAGCAAGAGCCCCGACGACTTCTACGCAGAGATCGTGCGGCAGGTCGAGCGGCACCAGGTGCTCGACATGTACGTCGTCGACAACATCCTCGACATGCGGTACCTGTCCTCGGTGCTGCCGAGGCTGCACGAGTCCGGGTACGACATGCGACTCCAGTACGAGATCAAGTCGAACCTCCGCCGCGAGCAGCTCGAAACCCTCTACCGGGCGGGCCTCGTCAATGTGCAGCCCGGCATCGAGAGCCTCAACAGCCGGGTCCTGAAGCTGATGGACAAGGGCGTCACCGGCTGTCTGAACATCCGGATGCTGCGCGACGCCGAGACGGTCGGCCAGTCGGTGTCGTGGAACTACCTCTACGGCTTCACCGGCGAACGGCCGGAAGACTACCTGCCGATCATCGAGCAGTTCCCGGCCCTGCACCACCTGGCACCGATGGAGGGCGTGGCCAGGATCGTCACCGAACGGTTCAGCCCCAACTTCAACAACCCCGCCATGGGCTTCCATCCGCTCAAGCCCGATGCCCAGTACCGGCGCAACTACGACCTGCCCGAATCGGAGTTCCTCGACTTCGGCTATCTGTTCACCGCGCCGCACCAGGGCATCGACGAGGAGACCAGCGACGCGCTCAAGGCGGCCGGTGCACGCTGGCAGGAGGAGCACGTGCAGTGCCGGCTCAGCATGATCGACCTCGACGACCGCATCGTGCTGATCAGCCGCCGCAAGGACTTCGACTGGACCACGCTGACCCTGCACGACCCGTTGGAGGTCGCCGTGTTCCGGCTGCTCGACCAGCCGCACCACGTGCCGGGCCTGGTCCGCAAACTCGGCGGCGACGCCACCGAGGCCAGGGTGGACGCGCTTCTGGAGGAGTGG
This sequence comes from Streptomyces sp. NPDC050658, assembly GCF_044457025.1. Lineage (NCBI taxonomy): Bacteria > Bacillati > Actinomycetota > Actinomycetes > Kitasatosporales > Streptomycetaceae > Streptomyces > Streptomyces sp. NPDC050658. The sequence continues at coordinate 124,928 of NZ_JBITGM010000015.1, forward strand.
TTGCGGCTCGGCATCGTCTTCACCGACGCCGGGCAGTGGGTGCACATCGCGCCGTTCGCCAACAACCAGGAACTGCTGCGCTTCGAGCGCATCTTCGACACCCGGCGCAAGGGCACCTCGGACGGGGACTCCCCCGATGACACGTCCGCGACGACCGAGGCGTACGAGGAGGCCCCGGCCGGGACCACAGGCACGGCACCGAATCGGACACCGGCACCAGCCCCGACGCCGGCCGCCTGACCCGGACGCCCACAGCGGACCCAAGGAGCACGCTCATGCCCACAACTACGACCACAACGACGACCACTCCCCTCTCCCTGACCACCTGGCGCGACCACGACGAGGAGGTACTGCAACTGCCCTGGATGGACCCCGCAACCCGGATCGCGGCGGATCCCACGGGCCCGTGGCCGGCCACACTCGCGGCCGACCTCTACCGGAGCGGCACCCGGCGGGTCGCGCTCGACCGGCCCGCCGACCTGTCCGGCGCCACCGGCGCCCGCTCCATCGTCACCACCATGCTCCTCGTCGCCGAACTCACAAGCTGGGGCCTGGTGGTCGACTGGGAGATCTCGCTCGGCGCGGACCCCGAGATCTGGCGCTCGCTCAACCACCTGTATCCGCCGCGCACCGTCCTCGACACCCCGGACGCGGACGACATCCGACAGCAGTGGAAGGAGACCTTCTACCTCTGCAAGTGCATCTACCGCAAGGGCCCCGGCTTCATCCAGGTCCGCGACCGGCGCACCGGCGGCTCGCTGCTCCGCTTCACCCTCCACGACCCCGCCTACCTCCAGGCCGTGGAGAAGCTGTCGGCAGGCTGCCCGGCCGAGGACGTACCGTCCCAGGTGCTCGACGACCTGGTCGGCGAGAGCCTCGCCGGACGGGCCGGCAACCTCGCCTGGTGGCTGCCGTACCGGGTGCACCGGTGGCCGTGGCCGTCGTTCGCCGTGTAGCGGTCGGGGCGGGTCGTACAGCAGCCGCCCCCCTCCCCCCGGCAGCGGGCACGACGGTGAGGGGGCGGGCCTCGCACTCCGGCCGGGCGGTGGATCATGAGATCCCAATCCCGAGGTCGACACGCATGACACGGCGCATTTCCCAGAGGGGATCCCACAGCTTGTTCAAGCTCTCCCAGGCGGCCTCCACGTCCTCTCCCTGCTGGGCAGTGCCTCCGTCGAGGCGCATCAACAGGCCGTACAGATCGCCAAGATGGCGGTTCACAATGCTGGCTTCCTCCGCCACCACGTCGGGCAGAACCATCTGAGCCTCGGCATGGCGCGAGCGGTGGTCGCGGCGCGTCCGGTCCAGATCTGACCGCAGCTCCCCTGTCATCGCGCCCTTCTCCAGGGCGTGGAGGACCTTCGTCATCACATTGGCCAAGTCGCGAGTACCGGCACTGAGAGCGGCGTAGCACGTACGCCGCGCCTCAAGCCGAGCCTGGTGAGTGCGTACTCGCGTTCATCTCGCTGAAGTTGCCTTGTGTGCTCCAGTTCGCGAGCCCTGGCGCGGTCGGCACCACGCTGTGTGATCACCGCGGCCTCCCCAGACTGCTCGGCTCGCCGGGACTGTACCCGCTGCGGGATGTTCTCCTCAGTGGATGGCGTCCGGGACTACCTGAAGGACAACCACCCTGTGCACCGTCATGAGGTTCCCCTGTTCCTGGACGCAGTTCCCTTATGCAGCGAGGGCCTTGTCTTGCTGATGGCGCCGGCGAGTTTCGTGGGGTTGAAGTAGCCCCAGTGGACGTGTTTGCGCAGGCGGCACCTGTTGTAGACCTGGTGGTCGGCCTTGGTCGGGCTGCGGCGGCCGACGAGCCAGCTGTTCCCAGCGATGCCGTACTCGCACATGATCCGCTCGACCCGTTTGCGGTTTACCACCCGTCGCTGGCGGCGCAGTTCGGCGGTGACGCGCGGAACACGTCGCTCTCGTACTCCTCCGAGTACGGCGTCGTCTACATATTTCCCACCTGGCACTGCGTCCTCTGGAAACGTCAGGTTCCAGGTGTCCACGATCAAGGGGAATCTTCAAATGCCCTCGCCGAGTCGTTTTCCACGGCCTCAGGCGCAAAATGATCCACGGACGCCGCTGGATCTCAAAGGCGCAGACCGGCACGAGCTTTTCGGCCGACTTTCGTTCTACAACCAGCGCCGTCGCCACTCCGCGCTCTGCTACCACACACCAAGCGACTTCGAAAAGCAACCGATCACGACACATACTCTGTCACTCGTCGTATGAAACCCGGTGTTCGCCCCCAGGGATCAATCTAATGATCTCACCGCGGCCCGCCGACACCGCATCATCGCCACCTTCTGACGACCGGGCATCCCGGTCCCGGCGTCGCATGCAGGACGCCGTTGGTGAATTCAGTGGTGGGCGCCAAGTGACCTCGTAGGCGTAGGCCCTTCAGCACCAGTCTGGTGACGATGGCGCCGCCAGCGACGCCGGCAGACAGCAGGGGCATCCATGGGCTCTGCTATGCGCACTACCACGGCAGATGCCGCTCATCGGGCCCGGCCACAGTAGCTCCGCGCACCGGATTCTGACTGCGTCCGGACTGCTCTCGCAAATGCACAACTTTGCATCGCTTGCAACACATCAGCTCACTGGACCCATATACGAACCCAACCCGTCTAGCCTCTACTGCTCAGTGGGTTTCTTTAGCCCGGCCTCAGCCCATGATTGGGTCATGCCATTCCGCTGGTCTGTTGGTTTCCTAGTCAGCGCGCGTGCGGTGAAGCCTGGCAGTTGAGCGAAGCGTTGGGGCCGCAACATCAGGCGCGCTCGTTTCGAAGAGGGGCGGATCATCATCATGGCCAATTCGACAAAAGGGAAGATTGCGTCTTATCAACGCGACATATGGGTTCCTGAAGTAGCCACGCCTGATGATCCACAGTTCAATGTCGTGCTGAATGAATCGATATCGGGCGTGATCGATGTCGGTACTTTACGGGAGAGTGTGGAGCGAGTTCTGGCGAGGCATGATGCTTTCTCTCTGCGTTTCGACGAGAAGAACGGAACCCCGGTCCAGTGGGTTACCGAAGACGAGCCGGGCGCACTGACGGTCACGTTGATCGACTTCACCGAAGAGGCGGACACGCGCGCCGCATGCGCCGCCTGGCGGGACCAGTCGCTGTCGCAGCCCTTCGAGCTGTGTCGCGCACCGCTGGTTGCCGCGACGCTGCTCCTCGAGCGTGAAGACCTCGTGCACCTACATCTGAAAGTCCATCACCTCATCGCCGATGCCTGGGCCTTGAACCAGATAAGTCATGAGATCTGGACCGAATACAGGCGACGCATCGGCGTTGGCAGCATCGCCGATGCCGCCGACACGACCGTACTCCCGTCATATCTGGGGGCAGTGGCGGCCGAGGCGACCTACCGCGCGTCACCTACCTACGAAGCAGACCGCGCCTACCACGCCGCTGTGCTGGACGGCGTCACACCTGCTCTCTTCGGTCGTCGCGTCAAGGCTCAGGCCGAAAGTGGCCCGCGCCGTGCCCGGCACTCGTTCACCGTGAACGCCGTACTGATCAAGCGCATACGCCAGGGTGGCAGCTCTCCGTTCGCGTTCCTTGCGGCAGCCGTTGCCGTGTATCTGTCACGGCTACACCGCGCTGACGAGATCGTCCTTGGCGTGCCGTTCCTCAACCGGCACAGTGAAGACGAGCGTCGGATCATCGGCCAGTTCGCTAACACCCTCCCGGTGCGGGTGTCACTCGATGACGGTGAGACCCTGCATGACCTTGCCAGCCAGATCCGCAAGACCACGCAGGGCCTCCGCGAGCACGAGCGGTTGCCGCTCGGCGATCTTCTCAGCCACCTGCCCGTCCGAGCCGGGCAAGCACGCCAACTGTTCGACGTTACGCTGTCGTACCTGCACTATCCCCGGCCCGCTGCCTTGCCCGAGGCAGAACGAGACACCGTCATCCAAGCCCCAGTGCACGCACAGGACGTCCTGTCGATCATGGTGCGGGCCTTCGAGGACGACGCGGATCTGCTGGTCGATCTGGACTACGCGACTGACGTTTTCGACGCGGATCTTCCCATCGACTCCGTCGCTCGCCACCTTCGACACCTGATCAAGGAGGGTGCCGAGCAGCCGACTCTGCGCGCCGTCGACATCCCTCTGGCCAACGGTGAGGAACACGCAGCTGTGCTCGCGCTCGGCCGAGGTCCACATGTGCCCTACGCGAGCGACGCTACCGTACACGAGCTGATCGCCCAGCAGGCTGCTCGCGTCCCAGACCGCGTCGCCGTCCGGGACAGTGGGGGTGGCACCCTGACATACGCGCAGCTCCAGGCCCAGGCCAACCAAGTGGCCCACGCCTTGCGCGAGAGGGGGGTGGGCCGTGGTGCCCGCGTAGCGGTCATGATGGAGCGGTGCCCACAGTTGATCGTCGCGCTGCTCGGCGTGCTTGTCTCGGGTGCCGCCTATGTTCCGGTCGATCCTGGCTATCCGGCCGAGCGTATCGACTACCTCCTGCACGACAGCGGGGCAGCGCACGTGCTCACCGGTCCCGGATCTCCTCCCACACCCGAAGGCTGCACCGCGCTACCGGTGGACAGTCTGTTGCATGGCCCTGAGACGGCACCGCTAACGAACGTCTCCTCCCACGACCTCACTTACGTCATCTACACCTCTGGCTCGACGGGGCACCCCAAGGGCGTCATGGTGGAGCACCATTCGGTGGTCAACCGGCTCGCCTGGATGCAGCGGCGCTATGCGATCGACGCCGAGGACATAATCCTGCAGAAGACACCGATCTCGTTTGATGTATCGGTATGGGAGCTGTTCTGGTGGGCGATCGAGGGTGCTGGCCTGACTCTGCTGCCGCCTGGCGCGCACAAGGACCCCGGCGCCATCCTGCGGGCCATCGCCGAGCAGAGGGTGACCACAGTGCACTTCGTGCCCTCCATGCTCGGTCCCTTCCTCGACCTGATCGAGAGTGAGCCCACACTGCTGAAGGACGCTGCTTCGCTGCGCCAAGTGTTCTGCAGTGGCGAGGCCCTTCCCCCGGTCCGCGTCAACCAGTTCAACCGGGTCTTCGGTGGTCGGCCCGACGCGCCGAAGCTGGTCAACCTGTACGGCCCGACCGAGGCTACCGTCGACGTCTCCTACCACGATTTGCCCAGTGACCCGGCCCGACCCGTGCACCAGGTGCCGATCGGTCGCCCCATCGACAACACGGCGCTGTACGTCATGGACAAACAGGGGGCGCTGCAGCCCGTTGGCATTGTGGGCGAACTGTGCATCGGCGGCGTTGGTGTTGCCCGGGGCTACCTCAACAAGCCCGAGCTGACACGAGAAAAGTTCGCCCCCACGCCCTTTGCCGGCGGTGACCGGCTCTACCGCACAGGGGACCTCGCGCGCTGGCTGGCCGACGGCACTCTCGAGTACCTGGGCCGCATTGATCAGCAGGTCAAGATTCGGGGCAACCGCGTCGAGCCGGGTGAGGTCCACAACCGACTGGCTGCCGTGCCAGGCATACAGGACGCGCTGGTCGTGGACCGGCACACCGACACCCGGGGAACACATCTGGTGGCGTACTACGTCGCGGAGACGGACGGCATAACCGCAGCGCACCTGCGTGCCGAACTCGCCCAGTCGCTCCCCGAGTTCATGATCCCATCTGCGTTCGTGCCGATCGACAGGATTCCGCTGACCCCGAACGGCAAGGCAGACCGGCGCACGCTCCCCGCTCCCGAGGACGTGCTGAGCTCAGCAGCAGAGTCCGAGCCCTCATCCCCACTCAACGAGGCGGAGGAGGTCCTCCTCTCCGTCTGGCAGGACGTCCTGGGAGTGCACGGCATCGGTGTGCACGACGACTACTTCTTGATTGGTGGCGACTCCATCCAGATGCTCCGGGTGCGGGCACAGGCTGAGAAGCGGGGTCTGGTTTTCACGCTAGCCGACATGATGCAGCACACCACCATCGCCGGGCTCGTCCCGCATGCCCGCTGGGAGGAGGCCGGACAGCCCCCCGACGTCGCACCGTTCGCGCTCGTGTCCAGCGTAGACCGTGCCCGTATGGAGGGAAGCGACGACGCCTACCCGTTAACCCGCCTCCAGCTAGGCCTGGTTTACCACAGTCGCGCCGAGGAGCACGGTGCCGTCTACCACGACGTATTCCGGTATAGCCTCACACTGCCCTGGGACGAGGAGCTGTTCGGCGCCGCGTTCGAGCGGCTTCATGCCCGCCACCCCGTGCTGCGCTCGGTGTTCGACCTGGGCGAGGCGTCCGAGCCACTGCAGATCGTTCGCAAGCCAGACAGTGCCACGCCGGGCCTGGACGTCGCCGACCTGCGAGGGTGGGACAGGGAAGCGGCCGAAGCCGAGATTCTCCGACATATAGAAGAACAGCGCTTCCACCGGTACGACTTCGAGCGCGGACCACTCCATCTCTTCCGGCCGCACATCCTTAAGGACAACGCCGTCGAGCTGGTGCTCAGCTTCCACCACGCCATCCTCGACGGCGGCAGCGTCGCCAACCTACTCAGTGAACTGCTGCGGGATTACCTGCACCACCTCGGCCTCACCGTAGCCCCCGTCCTAGACGGGCCGATGCCCTCACCCGCTCACCACGTGCTGGCCGAACGCGACGCACTGCACTCGAAGGAGAGCCGTGCCTTTTGGCGCGCCTACCTGGCCGGGGCCTCCCTGCCGCAGCTGACCTCCTTCCGAAGCCACACAACTCCCGAACCTGACGACCACATCACCCGTGTCGTTGATCTAACCGACGATCTGGTCACCGCGCTGCGCAGCTTTGCGAGCCGGCACGGGCTGCCGGTGAAGTCTGTGCTGTTCGCCGCCCATTGCCTGATGGTGAGCCTGTATGCGGGCACCGACGACGTCGTAACCGGCCTGGTAACGCACGGCCGTCCCGAGCGCGAGGGCGCGGATCGGATCGCCGGGCTGTTCCTCAACACAGTGCCGGTGCGCATCAGCACCCAGGCCTCCGACTGGACCGAGGTGGCCAGGGAGGCACAGCACCAGGAGAAGGTTACCTACGAACACCGCCGCTTCCCTCTCAGCGAGATCCAGACGGAGCTGCGCACCCCCGAGTTGAACACTGCGTTCAACTACATCCACTTCCGTCAGCTGACCGAAGTCCTCCAGGTTCCGGGCGTGTGTCTGCACTCGTTCCAGACCTGGGAGGAGACCAACTTCCAGCTGCTGGTCAACGCGATAACCGACCCGGTCGACGGGAGCATCAGGCTGCGTCTGGATTGCGCCGGCGACATCTTCACCGGGGAGCAAGCCGACCTGTACGCCCAAACCTTCACAACCGTGCTCGACCGCATGGTGCACTGCCCAAACGAGGCCGTGGCCTGGGCGTTCCTCGCCCCTGGTGCCTCACCCACCGTACCGAATATGCATATCGACGAGCCGAACGTTGTCCCCCCGACCGTCGTCAAGGCATTCGTAACACAAGCGGCACGTACCCCGGATGCCACAGCGCTGGCCGACGGTAGCCGCAGCTGGACATACGCCGAACTCGACGACCTGTCCAACCGTGTGGGGAACGCCCTCCTGCGAGCAGGGACCCAGCCCGGGGACCGCGTCGGCATCGCTATGGACCGCTCCCTGGAGACTGTCGCCGTCATCGTGGGCGTCCTCAAGGCGGGTGCTGCCGCCCTACCGCTCGACACCACCTACCCGGCCGCGCGGCTGACGGACATGCTGGAACAGGCCCGCCCTCACCGCGTCATCTCCGGGCACGCCTACCGCGGTCTGTCCTGTCTGCCCGACCAGAGCACCCTTCTGGCGGAGGAGATCCTCGGCCCACACCCGCATCCGGCCGGCCACAACGCCCGACCGCTGCCGGATCCCTCCCTCACCGACATCGCGTACGTGCTGTTCACCTCTGGCTCCACCGGGCGCCCCAAGGGTGTCGCCCAGACCCACCGCACCCTGGCCCACCTAGTCGCTTGGCAGAATGCCATCCCCAGCGGCCTGGTAGGAGGGGTGACCGCACAGTACGCGCCGCTCAGCTTCGACGTCTCTTTCCAAGAGATCTTCTCAACTCTCTGCGGCGGAGGCATCCTCTGGGTGCTGTCGGAGGAGCAGCGCCGCGACATTCCAGCACTGCTGCGGCTGCTGGATGAGAAGCGCGTCGAGCGGCTCTGCTTGCCTTACGTGGCACTGCAGCAGCTTGCCGAGGCCGCAGACGCGCTGGGCCGGGTGCCGCGCCACCTGAAGGTGCTGCTCTCCTCTGGCGAGCAGCTCCGCGTCAGCGACGAGGTCCGCAGGCTGTGTGCGGCCATACCCGGTGTGGTGCTGGAGAACCAGTACGGACCAACCGAGTCGCACGTAGTGACCGCGTACACCATGCACGGCGACCCGACGGACTTCCCCACGCTGCCGCCGATCGGAACGGCCATCACCGGATCGGGAGTGCACGTCCTCGACGCAGATCTGCGGCCGGTGCCCGTCGGCGTCACCGGGGAGTTGTACCTGGAAGGTAACTGCCTTGCTGATGGCTATCTCGGCCGACCAGACCTGACCGCCGAGCGCTTCGTGAGCTCCCCAAGCGCCGAAGGTGCAGCCAGCGGGCCGCGGCCGGGCGAGCGCCTATACCGTACCGGCGACCTCGGATTCCTGCTGCCGAGCGGCGCGCTGGTCTGCCTGGGCCGTGCCGACTCCCAAGTCAAGATCCGCGGATTCCGGGTGGAGCCACTGGAAACGGAACTGGCCCTGGCCGGTCTCTGCGCGGACAACGACAAGGTGGGGGAAGTCGCCGTGGTCGCCCGCACCAGGGACGTCGAGGGATCCTTCCTGACGGCATTCCTGACCGGCGACCCTGCCGCCGTAGACGCTGTGGCCCTTGACCGACGGCTTCGGGCTGTCGTGCCCGAGTACCTGGTCCCCTCGCACTACGAGTGGCTCAGTTCACTGCCGCTGACGCCCAGCGGCAAGCGAGACGACAAGGCGCTGCGGGACATGCCACTTACCCACCGGGACCGCGCCGACGCGACTGCGCCCCGGGACGAGTACGAGCAGGCCCTCGCCACACTGGTCGGCGAACAGCTGAGCCTGCCGCAGGTGGGCGTCTTGGATAACGTCTTCGACCTGGGTGCGACTTCACTGACCGCGATGCGCCTGGTCGTCGTGATCGAGCAGCGCTATGGGATAAATCTGCCTTTGGCCGAGTTCATCGCCGCGCCGACCGTCGCCGCCCTTGCCGAGAGGCTACGCTCCGGCAGCTCCACCGCAGCGTTCGACCCACTGGTCCCCATCCGCCCAGACGGCGACAAGCGCCCGCTGTTCTTCGTTCACCCCATGGGCGGCAACGTGCTGTGCTACGTCCGCCTCGCTCACCACCTCCCTCCCGAACAGCCCCTCTATGCCCTTCAGGCGGCCGGTGTGACGCCCGGCGCTGAGCCGCTACACAGTGTCGAGGAGATCGCCGCGAGTTACATCGCTGCCATCCGTACCGTGCAGCCCGAGGGACCGTACTTGATCGGAGGTTGGTCATTCGGCGGATTCGTCGCTTTCGAAATGGCCCGACAGCTGCGGGCGACCGGTGAAGAAATCCAGCGTCTGATCCTCCTCGACACTACGGCGCTCAATCCGGACCGCCGCAAGGAGACCGACGATGAAGCCATGCTGGGCTGGTTCTTCTGGGAACTGATGTGGCTCCAGCGGGGCGGCCGTTCCCCTCAGGAGTTGCTTCCGTCGCACCTGACCACGCTGGAGGCGAAGTTCGACCACATCGCAGCCCTCGCCGCCGAGGAAGGCGTGCTGCCGGCCGACAGCAACGGCGCGGTGGTGCGCAGGCTCTTCCACCTCTACGAGGCCAACTGGCGGGCAGCGTTTGCCTACCGGCCACCAATGGTGGAGCAGGACACTCTCCTTATTCACGCCATCGAACCGCTACCCGAAGTCCTACACAAGATGCATACCGCGATCGAGAGCATGCACGCGGACTCGGCGAACGGCTGGCGCGAGATGACCAGCGGCACCCTGAAGGTCGTGGAAGTACCCGGCGACCATCTAACGATCATGGAGGAGCCATACGTGGCACGCATGGCCCGCGAAGTCGTTCAGTGGATAGCACATGGCCCCGTCGTGGGAGGGGACACGACGACGGGGCACATGCGCCTGGTCAACGGAGCCTAGGTAGAGGAGATTGGGCGTGGTAGCGCCCACACTCAAGTGTCTGCCTTGGGTCAGATGGCGTGTTCGTCTCTGACACCAGGTCGAGGGTGGTGCAACCCTTCGACTGCGACTATCAAGGGCGCAAGTCGCGCGTCCGGGAAGGTGATGGCTTGTGAGTTCGATACCCGCCGACCAGCCTGGCAGTTCGCTGCCCCCAGCCCTCGACACGGTGATGCGACAGCGCATTGCGAGCCAGATCGGTGCACGGTTCACCGGCACATTCATCGGTCCAGATCACCCCGACTTCAATCGAAGGCGCCGCGTATGGAACGGTATGGTCGATAACCATCCCGGGCTGATACTTCGGTGCAATGACACTAAAGACGTCGCGGCCGCCGTGCAGGCGGCGAGGACCAACGGGCTGTGGCCGGCGGTACGAGGCGGCGGACACTCGGTATCGGGCAAAGGTATGTCCCACGGCGGGCTGACGATCGATCTTGGTGAACTGCGCGGAGTCACGGTCGATGCGGATCGTAGACTCGTTCATGCTGGCGGCGGCTGCCTCCTCAGCGATATCGATGAGGCCACCGCAGCTCACCGGCTGGTCGTACCCGTCGGGACCGTGTCGGAGACCGGCATCGGTGGCCTGGCTCTTGGCGGGGGAAGTGGCTGGTTCTCCCGTAAGCACGGCCTGACCTGCGACCAGATCGTCCGCCTGGAGGTTGTGCTGGCCAGCGGTGAAGTTGTCACTGCATCCAGCACTTCGCATCCCGAATTGTTCTGGGGTCTTCGCGGCGGCGGCGGCAACTTCGGGGTGGTCACTCGGTTCACCTTCCGGGCTCATGAGTTCGGCCCGATGATGCGTGTCGGGGTATCCCTATATGAGCCCGAGCATGCCGTGGAAGCGCTGCACAGATATGCCGCCATTTCCCCAACCCTCTGCCGCGACGTCGGCTGGCATGTGATGTTCAAGGACGCCATGCCGGCCGCGCAATTCGTGCCGCCCGAACTAGTTGGAAAACGGTTGCTCGTACTTACCGCGATGTGGCTGGGCGACCCACAGGACGTGGAAGGTGCACAGATGATCCAACGCCTTGGGGCCGTAGGACACCCCAGTGCCGCAACGTCGATGGTGCTGCCGTTTGCCACGGGCGTACAGCGGATGTTCGATGACCAGTACCCCGACGGTCGCCGCTACTACACCAAGGAAGTGCACCTCAACGAACTGGCTGACGGGACAATTGATCTGCTCATCGACGCTTGGAAGGCCGTGCCGATCGGAGGCGAACTGTCGATCTTGGGACTTGGCGGCGCCGTGAGAGACATCCCGGAGGACGCCGCCGCATTTTCCCATCGTGAATCCCCGATGTGGCTCAGCTTCGAGATGAAATGGGACAACCCGGCCAATGACCAAGACTACATCGCGTTCACGCGTAAGACCGTAAACGCTCTCCAGCCTTGGCTCGGAGAAGGGGCGTACGTCAACGTCCTCAACTTCGACGAGACGGACCGCGTTGTTGAAGCACTCGGCGGACCACAGAAGTATGCCAAGCTCAGCCGAATCAAAACGCAGTACGACCCAGACAACCTTTTCCGCATGAACTACAACATCACCCCGTCTGCCGACCCTCCTGACCAGAACGATTCCTGACGGACATCTCCCGGTTCGAGCGCCCGCCAGCATCCTGGACGAATTGCGGTGTCCGGGTGTCATGACGGGTCGTGATCCCTGCGGTACGACGTCCTCATGCGGGACGCGCAGGGTGGCGGGTTGACGCCCGCGGTGAAGGAGAGGCAGGAAGCCGTGCGGCGGGAGGCTGCCTGATGCTTCGAGGCTGGGGTGGTAGCTACCCGATCGAGGGGATGTGGCGGCTGCAGCAGCGGCATGGTTGGAACGGCCAGGTGCCCGTCCGCCGGCGTTGGAGCGCTACGAGCAGGCGAGAGAGGTGCGGAAGACGGAGGTATGGCCGTGGGTAAAAGTGCCACGCACGACCTGGGCGCCCATAGCTGCTTCGCGGACGAGAGCGGGTTGGTCGCTGATCCCGCCGGAGGGGTGTACGTGGGCTCCTAGCGGGGCCGTCCCACGATGCGGGTGGCCGGGTCGCCGCGGTGAGCGGGTGAACGTCGCCGGGGCGGTGTGCTTCCAACCCGGGCGCTGGCCCATGCTGTTCTTCAAGCTGCACGTGTACCACGACAGCCAGGTCGAGCCCAAGTCGTGCGCCTGGAGCGACTACCGGGACTTCATCCGCGGGGGCTTCTACAGCTCGACACCTCCGTGGTGTGGGCGGGGCAACTTATACGTGCACCTACAGGAGGAGCTCTTCGACTTCGAGTCGAAGCACAAGGAATGGCTCACGATCTTCCAACTGCCTTCATACGCGCCTGTGATCAACCCGCAGGAAGGCATCTCGAGCCCGCTCGAACGGGCCCTGGACTACCTCGCCGTCACCGACCTGGCACACCGACCCGCGTCATCAAACGGAAGCTGAAGAGGATCCAGTACCGGGCCCACCCAATCACCGGCTGCCTGCCGACCACCAGCTTGGACCTCGACGGACTCGTCAACGGACCGGACGTCACTCATTCAACCTGGCTGGGCGGTTGGAGCCGGGGCTATCGGGTGCGGGGGCTGGCCGGGTGTCCCAGCGGTGGGTGCACCAGGCCCTGCTGACGAGGCTACGCATGGCGATGATGGCGGTGGCCACGGCCAGTTGGAACTCGATGCAGGCCCGGCGGTGTGTTCGGTGTCGAGGCTGATTTTACCGAAGTTGTTCGTCCACAAGTACGTGCGCTCAGGCATCCGGCGGACGTCGGCGAGACTCGCCACATCAGTTCGGCCGCCATAGCCTGCACGTCACGCCACAGCGTGAAGCACGGGAAGCCGCGGTCGCGGCCGCACCAGCATGCCGGAGGGCGAAGTACGGCAGCAGGCGACGAGCCAGGGTGCGCTGGCCCACGACGAAGGAGCCGCAGACCGCACCGGCCGACGACCGGGTCCTGCACCTGCACTCACCCAGCGCGACCATGCAGACCTGCCCATGATGTACCAGCTCCGGCGGTCTCACCCGTTGGCGCCCACTCGACCGCAGAGAGCAGGACTCTACCCGGCCAAGATCAGACTACGGAGCGACGTTGGGCGCGACAAGTATGCCCAGCCGTACGTGCCCGATTGACGTTCAAAGCGCTGACCGCACATCCACGTCTCGATGATCTGATGCCTGCCAACGTGGATATCGCCCCCGGCATGACCTCAATGCGCCATCAGGAGACACACCCAACACTGCGACGACGCCACCCCCGGCGCACTGGCGAGGCGGACGGACGCACGAGCTTACGATCGGGGCGGGTGTCCGATCCGGTCCCAGTAGCGCAGCTGCCGCTCCTTGACTGGCTTCGCGAGCACCGCGATCTGCTCACCACCGATGATCAACGTACTGCGCTGGTCGGGCGTGTATGCCTTCCAGGCAGGCGTATGGGGGCCGTTCGGTTCCTCGCCCCGGGCGAAGGAAGCGACAAGATCGATGAGGACATCAGAAATCATCCTGTCTAGCTCGCCACTGCCGTACGCGGTAGCGTTCGCAGGCAGCATGTGCGAACCGAACAGGAATTTCGACGCGGCCTCATGGGGGGTTCCCCGGTGCGGGGGCTGCAGCGGGTGGGCGAACTCCGCGGCGTAGACCGGGGACCAGCCGAACCTGGCATGCCGCTCTACCTGGCGCAGGATTTGATGGCGGAAAAGGCTATCGCCCCATATCTCGGTCCATAGAGCAACCGGATCACTAGGGAGCCCGTCTGCCACGGCCGCCTCCCGATAGTGGCCGAGGCAGCCCTCGACAAGTTCGTCCGTGACGACGGTACGGCACTTGCGCAGCACAAGCGCCACCGCGTCGCGCAGCCCCGCCTCGTCCTCGGGCAGGGGGCCGTCGAAGGGGTAGCCAGGGCCAGTGGTGAAGAAGGTGCCCTCGGTGCGGCAGTACAGCACCAGCAGTGGCACACGCGGGGTCGGCCGATCGTGGTCATAGCCGCGCATCCACTGCCCGTCAGGGACCGGTCCGCGGTACTCTCGCCAGCCGGCGAACGGTCGATCTACAGGGTCCCTGGAGAACAGTTCCTCCCAGGCCTCCTTGAGCTCGGTGCCGGGAATGGCACGCAGTTCCTCCACCGTGCAGCCGAACTGCCGGGCCAGCATGGCGTAAACGGCCCTTGACTCGGCCGGGGTGGTGGAACTCGCCGGATTCCAGACGTGCTTGGCACTGATAGGCACGGCGCGACGGACGACGGAGCGCAGTTCGGGCAGCAGGCTAAGCTGCCAGACGCTTGAGCCACCAGCCGATGCGCCCACCAGGGTGATGTTGCCCGGATCGCCGCCAAAGGCGGGAGCGTTAGCCTGAATCCAGCGCAGCAGGGCCATCTGGTCCTGAAGGCCCCAGTTGCTGCATGATCCGGTTCGGATGTCGGTGAAGGCCTCGTGAAGACCCCAGCCAATCAACCCTAACCGGTAGTTGAAGGTGACGACCACCAAGTCGCCGCGTTCGGCCAGGCGGGCGCCATCGTAATCCGGTTCGCTGCCCGCCCCGACGGCCCAGCCACCGCCATGGATGTACACCAACAGCGGTCGACAACCGTGCACATCGGGGGTCCAGACATTCGCGTAGAGGCAATCCTCAGAACCGTCGGGCACATAGTCGGTCTGCAAGGCCGGAGCACCGAACCGGATCGCATCCCTGACACCCTTCCACGGCTCCGGCGGCATGGGCGAGGCGAATCGGAGCGGACCCACGGGAGGTGCTGCGTAGGGGATACCTCGGAAGACAGTCACCCGGTGCAGCCGCTCCCCGGCGATCCGGCCTTCCGTGATCCGCACAACCACGGTGCCGCCATGGCCTGTTGCGCTGCGCGTGGACGACCCAGCGTTGTTGGGGGGCATGTCGAGGGAATTCATCACGGCAGACTCCATGAAGTATCGGGCCACAGCGGCCTGAAGCCACGAAGCCGAACCCATTGTGCGCGGAGCGCACACCCACTGTCAGATTTTATCTGGACTTGCTCAAGCTGACGATGATGCGAGATTGAGATGTGGGAGGGCTGGGCTGGCCTGGGGATATGGCAGGGGGTCGGCGACAGCTCAGAGGTGGCGCTGGAACACTCTCGGTCCTGGAGCCACGGACGTCACCAAAACCGCAAGCATGAGCGGACGTGGGTGATGTGGACCAGAGCCTGTGGTTCCACGAGGCCGAAGGTGTCGTGATCGAAATGCGCAGGTGTGTCGGTGCTTCCAGGTGCACGGCGTCGAAGCTTGCGTCGGTAAGTTGCGCAGAGAGTAGCCACCGTGTGCCATAAGAACGGCTAACGCAATGAGTGGAGTTGGCGGTGAGCGATGTGGCAGCCGGACGGTTTGAGGAGTCGACCACACAGCGGACCAGTCCAGCCGGGCTGCGACGTTCAGCTCGGTCGGCATCACCTCGTGCAGCCGCTCCCAGACACCGGCCTCGTTCCAGTCCCGCAAGCGGCGCCAGCGGGTCATCCCCGAGCCGAAACCGAGCTCCTTGGGGACGTGCTCCCACGGGATGTCGGTGTGCCCAGTGCGCTGATCCGGTCCTTCTGAGTGTGGCAGACAGGCCGTGAACGGCAGCCTTTGGGAGTAGCCGCCAGCGCCGAGAGTGCCACGGCGTCGGTGGAACTGACGCCTTAGTACTGCAACGGTGCTTACCGTGACTGCTGGCCAGCTCAGTCGTTGATGTGGTCATGGGTGGGGACCTTGCTGATGTCAGGCTGTGGGCGGGTGAACTGGACGTGTTGCATGGTCGGTTCGTGCACAGGTTCAGCCGGGAGGAGCCGCGTCAGTCGGCGCTGGCTTACATGCGAGGGCTGGTTGCGCCGCTGGAGCGCAAGAACGGCTGGACGCTGGCGGAGGAGGCCGGGCATGAGGGCCCCGATCGTATTCACCGGTTACTGAACCGGATCGAGTGGGATGCCGACGAGGTCCTGGACGATGTACGTGGCTACGTGGTGGAACACCTCGGAGACCGGGACGCCGTCCTGATCGTCGATGACACCGGCTTCCTCAAGAAGGGCATCCGCTCGGCCGGCGTCCAGCGGCAGTACTCCGGCACCGCCGGACGCACCGAGAACAGCCAGATCGGTGTGTTCCTCGCCTACGCCACCGGCCGTGGACGCACCCTGATCGACCGCCGTCTGTATCTGCCCACGTCCTGGACGGATGACCGGGACCGCTGCCGCCGGGCCGGGATCGACGACAGCGTGGGCTTCGAGACGAAGGTGGCCATGGCCAAGGCGATGGTCCGCCGGGCCATTGCCGACAAGGTCCCTTTCGGCTGGGTGACAGCGGATGCCGCCTACGGCTACAGCAAAGGCTGGCGGTTCGAGCTGGAGCAGGCCGACGTCTTCCACGTCATGGCCACCACCCGGCACGACACAGTCGTCACCCGCTGGTCCATCGACCATCCGGTTCACGACCTGTTCCCTGGCCTGCAGCGGCAGAAGTGGAAACGCCGTTCCTGCGGACAGGGAGCCCACGGCCGGCGGATGTTCGACTGGGCCCGTGTCGAGGTGCGGCCCTGGCACCGTGAGGACCGTCGGCACTGGGCTATCGCCCGCCGCAGCGTGAGCAGGCCCGAGGAGATTTCCTACTACATCGCCTACTGTCCGGCCGACACGACGCTGGACGAGCTGATCCGTATCGCGGGCAGCCGATGGGCAGTGGAGGAATGCTTCCAGAATGCGAAGCAGGAATGCGGCCTGGACGACTACCAAGTCCGCCGCTCCCCCGGCTGGCACCGCCACATGACCCTCGCCATGGCCGCCCACGCCTGCCTGACCGTCCTGCGGGCCCGACAGTTGGACACGGATAAAGCAGAAACGGATCCTCCCAGCTCATCCACCTCAGCCTCGCCGAAATCAGACGCCTGATCACCCGTCTTACCGACCGCCGCCGCACCCCGATCGACCACATCGTGCACTGGTCAATATGGCGCCGGAGACGCCAACATCAGGCCCGACTGAGTCACTACAAACGACGCGGACACAGCCCCTGAAACCTGCCCAGCATTCAGAACAAGCACCGTTGCAATACTAATGCTGTCGTCGCTGCTGTCTGGCCCCGCCCTTCTCCCACGCCACAGTGGCAGTTGTCCTGGCACAGCGCGGGGCGTGCGGACGTAGGCAGCGCACCGTAGCTGCATGGTTCAGGGCGACTTGTCGAGGCCCCCGTCAATCGCAGCTTGGTTGGTTACCGACGGCCGCATCAGAACCTCGTCACAACGCCGTGACGAGAGCGGACGCTTGATCGAAAAGTGTGAAGCCATCCTGTTCCAGGCACCTTTATCGTTTCGGATCAGCACCATGGCATTCACAATCGCACAAGATTGCATGATGTACCCCGTTCCTCCGCTCCATTCTCCCTTGACGATGCGTCCATTGAGCGGTGCACTAGTCATTCCCAGATACACCCTGGTATGTGAATACAAGGGGTGCGGGGCGAGCACTTCAGCGCCTAGAAAGCATGGCGGTAGCAGAGACTCTGGCTGAGGTCTCGTGATTTATTTTCGGTCTTTGGAGCGTGAAATAACGGCCGAAATTCATCATCTTCTGCCGCCAGGGAGTAGTGCCACCAGGGAACTGCCTAACGCTTTGACTGCAGCT
The DNA here is from genome assembly GCF_044457025.1 of Streptomyces sp. NPDC050658. Lineage (NCBI taxonomy): Bacteria > Bacillati > Actinomycetota > Actinomycetes > Kitasatosporales > Streptomycetaceae > Streptomyces > Streptomyces sp. NPDC050658. Next base: position 142,689 of record NZ_JBITGM010000015.1, read on the forward strand.
GTGTCCAGATGCATCTCCATCCGCCACATGATGCTCTGGCAGATCATTTCCTGACGGTCAATATTGAAGGTGAATAGTAAACAGGCTTCAGGGCTCGCGTCATGGCCTAACAAGGTTGCCATCTAAGCTGACCTCGAACGGGAAATGCTAAGTTCCTGCGCCAGCATAGACCGAGAAAGCGGAAAGCCTTGATGAAGGAACGGACGGAACTCACGATGGAGTTGAATTTTCACGCAAAGCGGTCGATCGGCTCTATTGAACTGCGAGACTCTCCACTTCAATCGCATTTTAATGCCCGCTACGTGAACATGGCACCACATCACCGTAACGACACTCATGAGCTGATCAAGGGTTTGAAAAGTTCCCTTTGGGCCCTCGTGCCAATGGCCGAGTGGCAGCCCGAAATGGCACCCACCGTAGAGCAAGCAGCATCATATATATCTCAATATGTAACTACTCGGCGTGCGCTCTTTGTGGATGGCGGATCATGCCTCGAGGCGGTCAAGGCTGCTCGTCGAGGCGGTGCGACAGTCATTTCGCAAGACGACGTGCTCGACGCCGTGGATTGGAAACGGCTTCTTCCAATTCTAAACCTCGATGAACGGCCCCGCGGCCGGGCCGGCCAAGGGTTGAACGTGCTCGCCGGTCACATTTCTCTAATAGCTCTTGGTCTTGCTGCGAATGACATTGTTTTCCAATGTGACGCAGATGTAAGGAATTACCGGGAGCTGGCCCCCTTGGAAAGGCTAATAGGGGCTTGGTGGGACCAGAAGGGAATCCACCATGTGAAGCTCTCTCAACCCGGACGAAATAATGAATCCTTGATGATAGTGAGAACACTTCAGCGACTCTGGAACGCATTAGACCTGGATTGGATTCCCGAATCGGTGAAGGATTTGGGCGAGGATATATTCATGGCACTCGGACCCGACAAGTGGCTAACCTGTGGGATCTACCTTAGCCGCGGGCAAGTAGTCCAAGCTCGCCCTGGTGCTACTGGCTACCTGGATGCCACGCTGCAGGCGCTTTGGACCATCAATGCACCAGAATGCGGATGGCGCAAGGTTCGACACGTTGAAGCGGAGCCCCCTTGCCAAGACGTCCAGAATTCACCGACAAAGGAATTTACAGTACTAACCAATATATCCACGTTCATTCACACCGTCGCACTCTTGGGGAAGCCTCCACATTCTTGGAATCTGGCAGAAATTGAGGCACTGAATACGCGAATCATGCCTCAATTGGATCATGTTCCAATTGTGAGCGGTGAGGGAAGGCCTGTTTCTGTCCATCACATAAATACGGAACGGATAATACCCTCGCCAGGTTACCTGATCACCCGGGATCTATTGGATCTTGACCGGGTCAGAAAGGTTGCGATGCGCGCAATTGAAGATGGCTGCCTCAAATAGACTGAGAGGTATTCATGTCACGTGTAGCAGTAATCGCCGCGTCAAATGTAGGATATCGCAACACGGGGATGGTGACGGTTGACTTGGCATTCGAGACGCTGCGGCGGCGCCTGGACGAGCGGCTAAAAGGCGTAGATGCTACCTGGTACACCCTCCTTCACCCGGACATGGTACCGCTGCGTAGGTACGTTGAGGGAACTAAACTTCCGTTCAGCTTCCGATTGCTGAGTGAGTGCCGCGAAGAACTTCAAGAATACGATGCGATTGTTTTCTGGGGTGATTTCCCACATGCGGCCCACTATTTGGAAGAGTTGACGCCTGAGCTACTTCGTTTCGGAGTGGTCAAAGATCGCATGAAAGCTAGAAGTATGCTAATCCGTACCCTTCTGTTCGCGGGGGAACCGGATGATCTCCTTGCGCGAACGTTGGCCTATGGCGGGGCGATTCTGCATAACACGCAGTCTGACTATGATGACGATGAGTACAATCAGTCGTTCTCGCGGTTCATGGCGAAGAGCCATCGGATATGGATGCGTGACCCATTGTCAGCGGCCAAGGTCGCAAATTTTCGTCGAGATCGCACGATGGAATATTTTGGTGCTGACGCAGCCCTTCTATTGCATCCGGGGGAGTTAGATTTGCCAGTCACAGACTGGCCTCAGAAGACACCAGAAGGAAAAGCGATTGGTGTTTTTCTTGGCACTCGCACTCATATCCCAGATTGGCTACCGGGTACCTGTGACGAGATCTCCAGTCGACTTGGCTGCCCGCTCGAGTGGATTCCGTGGTTCGATGAAAGGATTCCGTCGCGGGTTGCTCACGTTGAGGCGCATCCTGGTCACTTCACGCTCGGTGACTTGCTGGCATCGCTCTCCCGGTACCGTCTGGTTATTACTGATACGTATCATCTGTGCGTCAATGCGTGGCGTGTCGGCACTCCAGTGATATGCGTTGGCGCGCCGCAGCCGGCGCCTACGCCTCAAGGTGACCTGACGTTGAACGACGTGAAGAAGCATGTGTTTCACATGGCGTACGATGCGTCGGACTTCTACCTCTCCACTTTCCCTGACACGGACGAAGTGCGCGAGCGTCGCATAGATAGGATCGCCGGTCTAATAGAAGGTCGAGGAGCCGAAGTCGTCGCCGCACGGATACATAATCACGCCGAATGGTCAGCGGAGAAGTTTACGGAGACCCTCGTGTCGATGCTCTCACGAGGTTAGAGACGGTGTCATATGAGGGAAATTCAGAGAGGAGTGCATCATGCCCCGTTTCAGTGTCGTTGTTCCGGTTCACGATGTGGAGGAGTTCTTACCGGAATGCCTGGATTCCATTCTCTCCCAAGATTTCCGGGACTTCGAGATCGTCGCTGTCGAAGACCACTCACCAGATGCCTGCGGTCAGATCATCGACGAATATGCTGCACGTGACCCGAGAGTGCACTCATTTCATCTGAAAGAGAACATGGGTCCTGGTCCAGCCCGGAATGTCGGGATGTCCCGTTCTGTAGGTGATTATCTGCTCTTCCTGGATGGCGACGACACGCTTACCGCCAATTCTCTTCAAGCCATGGTCGACCGGCTGAACGAAGCCGATGGCCCAGACGTCCTGCTCTACGATTTCGCTCGAACATACTGGACGGGAGAGGTGGTGCGAAACCCTCTGTCTGGTCACTTGAGGCAGTCCGGCCCGCAGGAATTTTCGATTGACGATCGCCCTGAGCTCTTGCGATTGTCGACTATTCCATGCAATAAGGCCTATCGGCGCGATTTCATTGAAAATGAAAGGATAGAGTTTCCTTCTGGGCTTTATGAAGAAATCCCGTGGACCTATCTGGTGATGCTCGCTGCAAGGTCTATCGCTGTACTCGACCGAGTTTGTCTGCATTATCGGCAGCGGCGACATGGTAGTGTCACGTCTACCCCGAGTCATCGTCATCTCGAAATGTTTGATCAGTTCGATCGAGTCTTTTCCTTCTTGAGTCGGAATCCGCAGCTGGACCGTTGGCGTCCGCTCGTATTCGAGCAGATGCTGCCTTTCCTGGTCAGTGCTTTCAATGATCCAAAACGACTTCCCTCTTCAGCCCGATCGGAGTTTATCCAACGATGTGGTGCTGCGTGTCTCCGCTACGCACCGATACGGCAGGTGTAGTTGCGTGTGCTCGTTAGCATCTGACGCACTTGAATGGTCAGTTACCGTGGGACTGCCCCCGAGGTTACGCAGTCCATGAGGCGGGGAGATTTCCCCCTGGGCGGCGGGCGGCCCAGGGGCGAATTGTCCCACTCACGGCCGGGGGCGCGTACCTTCGCCAGCGCTGCTTCAATGTCCACCGAGGCGCACCTGAAGGGCCCCTTTCCAGCAGTCTATCGACGTGAATGAATGGCATAACCGTGTTATCTCCACACATGGCCGGGCGCATACCGCCCTCGGCCCATCGTGAACACGCGGAGGACGGTTATCGGGGCCCGGTGGGCCGCTCACAGGGATGTGAGGCAACGGAGCTCCATGACAGCGGTCGGTCTCGATGCGTCTGCTCCGACGGCGCTCCGTGGCCCGTGCCGTGCTCCAGCGTGGCGCTCTCACTAACTCACGCGTACCCAGCACGGATGTGCTAACGGCCTGGCCTTGGGGGATGGATGATTGACGCGTTCGAGGATCCTGGCCAGCCCGATATCCGAGGCGGCTGGCGCTATCTGTGGTGGCTGGTGCTGCGCCAGCCGGTCCGGTCGGCGGTCGGGGCCCTGCTGGGCAGTGTGTGGATGGTTCTGCTGGCTGTCCAGCCGTACTTGATGGCGCGGGCCGTTGACGAGGGACTGGTGCCAGGACGGCTGGGGGTGCTGGCCGCGTGGGTCGGGGTGATGGTCGCGGTCGGGGCGGTGAACGCCTGGCTGAGCATCTTGCGGCACCGCACCATGACCCGAGTGCTGATGGACGCGAACTTCCGCACGGTGAAGGTGGTCGTGGAGCATGTGGTGAGGCTTGGGGCCGTGCTGCCGCGCCGGGCGGGGGCCGGTGAGGTGGTGGCCATCGGGACCAGCGACGTGCACACGATCGCGCAGGCGCTGATCGTGGTCGGTCCGGGCATTGGGTCGGCCGTGGTCTATGTGCTGGTGGCCGGGCTGCTGTTGACGGTCTCCGTGCCGCTGGCCGCCGTCGTACTACTCGGGTTGCCGGTGATCGCACTGGCCACCGTGCCGCTGACGCGCTGGCTGCAGGGTGCGGAGAGCGTGTACCGGGAGCAGCAGAGTGTGATCGCCACGCGGATCAGCGACCTCGTCGGCGGGCTGCGCGTCCTCAATGGTCTGGGTGGGAAGGGGCTGGTGGGGGAGGCTTTCCGGGAGGACTCGAGGAGGCTGTGCTCACAGGGCTACCGGGTCGGCGCGGTAGCCAGCTGGGTGCAGGCGCTCGCTATGGGCCTACCCACACTCTTCTTGGCTGTGGTGACCTGGCTGGCCGCCCGACTGGCAGCCCAGGGGGCCCTCACCGTCGGCCAGTTGGTCGCGGTATATGGATATGTGGCGGTGCTGATCGGGCCGGTGGCCTTCTTCGTGCAGATGGCCTATGACCTGAGCCGGGGCGTGGTCGCCGCGCGCCGGGTCGTACGGCTGCTGCAGCTGGAGCCAGCACCTGACAAAGGTACGCGAGCGGCGCCCGAGGGGCCGGCCGAGTTGTATGACCCGGTCTCCGGGGTGCGAGTGGTGCCAGGCCGACTGACCGCGCTGGTCGCTGCCAGCCCCGCCGAGGCCAGCGCCGTGATCGACCGGCTCGGCCGCTTCGGGCCGACCGACGCCATCTGGGGTGCGGTAGAGCTGGAGGCGGTCCCGCTGGCGGACGTGCGCCGGCGGATCCTGGTCGCGGACAACGAGGCCGACCTGTTCGCCGGACCACTTCGGGAGGTTGTGGCCGCCGGCCACACCACCGACGAGACGGTGCTCAGCCGGGCGCTGTACACGGCGGCCGCCGAGGATGTGGTGCACGGCCTGCCTGGCGGTCTGGACTCGCCGGTGGCCGGACAGGGCCGGAGTCTGTCGGGTGGCCAGCGACAACGGGTACGTCTGGTACGCGCGTTGCTCGCCGATCCCGAGGTGCTGATCGCGGTTGAGCCGACCTCGGCGCTGGACGCGTACACCGAGGCGACGGTCGCGCGGCGGCTACGCGAAGCGCGGGAGGGCCGTACGACGGTGGTGACCTCCGCCTCGCCGTTGATGCTTGACTGCGCCGACACGGTGGTGTTCTTGGTCGACGGCAAGGCTATGGCGAGCGGGTCGCACCGACAGCTGATAGCGAAGGAGCCTGGATACCGGGAGCTCGTGGACCGGGGCGCGGAAGAGGTGGCGGCCACAGAAGGGATTGTGGCCGGGGAAGTGGTCCTGGAAACGGAAGGGTCCACGCGGTGACGGCGGGCGAGGGACTGTTGCCGGTCGCGGATCGAAACCAGGTACGGCGGGCCGCACTGCGGCTGTTGAGGTACGACGGGTGGGCGTTTGCCGCCATGCTGCTTCTGAACGCGTTGGCGGCGGGGGCGGGTCTGGTCGGGCCGTGGCTGGTTGGGCGGATCGTGGATGGCGTGCGGGCCGGACAGGGGATCGGCGCAGTCGACCGGCTTGCCCCATGGATCCTGCTGTGCGCGCTGGCTCAGCTGCTGCTGGCCCGATGGGCGCGGTACTTAGGCTACCGATTCGGTGAACGGACGCTGGCCCGGGTACGCGAGGAATACGTCAGGCGTGTGCTGGCGCTGCCTGCGTCCGCGGTGGAGCGGGCCGGCACCGGCGATCTGACCGCTCGCGGCACGGCGGACGTGGCGGTCGTCGGCACCACCCTGCGGGACGTCGGCCCGCAGCTGCTGGTGTGCACGGTACAGGCACTACTCGTGCTGGCGGCGGTGTTCACGCTTGAGCCGCTGCTCGGGGCGTTCGGGCTGCTCGGGCTGCTCCCGATCTGGCTGGGGCTGCGCTGGTATCTGCGGCGGGCCCGGGACGGCTATCTCACCGAGGGAGCGACCACGTCCGCGGTAGCGGAGATTGTCGCCGCGACCGCGGCCGGGGCGCGGACCGTAGAGGCGTTCGGGTTGCGAGAGCGGCGGATCGCGGCGAGCCACGACGTGCTGGAGCAGGCCCGCCTCGCACGGTTTCACACCCTCTTCCTGCGCACGGTGTTTTTCCTGGCAGTGCAGGTGACCTACACCGTTCCTGTGGCGGGCGTGTTGCTGCTCGGTGGCTGGCTGCACCAGCATGGCTCGGTCGAGGTCGGCACGGTGGTTGCCGCCGCACTGTATTTGCACCAACTCACCAAGCCGCTGGACCAGATCCTGATGCGTGTGGAGCAACTGCAGAACAGCAGCGCCTCGTTCGCACGCGTGGAGGGGCTGGCCGAGGCGCCGCGCGCGGAGACCGCATCTGGCCTCCCGGCGGCGGCGGACGATCGGATAGACGTGCGCGGGGTCTGGTACGCCTATAACCGTGGAGACGATGTGCTGCGCGGGGTGGACATGACGGTACGACCTGGGGAACGGCTCGTGGTGGTGGGGCCGTCCGGTGCCGGCAAGACGACCCTCAGCAGACTCCTAGCCGGCATCGACCGGCCTGGGGCCGGCGAGGTGACGGTGGGCGGGGTGCCGATCGCCGAACTGGAGCCAGAGCTGCTGCGCCGTCAGGTGGTCCTGGTGACGCAGGAACACCATGTCTTCTTCGGCACGGTCCGCGACAACCTGCTGATCGCCGAGCCGGAGGCCGCGGACGCCGACTTGTGGGCGGCACTCGCCGTGGTCGGGGCCGACTGGGTCCGTGAGCTGCCGAAGGGCCTCGACACCAGGCTGGGTGTAGGCGGCCATTCCACCAACGGTTCCCAGAGCCAGCAGCTCGCGCTGGCCCGGGTAGTGCTGGCCGACCCGCACACTCTGATCCTGGACGAGGCGACCGCCCTGATGGACCCCACGTCGGCCCGGTATACCGAGCGCGCGCTCGCCGCCGTACTCCAGGGCCGCACGGTCATCGCCATCGCCCATAACCTGCACACGGCGCAGGACGCCGACCGGGTGGTGGTCATGGAGCACGGCCGCCTGAAGGAAATGGGCACCCATGAGGAGCTGGTGACAGCTGGCGGGGCCTACGCGGCAATGTGGCGGACATGGCACGCGAATCCTGACACAGATCATCTCGGGTCCAAATAGGGTACTCCGTGATCCACGACGATCCACTCTCTCGATCGGCCCCTCGACCATGACCGAACTGCAGACACAATTCCCATCTGCGGCTGAAGGAACCGCGTAGAGCTCGCAAGAGGATCGTGAGCGGGCCTTCCTGCAGGGGCGCCACTCGATGAATCCCCATTCATCGCCTGCCAGTTGCGCACGCGTCATACGTACCGGACTACCGGATCCACCCCCGCAGCGAGGGCAGATCCGGCAAACCGATCACGACTCAATACAGGCCCTAGTCGGCATGACGGCCCCGATGCCCAGCGCCCTCAGATGATCGTGCCCCCAAGCATTGGCCCGCGGGCGGTCAAGTCAGGTTAGGTCAGGTCGAGGAAGCTCCACCGGGCCTCCGGCTGGGCGCCGCTCAGCCACTTACCGCAGTTCTGGAGCACGACCGGGTTCGACGTGACGTGCTGCGTGCCCGTGCCGAGGTCGCGCAAGAAGCGGTCGACCGGGCCGCGGCGGATCGCCGCCGAGCCGGCCCAGCGATGCACGGTGCGGCCCACCTCGTACACGGTCGATGTCGTGTGGTTCAGGACGAGACGGATCAGGGCGTCCTGCTCAGTGCTCCGCAACTCGCCCTGGTCCAACGTCTGTTCGACGTCCTGCCAGGCCCTCGTCCGCCCAGGCCCCGGCCGCCCGCAGCGAACTGCCACCCGGCGCCCCCCAACCAGCCGTAAGAGCGGCTGTTGAGGTCGACGTCGTTGCCCAGACTCATATCGTCGAGCAGTAGCGACACCTGCCACTAGGCACCAGCGAAGGCGGTGGCGAAGGGCAGTTTGGCCGCCTTGCGTGCCGAGTCGTTCGGGCCGAATGATGGCACCTCGGGCGGCCTCACGGACCCGGCGGCGGACGGGATACGTGATCCGGACGGCATCGATGTTGCCGCACACCGCTCGTCCCATACCGGGAGTCCGGGACCCCGGCGACAAGGGCCCGAGGGAGGGACCCGGTAGCTCCCATGCCCGGAGGGAGGAATCGCTCATCTCCGCGGTGCGCGCAAGGACATCACGTGCTGTGGCTCTGCTGAACCGATTGCACGTGTGCCACTCGTGTGGCCAATGCGACGAAATCTTCCGCCCTGCATTCGGAACTCGAAGCCTCGGTACTCCGCTCCTTGAGGACGTCCATGACATGCCGGGCGTCATCTGACAGATCCGAGCGCCTGGCACTCCAGAGCCGCTTCAGGTCGTTGATGTCCCCACCGATGGACAGCCAGCACAAGACGGCAAAGTCTGAAAGATTCCAGCAACCCAACTGAGAATCTTCGACCTCCTTCTGGAACCTGGTCGCGAGTTCCCGCATTTCAAGCTGAGTGAGCGTGGCCGTACGGAAGTACGGGATCGGCTCATAGAAGTTCTGGTGCGCCCGCAACTGCCACTCGGGATCGAATACGTCGATACCGAACTTGCTGGGGCGCCGTGCGAACGTCGAGCCCGGCGCGAGATAGAAGGGACCGCCCCCGACCGAGTCGAACTGTACGGTGCGTAGGCCGTCGAGGGTCTCCGAAACCGTGTCCGGTGTCTCACCAGGCAAGCCGATGATGAAGTTTCCGTGAACAAAGATCCCATTGGCATGCAAGACTTCGACGGATCGGGCGATTTCCTCGGGATGCTTCGTGTGATGCTTTCCCGTCCGGACGCCCTGTGCCATTGTCTCGATGCCCATGAACACCGCCCGGCATCCAGCTGCGGCCATGCGGGAGGCCAGGTCGAGCGTCATGTCGTGGGGATATGCGAAGGCGCTCCATGTCACTGGCAAGTTTGCGGTGATCAGAGCGTCCAGTAACACATCCAGGTCTGAACCCAGACTGCTGAGACTGGAATCCACGAAGCGGACACAAATGGGGCCATGTCGCCGTACCAGTCCCTCAACTGTGCGCATCGTTCGCTCCACCGGGTCGACAGCCAGGCCGCGGCGCAGCACGGGATCGGTACAAAATGGGCAGCGCTGTCGGCACCCACGGGAGAACTCGACCGGGAAGAGAGGGAAGTAGCGGTCCGCTCCCCAGATCGCATAGTCCGGCGACAGACTGTCCATTCGCGCGTCGAAGGTTGATCCCGTGATCACGCGATTCTCGGGCAGACTTCGGCCTCGGCAAGCCTCGGCGATGATCGGCATGGCTTCGGGGAGGCAGTCCCCGACCCCCACGTAGTCGAAGGCATCAGTGACCCTCAGCACGTCTTGGCCACCGACCATGGTCGCGTGAGGGCCCCCGACGAAGGTCGTGATGCCGGGATGGGAAGCCTTGAGATCACGAGCGATGGCGATTCCACGGTCGAAGTCATCGATGTACAGGCTGAACACCGCGGCTCTGGTATCCGGTCCTATCTTGTCTGACAACTGGTCGAAGGAGAGGTCGGCCATATCGACCTCAAGCCCGTGAGCTTGCCCGTAGGTCGTGACCATGGTGTGGCCCAGGTTGCGCCAAAAGGCACCCAACGCGCGGGACGTCTCTGGCCGAACGACAAGCATCGGCGCGCAACTCTTCATGGTGATCTCGCCTTCTGTTCGACTGCTGGGAGGCGCGACCTAGTGGCTTCGGCATCACTCGCCAGAGACCACCGGCATCGCTCATGGATGTCCACGCTCCGTCTCGGTGGCCACTCGCCTTCGTGTGTCTCGTCATATGTCGCCACTCCTCGCAGATCCCTCTGCGAGGTGCCGGAATCACCCAGGCAGGCCGCTCGCCCAGGCGGCCGGCACCTCGCGCGCCTCGTCGACGCGGCGCCAGGGCGACGGCAGTTCACGCCTCCGGGCGTACATCGGCCACCAGGCTTGAGTTCACGGAAAAGTTCAACGGGTCACAGGCATGGCAACCTGTGCGTTCACGATTATGGTCCGCCGCCAGGGCGCACCGACGGCGATTGAGAATCGACTCCGCTGATTCTTCGTGGAGATTTCCGAAGCCGATGGTACGGCGGTAATCCCAGTCGATTGAATTACAGGGCAGCACATGACCTGAAGCATCGATGTACAGCTGCCTGCGTTCTACTGTGCAAGAACGTCCGCGGACAGCACTCTCCGTGGGGCGTGAGCTGCGAATTTCGAGGAGAGGGAGGTCCGCGAATCCGGAGGGCAGGGGACTGACGATGGCGGGTCCTGGCATCCGTCCGTCGTTCAGCTCCGCGGCTACGGTCACAAATCGGGCCCTTTGTTCTTCTGACCAGCTCTTGGCCATTGGCCCCTTGACTGGTATCAGATGCCATAGATTCAGGCTCGGCCAGAAGGGCAGCCCGGCGAAGTTCGAGAGATCATCCACGTTGCGCGGCATAAGAACCGTATTGACTTGGCAGAAGACTTGACGTGCGGCCAGTCGTGCAAATATTTCGGCGATTTCACCGTCGGAGAAGACGGGTAGCCTACGCCAGCGTGCGTGATGCTCCGGATCGGAGAAGTCGCGGGACAGCACGACCTTGCGAAGGCCGGGAGAGTCGAGTATTTCTTTGTGATCGGCCGAAAGGGCAGTGCCATTGGTAATGAACCCGAAGTTCATGCCGAGGCCGGTTGTCAGTTCCACCAGTTCCGCGATGTTCGGGTAGTCGATAAACTCCCCGCCGGTGAAGATCACCATTCTCCAGCCTTGTGCACCCAGTGCATGTATGGCGTCGCGTACGGCCTCAAAGGGAAGCACACTGTCATCACGCCAGCTCAGGCACATCGGACAACTCGCGTTACAAGGGTTTTGTAACGAGATGTAGGCCGTACCGTCCAGACATGCCGGATCAGTGATATTGGACATGAGCTTAGCCTTTCCCAGACGGGTTGAAAGTCGGATGGGCGAGCCGCGTGTCCAGGTCAAGGAGAAGCGAGCTGAGCGTAAAGCGCAGCGATGTACCGCACAGACGGCGTGTGGTCAGCTCCAGGTAATCGTGGTAGCCGATGACACCCGCGTCGAACAGCCAACCGGTCAGGCAGAGCTCGTCATAGGCATAAGGACCCAACGTGTCCCGGGCTCCCGCCGCAGTGTCGTGGAACAAGGCGCACAGCGTTGCGTCCTCGATGTGGACCCGTCGAAGGTAGGGCTCCTCGACGTTGAGAGCTACGTGCGTCTCCTCGTCGCGTTCCCAATACCACAGGTCGTTCTCGTCGAGAAAACGGCACCACAGCATGGCGAGTATGTACTCGCATACCAAAGGATCGCCCTTTTGTGCCCGGTGGGTGTCCTCGTGCGCCTTGAGGAGAAACGTATACAGGCTCATAATGCCGGACCGGCCGTGGCGCTCCAGGATGTCGCGGCGCTGTGGCCCGCTGATGCGTTCCATGAATGAAGGGCCGTTGATGGCAGGTGGATAGAAGGGGTACAGAACGGACTCCTGGTACAGCTCCAGCCAGGTCATAGCGGTAGTCTGCTGGAATAGTTCCGGGGAATAGGCGAGGCCGAGGCTGGACAGATACTCGCGCCAGCGGCGCAGCAGGTCTCGCAGCAGCGGGGTATCGGGGACCGGGTCTTCCAGCCGCACTGGAGTCAGACCGACGCTCGGTGCGCCGCGCAGCAGCTTCCGTGTCGACTCCACCCACTTCGCCGCCTGTGGAGCGAACGGCCGGGAGAACCGGTCCGTGGTACGAACGCCGAACTGGGCCTGCATATGAGCGCGGAAGGCGTACCGGTCAAGGAGATAGGGCGGGATTTCTGCGGGAACCAGCGTGTCAGCTATGGGTCCCCTCAGGTCACGCCAGTCGGTGCGGGCCTGCTTGCGCCACTCGTCGAGTGACTCGGAGAAGGCGCTGGTCGCTGCCCGGACAAGGGGGAGGTGGTGGGCTTCTTGGCGGATGCGGTGGGAACGTAGCTTGGTCATCACAGCCCCCCGTTCGCCGGCAGTGTCTGCCCCGTGATGAAGCCGGCCGCCGGAGACAGCAGGAACATGATTGCCGAGGTGATGTCCTCGGGGCGCCCCAGCCGTCCCAGCGGGATGCGCTTGGCCAGCTGTGCCTCGTCCAGGGACTGACCGGAGTGCACCGCGCGACGCAGTCCCGGGGTGTCTGTCGGTCCTGGCGCGACTGTATTGACACGCACACCGTGCCCGGCCAGTTCCCGGGCCAGCACCGTGGCAGCCGCTTCGAGTGCGGCCTGCGACGCCGCGTAGGCGGCGGTTCCCGCGGTGAGATGGCGGGCCGCACTTGAGGTGACGTTGACTATCGCCCCTCCCTCGGGCAGCCGCCCGCCCAGTCGGCGACAGATCTCCATCGGGGCGAACACGTTCACCTCGAACGTCGTCTTCCAGTGGGCTCGGTCCGCGCTGCTCCATTGGCAAATGTCCCGGAATGACACATTGTTCACCAGGTATCGCACGGAGAGGTCATCGTGTTCCAGCTCGTCCAATGCCGAGTCGAGCATGTGGGGGTCACCCAGGTCCACGATCACATTGCGGACGCCCGGTGTCCGCGCCGGTGAGCGGCCAAGGTTGACGACGCCACCGCCGGCGTGGACGAAGGACCGGCACAGCGCTGCCCCGATGCCCGAGCCGCCGCCGGTCACGACCAATGTGCTGCCGGCGGCCCAATGGTTCGCGTCCTTCGTCAATGGGTCTTCGGCGGGCCCTGGTTCAGACACGGGTCCTCCTCAAGGGCGCGGCCTTGGCCAGGAGCTCTGTGAAGTCCTCGAACGGCAGCAGGGTCATGCCGACCAGCCGACCCCACAGGTCCCGGCAGCGGTGGGCGACGCCGTCGGTGCAGAGAGCGTGTCGGGCGATCACGGGTTCGTCGACGAGCGGTGCGGCATAGAACCGTTCCAGCCAGGGGTTCATGACGAGGCACTCTTCAGCACGTGCAGGGGTGTCGAGGGTGACGGCGACCCGCTGCCATGCGCTGACAGCATCGTCGTCGATCTGCTGAAGCCTGGAATGCCCTGAAATGCCGGTCACCCGGTCTCGGAGGGCCAAGGCGGCAGCCGTGCGTGCCTGGAGCAGTTCCGTGAGCGCGTTCAGCTGTGGGACCACCACGGCTGCCTGCAGCTCGGTCATCAGCAGTTTGCCGCCGATCTCACTTGCCAGGAAGCGGCCGTCGGGCTCAGCGCGCAGCCCCGCGTGCCGGATAGCCTTCGCCTTGTCGTACACCGCGGGATCGGTGGTGGCCAACATACCGCCGTCGCCGCAGCTGACGGGCTTGGACGAATTGAAACTGAACGCTGCGCTCGTGCCGAGAGCACCCACCGGCCGGGTTCCCAGTCGGCCCCCGAGCGCCTGCGCGGCGTCTTCCAGCATGGTCAGGCCCCGCTCCGCGCAGAACGTTCCCACTCGGCCGGCGCCTGACGGATTGCCGAAGGCGTGAACGAAGATGACCGCCCGGGTATTGGGCGTCAGCGCTGCCCGCACGTGCTCCGGCTCCAGGTTGAAGGTGTCCTGGTCGACGTCGCAGAGCACCGGCCGGGCACCGGTCAGCAGGATCGCCTGGGCGGTCGCCACAAACGTCGAACTGGGGATCACCACGTCGTCGCCCGGTCCGATGCCATGCGCCCGCAGCGCCAGTTCGATGGCGGAGGTGCCCGCGTTTGTGGTCAGGCAAGGGGCGCCGACGATGCTCTCGCCACACGCCTCCGCCGCGTTGACGAAGCGTCCGCGATAGATGTTCCACTGCTTGCTCTTCACCAGGTGATCGAGGTTCGCGCTGATCTCCGAGTCGATCCGTGCCTGTAACCGCTGATGAGTAGATTTCACAGCGGACCTCAGAATTCTGTCGAATCTACGTGAGGCCACAGCTCGCCCAACCTGTCGAAGTAGGAGGGCATGGACTCCGGTGCACGCTCACGCATCAACGTCAGGCCCGCGCCGAACGGAAAGTCGAGCATCTGCCACTGCGGGAAGTCCTCTTCGATTTCAAGTAGGAGTTGACGCGGGCCCGACCACTTGGGGTTGGCGCTGCGGCTGACGGTGTCGTGGAAGAGCACCATGGCGCCGGGGGCCAGTTTGGGGGAGATCTGCTGGAAATCGGTCTTGACCGTCTCGTAGAAGTGACCGCCGTCGACGAAGAGGAGGTCGACCTCCGGCAGCGCGATGCCCGCCGGGCTGGCCGCGAACTCCTCGGTGGTCATTAGGTGGTGGCATATGTAATCCTCCACGCCGAAGGTGGAGAACCACTTGCTGACCAGTTCGGGATCTTTCCAGAAGTCATCGTCAAATGAAGGATCAACGAATGTGATGGCGGGTGCGTTCTGGTCGCGTTGCGCCTTGGCCAGAAGAATAGGAACGAACCCGCGCCCTGATCCGATGCAGAGTACGTTCTGAGGCGCCAACGCGCGCATCAGTCCGTAGTAGATCCATCCGAGCCCAAGGTCTTGTCGGTATTTCTCTGAAACCTGAGCCGACGCGTCACGCCCACCCCACTCGGGCGGGCCGGCCGCTATCAGCGCATGGCCGGTCCGATTCGGCTCCATCTCATCGAACGAGAGAAAGTGAGATAGCCATTTTTCGTCCATTTTGTCTTCCTCTCCTAGCGTTCCACCTTGTTGAACGTCGACTTGCCCCAGAACATCCTGATCACCGCATTGGCCGCGCCGAGCGACTTGAAGGCCACTGCCGCCGGAATCCATCCCGCGCCGAGCGATGCCGCAGCTCCGGTCGCCGGATTGCTGGTACGACGCAGGGCTGTCACGCCCAGCCAGTAGTAGCCGAAAACCGCGCCCGGGACCGCAACTGCCCCACGCCAGCCACGACGATGCTGAGCCGCAGCGGTCGCCGCAGCGAATACCAACGGACGGCACAGCCACCTGAGGGATTGAACGGTGTGGCAGATCACCGGCAATACGGTATCGACCCGCAGCGGCTGTGGCTTATACCACCGAAAATACTGCACGGTCCCCGAATACCAGTAGGTGTGCTGGCGAAAGATGTCCCGGAGAGAAGTAGGCGACTCGCAGGAGTCGTCAAAAGGAACAGGATGTATGGCTATCCCTTCGCGGGACAGAGCAAATCCGATCTGAATTCCGTCGCACGGGCCGACGCGCGGGAAACCGCCCACCGCGTCCAGGGCCCGGATGTCGAAGAACTCACCGTGCCCCATGCAGTAGGGAGGGAACAGCGCAGGGCGCCCGGACATCAGTCGGATTCGTGAGGCCAGTAATCGAGGTATCTCGAACGCGTAGTTCCACACGCTCTGGTAGACCGCATTGGCGTGTACGATCTTTCGGCCGACGAGAGCGCGGTGATTTTCCAGGTAGGTGATGGTCTGCTGAAAGGCCAGTGCCTGAGGGTTTCGGCTGGCTTGGTCATCGATGAACGCCAGCGTCTCGGCCTCGGGTCGTGAGTCGGCGTCGTACACCCCTACCAGCAGCCGACCGCGCGGCCCGTGTTCCTCGATCTGCCGCCTGATGTACTCCAGGGCGGCGTTGAGCTGCAGGCTGCGGCGCTGCCCGGGACCGCGGTGCGTGACGACGGTGACAGGCGCGCCGTCCGGGTGCCGTTTCGCATAGTCCTCGACGACACTAGCAGTCACGTGCTCACCGGTTTCCTTGCCGTCGACCGCAACGATGATTTCGAACCGGCTGTCCGGGTAATCCAGCGAACGCAGATAGGCCAACGTTTCTTCTATGACGTTCTGCTCACGCAGGGCCGGTACCACGAGGAAGAAGTACGACGCTCCCGATCGGGGCTGACGCTCGGCAAAGTACGTGCGCGCTCGTTTCTTCCAGCGGGCCGAACGCACGATATTGCGTACCCCGACCGCCGTGTAACCCAGGACTGTCGCGATGGCGGCCCACTCCACCCATGCCGGATCGGACCGACCTCCGCGAACGCTCCTTGCCGGATCGATGCGGTGTCTGTTCTGCATCCCTATCCGTCCTCCGTCCGGTCAGCCTGGCTGCAGTAACTGGTCAGGAACTGGTCCACGGCAGTGGTGGCATAGGAACCTGAGGGAAGGAAGAAGCGGAGTCCGATCTGATAGGCGCCGGGGATCCGTTCATCTGGCTTGTGGGTGCCCATCGAAATGACGGTCTGCACGGCACTTGGCCTCATTGAGACCTGGGATACGGGACTCCCGTCTTCGTACGTGTAGCGCGTGTACGGCAACTCGCTGCCGGCGCCCAGCATTTTGATGACGGCGTCGGTCGAGGAGACGTACCGATAGCTCACGCCTTCCACCTCGACGGGGATCGTGCCCATCGGACACGCACGCGATACAGACTCTTTCAGTTGCTCATTCCACTGGCTGGAGGCGAGGGACGCGAGATAGAAGGAGGTTGTCCGCGGGTCAATTTCAGCAAAGAAGCCCTGAGCCGATCCGCACCATTCTTGCGCCATCCGACTTTCTGGGGCACCTAATTCGGCCAGTTCTTGGAGCGCCTTACCCCATTCCTTGTCGAGGATTGCGGCCCCTACCCGATGTGTCCTTTTGGGCCCGCCCGGTACGCCGAAACGCTGCACGCCATAGTAGTTGAGAAAGAAGAAATTCACCTTCCTCATGCTCTCCAGGAACTTCGCACTCTCCGCATCGAGGTTACGAACGATGATGCGGAATCCGTTGCCTTCGAGGCGTCCAATACGCAACGGTTCGGACCCATGCCCGTACTGCTGAAGATGAATCCAGCGCGAACCTTCACCGCTCGGCCAGAGATTCGCTTCCTGCGCCCCGGGAGCGAAGGCACCAGACGGGGCGGAGAAGGTGCCCGCCGGGACGGAAACGAGCTGCTCGGTGACTCCGTCCTCGTCCTTCAACCCGCCGTAGGAAACCTCCCGAGGAGAGATGGAAAGCCAATCGGCAATGATACGTACAGCCTCCGTCGTCGTGTACCCACGCTTGCGTAGCACCAGGTACTGGTGACTGGCCGTGGATTCGTCGGACAACTGGACGACCATGCTTTCCCGGACCAGGAAATCCTCCGGGACATGCTTGAGAACAGGCCCTTCAAACATTCGTCACCTCCAATCCGCATTGCGTAGGGAAGTCGAATCCAAAATCTCAAAATTCGTCCGGTGCCCGCCGTGTGGGAGGGGGCTTCTCTGCCCCCTCCCACCACCCCCAGCACTCACACTGCTGATGCGTTGGAGGCGGTTCCGTCCCGGCCCGATTCGGGCCACCGCGCGGGGCTGACGTGAAATCCCTCGCTGCTCGGAAGAGGCCGTTGGAGTTCATCACATTTCTCGATCCCGATGATGTGGTGGATGATGACTCAACGGCGCTCGACCGATGAACGGAAGTTCGGGCACTGAGGTTGCACCGTGTTGTCGGTAGTCCTATGTCACCAACAGCACGCTTGCACTCGGCCGGTCGTCTGGACTCGGTCGCTTCAAGGGAGGTACCAAGGCAGGTACCGCTCGCTCCGGCGCATCGAAGCCGCTGCCAGGCCACGCGGACCGAGCGGGGCCACGCCCAGCTGTCGGCGTACCGGCCTCGTTGCGGACCACCCGCCACACGACCGTGTCGTCGATCGTTTACGGCGCGTCACGACGTCCTTTCGATTGTGACGTCCGTGCACATATTGAAACCACCGTCTCCGTGCAGGATTTTGCTGGTCAATCTGATGCTTCCGGTGGTCGTCCAACAGAAGGGGTCATCCCCGTTCTTGACGCCCTCCTTGGGGATCTCCCATGCGCATGTGATGGCGCCGACCCCGTCAGCGCGATAGGTAAACCACCCACCCATGTACCAGTCGTAGTCAGCGAGCGACGGCATTTCCTCTGACTGCTGCCCGTAGCCGTACTGCCACCGAGTGGGAGACGGGATCGTTCGAGGAAGGTGATACTCATTCGTCCCGTACCACACCCAGAAGCTTTTCGGACGCCCGTACCGCTTTGACGTGATCCATTTATTGCAGCCGAATAATTTTAGATCCAGGCCTAATTCGTTACGCATAAGGATTTCCACTTTGCAACGATCGGCTGACATCTCATCCCCTCAAGGGTTTACTATATTTGGCCACTGTATCTATTTCGCGGCTCTCGCCCTCGCTTCTCGACCTCAATTTCAATACCACGGAGGAGCCCGGGAGCACCTTCCGCCCCTGCGGTACTACGGCAAATTCCCTCACGCGGCTCCGAGGGAAGAAGTACGTGGCGGCGACATACGACTAGGCGGGTCCTGACGATCAGGACATCCACGTGTCATGAAGGGACATCCTGCGATGCGAGCGTATGACGCACTGTTCTCCGCACCCGCGCATCTTCCGTGGGGTCAGGGAGTCGAGACGGTGGAGGCCAGCCTGTTCGGCCTCTACAAGGCGGCGAACGGCCAGCACACCTACGACCGGTACGCCTGGAATCCATCCGAAGGAAAACCGTGGTGGGACGACACCCCCGCACAGTCGGGCACGCTCACCGAGCTCTTCAACGTCAATCCGTTCACCGCCAAGGGCGGCGCGAGCCTGGACGGCAGCCAGCCCCTGGACGCCGCACTCTGCCTGGACAACCCGGCGGAGATCTACCTGTTCCAGGGCGGCCTCGTCCGCAAGATGTCCGTCAAGAGCGCGATGTTCAAGGTCCGCGACACGGACACCTACGCGCAGCCCATCGCCCAGGTCTTCGGCAGCTCCGAGAACAGCCCGGCCTTCGCCTTCGACCGGATCAGGGCCGCGCTCTACTCACCCAAAGGCGGTGCCTCCGGCAGGATCTGGTTCTTCGACCACGACAGCACCAACTGCGTCTCCGTAGACGCCGACACCTACGACCTGGGAAACAACAACAACCCGGCCGCCATCAACACCGTATGGAAACTCGACGGACTGCCCAGCCAACTCGCCACCGCCCTCACCACCGCCGGAACCCCCTTCTGGGCCACCACCCAGATCCTCGTGACAGACGAGACGCATCATGTGAACGGTCAGTCTCAGGACAAGGGCTATTTCGGCGCAGGCACTGACTGGTGCCCCTTCACCCTCAGCACCGCAACCCCGACCATGGCCGTTTTCACCGGCTCCGGCGGTCCACAGATCTTCAACGTCCCCGCCGGCGTCACAGCGGTCACCGTCGAACTCTGGGGCGCAGGGGGAGGTGGAGGCGACGCCGCCGCCGACCTTGGTTACGGCTATGGCGGGGCAGGTGGCAACGGCGGCGCCGGCGCCTATCTCCGCGACACCTTCGACGTGACCGCCGGCGGAGAACTCTCGTTCTTCGTCGGCCCCCCGGGCGTCCATACCCGCAACGACCGTGATTTCGACAAGGCCACGCTCATCGCAGGCGGAGGGGGCAAAGGTGGCTATGGCGGCTACCGCGGTTCCGGGGCACCCGGTGGCCGGGGCGGAGACGGCAATGGTGGTGGCGGTGGCGACGGGGGGCAAACCAACGGCAGCTACGGACAGGGAGGCAGCGGTGCCACAGGTACCGCGGGCGGCCAAGGAGGGAACGGCCCCGGGGGCAGCGGCGTGAATGGGGCAGACGGCCCGGCCGGCGGGTCTGGAGGACAGGGCGGCGGCGGCGGCGGACGAGACCACGGTCACGGCGGATACGGCGGTTCTGGCGGCACGGGCGACGGCGCCAGTGCCGGTGGCAACGGCTGGGGCACTTCTGCCGGAGGCGGAGGAGGAGGCGGATCAGCCGGAGCGAGCAGCGGAGGGGGCGGAGGAGGCGGCGGGGGCGGAGCACAGGGAGCCAGTCGACGGCGACAGTCGACGGTCTTCCTGCCCGGCAACGGAACCCAGCCTGGCTGCTCGGGCCCGGGAGGCGCGGGCACCGGCGGCACCGGAGCCGCCGACAACCGCTTCGGTAGCGGTGGAACCAGCGGTGCGGTGCGCATCAGTTGGTGACACGCACGGCGTTGCCGCGGCAGCACTCTTCACTTGTCCGGTCCCGGCATCAAGGAGTCAGCCAACGGGCAGGCCCAGCCGTCGAGTTGACTCACCCGGCAGGCGGATCGGTGGCTATCGTGTGCTGCTCCCCACGCGGGCTGAAGTAGGCCATGTACAGGACCACGGGAGTGCTGCCGTAGTTGGCTCCCGCGTGAACATGGTCAGGGCCGGCCGGTTCGATGACGATGTCGCCGGCCGCCGATACTTCGTCTGGCCTGTCGCGGAACATGCGGGTCAGTACGCCGGATTCGACGACCGCGACGGCGGGACCGGGATGGTAGTGCCATCCGGTGAAGCCGCCCGGCTGGATGGAGATACGCCGGTAGGCGATCTCAGCGGGGCCGTCGACCGTGACCGACAGTGTTTCTCGGGTCGTTCCCATGGCCAGCAGTTCCACCTGCGGGCCTGGTGCCGGGCCCGGTGCGGCTTCAACCGACGCGGACATGGCGACGTTCGTCTCGTACACGGCCGACACCCGCTGGCCGCGCTCGTCGGCCCGCTGCGTGATCCAGCCGGCGGAGGCGTCCAGTTGCGCCGCGGCCTCCTCGTTCGGCCGGACCGCCGCCGGCGTACAGACGCAGCTACCAGTGGTCCCCAGCCGGCCTGCTGCCGCAGCGGGACGCGGGTCGCCCACGACGGCGCTCACTCTTCATCACCGAAGTCGGGCCGTATCCCGCGGGCCGCCATGACCTCGTCGTTGGAGACGCCTGCGGGGACCATCGGCCATACCTGGGCGTCCTCCTGGACGATGAAGTCCACGACGACAGGGACGTCATCGACGGCGTTGGCCTTGGCTATGGCCACGTCGAGGTCGGCCGGGTCCTCGCAGCGCAGCGCGACACAGCCCATGGCCTCGGCCCAGCGCACGAAATCCGGGCAGCGAGTGCCGGGCGCCGTGTGACCGGCCGCCGTGCGGGCGGTGCGCAGTGTGGAGTGGGCACGGCGCGCGTCGTAGAAGAGGTCCTGCCACTGGCGGACCATGCCGAGGGCGCCGTTGTTGATGACGGCGACCTTGATGGGGATGCCGTGCAGCACACAGGTGACCAGCTCCGTTCCGGTCATCTGGAAGCAGCCGTCGCCGTCGATGGCCCAGACGGTGCGGTCCGGACACGCTGCCTTGGCGCCCATGGCGGCAGGCACCGCGTATCCCATGGTGCCCGCGCCGCCGGAGTTGAGCCCGGTGCGTGGGGTGTCGTGGTCGATGAAGTGGGCGGCCCACATCTGGTGCTGGCCCACGCCTGAGGTGAAGATCGTGTTCCTGGGGGCGAGTTGGCCGATGCGCTGGATGACCTGCTGTGGGGCGAGGCTGCCGTCCGCGGGCGAGCGGAAGTCGAGCGGATAGGTCTCGCGCCACCGGTCGAGGTCCTTCCACCAGGCCGCGTAGTCGCCGGTGCGGCCCGCTGCGTGCTCGGCCCGGAGGGCGACGGTCAGATCGGCGATGACCTCGCGGGCGTCGCCCACGAGCGGTATGTCGACCGCCCGGTTCTTGCCGATCTCGGCCGGGTCGATGTCCGCGTGCACGATCTTCGCGTACGGGGCGAACGAGTCCAGCTTGCCGGTGACGCGGTCGTCGAAGCGGGCTCCGAGGGCAACGATCAGGTCCGACCTCTGCAGGGCGGTCACCGCGGCGACCGTGCCGTGCATGCCGGGCATGCCCAGGTGCTGCGGGTGGCTGTCGGGGAAGGCTCCCAGTGCCATCAGCGTGGTGGTGACGGGCAGGCCGGTCAGCTCTGCGAGCGTCCTCAGCTCGGGGGTCGCCTGTGCCTTGAGCACACCGCCGCCGACGTACAGAATCGGGCACTTGGCCTCGACTATCAGCTTGGCCGCCGCACGGACCTGGCCGGTGTGCGGCTTGGACACCGGCCGGAAGCCGGGCAGCTTGGCCGGGGGCGGCGAGGGCAAGGCGGTGCGGGCCTGCAGGGCGTCCTTGGTGATGTCGACCAGGACTGGGCCGGGACGGCCGGTGGAGGCGAGGCGGAAGGCCTCGGCAATGGTCCGTGGGATGTCCTCGGCCTTGGTGACCAGGAAGTTGTGCTTGGTGATCGGCATCGTGATGCCGCAGATGTCCGCCTCCTGAAAGGCCCCTGTCCCCAGCGCCCAAGACGGCACCTGCCCGGTGACCGCGACCAGCGGTACGGAGTCCATGTAGGCGTCCGCGATCGGCGTCACCAGATTGGTGGCACCCGGCCCTGAGGTCGCCACGCACACCCCGACTCGTCCGGTGGCCTGCGCGTACCCCGTGGCGGCATGCCCCGCGCCCTGCTCATGCCGTACGAGAACGTGGCGGATGCGCGGCGCGTCCATGAGAGCGTCGTAGAAGGGGAGCATCGCCCCGCCCGGCATGCCGAACACCGTGTCGACCCCCTGCTGTTCAAGGGAACGGACAACAGCCATGGCACCCGTGCACGCCCGCTCACGTTCCCCCTCACCCTCACAAGCCCCCTGTAAAACTGGGCCGCTGATGCCGACCTGGCCTAAGTCGATTCCGTTTCCGCCCGGTTCGTTTTGCACAACGTGGAGGTCGACGTTCCCATGAGCTTCGCACGGGAAGCCGGATGCGGCGTCGTGGGGAGAAGTAGGCATGGGTGTGGCTCCAGGAAAGGCGTGAAGCGGTGGATGTGGGACAGAGCTTCATTGGAATGCCTGGAGCCAATGCCAGATAGGGGGGTCAGGCTGGCAACGTGTTGCATATGCCGTGAGTTCGTGCACTCGTGAAGATTCTTTGAACAAACTGTGGATGTCGTCCGGCCCGTCCAGGGCTTCCTGCTGCACCGCGACCTGAGGCCACGTGTGCCCGTCTTACCGGCGCCCCGCAGGCGTTTGACATACCTCCGTGCACGGGCTGGCGAGCCGGATGCGGCCGAGGCCGGACACTGCGAGGTCAATGGCCCGAACACGCGGCCTTCACCGGCATCGATCCGTAGATGCGCCGCTCCGACCGACCGGTACTGCCGATGGCCGGTCGGGCGGCACATCTGCCGGCCACCGCCATCGAGGAAGGCAGGGCCCCTTCCTCAATGGCGACAGCCTGGCCGACCGCTCCGAGTACCCGGGAGCGGACGATCTGGCATGGCGTCGAGGGACGACGACACGCGGGCGGCTGCTAGGACATGTCCAGGACGAGGTAGAGGGTGCTCCCGGGCTGGATCTGGTAGGAATCCACGGTCCGCCAGTCCGCCAGCACCTGGTTGGCGAAGATCAGGCGCTGCTGGTCCGGCGGAATCCCTTCCTTGTCCTGGATCTTGCCCTTGACGCTTTCGATCGTCTCGTCCCCCTGGACCTCGATCGTGATGATCTTCCCGGTCAGGGTGTGGACAAAGATGCCGAAGGTCTCCGGCGGACGGACCGTGCCGCTACCGGCCAGGGCGCCACAACCGGAGCTACCGGCGGCTTCACCACTGGCGCCGCCGAGGCCCATTCCGGTGCCCGTGGGGCAGGCTTGCGACGCCTTCACGCCGGCTGCGCCTCCTGCGCTGCCCCCATGGCTGAATGGCTTGTTGACTGCAAAAGCGGAAGTGGCTCCGGCAGCTGGCAATAGGAAACCGATCGCGGCCGCGAGTCCGACGGCGACCTGCCGGGTTCGAAAACCTGATAAACAAAAGACAGAGGGCATAAGCACTCCCTAAAGGCCAGGACAGACCATGCGTCTGCCGACCATCGCAACGCTAGCGGTGCTCAAGTCCCCAGATCCGTAAAGAAACGAGGGAGCCTTCACTGTTCTGACATCATTCAATTCGCACTGCTGCGGGCGTGACGGAAAATGTGCCAGACCCTCAGATGGGCCGCCATATTCGACCGGCACCGTGTCCGGGCCAGGCATAGTGGATCGGGCCCAGGCACGAGGGATTCTGGTGCGGGCTCTACCAGCTGACGCGGGCTGCACCATTGCCACCCGGACTGCCATCACTTCCATGCGCACCGCCCATGCCGCCGACGCCGGCTGTGCCGTCCAGCGAGCTGTAAGGCAGGCGGTTGTCGCTTGGGGATGACGCTTTGAAGAAGACTCCCGTAGCCGGATAGCTCTGGCCTTGAGCGCCGCCACCGCCGCCGCCGAGAGCGCCGCCACCACCACCGCCCATGGCGTAGCCGCCGTAGCCGGCGCCGCCTCCCCCACCGCCACCGCCGGTCCCGCTTCCGCCGCCGGAAGCGGCGCCACCTCCGCCGCCTCCGCCACCGTCACCGGAGGTGCCGGCCGTGCCAACGCCGCCGCCACCACCGCCGACCGCGCTGCCGCCGTCGTTGCCGCCGTTGCCGCCGACGCCCCCGCCGGGACTGTCGGCACCGCCGCCGGCGAAGCCGCCGCCACCTCCGCCGCCCCCATCGCCACCCTTGCCTCCGCCGCCGAAGGTGCCGCCATCACCTCCGGCGCCCCCGCTGTCACCAGCCTTGCCGCCGTTGGTGTTGCCGCCGTCGCCGCTGTGGCCTCCTCCGTTACCGCCGATGTCGCCGACTGATCCACCCCCGCCCCCGCCTCCTCCGCCTGCGACGAGGGTGGGGTTCTGGGCCGGGTAGGAGGTGTACTGACCTGGTTTGCCGATGCCGATGGTGAGCTGGCTGCTAGGGGTGACGGTGATGACGTCGCGAAGGTAGGCGCCGGCGCCGCCGTTCCCGCCGTTGCTGCCGGCGCCGCCTGCGGCGCCCCCGCCACCCGGACCCCAGAGTTCGAGGGTGACCTGCTCAACGTTGTCGGGAACGGTGAAGGTCTGGTCGCCGGGGTCGGTCATGAGGGCCATGGTCGGGGTTTCGGTGCTGAGGGTGAAGGGGCACCAGGCGTTGGTGCCCGCGCCGAAGGAGCCGTTGTCCTGGGACTGGCCGTTCTGCTCGCTGTCTGTCGTCAGGATTTGGGTGGTGGCCCAGAAGGGGGTTCCGGCGGTGGTGAGTGCGGTGGCGAGTTGGCTGGGCAGTCCGTCGAGTTTCCAGGCGGTGTTGATGGCGACCGGTGGGTTCTGGTCCTGGTCGTAGGTGTCGGCGTCGACGGAGACGCAGTTGGTGGTGTCGTGG
The DNA here is from genome assembly GCF_044457025.1 of Streptomyces sp. NPDC050658. NCBI lineage: Bacteria > Bacillati > Actinomycetota > Actinomycetes > Kitasatosporales > Streptomycetaceae > Streptomyces > Streptomyces sp. NPDC050658. The sequence goes on from NZ_JBITGM010000015.1 coordinate 168,013, forward strand.
TCGAAGAACCAGATCTTGCCGGAGCCGCCGTCCTTGGGTGAATAGAGTGCGGCCCGGATCCGGTTGAAGGCGAAGGCGGGGTTGTTGTCGGAGCTGCCGAACACCTGGGCGATGGGCTCGGCGTAGGTGTCCGTGTCGCGGACCTTGAACGTTGCGCCCTTGACGGACATCTTGCGGACGAGACCGCCCTGGAACAGATAGACCGCCGCCGGATCGTCCAGACAGAGCGCGGCGTCCAGCGGCTTCGTGCCGTCCAGACTCGTACCCCCTTCAACGGCGAACGGGTCGACATTGAAGAGGTCGGTCAGCGTGCCCGACTCTTCGGGAGCATCACCCCACCACGGCTTGCCCGCGGACGGGTCCCAGGCGTACCGGTCGTAGGTGTGCTGGCCGTTCGCCGCCTTGTACAGCCCGAACAGGCTCGGCCCCACCGTTTGAACGTCCGTGCCCCACGGAATATGCGCGGGTGCGGAGAAGACTGCGTCATACGCTTGCATCGCAAGGTGCCCCTTCCGTGACACATGGATGTCCTGACCGCCAGGACCCGCCAAGTCGTATGTCGCCGTCACAGGTTTCTCCCCTCGGCTGGGCGGCCTTGGGGTGAGGGGGCAAGGTCGTCGCGGCGTTGTCGCTCAGAGAACCCTCGAGCGAGCCCCGGCCACCCGAACGCCAGGTGAGCGACAGGCGTCACCACCGGGCAGATCGACATCTCCCCCGCCGCCTCACGGCGACCGACCCCGGCAGCTGTCGCACCTGTCGTACGCAGTCGGGGCCCATGGCATCGGCTGTGCGGTGCCCCCTTCTGCCGTGTCAGCGGGCGATGAGATTGCGCTCTCCGGCGGCGATCTCGGCGGTAAGGGTGTTGCCCGGGGGCGGGAAGGGGCAGATGAAGTGGTCGGCGAAGGCGCAGGGCGGGAGGAGCGCGCGGTTGAAGTCGACCGTCGTACGCCCCTCGGCGTCGGGCGCGGCGGGCCGCAGGAAGCGGAACCGGTAGCTGGAGCCCCCGCTGCTCGCGTCGGCGAACACCGCCCACAACGAGCCATCGCCCTCCACCGACACCTGCAACGTGTGCTGCTTTCCGGCCAGGTCGAAGGCCAGCTCACCGCCCAGGCCCAGGCCCCGCTCGACCCCGTCGGCGTTGGCCACCCGCACGGTGCGCACACCCTCGACAGTGCTCTCGGCGTCATACGGCGTGAAGCGCCCCTCCACCGCCCAGCGCGCGTCGTACCCGGTGGCCTCGATGCCCCCGAACGCGCGGCGCGTGGCGGACTCCGGGTCGAAGTCGCGGACCGCCCACAGCCCTTCGCGACGCAGCACCACGAACCGGCGCTCCCCCAGCGCGACGCGGGCCGCACCGACCGGGCCGGCATCGGCGGCAAGGCGGGCCTCGCCGCCGAAGGGCCGCCCGTCCAGGGCAAGTTCGCCACCGGCCTCGGCGGTCAGAACGATCTCGTCGCCCGCCTCCACCCAACGCCCGGGGATGTCCGGAAGTCGACCATCCGGATAGTCCGCGAGCCAGTACGTGCCGACGAGGGAGAGCGGACCATAGGGAGCCGACACCGCCTCCGTCCGCTGCTCGCGCCAGCGCTTCCAGTCGCGTGATGCGCCCGTCGATGCGTCCGTCGTCATGGGATCAACCCCTTCTATGCGGGCTCACTCGGCCCAAGATGCGAGCAGCGGCGTCGCGGCGCCCTCGTATTCCGTACGGGCGCCGACCTCGTCTGCGGCGCCCAGTGGTTCTACGGCGTGGGCCGGGGCCCATACCCTCGGGGCTGATCCGCGGCTCCGTCACGGCGTCGTTCGCCGGACCGGGCACCCCTGGACGCTGGCGTAACTGCCGTACTCGATCATGTGGTTGAGCGCGGCACGGGCGCCGACGAGCCCGCTGTCCTTCTTCGTGAGATGCGGTTGGTCTTGAATGCCACGGCCCCGAAATTGCCGAACCACACTAAAAGCCCCAAGGCGATGGGCACAACCTGACGTGGTCGCATTTCCCTGATCGGTCGAATGCCGAAGTGTGTTCTGCAGCCGAAGGGGATTCACGAGTGCACAAAGTCGCGTAGTGCGCCACGTGTTGGCTACCTGACCCCTCTTCCTGCGCCCTTCCCCCGGTAGTGCAATGAGGACCCCTGCCCGTTCCTCTCGGCTCGAAGATCCGTCAGCGGCCCTTGGCGCCGAGACGAAAGCATCGATCGTTTGGAGGGTCCATGTTCGCTTCAATGCGGGCCGTACGCCGACGGGGTGCCTGGATCGCGGTCGCTCTCCTGACGATGGCCGGCGCGGCCGTCGCGCCGACGGCGACGGCCGCGCCGACGCTCGCTGAAAGCGGCTTCACCTGCACCGGTAGCGTGCGTTTCGACTACTCGCCGGGGCTCACGCACGTACCCCAGCTCCTGACGATCGACATCAATGGGCAGCTCGACAACTGCACGGGGGCGGGAAGTCCGAGTGACTCCGCCGAGCTTGAGCCGTTGTCGATCCATGTCACCCGGTCCTGCACGGACCTGCTGGTGCCGCAGCACAACGTCGAGACGCTCGAATGGAGCGACGGTTCGACCAGCGTGCTCGACTTCCAAGCCACATCCGTCTACGCCAATGGTCAGCTGGTCGCGACTCAGGTCGGGTCCGTCACCAGCGGTCGCTTCGCGGGCCACACGATCGCCGGGACGGTGACGACGCTCGCCGATCTGACGAAGTGCAGTACCCCCGGAGGCCTCTCGACGCTCCAAGGGCCCTGGACTCTCACCTTCGTTCCGCCGCTGTAGTAGCGGAGCCGAGGTGCCGCAGGAGTGGATTTCCGCGGACGCGGAGTCGCCGTCGCACACGCCGTGATCGTTTCCTCGGTCCTGTCTCGGAATTCCGCCCAGAAATCATCAAGGAGGACGCATGTCGGCCGAGGAGAACATCGCGTTGGTACGCCGGTTCTACGAGGAGGTATGGGTCAAGGGAAACCCGGACGGGGCCGACGTATTCGCGGAGGACTACGTGCGTCACGACCTGCGCGGCACCGCGGCCACGCCGGGCCCGGAGGGGCAGCGGCGGATCGCACGGGACTTCCATGCCGCCTTTCCCGACCTGCACTTCCAGGTCGATCTCATTCTCGCCCAGGGGGAATTGGTGGCGGCCCGGTGGACCTCTGCCGGAACCAACACCGGTTCTTGGGGATCCGTGTCACCCACCGGCAGGTTCGCGCGGTTTTCCGGGGTCAACATCTTCCGTCTCCGCGACGGAAAGGTCGTGGAGATCTGGAACCACCGCGACGACCTGGCGCTGATGCAGCAACTGGACGCCCCTGTCTTCGGCGGTGCCGTCCCCGACCCGGGCCGTGCGTAACACCGCGACGGCGGCGTCCGGCGCCACATTGCCCAGCGCGGGCGGTCCCGCCCGCATCGTCGGCCGTATTCCCACGGCAAGAAGGTGAGACCGCCCATGGACCGGAAGAAACTCGTCGTCGTCACGGGCGTCGGCATGCGCAAGGCCGGCCGGCTGTTCAAGAACACCGACGCCGCGGACCACATCGACTACCGGGGGGACACCTTCAAGTTGAACGCCGCCGCCGGGAGCGCGGCGGAGCTCGGCAAAGCCGGGCACATCGTGTACATGGTCGGCGCCAACGAGACCTACCTGAACTATCTGGGCGAAAATCTCGTGCACAGTGCCTCGCACTACGCGGTCGTCGACCTCCTGGACCGGGACGCGACCGTGGCTCTCGCCGCCGAACTGACCGACCTGGCCCGCGGGCTGGACGCGGACCTCCATATCGTCCACTACGGCGGGGTCTCCGAGGTCGACGTGCCCCTACCGGACAACACGGTGTTCCTCGATCCCTGGCGCACCCCGCCGCCGGCCATCCCGGAGGTCATCGCCAGCAACACCTCCACCCTGCTCAACCTGTTGCAAGCACTGCGCGAGACGCTTCACACGCAGGAGATGACGAAGGTCGTCATCATCACCGCGGTCGCCGCCCAGCGCACCGCGCGCTTCCATGGCCTGGACGCCATGCAGAAGGCGGCCTGCCACGCCATGGCCCGCAGCCTCGCCGTCGACCTCACCCGGGAGCGCATCTACGTCACCGAAGTCATGCCCGGCATGACCGACACCGGCTTCTACGACCCGGACCCCACCTACACCGCGATGTCCCAAGCCGGTCGCGAGTACGGCTACGAATGGACCGAAGGCACCTTCCCGCTGTTCTCCTCCCGCAAGGTCGGCCAAGCCGTGTGCTTCGCTCTCGACACCGACGCCCACGTGCGGGAGCTCTCCCTCATCCCGTACGGCCAGTTCCCCCACCTGGGGGCCTAGCCATGCGGATCGCCTTCATCGGTACGGGAAACATGGGCGCGCCGATGGCCCTGCGTCTCGCCCGCGCTGGACACGAGCTGACGCTGTGCGACCCCCGCGCGGCTGACGTCGCGGAGCGCTTCAAGGGGCAGGACGTGCGCTGGTGCGAAATCCCGGCGGACACCGTCCGGGAAGCCGAGGTGATCTTCACGTCGCTGCCCGGCCCTGCCGAGGTCAAGCAGGTCACGCTCGGCCCCGAAGGCATCATCGAGGGGATGCGGGCAGGAAGCATCTACGTGGACCTGTCCACCAGCAGCCACGACCTCATCCGGAAGATCGACTTCCTTTTCCGGCCTCGCGGGGTACGGGTCGCGGACGCACCGGTCAGCGGCGGGGTGATCGGCGCCGATCAAGGAACCCTCGGCCTCATGGTCGGCGCGGATCCCGAGACCTTCCGCGAGATCCAGCCACTGCTGCGACTGCTCGGCTCGACCATCGTGCATGCCGGCCCGCTCGGCTCCGGCAGCATCGCCAAGCTGATCCACAACATGGTGGGCATCTGCACGCGCGCCGTCCTGTCCGAGGCCTTCACCCTCGGCGTAAAAGCGGGGCTCGACGCCTCCGCCTTGCTCGAGGCCCTGAAAGCCGGCGCGGTGGGCCAGGGACTGCTGCTCCAGCGCCTCATCCCGGAGATCGTCTTCACCGGGGACTTCGACCACGCCCGCTTCGCCTTGAAACATTCCAGGAAGGACATCGGGCTGGCGACAGCCCTGGCCCGTGACCACGACGTACCGACCCTGATCGCCAACGTGGTCGAACAGGAGATGATCCAGGGCATCGTCCGCGGCTGGGGCGACAAGGACTCCGTCTCCGCGTTCATGCTCCAGGAGGAACGCGCGGGCGTCGTCGTACGCACTCGCCTCGACGACGCCCGTCCCCCCGGCGCGGCCACCGGCGGACCGGACCAGCCATGACCCCGCCCACCCACGCGCTGGCCCCGGACCGGTTGTGCCTCGTCGTCGACGACCTGGACCAGGCCGCCGCACACGCCCGGTCGCTCGGCTTCACCCTCACTCCCGAGGGCGAGCACATGGTCGGATCCCGCAACCGGTGCGTGATGTTGCGTGGCGGCCAGTACCTGGAACTCCTCGACCCGCACGCCACGGTGCCCGACCCGGCGAGCCAGGCCTACGAAAGACGCCTCCGCCGATTCGGCGAAGGCCTGGCCGTGCTGTCCCTGCGCTGCGAGGACCTGCACGCCCTCGCCGAGACCTGGCGACAGGCGGGCTTCAACCCCTCACCTGTGCGCCCCTACAGCCGCACCATCGACCTGCCCACCGGCCGCACCGAGGCCCGCTTCGAACTCATCCAACTACCGCACCCGCCGCTGCCCGGCGTGCCCAGTCTGGCGATCTGCGCCTGCAGGCAGCTGACACCGGATGTGGTCTGGCGGCCCGACTGCCTGGACCATCCCAACGGCGCCGCCGCACTGACCGGACTCGAGCTGTACAGCGACGCCCCGCACAAGGACGCCAGCGTCCTTTCCCACCTCACCCAGATCCCATGGCACCCCACCCCGACCGGCCCCGACCTCACGCTCGGCACCGTGCGGATCCACCTCCGGCACACCACGCGCCGCCGGCCCATCGTCCAGCCCGCCGTCCTGACGCTCGAATCCCCCTGCCCCATCAGCCGCGCAGCCCTGTGCGGAACCGAATTGCTCGCCAGCGAAGGCGATGAAAGACCGAAATGAGAAATCAAAGAAGGCAAGGCCCAGGCTCCAGGAAAGGAACCAAAGTGATCCTCAGAAATCGCATCCTCCACCTCATCGCCGCCGTGCTCCTGATCGCTTCAGGAGGCCTGTACGCCTCTGGTGCCGCCACCGCGGCACCAGCAGCCGTCGGCGACCTCACGTGCAACGTCAGCTCAACGGTGACCTTTGACCCGCCCCTCACCAATACGCCACGGGAAACGGACATCACCTTCGAGGCGACGTACGAGAACTGCCAGTCCCTGACAGGCTCAACGATCACCAGCGGCTCACGCTCGGGATCCTTCACCGATGTCCGCTCATGCCTGGACGCCCCCCTCGACGGAGTGCAGCAAGAGTTCGCCGTGCACTGGGACGGCAAGCGCAGCAGCACGGTGAACGGTACGGCCCAGGGCGGCGACATCCTTGGAGTCACCGAACACACCATCACCGGTCCTGTCACCGGCGGTGAATTCGCGGGAGACACGTTCGCCGAGGTCGTCGCGCAGGTGCCCGGAAACCCCTTGGCTTGCCTGCCGCTCATCGGAAGCGGAATCGCGACTCAGACCGGGACCGGGCTGCTGACCATCAACTGAATCGGCTCGGCAACCGGCACGGCTTCAGGCCCTCATGATGCGCAGTTGTGCGATGACGTTGCGGGCCTGCAGGGTGTTGTTGCGCATGAAGTCGTTCAGCCGCATCCGTACATGTGCCCCGGCGCCGATGATCCAGATGTCCAAAGCCCTTCCGGCCACACGCACCCGCTGGTCGGCTGCGAGGCTGGTGACGGGAAGCGAGCCCGGGGGCGGATTCTCCAGGTGTATCCGGCTCCCGTGGTGGTAGAGGTAGGGCTTGTTGAAGCCGCAGGCGCACACCACGTGATGGAACGATTCCTGTTCACCGTCTGCCCAGGTGATTCGCCAGGATGCTGTCACGTGGCGGACCGATTCCACGGACCTCGTACTGATGCGTAGTTCCTTGCGGTCCAGGTGTGTCAGCAGGCTGCGGGCGTTCGGCAGGCTCATCGCGCTCAGTCGGCGCCGGAGAACGTCCCTGTGCGCGGCGAGGAGTTGCTCGGCGGCTTCCTGCGGTTGGTCGGGGAGCCATTGGTAGAGCTCTTCGAGGAGACTGATGGTGACGTCCTGCCAGGGGGCGGCGCCCTCCTGGCAGAGGCGGACCTCGTCACGCAAGCGCCGTACGGGGTCCGTCTCGCCGGACAGCTGCCGGCGCAGGGGACGGCGGTCCACCCTCCGCATGGCCTCGATGCAGATGCGGGCGAGCTTGTGCCGCAGGAGGGGATCGTCGATCGACAGGTCACGTACCCGGCGCAGGTCGACCGGGTCGGGGTGCAGGCCAGAGCGGGAGCGGACGGCGGGCAGTTCACCGGTGCGCGAGCTCATGGTCACCGTATGGCCGTCCCGGCACAAGATCCGCACCGCGTCGATGGCGGAGTTGCCCATGCCCAGCACCAGGACGCGCGCGCGGGCAGGGACTGCCGCGCGCAATGCCGCTGTCGGATAGGGGGTGGCGGTCAGCGCTGGGTGTCCGACCATGTCGGACACCAGATCGGGAACGACCGGGGATGCGAAGCCGGTGCAGACCAGCACCCTGGAGGCGGGCAGCACCCGGCCGTCAGCTAGCTCGATCACATGGCCCCCCGCGGCGCGGGCAGTCCTGATGGCGGTCACCCGCGCGGCGACGTACTCCAGGGTGGTACCTCGCCGTGCCGCCAGCTCTTGGTAGTCCCGGAAGCGCTGACGGCAGTAATCTCCGACGTGAGATCGGCGGGGGAAGTCATTCTGGTCCGCGAGCCCCTGCGCATGAAGGTAGGCGGTGAACTCCCCTGGCCTGTCAGGGAACAGCGAGTGCAGTGCGGCGCCCGAGTTCGCCAGCACATCCGGATCGGCGTCGCCCCACACCACACCGCCGATCGGCCGTGGATCCACGACGGTGACCGAACCGGACCATCCGGCATCCACGAGCTGCAGCGCCGCGGAAACGCCGGTCGCCCCCGCACCGATCACACATACTCGGGAAACAGTCGGCGGACGGGAGTCCGGTGGCGGCGTCGAGTGCTTGGGCGGGCCCGCAACCGGCTGCCCGTCCAGTGACCCTGGCCTCGGCGGCGATCCGGTCATAGGTGAAACGGTAGGCGGTTCCGGTCGGGGCCAATGGTCGTACGAATGAGTAGGGTGCTCGCTTCACTGATTCCGGGGCAGCTCGCCCAGGTGTGGGCAGGTCTCCCAGATCTTGCGAACGGCCACGTGGTGAACCGGCGTACAGGTGCGAGATGTTCAGGGGCGGCGCGGGCACAGTGCGTCGGCCTCAACCCCTGTTGCGGGGCGCGGCGGCCGGGCCCGCGATTCGGCGGCGAGCACCGACGACCACCGCGCAGGCGAGGGCGGCTCCGGCGGCGGGCAGGGCTGCGCCAAGGACCGGTCGCGCGGCGAGTACCCCGGCCAGGGCGGTGCCGGACGCCTGGCCGGTGCCGACGGAGGCGGCCAGCCAGGCGTACGCCTCGGTGGTGGTCCCGACCGGCGTGAGTGCGCCTGCGGTCAGGAACGCGTTGGTGAGCAGGGCGGTGAGGAAAAGGCCCGGCACCGCGGCCAGCACGGTCGCCCCCACTGGGCCGGTGACAGCGATGAGGGGCAGCCACCCGAGCGTGAACAGGACGCTGGCGGTGATGAGTTGAGCGGTGATGGTGCCGGGCCAGGCAGTCCGGCCGTACAGGAGTCCGCCGACGAGACTGCCGGTGGCCAGCACAGCGGGGATCAGCCCGGACAGCAGGCCTGTCTCGTGACGCTCGGCGAGCGCGACAGCCCATACGTTCAACGCGCCCAGCGCGAAGCCGACGCCCCCCATGGCGAAGAACAACCACCGCAGCCCGCCGTGACGCAGCGGCCCCAGGACGCCGGATCGGCCGGCGGCGGGGGTGGACCGCCAGAGCCGGGAGGGGGCCGCGGTCAGCACCACGGCGGCGCCGAGGAGGCCGAGCACCGCGGTGGTGACCATGGCGGCGATTGAATTCACCATCGTGGACAGAGCCGCCGCCAGCGGAGGCCCGGCAACGAAGATCAGCCCTTGGCTGCCGGTGTCGAGGGCGAGGGCGGCCCGTCGGCGTTCCTCGTCGGGCAGGACTGCGGGCCACAGGACGCGCAGCCCTGGCTCCAAAGGCGGGGTGCTCAGTCCGGCGAGCGCGGCAAGTCCTGCCGCGACGCCGGGCCGAGCGGTGACGTCGGCCCATGGCAAGGCCAACAGACAAGCAGTGGTGGTCAGGACCGCGACCGAGGTGACCAGAGTCTGTCCACACCGGTCGACCATCCGGCCCAGGACCGGCTGCCCCATCGCGGAGCCCACCCCGTACACCGCGCACAGCAGGCCGCCGACCCTGAGCGATCCTCCCTGCTCTGTGACAAGCAGGAGGATCGCCACAGGCGCCATGCCGTTGGGCAGACGCCCGATCAACGTGCCGAGCAGCAAACGGGCCACGTGTCGTTGCCCGAGCAGCAGGCCCGGGCCGGTGAAGAAGGTCAACGCACTGCTCTCCAGGGGGACTTGCGGTGCGTGGGGGGGGCGACGACGGGCCGGGCGGTGCGCCACCGCCCGGCACCGGGCAATCAGCTGGTGGATGACAGTGGGGCTCCTGGCAGCGGCAAGAGCACAGAGGCAGGCCGCCGGGGAAAGCTCATGTAGCGTCGGGAGGCGTATTGGATGCGTCGAGAGCCGACCAGATGACGAATGGCGTCATGGGCGTATGCGTCAGGGAGCCGGCGATGTGCGGCACGGCATCAGCAATGGCGGCGGCGATGGTGGCCGGGGGCGGAATGGCCCCACCTTCGCCCAGCCCCTTGAAGCCGCCCGGAATAATCTCGCTGGGGGTGTGCAAGTGCTCGACGGTTATCCGTGGAACGTCTGCTGTACGGGGCAGGGCATAGTCCTGCAGGGTCACCGCGAGCGGCTTCCCGTCGACGGGGTCGTGCTGGGCCTCCTCCAAGAGCGCGAGGCCGATTCCCTGGGCCACGCCGCCGATGATCTGCCCTTCCGCGAGGGCCGGATTGACGAGGTTCCCGCTGTCGTGCACGGTCCAGTAGTCCTCGACCGTCACCTTGCCGGTCTCCCGGTTCACGGCGACAGCCGCTCCGTGCACGCCATAGGCGAAGGTCAGGGCGGGAGGGTCGAAGTCGACGGTTTCCTCGAGCTGGATGCGTTCCTCGTGGGTGTTCCGGTCCCAGCCTTTCCAAGCCCGGTGGGCCACGTCACGCCAACTCACCGTCTGCGCGCTGTCCGTGGCCCGATACCGCGATGTGTCCGTGGTCGGTGCGTTCCCCGGCTCGACCTCCCACATGACGTCGTTCGGGTCGACGCCGAGCCTGCGGGCCGCCAGCGACCGCATGCGCCCGCGCATCCTGTCGGCGGCGAGCATCAGAGCACCGCCGGCCAGTGTCACCGAGCGGCTCGCCTGCGAAGACAGATCGGAGTACGGCGTGGCGGCGGTGTCGCCCAGCTGGACCGAAATCCAGGACAGTGGAACGCCCATCCGGTCGGCGACGATCTGCGCAAGGGCTGTCTCGATGCCCTGGCCGACAGGGATCACACCGGAGAAGACTGTTACGGTGCCGTCCTGATTGACCCGGATCTTGCCGCTCTCCCATCCTGCAGCGTCAATCCCGAGAGCGCCCAGCAACGAGGTCGGGGCATATCCCGTGAGTTCCACGCTCATGGTGATGCCGCTGCCACGGCTCACCGCTCCCTCGGACACCCGCCGTCGACTGTTGGCCATCTTGGCGGCTCGCAGCAGCGCAGCAGGGTAGTCCCCGCTGTCATACGTGAAACCTGATCGGGTCGTGTACGGCAGGTCCTTTGGCCGGATGCTGTTACGCAGCCGCAGCTCGACGGGATCCAGGCCGAGTTCACGAGCGGCCTCGTCGATCAGCCGCTCCCGGATCCAGGACGCCTCCTGCATGCCGTAACCACGGTAGGCCCCGGTGGGAGCGGCGTTGGTGTACACCGCGTCGACAGTCGCGCCCGCGCGGACGAACCGGTACGGCCCTTCGAGAGCCATGCCCGTAGCCTGAAACGGTCCGGAACCCGCCTGGGAGGGGAACGCTCCCAGATCTCCCACAATGTGCGCGTCCAACGTGAGGAAACGTCCTTGGGCGTCCAGTGCGAGGCGAGCGCGGGCCGACTGGCCACGGCCCTGGTAGGCGGCGGTCAGGTTCTCCCTGCGGTCCTCGGTCCACCGGACCGCACGCCCCAACCGCATCGAGGCCAGACAGACCATCGCCTCGTCGGGGTGGAGCATCGCCTTCCCCCCAAAGGATCCACCGACGTCAGGCGCTACCACGCGGATCTGATCAGCCCTCAGCCGTAGCGCGACCGCCAGGTCCTGCCGGACCACATGAGGGGACTGCGTGCTGTTCCACACCGTCAGGCACTCAGTGTGTGGCAGCCAGTCGGCCAGTACCCCGCGCGGCTCCATCGGGCTGTGGGCGATGCGCTGGACGGAGAGATTGCGCGTGACGATGTGCGCGGCCTCATCCATGACCCGGGCGATTTCCTCGGCTGTATCGCCCAGTTCGGCGGAGCCTGCGAGATTGGTCCCGTTCTCCGGGTAGAGCAAGGGGGCGCCCGGGGCCAAAGCGGCCTCCGTGGTGGCGGCGACGGGGAGTGGGGCGATCTCCAGGCGCACGCGCTCGGCGGCGTCTTCGGCCTCGGCCCTGCTGTCGGCGACCACCACGCCGATCGGCTGGCCGACGTACCGCACGGTGTTGATGGCAAGTTCGATGTGGTGAGGGTTCTGGCCGGGAAGAGTCCACGCCATGGGCAGTGGTTCGGTGAAACGCCCGATCTCATCTGGACCCAGTGCCAGCTTCGCCCCCGTTTCCGACAGTGCCTCACCAGCATCCCACTTGAGGATTCGACCATGGGCGACAGGGCTGCGCACAACAGCCGCGTGCAGGGTACGTGGAGCTTGGATGTCGTCGACGTAGTACCCCTGGCCACGGAGCAGCCTGGAGCTTCGACTGTTGGGCAGCGCACGCCCGATCCACTTGCCCGACGCCTCGTTCCCGGTCGCATTCGCGCTACTCATGTCGCCCCTTCCCCTTTCCACCCGCCGCCCAGTACCGCTCCACGGCCGCTCGGATCCCGGCGTAGCCGGTGCACCGGCACAGGTGGCCGGGAAGTACGTCCTCGGCGATTTCATGCCCCGTCAGCTCTTGCTCCTCGGCGTGGGCAAGACTCATCAGCAGGCCCGGAGTGCAGAAACCGCATTGCAGTCCATGCGATTCGAGCAACGCCCTTTGCATGCCGGAGAGATCGCCGTCGTCGCCGGTCAGACTCTCGACCGTGCGCACGGAACTGCCCTCTGCTTGAACGGCGAGCATCAGGCACGAAGGCACCGGAATATCGTCGACGAGTACGGTGCACGCTCCGCACACTCCCTGCTCGCAGCCGACATGGGTACCGGTCAGAAGGAGCCCGTGGCGCAGGTAGTCGCTCAGTAGGGTGCGGTCCTCGGCGGGCGCGGTCGCGGGTTTGCCGTTGACCGTCATGGTGACGTTTCGCCGCCGGGCCGGCGCGTCACGCCATCCGGGTGTTCCAGCGGCCTCAGTCATGAAGCGCCTCCAGGTTCCGCAGCCGGTCGGCGCAGCGGCACAGCAGCGAGCGCAGCAGAGCAGTTCGGTAGCGTGCGTTGCCGTGCTGATCGCTGGGCGGGGCAGGGCCCTCGCCTACCGCGGCGAGGGCACGGTCCAGGCCACCACCGCCCAGGGGGAGCCCCCGCAGCTTCTCCTCACACGCTGTCAGGCGCACCGGCCGGTCAGCGACTCCTGCCGCAGCGGCTCTCGCCTGGCCGATCACGCCTTCCTCAAGGCTGACGCCCAGGCACAGGGCGACCAGCGGGAGCCCTACCGCAGTACGCCGGGAGACCTCCGCGAAGACGAAGCGGAACTGCGGCAGGGGAGGGAACTCGACGTAGGTGAGGAGCTCGCCAGCGTGCAGAGACGTACTGTAGGGGCCGGTGAAGAAGTCGGCAGCGATCACGCACCTGCTCCCGGACAGACTCTCCACGGTCAACCTGGCGCCCAACGCCACGGCCACCGCAGGCAGTTCGGCAGCAGGGTCAGCATGACAAAGGCTTCCTCCAAGGGTGGCACGCTGACGAATGGTGTAGTGGGCCACTTTGCCGACAGCCTCGGCGAGTACCGGCTGCCTCTGCAGAATCAAGGGATGGGTCAGCAGACTCTGCAGCCGCGCCCTGGCCCCGATCCGCAGGCCGTCCGGGCCATAGGTGATTGCGTCCAGCCCGGACACCCCGTTCAGGTCGACAACGGATGAGGGGCGACGACTGCGCGCATTGAGTTGCGGGATCAGGCTCTGTCCACCGGCCAGTGGGGCACCGCCGGGCCCCGCTTCGGCGAGCAGCCTCAGGGCCTGCCGCAGGTTCGTCGGCGCGTAGTACGCAAGAGCCGCGGGTTTCATGGGCCCGCCTCCTAACCGCCGAGCACGCCGTGGAGTGCTCGGCCTCATCACGCATCAGCTCGGTCATGAGTCCCCTTGGACGGGCCCGGTCTCTCGATGGGGGCCGGTCCCTCGGCGGGAGCCGATCCCCCGGTGGGAGCCTGATGGCTTTGGGGCAGTGATCGGAGCAGGTCGGTCACTTCACCGCGTAGCTGCTCGTCGACTTCCCGTCGCTGGCCGACGGTCATCTCAAGCCAGGGCGTGCCGTAGTCCTCGAAGACGAACACGCCTTCCAGGAGAGGGCCACGCGTGTGCGGAGTGGCGGTTCGGGTCTTGTCGATCCAGCCGTGCTGCCGAAGTGTGCGATGCCCGACACTGCAGGTGGGGGTCACCGCTGCGATGGTGGTCTCCAGGTAGCAGCTGGTGTCGGTGAGGCCACGCACCGCTGCGTCCAGGACAGTCAGGCGTTCGGCTTCTGTGGCCGATTCCGGGATCTGGCCGTCCCAGGTCTTCATCAGCACACCCGGCCGTCCGCCCAGGGCATGGATGTAGAGTCCGAGATCGTCGGCAAGAACGGGCATGGATAAAGCCCTGCACCAGGCAAGGGCCTTTGCCCGGGCATTCCCCGCAGTCGTCACCGCGTGTTCCTCCACCGTCAGTGACATGTCGAGATCGCCGGGGAAGACGAGGGGCATGACGTCCCGGAGAACTCTGTGCCATCGGGCGGCCTTGAACGGGTTCGTGGTCGCGATCAGCAAAGTGGCCGGCAGCGGAGAGGTCACCACGACTCCCGTGGCCTGAGCTGCGGACGACGGCCGCAGGCGCCGAGGCGGCGGTTCGCGATGAGCCGGTCGAGGACATCGGTGGGCTCATCGCCGACGGTCAGGAGTTCCGCGTGTGCGGGAGAGAGGAATCCCTCGGAGACGGCGCCTCGGGCGAACGCGAGAAGACTGTCGTAGTAGTTCGCGGTGTTGAGCAGGCCGAACGGTTTGTCCAGATGGGACAGTTTGGCGAGGGTCCAGGCTTCAGAGATCTCGTTGACTGTCCCGAGACCGCCCGGAAGTGCGAGAAGCATGTCGGCCAGCTGGATCATCCGCTGCTTCCGCTCGGCCAGCCCATCCACCACGTACTGGCGAGACAGGGACGGATGTGCGACTTCTTCACGCATAAGGCTTCGGGGAATGACCCCGAAGACCTCGCCCCCGTTGTCGAGCACGGCGTCGGCCAGGATGCCCATCAGACCGAGGTGCGAACCGCCGTATACGAGCGTGATGCCACGTTCAGCGAGTTGCTCGCCGAGACTTCGTGTCGCCGACGCGTAGTCGCGCCGGTGACCGGCAAAGCCGCCGCAGAACACGCAGATCCTCATCCGGCCACCTCCACCAGACGCTCAACCGTCTCGGACGGGCTCGGCAGCTGTTGGATCTCCTTCTGCAGGCGCTGCGCTGCCGCACGGTGGTCGGCATCATTCAGCAATCCGTGGAGTGACGCGACGACGCCTTCCCTAGTCGCCGTACCCGGTTGCAGCATGCGCGCGGTACCTTGCCGGGCGAGCTGATCGGCGACGGTGAACTGGTCGGCCATGTGCGGAAGGATGAGCTGGGGTAGTCCGCCGGCCAGACAGGTCAGGGTGGTGCCTGCGCCACCGTGATGGATGACGACGTCACAGGTGGGTGCTACGTAGCTGAAGGGCAGCCAGGGGCCTGATCCGGGGCTCGCCACCCGCGCGTTGAGCGGCACTCGCCCATAGGCACCGTCTGCGGCCGCTCGTGCCTGCTGGTCGGGGAGGATGACGACGGTGTCGTAACCCAGCTCGTCCAGGGCCGGAAGAATCGCTGACAGAGCGTCGGTGCCGCCGGTCTGTGGGATGACGGATCCGAGAGTGACGCACACACGCGGCGGCGGCGCCGGCCTCAGGAGCCACGCCGGCACG
This sequence comes from Streptomyces sp. NPDC050658, assembly GCF_044457025.1. Classification (NCBI taxonomy): domain Bacteria; kingdom Bacillati; phylum Actinomycetota; class Actinomycetes; order Kitasatosporales; family Streptomycetaceae; genus Streptomyces; species Streptomyces sp. NPDC050658. Next base: position 183,438 of record NZ_JBITGM010000015.1, read on the forward strand.
GCACCTGGTCCCGAGTACGGAATGTGCCGTATGGCCCGAGCGCGGCCGGTCTGGGCGGCTTGCAGGCTGGGCGGCCACAAGTCCAGCTCGATTGCCGGAGGTCCCGGGCTAGGGTTCTGTCCCCAGCGCTCGTACAGATCGGCCAGTTCTTGATCCACGCCGCGCAGAGCTTCCCGCGGAAGCGCGGGGCCGAGGTTGATCGAAACAGCGGGAATGCCGGTGACCTGTGCGGCGATGGGGCCGGCGAACTCCAGTGCCGTATGGACGATCAAGTCGGGGCGCCATGCGCGGCACAGGTCAACGATCGGGTCCGTCAGGAAGTTCGCGAACCGGCTCACCGTCCGTATGGCGGTGACGTGCATCCCTCGGGGGTCTGATGACCAGTCGGCGAGCAGCTGTCGGTCGCCGACGCCCATGATGTCGCGCGTTCGGACGACCCCGCCCACCGTGACGGCCGGCAGCCCACTGGAGGCCACGGTTTCCGCGAACTGTTGGGGAACGGCCACCCGTACCTCGTGTCCGGACGATTGAAAGGCCCAGCCCAGCGGCACGAGAGGGAAGAAGTGACCGTACTGCGGGCACGACGTCATCAGGATTCGCATGTCTGGTCCTCGCGTTCGGGACGGTGGTACGCCAGCTCCGGGGCCCACGCCACCAGTCCGCCGAAGGCGATCATCCGAGCGTTGTCCACGCAGAGCGACATCTCGGGGAAATGGACCGTCATGCCCTTCTCGGCGGCACGGGCGGCGCACAATTGCCGGAGCCGTCGGTTCGACGCCACCCCTCCCCCAAATGAGATCCGGGGGGCGTCGTGGGCGGCGGCAGCGCTGAATGCCTTGTCGGCCAGGATCGTCATGACACATTCCTGCGCCGATACGGCAAGCAGTTCCAGATCTTCGGGGCCCGTCACGGCGCGCATCCGTTCCAGGACCTCGCCGTACAGCGCGTGGAGATCGATGTTGTAGCCGTTTCCGGCGTTCAGGACCTCGGTGCGAGGGAAGCGGACGAACTTCCAATCCGATCGCGTGCCTGCGAGCCTGTCGATCGCGATGGCTCCGTCCGGCTCGGCGGCCGGGACGAGCCCGAGCAGTTCGCTGCACCTGTCGAGGACCGCGCCCGGGGCCCGGCCGTGTCCAAGCCGGTTTCTGTCCGCCGCATCGTGCGTGCCCAGCAGCCGGTAACTGCCCACATCGGCGGCGAGCTGAAGGTGACAGTGGCCACCTGCCACGGTCAGGCCGATGAAAGGAAACTCCGGTGGAGGATCACACAGCAGTCCGGCCAGCAGATGGGCCTCGTGGTGATCGACCTCAATGACCGGCAACGACAGACGGACGGCGAGATCGGCCATGAGCTCCCTGGCGACCTCAACATTCGCGTTGTGTTTTCCCCTCACCACGGACACGGAGAGGAGCCCCGGACGCGGGGCCGACGCCATGGCCTCACCCAGCAACGTAGGCAAGGTCCCGGCGTGGAATGCCCTCAGTTCGTCTCGCCACTCCACGCTGTCCTGCACTATGGCGGGAGATGACGGCGTGAACGTCTCATTGCGTTCGCAGTGGACAGTGCGCTCCTGGTCCAGGACACACACGCAGCAGTTGTTGAACGTACTCTCCACCGCAAGGGTGACAAGGCCGTTCTGTGGACTCCCCATCGCTGTCCCCTCCGTGTCGTGGCGATTTACGCGTGCCTCATCGGACAGCGGGCATTGGCCCTGCTGAGGCCCGGTGCAGACGGTCCCGCACCGCCATCCAGTCCTCGTCCTCGGGAGGGGCCAGCACGGCAATCGTGCTGATGCCCCGGTCATCCAGACGATGCAGCGCGGCGTAGAGGTCAGCTCCATAGCCGGCGGGGTCATCGGGCAGCACCTCGACATGCTCCGCCCACGCCGTGCGAGCGACGTCGAGATCGACATGGGTGAGAATCCCGCATGGCTTCCCCAAGCCACTCTGGCCGGCCACTTCGACGTCATCCACGATCACGACCTTTGCCCGCGGGGCGTAGTGTCGTCGCCCCTGGCCGGGCGAGCGGGCAGTACCGTCACCGTCGCCAAATGAGGCCGCGGAGAAGTCGATTGCCCCGATGGCATCCCTCAGTTTCCGCAACGGCAGGGCCCCCGGGCGCAGCAGACGCGGCGGCGTACAAGTGATGTCCAGGACCGTGGACTCGATTCCCCACCTGCACGGCCCGCCGTCCACGATCAATGGCACATCGGGCAGGCTGCGCAGCACGTGTTGCGCGCACGTGGGCGACACGGACTCGGAACGATTGGCGCTGGGAGCGGCCAACGGCAGTCCGCAGGCCGCCAGCAGGTCTAGCGCGACCGGATGGGCGGGAACGCGAAGCGCCACCGTGCCAGTGCCTGCGCTGACCGCATCCGGCACATGGGCCGCGCGATCCACCACCAGCGTCAGCGGCCCCGGCCAGAACCGGTGAGCCAGCTCGACCGCCACTCCCGGCCAGACACGCGCCAGCGAGCGCGCCATGTCCGCGTCCAGGGCGTGCACGATGAGCGGATTCCAGTCCGGACGGTTCTTCAGGCGATAAATCTCCGCGATGGCGGGCGTCGAGAACGCATCGGCGCCCAGCCCGTACACCGTCTCCGTCGGAAAAGCGCACACCCCTCCCGCACGCAGAACACGAGATGCCTGATCAAGACCAGCCGCATCAGCGCTCACTATCACTGACGAAGTACGCACATTTTCTCCCGGAGCTCGTAGCGGGAAACCGCTCTTACTCAGCAAATACCTGCGCCTTAGCCGGGCGGAAGACGGATGCGACAACGAGTAGCGAGCACAGAGCGCAACCTTGTGAGATTGTGAACTTTGCCCAGCTTGATCTCTGCCCTGTGCCGGCGCACACGGCGTCAACACCGACCCGACCAGCGTGTCCCCCGGCTCCGGGACGGTTCCACTGGGCAGATGCCCGACCCGCCCGTCGATCACAGTGACCGAGCCCGACTCCACGCCCAAGTACGAACGACGAGAAGCACAGAGGTCCGATTCGAGCATGAGAAAATTCCCGGATCGAACAAGTTTCGCGAAGTCTCCAAGATCGCGCCGAACGCAAGCATTTCCCCTCGCCAGCTATCTCGGTGGCGCAAAGAACCGCTGTGCGCACTTGCGAAACGACGGATTGCACTCTGGGCGGAAGTCGGTGCGCAGGTAACGACGCTATTTTCTTGAGGTCTACGGCCCGACAACGTAGATCGACGAGGTCGGCTTCTCGCGCGAGCTTTTATCGAACAGCACCATCATTACATTGGTATGCGATAGCGGCATGGAACTTTCCCCATAGTTTTCGTGCCGGGAAAGTGACGCAACAGTAGTATCCAATCGCCGGGCAATATCCCGACGCAGCATGTAGATCGGAACGCCCTTTTCAATCAAGAACTTGTGGTTCGTGGGCTTCAGGCCGACGACCCCAAAATCTACTCCGCTAAACGCCATTCCGGAGAACCCGAGGTTTGGGTTGATGGCAGTGATGATGCCGCCGAGTTCTATTGGCACACCCTCTACCGATTGCTCCTTGGCAGCGGCTTGCAGTCTGGCATGAGCGTAGGAAAACAGCACACTCAATGTATTCTTCGGAGACCAGGCCGCGTTCCAGGCGCGTGTCATTTCTAGGGTATTTTCTGGTTCCCTTCCGGCATGCCGGGCAATCCCCTGCTCGGACTCGGTGCCGATCGGCGAATACGACACCCACGCAAACGGCAGTTCATGGCCTTCCAGGTACGCGCCAAATGCCGCGATTTCATCTTCTCGGGCTTTGTGTACGTAGTGGAGTTCTTCGGCATACAAACGGCTTGTTTCCAGATCGGTGCGCTTCATGACGATACGCTTTCCGGTACGCTCTTCTTTCACGATCACGCTGGTCGTACCGTCGGCCGCAGTACGGTATTCTCGGCCTTTGGTGGTGGTCGTAGGGTCTGCACAGTCAAACGTCGTCCCATCTCCACGCACGAAACCCGCTAAATCCGGATGCCGTTGCGCCCAGCGGTCGCTCGCTTCGCTCTGCCTTCCATAATGTGCCCGCACAACAGGGATAATGACATCCAAGTTTGGTCGCACCAATCCTTCGCTTACCCTGGCGCTAAACCTGTCACCTGCTTCGCCGCGAAAATCTGCTTCAGTCTGTGCCGCTACGTCGCGTATCGCAGCTGCCTCACCCTGCCATACGTCTTCCGGCTCGTAGTGGCATAACGAAAGCATGGACTGGATTGTGACATCAAGCTCACTCACAGCACCCGCCGCCTCGACCATTTCCAGTTCTGCAACAGTCGTTGAGATAGGCTCTCGGGTCAGATGTATAAGCGGGTTCGTATGCCACTTAAAGGCATCCCTGTCGATCACATAATCGGCGCCTTGCTCGCGCATGCTCTTCAATCCCATCCACTTTGCGACTTTGACAGAACATAAATGAATCTCGACTGAATGAAGTTCAACCGCTCGCCGGGCCAGTTGGCAGCGTGACCTGCGGCGCCGATGAACGCGGTGCTCCATGCCGTGCTGGACCCCAGACCGCCAAGACCTCCCCGAGCGGGTCCGACACCCCGTTCGGCGTAATCCCCGCCCTCCCCCACCACCACCGCCTCACCAGCAACGCCACCGTTGAGTCGCGCGGAACCCGAGCAGGACCTAAACATACCTTAGAGGGCGAAACGTGACATATTGACATAAAAGTAACACATGAAGAGTGGTGAGATGCAGCGGCCGTTTAACACAATGCCGCTGCAGTCCTTTATGGATCCGTCCGAATGGCTCATCTTTAACGAGGAAGTCGCGACCGTCGCCGCAGGCTTTCCGGACATCACTGGTGTCTTAGCCATCGGGTCGCTGGTTCAGTCGTTCCGACCGCCGATCAACTTCTATGAGAACCAACGAAGCGGACCGCTCGGTGTCGCCTATGAATCGATCCGACACCCTGAACGCCGCAAGGTTTTCCCCAGCAATCACTCTGACCTGGACATCTGGGTAGCCGTCCGGGATACCAAGGAATCTGCTGGCATAGAGCAAGCCGTCAGCTTGGGCGGCATCTCCCTGCTTGAAGAACTGGCTTCGGGTCGGGTACAGAGGGGCACACCGCAATGGGGCCGGAAAAAAGAGGCCGCATTCAACGCCTACTACAAAAACCCAGACCTCTACCCCCGCGGCTTTACCACTACCGCACACGACGGTGCCCAACCCTGGATGGCGACCAGGTTCAAATCAATGGTTGAGCAGGCCTTACTGCACCGCACTCCCGATTTCGTAGACCGAATTGCCCGATTTACCGAAAAGAAGATACCAGGCAACTTTCTCGAAGTCCGGGCGTTTCCCGAGTCAGTGTTTAATCTGCGACCGGACGACGTTGCCGTACCGGGAGACGGCGAAGATCGACAACCGTTCCCTCGTATTGCCGATGAACAATGGATTGGACCAAGTCACGCTTCCCGTGTCCTGCATGCGGCCGATGGCGCAGGCATTTATCCCTTTGCCGGCGAGGGCAGAATTTTAGGTCAGGCAATACATGATTACATACAGTCCAGAGAGCCAGGGTCGAGGAGTCGAAGTTATGGCGCGGTACTCTTAAAGCCGGATGCCATCGAAAACAATCAGGTAGCGATCATCAAAGCGAAGATCATAGAGGGCGTCGCCCGCTTCTCCGGCAAGGTCGTCATGGAACGCCTGTTTGAAGGGCTAACATTTGAGCAGGTCAGGATTATGTACCCTTCCCTGTCGGGGCAAGATCTTGAAGAAACGGCGATATATCTTGCGGGCGGCCGCAGCCTGGGGCTGGTAATCCAGGGTGACATCAGTCAGGACAGAATGCTGCATGAAGTGGATGCAATAAAAGGCCCGCGCGTGGGCGATCGAACCGAAGCACGATTACTTGAGGGCCGTAGACTGGTCGGCTCCGTACGTGACCTCCTGCCACTCCCAGGTGACGAAGAAAAATACCGGGCTCTACTGCCGGCCCTCTTTAGGCGCAGGATCGAGACTGGTCACCGATTCACGGACGAAGAATACGCATACTATTCCAGGAATCTCATACATTCGCCCGATAATGTCATAGAATTACAAGGGCTGCTGGATGTAATGGGTTTCGAGGGGCCGCGCGATTAATTATGGCCATAAAGATCATCGACCAAGCCGGCGAAGAAATAGGCTGTATCGAGAAACAATATCTTGTGCCGTTGGGTCTGCGGCACCAGATCGCCCGCGTCATCGTCTACGCCCGTAAGAGCGGCACTGTGCTCCTGCAGCAACGCAGCCAGGCCGATGATTCCTGTCCTGGTTTGTGGGATACCAGCGCAAGCGGTCACGTGGACGGCCACGAAGTATTGGTGCATGCAGCGATTCGTGAACTCAAAGAAGAGCTGTCCTTTGACGCCGGCGAAGACGCACTGGACTACCTCGGATCTTTTGATACGAGCGTGGAGCTGGGCGAGGGCCGGTTGGAACGCGAGACGCACATTTACCGCTTGGGAGTCGAAGAAGAAATCAACGTCTCTGTCGCAGATACGGACGAAGTAAAACAAACAGCTTGGATAAACCTGGAACAGCCCACACCTGATATAGAGCTAACCAAGGGAGCAGCACAGGCACTCCAGTTGTTCAAGTGCTGGCATGACCATGATCACCTGATGCGCGGTACTCGGTGAAGCACGAGGCGGGCGAGGGATTCATGGCGCGCCGCCTGAGAGAGATCCCGCTGCCCAAAGGGGCATCGAGCGAGCATGAGCACATGCTCCCTGTCGCACCCCCTGCCACGGGGCTCCGCACTCCGTGGCATCACCTCCCGGCCAATGTCCGTGGCGCCTTGGAGGAACTCCTCGGCGCGGCCGTGACCGAGGCGGTGACCCAGTCCGGAGGGTTCTCGCCCGGCGTGGCCGCGCGATTACGTCTGACTGACGGACGGCGTGTCTTCGTAAAGGCGGTCAGCGCCGACACCAACCCGGCGAGCCCGGACCTGCACCGCATCGAAGCCCGGCACGCGGCCGCCCTGCCGGACTCCGTACCGGCCCCCCGGCTCCTGACTTCCTACGACGATGGCACCTGGGTCGCCCTCGTCTTCGAGAACGTCGACGGGCATCAGCCCCAAGTACCGTGGAAGGCAACGGAATTAGAGCGCGTCCTCGACGCCGTCGGGGACCTCGCGGTCACGCTGACACCCGCCCCCATCGACGCGCGGCCGGTCGCCGAGACCAAGGCCAGTGCCTTCCACGGCTGGCAGCAGCTGACCGAGTCCGCCGAGGCTCATGCGGACGGCCTGGACCCGTGGGTCCGGCGCAACCTGCACATGCTTGCCGAACTCGCCGCTCCCTGGCCCGAGTTCGCGGTGGGCGACACCCTTGCCCACGGCGACCTGCGGGCCGACAACATGCTGCTCACCGCAGATGGACGCGTCGTCTTCGTCGACTGGCCGCACGCAGTCCTCGCGGCACGGTGGTACGACCTGCTGATCATGCTGCCGTGCGTGCGCGCCCAGGGGGGTCCGGACCCGGAGGCCGTTTTCAGTGCCCACCCGGTGAGCCGCGGCGCCGACCCGGGCGGCGTGACCGCCACCCTCGCCGCACTCGCCGGCTACTTGGTCCGGAACTCCTTGCTGCCCGCCCCGCCCGGACTGCCGACCCTTCGCGCCTTCCAGCACGCCCAGGGCGCCGCCGCCGTCGACTGGCTCCGGAGGCGGCTCGGCGAACCAGCGCTGCCCTGACGCGCGTGGTCTCGGGGGCTCAAGGCGATCGCTCAGCCGATCGTCAGTGTTACCGTCCCGCGGTTGTCCTGGTGGACGTTGCTCGCAAGGCACTCCAGGAGGTTGATGTTGGGCCTGACGACTACGACCAATACGACAGATCCCTCTCTGTACCCGCTGATGACTTCCCCTGTTGCGGTGACGACCGTTTGCCCAATTGGGTGGGTGACGACGGTGGTGTCGTACTGGACAGTGCTCTGCGATTGTTCGCCGGTGCTGGTCCAGTCGTAAGTGACCGTCGACGAAGGCGGCAGGGTGTCCTCGAGTGAAGGCAGGAGGCAACTTGCCTCTTGTTGGTAAGTGGATGTCGAACGTCCTTCGGTAACAACAGGATCCGCGCAATCGTAGTCTTCCTCGATTGAGACCGTGGTCTCTCGGAAAGTCGGTCCGAGCGGCGGATCATAGGTCGCTTCAATGGCGCCGACACACTCCATGGGAGCCTGATCAGCGTCAGCCGAACTGGCGGAACTGGAGGGGGCGATGATGCCAAGCGGAAGCAGCAGTACCAGGGCAGCTGATGAGCTGATTCCGATGCGGCGCAGGAGTCTCTTGGTAAACACGCGTGCACCTCCGATGGTTGTCTGTGAAACGGTCTTACCGGTGCACCAGGAAGGGTGCCGCCGGGCAGTCGGCAGATTTCCGTGAATCAACCGGAGTCTCAGGAAGAACTGAGGCCAAGGGAACATCCAGAATGCCCACGCTTGGCTCCAGGAGCCAGAGATGGGTCCCCGCGAGAAGAGCGCAAGAGAGCTCCCGCACGGCGCTCGCTGCCGACTGCGCGCCGTCTGGAGTGGTCAATGCCGCTGATGAGGTTTCTGAGAAGACAGTTCAGCCACCGGCAAGATCTCTGAGAGTTCCCCGGGCTTGCGTCACAGCGCATGGACCTTCACCACATGGACCTTCCCAGCTGCCGCTCAGCCCGCTGAGAGCATCGCAGGGTCCGAGATCGGGGCGGTGCCGGGGAAGGAAGCGACGGCGACTCCGGGAGCGGACCCGGCTCGGGTACGACCAGCCGACCAGAGTCTGAGCTGCCCCGACGGGCTTCGCAGAAACACCGGCTCTTCGCCGGTTCCCTGGGTGGTGGGGCGATGTCGAGGGGCCCAAGACGCCCAAGACCCTCGTTGGCCCGATCGGCCTCTGCCCGCCGCGCCGATGGAGTGACCTGGCTGATCCGTTCACGCGTGCCTACCAGCCGAATGCTTGGGCGCGGGCGTCCACTGGGACACGGCCCGGCCGCACCCGCACAGACGACGTTCGCGTCCACCACATACTTCTACAATGATGGCCCCGGAACCTTGCCCTGCTCCAGGAGCAGTGACTTACGCACCCTCCTCTGCACTTCTCCCATCTCCCAGGCCTGGCTCGATAACGACCGATTCCGTTTCGGATTCGACGTACGCGTCGACGAGTCTGCCCCACAAGGCAGGATGCTCGAGGGCGGCACCGTCGGCCCCAAGGGCGATCCGGGGGACGACGGGGACACCGGTCCAGCAGGTCCCAAAGGCGACCAAGGGCCCCCTGGTCCGCCTGGTCCGAAGGGTGAGCCGGGCGGGAAGAGCGACCCGACGGGACCCTGCCGAGTGCGGATCATCCCGAAGGTCTTAGCCATCCGTCAGGGCCCCGGAACCGGCTACGACCAGGTCGGATCACTGCGCAGGGGGCAGATCGTGAACGTCAATTGCAAGGTCAACTCCACCATCGTCGGCGGTAATCCCCGCTGGTACAGGCTGAGCGACGGCCGCGGATGGATCGCCGCCCGCTGGGCCGCCAATGTCGGTGCCATCGAGCCTTACTGCTGATGCTCTGACCGCATGCGGTGATCGCGGAGCAGCCCGCGGAAGGCCTGCCTAGACCAGGCGGTCGTTCTTCACCCGCTGGTGGGTGAAGGAGGAGAGCCACCGGTGCAATCGCGCGCCGCAGGCATCGTCATGCGCTCCTCCAGGCACGGCCTTCCGGATCACAAGGGCACAATGTGGCACCGCCTACCCCGTTTCCCCTGTCCCCTCCCTCTATATAGCGCTGACGTGTCGTGGTGCTCTGGCAGGACTGCTCGCCCCTCCCGAATTCACCTCGCCCTTGGGCTGCAAGCGCGAAATGAACGGGGCCATAGAAACAAGGTCTGGGCATGTTCACATGAGCAGGGGAGAAAAGATCCGGCACCCGCTGCGGCCTGATGCCACTCAAAAACGGGATGGTGGAACATGGCAGGATTCCGGCTGGCACTTGTTCAGATGAATGCGGTTCTGGGGGACCTGAATGGCAATATCGATGCCATGCGACAATGGACCGCCAAGGCCGCCGCTGCCCATGCGCAGTTGGTGGTGTTTCCACAGTCGGCCATAACGGGCTTTCCCCTGGAAGACCTTGCTGCTCGTCCCTCATTTGCGGATGACGCGTACACCGCGGCAGGGCGTTTCGCGACCGCGCTGGCAGCTGACGGGCTGGGCGGCCTTCCGGTGGTTTCGGGCTGTCTGGCACCGGACGGCTGGCGGCATTCGGTGGTGCTCATCCATGAGGGGCAGATCATGGCGGCTCCATCCGGGGACCGGGACGACAGTGTTCACGAGCCCCAGACAGCGCGGCACTTCGCTCCTCAAGAAGCCCTCACGGTGGTGCGTGTCGCCGGGTTTGATCTGGCGCTGGCTCTCGGCGAGGACGTGCTCGCCCCGGATACTCCCGCCATCGCGGCGGCACGAGCCGGCGCAGTGGACCTTGTCGTCACCACCGCCGCGTTTCCGTATCGGATGGGAGGGTTTGACGGCCGGCTGAACCTCCTGAGGCAGCGATCCGCTGAGGCGGACGTCCCCCTGGCGTGCGTGAACCTGGTGGGCGGCCAGGACGACCATGTCTTCGACGGCGGTTCCGTACTGCTGGCTTCTGATGGTCAACTCGTGGCGCGGACCGAGCGATTCGAGGAACAGCTCTTGGTCGCCGAGGTCAAGCTTCCCACCAAGGCCGGCACCCCGAGCCCACTGCCGGCGGGCGTCACCCTGCGCCACCTGCCGCTCGACGCACCCTTGGTGTCATCCTCGCCCATGCCCGGCATGCCGGTGCGACTGCCACCCCTCGTGGCCACACCGCGCGGGAAGGGGACCGGAGTCGAGCAGGAAGTGTGGCAGGCGCTTGTGACCGGAATACGTGACTACACCGTGAAGAACGGTTTCGAATCGGTGATCGTCGGCCTCTCCGGCGGGGTCGACTCCGCGGTCACAGCGGTACTGGCCTGTGATGCGCTGGGCCCCGACAAGGTGGTTGCGGTCTCCATGCCGAGTGCCTGCTCAACCGACCACTCGCGGGGTGATGCGGCCGAGCTGGCACGCCGTGTCGGTCTCGATTTCCGGTCAATTGCCATCCAGCCACACGTTGATGCCGTGCTGGACACCATCGAGCTGGACGGGGTCGCCGTCGAAAACGTACAGGCCCGGATGCGCAGTCTGCTGCTGATGGCCCTTTCCAACCAGGAAGGGCATCTGATGCTCAACACGGGCAACAAGACCGAGTACGGGTGCGGTCACGCCACTCTCTACGGAGACTCGGCGGGCGGCTACGCTCCACTCAAAGACGTACCCAAGACTCTCGTGTGGCGGCTCGCTCACTGGCGGAACGTCCAAGCGGAACAGCGCGGTGAAGCCGCACCCGTGCCGGAGAACATCATTCTGAAAGAGCCCAGTCCCGAACTCCGGCCTGGCCAGGTCGACTCCCAGTTGCTGCCGGCCTCGTACGAGGTTCTGGACTTGATCATTGCCGGATACGTCGACCAGGGGCTCTGCCGTGACGCGCTGGTCGCCGAGGGTCTGGAGAGCGACGTCGTCGACCGGGTCATCGAGATGATCGAACACGCGGAGTTCAAACGGCATCAGGCCCCGCCAGGCCCTCGGATATCGGCCGGCTCCTTCGGCCGCGACCGCAGGCTGCCCGTCACCAACCGGTACCGGGACCGAGGCGCAGAGGGCCGCGAGGTGCCCGGCCGTGTCTGACACATCGCTGCCTGCGCGGGCACCTCTCATCATCGACACCGACATCGGCGGGGAACCCGACGACGCGATGGCCCTGGCCGTAGCGGCTCGTCGTCTGCCGGACCTCGCGCTGGTGACAACCTGCGATGAAACCGACGGCGAAAGGGCCCGTTTCGCACGCCACTTCCTGGACCTCCTCGGCCGTCCCGACGTGGCCGTCGCCTCCGGACCGCGCCTGGGCGAAGATCCATACTTCTGGGCCAAAGGCATCGCCCCGGCCGACGTCGCGCCACAGCCCAACGACCCGGTCGCCGCCGTACGCGCCGTGTGCGCCCGGGTGCGGGGGCCGGTCCGCTGGCTGGGACTTGGGCCGCTGACCAACCTCGCGGCGGTCCTCGCCCGAGCCCCAGGGACGGCACCCCGGCTGCAAGTGACGCAAATGGGCGGTGCTCTCAGCTACCGGGACGCCACCCTTGCCCAGTACAACTTCCGGCTCGACCCCGGTGCCGCCCGGGCGGTCGTCGCAGGCTGTGCGACATTGCGGCTCGTCACGTATGACGTCACCTTCAGCCAGCAGCTCGTACTCACGCCCGATTCATCAATTCTGCGTTCCTTGGCCGGGATGCGGCATCCATGGGCCAAAGCCCTCACCGAACACTGTGCCCAGTACTTTGCCGGCTACTACCCCAGCACAATCCCGCACACACCGCTGAGCTTGTCCGCGGCAATGGGCGAACCCTTCATACGGTTTGCATCGCGGCGCATCGCCCTCGATGAAGCCGCCCGGATGCGCCTGTCCGACGAAGGCGACCTCGTGCGACTCAGCGTCTCAGCGAATTACCCGGACTTCCTTGGCTGGCTGGAAAACTGTCTCGCGTGATCATCGGCCCGTCCCCTCTATCTGCCGTCCCGCGGAGGCATCTGTGCCACACGACCGTCTCCTTCCCGCGTCCGCACACTTCCGCCAGCGGGATGAGAGCACCGACTTCGCCGTCGTCGGCACTGGTGTGGCCGGGCTGACCGCCGCACTTTCCCTCAGCCGCCTCGGCTCGGTCCGCCTCTTGACCAAGTCGACGCTCGGCGGCGGCTGCACACCGCTGGCGCAGGGCGGCATCGCCTGCGCCAGCGCACCCGACGACTGTGCCGAGCAGCACGCGCGGGACACCGTCACCGCCGGCTGCGGTCTCACGGATGAGGCCGCGGCCCGGACGGCCACCACCGCCGCGCCGTCCGTCCTTCAATGGCTCGCCGACTGCGGTGTCGTATTCGACCAGGGACCGGACGGACTGCTTCGGCTGGGCCGCGAGGGCGGCCACCTCCGCCACCGCATCGCACACGCCGGAGGAGATGCCACGGGCGCGGCAATCTCCGCCGCGCTCGTCGCCGCAGTGCGGGGAAGCCCCGGGATCACCCTTGTCGAGCATGCCTTCTTCCGCGATGTGCTGCTCGACGTACAAGGACAAGCAGCGGGAGTGCTGTACGAACAGGCGGGGGGCGAGGTTCGGTTGGCATCTCGCGCGGTCATTCTGGCCACGGGCGGATATGCGGGTCTGTTCCCGGTCACCACCAACCCTGCCCAGCTGACCGCGGACGGGGTCGCCTGCGCGCTGCGTGCCGGAGCGGAATTGTGCGACATGGAGTTCGTGCAGTTCCACCCCACCGCCTTATGGGCACCGGGCCACGGCGGCCAGCTGCCCCTGGTGTCGGAGGCGGTACGCGGCGAAGGCGGGCGGCTTGTCGACCGCAGTGGACGAGCGATCATGGACGGGGTGCATCGGCTCGGCGATCTCGCCCCGCGCGACGTCGTCGCCCGTACCATCGCCCTGCGCCTACGTGAAGACGGCGCGGACCACGTCCTGCTCGACGCACGTCACCTCGGCGCCAAGGGATGGGCCTCCCGGTTTCCCACCATCCGGGCGCACTGTCTCTCCCACGGCATCGATCCTTCCGACCAGCCGATCCCGGTCGCGCCTGCGGCGCATTACACCTGCGGGGGCATCCGCACCGACCTGGCCGGCCGTACCTCGCTCCCCGGCCTGTACGCCTGTGGAGAGGCTGCCTGCACCGGGCTGCACGGCGCCAACCGGCTGGCCTCCAACTCCCTCTTGGAGGGCGTCGTGTTCGCCCACCGCGTGGCCGCCCATCTCACGACCGAACCGCCGCCGCGCCGCGAACCCGCCGGCCCGCCCCGGTCTGCGCCACTCCTCCCGGCAGCCGCACGCAAGTCCCTACGCGTGGCCGCCGCCGCAGGCGGTGGCATCCTGCGCTGCCACGACCAACTGTGCGAAGCACTGAACGAGCTCGAGAAGCTGCCCACCCTGCCTCCTGGCCCTGTCAGCCGCGCGGACCGGGAGACAAGCAACCTCCACCTCGTCGCCCTGGCGATGCTCCTCTCCGCCCTCCACCGCACCGAGAGCCGCGGCAGCCACCACCGCACCGACTACCCCACCCCCGATGGCACGCGCGCACCAGGCCACTCCCTGATCCGGCACACACCGGACGGACTCATGGTCCTCGACGCCATCCCGCTCCGCGCCCGCCGAAGGTCACCGTAAGCGCACCGGGCTCCATCAGGCCGCTCAACGCGAGCTGCGGGCCGCTGCCGAAGACCAGACGCAGATGACGCACATCGAATACGACGAAGCATCGGTACGGGGTGAGGGAAACGGATCCGTCCGTGACATAGGACGTTGCGTTGAACGGCACTGGACCAACCCAAGGATGACCGATGCCGCACGTGCGCTTTGTTGTGCCCGAGGACGAATCCGTTCGCCACTATTTCCAGATGCCCTTGGACGTCGCCACGGCTGCCGCCGTTCTGCGGCAGCAAGGGCACACGGTGAGCCTCTGGGATCGCCGCGCCGACGCTGAACCCCCGGATGAGCAGGCCGTCGACGGGGTAATTCTGGTCACCGCGATAGCGGACCGGGCCCAGTGCTACCCGCTGGATGTGGCACCGATCCGTGAGGCCGTCCGCAGCGTGCGGGGGCTGCACCCGGGGGCATGGATAGCGGCGTGCGGTCCTCATGCCACTCAGATGCCGGCCGCAACGCTCGATGCGCTCGATGTGGATCACGTCTGCATCGGGGAGACGGACGCCGCTTCCGTGTACGCGGCCGGTGCGCTGCTGGGTGGCACAGCGGCCTCCGACGTGCTCGACGCCCGGACAGCCGATGCCGAGTTCGATCTCGCCAAGTTGCCGCTGCCCGCCTACGACCTGCTGCCCATGCACCGCTACCGGGCCGAGATGTTCGACGGCAAGCACCTCTATCACGGCCCCAGTGGTCTGGTATTCGGCGCGCGAGGCTGTACGTATGGCTGCACGTACTGCCATCTGCCGTTCGGAACCCGCATACGGACCCGTCCAGTCGAACGCGTCCTGGCGGAGGTCGATGCTCTGGCGGGGACGGGCATCTCGTCGGTGTTCTTCCTCGACTATGTCTTTGGCATCACTCCTCCGTTCTATCGATCACTGTGCCAAGGGCTGAGCCGGCGCCGCGTAACGTGGACCGGCCAGACTCGTGTCGAGATCGTGCTGAAGAGCGACGTCCGGCAGTGGGCCGAAGCGGGATGCCAGGGCATGTGGCTTGGCGCCGAGTCGCCCGCTGTATCCATGACCGGTGTCGACAAGCGGGTGACAGACGACGCCATCCAAGCGGCGGTGACCAAGCTGGAGACTGCCGGGATTCAACCGTTCACCTTTGTGCTCATCGGCCTGCCCGGTGACCCGTCCTGCCGGAGCGGCACCATCGTGGACTGGGCCGCGCAGCTGCCTGCCAAGTTCGGGGTCAACCAACTGTTCCTACGCCCCGGCACCACGCTCTACGACGAGTTCGCACCGCGCTATCTCGGCGGCAGGATGCCTGTGACATGGGATGAAGTGAAGGCGGTCACCGAGACATACCGGCGCGAGTACCCGGTCGACCTCGACGAGCTGGACGAGCGTCTGCGCGCACTCCCCAACTATCTCGGCAACAGTTGGCAGCCCTATGCCCTATGAGTGAGGCGCCGACTTGGCGCGCCCGGACCGAGATCCCGCCGCCCCCAGCGGGAACCCAGGTGCACCCTGCCGAGCAGCCCCGGCTCACTCAGACGCTTCCGGCGATCTTGACAAGTTGAGCGTAGTGATCGCTGTGGGCAAGGAGGTGCTGGTGAGTTCCGTGGTCGGTGATGCTTCCTTGATGGAGGAGGTAGATATGGTCGGCACTGGCTGCGCTGGCGACGCGGTGCGTTATGAGTACGACCGCTTGATGGGGATGGGGTTCGGTCAAGACGGTGAACAGATCGTTTTCCGTCTGGGCGTCCAGGGCGGCGCTCGGTTCGTCGAGGATGAGCAGATCGGCGGAACGGTAGAGCCCGCGGGCGAGGGCAAGTCGCTGCCACTGGCCGCCGGAGAGGTTTGTGGCGCCGTGGTATTGGCGGTCCAGTTGAGTGTCGACTCCGTCAGGCAGGGACGTGAAGATCTCGTCCGCATGACTTTCCCGTAATGCCCTTGTGAGTCGGCTGGCGTCTGTGCCATCACTCATCGTGACATTCTCGCGGCCGGTGAAAGCGTAGCGAGTGTAGTCCTGTTGGACGATGGCGATACGGGAGCGGAGGGAGTCGGGATGGAAGTCCCGTGTGTCCGTGCCGTTCCAGGTGATGGAACCACCCGTGGGTTCATACAGGGAGGCGAGGAGCATGGCCAGCGTGGTCTTGCCGGAGCCGTTGGGCCCCAACAGGGCGATGGTGGTGCCGGGGCTGATGTCCAGGGTGATGGAGCGGAGGGTGTCGTGGGGGGATCCCGGATACCGGAAGGAAACGCTCTTCAATTGAATATGAGGTGAGTTGGGCACTGCACGGCTTCCCGTAGCGGCTTCATCCCGCTCGGCATCGGTTTGGCTGATACGGGCCAGGTCTGCGAGAAACATGGCGTTGGCCTGTACTCCGGTGGACATCGTGATCAGGGTGGCAGTCTGGGTGCGGAGGTTGAGCAGTGCGTAAGCGCTGGCCATGGCAGCCCCGGCCGGCAGGTCTGTATGGGCCAGAGTCAGACCCGCCGTTGCCACGAACAGCACGCTGCTGGTGAGGCGTGCCACAGCGGTGCGGGCCTGACAGCGAATAGCGGTGCGGCAGGTGGTGTCCGCTACGACGGTGGCGATCCGGCGCCAACGCTCCTGGATCCAAGGGGCGCTCTGGAATGCCCGGATCTCTCTGGCGCTGCCGGGAGTCAGCATGAGCTGGTGGAGGTAGGTCATGTCGCGCTGCTTCGGGATCAGTGCGGTCGCTGCCGAGTAGGTGTCGGTCAGATTGCGGATCTCAGCGAAGGCCAACGGCGCGAGGGCGACCGGTATCAGAAAGGCGAGGAACGGGCTGATCAAGAACACCGCGGTGGAGGCCGCCACGCTGGACAACACGGTTGAGACGGTCTTCGTGGCTTGTGTAATCGCCGTCGAACACTGCAGTGCACCGGCATTCGCGCGCTGGAGCGCGTCGAAGAACTCGGCGTCCTGGAACGAGATGAGCCTGGCACGTGTGGCTGCCTGCATCACCTGTTCTTGCGCGGTGATTCGGACCTGTTCGCTGAGCCGTGTCGTGGCCAGTGTCTCGACCTGCTGGGCCAAGGAACGGCCGGCCAGCGCGGCGACAAACCCCGTGCAGCCGCTCACGGCAGTGGCCCATGAAGTGCGGTCCTGGAGCGCAGCTATGAGGTCGGCAAAAGCCTGCGCGGAGGACAAGACGCTGGCGGCCACCAAGACCGCTGCCAGGAGCTGTGCCCCCACCACCAGTTGGAGCCAGCCACGCGCGGCCCGCCAGTTCAGGACAAGCGCATGACCCGCTCCGCGCAGCACAGCGCCTGATCCGGACGTGTGCGGAAGTCTCCCCAATCCGGGGCGGCGACCGTGGCCCTCTACCCCACCGGTTCCGCTCACAGAGCCTCTAACAGATCGTCAAGCCCCTTTTGCCGCCGTCGCAGAGCCTTCGAGATATCCACGGCGGTGCTCGTAACCAAAGGCATGTGTTGGGCCATCTCCGCCAAGTGCTCCAACTGACGCGGACTCACCGGGCGGGCAGCCCAGCACACCCACTGCGCCGTGAGGAACTCGGCGCGCGGCGCCGCCGGCCTGGCCTCCTCACCCGCCACGGGCATCGAGGGCAGCACCACGCCTGCGAGTGGAGCTTCCAGCACGCAGGCGACGCCGTCGAGCACGGGGTGGACGCAACCTCTGCCGCACTCACCGGAGTTGCTCACCCGGACGTACGGGTCCGGGCACATGACCCAGCCACCGGCCTGCAGATCCCGCGCTCTCCTGGCAAACTCGCTCGCCCAGCTCAGGGGCACCAATAGCAGCCCATGCCCCGGGTGCCACAGGGCAAGGCTGTGAACGTCCACTTCATCGCCACTGCAGGAGGCCGCGTCAGAGTAGCAATTCCGTAGCGCATCAAGCCAACTGATCGTCTCTTCCAAGGTACGCAGACGAGCGATCAGCGAACCACCCCGGTAGAGCAAGAATAAATTGTGTGGCCGCTCCACGGTCAATGTAACCGGAGCGAAAACCCCGTGATCCACGGCGTGAAGGGACAAATATTCCTCAAGGAGCACCGTGGCGTCTCCCCGCGTTGCCACCCCCAAGATGCGCTGTCCGCACGCCACCGCACGGCACACCGTGTCAGCCTGGGAGACAACGTTGACCGAGCACGACGAAACGGCCTCACTGACCGTCACCGACTTCCCTGCGCCCAGTTCTTCAAGCAACAGTGACGTGACTTCATCGTAGCCGGACAGCAGCTGTGGCTCTTTCCCGGTATCCAGCAAGACCCCCGTGGGCGTGCCAAGTCGTGCCGCCTCAGTCGCAAGCCTTTCCAGCGCTGAAACATTCAGGTCGCCTGGTGGCCCGAAAAGGCTTGGCGGTTCTCCCCCGGCCAGAACAACCGAAAAGTCGCTCGCCCCGGAAGGCCAGACACAGCCCTTGGCGTAAGAGAGCAGGTTCGCCCGCAACTGGGCGCAGAAGCCACACTCTTCGCTGACGGCGACGACAAGTACCCGCCGTGGCACAGCCACCCGAGCGGCCGCGGCCAGAACAACCCCACGCTGCCGATCCCGGTCCTCCACCCAGCGCGCGGCCTCTGGCTCCCAGACCTCATCCGCATTCCGCAGGCGCAGCAGGCCCGCCGCACTCCAGGCCTGCACGCAGGCACGCTCCTCGTCCTCGAGCGCCCGCTCCAGTCGGCCGGCGAAGGCGTCCTCCAACCACCGCATCGCTTCGGTGTTGAGGTAGGCGCCGGCCGGCGATTGCGTGTGGGCCAGAACACCCCCGCCCTCATTCAGGCGCACGATGGTCGCATCGGGTTCCACATCCAGGACACTCCGCACAGCCACTCCCGTCACTGGGCCTTCCATTTCATCCGGCCAGAATGGAGACGTCCACTGTTCTGACCGGCAGGCTTCTGCCGGCCAGAAACAAGATTTCCGGCCGGCAGGGAAACCGTCAGAGCCTAAAGCCCTAGCCCAAGCACTGGGAGTACCACTGATTAATCACCACGCAGGGACCCACCTGGCAACATGTTGGTCCAGGCCAGCCCATACCGCCGCATTGCCCAAACAGAGGGGCGCAATCCATGGGTGCCGCAAAGACGTGTGTGAACATGTTCCGCCTCCCGAAGAGAAGAATCTACGTGCGATGCGCATCACCAAGCATTCGATGAGGCGTCGCCGAGCCTGACAGAGGACCAGTTGAACGACCGGGCCGCTGAAATCCTCCTGCGGAGCCCTCCTCTCAGCTCACTGAAATTTCCCGTCCAACGTTTCCAGTGGAGCGGATCGCGGGGGTCGAAACCACACATCTCCTCACCGGCCAACTGATGCACCACCAAAGGGAAATGCCCGGCACCAAGCCGCCGAGAAGCCCCCGCATGCGCCATTACCGTGGTTTCAACCCCCTGGCGAGGGCCGCCTTGACCTCATCGAAAATTGCACCACTACAACCCAGCACCGTCCATGGGGTCACCACCATCTAAGTGGGTCACACCGATCAACATTGTGCGCTTGTGAAGGTCTGCACCTGAGCGCAGGCAGCGGACAACACCGGCGGCGAGGTGCCGCTCCCCCCACAGCGCGCAGCCCAGCGAGTCCGTGAAGAACGAATGTCAAAACTTCATCAACCCACGAGACCCGGTGAGATGGTGCTTGGCCGTACCCCCGTTACTCGTGGGACGACCGCACAGACCGGCAGCCCATCGGGCCTGCGGCGGCAGACACGTCCCGCACCCTGGGAACTTCCCCTCACACGTCAACCGCCGGCCCTCATTTGCGGCTTCAAACGGGGCGTGCGCAAAGTGCGCGGGGGTACGCACCGGCCTCCCACAGACACCTGTCACACACGCTTGTCCCTGTCCGGACAGCGTCGCTTTACTACCGCCCTCGCACAGCGCACCCGTTCCCACGATCAAAAGGCGTGCCAATGGAAGGGAAACCCACCGTGCAAGATCCTTGTCTATGTGCCGAAATCTTATCCGCCTGGACAGCTGTATCCCCAGGCAGAATAGAGCCACGCAGGTTCGAGGATCCGCTGGGAAATGGCCAAACACCAGCAGGCGATCCGAACAGCGATAGCTCGCACACACCACGAGGCCCCGTCTGCGTCACGGGACGCAACCACCACGTCCAATCGACGCAGCAGAGCGGCTGCCAGGCGACACGTTCCCGTTAGACGACGTCGAGCAACTCCCGGCGAGCGTCGCGTGGTCCGCGCGCGGTAGATGCCGCTCCCGGTTCCCGCGATGGCCCACACCCTCTGCCGGTTATGGAAGGCCCTGTGGCAGTTGCCGCAGTTCCCCTGACAAGGGGACCCCCCCCGCTGGCTCCGGAGTGGGAGTGGACCATGAAGTCGTGCAGGGCGCAGAGTGCTGTGGTCGGTTTCACAGGCGGCTCCGGGAGCCTCGGGCAGGGCATGGCGGGTGGCGGGGCCATCGGTGGTGTCGCAGGGAGCCCCGGCACCGCAGGAAACGGCGGAGGCGGAGGAGGAGGAGGCGGCGCCGGGCTCGGTGGCTTCACGCTTGGCGGCGGCGGAGGCGGCATTGGTGGTGGCGGCGGAGGCGGCGGCGCCCAAGGGGCCAGCCAGCATCCCGCACAGGCCGTTTTCAAACCGTTCAGCCAAGATGACCCCACTATTCCCTACAACTCGTTCGACGACAGTGCAGGATTCGGTGGCGCTGGTGGCGGCGAAGGGGGAGGCAAAGGCAGTCCTGGAGGCAATGGTGCCGCCCGCATCACCTGGTAGGGGCCACACCCGAATCCTCCTCCCCCATCTCCGAAGCACCCTCTTCGCTGAGCGCGAGGGCTGGCCTGCGCTACAAACGAGACAGCCCCGGTTGCCCCTTAAGACCGTCTTGCAGCACGGCACGACGCGCCGCGCCTTCATTTCCGCCGCGCAACAACCAATGTTTCTACGGCACTTGGTTCGTGCGCCTCTCCATCCTTTTCGTCATGGCACCCCTGCAAGCCATTCAGGATGGACCAGTTACAGCCAGCGCATATTACGAATCTTTGCCCTTTCCATGACCAATATGATCAAGTCCTGACAGGCGATCACCGAACGTGACCGCCCACAACGAGGCGTGCATCAGTACGCACACAAGCCCACAACAACCTTGTCAGGAGAGAAACATGAGGCTCAGACGAGTCGCTGCAACCGCCATCCTGCTCACCGTCATCACCGGCGGAATCAGCGGCGCGACAGCCACGGCCAACGAGTCGGACTCGGGAGAGACCAAGAAGGAGATCACGCCGCCGTCCTTCATGGTCAGCACCCCCAAGAGCAAGCACCAGGCTCCTTAGGGCACGGCGAAGCGCCTCGGCCGCCCGTGTGCGCCAGGACACCGTTCTGGCGCACACGGGCGACACCATCCACTCGTGCGCGCAATGCGATATCGGCAGCCAGCGGAGCGGACGCTCCTCGAGGCGCCTGCGCGGCTCCGAGGGGAGAAACCTGTGACGGCGACATACGACTTGGCGGGTCCTGGCGGTCAGGACATCCACGTGCCATGGAAGGGGCACCCTGCGATGCAAGCGTATGACGCAGTCTTCTCCGCACCCGCGCATATTCCGTGGGGTCAGGGAGTTCAAACGGTGGAAGCAAGCCTCTTCGGCTTGTACAAGGCGGCAAACGGCCAGCACACCTACGACCGGTACGCCTGGGACCCCTCTGAAGACAAACCGTGGTGGGATGACGCTCCCGCAGAGTCGGGCACTCTCACGGACCTCTTCAACGTCGACCCGTTCACCGCCAAGGGCGGGACGAGCCTGGACGGCAGCCAGCCCCTGGACGCCGCACTCTGCCTGGACAATCCAGAGGCGATCTACCTGTTCCAGGGCGGCCTCGTCCGCAAGATGTCCGTCCACCAGCCGACGTACAAGATCCGCGACACGGACACCTACGCCGAGCCGATCGCCCAGGTCTTCGGCAGCTCCGACAACAACCCCGCCTTCGCCTTCGACCGCATCAGGTCAGCTCTCTACTCGCCCAACGGCGGCGGTAACTCCGGCAGGATCTGGTTCTTCGACCACAACTCCACCAACTGCGTCTCCGTCGACGCCGACACCTACGACCAAGGCGGCAACAATCCGGCCGCCATCAACACCGTATGGAATCTCGACGGACTGCCCAGCCAACTCGCCACCGCCCTCACCACCGCCGGCACCCCCTTCTGGGCCACCACCCAAATCCTGGTGACGGACAAAACACATCACGTGAACGGCCAATCCCAGGACAAGGGCTATTTCGGCGCGGGCACCAACGCGTGGTGCCCCTTCACCCTCAGTACCGAAACCCCGACCATGTCCCTGTTCACCGACCCTGGCGACCACACCTACACCGTCGCCGACGGCGTCACTGCCGTCACCGTCGAACTCTGGGGGCCAGGAGGGGACGGCGGCAACGGCGGCGGCTACAGCGGGGGTTACAGCCCTCCCGGCGGCAATGGTGGAAACGGCGGGGCCGGTGTCTACCTCAGAGAGATCCTGAGCGTCGGCGACCTCACCTCAGGGCCCGGTTTCCATGTCGGTCGACCCGGCGACTACACCTGCTGGCCCGCTCAAAGTCCCACCCTTATCGCCGCAGGCGGCGGAGGAGGAGGTGGCGGCGCCAGTGGCGGCTTTGGCGACGGCGGCGGCGCCGGCGGTAATGGCGACACGGACGGCGGCACCGGCGGCGACGTCTACGCCGACGCTGCAGGCACCGGTGGCCGCAGCGGGAGCAACGGCGGCCAGGGCGGCGCCGGCGGCACTGCCCACAGCGCCCACAGCGGAGGCGGCGGCACCGGCGATGGCGGCAGCGGGGTCGGCGGAGGCGGAGGAGGGGGCGGAACCGACAGCGGCGGCGGGAGCAGTGGCGGCCAGGGCAGCGACGGCAGCAACGGCGGCAACGGCGGTACGGGCGCCAGCAGCGGCGGCAACGGCGGCGCCACCGGGGCGGGCGGCGGAGGTAGCCACGGCGGAGGCGCCGGTGGAGGGGGCGGAGGCGGAGGCGGCGGAGGCGCGGGCAGCACCCCCGGTGCCGCTGGGGGCGGAGGCGGAGGCGCCGGCAGCGCCGGCGGGGGCGGAGGCGGCGGGGGTGGGGGCGCTCCGGGCAACCCGCTCGTGCGGTCAAGCACCCATGTGGGCCTGGGCACTGATGGCACGCCTTCCGGCAACCCGCCCAGCACCGTGGCGACCGGCGGCAATGGGGGCAGCGGTGCCAGCCATGACAACGGCGGCAACCAGGAAAACGGCGGCAGCGGCGGCAACGGCGGTGTCCGGATCACCTGGTAGGACGCTGTCAGGCCTCTCTCGATCTGGGTGTCGTGCCTGGACCTATTGAGCAGAGGTCATTGGCGGCAGAGGTCATTGCAACTGGTGCACATGCCGGTCCAGCGCCTCAGGGTGTTCTGGAGGGTTCGACTGAACAGCGCCTGGCCCGAGAGCTCTCGGCCAGGCGCTGTTCAGTGAGGAGGGTCCGGGACTCCAGGCGAGGGGCAGCGGAGGGAAACGGACCTATCAAACATGAACCCACCTTTTGCATCCAAGCTCATGTCGAGACGGGTAGATGGGAGTAAGAAATGCATGGCGCCGCCAAGAATGACCTAGGGGACGACCGGCCGGATTCGACCGGAATAAAAGTAGTCGATCCTGCGGAACAACACGCTTCTACTGGGTCCGCCACTGTCTGGGTAAATATTTCCAAACAACTTGGCCTATTAGACATCCAACGCGTTGGACTTTCTTACGAGTCGGGCAGCGGAGGAGATTCCGGCGATGTATGGATCTGGCTGGATGCAGCTCTGTCGACTTCGGGCCTCAAGGTTGAGGTAGCCGGACTCGGACTCGGCATTCCACTCGACGGCACCTTTGCGCCCATGATGGAACTTCAGGGCCTTGGAATCGACTTTGACCGTCCGCCCGTGAGGCTTGCCGGAGCTTTCGTCAACCGCCAGCCCACGACGGATCCAAACTATAAATTGCAGATAGAAGGCGGCATGATTTTCGCGGTGCCTTCATTCAGCATGGAAGCCTTCGGAGAATATATACGACTCATCGAGCCGCCGATTACCTCAATGTTCGCCTTCCTTCAGCTTCAGCTCACTTCTGAAACAGAAGGAACTCCGCCGGAAGGAATTGAGGTATTCCCCGGCGTGATGCTGACGGGGGTCTGCCTCGGCCTCGGGGTGAACAGCCAGCTGCGCGTGCCGGATCCTGCCAACGTGCTGAAGTTCCCGCTCGTGTCCTCGCTCATGTCCGACTCGACATTGAGTCCGCTGGGGATGGTGGAACAGCTCACCACGCCCGGCCAGAACGACCATGACGCGTGGGTCACGCCGCAGGACGGTGGGTTCTGGTTCGCGGCCGGGATCGCGGCGAACATCGTCGAGGTGTTCAACATCTGGGGACTTGCGGTTGTCTCGATCCCGCAGGGCGGCAACTGGGCGGCCGCCCTGATCGGCACCCTGGACATGGTTTCGTTTAAGGGCCTGTTCAAGGTCAAGGCCGCCTTGGAAGCCGAAGTCTCATCCGAGCTCGTGGCATTCGGCGCCACTCTCGCCCCCGGCAGCTACATCATCAGCGACAGATGGTTCAGCCCCTCCGGCGGAATAGACTTCTACGCATACATCGGCGGAAAGAACAAGGGACAGTGGGTGCTCACCGCGGGCGGATACCCGTCCAACTTCAGCACACCGCCCGGATACCCGCCGGCCCCACCAAGAATTGGAATCAACTACTCAGAGGACATCGGAATCGCCGACCTCGAGGCGTCTATGAAGGCATATCTGATGTTCTCCAACGCCGGTATGGCGGCTGGCGGCACCTGGGATTTCAGCATCACCGGGACGTTGTGGGAAGTCGAGGTGAAGATCTACTTCTCGCTGTCCATCGACTTCATGGTCCAGTGGTCCCCCTTCTACGCCAGCATCTCTGTACAGGCGCGTGTCGGCGGACGGGTCAAATTCTGGATCTTCAGCGCGTCGGTGGAAGTGTCCTGCACGGGCTCTGCGT
The DNA here is from genome assembly GCF_044457025.1 of Streptomyces sp. NPDC050658. Classification (NCBI taxonomy): domain Bacteria; kingdom Bacillati; phylum Actinomycetota; class Actinomycetes; order Kitasatosporales; family Streptomycetaceae; genus Streptomyces; species Streptomyces sp. NPDC050658. The sequence goes on from NZ_JBITGM010000015.1 coordinate 208,632, forward strand.
GGCTTCCGCCCTTCGGCGGAGAAGTATCGGTGAAGCTGCCGTTCGGCATCCACCCGTCCTTCCCCTTCGGCAGCCAGCCCGCGGTACCCGACTGGCTGTCCTGGGACGACTTCGTCACCCAGATGCTCCCGAAGGACGGGCGTCTGCTGACCAAGGCAGAGTCTGGGCTCATGGCTGTCCCGGGCACCTCGGACACCGCGCAGAAGACTCTTCCGGTGAAGGCATCCGGATCCGCGGGCCCCTGGAACGTGTCGATCCACGGATTCAGCTTCTCCACACACTGTGTGGTCCCCTCCACCAGCATCACCGTCAACGGCACCACCCCCGCCAACATGTCCCAACGCCCCCTGGACGTACGCCCCATGGGACCCACCAACGC
>NZ_JBITGM010000016.1:0-194486 GCF_044457025.1 Streptomyces sp. NPDC050658
GTGATCGGCACGCCGGCGGGAAGACCCTCCAGCGTCGCCACAAGTGCGGGTCCGTGGGACTCGCCCGCGGTCAGCCAACGCAACCTGCTCAACGGACGCCCCCGGCACCGCTGTCGGTGAAGCCGCGGTCGCCGTGCAGCCAGGACACCTTGTCGTACATCTCCCGCTGCGTCAGACCGGAGAGCATCGCGTTGCGCGCCGCGGCCCGCTCGCCCGCCGGGTGGTACAGCTCGCTGCCCATGAGCCGGGCCGTCAGCTGTGCGCGCCCCGCGCGTTCGCGTCGTACGGCGTTGAACTTCTCCAGGCACTGCACGGCGTCGTCCGCGGCCATGCCGTCGAGCAGGTCGCCGAGGACGACGGCGTCCTCCAGCGCCTGGCAGGCGCCCTGGGCCGCGTACTGCAGCATCGGGTGTGCGGCGTCGCCCATCAGCGCGACGCGCCGGTCGGTCCAGTTGCGCACCGGGTCGCGGTCGCAGAGCACCCACTCGCGCCAGCCCTCGCCGAGTTCGAGCAGCCTGCGTGCCGTGGCGCCGATGCCGGGGAACCGGCCGAGCACGTGGTCGCGCGCGGTCTCCCGTCCTGCCACCGGAACGGTCGCCCCGTCGTCGAGGGTCACGGCGAGATTGAGGTACTTGCCGCCGCCGATGATGTAGTGCACGAAGTGCCACTTGGGTCCGGCCCACAGCGTGACCGTGTTCCAGCGCAGTTCCTCGGGGACCTTCTCGATCGGGATCACCGAGCGGTAGATCGTGTGCCCGGACACGCGGGGCTCGCCGTCGCCCAGCATCGCCGCGCGCACCCTGGAGCGGATGCCGTCCGCGCCGATCAGCGCCGCGCCGTGGAACGTCCGCCCGTCGGTGGTGCGTACCGTCACGCTGCCCGCGTCCTGCCGGTAGCCGTCCACCGCGGCCTCGGTGAGGAGTTCGACGGCGTCCGACTCCTGGCAGGCGGCGAGCAGCGGCTGGTACAGGTCGCCGCGGTGCACCACCGCGTACGGGTTGCCGAACCGGCCGCGGTAGGCGTCGGTCAGTTCCATGGCGGCGACCTTCTCGCCGGTGGTGCCGTCCATGAAGCGCAACTCGTCGATGAACACCGCGCGTTCCCGTACGCCGTCGCCCACGCCGAGGCGGTCCAGGGCGTGGAAGGCGTTGGGGCCGAGCTGGATGCCGGCGCCGATCTCCGCGAAGGTGTCGTTGCGTTCGAGCACGGTGGCCCGGTGCCCGTGCCGGGCGAGGGACAGCGCCGTGGCGAGCCCGCCGATTCCGCCGCCTGCGATCACTATGTCGGCCATGGTCGTCAAATCCTCTCTGAGATACGGATGGTGACGGTGCGTCAGTGGATGTGTCCGGGGAACAGGCGGTGCAGTTCCTCGTGGAAGCCCGGGAAGGTCTTGGCGACGCAGCCGGGGTCGTCGAGCGTGAGGTGCCCGGCCCGCAGGTTCAGCACGGAGAACGCCATCGCGATCCGGTGGTCGCGATGGCAGGCGACATGTGCCGGGGAGGTGGGGCCCGGATGCACCGTGATCCGGTCCCGGCCCGTCTCGACGCGTACGCCCATGGCCCGCAGGTTCAGCGCGACGGCCTCGATCCGGTCGGACTCCTTCAGCCGGGCGTGGCCGATGCCGCTGATGGTGATCGGGCCGTCGGCGAGCGGCGCGATCGCCGCCAGCGTCATGAAGGTGTCGGAGATCTCGCCCATGTCGACCGTGAACCCTCCCCTGAGCACGCCGGTTCCGGTGACGGTGGTCGACTGCCGGTCGCGGTGCACGGCGACCCCGGCGCGTTCGAGGACCTCGGTGAAGCGCACGTCCCCCTGAAGACTGCCGCTGCCGAGGCCGTCCACGGTCACCCGGCTCCCGGTGACGGCCGCCGCGGCGAAGAAGTACGAGGCGGTGGAGGCGTCCGGTTCGATGCGCAGATCGGCGGCGCGGTAGCCGGTGGGGCGGACGGTGAACTCGCCGGGGGCGTCCTCGGAGACCTCGGCCCCGAAGTGCCGCATCAGGGCCAGCGTCATGTCGACGTAGGGCCGGCTGACCAGGTCGCGCACCCGGAACGTCACCGGCGCGCGGAACAGCGGGCCCGCCATGAGCAGCCCGCTCAGGAACTGGCTGCTGAGCCGCCCGTCGACGTCGAGCGCCCCGCCGTCGAGCCCTCGGGCCCGTACCCGCAGCGGCAGTTTCCCGTCCGGCGCGGTCTGCGCTCCTGCGCCCAGGCCGCGCAGCGCGTCGGCGAGCGGGGCCACGGGGCGGGCCGTGAGCTGCTCGCTGCCCTCGAAGACGAAGTCGCCGTGGCCGGCGGCCGCAAGGGGCGGCAGGAAGCGTGCGGCCGTCCCGGCGTCCGCGCACCAGATGCGGGCGGCGCCCTCGGGACCGCCGCCGAGCCCGGTCACCCGCCATGCGTCAGAGTCGTCCAACGGCTCGACAGGGGCGCCGAGTTCGGCGAGCGCGTGCCGGAAGGCCGTGGTGTCCTCGCTGACCAGCGGCGCGGAGAGGACGCTGGTCGCGTCGGCCGCGGCGGCGAGCAGCAGGGCCCGGTTGGTGAGTGACTTCGAGCCCGGGATACGGGCGTGGAGCGCCGGGGGAGGCGCGGTGACGGTGGTCATCACTGTCCTTGGTCGGTCTCGGGGGCGCCGGTGCCCGGCGCGACCGACGGCCCCGCCCGGCCGGCGGCGCGGTGGCCCGGACGGTGGGGCCCGTGGCGGGCACGGGCCCCACAGCGGACGGGACCGGGCCGCCGAGCCCGGGGGACTGTAGGTGCGGCGGCAACCGGGCCCGTGGGGATGATCTTTGGACGCGGCCGTCGGGCCGGCAAGCGGGGCCGCCCGAGTGCGTCACGTCGCGTCCGGCCGGGCGATGGCGGCAGGTCAGCCGCCCGCGGTCTCCAGCGCGAGACCCCGCCCGGCGAGCGCGGCCAGGGCGAACTCGCCCTCCACGGTGGCCTCCACGTCGAAGGCGTACCGCTCGGTGGGCGCGTAGCCGATCAGCGGCGCCGCCAGGTTCGGCAGCGGGCCGTCGGCGGCCTGCCGCGACTCCCAGAGCAGCACCGCGCCCCACCGGTTCGTCGCCGGGTCGGAGATCCAGAACTTCAGCCGCAGCCCCGGAACTTGGGAGAAGCGTTCCACCGCCTCCTCGCGCAGGAAGCCGCGCAGCGACTCGATGGTCTGCCGCGAGTGGGTCAGGTCCCACCAGACGATCACAGCGCGCATGCGCCCGACACCTCCTGGAGCAGCGAGCCGATGATGCCGGGCCCGTCCACGGTCAGCACGGACTCGGCGTGGAACTGCATCGAGGCGAACCCCGCGGCCCGCAGCGCGTGCACCTCGCCCGTCGCCGGGTCCCGGCTCACGTCGACCCTGCCGTACACCGGGTGCGTGAAGGAGTCCGCGTCGCAGCGGGCCGCGAAGGTGTTGTAGAAGCCCACGCGGCGCCGGGTGCCGAACAGGTCGATCTCGTGCCGGGCGCCCTGGTTGGGCACCGGGCGGCGCGCCAGGTCCAGGCCGAGGAGCGTGCTGAGCACCTGGTGGCTCAGGCACACGGCGAGGAACGGACGGCGCTGGTCCAGGAGTTGGGCCACCGCCGAGCGCAGATGGGCGATCTTCGGGTGCGCCACGTGCTGCGGGTCACCGGGGCCCGGGCCCATCACCACCAGGTCGTACGCGTCGAAGTCGTACGGCTCGTCGAAGCGCCGTACCGTCACCTGGCAGCCCAGCGACCGGATCTGATGGGCAATCATCTCGGTGAACGTGTCCTCGGCGTCGACCACCAGGACGCTCCGCCCGGCCAGCGGACCGGTGAACCCGCCGGTCAGGGCGGCGTCCTTCAGCCAGAAGGGGGCGATGTCGTCGTTGCGCGCGTCCAGCGCCTCGCGCACCGCCGGGTGCGCGCCGAACCGGGTGGGCTCGGGATCGCCGAGCGCGGCGAGCAGCCCGGCCGCCTTGGCGCGGGTCTCCTGAACCTCGGACGCGGGGTCGGAGTGCCGCACCAGGGTGGCGCCCACGCCGATGCGCATCACACCGTCCTTGTCGATGTCCGCCGTACGGATCAGGATCGACGAGTCCAGGGTGCGTCCGCCCGCCGCGTCCCGTCCGATGAGGGCGGCCACCCCGCTGTAGTAGCCGCGCCCCGCGGGCTCGTAGCGGCTGATGACACGGGCGGCGCTCTCCAGGGGCGAGCCGGTCACCGTCGGCGCGAACAGCGTCTCGCGCAGGATGTCGCGCACATCGCGCCCGGTCCGGCCCTCGATGAAGTACTCGGTGTGCGCGAGGCGCGCCATCTCCTTCAGGTACGGACCCACCACCCGGCCGCCGTCGGGGCAGATCCGGCCCATCATCTTCAGCTCTTCGTCGACGACCATGTACAGCTCGTCGGCTTCCTTCGTGTCGGCGAGGAAGCCGAGCACGCCGTCCAGTTCGGGGCCGGACGCCGGGTAGCGGTAGGTGCCGCTGATGGGGTTCATCACGGCCCTGCCGTCATGGACGCTGATGTGCCGCTCGGGGGTGGCCCCCACGAAGGTCCGCTCCCCGGTGTGGATGAGGAAGGTCCAGTACGCGGCCGACTCGCGCTCGACGAGGCGGCGGAAGAACGACAGCGCCGCCGATACGTCGAAGCCCGGCAGCTGGGCGACGAACGACCGCTTCATCACGAAGTTGGCGCCCTCGCCGCTGCCGATCTCGTCGGCGACCACGCGGCGCACGGTCTCCGCGTACGCGTCGTCGTCGACGTCGAAGTGGCCCTCGGCCACCTTCACCGGGTCGTTCGGGAAAAGCCCCAGGTTCTCGCGCAGCGGCAGCGCGGCCTGCTCGCGGATCCGCATGGCGAGCAGCGGTTCGCCGTCGTCCGGGGCCGCGAAGCCGCGTTCGGCGAGCTGCCGGTAGGGGACGAGCGCGAGCAGCTCGTGGCGGGCGCCGCCGCCCACCGCCTCGGGCAGTTCGAGATCGGCGAGCGTCTCGACCCGGGTGATGTCACCGGTCAGCAGCTCCAGGGTGTCGTCGCCCGCCGGCTCGGGCCGGTGCAGCAGCGCGAACGCCTCCGTCGAGCCGTCGAGGATGCGTGCCAGCAGCCGGTGGGCGGCGCCGTCGTGTCCAGTCATCAGAGGTCCTTTCGCCGGGTCGGCACGATCAGCGCGCCGCCGTGGCGGCCGCGTCGAGTTCGGTCAGCACCGCCCGGGTCGTCACGACCTTCCCGGCCCGCTCGGCGGCGTAGGTGAGCGCCAGCTGGTGGTAGTGGGCGGAGAAGTCGGCGACCGCGTCGGCCACCAGGAACGGCTGGATGTCGTTCGTGTACGCCTCCACCGCGGTCATCAGGACGCCCACGTGCGCGTACACACCGCAGATGACCAGCTGGTCGCGGCCCTGGGAGCGCATCCGCTCCAGCAGGTCCGACTTGAAGAAGGCGCTGTAGCGCCACTTGGTGAACGTCCAGTCGTCGGCGTCCGGCTCCAGTGGGGAGACCACCTTGCGGTGCTCGGGCGTGGGGCGCATGCCGGGGCCCCAGAAGTCCTTGAGCAGCCCGCGCTGCTCGGGCGTCATGCCGCCGGGCTGCGCGGTGTACGCCACCGGTATGCCGAGCGCCTTGGCCTCGGTGCGCAGCCGTGCCGTGTTGTCCACCAGGGCCCGGCCCAGTTCGGTGGTGCGCGGGAACGGCTTGAGGAAATACTCCTGCATGTCGTGCAGGAGCAGCACCGCGCGGCGCGGGTCGAGTCGCCAGCCGACCGTGTTCTGGGGCAGCTGGTCCGCGGTGGGCACGGGGTAGGGGTCGACGGTGGGGATGCCGGGCATGAGCCGGTGGTTCCTTTCGTTCTCGGACATCGGGTCGTTCACGGCCGCCGAGTCGATCTCAGACACCGAGGGTGGCCCCGCCGTCCACGGTCAGTTCGTGCATCGTGATGTGCCCGGCGTCGTCCGAGAGCAGGAAGGCGATGGTCCGCGCGATGTCCTCGGGGCGGCCGATCTTGCCCAGCGGGATGCCCACCTTGTACGTGTCCGGAGTACCGGCGATGAGGTCCGCGACGAGGCCGTCGCCGTCGTGCATGCCGTGCAGCATCGGGGTGTCGGTGGAGCCAGGCGCCACCACGTTGCAGCGGATGCCGTGGCGCGCGACCTCGAGGCCGAGGCACTTGGTGAACGCGGTCGCGGCGGCCTTGGACGCCGCGTAGGCGGCCATGCCGGAGCGCGCGGTGCCCGCCGCGTTCGACGCGACGGTGACGATCGCGCCGGCGCCGCGCGGGACCATCCGGTTGACCACGGCCCGCGACATGTGGAACACGCCTGCGGTGTTCACGGCGAAGGTCGCCTCCCAGTCCGCGTCGGACAGCGCCGAGGCCTGGCCGATGCGCAGCACACCGGCGGCGTTCACCAGGGCCCGCACCGGGCCGAGCCGCTCCTCGACGTCCGCGACGAGCCGGTCGACGTCCGCGCTGGAGGTGACGTCGGCGGCGAAGCCGGTCACGTCGAGGCCTTCGCCGCGCAGCGCGGCCGCCGTCTTCTCGACCCGCTCGGGGTCGAGGTCCACGGCGGCCACCCGCAGTCCGCGCCCGGCCAGCAGCCGGGCGGTGGCCTCTCCTATGCCACCGGCCGCCCCGGTGACCAGCGCAAGATTTCCTTGCACGCTTTCAACCTCCATATGTGGTGGGCGAGTTGACTGCCGGCCAGGGCGGGGTCAGCCCTGCCAGGCCGAGACGGCCTCGACGGCCTGCTGCGGATTGAGCCGCGGGTCGCAGAAGCTCAGGTACTTGTCGCCGATGCGGTCCATGCCGACCGCGTCCGACACGCACTCGGTGACCGCTTCCGGGGTCGTCTCCAGGTGCAGGCCCGCCGCGACACCGCCGCCGGCGCGCACCGCGTCCTGGAACGCCCGTATCTCGGACTTGACGGTCTCGACGAGGCGGGTCTTGAGCCCGTCGGGGCCGCTCACCGTGTTGCCGTGCATCGGGTCCGACATCCACAGCGCCGGATGGCCCGCGTCGGCGACGGCCGAGACCAGGGCGGGCAGCTTCCGCTCGGCGTTCTCCGCGCCCATCCGCGCGATCAGCGTCAGCCGGCCGGGCGTGCGCCCGGCGTCGAGCCGCTCGCACAGGTCGAGCAGCTCGGGCGCCGTCATGCCCGGGCCGACCTTGACGGCGACCGGGTTGGACACGGCGGCGAGCAGCGCGATGTGCGCGCCGTCCGGCTGCCGGGTGCGCTCGCCCACCCACGGCCAGTGCGTGGAGGACAGCAGCAGCGAGCCGTCGGGTTCGCGGCGCAGCATGGGCAGTTCGTAGTCGAGGAGCAGCGCCTCGTGGCTGGTCCACACCGGTACGCCGAGCTCGGAGCGCAGGCCCGCGGTGCCGCGCCAGCCCAGGTAGTGCATGGTGTCGCTGGCGGCGCGGTACCCGGAGAGCAGATGCTCGGGGTCGGGGCGGCGCAGATCGGCGTCGGGCTCGGGGCGGTTGACCATGTGGCCGCGGTAGACGGGCAGTTCGACGCCGTGCACGGTCTCGGTCGGCTTCGAGCGGGGCTTGCCGAACTGTCCGGCGAGGCGGCCCACTCGCAGCACCGGCTTCCCGGAGGCGAGTTTCATCGACCCGGCGAGCACGTCGAGCAGCGCCGTCTTGCGGGCGACGTCCTCGGGGGTCGCCTCGGCGGGGTCCTCGGCGCAGTCGCCGGCCTGCACGATCTGCAGATGGCCCGCCGCGGCCTCGGCGAGGAGGGACCTGAGGCGGTGCACGGCCTCGATGTCCACGAGGGCGGGCATGCGGCGCAGATGGGCGCGGGCCTTGTCCAGGCACGGGTGGTGTGCCCAGTCGGGCTGTTGGATGGCGGGTAGAGAACGGAGGTAGGACTCAACGTCGGTCATCGAATTCCCTCGGAGGGGCATGCCGGATCGACTCCGGCAGATGGTGGGCGTGGCCGTGTATGCGGCGGCACGGTCATGGGTGCTCGCCGGCGAGGTGTCCTGCCCGGTGAAGGGTCGACCAGTGGCTCAGATGCGGCTGGTCCGGGCGGCTACCACTGTTGGCCGGGGCGTGCCGGGCCGCAACGCATTGCGGCGTAGTCCGTCAAGTGCGGGCCGCTGCCGGCACGTTGTTTCCCGAGATGGTCCCGACACGTGACGGAGTACGGGCCGGGCGATTGCCGCTCCCGACGCGGTGCGCAAGGGTCCACCCATGCGCCACGACAACCTGTATCTGGCGGGCGTGGGGGCCTGGTACCCCGAGCCGACGCCCATCGGCGACGCGATAGCCGCCGGCTGGTACGACGAGGCCGCGCAGCGGCGCTCCGGCCAGCTGAGCGCCACCATCGCGGGCGACCACGACACCCAGCCGGAGATGGCCGCGCGCGCCGGATCCGCCGCCGTACGCCACTCGGGCATCGACCCGGACGAGTTCGGGCTGCTGCTGCACGCCACCGTCGCGTTCAGCGGCCTGGACGGCTGGAACGTCGCCTCCTACCTCCAGCACCGCGTGCTTGGCGGCAACGGCCTTTCCTTCGAGGTCAGACAGCAGTCCAACGGGGCCATGGCCGCCATCGAGCTGGCCGCCGCGTTCCTCACCGCGGGCGGCGACCGCCCGGCCGCCCTCGTCACGGCCTCCGACCGCTTCCCGATGCCGGTGTGGAACCGCTGGCGCATCTATCCCGGCCTGGTGTTCGGCGACGGCGCGAGCGCCGCCGTGTTCTCCCGCACGGGCGGCTTCGCCCGCGTGCTGTCCGCCGTTTCGAGCAGCCGCCCCGACCTGGAGCGGGCCCAGCGCGCCGGGCTGCCGTTCCTGGAGTACCCCGACACCACCGACGAGCGGGTCTATCCGACCAACCTCATCCAGCGGATGCAGAACTTCGCCGACGAGGAGTACGACGGACGCATCACCGAGGTCTTCAAGGTCATGAACGAGGCCCTGATCGCATCCGTCGAGGGCGCCGCGGCGGAAGCCGGCATCCGGCCCGCCGACGCCGACCACCTGGTCTTCCCCAACTTCGGCCGCACGATGCTCCGCCAGGAGGTGCTGATGCCGCTGGGGCTCGGCCCGGAGCGGACCGCCTTCGAGTGGGCGCGGACGGTCGGCCACGCCGGGGCCACCGACCAGTTCGGCGCCATCGAGCACCTGGTGCGCACCGGTCGGCTCCGGCCGGGGCAGCGGGTCCTGATGACCGGCATCGGCCTCGGCTTCAACTGGACCACCGCCGTCCTGGAGATCACCGGAAGCCCGGCGCCGCTGCCGGACTGACGCCTGGCTCCCGACAGCGAAGGAGGGCCCGGACGCGCTCGGCGTCCGGGCCCTCCTCATGTGCGGGCGCGGTCCGTCAGTCCCGCATGGCCTCCAGCTCCTCCAGGTCCTCGTCGGTCAGCCGCAGCCCGGCCGCCGCGATGTTCTCCTCCAGGTGCCCGATCGACGACGTACCCGGAATGCAGACCAGGTTCGGCGAGCGGTGCAGCAGCCAGGCGAGCGCCACCTGGTACGGGGTCGCGCCGTGCCGCTCGGCGACGACGTCGACGGGCTTGGCCGCCAGCGGCACGTTCAGCGGGACCTTCGCGTCCTTGCCCGGCAGCTTCTGAGCGCCGAGCAGCGTGTACGTGCCCAGCGGGAAGAAGGACATGTACGCGATGCCGGCCTCCTCGCAGGTCCGCAGGGTCTCCTCGTCGTCGCGGCGTACGACGTTGTACTCGTTCTGCACGCACACCACCGGGGCGATGGAACGCGCCTCGGCGAACTGCGCGGCGGTGACGTTGCTGACGCCCAGGTGCCGGATCAGCCCCTGCTCGCGCAGCTCGGCCAGCGCGCCGAAGGGCTCGGCGATCGACTCGTCGGGGCCGATGCCGCCCGCCTCGGCGACGACACGGAAGTTGACGACGTCGAGCCGCTCCAGGCCGAGGTGGCGCAGGTTGGAGTGGACGGCGTCGCGCAGTTCCTCGGGGGAGAGCGCCGAGGGCCAGGCCTTGTCGGGGGTGCGCTTCCCGCCGACCTTGGTGACGATCACCAGGTCGTCGTCGTAGGGGTGCAGGGCCTCGCGGATCAGCTCGTTCACCACGTACGGGCCGTAGTAGTCGCTGGTGTCGATGTGGTTGACGCCAAGCTCGCGGGCCCGGCGCAGCACGGCGAGCGCGGCGTCGCGGTCCTTGGGCGGTCCGTAGACGCCCGGACCCGCGAGCTGCATCGCGCCGTACCCCATGCGGTGGATGGTGAGGTCGCCGCCGAGGGTGAGGGATCCGGCGGCGTCCGCGCGGACGGTGGTGGGGTCGGACATGAGCGAAATCTCCTTCGGGACTTGGGACATGGGACGGTCGTGAGAGAGAAGGGAAAATGAGAAGGGAAAAGGGAAGGGAAAAGGGGTCAGTTGACGGTCGCGCCGCGGCGCAGCGCGCGGCCGAGGCAGAACCAGACGGCCGCCGCCGCGGCGAGCACGACGAGCGCGTCCACGCCCAGGGCGAGCCGGACGCCGGAGCGCACGGCATCCGCGTACGGAGTGTCCGCGTCGGCGGCGTGGATACGGCTGTTGGCGACGGCGCTGAGCACCGGGGTGCCGACCGCGAGCGCCACCTGCTGGGTCATGGTGGCCAGGCCGGTGGCGGGCCCCTGCTCGTCGGCCCGCAGCCCGGAGGTCGCCGTGACCATGTACGCGACGACGCCGATGAGATGACCGAAGATGCTCACGGTGAGCGCGCCCAGGATGAGCGGGAGCCCGCCCCCGGCGCCGATCACCACGAACACGCCCAGCGGCCCGACGAACTGCAGGGCGAGACCGGCGGTGAGCGTGCGCCGGTTGCCGTACCGGCCGAGCAGCCGGGGGGCAAGGGTGCCGCCGATGAACGCGGAGACGCCGAGCACCGAGAAGGACACCCCGGTCGCGAGCGCCGAATAGCCGCGCGCTTCCTGCAGATACAGGGTGACGAGGAAGATCACCGCGGTCTGCATGGTGATCAGGGCGAGGCCGCCCAGGTTGCCCCAGAGCACGGTGGGCGCGCGCAGCGTCCGCACGGAGGCCAGGGGCGCCGGGGCGCGCAGTTCGATGCGCCAGAACACGGCTAGCAGCACGGCGCCGGCGAGGACACAGCCGAGGACGAGCGGGCTGCCCCAGCCGAGGTCGGGGCTGCGGGAGACGCCGTACACCAGCGCCGCGAGGCCGGAACTCACGGCCAGCGCGCCCGGTACGTCCATCCGGGTGCGCTCGGCGAGCCTGCTCTCCTTGAGCAGCACCGGTGCCAGGGCGACGATGGCGACGCCGACCGGAATGTTGACCAGGAACGTCCAGCGCCAGCTGAGCAGGCCGGTGAGCAGTCCTCCGGTGACCGCGCCGACGGTGAAGCCGAGCGAGATCATCGTCCCGTTGATGCCGAACGCCCGTGCGCGCAGCGGTCCTTCGGGGAACGAGGTGGTGAGCAGTCCCAGGGCGGCCGGCGTGGCCATCGCGGTGGCGATGCCCTGCGCGACGCGGGACGCGATCAGCACCTCAGGGCTCTGCGCGGCCGCACCGAGCACGGAGGCGGCGACCAGCAGCGCGATGCCGGACATGAACACCAGGCGGCGCCCGTACAGATCGGCGATCCGGCCGAACAGCAGCGTGCAGCCCGCGGAGGTGAGCGCGAAGGCGGTGGTGATCCAGTGCAGGTCGCCCACGCCGAAGCCGAGGCCCGAACCGATCACCGGGATCGCGACGTTGAGCAGCGGGAGGTCCGCCGCCAGCAGGAACGTGGAGCTGAGCAGCAGACACAGGACGGCCCGCTGCCGGCCGGTCATCCGGGGCGGCGCCGGGGAGTCGTCCGGGGTTCCGGGTGAGGTTCCGGGTGGGGGTCCGTTCCCTTCGGGGTCCGAGGGGGCACGGGGATTCGGCCGGGACGCCGAATCGTCCAGCACAGACATGAAGCGCCTTTCGAACGGGGGTGCGTCATGATCTGCCGCTCCCCGGAGCGCCGTCGACCGATCGCCGTTGACTACGTCAAGTAGTCCGCGACCTTGTGACGGAGTCGGCCGGGTGTGACAGAGTCCGCCGGCCGCTCTGCCCCGACGGCCGCTCCCGTGCCAAGAATGCGGGCCAGTCCACCGTCCCGTGCGCACCGAGCTGCAGGAGCGACCCGCCATGACCGTCCCGGACGACACCGCCGCGTTGTACTCGACCGACGAGGCGGTCGTCACCGTCTGGTCGGACATCGGCTGCCCCTGGGCGACCCTCGCCCTGGACACCCTGCACACCGCCGCCGCCGAACGCGGCCGTGAACTCCTGGTCGACCACCGGGCGTTCCCCTTGGAGCTGTTCAACTCCGAGCCGACCCCGAAGCCGATCATCGACGCCGAGACCGTGGCGATCGGCGCGCTGGTGCCCGCCCTCGGCTGGCGGCTGTGGTCCGGCCCGGAGTGGCGCTACCCCGTCACGACGCTGCCCGCGCTGGAAGCGGTGCAGGCGGCGAAGGACCCGGCCGTGGGCGGACTGCCCGCGAGCGATCAGCTGGACACCGGCCTGCGCAACGCCTTCTACCGGGAGGGCCGCTGCATCAGCGTCCCCTCCGAGATCCTCGACGTCGCGGCGAAGTGCCCGCTCGTGGACGAGGCGGCGCTGGCCGACGCGCTGGTGCGGGGCACGGCCCGTGCGGCGGTCCACCGTGACTTCGCCGTGGCGAGCGGCCCGCGGGTGCAGGGGAGCCCGCAGCTGTTCACCGCGTCCGGCACCGATGTGCACAACCCCGGCGCCGACTTCGTGTGGACGGGCGACCCGTACGACGGCGGATTCCCGCACTTCCGCTCCTACACGCGCGACTGGGCCGACGCACTGCTCGACCGGCTCGCCCGGGCGCCGCAGGGCGGCTGATCCGGGCGACGAAGAGCTGTCCCGCCTTGTCGGTCCGTCCCGGCAGAAAGGAAACACACCCTCCCATGTCTCCCGCAGACCCCCTTCTGGAACTGCCCTACGGCACCAGGCCCGACCCCGACGAGTTCCTCCGCGCCGCGATCCGCTGGCACTTCTCCAAGGAGACCGGGGCGCCGTTCTGGCTCGACCGGGCCGGCCGTCTCGACTTCGACCCGATCGACGCGATCCGTACGTTCGACGACCTGAAGCGCTTCCCGAACCTCGCCAACGAGCTGCGGGACGTACGGGCCGAGGACCTGATCCCGCGCGGCTACGGCGTCCGCCCGGACATCGTCGGCGTCTTCGACAGCGGCGGCACCACCGGCGCGCCCAAGCGCGTCGTCATGCTCCAGGAGTGGCTGGACATGCTGCTCGCCCACAGCGACGCCCAGCTGGACGCGCACGGCGTGCCGCGCGACGTGAACTGGCTGCTCGCCATCCCGTCCGGGCCGCACATGGTCGGCGCCTCCTTCCAGCAGCTGGTGGCCCGGCGCGGTGGCCTGTCCTTCGCCGTCGACGTCGACCCGCGCTGGGTGAAGAAGATCATCGCGCGGGGCGACCAGGCCGAGTCCGACCTGTACACCGAGCACCTCATCGACCAGCTCCAGCATCCGCTGCGCTCCCAGGACATCGGCGTGCTGATGCTCACGCCGCCGGTCCTGGAGCGGCTGTGCCGCCGCGACGAACTCGTGGAGCTGGTGCGCGAGAAGGTCCGGGCCATCATGTGGGTGGGCACCCAACTCGACCCGGACACACGGCACTTGTACCGCACCGAGCTGTTCCCCGACGCGGTCCTGTGCAGCGGTTTCGGCAACACCATGACCCTCGGCCACGTCAGCGAACGGCCGGGCCTCGGCGACGACGACCCCTGCGTCTACGACCCGTTCTCGCCGTACATGACGTACAACGTCGTCGATCTGGAGCGGCGCAGGCCGGTCGAGTACGGCGAGCGCGGCCGGGTCGTCATGCACTACGTCGGCAAGAGCCTGTTCCTGCCCAACAACGTGGAGCGGGACGTCGCCACCCGGATCCGCCCGCTGCCCGGCGACGTGGGCGACGCGGTCGCCGACATCGCCCCGGTGCGCGAGTTCGACGACGAGAAGGTCATCGAGGGGGTCTACTGATGCCGGCAGCCGAACCTCTGCTCCTCGACGCGCTGGGCCCCACGGGCCCCTACCGCGCGCGCAGGCGCGAGTCCGTGACCGACACCGCCGGAGCGGTGGTCGCCGAACTCAGCCTGGCCCCCCGGCTGTTCGTCACGCGGACGCTCACGGCGCTGCACAAGGCGACCCCGCTGCCGAGCGAGCAGCGCCTGGCCGCCCTTGCCCGCGCCGGGCGGATCTTCCGCGAGCGGACGGTGCACGGATCGACGTACGAGGAGTACGAGCGCACCGTCGCCCGCGTCTGCGGCATCCCGCTGACCGCGGTCCGTGCCGCGGCCGACGAGATCGCCGACTCCGCGCGCCGCGCCCTGGCCGGTGCCTACGGCGCGCTGCCCGGCGGCGCCGTGCTCGACTGGCGGGACGCGCGCACCCGTACCGGCAGCGCCGTGTGGACACGGCGCGGCGAGGTCCTCGCGGTGAACGCGGCGGGCAACCATCCCGCCCCGCACGCCCTGTGGCTGGAGGCGCTCGCGCTGGGCTTCCGCGTCGCGGTCCGGCCCTCGCGCCGGGAGCCCTTCACCCCGCACCGGCTGATCGCGGCGCTGCGCGAGGCCGGGTTCGGGGACGACCACGTGGTGCTGCTGCCGACCGACCACGCGGTGGCGGACGAGGTGCTCGCGGGCGCCGATCTGTCCCTCGTGTACGGCGGCGACGACGTCGTCCGCAAGTACGCCGCCGACCCCACCGTCCTGGTGCAGGGACCCGGCCGCGCGAAGATCCTCGTCACGGAGGGCGCGGACTGGCGCGCCCACCTGGACACCATCGTGGACTCCGTCGCGCACCACGGCGGCATGAAGTGCGTCAACGCCACCGCCGTCCTCGTCGAGGGCGACCCGGCGCCGGTGGCCCGCGCGCTCGCCGAACGGCTCGCCGCGCTGCCGACCCTGGCGGCCGACGACGAGAAGGCGGCCCTCCCCGTGCAGCCCGTAGAGCGGGCGCGCGCCCTGGAGGCACATCTGCTGGAGCGGGCCAAGGGAGCCACGGCGCACCTCGGGGGCGAGGGCATCGTGGCCGAACTCCCGGAGGGCGGCGGCGCGGTGCTGCGCCCGGCGGTCTTCGAGACCCCGCACCTCGACGGCGGCTGGCACACCGCCGAACTCCCCTTCCCCTGTGTGTGGGTGGCGCCCTGGAGCCGCGCCGACGGCCCCCGGGCGCTGGGCGAAAGCCTCGTCCTCGGGGTGCTCACCGCCGATGAAGCCCCGGACGCCGACGTCGAGTTGATCGACGAACTGGTCGCCGACCCGACCGTCCGCAATGTCTACGTGGGCGACCACCCCACGCACTGGATGGACCGCGGCGTGCCCCACGACGGGTACCTCGGCGAGTTCCTGATGCGGACCAAGACCGTCATACGCGGCTGAACGAAAGGCCGGTCACCTGAGATGACCCGACATACTGCCGTCCTCAAGGGCGTCGGCACCTTCCTGCCCGCACGCGCCGTGACCAACGACGAGCTGTCCCGGCAACTCGACACGGACGACGAGTGGATCCGCACCCGCACCGGCATCGGCACCCGCCACTGGGTCGACTCCGACACCGCCACCGGTGACCTCGCCGTCGAGGCGGGCGCGCGGGCGCTGAAGTCGGCGGGCGCGGACGGCGCCGACGCCGTGGTGCTCGCCACGACCACCCCCGACCATCCCTGTCCGGCGACGGCGCCCTGGGTCGCGGCCCGGCTCGGCCTCGGCTCCGTACCGGCGTTCGACGTCGCCGCGGTCTGCGCCGGGTTCGTCTACGGCCTCGCCGCCGGGGCCGGACTCATCGCCGCGGGCACGGCACGCCGGGTGCTCGTCATCGGCTCCGAGACGTACTCGACCATCGTCGACCCGACGGACCGCAACACCGCGGTCGTCTTCGGTGACGGGGCGGGTGCCGTCGTCCTGGAGGCGGGCGACGCCGACGAGCCGGGCGCGCTGCTCGGCTTCGACCTGGGCAGCGACGGGGCGCTGCACGACCTGATCACCGTCCCGGCCGGCGGCTCCCGGCAGCGGGCGGGCGGCGCGCCGCCCGAGCCGTCCCAGTGGTACCTCACCATGCAGGGCAAGCGGGTCTTCGCCCAGTCGGTGGCGCGGATGAGCCAGTCGGCCGGCGCCCTGCTGGAGCGTCTGGGCTGGCCGAGCGCCTCGGTGGACCGGTTCGTCGCCCACCAGGCCAACGTACGCATCCTGCACGCGGTCGCCGACCGGATCGGTGTCCCGCGCGAGAAGGCCGTGGTCAACCTCGACCGCGTCGGGAACACCGCGGCCGCCTCCATTCCGCTGGCCCTCGCGGACGCCGTAGCCGACGGCGCGCTCAAGGCGGGGGAGCGGGTGGTGCTCACCGCGTTCGGCGGCGGACTCGTCTGGGGTTCGACGGCCCTGATCTGGCCGGACATCGAGCCGCACTGACCGAAGCTCCGCCCAACTCCCTTGATTCATACGCCCGTTGAACTGCCTGCTAGTGGAAAGGCCCAGCCGATGACCGCCCTGGCCCAGCGCATTACCGACATCATGGCCGAGAAGTTCAAGGTGCCCGCGGACGACGTCGACGTCACCGCCGAGTTCAGCTCCATGGCGCTCGACTCCCTCGATCTGGTCGAGCTGACCGTGATCCTCTCCGGTGAGTACGACGTCGTCCTTGAGGACGACGACATAGAGAAGGCCGGGACGATCGAGAAGACGGTCGCGCTGCTGCGCGACAAGGGCGTCCCGCTCGACTGACGCGGACCAGGCCAAGGGCGTGCCCACCGCGGCGGACACCGCGGTGGCCGCACGCCCCGTCATCCAACTCAGCCGAGGGAGCCGCACCATGCCCGACCGCACCCGTCACGCCCCGCCCTTCTGCGTCCTGCTCGGCCCCGACCACGCGGGAAAGTCGACCGTGCTCGACCGGCTGCGCCGCGCCGAGCCGCAGTGGCGGACGCTCTCCGTCGACGACGCGCACCTGGCCCCCGAGCACGCGCTGATCGGCCGGCTGCGCAGGGACGTCGTCAAGGACATCGCGCCCCATCCGGAGTCCTGGTCGACGGAGTTCCTCACCACGCTGGTGCAGACCGCCGTCGTCCACCTGCGCGACCAGCTGCTGCGCGACGACGGACCGCGGCGGCCGGTCGTCGTCGACTCCTACTACTACAAGCTCCTGGCCAAATGCCGCCTCGCCGGCGCCCCGGACGGCCCCCTGTTCGACTGGTGGCGCACCTTCCCCCGGCCCCGCCGGGTGATCTATCTCGACGTACCGCCCGAGACGACCTGGCGGCGCGCGGGCCAAGGCGCCGGTCTCAACATCCTTGAGTACTACGGCCCCCGGCCCGAGTGGGACGCGTTCCGCCGCTACCAGACCGACCTGGCCAAGACCATGCGGGACGAGATCCAGTCCCTGCCCGTGACCGTGGTCGGCGAACACGATCGCCCCGAGGACACAGTGGCGGCGATCCGAGAGGTGCTCACCCATGAGTTCAGCTGAAGCCTGGTCCGACCCCGACCGGCTGCGGCGCTACCGCGCCCGCGTGTTCGCCGAACGGCAGGGCCTGCGGGACTCCTTCGCCGCCGCCGCGCGCCACCGCGAGCACGTCCTGCGCGACCTGCTCGACTTCAACTCCCGTACCCAGTACGGAAAACGGCACGGCTTCGACCGCGTCCGCACCCTGGACGACTTCCGCAAGGCCGTGCCCATCCAGACCTACGCGGACCTGGAGCCCTGGATCGAGCGGGCCGCCGCCGGCGAGGAGGGCGTCCTGACGGCCGACCGGCCCGCCGTCTTCTTCACCAGCAGCGGCAGCACCGGCGCGCACAAGAAGATCCCGGTGACGCCCCGCTTCATGCGCACCACCTTCTTCCCCTTCTACTACGCCGCCTGGGCGCCCCTCGTCGAACACTTCCCGGACGTCCTCGACCACCCCGGCGCCGTGCTCAACCTCAAGCACGACCCGATCGCGGCCCCGCCCACCACCACCTCCGGACGGCCCCATGTGGGCGCGAGCCAGGTCGACTTCGGCACCGCCTTCGGCGAACCGCTGTCCGCGGAACCCGGCACCGGCGCGCCCTGGGCGCGGCTCCCCGTGCCGGTCGCGGCCGACGCGCACCTGGAGAAGATGTATCTGCGCCTGCGGCTCGCGGTGGAGAGCGACGTACGCTGCGTCATCGGCATCAACCCCGCCATGGTGGCCGCCCTGCCCCACCAGCTGCGCCAGTGGTGGCCCCGCATCGTCAAGGAGGTCCGCGACGGCACCCTCGGCGGTCTGCCGCACGGCTCCCCGAACCCGGCACGCGCCGCCGAACTCGAGCAGCTCGCCGAGCGGCACGGCGTGCTGCGTCCCGCCCATGTCTGGCCCCGGATGCGCGCCCTGTTCTGCTGGACCACCGGCCTCGCCTCGCTGTATCTGCCGCGGCTGCGCGAGGAGTTCGGCGCCGGAGTGACCGCGCTGCCCGCACCCGTCGCCGCGTCCGAGGGCCCGGTGGCCGTGGCCCTCGACCGGCACGGCTCGGCGGGCAGCCTCGTCGTGACGGCGGCGGTCCACGAGTTCGCCGACGCCGACGAGGACCTCCGCCCCGACACCGCGACCCTGGGGCCCGAGGAACTGGAGCCGGGCCGCGACTACCACGTCGTCTTCAGCCACGTCGGCGGGCTCTACCGCTACGCCGTCGGCGACGTCGTACGCGTCGTCGACCGGCAGGACGGCGTGCCCCGCCTCGAATACACCGGCCGCGGCAACACCCGCTCCGACCACGCGGGGGAGCGGCTGCGCGACGCCCAGGTCATCAGGGCTCTGCGGGAGGCCCTCGACGCCACCGGCCTCGAACTGCACAACGCGGCCTGCCGGGTGGACACCGCACCGGAAGGCGCCGCGGCCTACGCGTTCGCCGTGGCGCCGACGACACCGTGGAGCGACGACGAGTCCACGCGCTTCACCGCCCGGCTCGACCAGGCCCTGCGCCACGAGTCGGCCGGCTACCACGCCGCGCGCGCCCGCGGCCGGGGCGGGCTCGCCGCCCCGACGGTGCGCGCACTGCGGCCGGACGCGTTCCTGCGCGACTGGCAGGACCAGGTCGCGAGCGGAATCCGCCCCACCCAGGTCAAGGACCGGCTCTTCCGGCAGGACCCGGCGCAGTGGGACCGGCTCACGCGGCCCGCACGCGACTGACCGCCGCCCGGCACCGGGCGCAGACCCCCCATCACGGAAGCGCGTTCAGAGCACCTCTCGCGCACCGACCCAAGGCAAGGACAGCCACAGCCATGACCGCATCACTGGACGCCGTCGAACGGACCTCGCTGCTCACCGCCGCACTCCGCGCCGCCGAGACCCGGCGCGCCGACCGGCTCTACGAAGACCCGTACGCCGCGGCCCTCACCGGCGACATCGGCCCCGAACTCCTCGCCGAGGTCCGCGCGGCGACCTTCCCGCCGGACCGCGAGCGGACCCTGCCGAGCACACCGGACTACAACGCCATCCGCACCCGGTTCTTCGACGACTACCTCCAGCGGGCGGCGGCCGAGCCGGAGACCACCCAGATCGTGCTGGCCCCCGCCGGCATGGACTCGCGCGCCTACCGGTTCGACTGGCCGGACCGGCTGCGCTGGTTCGAGGTCGACCGTCCCGCCGTCCTCGCCCACAAGCGGGACCGGCTCGGCGACGTCAAGCCGCGCACGGACCACCGTGAAGTCGCCGTCGACCTGACCTCGCCGTCCTGGGAGGAGGACCTGCGGGCCGCCGGATACGACCCGACGGTCCCCTCCACCTGGCTCCTGGAAGGGCTGCTCTACTACATCCCCGAGCCCGACACCCACCGCATCCTGGAGCGGATCGCCGCGATCTCGGCGCCCGGCAGCCGGATCGCCGCCGACATCGTCAACGCCGCCGCCCTGACGCTGCCTCATATGCGGGGCCTGCTCGACGTGTTCGAGGGATGGGGCTGCCCCTGGCTGTTCGGCACGGACGAGCCGGAGGCCCTCTTCGACCGCCACGGCTTCAGCGTCCAGGCGACCCAGCCGGGCGAGGAGGGCGCGGACTACGGCCGCTGGCCCGACCCGGTGCCGCCGCGCGAGGAGCGCGACGTACGCCGTGTCTTCTTCGTCCACGGGCGGCGGCGCTGATGCCCACGGCCGTGGTGGCCGGCGGCAGCGTCGCGGGGCTCGCCGGCGCCCTCGCGCTGTCCGGCGTCGGCTACCGCGTCCTGGTCGTCGAGCGGGCGCCGAAGCCGCCCCGGTGGCCCGTCGGCGAGGCCGTCTCGCGGTGGAAGCGCACTCATGTGCCGCAGGGACTGCACTCGCACACCCTGACCTCGCTGGGCGTCCGGGTGCTGCGCGAGCGGGCGCCGCAGGTGCTCGCCGCCGCCCGTGTCGCGGGCGCCCTCACCCTCGACCTCACCGCGGCGCTGCCCGCCGACGCGACCGACGGCGCGCCCGAGCCCGGCGACGACGAACTCGTCGGGCTCGGCTGCCGCCGCTCGACCCTGGAGCTGATCCTCCACCAGGTCGTCAGCGATCTGCCCGGCGTCACGATCTGGCACGGCGCCACCGTCGACGGCATCGAGACCGACCCCTCCATGCGACGGGTGCACGCCGTCCGGGTCAGCGGCGGCAGCCGCATACCCGCCGACATCGTCGTGGACGCCACCGGGCGCCGCGCCCTGTCGCGCTCCTGGCTGCGGGACGCGGGCGTACCGGTCGCGCCCGACCGCACGAGCCCGGCCGGGCTCAGCGGCTACTCGCGCTTCTACCGGCTGGAGGGCGACACCCTGCCGGGGCCGCTCACCCGCGGCAACTCCGTCGGCGACATCTACAGCCACTACGCGTCGGTGCTGCACCCCGCGGACGACGGCACCTTCTCCGTCACCCTGGCCAGGCTGCCCGGCGACCGGGCGCTGACCGGGCTGCGCACCGCGGCGGGCTTCACCGCGGCGGCCCGCGCCACGCCGGGACTCGCGGCATGGCTGGCGGACGGCGTCAGCGAACCGATCTCTCCGGTACGTTCCATCACCAGCCCGCCCAACACCCTGTCGGGCACGGCCGCCGCCGGGCCGCGCCCGCTGGCCGGGGTGTTCCCGCTGGGCGACGCGGCCTGCATCACCAACCCGCTCTTCGGCCGGGGCATGTCCCTCGCCCTGGAGCACGCCTTCCGCCTCGCCGACCTGCTCGTCGAGCATCCGGACGTCGACGTCGCGCAGCGCGAGGCGGTGGCCCGGATGACGGCGGAGCTGTTCACGCCGTGGTACGAACAGGCCGCCGCCTCCGACCAGTTGCGCATCGCCCGCTGGCGCGCGGCCGTCGAGGGAGTGCCCGCGCCCGCGCCGCCCGCCCGGACGCCGGACGGACCGCCCGGCTTCGACGAGGTGGCGGCGGCCGCCCGCGTCGACGGCACGGTGTGGCGGGGCCTCACCCGTGTCCTCATGACGCTGCGCACCCCCGCCGAGGTGTTCGGCGACGGCGCCTTCGTCGACCGCGTGCGCAGGGCGGCGGCCGAGGCCCGCGCGCGGGGCGGGGAGACCCGCAAGGACGAGCTGAGCAGGGACGCGCTGGTGCGCGAGGTCGCGGCGGCGGAGGGAGCCCTCGTATGACGACGCTCTCCGCGGAGCAGCACGGGCGTTCGCCGGCGATGCCGGAGCGCCGCCGGGTGCTGCTCGCGCCGATCACGATCACCCCCTCCAAGCCCCTGACGCCGAGTCACCTCAAGGGGATCCTGTGGACGGACGTGATGTACCGGGCCACCCTGCCCCTCGCGGACGTCACCTACCGCTACAGCCACACCACCTACCACCCCACCGAACAGACCCTGGGCTTCTGGGAGTTCCTCGACCGCACCCGCGGCGACACCGACTACGCGGAGCTCACCGAGGACGCCATCGGCGAGCTGTACGTCGCCTTCCGTGCCGCCCCGCGAACGCCGGCCGCCGCGCTGCGGCCGTACGCGGAGGCCGCCGAGCGCGGCTGGGTGCACCCCGCGAGCGCCCGCGTCCTGCGGCTGTGGACCGGGCACTACGCGGCGCTCGGCCTGCACGACCCCGGCCTGCTGCGCCGCCAGCCGCCCGGACTCACCCTCGACGCCGCCCTGGAGCGCCTCGCCGAGCTGGACATGTGCCTGGACCAGCGTGCCGTCGGCGGGCCCGTCTATCTCGACCTCACCCGCTTCGGACTGCCCCTGCGACAACTGGTCACCGCCGACGGCCGCCCCAACTACCTGGCCTGCGCCCTGCGCGAACTCCTGCCCCTGGCCCCGGAGTTCGACGAAGTAGTGCTCCTGTACGACAGCGAACTCGACGCCGACTACCAGCAGTTGGAGCGGGTCATCAGGGCGCTCGGCCCCGACGTACGGCGGGTGAGCCTCGGCCGGGTGCCCATCGACGGACAGATCCGCTCGGCCCGCCACGGCGGCTGGCACGACCTGCACGCGGGCGCGCTCCTGAGCGCCGCCCGCCGCGACCACGACCCCGCCGCCGTCCGCCTGGGCATGCGCCTGTACTTCATCGCCGTACTCGGACCGGGGCAGCGGCAGTCCTTCCGCGCCGACCTGCTGCACCAGAACATCAGACGCGCCGAACGGCTCCTCGCCGCGGCGCTCCGGGAGCCGCGACCCGCGCTGGAGGAGGGCCTCGCCCGGCACCGCAAGGACCACGTCTACGTCGACCCGTACCGGCTGACCTCCGGCCTGCTCGGCAAGCGGCGCTCCGCACCCGCGTCGGAACTCCTCACGACGGTGTTCTCATGACCCTCACCCAGCAGGCCCTGCGCGACCGGGTCGCCCGCCGCATCCGGGCCGCACGCCCCGACCTCGCGGCCCGGCACGACCTGGACACCTACACCGGACTCATGGGCGCCCAGCACGCCGTCGCCGCGGAGCACGCCGACTCCGGCACGCTGGCGGCCGTGGTGCTGCGCGGCTTCGACCTCGCCGCCTGGGCGCGCGACACCTGCGCGTTCGCCCTGCGGGTCGGCCCCGACGCGGCGGCCGACTGGCGTGCCTCGTTCACCCGCACCGTGTTCCTCGCGGGCAATCCGGCGCACCTGGGCCAGCGGTTCGACTTCGCGTACGTCGCCCCCGACCGCTCGGCGGCCTGGACCGCTCCCGCCCCGGCGGCGCACACGGCAGGACTGCGCCGCCTCCTGAAACTGTTCGACGCCCCCGCCGCGCTGCCGGCCCGCCCGGACACCCTCGTGGAGGTCCCCGGCGCCCCGCGCCCCGGAGGCCGGGTCAGCCGCGACCTGTACGTCGCCACCGCCGACTGCACCGTCGCCGAGGCCCTGGTGCACGTCAACCACGTACTCGTCGAGGCGGTCCTGGACGGCCTCGTCGGACCCGGCGATCTACTGACGCTACGTCAAGTGCCGCGCCTGGTGGGGCTGCGGGCGCCCCTGGCCGGCGTACGCGTCGTCACCGAACCCCAGCTTCCCGGACGGCTGAAGGCCGCCGCCGGACTCACCGAGGAGACCCTCGTTGTCTGAACAGACCGTCACCACCACCTCCACCCGCGCCGAAGCCCCGGTCATCCGGTTCGGCTACCACGGCTCCACCGAAGTGGCCTTCGACATCGTCCGGCTCGCGGGCCGGGACAAGGCCGACGTCCGACTCGTCGAGTACGACATCAACGACCCGTTCCGCGGCGTCCGCGAGGGCGAACTGGACCTGATGATCATCAAGTTCGGGATCAGGGAACCCGACCTGGTCTACAGCCGGGTGCTCGTCGAGGACGCCCGCGCCGTCGTCGTCGCGGCGGACCATCCGGTCGCCGCGCGGGACTCGGTCTCCGTCGAGGACCTCGTCGACTACGACGCCTTCCTGCCGCCCGGCAAGTTCCCCGCCTATGTGTGGGACGAGGTCGTACCGCCGCGCACCCCGTCCGGCCGCCCCATCCGCCGCACCCGCCGGGTCTCCGCCATCCCCGAGATGATGAGCCTGGTGGCCAAGGGCGAGGCGGTGCACATCTCGCTCCTCTCGCTCGCCGACGTCGCACCGCCCGGCATCCGCGTGGTGCCCGTCCACGACCTGCCGCCGGCCCCCGTCACCGTCGCCTGGCGCCGAGGCGAACTCCCCGACCACGTACGGGAGTTCATCGTCGCGGCCGAAACGGAGGCCACCCGATGACGACGACCCCCGCGCCGCCCCGCGTCCCCGTCGTCCTGCTGCACGCCCTGTCGCTGCACGCCACGATGTGGCAGGCGCAGGCGACCGCCCTGCGCGCCGTCGGCCACCCCGTCCTCACCCCGGACCAGCGGGGCTTCGGCGCCACCCCGCTCGGCACCGCCCCGCCGTCCCTCGACCTCGTCGCCGACGACCTGGCCCGCACGCTCGACGAACACGGCATCGACCGGGCCGTGCTCGTCGGCTCCTCCATGGGCGGCTACGTGGCCATGGCGTTCCTGCGCCGCTTCCCCGACCGGGTCGCGGGCCTCGCCCTGCTCTCCGCCCGCGCCACCGCCGACAGCCCCGAGGACGCCGCCCGGCGGCTCGGCTTCGCCCGGCTCGTCCAGGACGAACAGGACGGACCCGGCGTGATCGTCAGGACCACACCCCTGCTGCTCGGCGCCACCACCCGCAGCCGCCGCCCCGAACTCCTCGCCCGCGTCCTCGCCGACGCCCAGGGGGCGGACCCCGCCGCGCTGGCCTGGGCCCAGCGCGCCATCTCGGCCCGCCCCGACGCCACCGACGTACTGCGCACCGCGCGTGTCCCCGCCCTGGTGATCGCCGGGGCAGAGGACGAACTGGTCGGCGCCGAGGACTCCCGGCACGTCGCACAGGCCCTGCCGCACGCACGCCTGGTCACCCTCCCGGCCGCCGGACATCTGCAACCCCTCGAAGCCCCCGAAGCGGTCACCGCCGCCCTGTGCGACCTCCTCGACGAGATCCCCGCCGCGGCCGCCGCCACCACCGCCGGGAACGGAGCCACCTCATGCTGACCGCCGACCACAAGGACTGGGGCCACACCTCGTCGACCGGCCTCGGCTTCACCCACCACACCATCGTCGACGCGCACTTCCGCGCCTGCGAGCGGCCCTACCTCGACCTCCTCGACCAGGCGGGCCTGCGGCCCGGACAACGGGTGCTCGACGCGGGCTGCGGATCCGGCGACTTCCTGCCGCACATCGCCTCGCTCGTCGGCGCCACCGGCAGCGTCACCGCCGTCGACCTCGCCCCGGAGAACACGGCGCTCGCCGCCCGGCGGGTCAAGAACTGGACGCTGCCCGCCCCCGTCGACGTACGCGGCGCCGATCTGCTCGACCTGCCCTTCCCCGACGACTCCTTCGACGCCGTGTGGTGCTCCAACACCGTGCAGTACCTGGACGACGCCGAACTGGCCCGCGCCCTGGCCGAGTTCCGCCGCGTCGTGCGCCCCGGCGGCACCGTCGCCGTCAAGGACCTGGACGCCCACCTCATCACCGCACGGCCCGCCGACCCCCACCTCTTCGGCGACTTCTTCCGCGCCGCGGGCGCCACGCCCGGCTACGCCCGCCAACTCCTGCGCAGCCGCGAGCTGTACCGCCACCTCCGGCGCGCCGGACTCACCGACGTACGCCAGCGGACCGTCCTCATCGAGCACCACGCGCCGCTGACCCAGGCCGCGCGGGAGTTCTACACCGCCGCCTGCGCCAGCCTCGCCGAACAGGCCCTGGCCCTCGGACTGAGCGAGGAGTGGCGGCGGTTCACCGACCCCGCGGGCCCCGACCACCCGCTGGCCGACCCCGACGGCTACATCAGCGAGGGCAACGCACTGGCCGTCGGCACCGTGCCCGCAGGACGCCGCTGACGGCGGCCGTCCCCGCACCGACAAGGAGCCACCACCCATGCCGGCGACCGACACCGCGCCCTGCCCGCCCGCACCGGGCGGGCTTCCCCTGCTCGGCCACGCGCCCGCCCTGCTGCGCAGGCCGCTGTCCTTCTTCGAGTCCACCCACACCGCCGACCCGCTGGTCCGCGTCGGCTTCGGGCCCGTCAGCCTCTACCTGGCCAACGAACCGGCCCTCGTCCACCGCATCCAGGTGGACACCGACGCCTTCGAGCGCGGCCGGTTCTTCGAAAGCCTCGCCGGCCACTTCGGCAACCCGCTGATCGCCACCAACGGCGCCGCGCACCGGCACCAGCGGCGCGTCCTCAAACCCGCCTTCAGCCGGCGCACCGTCCGCGGCCACATCCAGGACATCGCCGACGAGGCCGACCGGCTGTTCTCGTCCTGGCAGCCGGGTACGCCCGTCGCGGCGGACGAGGCCGTGTCGGACCTGGTGGCGGCCGTCGTCCTGCGTTCCCTGTTCGGCGTCG
The DNA here is from genome assembly GCF_044457025.1 of Streptomyces sp. NPDC050658. Classification (NCBI taxonomy): domain Bacteria; kingdom Bacillati; phylum Actinomycetota; class Actinomycetes; order Kitasatosporales; family Streptomycetaceae; genus Streptomyces; species Streptomyces sp. NPDC050658. The sequence goes on from NZ_JBITGM010000016.1 coordinate 26,197, forward strand.
CCCTCGCCCATGACGTCGTACGCGACATCCGGCAGACCTTCTTCCTGATCTCGCGCAGGCTGATCTCCGGGACCGTCTTCCCCGACTTCCTGGCGACCCTGCCGACGCCGGGCAACCGCCGGTTCAACGCCGCCGTGGGACGCTTCTACGCCACCATCGACGCCCTGATCCGGGACCGCCGCGCCCACCCGGCCGACACGCACGACGTCCTGGACCTGCTCCTGGCATCGACGCACCCCGCGACGGGACTGCCGTACACCGACGAGGAGATCCGCAGCGAGGCGCTGATGATTCTCTTCGCGGCCCTGGAGACCACCAGTACGTCGCTGACCTGGGCCGTGTTCGAGACGACCACGCGCCCCAAGGTGCAGCAGCGGGTGTACGAGGAGGCCGTGCAGGTCCTCGACGGGAGTCCGGTCACCCAGGAGCGGCTCAAGGAACTCCCGTACACCCGCAGGGTGATCGACGAGACGCTGCGGCTGCACGCGCCGATGCTGTTCACCCGGCGCGCCCGGCACGACGTCGAACTCGCGGGCGTCCGCGTCCCGGCGGGGGCCGAGGTCGGCTACAGCCCGCGCGCCATGCACCGCAACCCGGCGACCTACGCGCAGCCGTGGCGCTTCGACCCGGAGCGCCGCGAGTCCGAACTCGGCCAGGACCTGCCGCGCGGCGCCTACTTCCCCTGGGGCACCGGACCGCACCGGTGCATCGGCGAGCACCTCGCCGCGACCACCATGACGGTGGCGCTGGCCTCTCTGGTGGCCCGCTGGCGGCTGCGGATCGCGCCCGGCACGCGCCGGATCCGGGAGACGAACAGCTCGCTGCCGCACCCGAGCAGCCTTCCGCTCGTGGTGGCCGCGCGCGCCTGAACACGCGGATGGCCCGGAACCGGCCGGTCCCGGGCCATCCGCGTGATGCGTGGCTCCGACGGGCGTCAGGCGGTGGCGCCGCCGTCGACGACCATGTCGTGTCCGACGACGAAGCTGGCCTTCTCGGAGGCGAGCCAGAGCACCGCGTCGGCGATCTCCTGCTGCCGGGCCACCCGGCCGACCGGGACCACGGCGGCGACGCGCGCGTCACGGTCCGCGGTGGACTCGCCCGGACGGTACGACATCGGGGTGTCGGTGGAGCCGGGGCTGATGGCGTTGATGCGGACGCCCTCGGCGATGTACTCCCGGGCCGCGTTGCGGGTCAGGACGGAGACGGCGGCCTTGGAGGCGGCGTACGCGCTCATGTTGGGGCGGCGGCCGTGGAAGCCGATGTTGGAGGCGGAGTTGACGATGACGCCGCCGCCGTTGCGGCGCATGTGCTCGACCTCGTGCTTCATCGACAGCCAGATGCCGGTGGTGTTCACGGCGAAGACACTGGCCCAGATCTCCTCGTCGATCTCGGAGCTGGGGGCGGGCTTGCCCACGATGCCCGCGTTGTTGAACGCGATGTGCAGTCCGCCGTGCCGGGCCACCGTCGTCTCGACCATGCGGGCCACGTCGGCGGGGCGGGTCACGTCGGTGACGATCGCGGAGCCCTTGCCGCCCTCGGCCTCGATGAGCTTGACGGTCTCGGCGAGGTCCGCCCCGGTGGTGCCTGCCACGACCACGGTGGCACCCTCGTGGGCCAGGCTGAGTGCGGTGGTACGGCCGATGTTGCTGCCGCCGCCGGTGACGAGGGCGACCTTGCCCGCGAACTGGCCGGTGACGTCGGTGGTGTTGCTCATGGTGAATCTCCTTTGGGGGGTGGGGAGTCGGGGGACGAGCCAGATGGCTGTGGTGTCAGGGAGCGGTGGAAGCGTGTGCGGGTGCCGGGGCGTCCTCGGCGGGGGTCCCGGTCGGGGTCTCGTCGTCCGGCGTCGCACGCTGCGGCCGGCCCCGCAGGACCACCGCCGCGAGCACGCCGCTCAGTGCGAACACCGCCGCCGCGACGGTGAACGCGAAGCCGTAGCCGCCCGCCGTGGCCGCGTCCGCGCCGCTGCCCCCGTCCCGCAGGGCCGTGGTGTGCGCGGTCGCCAGGGAGACGAGGACCGCGAGGCCGACCGTCGGGCCGACCTCCATGGCGGTGTTGACCACACCGCCGGCCAGGCCCGCCCTGCGGTCGCCGACACCCTCCACCGCGGCCACCGTCGAGCCGGAGAAGACACAGGCGATGCCCAGCGGGAAGACGACGAGGCCGGCCAGCATCGTGCCGACGTACCCGCTGTGGGTGTCGAGGCGGCCGATCAGGAGGAGCCCCGCCCCCGCGACCAGCAGCCCGGCGGACAGCACCGCGCGGTGCCCGAAGCGGCCCACGATCCGGCCGATGAGCAGGCCCAGCGTGATCTGGACGGCGCTGAACGGCAGGAACGCGGCGGCGGTCAGGAGCGGTGAGACGCCGCGGACCTGCTGGAAGTAGAGCGAGAGCAGGAAGAAGATCGTCGACATGCCGGCCGAGCCGAGCGCGATGCTCCACAGGGCGGTGGCCCTGCGGCCCGAGGCGAGGAAGGACAGCGGCACGAGCGGATCGCGGGCGCGCCGCTCGACCAGGGCGAAGGCCAGCAGGAGTACGGCACCGGCCAGCAGCGGCGCCCAGACGACGGCGGCGCTCCAGGGGCGTTCGCCGGCCTCGACCAGACCGTAGCTGAGCACCGTCAGGCCCGCGGTGACCAGCGCCGCGCCCGGCAGGTCGAGCCCGGACCGCACCGGTGGCGGCCCCGCGGGCAGCAGCTTCCCGGCGGCGACGGCCGCGATCGCCGAGACCACCGCGGGCACGAGGAAGACCCACCGCCACGACACCCAGGTGGAGACGGCGCCGGAGAGCAGCATGCCGGAGGTCGCGCCGAACCCGGCGAGGCCGCCCCAGATCGCGATGGCGCGGGAGCGCGCGCCCTCCTCCGGGTAGAGCGAGCCGACCAGGGACATCGCGGCGGGCGCGGCGAGCGCCGCCCCGACGCCCTGGGCGAACCGTCCCGCGAGCAGTGTGCCGAAGCCGGGGGCGAGCCCGGACAGGGCGGACGCGAGCCCGAAGACCGTCACCCCGACGACCAGCAGCCGGCGGCGGCCCACCACGTCGGTGAGGCGCCCGCCGAACATCAGCAGACCGCTGAACGCGAGTCCGTACGCGGCGCTCGCCAGGGTCAGCTGAGCGCCGTCGAGGCCGAGGTCGTCCTGGATGGCGGGCAGTGCGGGCGACAGCATGGTGATGGCGAGGATCAGGACGACCTGCACGGCTCCGAGGAGCGCGAAGCCGGTGCCGGGGCGGGACGCCCGGCCGGTCCTTGCGGTGCCCAGGGGCATGGGACATCAACTCTCTTCAGGGGATGGCCGAGCGCCTCAGGACGGCAGCTGGACCGACTGCGCGTGGTGGAAGACGTCCGTGGGGTCCCACCGCGCCTTCACGCTCTGCAGCCGCTTGTAGTTGGACTTGAAGTACAGCTGGCTCCACGGGACGCCGGAGCGGTTGATCTCCCGCGAACTGAGGTCAGCGTCCGCGTAGTTGACGAAGCAGCCGTCGGTGACGGAGTCGTCGGTGCGCGGCACCCCGCCGGTGGCGGTGTACACGTCCTCGTAGAACGCGCGGATCCACGCCAGGTGCGCCTCGTCGGCGGACTCGTCGGCCCAGAAGCTGATGTAGTGCAGCTTCATCACCGAGTCGCGCTGCGGCACGGCGGTGGCGTCCGGCGCGACCGTGTTGACCCGGCCGCCGTACGCGGAGATCATCACGAGCGACGCGGGACCGGTGAAGTCCGTCCGCGTCAAGTGGCGGTAGAACGCCTTGAGCTGGGCGTCCGGGAAGCTCTTGCGCATGTACGCCGACTTGGCCTTGAACCGCATCGTGGTGTCGGGCGCGGTGAACCCCGGCCAGAACGTGGTGGCGTGCAGCCAGGAGATGGTGCGCCGGTCGTCCACGCTGTAGTCGACGCCGCTGCCCTCGTTGACGGCGGCGAGGAAGTCGTCCATCAGCTTCGCCGCGTCGGGCGCCGCCGCGTCGAGCTGCGTCGTCATCGAGAAGCCGCCCGCCGACTTGTGGGTCGGCTTCAGCTGGCTGAACAGGCTCGCGTACGCCGAGTCGGGTCCGCTGTGGGTCTCGCACCACTTGCCGTAGTTGCCGAGGATCCGGCTGAAGGACTCCTCGGTCATCTCGGACCACTTCCAGCTGACCGTGGAGACGAGCAGCCGGGACGGCGGCCTGGGCAGCAGGCTCGCCGGGTCGGAGCCGGTGGCACCGGGGGAGCGGAACCAATAGCGCGTCACCACACCGAAGTTGCCGCCGCCGGCGCCGGTGTGGGCCCACCACAGGTCGCGGTTGGGGTCGTCCTCCTCGCGGGTGGCGACGACCTTCTTCGCGGTGCCCGACTTGTCGACGACGACGACCTCGACGGCGTACAGATGGTCGACGACCAGGCCGTCGCGGCGGGCCAGCGCGCCGTAGCCGCCGCCGACGACATGGCCGCCCGCGCCGACGGTGGGGCAGGTGCCGCCGGGCACGGTCACGCCCCAGCCCTTGTACAGCGCCGTGTAGACCTCGCCGAGGAGGGCGCCGGGGCCGACGGCGAAGGCGCGGCGGCCGGGGTCGTAACTGACCTGGTTCATGGCCGACATGTCGATGACGACGCGGACGCCGTCGTGCGTGACGAAGTTCTCGTAGCAGTGCCCGCCGCTGCGCACCGCGAGCCCCTTGCCGGCCGAGACCGCCTCCTGCACCACGGCGACGACCTGGTCGGCGTCGCCCACCAGGCGCACCGAGTCGGGCGTGCCGACCCAGCGGCGGTTGTGGCCCCAGGCGAGGTCCGCGTAGCGCCCGTCCGACGGCTTGACGGTGAAGGGACCGTACGTGCCGGCGGTGCCCGCCGTGTCGGCCACCGGCGCGTACGGGGCCGCCGGGAGCGTCGCGTCCGCGCCCGGACTGGCGGCGAAGCCCAGCGTGGCGGCGGTGCCGGCCACCGCGCCGTGCGACAGGAACGTGCGTCGCGAATACTCGCTCATGTGATCCGTCCTCTGGTCCGTCCTCTGAAGTGACGAGGCCCTCGAATGAAGTGACGAGGCCTCAGACGCCTATGCCGGCACCGGTGTTGTGCAGCGCGTTCTGGCGCAGGACGGCGGTCATGGCGTCGAGCGTGTAGCCGAAGTCGGTGTCGAGCCCCTTCAGGTAGCCGTTCTCCTGGAGGAGGGCCGCCGACGGGGCCTCGTCGAGCGTCAGGCTCAGGGTGAGCGTGAGACGCCCCTGCTCGTCCTCGCCGATCTCGTTGCGCATGACCGCGAGATCGGTGGTGTCCATGTGGCGGAAAGTGATCCGGCCGTTGGTCTCGTCCGGGGTGACGCGCTGCAGCAGCGTGCGCGAACCGCGCTTCGCCGCGCGCAGGAATCCGTCCGCGTACCGCTCGACGATGCGGCATTCGGTGATGGCCGGCACATAACCGACCGGGTTCTCGGCCTTGTCGAGCAGAACTCGCCACAACTGGCCGCGCGTCGTGGGAGGTCGGTCCAAGTCGATCGCATCGTCGACGGTGCGGGTCCAGGAAAGCGTAATCATGTAATTCCCCGGTTCGGTCTGGAGGGCTGCAACGACACGGGGAATCTTGGGTATTCGGCCGCCGCGGAACAAGGCGGGGCGGGCAATCCATCAAGTAATGGATAGTCCGTCAAGTCGGGACGGGGTCCCGCAGGTGCGCCGCCCCGGCCGCTCTGCGATGGGGCATACTTCGACGAGAACGCGACCGGACGCCCAATGCCGGTACCGCCGCCCGGAGTTCGCTCTGACCCGGGCCTCCCGCTCTCTCAGAACTCTTTGTTTTCCTGCTCCCGGTTCCTTCGTCAAAGGAGTCTGCATTCCCGTGTCAACGGACGAGATAAGTGACGAGATAAGCAACGAGACCCGCAGCGAGATCCGCAACGAGGCAAGTAGCGAGACAAGTAACGAGACAAGTAACGAGACGCATACGGAAAGTGCGCAAAGGAAGAAGGCGGCCCGGCTCGACACCCTCACCGGCCTGCGCTTTCCCGCCGCCCTGCTGGTGCTCCTCTACCACGCCGCGCTGCCGTTCCCGGAGGTCCGCCTCTTCGCCGACGACACGGCCGAGAATCGCTTCACGCAACTGTTCGGCCAGGCGGGCGCGCTCGGCGTCACGTTCTTCTTCGTCCTCAGCGGATTCGTGCTGACCTGGTCGGCACGGACCGGCGACAGCGCGCCCTCCTTCTGGCGCCGCCGCTTCGTCAAGATCGTCCCGAACTACGTCATCGCGTGGGCCCTCGCGATGGTGCTGTACGCGGCGGCCCAGACCGAGGCCTGGCGGGAGATCCTCAGCCTCCTGATGGTGCAGGTCTGGGTCCCCGACATCGCCACCAACCTGGCCGTCAACCCGCCCGGTTGGTCCCTCGCCGTCGAGGCCGTCTTCTATCTGTCGTTCCCGTTCCTGCTGCGCGGCGCCCAGCGGATCCGGGCCGACCGCCTCAAGTACTGGATCGCGGGCACCGTCGCCGCCGTCTTCGCGACCCCCCTGCTCACCTACGCCCTGGTGCCCGCGGGCACGGAGGTGATGGCCAACGAGCCCAGCGCGTCGGCCACGCAGTACTGGTTCGCGTACGTCATGCCGCTGCCCCGCGTCCTCGACTTCGCCCTCGGCATCCTGGTGGCCCGCGCGGTGATGCTGGGCCGCTGGCGCAACATCGGCATGGTCTGGTCCGGCGTACTGCTGCTCGTCGCCTATGTCATCGCCTCGAACGTGCCGCACCTGTACGCGCAGCGCGCGGTGTGCCTCGTACCGGCGGCCCTGCTCATCGCGGCCGGCGCGATCGCCGACGACGAGGGACGCTTCACGCTCTTCCGCGGTCGCGCCATGGTCTGGCTCGGCGAGGTGTCGTTCGCGTTCTACCTGCTCCACTACGTCGTACTCGCCTATACGCGCAAGGTACTTGGCGACGACCTGTACTCCACCCCGGTCGGCGTGGCCGTCCTCCTCGCCGAGATCGCGGTCGCGCTGCTGGCGGCGTGGGCCTTGTACGCGCTGGTCGAGAAACCGGTCACCCGGCGCTGGTCCCGCTCCCGGGCGTCCCGCCGGACGAGTACCTGACACAGTCCCGCGGAGCCGCTTGCCCGCCCCGTCCACCAGGTCATTTAGTCGTTGCGTCCGCCCCCCGACCCGTTCCGTCCGCCCCTCGAACCGTTCCGTCCGCCCCTCGACCCGGGAGCGCCATGCCACGCAATGGGAACCAGTTCACACGCCGCTCGCTCCTCGCGACCGCGGGCGGCGCGGCCGGTGCCACCGCACTCGGCCTCGCCCAGCCCGCCTCGGCGCAGTCCGGCGGTACGGCACCGGGCCCGACGCCCTTCGCCGCCGCCACGATCCGCGCCGGGGACGTGCGCTACCCGGATCTCACGGTCAGCCTGAACAAGCGCTGGTCCGCGACGCCGGACCGGGTGCACGTGGTCGCCACCACGGAACAGGTCGTCGACGTCGTCGCGGGGGCGGCAGCGGCGGATCAGCGGGTGTCGGTCCGCAGCGGCGGCCACTGCTACGAGGACTTCGTCTACCACTCGGACGTCGACGTGATCGTCGACATGTCGGAGATGAACCGCGTCTACTTCGACGAGGAGCGGCAGGCCTTCGCGGTCGAGTCGGGCGCCACGCTCGGCGAGGTGTACGACCGGCTCTTCCGCGGCTGGGGCGTGACCGTGCCGGGCGGCCTGTGCCACTCGGTGGGCGCGGGAGGCCATGTCGCCGGCGGCGGCTGGGGCCTGCTGTGCCGCCGCGACGGTCTGATCGTCGACCATCTGTACGCCGTCGAGGTCGTGACCGTGGACGACACGGGCACCGCCCGCGCGGTGGTCGCCACCCGTGACGACAAGGACGCCCGGCTCCGCGACCTGTGGTGGGCGCACACCGGCGGGGGCGGCGGCAGCTTCGGCATCGTCACCCGCTACTGGTTCCGCTCCCCGGCGGCCCGCGGCAAGGGCCCCTCGGGGCTGCTGCCCGAGCCGCCGGCGGAGGTGCTGCTCAGCCTCGTCTCCTGGCCGTGGGAGAAGCTGACGCGGGCCGACTTCGGCACGCTGGTACGCAACTTCGGTGCCTGGCACGAGAAGTACTCCGCCGTGGACACGGACACCGCGGGGCTCTGCTCCCTGCTCAACCTGAACCATGTCTCGGGCAAGGAGGTCCTGCTGCTCACGCAGGTGGCGGCGGACACTCCCGACGCGCGGGACGTGCTGCGGGACTTCCTCGACTTCCTCGGCAAGGGCATGTCGCTCTCGCCCACGCCGCCCGCGGGCACCACCAGCGAGCACGGTCCGCTCGCCCACTTCTTCGAGCCGCGGCGCTGGAGCTGGCTCAAGGCCACGCAGTACCTGAGCACGAGCAACCAGGTGATGGTGAACCCGAGCCTGCGCGGCGACCAGAAGTCCGCGTACCACCGCCGCACCCTGACCGAGCGTCAGATCGCCGCCATCTACCGGCACTTGCGCTCCGAGGCGCTGGACAATCCGATGGCACAGGTCGTCCTGAGCTCCTACGGGGGCCAGGTCGGCGCGGTGCCGGCGTCGGGGACCGCGCTGGTGCACCGCGACTCCGTCTTCAAGGTGCTGTACCAGACCAACTGGACCGAGCCCGAGGACGACAAGGCCAACCTCGACTGGCTGCGGGCCCTCTACCGGGACACGTACGAGGACAAGGGCGGAGTCCCGGCGCCCGACGAGCAGACGTCCGGCTGCTATGTGAACTACTGCGACATCGACCTCGGCGACCCGCGCCACAACACCTCAGGCGTGCCCTGGCACGACCTGTACTGGGGCGAGAACTACCGCCGGCTCCAGCGGGCGAAGGAGCACTGGGACCCGACGGACTTCTTCCGTCACGGCCAGTCGGTCCGGCTGCCCTGATTCCACCAAACCGCGTTTCATTCATTCCTGAGGGGACACCCATGCCCACCGCATTCGACTCGCTCACCGCCGGGAGCATCCCGCTCGCCAACCGGATCGCCATGGCGCCGATGACCCGCAGCCGCGCCCAGGACGGCCTGGTCTCGGAGCTCACCGCGGAGTACTACGCGCAGCGCGCCTCCGCCGGACTGATCGTCACCGAGGGCATCCAGCCGTCCGTCGTCGGCCAGGGCTACCCGTTCACCCCCGGTCTGCACAGCGCCGAGCAGGTGGCGGCCTGGCGCAAGGTCACCGACGCCGTGCACGCCAAGGGCGGCCGGATCGTCGCGCAGATCATGCACACCGGCCGGATCGGCCACCCCTCGCTGCTGCCCGACGGCCTCGTCCCCGTGGGGCCCTCGGCCGTCGCCGCGCAGGGGCAGGTGTTCACACCGGAGGGCCCGCAGGACTTCGTCACCCCGCGCGAGCTGACCGAGGCGGAGATCGGGGAGACGATCGCCGACCATGTGGCGGCCGCCCGCAACGCCGTCGACGCCGGCTTCGACGGGGTCGAACTGCACGGCGCCAACGGCTACTTGATCCACCAGTTCCTCGCCCCCGACAGCAACCAGCGCACCGACGCCTGGGGCGGCTCGGTCGAGGGCCGCATCCGCTTCGCCGTCGAGGTCGTCTCCGCGGTCGCCGCGGCGATCGGCTCCGACCGGGTCGGCCTGCGGCTGTCCCCCGGCAACCAGAACAACGACACCCACGAGCCGGACCCCCGCCCCACCTACGAGGCGCTGGTCCAGCGGCTCGCCCCGCTGAACCTGGCGTACCTGCACGTGATGGAGGCCGACGACCGTGAGCTGACGCTCGCCCTGCGGGGGCAGTTCCCGGGCACGTTCATCCTCAACCCGCAGACCGGGGAGCGCCCGACCGGCCCCGACGAGCTCGCCCTGATCGAGGACGGCACCGCCGACGTCATCACCTTCGGCCAGCTCTTCCTCGCCAACCCGGACCTGCCGGCCCGCATCGCGGCAGGCGGCCCCTACAACGAGGCCGACCCGGCCACCTTCTACGGCGGCGACGCCGGCGGCTACACCGACTACGCGGCCCTTTCGGCCTGACGTCATGCGAGAGCGCCGGGGGCCAAACGGCCCCCGGCGCTCTCGTCTCTCTCCGGAACCCAGAACTCCGGAACCTAGAACTCGGGAAGCGAGGAGGCGGACCCCTCCTCGGAGCTGAGCACCTCGTCGATCGTGGCGAAGAAGGCCTTGATGCCGGGCAGGTCGGCTCCCTTGGCGCGGGACGCCGCGAAGTCCTCCGACGAACGCCACCACAGGACGTCCAGCCACACATGGTCGGGCAGCTCGATCAGGTGTGCCCCCAGAAAGCCCGCACGGTCACGGCGGAAGTCCTCCACCATGGCCGGGCGGGCCTCCAGCATGGCTGCGGTGTGCTCGGGGGCAATGCGTACGCGCACCAGTTCGACAGTGGCCACGTCGGCTCCTCATCAGTCAGAGACATGGGGGTACGGAGCCGGGCGCCGACGCCAAGACGGGGGATTTTGAGCGCGGCAACCGACTCCGTACCCGAGGATCCTCGGCAGTTCGCGGGCCGGTGCCAAGCGCGTCAGGGCAAGTGTGTCAGCATGCGCCCGGTCAGGGCCGCCGCCCGCGCGGCAGCGGGCCGAAGTGACTGCCGCCTTCGGATACGACGGTGTTGCCGGGGGCGATCTCGGTGAACCCCGCGTCCCGCACCACCGGCAGCCCGCTCGTCTCCAGCTCCCGCCACCGGGCGGCGTCCGCCGTGCGCACCGAGAGCGGGAAACCCGCGTCGCGCCAGGCCGCGCGGTCCTCGTCCGACAGCTCCCACCAGGCCAGTTGGGCCCCGTGCCCCGCCTGGGCCATGGACTTGCCCGCCGACATGTCGACCTCGGGGCTCATCCACAGGACGGGCGCGGTCGGGTCCGCGGGCGGGGGCGGCTCCGGGTCGTCGAGCTCCGTGCCGGAGACCTGGAGCTTTGCCAGTTCCTTGGGCCAGCCGTCCAGCGGCACCGGCGGGAAGACGCGGACCTCGGCGGACTTCCCGGCGACCGTGATGCCGGGCAGTGCCCCGGCCTTGCGCCACTCGGCGCCGCGGGCCCGCCGGACCACCTTGCGGATCCGGGCGTCCTGCCAGTCCCGCATGGCCTGCGCCCACTCGCCGTCGCCGGTGGACCGCTCGTCGGCGAGCATCACCAGGACGGCGCGGGCCGCCGTCTCCAGCGCGTCAGTGCGCTGCGGGGGCTCGGCCCGCTCGATCCGCACCACCAGCGGCAGCACGAACTGCGGCGCCTCGTCGCGGTTCCTCGGCTCGGCGGGGGCGGGGCTCTCGGCGGTACGTTCGCTGCTCACGCGCCCAGTCTGCCAGGCCGAAGATCGGGCCCGGCGACGGCGTGCGCCGGGTCTCCCCGGCCGGGAGCGGCTGTCCCGCCGCCGGACGCGTGCGCGAGGATGACCCGATGGACGGTGTTGATCTCGACGAGCGGGCGGCTGCCGCGCTGCGTCTGGACGGGGTGGGACGGCGCTACGCCGTCGGCGGACCATGGGTGCTGCGGGGCGTCGAATGCGCCGTCCGCGCGGGCTCGTTGACACGGATCGAGGGCGCCAACGGCTCCGGAAAGTCGACCCTGCTGAGAATCCTCGCCGGGATCGACGCCCCCTCCGAGGGCCGCGTCGTCGGCCGCCCCCGCACGGCGTACGTACCCGAACGCTTCCCGGCGGCCCTGCCGTTCACGGCCGTCGGCTATCTCACGCACCTGGGCCGGGTCCACGGTCTGCCGAAGGGCACGGCCGCGCGTGCGGCGGACGAGTGGCTGGAGCGGTTCGGAGCCGGGAGCTACGGGCGCACGCCCCTGTCGGAGCTGTCCAAGGGCAGCAGCCAGAAGGTGGCGGTGGCGCAGGCGCTGCTCGCCGAGCCGGAGCTGCTCGTCCTGGACGAGGCGTGGACGGGCCTGGACGCGGCGGCCCGCGACGAACTCGACCGGGCGGTCGCCGAGCGCGTCGCGCGGGGCGGCGCCGTCGTCTTCGTCGACCACGACCCGCGGCGGCTCTCCGGCACGGTGGACGTGACGTACGCGGTGGTCGGCACGGAGGTCAACCGCCGCGCCCCGCAGTCCGCTTCGGAGTCCGCGACGCCGTCAGGCCCTTCGGTCGTCATCGAGGCGCAGGGCCCGCCGGGCGCACCGCCGCCCGCGACACCGGGCACCGTCACGGCACACTCCCCGCAGGGCGCGCTGCGCCTGACGGTGCCCGCGACGCAGTCGGACGTGGCGCTGCGCGCGCTGCTCGGGGCGCGCCCGCCGTGGCATGTGGTGTCCGTGGCGGCGCCGGCCCCGTCGGACAGCCGTACCCAAGACGTCCTGAGCGCGAACGAGGTGCGCGACCGTTGAACGCCCTGCTCCACTACCAGTCCGCCCTGCTGCTGCGCTCCCAGCGCTGGCTCGCCCCGGTCATCCTGTACGCCGTGTTCCTCGCCGTGGGCGTCCAGGGCGGGCAGCCGATCCTGGACTCCCTCGCGTACGCGGCCGCCGCGCTGCTGCCCGTGGCCGCCTGGCTGGTCCGGATCTGCGTCACCAACGAGCCGCCCGCGGCCCGCAGTTGCACCGCGGCGGCGGCCGGACCCCGGCGCGCGCAGCTGGCCCCGCTGCTGTCCGCCTTCCTGGCCGCGGCCCTGCTCGGCGCCGTGGCCACCCTCGTCGTGGCGGTGATCAGCGATGCGGCGAGCACCGATCAGCGCACGGCGGTGAACAGGATCGCGGCGAGCGGCACGGGACTGCTCGCCATGCTGGTGTGCGCGCTCCTGGGCACCGCCATCGGGGCCGTCACCAACTGGCCGCTGCTCCGGTCGCCGGGCCGCGCGATCCCCGTACTGCTCCTCGCCTCGCTGCTCGCCCTCGTCACCACGGGCTCGCCCGCGAAGGCGGTCCTGACGGAACTGGTCGGGGGTTCGCGGGACGGCGTGGTGCCGGTGCCGCTGCTGCCGGTCGCGGCGGCCGGCGCACTCGCGGTCGTGGCGGTGGGGACGGCCTGCGGTCTCGCCTCGCGGCGAGGGTGAGCGGCCCGCGGATGAGCGACTGGGGTGAGCGGCGGGGCCCGTCGGATCAGCTCAGCCTGAGCAGGCCATGCGCTGCGCCTCGTGCCACTCGCAGACGGGGCAGAGCGTGATGCCCTTGTGGGACTCCGGATACTCGGTGGGCTCCTGGCAGAGCACGCACTCGGCGAACGGGCCCTTCGCTTCGTCGTCCATACGGTCCAGCCTAGGCCCTAGGCCCTAGGGCCTGTCCGGCGGATCTTGCCTGGGACGCGGCGGCCCGGCACGCGCATCTGCGGTGTTGTCGTCAATCGCCATCGCCATCGCTGTCGTCCATCGCCATCGCTCCGCGACGCCTCGATCCTCCGCCTTGCGGCTGCACGCGCCAGGCCACCGCTCACCGGCAGAGACAAAGCACCGCCCACAGAGGTCGGCCAGATCCGCCGGACAGGCCCTAGCCGCGCGCCCCGGCCGCCCCCGCCGCCTTGCCGCCGCGGGCGGCGCCGATCTGCTCCGACACCCGGACGAATCGGAAGCCCCGCTCCCGCAGCTCCGGCACGATCTTCCGCAGCGCGCGCTCCGTCGCGGGAGCCGCGCTGCGGGTGCAGTGCATGACGACGACCGAACCGGGGCGCACCCCTTCGAGCACCTGCGCGGCCACCGCGTCGGCGTCCGTGGCGAACGCGTCGCCGCTCACCACGTCCCACTGCACGGCCGTGACGCCGCCCGGCGCGAGCGCGCGCAGCGCCTGCCGGTCGTAACAGCCGCCGGGGAAACGGAAGTACGGCACCGCGCGCTCGACGCCCGCCCTGCGGAAGGCCGCGAAGGCGCGCTCCATGTCGGCGCGCATCCCGGAGGCGGGGACGGTCGGCAGTCCGTAGCAGTTCTTGGTGAAGGCGTAGTGGCTGTACGAGTGGTTGGCGACCTCGAAGAGCGGGTCCCGGCCGATGTCCTTGGCCTGGGCCGGATACTCCTCGGCCCACCGCCCCGTCATGAAGAACGTCGCCGGTACCTTCAGCCGCCGCAACGTCGCCACCAGCGCCGGATTGTCGAACCGCTCGCCCGCCGCGGCGCGGGGCCCCTGATCGGCGGTCATGTCGGCGTCGAAGGTGAGGGCCACCGTGCGGGCGGCCTTGGTGCGGGGCGCGTTCTTGAAGACGGGTGTGAGGCCCGCGGGTCCGGGGGCGAGGGTGGGGGGACCGGCGGGCGGCCGGGCGGGCCGCTGCGGCTCGCGCGGGGCAGGGGCGCCGGTGCCCCCGCAGCCGCTGAGGGCGGCGAGGGAGAGGGCGGCCAGGGCGCAGCCGGTGGTGAGTCTCTGGGCCAGTGTGATCATCTGGCGAACATAACGGTGCAAAGGGCGCGAATCGGTGAGGTCGGGGTGGTCCGGGGGAGTGACCGTGCCCGCCCTCACCGACTCGGCTCCGGGGCTAGCCCAGCGGGGACGGAGGCAGCTGCGGCAGGCTGGGGGCGGTGGAGCCGGTGCGGATCGCGTCGGCGATGCGCCTCAGGCCGGCCAGTTCCGGATTGTCCGTGGTCGGCAGCGCCCGGCTCGGGACGCCCTTCCAGGCGATGTCGAGCGTGGCCCAGGGGCTGCCGGGCTCGACGTCGGTGCCGAGTGCCGCGTTCAGGTCTTCGGCGAAGGCGGGGTCGACGGTGAACGTCACGCGCTTCGGCCCGATGCCCCCGTTGTGCGGCACGAACTGACCGGTCGTGAACGCCTGGGCCACGGTGAAGTTCGCCAGATTGAGCTCACCGGCGGCGCGCGGCTCGCCGTTGATCCGCGGAGTGGTGAAGACCTTGCTGTCGCCGACCGCGGCGAACTTGATCCAGAAGTCGTCGACGGTGTACGTGGCGTCGCTGTCGGGGTTCTTGAACGTCATGCCGCCCGGATAGCAGACCCGGCCGCTGGGCAGCTCGATGTTGTCGTACGACTCCCCGATCGGGATGCGGACCGCCTTCCCACCGTCCACGACGGTGTTCGGCGCGACGCTCTCCGTCTCGGTGCCGGCGCGCTCCAGAGCGGCCAGGAACTCGGGGGCGAACGACAGCTTCGCCTCGCCCTCCTTGGAGAGATAGAGGCCGGTACCGCCCTGCGGTACGCAGCCGTGGCGCCCGGCGGTGGTGTCCGGGGCGTGCGCCGCGGCCGCCGATGGCGCGGTGAACAGCAGGGCCGTGCAGGCGGACGCGGCGACGGCGGTGGCGATGAGCCGGAAGGTGCGCATGGGACGGAGACTCCTCTTCGATGGGGTGGGGAAGCCGGTCCGGCTCTGAGGGCCGGAGCGGCGGGCTACCGCGTTACGGCGGGGTCAGCCGGGAAAGCCCGGGAAAGAGGGGGGCGTGGGGACGGGGCCGGTGTCGGAGCCGGTGGACACGTAGTCGAACTCCGGGGTGAGCGTGCCGAGCAGGCTGCCGACGCGGGGCCCTTCGGCGTCACTGTGCTTCTCGATGAGGGCCGAGGCCTCCTTCGTGAAGTAGAAGGGGACCTGCTCCAGGCGGAAGCCGGTGGGGCTGGGGCGGGCGGAGGCCATGACCTCCTCGTAGTGAGTGTCGCCGATCTGCACCTCGTCCTCGATCTTCTTGCCGTTCACCTCGACACCCGCCGAGTAACCGGGCCTCGGCATCACGCGGATCCAGGTCGGCGAGAGCTTGATGGTCTTGTCCGATGCCTCATGGTGCAGCTGGAGGCCGCCGGGGTAGTAGATACGGCCCTTGCTGTCGAGGTGGTCACCGGCCGTCGAGCCGATCGGCATCCTGAAGCCCGTGCCGTCGGGGTTCATCTCGAACGGGGCGATCGCCGTCACGGTGACGCCCTCGTCCTCCATCCACTTCAGGGTCTCCGGGCTGATGGCGATCTCGGCGCTGCCCCAGGGCGAGATGTAGGCGCCCGGGATCGGTCCCGCGGTGGCGGCGCGGGGGGTGTTCGGCCGCTGATGGTCGGCCGCTCCCGCGGAGTTGAGGCCGAGCGGCAGGGCCAGTGCCGCCACGGCGGCGACGACCGTGAGGCGGCGGAGTCCGTACGTGCGCATGGCAAGTCTTCCTTCCTGATGGGGTGTGCGTCTGCTGGTTTGCGCGTCCGTGGAGCCCGCGACGGTTTCGAGGCAGGCTTCAGCGGGCCCTGACGGGCCATGGACGAGGGGGAGTTGGGACTGCGACGGGCGACGCGGGAAGCTCTCGCCGCTCGCCTCTTCATGCATAGACGTGTGTGCTGCCCAATGCGTATACGAGTCACGGAAAGTAACTGAGATGGCGTACGGGTGTGCCCCGTACGGCTCTGATTGATCATGGAAATCGATCGACTCCGAGGGGACGCGGAAAGCGGCAGCAGGTCGTGCAGCCGCGAGATTCCCTCTCATCTGGCCTGAGAAATAAGCGAGTTGCCCCTGTCTGCGAAAATGATCACGCGACCGGGCGCGTCGGGGTCGCATTGTGATCTTGATTGCTGCAAGGTGGAAGACCGTCACGCACAGTTACGGAGATTCTCCATGCCCGGAACCGTCAGAACGTCCCATCGATGCATGGCCATGCTGGCCGCCACCGGCGCCCTCACCGCGGCCGCCCTCTCCGGTCCGCTGTCCGGCAGCGGCACGGCCGGCGGTCACGTCGACGCCCCCTCGTCCGTCAAGGACACCGCGGCGGACCTCACCGACGTATACGCCTTCACCAGCCCCGACAACCACGACACGGTCACGCTCGTCGCGAGCGTACGGCCCTTCCAGCTGCCGGCGACCGCGGGCAACGCGGTGGTCGACTACCCCTTCGCCAACGGGGCCCGGTACGAGATCCACACCGATGCCGACGGCGACGGCGCGGCGGACACCACGTACCGCTGGACCTTCCGCACCAAGGACAGCAGGCCCCCGTTCCCGCCGCTGCCGAAGGTCGGCCCGGAGCCCGTCACCTCGCTCTCCAGCAGCTCCCTGCGCGTCCGTCAGACGTACACGCTGGAGCGGGTGCGGGCGGGCAAGGCCGAGAAGCTGGTCTCCGGGACCGCGGCCCCCACGCACGCCGGGCGCTTCCTCATGCCCAACTACGCGGGGCTGCGCAGCCAGGCCGTCGAGAAGCTGCCCGGCGGCGGCCAGACCGTGGCCGCCCAGTCGGCCGACGCGTTCAAGGCCAACACCCAGGCCTTCGGCCTCTACACCGTCGGTACGGCGGGTCCCGTACCGAAGTGGATGCCCGACGCGAACCCGCTGTCGGAGATGAACGTCAGCAGCCTCGTCCTCCAAGTACCCAAGAGCGAAGTGGCGTTGAAGGGCGACCCGCAGCGCAATCCGGTGGTCGGTGTCTGGTCCACCGTCTCCCGCCCGGGCGCCGACCTGAGCCGCAGTCTCGCCCGGCAGGCGCCGGCGTTCCGTCAGATCTCCCGCCAGGGCATCCCGCACGTGGCCTTCGGTCTGTACGGCACCACCATCGGGCTGCAGCGCGGCAACGGACCCGAGGACCGCTTCCAGCACCGCACGCCCGCAGAGGACCAGGACGCGAAGGGCTTCCTCGACACCACGCTCGACCCGGTACCGCCCCGCAAGATCGCGGAGGCCCAGAACTTCCCGGCGCCCGCCGCGCCCCGGAACGACATCCAGGCCCTGTTCCTGAAGGGCATCGGCGCCGACAACGGCGCCAAGTTCGGTTACGACCTCAACTCCCATGCCATGAACGCCGACGCGGACGCCGACCGCATCGCCCTCGCCGAGGAACTGCGCCTGAACCTCACCACCCCCGTCACGGCGAAGCCCGACCCGGACGGCGTGCTCGCCGGGGACAAGCAGGGCTTCCCCAACGGGCGGCGCATGAACGACAACATCGACGGCCCACTGATCCGGATGCTCATGGGCGAGCCCGGAGGCCGCTCCGCGGAAGGCCTGCTGCCCAAGCCGATCGCCGACCTCCAGCCGGCCGACGCCAAAGACACCTTCCCGTACGTCAACACCCCGCACGCGTTCCTGTGAGGCGCGTCGGCGCCGCCGTGGGCGGAGCGGCGGCCGTCGCCGCATGTGTCGCGGGCCTGCTGTCCCTGGGGTCCGACGTCCGCAGCGACGGCGCCGCCGCGCGCCCCGGTGCCCCGGCCGCCGCCGGGGCACCGGGGGCGGTGGACGGTGAAGTGCGGGCGGCGCGGAAGGCGGCCCGCGACTTCCCGGCGGAACCGCTGGTCTGGGCCCGCCTGGCCGACGCGGAGATCGAGACGGCCCGCACCACGCTGGACGCGGCACGCCTCGACGCGGCCGACAGGGCCCTGCGCCGCTCCCTGAGGCTCGACCGCGACGGCAACTACGCGGCCGTGACCGGGCAGGGCGAACTGGCCAACGCCCGCCACGAGTTCACCCGTGGGCGCAGGTACGGTCTGCGCGGCACCCGGATGGCCCCCGACCGGCCGGACGGCTACGCGGTACTCGTCGACGCGGAGATCCAGCTCGGCCACTACCCGGCCGCCCGCGCCGCGGTGCAGCGGATGCTCGACCTGGCCCCCGGCCCCGCGGCGTACACCAGGGCCGCGTACGACCTGGAGACCCACGGCAGGACCGCGGACGCCGGGATCGCGCTGCGGCGCGCCCTGGAGAGCGCGGGCACACCACAGGAGACCGCCTTCGCCGCGTACCGCCTCGGCGAGCTGTCCTGGTCCTCGGGCGAACCGGCGGCGGCGAACCGCCACTTCCGCCGCGCGCTCGCCGCCGTACCCGATCATCCGTACGCCCGTGCCGGACTGGCCAGATGGCACGGGGCGCACGGCCGCACCGAGGAGGCGACGCGCCGCTACGGCCGACTGATCCAGCAGACTCCAGTGCCGCAATTCCTTCTGGAGGCAGTCGAGTCGGCGGCGTCCGACCGGAGCTCCGGAGCGACGTCACGGGCCCAGGTCCGCGGCTGGCGTGCCGCGCTCGACGCCCAGGTACGGATGACGCTCGCCGAAGGCGGACCCGTCGATCCCCAACTCGCCCTGTACGAAGCCGATCACGGTGACCCGGACGTGGCGGTGCGGCTGATGCGCGGGGTGTGGCGGCACACCCGCAGTGTCATCGCCGCGGATGCGCTCGCCTGGGCCCTGCACCGGGCAGGGCGGGACACCGAGGCCATCGGGTACGCGCGCAAGGCAGCCGCGACGGGCATGCGCAGCGCGCTGTTCCGCTACCACCGCGGGGCGATCGAGAAATCCCTCGGCCTGCCCGACGCCGACCGTCACCTGCGCGAAGCCCTCGCCCTGAACCGGCACTTCTCCCCCTTCCACGCGCCCCGAGCGGCCCGCATGCTCGACCGGGGCGCCGAAAGCAGCTGATACCACGTGAAGCAGCACCACGGTGACCGTCGGCTCCGGCCGACGGTCACGGCGGCTCCGGCCGCCCTTGTCTCCGTCGCCTCCGTCCTCCTGGCACTCCTGTCCGTCCTGTTCGCCGCCCCGGCCGCACACGCCCACCCCCTGGGCAACTTCAGCCTCAATCACCACGACGGGCTGCGGCTGCTGCCCGACCGAATCGAGGACACCGCCGTCGTCGACAGCGCGGAGATCCCCACCGCGCAGGACCACGCGGCGACCGACGCCGACCGGGACGGGCGCCTCTCGGCGGGGGAGGTGGCGGCCCGCGCCACCGGCCGGTGCGCCGAACTGGCCCGGCACACCCGGATCTCGGCCGACGGCAGACGGCTCTCCTGGCATGTGGACCGCAGTTCCCTGAAGTACCGCGAGGGAGCCGCCGGTCTGACCGTCGCCAGGCTGACCTGCGCGCTGCGCGCCGAAGCCGATCTGACCGAGCCGAGGAAGCTGTCCTTCGCCTCGGCCGCGGACCCGTCGCGCACCGGCTGGAAGGAGATCACCGCCGCCGGGAACGGCGTACGGCTGGTCGGCTCCTCGGTTCCGGCGGACAGCACGAGCCGCGCCCTGCGCCGCTATCCCGCGAACGCCGGGGAGCAGCCGCTGAACACGGTACGGGCCGACTTCCGCACGCGGTCGGCGCCGGGAGCCGGGATGGGGGCACCGGCCGATCCTGGGGCGGCGCCCCCGGAGCTGCCCCAGGGCGCGGTCCTCTTCCCCGGTCTCGAGGCGAAGCTGACCGCCCTCACCGCGGGCCGCGATCTCACCCTGCCCGTAGGCCTGTCGGCCGTCCTCCTCACGATGCTCCTCGGCGCCGGGCACGCCGCGCTGCCCGGCCACGCGAAGCTCGCCGTCGCCGCCTGTCTGGCGCGGCGCGACGGTGGCGTACGGGCGGCATTGGCGGTCGGCGCGACGGTAACGGCCACGCATACGGCGGGAGTTCTGATCGTGGGGCTCGTCCTGACCGCGTCCGGCGGCCTGGTGGGCGAGCGCCTTCTCGGCTGGCTCGGCGCGATCAGCGGCACGGTGATCGCCGTCATCGGCGCGGTGTTGGCGGTCACGGCGGGGCGGGCGCTGCGGGGCGGCCGTGCGGTGTCGCTGTGGCAGCATGGACACGGGCATGGGCACGGGCATGCGCACCACGGGCACGTCCATGGCCATAGCCATGGGCACGACCACGATCACAGCCACAGCCATGGTGATGGCGACCGGCGCCGTCGCTTCGGCCTTCCGTCCCTCCTCGGCGTCGGCCTCGCGGGCGGCCTGGTGCCGAGCCCCTCGGCGCTCGTCGTCCTGCTGGGCGCCGTCGCCCTCAGCAGGACGACCTTCGGCGTACTGCTCGTGCTCGGTTACGGTCTCGGGATGGCCGCCATGCTCACCTCAGCCGGAGTGCTGCTGGCCGGAGGCGGCAGCAGACTCGCCGTCGTGGGCGAGCGCCACCTCCCGATGCTGCGCCGGTTCACGCCGTACGGAAGTCTGCTGACGGCGCTGGTGATCCTGACCGTCGGTCTCGGCCTCGCGGCGCGCAGCCTGCTGCCGTTGTGACAGCTGGACTCACGCCTTCTGGCCCTGCTCGTCACAGGGCAGCTTGCCCTCGCCGTACGCGGACGCGAAGTCGGCGGAGATGTCCTGGGACGTCACCGTCATGGAGATGGAATCCACCTTGATCAGGCCCTGATAGGGCCGGTCGACGTCACGGATCATGAGCAGCGAAGCGGTCAGCAGGGCGGTGAAGATGGCGAGGGTGGCGATGGCCGGGCGGCTGTCCATGGTGGGCCACTCCTTGGCGACCACGGCGCGTGCGTAGCAGACCGAGTCCGCGGCGATCGCGATGATGACGATGGTCAGGACCACGGTTCTCCCCGTGAGAGCGGTGCGGGGCAGCACTCATACGTAGAGTGACTGATGCGGATGCTCAGTTACAGGGAGTGTTGAGCGGCGGCCTCGAATCGCAGCCTCAGCAGTTCGTACTCCGACTGGCGGCGCGGCAGCGGACCCGGTGGGCGGATCACCGTGCGCGGGGCCGAGATCCGCTGGTCGTGCAGGAACTGCTCGCGGGTCAGGTCCAGTTCGAGCCCGCTCGGCAGGCGGTTCCACCAGTGATAGTTCTGCTGCTCGCCCTGGGCCGACCACACCTCGCCGCACAGCAGCTCGCCGCCGAACAGGTCGTGCACGATCAGCGCGGTGATGTCGCAGTGCCCCCAGGCGGGGTTCGCCGCGGTCCACGGGGAGCGCTCCTGGTCATCGGGGGAGCAGGTGTCGGCGGACCACGCGGCGCGCAGCGCGGCGTCGATGCCGGTCAGCGTCATCGGAGCCTCGGTCGGCGGGAGTTGGGTCGGCGGGAGTTCGTGCGGCGGAATCATGATTGCCACCCTCGCATCCGTCACCGACAATGCCGGTCCGACCACGATCCACGAAGGGCCCACCCATGCGCTCGACGCTCTACAACGTCGCCTTCGACTGTGCCGACGCGTACGAACTGGCCCAGTTCTGGAGCAAGGTGGTCGGCCATCCGCTGAACGCCGACGATCTTCCCGGCGAGTCGACGGCGGCCATCGCCCTGCCCACCGGGCTCCACCTCTACTTCGCCGAGGTCGACGAGCCGAAGGTCCAGAAGAATCGTGTCCACCTCTGCCTCCAGCCGGACGGTCCGCGTGACGAAGAGGTGGAGCGGCTCCGCGCGGCGGGCGCGACCCTGGCCGCGGACCGCCGTGAGCCGGACGGCACCGGCTGGGTGGTCTTCACCGACCCGGAGGGCAATGAGTTCTGCGTGCTGCGCAGTGCGGCGGAACGCGCGGTGGGCGAAGCGCCCACGTGCGACCGCGCCGCCGGGTGACCGTGGCCCGCCCGGCGACCGGCGACCGCCCGGCGGGGCCTATCCGCCGACCGGTGAGGTCGCCACCGTCTCGCCCCGCACCGCCAGCGCCGCCGAGTATCTGCGCAGCAGCAGGACCGCCGTCGTGGCGAGGCCGATGAGGAGGCCCAGCCAGATGCCGACCGTCTCCAGGCCGAGCGGGTGGGCCAGGAGCCAGGCGGCCGGGAGGCCCACCGCCCAGTAGCCGACGAGCGTGATGCGGAAACCGCTCTTGGTGTCGTCGAGGCCGCGCAGCAGGCCCACCCCGATGTTCTGCGCGCAGTCGAAGAACTGCAGGAACGCCGTCACGACGAGCAGCTGTGCGGCGATCGTCAGGGCGCGGTCGGACCCTGAGTCCATGAACGGGGCCAGGATCAGGCGCGGCACGGTGAGGTAGGCGATGCCCACGACCGCCATGACGGCCGCCGCGCACGCGAGCGCGGTGTTCTTGATGCGCCGCGCGTCGTCGGTGCGGCCGAGGGCCAGCTCGCGGCTCACGTTGATGGACGCGGCGTGGGAGAGGCCGACCGCCACCTGGAAGACGATGTAGACGAGCTGGTTGACCGCGGTGTGCGCGGCGAGCGCGGCGGGGCCGAAGGAGCCCGCCATCAGCGCGGTCAGCGAGAAGAATCCCGCCTCCGAGCCGTACGTCGCCGCGATCGGCACCCCGAGGCCCACCAGCCGCCTGACCGTCGCCGGATCGGCCTTGGTGACGTTCAGGGCGAGCAGCGGCGCCAGTTCCGCGTCCCGCTTGGCGGAGGCGTACAGGGCGAGGAAGGAGAGCAGATAGACCGTGGAGGTGGCCACGCCGATGCCGGTCAGGCCGAGCCGGGGCAGGCCCCAAGTGCCGTGGATCAGCACCCAGTTGAGGCCCGCGTTGACGGCGATGGACGCGATCGTGATGCGCAGCAGGGCCTGCGGTCGCCGCATGCCCACGGTGAACTGGCGTACGGCCTGGAACCACAGGCACGGCAGCAGTCCGGGAGCCAGCGCGAACAGCATGTCCTGGGCGCGGTCGACGACGTCCGCGTCCTGGCCGAGCAGCGGAAGGGCCTGCCCCACGAGGATCATGAGGACGGCTCCGGCGAGACCGGCGAGCGTGGCAACGGCGAGGCTGGCGCGGACGATCCCGCGCACCTCGTCGTGATCCGCGCCCTCGCCCCCGTCGCCGGCCTTTTCGGCGCGGGCCGCCGCCGCGGCGATCTGGTTGCCGACGGACGTGACCAGGCCGACGCCCATCGTGCGCAGCTGGTTGAAGATGACGATCGCGAGGCCGCCCGCGGCCAGCTCCCGCGTGCCGAGCAGGCCCATCATCACCGTGTCGGTGGTGGTCAGGGCGACCTGCGCGAGCTGGGTGAGGACGAGCGGGACGGCGAGGGTGGCCAGGGCGCGGCTGTCGCGCAGGAGAGTGCTCGGCATGGGTGTCATCGGCTCCTGCGGAGTTTGCTGAGACGTTCCTCGATCTCCCGCTCCGCCGCGGGGTCGAGCAGGCCACGGGCTTGCATCCAGTCGTCGTCGTAGACGGTGTCCAGGTACTTCTCCCCGCCGTCGTTGACGAGCGCGACCATAGTCGTTCCGGGCGGCAGTGCCGAGAGCCGGGTCAGTGCCTCGTGTACGACACCGCCCGCGGAGCCGCCGATGAGCAGCCCGGTGCGGGCGACGGCCCGGCAGGTGGCGAACGCCTCGACGTCGCCGACCTTCACGCCCTCGTCGATGAGCCCGAAGTCGACGAGGGCGCCTATCTCGGCGCCTTCGGGCGTGCCGGTGCCCGACTGGTAGTAGTCGTGGGCCGGTCCGCCGAACGCGATGGACCCCTTGGGTTCGACGCCGACGGTGGTGAAGCCGACGTTCAGCGCCCGCAGTTCGCGTGCCGTTCCGCACAGCGCGCCACCCGTGCCGACCGCGCCGACCAGCACGTCGATACGTCCGTCCAGCGCCTCGTGGATCTCATGCGCGACGGGGAAGTATCCGACGCCGTTGCTGGGATTGTTGTGCTGCTCGGTGAAGATCGTGTTGTCCTCGCCGCGCGCCATGTCCTCGGCCAGTTCCTCGCGCGCCGCGGTGGCGAGTTCATCGGTCCCGTCGTCGACGACGTACACGAGATCGGTGCCCAGGGCCTTCATCGCGCGCAGTTTGTCCGTGCAGGCGTGATGGTCGACGACGGCGGTGAAGGTGTAGCCGCGTTCGGCGGCGATGACGGCGAGGCCGAGCCCGGTGTTGCCCGACGTGGACTCGATGATCCGGCCGCCGGGGCGCAGCTCGCCGCGGGCCTCGGCGTCGGTGATCATCTGGCGGGCCATCCGGATCTTCGCCGTTCCGGTGGGGTTGAACATCTCCAGTTTGAGCAGCAGCCGGCTGCCCGTCTCGGTGGCGGCGAGTTCGAGCAGGGGCGTGTGTCCGATCAGATCGGACACGCGGGAGACCACGGCGGGGCGCTGGAGTGATCCGGGCATCACATACTCCTGGGTCGGGTCGATGACGATCGGGCTCGTCTCTGACGATCGGGTTCGTCGACGGCAATCAGGCTCGGAGGAAATGACGGTCGAACCGCCAGCGCGGACGCCCCCCTGGGGCGTCGGTGCGCTCCACGCGGTCGACGACCACTTTCGGCGGCAGCGGCAGTTCGTGGAAGGGCGACTCGTTGGAGTCCATCTGATAGCCGGCCGTGTTGGGATAGACGAGGAGATCCCCCACCCGGGGCCGCCGCCGGAAGGGGATCCGGCGCCAGCTGAGCATGTCCGACTCCAGACACGTCGCGGCTCCGACGCCGGCGGGGAACACCCCCGAGGCCCCGTCCCGGTCGAGCGGGAGCAGCCAAGGGTCGGGCAGATACTCGCTGTTGAACCACTGCTCCGACAGGCTCAGGCTGCTCCCGTCCACGGTCAGCAGCCGCTGCCCCGACCGCTCCTTGACCCCCTGCACCCGGAACACGCTGCCGCCCGCCCGGTCCAGGAGCGCGCGCCCCGGCTCGACGAGGAGCGCGACGCCGTGTTCCCTCAACAGTGCGGCGAGCGGCCGCCCTTGACCCTCCGGCCCGGCCGCGAGCAGCGCGCGCAACGCGTCGGCTCCCGCGACCGGCGAGTGGTACGGGTAGAAGTCGTCGCCGCCGAACCGCTTGCCCGCGTGATACTGCCCGCCGTGCTGCGCGCCCAGAAACCCGCGCCAGCTCTCCGCGTCCGTGTAGCTGACGGGAAGCCCGCCGCCCACGCTGATCCGGTCCGCCCGCAGGCCCAGCGCCCGCGCCTTCAGGCACCGCTCGACGAGCCGCGCCGCCAGATCGGCGCGGGGCGCCACCTCGTATCCGGAGAGATGGAAGCTGAACCCCTCCATCCGTACGGCGTCGCCCGCCTGGACGCAGCGGTCGAGGGCGGTGGCCAGCTCGGCGTCGGTCATGCCGAAGCGGCTGTGCGGTTGCGCGGGCGGCAGACAGCGCAGCAGGACCCGCGCCGGGCGACCGCCGCCCGAAGGCGCGGCAGCCGCCGACAGCAGCGCGTCGAGTTCGTCGGTCGCGTCCACGGCGATCAGGGCGCCGTGCCGCAGCGCGAGATCGAGCAGCTCGCGCCCCTTGGCGGGCCCCGTGACGACGACGTCCTCGCCGCGTACCCCGTGCCCCAGCGCCTCGCGCAGCTCGCCGACGGACGCCACGTCGACGCCCGCGGCGCCCGCCACGCAGCGTTCGACCCACACGGCCGCCTTGTTGGACTTCTTCGCGAAGTACACGAAGCCGTCCACCCCGGCGTCGGCGACGGCCGCCCGCATCGCCCGCAGGTTGGCGTCGAAGGCGCCGGGAAGCAGGAAGTGGAACGGGCCGCCGAGCGCGTACGCGAGTTCCTCGACGAGCCCGCAGGACAGCACCGCCTCGGTGGCGGGATCGGGCAGGGCCGGCACGCTCGGCGCGCAGGCCCCGCCCCCGGTCGTCTCCGTCACCGCCACAGCGGCACCTCGCTGCCCAGGCCCTGGGCGACGGCGAGCTGTGCGAAGCGGTGGCCGAGCGCGATGTCCGTGACGACCAGACCGCTGTTGTACGCGAAGATCCGCTCCTCGGCCGACCGGCGCCCGGCGACGGCCCCGGCGAGCACGGGCGGGAATTCGGCGTCCACCGCCGGGAGTTCACCCTTGGCGTCGGCCATGTCCGTCCCGGTGACGTTCATCTGCGCCTCGCTCGTGGCGATGAGGCGGTCCGCCTCGTGGAGCGTCGAGGGGGCGAGCCCGTGCCCGACCAAGACGCAGAGCGCGCCCGGCTTGAGCCAGTCCGCCTCGACGGCCGCGGGGGTGTGCCCGCCCGCCGTGGCGACGATGACGTCGGCGTCCGCGGCGGCGGCCCGCAGATCGGTCACGATCTCCAACTCGCGTTCCGGGAAATGGGCGTTCAGCTCGGCACGGACCGCCGCGATGCCCTCGGGATGGGTGCCGGACAGCATCAGGCGGTCGAGGCCGGGCAGCGTGGTGAGCAGGAACGGCAGGGCGAGCCTGCCCTGGGTCCCGGTGCCGATGACCAGCGCGCTGCGGGCGTCCGGAGCGGCGCACTCGCGGGCGATGAGGGCGGAGACGGCCGGGGTGCGCAGGGAGCCGATGCGGGAGCAGTCCATCATCGCCACCGGAAGGCCCGTGGCATCGTCGTACAGCGTGAGCGAGGTGTAGTAGTGCTGCTCGTCGCGGCCCTTGTCCAGGCCGTGCTTGTACGAGGTCTTGATCGCGACGACGTCGCGGGAGCCGTCGCGGCCGAGCATCGCGTAGGCGACCGAGTGCTCGTCCCGTGGTTTGACGGTGAGCTTGCGCGGGTTGTCGGAGTGGCCGGCGTGGAGGGTGCGGTAGGCGTCCTCGACGGTGGCGACGACGTCGGCGAGGGAGATGTCGATGCCGGCGAGGTCCGTGGTGGACAGGACGCGCAGGGTCTTGTCCGAGGTGCTCGTCGGTATCGGTATGCGGGTCATGGGTGTCTTCCTCCGTTCCGTGGGCGGGAGTTCGGGCCGCGTGCGCCGGGTCGGCGTCGGCGCAGGCCGGGGTCAGGGCACGCGTGCCTCGAGCGCGCTCTGGCCGTAGCCGTGCTCGGCGGCTTCGGCGGGCGGGCGGGTGCGCCGGCCGGGGACGCGCACGGAGGCGCGCTTGAGCCAGCGGTCGGTGCCGTCGTAGCGGGCCTTGAACGGCACCCGGCCGTGCACGACGAGGTCGTTGTCGACGACGAGGATCTCGCCGGGTTCGAGGCTCACCGCGACCGAGGTGCGGGCGAGTTCGGCCTCCAGACGCCGGTAGGCGGCGCGGTAGGGCGCCACCGCGCGGTCCACCGGGGTGTACGCGGGATCGAAGCGCAGCGTCAGGCCGTCCTCGGTCGCGAACAGGGTGGGCACCGGGGGTGGCGGCTGGTCGGCGTAGCCCTGGGCGCTCGCGTACGCGTCGTCCGGGAGGATCGGCAGGACGGGCCGGGAGAGCAAGTCGACGTCCTCGTCGGAGAGTTGGACCCTGCGGACGCTGGCCGCCGTGGTCGCGACGTGGTCGTGGTTGCGCATGCAGCCGAGCATCAGGAGGTGGGCGCGGCCGGGATGGAAGGCGTCCTCGGTGTGCGGGCTGAGGAGCACCGTGCTGCTGGCGCCGGTCTGTTCGGCCTCGTGGCCGGGCGAGGGGACGATGTTGTGCACGAACCGGCCGTCCTGCTGGCCCTCCCAGGCCAGCGGGTTGCCCATCGCGCAGGCGAGGAGCAGCAGGGTGATGTCGTGGACGGCCCCGCTGTCGCCGGCGTCGGCCCAACTGGCGGGCGTCGGCCCGACGGTGTCGTCGTCGACGTCGAGGCCGCGCAGGACGAAGAGGCCGTCGGCGGTGTCCACCGGGCGGCAGTGGTGGAGCAGTCGGGCGTCGAAAGCGGAGGCGGCCCGCGCGACGCGTTCCAGAAGTCGGTCAGACGTGGCGGACGTGCCGAATTCGGCGAGTATTTTCTCGGCGGTTTCGCGGAGTTCGTGCGCTGTGTGGGGGTCGAGCGTGCGGACAGGTGCGGCTGCCGTGCCCATGGCGAAATAGTCCGTTTCCGTTGATGGGGGAGGAATCGGCCGTGTCACCGGTGACGCTTCGAACGCTAGCAGCAAAGTAAGGTAAGGCAAACCTTAGTGTTGGATCTTGCCGGAGAGCGGCGGAATCTTGAACTTGGGGGCGCATGGGCGCACTTCACGGGGGGTGCGGGTTGCGGCGCCCAATGTTCTTAGGGTAGGCAAACCTAAAACCTTCTTGACTGCCTGAGCCGGCCACAAGCCGGTCCGAACCGGAACGAGGACGTACGTGGACATCTCCAGGCGCCAAGTGCTGTGGGCCGGCGGGGCATTGAGTACGGCGGCTCTGCTCACCGGGTGCTCGGGAGGCGGTGAATCGTCGTCCGACGCGGCCAACGGAGGCGGCAAGCCCCGCAAGGGCGGCACGCTCCGGGTCGGCGCCCTCGGCCGCACGTCGGCCATCACCCGGGACCCGCACGGCACCCAGGCCAACGAGAGCGACTACCTCATCATCGCCCTCCTGCACGACACCCTCACCGCGCCCGGCGCCAAGAAGAACACCGCCCCCCGCCTCGCGGCCAGTTGGAAGCCGTCCGAGGACCTGAAGACCTGGCGCTTCACCCTCGCCAAGGGCGCGAAGTTCCACGACGGTACGCCCGTCACCGCCGACGACGTCGTCTGGTCGCTGCGTCGCCTGCGCGGCACCCCGTCCGGTGCCTCGCGGCTGCCCGGCATCAAGGCCGAGAACATCAAGGCGGAGGGCGACGACACCGTCGTCCTCGTCTCCGACTACGCCAACGCCGAACTGCCCCTGCTCACCCGCCTGACCACCTTCGTGCTGAAGAAGGGCACCAAGGACAAGGACATCGGGAAGGCGCCCGGCACCGGCCCCTTCAAGCTCGACTGGTTCCGCTCCGGCAACGCCCGTCTCGTCCGCAACGACGACTGGCACGGCGGCGACGTGTTCCTCGACGCCGTCGAAGTGAAGATCTTCGAGTCGCCGCAGGCCATGTCCAACGCCCTGCTCGCCGGACAGATCGACCTCGCCTCCAACGTCGGTCCGGTCGCAGCCCGTACGGCCAAGAAGCGGGGGGACATCCAGATCGTGCGCCGCCCCGACGACATGGCGATGCCGATCGTCATGCGCACCGCCGACGGCCCGTTCGCGGACCCGAAGGTGCGCGAGGCGCTGCGCCTTGCCGTGGACCGCGAGGCCATGGTCGACCAGGTCCTCTCCGGGTACGGGGCGGTCGGCAACGACGTCCTCGGAACCGGCGACCCCGCCTACGACAAGAAGATCCCGCAGCGCGCCCGCGACCTCGCCAAGGCCAAGTCCCTCCTGAAGGAAGCGGACTTCGACACGTCCAAGACGTACAAGCTGCTGACCACCGAGGACGTCCCGGGTCTCGCCGAGTCCGCGACGCTCTTCGCGGGACAGGTCCGCGAGGCCGGGGTGAAGGTCGAGGTGGTCAAGCAGGAGTCCGCCACGTTCTGGGACAAGACCTGGCTCAAGGGCGACCTCTACACCAGCTACTGGGGCACCAACGACTCGGTGATCTTCCTGGCCAGCAAGACCATGGTCTCCGAGTCCGCGCAGAACGAGGCCGGTTGGGAGAACAAGGAGTTCGACGCCGCCTACCGCAAGGCCATCGGCGCCAAGGACGCCGGGGCCCGCGCCGAGGCGCTCGGCGAACTCCAGAAGATCGAGCACGACGCCTCCGGCTACCTCCTGTGGGGCGTCGCCGAGGGCATCGACCTGGCCGCCGCCCCCGTGCACGGACTGCCCGAACTGCCCGGCTACGGACGTGTGCAGCTCGAGTCGGCATGGCTGGCCCGCTGAGCGGAACGGCGACGCGGCAGAAGGCCGGGCAGCGCGACACGGGCGGCGCCGGGAGCCGCGGACCCGGCGGGGCGGTGCTGTCCGGCGCCCTGCGGGTCGGCGTGCTGCTCGCCCGCCGCGCACTGCTGCTCGCCGTGCTGCTCGCCGTCGTCTTCGCCGCGATCGAACTGCTGCCGGGCGACGCCGCCAACGCCACGTCGGAGCGCGGCGAGAGCGCGGCCGACCTCGAACACCGCCGCCAGCTGCTCGGCCTCGACCAGCCCCTGCTCACCCGCTTCACCGACTGGATGACCGGACTGCCCTCCGGCGACCTCGGCACGTCCGCGCGCGGCGAGTCCATCGCGGACCTGCTGTCCCGGCCCTTCCCCAACACGCTGCTCCTTGGCGGACTCGCGCTGCTCGTGACGCTCGCCGTCTCGGTCGGCCTCGGCTGCTGGGCGGCGCTCAAGCCGGGCGGCGGCACCGACCGGGCCGTCTCCGCGACGGCCACCGGCATCCTCGCGCTGCCCGAGTTCGTCGTCGCCGTGGCGCTCGTCCTCGTCTTCGCGCTGTGGACGGACTGGCTGCCCGCCGTCACCCTGACCGACGCCGACGGCTCACCGGCCTCCTGGCGGATGCTGATCCTGCCCGTACTGGCCCTCGCGATCCCGCAGATCGGCTGGAACACCCGGATCGTGCGCGCCGCCCTCGCCGACGAGGCGAAGGCACCGCACGTCGAGAGCGCCGTCATCGACGGACTGCCGCGCCACCGGATCCTCACCCACCATCTGCTGCCGGGCGCGCTGCCGACCATCGCGGCGGGCATCGCCACCTCGACGGGCATGCTGCTCGGCGGCGCCGTCGTGGTGGAGACCATCTTCAACTACCCGGGCGTGGGCTCCGTGCTGGCCGGTGCCGTCACCGACCGGGACAGCCCCGTCGTCGCCGGGGTCGTCGCCGTCACCGGAGCCGTCATCACCGGCGTGCTCCTGCTCGCGGATCTCGTACGCGCAAGGGCCTCGGGAGGCCGTATATGACCGCCCCGTCCGCGCCACCTGTCCCGCCGTCCGGCCCGTCGTCCGGCCCGTCGTCCGTCCCGGAGAAGCTCGCACGCCGCCGGCTGCCCCGGCGCGGCGTCGTCCTGCGCGTCCTGCCCGCTCTCGTGCTCCTCGCGCTGGCCGCCGCCGGGCCCTGGCTCGCCCCGCACGCCATCGACGTCCCGGTCACCGCCCCCTACGCCGAACCGGGCGGCAAGGCCGCGCTCGGCGGCGACCAGCTCGGCCGCGACGTGCTCAGCAGGCTGCTCGCCGGCGGGCGCGAACTCATCGTGACCTCCCTCCTGGTGGCCGTCCTCGTCACCGGCACGGCCGCGCTGCTCGGCGCGATCGGCGCGCTGCGACCCGCCGTCGGACGCTTCGTCGAGCGGGCCGCGGACGTGCTGATGCTGCTGCCCGCCGTGCTCGGCATCCTCCTCATCGCACTGTCCTGGCCCGGCGGCGGCCGGCTCGCCGTGATCGCCGCCGCGGTCGTGATGGGCGTCCCCTATGCCGTACGTCTGGTGGCGGGCGCGGCGGCGCCGGTCGCCGCCGCCGGGTACATCGAGGCGGCGGCCGTCGGCGGGGAGCGCCTGTGGCATCTCGTCGTACGCGAGGTGCTGCCCAATCTGCGGGCCACGCTGCTCGCGCTCTTCGGGCTGCGCTTCGTCGCCGCCGTCTACCTCGTCGCCACCGCCGGATTCCTCCAGGTCGGACCCCAACCACCGGCCGCCGACTGGGCGTTGATGATCCGGGAGAACTCGGGCGGCATCGTCCTCAACCCCTGGGCCGTGCTGGCCCCCTCCATCGCCATCGGCCTGCTCGCCATGAGCGTCAACCTGGCCGCATCGGCACTCGTGCCGCGCACCGGCCGGAAAGCGGGGACCGCCCTGTGAACCACATGCCCGACTGGTACCCCGAGGGCCAAGTCCCCGTCACCGACGCGGCGGTGGGCGTCACGGACCTGACCATCGCCGCGGCCGACGGCCGACTGCTGCTCGACGGCGGCAGCCTGGAGGTCCGCCCCGGCCGCGTCACCGCCCTCGTCGGCCCCTCCGGCTGCGGCAAGACCACCCTGCTGCGGGCCGTGGCCGGCGCCCTGCCGCCGGGAGCCAGGCGCACCGCGGGCCGGGTCGAGGTGCTCGGCAGGGACACCCTGACGCTGGGCGCCGCCGAGCTGCGCGCCCTGCGCAGGCACCGGCTCGCCTACCTCGGCCAGGATCCCGGCACCGGACTCAATCCCCGGATGAAGGTGCGCGGCCTGCTCGCCGAACTGGCCGTGGACCGCACCCCGGCTGGCCTGAACGCCCTGCTCCGGGAAGTCCAACTCCCCATGGACCAGGGCCTCCTGGGCCGCCGCACCGGTGAACTCTCCGGCGGCCAGCAGCGCCGCGTGGCACTCGCCCGGGCGCTGGCCCGGCGCCCCGCCGTGCTGCTCCTTGAC
The DNA here is from genome assembly GCF_044457025.1 of Streptomyces sp. NPDC050658. Taxonomy (NCBI): domain Bacteria; kingdom Bacillati; phylum Actinomycetota; class Actinomycetes; order Kitasatosporales; family Streptomycetaceae; genus Streptomyces; species Streptomyces sp. NPDC050658. The sequence continues at coordinate 58,521 of NZ_JBITGM010000016.1, forward strand.
GAGCCGACCGCGGGGCTCGACCCGGCCCTGCGCGACGAGATCGCCGAACTCCTGCGGCATCTGGCGGGACACCACCGGCTCGCCGTCGCGCTGTCCTGCCACGACACGGACCTGGTCGCCCGGCTCGCCGACGACGTCGTGGACCTGACGGGCGGCGGCCCCGCGCCGCGGTCCGCCCCGCGCACGGCGGAACGGCCGCCGCCCGAGGGCGTCCCGACGCTCACCGTCTCCGGGCTGCGCGCGGCCTTCGCGCACCGTGGCCGCCGGGTCCCGGTGCTGCACGGCGTCGACCTCTCCGTGGTCCCGGGATCGAGCACGGGCATCGTCGGCGCATCGGGCTCCGGCAAGACGACCCTGGTGCGCGCGGTCGTGGGCCTGCACCGGCCCACCGGAGGCACGGTCACCCTCGACGGCGTACGCCTCGCCCCCGCCGCCCAGCGCCGCACCCGTGAACAGCGCCGCCGCCTCCAACTCGTCCCGCAGGACCCGCTCGGCACCCTCAATCCGAGCCGCACCGTCGGCCAGACACTCGGCCGCCCGCTGCGGCTGCACCGCAGGGCGGACCGCGCCGATGTCCCGGCCCGCGTACTCGAACTCCTCGAACAGGTCGGTCTCCCCGCCCATTTCGCGGACCGCTACCCCCACGAACTCTCCGGCGGCCAGCGCCAACGCGCCTCCATAGCCCGCGCGTTGGCGGCCGACCCGGACGTACTGGTCTGCGACGAGGTGACGTCCGCCCTGGACGACGGGACCGCCGCCGCGATCATGGACCTGCTGGCGGAGCTGCGGGACGGCCGGGGGCTCGCGCTGGTCCTCATCAGCCACGACCTCCGCATGATCGCGAGCCGCACCGACTCGCTCCTTGTCCTCTCCGGCGGCGAGGCCGTCGAGTCCGGCACGACCCGCGCCCTGTTCGCGTCCCCGTCCCACCCGGTCACCGCGTCACTGGTGGCGGCAGCGGCGGGCCCGGAACTGTCGGTCTGATCCGCGCACTTCAGCCCGCCGTCCTCTCTCCTCCCTCATTTTGAAGCGACTGCTTCAGAATGTGCTAGCGTCCTGATCGCCGGTTCTAGAGCGAGTGCTCCAGAATCCGCGCAGTGACGACGTCGGACACAACAGGGGAGGGGCCGCGATGCCGCCCGCGGTGTACATGGTCGGGCTCGGGATTTTCACCCAAGGGACCTCGGAATTCATGCTGTCCGGGCTGCTGCCGGGCATGGCCGCCGACCTCGGGGTGTCGATCCCCGACGCCGGGCTGCTGATCTCGGCCTTCGCGATCGGCATGGTCGTCGGCGCGCCGCTGCTCGCCGTGGCCACCCTGAGCTGGCCCCGCCGGACGGCGCTGGTGTCCCTCCAGGCCGCCTTCGTGCTGGCCCACGTGATCGGAGCGCTCGCGCCCGGCTACGCGGTCCTGTTCGTCACGCGGGTCGTCGGCGCTCTCGCGTACGCGGGGTACTGGGGCGTGGCCGTGGCCACCGCGGTCGCGCTGGTTCCGGCGGCCGCGAAGGGGCGGGCCGTGGCCGTCGTGGCGAGCGGTCTTACGCTGGCCACGGTCGTCGGCGTACCCGCCGGGACCGTGCTGGGCCAGCACTCCAGTTGGCGCGCCGCCTTCTGGGCCGTGGCCGCCGCCACCGCGGTGAGCCTCGTGTGCACACTGCTCGTCGTCCCCGGCGGGCGTGGCGCGCAGCCGGGCACGTCGGTACGGGGCGAGCTGCGGGGCATGGCGCGCCCCCAGCTCTGGCTGTCGTACGCCATCACGGCCTTCGCCTTCGGCGCGGTCATCGTCACCTTCAGCTATCTCGCGTCCCTGCTGACCGGGGTGAGCGGAGTGCCCGAGGGGTGGGTGCCGGCGGTGCTCGCGCTCTTCGGGGTGGGCGGGATGGCCGGCCTCTACGTCGGCGGCCGGACGGCCGAGTCGTATCCGCTGGCCACGCTCGGCATCGGGCTCGGCGCGCTCGCGCTCCTTTCCGCGCTGCTCGGTGCGGCGGCCGGGTCCGCCGGGATCGTGATCGCCTTGGTCTTCCTCCTCGGCTTCGCCGGATACGTCACCAATCCCGCCCTCCAGTCCCGCGTCTTCACTCTCGCGCCGGGCGCGCCCACGCTCGTCGGTGCGACCAACACCGCCGCGTTCAACGTCGGCAACACCCTGGCCCCGCTCCTCGGCGGCCTCGCCATCGACGCCGGACACGGCTACACCTCCGTTGCCTGGGTCGGCGCCGCGCTCGCCGCCGCCGGGGCCGGGGCGGTGCTGTGGGCGGCGCACCTCCACCACCGACAGCAGACAGAGAAGAGAGAACCGACATGCCGCACCGCACCGTCACCCGCACCCGCGTCACCGCCGACCCCGACTGGTACGCCTCGGCCGGCATCTCGCTCGGCATCCGCGTCGGAGACCTCGTCTTCGCCTCGGGACAGGCGCCGGTCGACGCGCACGGGGTGACCGTCGGCGCCGGGGACTTCGAGGCGCAGGCCCGGCAGGCGCTGGCCAATCTGGACACCGTCCTCGGCAACGCCGGATCCGGCCTGGACAAGGCGGTCAAGCTCACGGTCTTCGTGACCGACATGGCGCACCAGGAGGTCTTCGCCCGCCTCCGTGCGCGGTTCTATGCGCCGCCGTTCCCGGCCGAGTCGTTCGTCCAGGTCGCCGCGCTCGCCGACCCGGAGTGGCTGGTCGAGATCGAGGGGGTCGGCGCGGTCGAGTAGGCCCGGCGGTCCGCGCCGATCTGTTTTGTACGCATGTTCCAAAAACCCGTACTGTGGGGGACATGGCCAGGCCACGAGAGTTCGACGAGGACCGTGTCGTCACCGCCGCCATGGAGACGTTCTGGCGCCATGGCTACGAGGGCACGTCGACGCGCGCGCTGTGCGACAGCACCGGACTCGGGCCTTCCAGCCTCTACAACACCTTCGGCGGCAAGCACCGGCTCTATGTGCGTGCGCTCCAGCGCTACTACGAGACCAGCACCGCCGAGCAGGTCGAGATCCTGCGGGCGGCGGGGCCGGTCAAGGAGCGGCTGCGGGACATGATGATCCACGCCGTCGACGCCGATCTCGACGCGGCGGACGGGCGCGGCTGCTTCGCGATCAGCGCCGCCGTCGAGATCGGCGGGCTCGACCCGGAGGTCAGGGAGGCGGTGCGGCGCAGCTTCGACCGGGTCGAGGAGGAGCTGCGTACGGTCGTGGAGACGGGGCGGCGCACCGGCGAGCTGCGGTCCACCGGGGACGCGCGGACCGTCGCCCGCCGGGTGCAGAGCACCTACTACGGACTGCGCGTCCTCGCCCGCGTCCAGGACGACCGGCAGGCGTTGCTCGACACGGTGGAGAGCACGCTCGCCGAGCTCTGAGCGGGGTGGGGCGCGGGGCGGGTGCGGGGCGCCGCGCGAACTCGGTCGGATCTGTTCACGCGAAGGCTACCCAGAAGTAATCGCGGCTGGTTGGATGATCCGCGCCACAGCAACCCCCCACCCTTCACACCCCCCCACAGGAGATTCCGTGCCGCACCCAGCGCTGCGCTCTTCCCAGGCCGCGGCGGTCGCCACCGTGCTCGCCGCCGCCACCCTCGCCGCCGTCGCCCCGTCCGCGACCGCCGCCGACGCCCCCGCTGCCCCGGCCGCCGCGGCTCCCGCACTCAAGGTCCTCTCGTACAACACCTTCCTGTTCAGCAAGACGCTGTACCCCAACTGGGGCCAGGACCACCGCGCCAAGGAGATACCGGCCACGGACTTCTTCAAGGGCCAGGACGTCGTCGTGATCCAGGAGGCCTTCGACAACTCCGCGTCCGACGCGCTGATGTCGAACGCCCGCGGCGAGTACCCGCACCAGACCCCGGTGATGGGCCGCGGCAAGGACGGCTGGGACGCCACCGGCGGCGCCTACTCCTCGGTGACCCCGGAGGACGGCGGGGTCACCGTGCTGAGCAAGTGGCCGATCGTGCGCAAGGAGCAGTACGTCTACAAGGACGCCTGCGGCGCCGACTCGTACTCCAACAAGGGCTTCGTCTATGCCCAGTTGGACGTCAACGGCACGAAGGTGCACGTCGTCGGCACGCACGCGCAGTCCACCGACCCGGGTTGCGGCTCCGGCGAGGCCGCGGCGACCCGCTCCCTGCAGTTCAAGGAGATGGACGCCTTCCTGGACGGCAAGAACATCCCGGCGGACGAACAGGTCGTCGTGGCGGGCGACTTCAACGTCGACTCGCGCACCGACGAGTACGCCTCGATGCTCGCCGACGGCGGCCTCACCGGCGCCGACGGCCGCACAGGCCACCCGTACTCCTTCGACACCCAGGACAACTCGATCGCCTCCGAGCGCTACCCGGACGACCCGCGCGAGGACCTCGACTACATCCTCCACCGCAAGGGCAATGCCCGCCCCGCGAGCTGGAAGAACGAGGTGATCAAGGAGCAGAGCGCCCCCTGGACGGTCTCCAGCTGGGGCAAGCAGTACACGTACACCAACCTGTCCGACCACTACCCGGTGATCGGGTACTAGCACCGCACGGTTCGGCCCGCCTCCCCTGGCACCAGAGGAGGCGGGCCGAACCTGTGTCAGTCGTCCCAGGGCCCCGTCACGGCGAACGTCGTGCCGGGGTTGTAGCAGTTGACGTACATCGTCTCGTGGTCCGGGGAGAACGCGACGCCCGCGAACTCGCCCCACTCCGGCTTGTCGGGGGTGCCGATGTTCTGCCGGTTGGCGGCCATCGCGTAGACCTCGCCGCCGCGCGTGAGGCCGTACACATGCTGGGCGCCGTCGCCGTCCTCGCACACCATCAGGCCGCCGCTGGGCGCGAGGCAGATGTTGTCGGGGGACTCGCCGGGGAGCTGGATGTCGGTGCTCGGGCCGAAGACGATCACCAGGGTGAGGCGGCGCTTCGACGGTTCGTAACGCCAGATCTGGCCGAAGTGATCGCCCGCCGAACCCTCCGCGCTGTGCGCGAAGGACGACACGAAGTAGACGGACGAGCCGCCCCAGTAGCAGCCCTCCAGCTTCTGCGCGTGGGTGATGCCCTTGGGGCCGAAGTCCTGGAGCCTGATGGGGGTCTGGGCAGCCAGCGGGTCCGGGACGTCCACCCACTCGACGTGGTCGAAGCGGGCGCCCGTCTCCTGGACCGCGGACAGATCCGGTACGCCCGGTACGCGCATCGCCTGCAGCCTGCCGCCCGCGCGCAGCGAACCGCGGCCGCCCTCGGGTTTGTTGGGCAGGAAGCGGTAGAAGAGGCCGAAAGGTTTCTGGAAGGCGTCCTCGGTCTCGTAGACGACGCCCCGTCTCGGGTCGACGGCGATCGCCTCGTGCTGGAAGCGGCCCATCGCGGTGAGCGGCACGGCCCCGGTGCGGCGCGGGTCCACCGGGTCGACCTCGAAGATGAAGCCGTGGTCCTTGGTGTAGCCGTTCGTGCCGGCCTTGTCCTCGTTCTCCTCGCAGGTCAGCCAGGTGCCCCAAGGCGTGGGCCCGCCCGCGCAGTTGACCGCGGTCCCGGCGATCGCGACCCGCTCGTCCAGGACGTTGTTGCGGCGGTCGAGCGCGAGCGCCGTACAGCCGCCCTTGGCCGCCGGGTCGTAGGTGAGGCCCTCGATCGTCGGCACGCCGATCTTTCCGTTGTGCCGGTTCTCGTGGTTGCGGACGAGATGGACGCCGCCGCGCTTGCCGCGGAAGGCAGCCATGCCGTCGTGGTTGCTCGGCACCTTGCCCTCGCCGGACGGCAGTTCGCCGCCCTCGCGGGACAGGACCTTGTAGCGGAACCCCTCGGGCAGATCGAGCAGTCCGGCAGGGTCGGGCACCAGGGGCCCGTATCCGGCCTTGCCCTGCGCGGCGGCGCTGCCCGCGAAGAGTTCCGAGAGCGCGCCGGTGAAGGCGATGCCCATACCTGCTGCTCCGGTACGGGCGAGCACTTCGCGTCGTGTCGTGGACATTGGGTCGACCTCCTGCTGGCGGACAGGAACATGACCGGATGTGTGTACCACGGGCCTTCGTGCACGGGAACCACGCGCGTAGCTATGAGTCCCGGTGAGTCTTGGCGGCTCCAGCAGCCGCATCGGGTCCCTGCCGTTTTACGAGGCCCTACCGCTCCACGAGGCCCTACCGCTCCACGAGTCCCTTCGCGTCACGCGCGAGCGCCGTGAGCCGGGAGATGGCCCGGAAGTACTTCTTCTTGTACCCGCCGTTCAGCATGTCCTCGCCGAACAGCCGGTCGAAGGGGACGCCGGACGCCAGTACGGGCACCTCCCTGTCGTACAGCCGGTCGGCGAGCACCACAAGGCGCAGCGCGGTCGACTGGTCGGGTACGGGCGTCACATCGGTCAGGCAGACGGCCTTGAGCCCGTCGGTCAGCGCCCCGTAACGGCTCGGGTGGACGCGGGCCAGATGGTCGAGCAGCTGCGGGAAGTCGTCCAGGCTCGCCCCGTCGGTCGCGTACGCCGCCTTGGTGACCTGCTCCTCGGAGTACGGGGCCGGTGCCTCGGGAAGACCCCGGTGGCGGTAGTCCTCGCCGTCGATGCGCAGCGCCTTGAAGTGGGCGGACAGGCCCTGGATCTCGCGCAGGAAGTCGGCGGCGGCGAACCGGCCCTCGCCGAGTTTGCCCGGCAGCGTGTTCGAGGTGGCGGCCAGCGCCACGCCCTCCTCGACGAGCCGGGCGAGCAGCGAGGAGACCAGGACCGTGTCGCCCGGGTCGTCGAGCTCGAACTCGTCGATGCAGAGCAGCCGGTGCCCGCTGAGCGTGCGCACGGTCTGCTGGAAGCCCAGCGCGCCCACCAGGTTCGTCAGCTCGACGAACGTACCGAACGCCTTCTGCTCGGGCGCCGCGGGCGTCGCGTGCCAGAGGGAGGCGAGGAGGTGGGTCTTGCCGACGCCGTAGCCGCCGTCCAGGTAGACGCCGCGCGGGCCGGTGGGGGCCGGGGCCTTCTTCTGGAACCAGCGCTTCTTGCCCGCTCCGGAGGCATGCGCCCCGCCGAGCCCTCCCGCGAAGCCGCTGAGGACCGTCACGGCCTCGGTCTGGCTCGGCTGGTTCGGGTCCGGGATGTACGTATCGAAGCGGACGGAGTCGAAGCGCGGCGGCGGCACCATCTCGGCGACCAGACGGTCGGCGGGGACATGGGGCTCGCGGGCGCACAGCGACTGCGGGGCCGCTTCGGCTATGGGGCTCTGCCCGGGGGCGGCGGTGGAGGACGACACGGTTCCTAACCTTAAGGGCCGTGTAAGACTGCTGACATGCGACGCCTGTTCCCTGTGACCGACCAGACAGACGAAACAGCAGTACGAGAGTGGGGACTGGGGGAGCTGGCCGACGCCTATGCGTACCCCTCCGGGGAGGGCGCCTGGCTGCGCGCCAACATGGTGTCCACGCTCGACGGGGCCGCCCAGCACGACGGCCGGTCACAGCCCATCTCCAGCGCCACGGACATGCGGGTCTTCGGCACCCTGCGGGGGATCGCCGACGCGGTGGTCGTCGGCGCGGAAACGGTCCGCCAGGAGGGCTACCGGCCGGCGCGCGCACGTGAGGCCTTCGCCGAGCGCAGGGCGGCGGCCGGGCAGGCGGTGGCGCCCGCGATCGCGGTCGTCAGTGCGAGCCTCGACCTGGATTTCACCCTTCCGCTTTTTGTCTCGCCGCTGGTTCCCACGCTCGTGGTGACGGGCGCCGCGGCCCCCGTCGAGCGGGTCGCCGCGGCCGAGAAGGCGGGCGCCGTCGTGGTGATCGCGGGGGAGGGGGCGGGCGTGGACCCGCAGCGGGTCGTGGCGGCCCTCGCCGAGCGCGGTCTGACCAGGCTGCTCACCGAGGGCGGGCCCAGGCTGCTCGGGCAGTTCGTGGCCGCGGGGGCGCTCGACGAGCTCTGTCTGACGGTGTCGCCGATGCTCGCCGCGGGGGACGCGCAGCGGATCGCCGGAGGGCCGTCGATGGCGGTGCCGGAACGTTTCGAGCTGGCATCACTGCTGGAGGAGGCCGGGTTCCTCTTCACCCGATACCGTCGAACCTGACAATCAGCGGAATATGCCGTTCCGTTTCGCTTCCGTTGGGCACACTAAAAGTCGCAGACCCCGTGCGGCCACGGGGCAGGATGGTTTCCGCAGGGGCCTGTCGAGACAGACTCTCGGCAGCCCACGGATGAGAAGGGCGCCTGTCGTGTTCACAAGCGTACTGATGATCGAGAAGGCCCTGACCTCCGCCGACGTGGAGTTCGTCACCACCTTGCACGGCGAGGAGACGGTCACCTTCCGGGTGCTTCTCCAGCCCCGCGGCGATCAGGCGGACCGCTTGCTGCGGGCCATCGACGACGTGGCGCTCGGGGAGCTCGACGAAGCGGCGAAGGAACGGGACGTACCCGAGGGGCAGGATGCGACGGCCCCGGCCCAGAAGGCGCTCGAGGTCTCGCTGACGGCGCTGCGCGCCGCCGGCTGCGAGGCGACGGGGCAGCTCATCGAGGACCACCCGCTCGACGCGCTCAAGGAGCTGGTCGACAGCGCGGACGCCGACGAGGTCATCGTCCTGACCGACCCGCACTACGTGGAGGAGTTCTTCCACCGGGACTGGGCCTCGCGGGCGCGGCACAAGGTCGGCGTACCGGTCCTGAAGCTGTTCTCGCACGCGGTGGACTGACGCAGGGCCCGCCGAGGGGGGCAGGGCAGGGCGGGCGAGTGTGCCCACTGTCGGTCCGAGGCAATAGTCTGGGCCCTGCTCATCGCCGTAACTCTTGAACTCTTGAGCTCTGGACCCTTGGGGAGACACACGTATGGCACCCGGCCTGCCCACCGCCATGGACCGACCGCACTTCATCGGCATCGGCGGCGCCGGTATGTCGGGCATCGCCAAGATCCTCGCCCAGCGCGGCGCCAAGGTGGCGGGCAGTGACGCACGCGAGTCCGCCACGGCCGAGGCCCTGCGCACCCTGGGTGCCACGGTCCACATCGGCCACGACGCGGCGCACCTCGCCTCCGACGCCAGCTGTGTCGTCGTCTCCTCCGCGATCCGCGCCGACAACCCGGAGCTGGCCCGCGCCACGGAGCTCGGCATCCCGGTCGTCCACCGCTCGGACGCGCTGGCCTCCCTCATGGAGGGCCTGCGCCCCATCGCGGTGGCCGGCACGCACGGCAAGACCACCACGACCTCGATGCTCGCGGTCACCCTGACCACCCTCGGCCTCGACCCGTCGTACGCGATCGGCGGCGACCTGGACGCGCCGGGTTCGAACGCGCTGCACGGCGCGGGCGAGATCTTCGTGGCCGAGGCGGACGAAAGCGACCGCAGCTTCCACAAGTACGCGCCCGAGGTCGCCATCGTCCTGAACGTGGAGCTCGACCACCACGCGAACTACGCGTCGATGGACGAGATCTACGAATCCTTCGAGACCTTCGCGGGCAAGATCGTCCCCGGCGGCACGCTGGTGATCGCCGCCGACCAGCCCGGCGCCGTGGAGCTGACCAAGCGCGTCCGCGACCTGGGTGAGCTGAAGGTCGTCACGTACGGCGAGTCCGAGGGCGCCGACCTGCGCATCCACAAGGTCACGGCGCGCGGTCTGACCAGCGAGGTCACGGTCGTCCTGGGCGGCAAGTTCCTGACCTTCACGGTCTCGGTCCCCGGCCGGCACTACGCGCACAACGCGGTGGCCGCGCTGGCGGCGGGCATCGCCCTCGGCATCCCCGCCCACAACCTGGCGTCCGCCCTCGGCTCGTACACCGGGGTCAAGCGCCGCCTCCAGCTCAAGGGCGAGGCGGCGGGCGTCCAGGTCATCGACTCGTACGCGCACCACCCCACGGAGATGACGGCGGACCTGGAGGCCATGCGCGCCTCGGCGGGCGAATCGCGCCTCCTGGTGCTCTTCCAGCCGCACCTCTTCTCCCGCACCCAGGAGCTGGGCAAGGAGATGGGCCAGGCCCTGGCCCTCGCCGACGCCTCCGTGGTCCTCGACATCTACCCGGCCCGCGAGGACCCGATCCCCGGCATCACCAGCGACCTGATCATCGACGCGGCCCGCGCGGCGGGCGCCGACGTGAGCGCCGCGCACGACAAGACGGACGCCGTGCGGGCGATCGCGGGAATGACGCGGCCCGGCGACCTGGTTCTCACCATGGGCGCGGGCGACGTCACGGACCTCGGCCCGCAGATCTTGGCCCAGCTGTCGAAGTAAGCCGAAGTAAGGGGATCCACCCATGTCGTACGACGTCGAGAAGCCGGACGAGCAGTGGCGCGCGGAGCTGACCCCTTCGGAGTACGCGGTCCTGCGCCAGGCCGGCACCGAACCGGCCTTCGTGGGTGAGTACACCGACACCAAGACGAAGGGCGTCTACTCCTGCCGTGCCTGCGGCGCGGAGCTGTTCACGTCGGCGGAGAAGTTCGAGTCGCACTGCGGCTGGCCGAGCTTCTTCGACCCCAAGGACACGGAGGCGGTCGAGCTCCTCCAGGACACCTCTCACGGCATGGTGCGCACCGAGGTGCGGTGCGCGCGGTGCGGCTCGCACCTCGGACATGTGTTCGAGGGCGAGGGTTACAACACGCCCACCGACCAGCGGTACTGCATCAACTCGATCTCCATGCGGCTGACGCCGGACGAGGCGTAAGCCGGCGAACTGAGCCGACGGTGCAGCGGGGGCGGCCGGCGGCGCACGGGCGTCAGGGCACCGCTTGAAGCCGGGTAATACGCGTCATACGCTGGGTGCATGGCGAAGACGCGGATCAGCATCAGCCTGGATCAGGCACAGGCCGAGCGCATCAGGCAGCACGCGGAGCGGGCCGGCATGGACGTGTCGGCGTATCTGGTTCATGCCGCCACACGGCAGATGGCCGAGAGCGATGCCATAGAGGAGCAATTCGCCGGGGTGGACGCATTGATCGCCCAGGCGGAACTGGCGGCCGGCGAGATGCCCGACGAGGCTGTCGGTTCACCGGCGGGGCTCACGGAGCAGGAGCGGCGCGAGGTCGAGGAGGCCCTTGGCCTTGTGCACGGCCAGGGCCGGCAGGGGCGTCACCCGGGGCACGCCGCGTGAGCGGACGCGTGCCCGTCTACGACACCGGCATGCTGATCGCGCTCACTGACCGCAAGGCCAAGGCGGTAGCCCTGCATGACGGCCTGCGTGCCGCGCGGCATCGGGCGTTGGTGCTCGGCCCGGTCCTGGCTCAGGTCTGGCGGCCCCACCCAGCACTGGTGCACGCACTGTCCGGGGTGCTCAAGGACTGCACGGTGCCGCAGGCCCGTTCTGCCGCGCCTCCGATGCGGGAGACCAAGGCCGGACGTCCGGAGTGCCTGGCCTGTGCGACAGGTCCGGACCTGGCCGACTGGCGCCGCATCGCCACCGCGCTCGGGCAGGCGGCCCTGCCCGCCAAGAAGCGCCCGGACGCGGTGGACGCCTGGGTGGCGCTGACCGCCGCACGCCACGGCAGTGCGGTGATCTTCACCAGCGATCCGGACGACATCCGCGCCTACCTCGCGGTGCTGGCCCCGTCGGACGTGCACGTGGTCGCGATCTGAACGGCACACTTCATGGGGCTCAGCGGCGCGAGGCCGGCGGCGGCGTTCGCGTCGGGCCCCGACAGATCGGCGGGCAGCGGGCCGGCGCGCTCCCATTCGGGCAGCGGCCGCGTCCCGTACGCGGCCCCGTACCAGGACACCTCGCGCACCCCCGAGTCCAGCGCGAGCCAGTGCTCGGGGTCGGCGACGGCCAGCACGGTCCGCAGCGGCGCCACCCGCGAGCAGCACCGCTGCCGCTTCCCCAGCCGTGATCTCCCTCATCGGGCGATGGCAGGGCGCGGGCTGTGCGCGGGTCGCGCGAATATGCCGTGCGGACCGGCCGGCCGTCTCCGGGGCGGGTCAGGCGGTCCCTGGTGCGGACGGGTTCAGAAACTCAGCCGCCGACTGCCTGCCCGGTCAGAACGTCAGCTTCCAGCTGTTGATGTAGCCGGTGTCCTGCGCCGCCACGTCCTGCACGCGCAGCTTCCACGCGCCGTTCGCCGTCTCGCTCGACGCGTCCACCGTGTACGTCGCGATGACGTCGTCCGCCGAGTCGCTGCTGCTGGAGTTCTTCAGGCGGTACGCCGTGCCGTCCGGGGCCAGCAGGTCGACGACCAGGTCGCCGCGCCAGGTGTGGCGGATGTCGACGGCGGCCTTGAGGGTGGCGGGGGCGTTGCCGGTGCGGCCCGTCACGTTCACCGTGGAGGTCACGGCCGCGCCGTTGTCCGGGACGGCCACGTCGGCCGTGTTCTCGTACGTGTCGCCGGGCGGGACCGGGGTCTGTGTGCCGAGGGTCCAGACGGCGTGCGCGATGGCGTCGCTGTTGCGGTCCAGGGCCGTGTCGTTGATGTTCGACGTCGTGTCGCAGGACGAGTGGTAGCAGCGGTCGAAGGCCTGACCCGCCGTGCCGCCCCACTTCTGCGCCTGGGCGCTGGTCTTGGTGCGGCTGGCGCCGGTGAAGAGGCCGCCCACCGGGATGCCGACGTTCTTGAAGCTGGCGTGATCGGAGCGGCCGTCGCCCTCGGTCTCGATCTCCGTGGGGACGTTCAGCCCGGCGTAGTAGTCCTTGAACGTCTTCTCGATGACCGGGTCGTCGTCGTACACGAAGTAGCCGGGGTTCGGGGAGCCGATCATGTCGAAGTTCAGGTAGCCGCCGATCTTCGAACGCTCCGTGGCGGGAAGGTTGTTGACGTAGTACTTCGAGCCGATCAGGCCCAGTTCCTCGGCGCCCCACCAGGCGAACCGCAGATGCTTCGTGGGCTTCAGCTGTGCGCGTGAGACGGCGAGCGCGGTCTCCAGGACGCCCGCGGAGCCGGAGCCGTTGTCGTTGATGCCGGGCCCCGAGGTGACGCTGTCGAGATGGGCGCCCGCCATCAGCACGTCGTTCGCGTCGCCGCCCGGCCAGTCGGCGATGAGGTTGTAGCCGGTGGCGCCGCTGGACGTGAACTGCTGGACGGTGGTGGTGAATCCGGCCGCGTCGAGCTTGGCCTTCGCGTAGTCGATGGAGGCCTTGTAGCCGGGCCGTCCGTGCGCGCGGTTGCCGCCGTTGGCGGTGGCGATGGACTGGAACTGGGAGAGGTGCGCCTTGACGTTGGCGAGCGGGATGTCGGGTGCCGCGAGCGTCGAAGGGGGAGCGGCGGGTGCGGCGAGGGCCGCGGGCGCGGCGGTGGCGAGCAGCCCGGCCGCGGTCAGCGTGGCGACGCCCGCGGTGGTCCGTCTGAGCAGGCGGGGCAGCGGGCGTATGGAGAGTTTCATGTGGGGCTCCGAATTCCGAACGATGAGGGGGACGGAACGTACGAGACGCCCTGCGAAGCGGGTTCCGCAGGGCGCTGGAGCTGTACGGGAGTGCATGGGACTGCATCCGGACGCATGGACGTGCGAAGTGCGTTGCCTGATGCTCGGGGTGCGGGGGGTCGGCGTCAAGGGAGGAAACCGGTCAGAATCCGGGGAGTTGGGTCCGGATACCGGACATCGTTCCGAGCTGATTCCGCTTGTGCCGAACGCGGTACGCCACCGGCAATGATCGGCACAATATGAAAGGTGCCGAACTTCAACGAGCTTGAGTTAGCCGACGGTACCGCCATCCGCTTCGAGGTGTTCCCCGTGCAGGGGCAACCGCCCCTGGGGGATCCGGAGTCCGACGGTGATCTGCCCGACGGGATGGGGCACAGCGTGCCCGTGGCGCGGGGTGGGGACGTCGTCGCCGCGTTCGCCGTCGACGCCCTGCGCACCGCCCTGCGCCCCCTCGGTCCGCTGCTGCGTGAGGTGCACGACGCGGTCATGGACTCCGAACGGCCGCCGGAGGAAGCCAATGTGACCTTCGGGGTCCAGGTCGGGCAGGATCTCAGGCTCGGCATCGTCGGCGGCAGCGGGCAGGCCCACCTCACCGTCTCGGCGACGTGGCAGCGGTCCCCGCAAGCGGGCTGATCGGATGGGCTGGTTCCGGACCGAGGCCCGGTCCCCCTCGGCCGACCCGCGGCACTGCGTCGTCTCCGTGCTGCGCGCACGCGACGTCAGGACGGCGGGTGCCGGGGTGCTGCTCGGTCCCGGCCGGCTGCTGACCTGTGCCCATGTGGTGAACGACGCCCTGGGGCGCAATCTGTTCGACGTACGGCACCCCGGACGCGAGACGGTGCTCGTGACCCTGCGCGGCCCCGCCGCATCCGTCAACTACGAGACCAGGGTGGCCCATTGGATCCCGCCGCGCCGCCGTGACGGCGCGGCCACGGTGCGCGAGAAGGAGGACCACGAGTGGCTCGGCGACCTCGCAGTGCTACGGCTCGACGCGGTGCCCCACGAGACGGTGCCCGCGCCGATGTGGCAGCCCATGGCGCCGGGGCAGTCGCTGCGGGCCTGGCACGGCGGCGGGATGAGCAGTTCCTTCGCCGACGTACGGGTGAAGACCTGTGACGAGTCCATCGGGTACGTCGACGGGGAGCCCACCGGCATGGCCATCGGTCCGGCCTTCAGCGGCGGACCGCTCTGGTCCGTCACCGACAACGCCGCCGTCGGCCTGGTCGTCGCGCACATCATGCCGCCCGCCGATCCCCGCACCGGAGCCGCGCGGCCGTTCAGCTCCCAGCACGTCTCGCGCCGCAGCTGGGGCATCCCCTGGCAGCGCATCGAGGCCGAGCTGCGCGCCGCAGGCGCCCACGAGCTGCTCGACACCGCCGAGGCCGACCCGGACGATCCCGCGCTGCCGATGCTCGTCGAACTCCTGGAGGGCATCATGCCCTCACCCGTGCTGCGCGGCGACCATGCCAGGGCCGTCGCGCGGCGGTGCGGATACGGCCAGCCGGGCGGCGAATCGGCCCCCACACCCGAGGAGTTCGCGCAACTCCTCGTCACCGACCCGCGCGCGCTCGCCGCGCTCACCGAAGTGCTCTACCGGCCGGAGCCCGCCGCCGTCCGCCCGCTGCTGAACGCGGGACAGTTCTCCCTGGTGCCCCGGCTGCTCTCGCCCGACGAGTACAGAAAGCTCCACCAGACGCTGAAGAAGCTCCCCGCCACGACCCTGGCCCGGCTGCCGGAGGCGGTGCGCGCCGCGCTGCCGCTCGCCGCCGCCTTCCCCGGAGAGGACTCGCCCGACGCCTGCATCGACCATCTGGAGCGGCTGCAGGGCGACAGCCGCACCGGCGAGGACGGACTGCGCGTACCGGCACTGCTGCGGGTCATGGAGTATCTGGCGGCGCTCTGCCCGCCCGCCCCGTCCGCACGGCTGCGGCTCTGGTCCGACGGGGTCGCCAAACGGCTCGGCATCCCGCGCTCCGCCCTCGCCGAACGGCGCGCCGACGCCGTGGACTGGGTCAGGGCGCAGCGCGAACAGGTCGCGCCACTAAGGGTGTTGGTGCAGGTCAGCCGCAGCGGCGAGGACCGGTACCGGCTGCGCGTCTGGTGCGACGAGGGCGCCGGGCCGCGCCAGGTGTCGACGGACGGCGAGATCACGTTCAGCGCGGCGGGGGCCGCGCGGGAGCTGCTGCGGGTCCTGGAGACACTGCACCAGGCGTCGCCGAGCGACCGCAGACCGCTCGTGGAGGCCCTGGTCGACCGGGCGGGCCTGAATCTGCCGATAGACGAGTGGGAGAGCTTCGGGCCCGACGACCTGGTGCCGGGCGTGCTCGGCGCGGAGTATCCGCTGGTCGTCAACTGTCCGGAACTGCTGCGCCGCAACGAACGTTTCCTTCCTGACTGGCGTCGCCGGTGGCGCCAGCTCGACACGGGCATCTCCCTGCTCTTCGCCGACGAGGCGCTCGGCCTGCGCGAGATCTACGGCACGCTGATGGACCGCGTGGACGCCGTGCGGGTGGCCGTGGACGTACCGCCGCGGCTGCGCGACGAGGTCGTGCAGGTGTGTCTCGCCGTCGGGGTGCCGGTCGTGGTGTGGGACCGGGGCCTGGGGCGCGAGTCGCACGCCGTGCAGCGGATGAGCGGTGTGACGACCCGTGAGCTTCCGGAGGGCGTGCGGTCCTACCGTGCCAAGACCGTGCACCAGCCCCGCGCCTTCCCCGGCCGCCCGGTCCTCGCCTGGGCCGACCCGGACCGCACGGTTCCGCAACTGCATCTGTCCGAACCCCGGGAGGGCGTATGAGCCGCGAACCCCAGGAGGGCGTATGAGCACCGCTTCGAACGGCAGTTGGCGGATCTTCCGCGGCGACGGCCTCGCCCGCCCCGTCACCATGCCGCCCGCCCCGCCCTGGCGCCGCTTCTCCCCGCCGGACGGCGCCGCGCCGCCGCTGCCCTATCTGATCGCCCAAGAGCACGCCGACGTCGTCAACGCGGCCCTGCACCTGCGCAGGCCGCTCCTGGTGACCGGGCCCGCGGGCACCGGCAAGTCCTCGCTCGCGCGGGCCGTCGCCCATGAACTGAGCCTCGGCACACTGCTGCGCTGGCCGGTCAACAGCCGCTCCAGCGTGCAGGACGCCCTCTATCAGTACGACGCCATCGGCCGCCTGCGGGAGACCACCCTCAGCCGGGACCGCGGCGACAGCGAGCCCTCCATCGGCAACTTCATCCGGCTCGGCCCGCTCGGCACCGCCCTCGCCCCCGCGGACACCCCGCGGGCGCTGCTCGTCGACGAGATGGACAAGGGTGACGTCGACCTGCCCAACGACCTGTTGACCGTCTTCGAGGAGGGCGTCTTCGAGATACCCGAACTGGCCCGGCTGCCCGAGGAGTCGGGATACGTCGACGTGCTGACCGCCGACCACCACGGCTCGGTCGTCGTGGAGCAGGGCCGGGTGCAGTGCGTCGAGTTCCCCGTCGTCGTCATCACCAGCAACGGCGAACGGGATTTCCCGCCCGCCTTCCTGCGCCGCTGCATCCGTCTCGACCTGCCGGTGCCCGACGAGGAGCGGCTGCGGGCCATCGTCTCCGCGCACCTCGGGGACGGCGCCCTCCTTGAGGTCGACGACCTGCTGCAGGCGTTCCTGCGCCGCCGCGCCCCCGGCGAACTCGCCACCGACCAGCTGCTCAACGCGGTGTTCCTGCGCGCCGGGGGAGTGGACCTGGACGCCGAGGGCCTCCTCGACGCCGTGCTCCACCAGCTGACGGGAACCCTCTGACCGTGGACCGCCGGGACGACAGCCTGGCCACCGCCCTGCGGGTCCTCAAGGCGGCGGGGCGCGACCTCGACGCGCACGAGGTCCTGGACGTGCTGTGGCTGGCCGAGCGCCTGGCGTCCGGCGGTCCCGAAGAGCTGCCCCTGGCACGGGCGGCCCGCCGGGCCCAGCGCGCCCGGGGCCCGTCCCCCGCCGTCGAGTACCCGGCGCCCGCCGAGGACGACGGCGAACCGCCCGAGCCCGCCGCGCCCGACGCCGACCTGCCCGACCTCACCCCGCCGGAGCTGCACGCCGCGTCCCTGCCGCCGCTGCTCCCCGACCGCCCGGCACCCCTGCCCGACGACGAGCAGCCCGCCCTGCCGCTGCGTGTCCCCGAGGACAAGGCCCTGCGCCAGGAGCTGCTCATCGGACGCGCCCTGCGCCCGCTGAAGCGGAAGCGGCCCAGCAGATGGCGGCAGGAACTGGACGAGGCGGCCACCGCCGCGGCACTCGCCGAGACGCGGCTGCCCGATGTGGTGATGCGCCCGGCGCGCGAACGCTGGCTGCACCTGGCGCTCGTCGTCGACGGCGGTCTGTCCATGCTGCTCTGGCACCGCCTCGCCGCCGATCTGCGCACGGCGCTGCAACGCCTCGCCGCCTTCCGCTCCATCCGCGTCCTCGGCCTCGACACCCGCACGTCAGGGGCCCCGGTGCTGCACGGCAGGCCCTTCGAGACCGGCGCCTCCACCATGTCCCCTTCCGTGCTGCTCGACCCGACCGGGCAGACGCTGGTGCTCGTCGTCAGCGACGGACTCGGCGGCGCCTGGCGGCGCGGCGCCATGCACGACGTACTCCTCGACTGGGCGACCAGCGGCCCGGTGGCCGTCCTGCACACCCTGCCGCCGGGTCTGTGGGACGGCTCCGGGATCCAGGCCGACCGCTGGCTCGCCACCACCCGCAGGCCGGGCGGGGCCAACACGTCGTGGGAGATCAGCGACCGCGTCCTGCCCGCGGGCGTCGCCGACTTCACCGGCGTACCCATCCCCGTCCTCGAACCGGCCGCGGAGTCCCTGCGGGACTGGTCGCTGCTGCTGACCTCGCCCGGCACCACCGTCGAACTGCCGCTCCTGGCCCGTCCCCAGCGGCACGCGCCGATCGCTCCGGGGCGCGAGGTCCGCGGCATCCAGCACTTCAGGGACGCGGCATCCCCGGAGGCGTACCGACTGGCCGCGCATCTGGCCGCCGTCTCGCCGCTCTCCGTGCCTGTCATGCGGCTCGTGCAGTCCGCCGTCCCCTGGCGGGCCCCGGTCGCCCAGCTGGCGGAGGTCTTCCTCGGCGGCCTCATGGAGCCCTACCCGGCCCCCGTGCCGGGACCGCTGCCCGCCAAGCACCGCATCTTCGACTTCAGCGAGGAGACCAAGACCGCCCTCCTCGACGCCGTGCCCAGCTCCGAACTGCTGCGCACCGGCCGGGCGATCGGCCGCCGCCTGGAACAACTGGCGGGCCGCTCACCGGACTTCCCCGTCTGGCTCACCCACCCGGACGGCGCGGACACCGTGCCCGCCGCCTTCCACGCGTTCACCGCCGTCGAGCGCAGGCTGCTCGCCCGGTTCGGTGTGGCGACACAGCCGCGTGTCCCCGCCTTCGACATGCCGGACCGGGCCCGCGCCCAGCCCTGGTCGCCGCTCACCCCGCAGGACCCCACGCGCCTCGGCCGCTACCGGCTGCAGGGCCGCCGCGCGGGCACCCGCAGCCTCGTCTACCTGGGCCGGGACGAGGCAGGGCGCGAGGCCGCGCTGCGGGTGGTCCGCCCCGATCTGCCCGTGGCCACCGAGCAGTTGCTGGCCGCCGAGGCCGAGGCGCTGCGCCGGATGGACGGGCGGTACGCCCCCGAACTCATCGCCACGGATCTCGCCGGCCGCCCTCCGTGGCTCGCCATGCGGCTGCTCTCGGTGTCCGGCAACCGGGATCTGCAGCCGCCGCGGCTCAGTGAGCTCCTGGTGTACGAAACCCCGGACGGCACCGCCACGTTCGACATCCTCACCAGCCTGCTGCTCGCCTGGCATCTGGCGAGCGCGCTGAGCATCTGCCATCTCAACGGCCTTGTCCCCGCCGGGATTTCTCCCGACTCGGTGATGGTCCTCGAACGGTCGGTGGTCTTCGTCGGCCTGTCGGACTGCGTCGTGGACGGCGAGTTCTCCGGCACGGGCGTCGCGCCGACGCGGGAGGACAACATCAGGTCGCTCGGCGAACTGCTGCGGCTGGTCAGCAGCAAGCGGCAGGCCTCGGTGCCCGGCCTGCCGGACGGCATGCATCTGTGGCAGGGCTCCACCTGGCAGTCCCTGCGCGCCCTGGTCAAGGCCTGCCTGGACCCGGATCCGGCGCGGCGGCCCACCGCGGGTGCCGTCGCCGACAAGCTGGCCCGGTACGTCGCGATCGCCCAGGCCATGCACGGCGACGGGAGGTCCACCGGGGTGACGCCGGCCGCCAAGGGCGGGGCGCCCGCGCGCCCGCCCCTGCTGGCCCGGCCCAAGGCGGCAGAGGCCCCGGCCGTCCCCCGGATCGGCCGCCGCAGTCTCCGCCTCGATCTGGGTCTCGGCGGCGCCCGCGCCATGCAGGAACGCCGGATCGCCCTGGTCAGGCGCCCGCTGACGTATCACAGGCGGATCACCGTGGTCGGCGCCCACCCGAGCTGCGGCCGGTCCACCACGACGTTCATGCTGGGCTCGCTGTTCGCGGCGGTGCGCGACGAGCCGGTCCTCGCGATGGACGGCGCACCGGTCAGCGGTGACCTGCACGACTATCTGGTCCGGCCGAACGCCGCGACACCGCGCGACCTCACCAGGCTCCCGGCGGACGCCTCGCACGCCGCCATCCGCGAGCTGACCAGCCGCGCCATCACGGGCCTCGAGATCCTCGCGCACCGCGCCAGCTACGCCACCCGCAGCCCGGCCTACGCGGAGGAGTACGGGCGCATCCTCACGATGACGGCACGGCACTACGCCGTGGTGCTGACCGACTGGGCGGCCCCGTACCGTGATCCCGCCCTCGACGTGGCCCTTGACACGACCGACCGGCTGATCGTGTGCTGCACGACCTCCGTCTTCTCCGTGGGGGAGGCCACGAGGCTCCTCGCCGGCCTTCGCGCGCGCGGCCGCGAGGACCTGGTGCGGAACGCGGTGGTGGTCGTGTCCCTGCTCGGCGGCATCGACAAGTCGCTCCAGGACGCGGAGATCAAGGAGCGGTTCGCCGCGAACTGCGCCGGCACGGTCTTCGTCCCCTTCGACCTGCACCTCTCCGAACACCGGGCGAAGGAGCTCGGCCGGCTCAGGGCGCGCACGGCGCAGGCCCTGCTGGACCTGGCGGCGCGCGTCGTCGACGACCCGGAGTGACTCAGTCGGCCGTGTCCGCCGTGTCCGCCGTGTCCGCCGCGTCCGCCGCCTCGGGCCGCAGCAGCGGATGCCGGACGCCGGGGAAGACCCGCGCCCGCACCACCGGCTCCCCGGACGCACCCTGGACCGTCGTCTCGGCGATGCCCCAGGGGCGGCCGGGCAGTACGACGGTCAGGGTGTACGAGGATGCGCAGCCCATGCAGTCGTAGCGGTCCGCCCAGGTCTCGACCTCCGTGCGGCTGCCGGGGGAGCGGGAGACATGACGGTGGCGGGCGTGGCAGCGGTCGCACTTCTCGCCGGGCTCGCAGGTGCCGCCGCAGGGGCACGGCACGTCCAGGGTCTCCGCGGGCCGCCAGCGCTGCGTGCGGACGGCCTCGCGGGTGGCGCCCATGTCCTTCATCGACTTCAGGTTGCGCGCCGCCACGTTGTACGACTCGCCGGTCGCCGTCATCCGGTCCCGGATCACGTCCTTGCGGCCGCGGTTCGTCGTCATGCTCTCGGTCCTCCTGGGGTTCACGCAGCCCACCAGGAGGCCCATGAGATCGGTCCCCCTACGGTACCTGCCGCGAGGCGGCCGACTACTCGACGACCAGCTCGACCTCGATGTTGCCGCGGGTCGCCTTCGAGTACGGGCAGTACGCGTGCGTCGCCTCGACCAGCTGCCGTCCCGTCTCGCCCTCCAGCGCCTCCGGCAGCTCCACGCGCATCACGACCGCGAGCCCGAAGCCCGTGTCGTCCTTGCCGATGGAGACCTCGGCGGTCACCGAGACGTCCTTGGTGTCGACCTTCATCTCACGGCCGACCGCGCCCATCGCACTGGCGAAGCACGCCGCGTACCCGGCGGCGAAGAGCTGCTCCGGGTTGGTGCCCTTGCCGTTGCCGCCGAGGGCCGGGGGCATGGCGAGGGGGAGGTCGAGCTGGCCGTCGGTGCTGACGGCGCGGCCCTCGCGGCCGTTGGCGGTGGCGACGGCGGTGTAGATCGCGTTCATGGGGGTCCTCTTCCTCTGGCTCTCCGCTGGCTGCGGTTCGTCCGCGCCATAAGAGTTGCACGCAATTTAGTTGTACACAACTCAATGATGTGCGGCAGGTACCCTGGACCCATGACACCGCCGCCCGCCACCGACCCCCGGCTGCTGCCCGACATCCCGGACGCCGAGCTGCTCCGCCTCGACCACCAGGTCTGCTTCTCGCTGCACGCGGCGTCGCGCGCCTTCGGCGGCGTCTACCGCGACGCCCTCAAGGACCTCGGCCTCACCTACCCGCAGTACCTGGTGATGATGGTCCTGTGGGAGCGCGGCCCCCAGCCCGTCAAGGCGATCGGCGAACGCCTCCGCCTCGACTCCGGCACGCTCTCGCCGCTCCTCAAGCGCCTGGAGACCGCCGGTCTCGTCCGGCGCGAGCGCAGCGCCGAGGACGAGCGCTCGGTGACCGTGCGGGTGACGGACGCCGGGACGGAGCTGCGCGAGCGGGCCCTGCCCGTGCCGCGCCGGATCCTCGCCTCGACCGGCCTGGGCATAGACGAGATCCTCGCCCTCCAGGGACTGCTCGGCCGCCTCACGGGGGCGCTGGACGAGGCCCACTAGGCGTGGCCGGACGGCCGGCGGCGGGGCTCGATCAACGTGCGCGGGGGTGCGGCGGTCAGCCGCGCTGTCGCAAGGCCGGTGCCGGTGCCTGTGCCCTCCCCCCTTGGCCTTCTCGGGGCACAGGCACCACACCGCCGCTCGGGAGCGGCGGTTCCGGCCTTGCCCAAGTGATTCAAGTGGGCACCTGGTTTTCTCGCAGCCCGTGTTTGTGCTGGTAGACAAAGGAATGGGTGGCCTGGGCCGGAGGCCGGGTTGGCGTGCGGACGCCTTGTTGCCGCTGTGACGGCTGTGTTGAGGTGAGGGCCAGGGCGTCGACGGGGAAGGGCTGGGACTGCGGTGGGGCGCCGGGAGAAGCCGATCGATCCGGTGGCGGGGCCGGTGCAGCAACTCGCCTTCGAGTTGCGCAAGCTGCGCCGTGAGGCGGGCAGTCCGACCTACCAGGTGATGGCGAAAGAGGCGGAGTACTCGATTGCCGCACTGGCGCGCGCGGCCGCGGGAGAGACGCTGCCGTCGCTGCCCCTGACGCTCGCCTACGTGAAGGCGTGCGGCGGTGGCCCGGCGGAGTGGGAACGGCGCTGGCACGCGGCGCGTGATGAAGAGAGCGCCCAGCCCAGGGACGTCGACGAGGAGTCGGCGGATCCGCCCTACCAGGGCCTGGCCCGTTTCGAAGCCGGACATCGTGCGCGGTTCTTCGGTCGCACCCGGCTCACGGACGACCTCGCCGGCCTGGCCGAGGCGCGTCGCTGCGTGATCGTGATCGGCCCGTCGGGCAGCGGCAAATCGTCCCTGTTGCGCGCCGGGTTCATTCCCCGACTGCAGAATCCCGAGGATCCCGTGCCGAGGCCGGCGGCGATCCGGATCCTCACACCCGGTCCCAGTCCGGCGCATGCTCACCGGAGACTGTTCACCCCGGCCGGGGGAGAGGGCGACACGTGGCTGGTGGTGGACCAGTTCGAGGAGATATTCACCCTCTGTCAGGACCCGGCCGAGCGCAGCGAGTTCATCGGCCTGCTGCTCTCTGCCCGGAACCCGGACAGTCGGCTACGGGTCGTCATCGGCGTGCGCGCGGACTTCTACGCCCGGTGCCTTGAGCACGAGGGTCTGGCCGCGCTCCTGGGGGAGGCGAGTCTGCCCGTCGGCCCGATGACGGCGGACGAACTGCGTGAGGTGATCGTCAAGCCCGCGGCTGCCGAAGGGCTGATCGTGGAGCGGACGCTGACTGCCCGTCTCATCGACGAGATCAGCGGGGAGCCGGGCGGGTTGCCGCTGCTGTCGCACACACTCCTTGAGACCTGGCGACGGCGGCGCGGCCGCACCCTGACCCTGGAAGGCTACGAAAGCACCGGCGGCATCCATGGCGCCATCGCCCAGAGCGCCGAAGACCTCTACACCCAACTCACCCCGCGCCAGGGCGAGACGGCCCGTCGTATCCTGCTGCGTCTGATCACCCCGGGCCAGGGCACCGCGGACACCCGCCGCCCCGTCGAGCGGGCCGAGCTCGCGACCGCCGACTGTGACCCGGACACTGTGCTGCAGCGCCTGGCGCGGGCCCGCCTGGTCACCCTGGACGACGACACCGTCGACCTCGCCCACGAATCGCTGATCACCGCATGGCCCCGACTGCACGGGTGGATCGAGGACAACCGTGAGCGTCTGCGCCGCCACCGGCGCCTGACCGACGCAGCCCACAACTGGCAGGCCCGCGACCGCGACAGCGGAGCGCTGCTGCGCGGCACCGAACTCACCGAGGCCCAAGACGCCTTCCGTACCCCCGAACAGCAAGATGAACTCACGGAGATGGAAGGGGACTTCCTGCACCAGTCCGTCCGCGCCGAGCAACGCCGCTCCCACCGGGCGCGCTCGTTCACCGCGGCTCTCGCCACGCTGCTCGTCCTTGCTCTCATCGCCGCGGGGGTCGCCTACCAGCAGCGCAACGCTGCCGAGCAGCAGCGCGGCCAGGCCGTCACCGCCGGGCAGCAGGCCCTGTCCCGCCAACTCGCCGCCCAGTCCGGCACGCTCATGGAGACCAATCCCGACCTCGGCTCCCTCCTGGCCGTGCAGGCCTACCGCACCAGTCCCACCACTGAAGCCAGGATCAGCCTCTACAAGGCAGCCGATGAACCCCTTCGCCACCGCCTCGCCGCGGCCAAGGCGGACGCGGTCGCGGTGGCGTTCAGCCCGGACGGGCGCACCCTGGCAACGGGGAGCCGCGGTGGCACGGTGCGGCTGTGGGACGCCGGCACCGGAAGACTCCGCCACACCGTCACCGGGCATCGCGGCGCGGTGTCCTCACTCGCCGTGGGCCCGGATGGTCACACTCTCCTCATCGGCGGGGCCCAGGGCACGGTATGGCGGGGAGACACGCGCACCGGCCGGGTCAGCAAGGCCTTCACCCAGGACGCCGAGCTGGAGAAAGGCGCGCCGACGGTGCTCAGCCCGGATGGGAAGACGGTGGCGAGGGGCGACAGAAGGGGCCTGATGCGGCTGTGGGACATCCGGACCGGCCGTGAGCGTGCCACACTCGCCGGTCACAAAGTTGCGGTGGCGGGGTTCAGCCCGGACGGCCGAACGCTGGCCACCAGCGACTTCGACGACAGGGTACGGCTGTGGGACGCGGCAACCGGCAAGGTGCGCACGACGCTCCCCGACCGCCAGGAGGAAGTGACAGCGCTCGCCTTCAGCCGGGACGGCGAAACCCTGGCCACCGGCAGCGGCGCCGGCACCGCTCGGCTGTGGGACGCCGGCACCGGACGCGCCCGCAGCACGCTCGAGGACCGCTACGACGGCGAAGTCCTCACACTGGCCTTCAGTCCGGACGGCCGCACCCTGGCTGCCGGCGGATGGGCTCCACTGCGGTTGTGGGACACCGGTACCGGCCGCTCCCGTACCGACCTCGCGGGCCACGACGGTTCGGTGAACTCGCTGGTGTTCGGCCCGGACAGCCGCACCCTGGCCACCAGCGGCAGCGATGGCACGGTACGGCTGTGGGACGTAGGCACGGGCCGTACGCTGACGGGCCATAAAGGTCCGGTGCACTCGGTGGTGTTCGGCCCGGACAGCCGCACCCTGGCCACCAGCAGCTACGACGGCTCCATACGCCTGTGGGACATCCGGACGGGCCGCGCGCGCACCACCTTCACCGGCTACAAGGGAATCGCGGCCCCGTCCGTGGCGTTCACAGCTGACGGCCGCTCCCTGGTGGTCGCGGACAGCGACGACGGCCGGGTGCGCGTGCACGACCTCCGGACCGGCCGCAGCCGCACCACCCTGACCGATCCGGAGCGAAACTTCTCCGAACCGACGGCGCTCGGTCCGGACGGCACAACCCTGGTCACCGGCGGCGATTCCGCCGGATCGGTGCGGCTGCGCGACGTCCGGACCGGCCGCACACGCACCACCCTCACCGGCCGCCACACGTTGGCGAATACGGCCGTTTTCACTCCGGACGGCCACACCCTGGCCGTCGGCTACGACGCGGGCAGGACGATGCGGCTGTGGGACATCCGCACCGGCCGTGGCCGCGACTTCTCCGGCCGCGGCGGCTGGCTGCCACTGGCCTTCAGCCGGGACGGCCGCACCCTGGCCACGAGAGGCAGCAACGGCACGGTGCGACTGCGCGACGCGACGACCGGACGCGTCCGCGCCGTGATGACCGGCAGCGAAGACGTGACCGCGGGCTCGGCCGCCTTCAGCCCGGACGGCCGCACCCTGGCCATGGAACAGGGCGACGGCACCATGCGGCTGTGGGACACCGTCACCGGCCGCACGCGTGCCACTCTCACCGGCCGCACGACGGCAGCGCCGGTGTTCAGCCCCGACGGACACGTTCTGGCCGGCACCGCCGGAAAGACGGTGCGGCTCTGGGACGTACGCCTGCCCGGTCCGTCTGCCGCCCAGCACAAGATCTGCCGCGCCGTCGCCCGCAACCTCACAGCAGAAGAACGCACGGCCTACCTCCCGGACTCGCCCCCGGGACCCGTGTGCCCGTCCGGGTAGAAGGGGCAGGCCTCCTGGAGTCGACAACGCGATGCCGTCACGCCCGCCGGCGCCCACTGTCACCAAGAGGCCCACCCCGTTCAGCCGCTTAGCTCCTCTCGGCCACGGTCATACTGGTGGCCTTTCGCACATTGCCCTTGTAGGCGGCGAGGACGAAGCTGATCATGACGTCTTCCTTGATCAGCCTTGAGAAGTTGCAGCGGGTCCAGCCGGCGCGCTTGCCCTTGTAGTTCCTGCAGTTGTAGACGTTCGTGTCATTCCCCGAGGGCATGGCGATCGTCCTGAGGTTCATCCCGTCGGACCGCCTGTCCTTGATCCAGAACCTGTCCCCCTTCGGCTGGAAGCACGCCTTGCCGTAGGTCGGGGATCCGCCGCGCCCGTAGACATAGACGCAGGGCCACCGCCTGGACGGCGTGCCCTGGATGTTCTTGGCATTCTTGACGTGCCAGCGCTGCTGGATCTTGACGTCTCCGGACTTCTGTCCCTTGGCGGGGGCAGTGGCGGCCGCGGAGTCGGCGACCTGGAGGTGAGTTCCGGGGCTTGCCGCAGGGGCATCGCCGGCCGAGGCCGGGACCACTGCTCCGAGTAGGAGCGCGCTCGCAGCGCCGCTCGCCGCGAGCAACCGTGCTGTACGCATGAGGCTGTCCTTTCCCGTGAGGGATCGTGTTGCCGCTGTCGCGGCACCGGCCGAAGCCGCCGCTGCCGCAACGGCGGACGGTGGCGACTTCGGCTCTGCCTCAGGCATTTCAGTGGCCGGGAGGTTGTCTCACAGCCCCCTTCCGTTCCCGGGGACAAAGCCCGGCACCAGCCCCCGGGGCTGCTCAGCGCCTGTCGAGCTCGCGCAGGTACTTTCCGAACTTCTCCAGGCCGTCGATGTTGCGCGGCCCGCTGATGCCCTCGTTGTAGTCGAGGACGAAGAAGTTGTTCTTCTTCACGGCGGGCAGTTCCTTGGTGTGCGGGGACTTCTTCAGGAAGTCGATCTTCTTCTTGGCGGGCATGTCGCCGTAGTCGAAGATGATGACGACCTCGGGCTCCGCCTTGGTGACCGCCTCCCAGTTCACCTGGGTCCACCGCTCGTCGAGGCCGTCGAAGACGTTCCGGCCGCCGGCGCTCTTGATGATGTCGTTCGGCGGGACCTGGCTGCCCGCCGTGAACGGCTGGTCCGTCCCGGAGTCGTAGAGGAAGACCGGGACCTTCTCGCCCTTGGGGGCCTTGGCCTCCACGGCCGCCACCCGCTTCTTCAGGCCGGACACCACGTCGTCCGCCTTCTTCTCGACCTTGAAGATTTTGCCGAGGCGCTCCAGGTCCGAGTACAGCGCCTTGAAGGGGGTCACCTTCTGCGGGAACTTCGGGTAGTTGAAGCAGCTCTCCGTGTGCATGAAGCTCTGGATGCCGAGCTTGTCCAGGATGGCGGGCGTGATGCCGCGCTGGTCGCTGAAGCCGGAGTTCCAGCCCGCCACGACGAAGTCGGACTTGGCCTCCACGACGAGTTCCTTGTTCAGGAGGTCGTCGCTGAGCATCTTCACCTTGGCGTACTCGGACGCCCAAGGGGACTCGCTCACCGGGGGGTTGGCCGGCGGCATGACATAGCCGTGGACGTGCTTGGTCAGACCGAGGCTGAACAGCTTGTCCGCGCTGCCGCCCTCGTATGCGACCGCGCGCTTCGGGGTCGTGTACGTCACCGGCTCACCGCAGCGGTCGACGGTGACCTTCTTGTCCGCCCCCGCCGCATCGGAGTCCGGGTCGACCTCGGCTCCGCAGCCGCCGAGCAGCACGGCGGCCGCGAGGGCGGAGCCGAGTGCGGCGGTCTGCTTCCGGGTGTTTCTGCGCATGGGTGTGGTGCCTTTCGAGGGTGAAGTGGGGGTGTGGTCAGGGGAGTTCAGGGGGTGGGTGTGAGGGCGTACAGGAGTTGCGGGTCGCCCGTGAGGGGGTGGCTGACGACCGTCGCCCGCACTCCGAAGACCTTGTCGACGAGTTCCGTGGTGAGTACGTCCTGCGGCGTGCCCGAAGCGACCAACTCGCCGCCGGACAGCACCCCGATGCGGTCGCAGGCGGCCGCCGCCAGGTTCAGGTCGTGCAGCACGACGAGGACGGTGAGGCCCGAGCCGCGCAGCAGGGAGAGCAGCTCGATCTGGTGGTGCACGTCGAGGTGGTTGGTCGGTTCGTCGAGCACCAGGATTCGCGGTTCCTGTACCAACGCCCGGGCGAGGAGCACCCGTTGGCGTTCACCGCCCGACAGGGTCAGTACGCCGCGCCGGGCGAGGCGTGTCAGGTCGAGACGGTCCATGGTCCGCGCGCACAGCTCGCGTTCCCGGCCGCTGAGCGCCTGGTTGCCGCGCAGATGGGGCGCGCGGCCCAGGGCCACGACCTCCTCCACCGTGAAGTCCAGGTCCACCGCGCCGTCCTGGGCCATGGCGGCGACGATCCGCGCGCTGTGCCGCAGGGGCAGCCGGGACAGGTCGTCGTCGCCGACGCGGACCACGCCGGCGCTCGGACGCAGCGCGCGGTAGACGCACTTGAGGGCGGTGGACTTGCCGCTGCCGTTCGGGCCGACGAGGCCCACGACGCGGCCGCTGCCGACGTCGAGGGAAAGCTCCCGGACGAGCCGCTTGCCGTCGACCATGACGGACAGACCGTCGAGTACGAGATCCATGTCAGCGGCCCCCGCACATGTCACGTACGAGTCTCATCTCAACGGCCCCCGAACATATAGCCCTTGCGCCGCATCAGCGCGATGAACACCGGCACCCCGACCAGCGCCGTGATGACGCCGAGGGGCAGCTCGCGCGGCGCGACCAGCGTCCGCGAGACCAGGTCGACCCAGACCATGAACACCGCCCCGACGAGCGGCGCCACCGCCAGCACCCGCGCATGCGTGGCGCCGACCACCATCCGTACGAGATGCGGCATGACCAGGCCGACGAAACTGATCGCCCCGCTCACGGCCACCATCACCCCAGTGATGAGCGAGGCGAGCACGAGCAGTCCCTTGCGGTGCCGGTCGGGGCTGAATCCCAGGCTCGTCGCGGTCTCGTCGCCGAGCGCGAGAACGTCGAGCGCCCTGCCGTACCGGTGCAGCAGGGCCACGCCAAGGAGCACGACGGCGGCCACGACGGGCAGCGCGCCCCAGGTGGCGGCGCCGAAGCTGCCCATCGTCCAGTACAGGACCATGCTGGTCGCCTCGCTGTCCGGCGCGAAGTAGATGATCACGCTCATCACGGCCTGGAACCCGAGCGACATGGCCACGCCCGTCAGGACGAGCCGCAGCGGCGCGAGCCCGCCACCTCGGCTCGCCGAGGCGGCGTACACGAGGAGCGACGCGACCAGCGCGCCCACGAACGCCCCCACCGACACGGCGTAGATCCCGAGCGCGGCGAGCCCGCCGGTGACCGTGACGCCGACCGCGCCCACCGAAGCACCGGACGAGACGCCGAGCACGAACGGATCGGCGAGCGCGTTGCGCACCAGAGCCTGGATCGCGACGCCGACCGCGCTCAGCCCGGCACCGACAAGTGCCGCGAGGAGTACGCGCGGTGTGCGGATCTGCCAGATGATCTGATACGTCGTCACCTCGTCGGAGTCGATCGAACCGCCGCTCAGCGCGGCCCACAGCAGCCGGGCGGTGTCCCCCGGCGAGACCGAGGCGGAGCCCATGCCGATGGCGACGACGACGGAGCCGAGGAGGACGGCGACAAGCGCGGCGCAGGCCGCGGCGAGGCCTGCAGGGGAGGCGAGGAGTGCCTTGGTCCTGCTCACCTCCGCCGCTTCGCCCGCGGATGCGGCGGCCATGGAAGAGGTCATGGGCGGTGACATGATCGGTCGGGCCTTTCGAGCGGGGGTGGGACGACGCGCCCCGAAGGGGCGCGGGGAACTGCGCGACCAGCCACGACGGCGCCGCGCGCGACCCTCAACCGGAGTCCTCCTCAGCCCTCTCCACCGCTCCGGCCCTCAGCACGAGAACCGCCGCGCCCAGGGCCACCACGACCAGCACGCCGAACGCCACCGCGATTCCGGGGTAGCTGGCGAGCCCGAGCCCGAGTCCACCAAGCGCGGCCCCCACGAACACCCCGAGGCTCATCCCCGCCGAGTTGACGCTCAGCGCAGCGCCCCGCTGGGCCCCGCAACGCCGCACCAACAGGCTCACCACACACGCGGCCACGACCGCATGGCTCGCCGCATGCAAGGACGTCATCGCGAGCGCCAGCGGCAGCCAGTGGGTGAAGTAGAAGCCCACCACCGAGACGAGCGCGGCGACCAGGCCGACGGCCAGCAGCCGTTCCGTGCCGATGCGCGGCTCGGCGGAGTTCGTGATCCGCCCCGTGAGGAGGTTGCTCACGAAGAACGATGCGCCGCTGAGCGTCCAGACGAAGGCGAAGAGCCCGGGGTCGAGCGAGAAACGGTCGTCGTAGTAGGCGGCCAGATAGGAGAGATAGCCCATGAAGACCGCGGTCCGCAGCAGCGCGATCAGCAGCAGCGGTACGACACCGGGAATCGCGCCCAGCGCCTTGAACGAGGCGAGATAGCCGAGCCGTTCGGCCCCCTCGGCCACCTCCACCGGCTTGTTCCTGCCGCGTACGAAGAAGACGCCGGCCAGCAGCAGCGACAGCGCGGTCACGGCGAACAGATCGCCCTGCCAGCCCCAGAACAGCGCGGGCAGCGCGATGACGGGCGCCGCGAGCATGGCCGTCATCGACTGCGTCGCCGTCACGAGCGTCGCCGCGCGCCCGGCCGCCTTGCCGGAGCCGAAGCGGTCGGCGGCGGCCGCGGTCAGCGCCGGGTTCAGCACCGACGTACTGGCGCCGACGAGCAGGCAGAACACGGCGATCAGGAGGAAGTCGCCGCTCGCGCCGAGCGCCGCGGAGAGGCCGAGCGCGGCGAGCCCGCCCGCCGCCGCCCACTCCTTGCGCACCCGGTCGATGAGCGGCGCGAGCGCGGTGCCGACCAACAGGGCGGCGAGCCCGCCGAGTCCGCGCAGCCCGCCCAGTGTGGCGACGCTGCTGTCGGCGTCCTCGGCCATCGGCACGAGGTAGGTGCTGAAGACGGTGAACGGCAGCAGTCCGACCGCCGAGGCGACGAGCACGGGCCACAGGGCGCGGGCCATCCGCAGATCGCCGGGGACGGCCTCGCCCGCCTCGGTGGCCCCGGAACTCACGGCCGCACCACCCTTGGAGTCGACGCTCACACCGACTCCCGGTAGCGGTACATCGGCGTCTCGTCGGCGCTGAACTGGGAGAACGTGAACGGCTCGGCGTTGAGCCCGGTGACCCCCGCGGACAGGAACGCGCGCGCCACGGCGCTGCCGCTCTGCGCGTACATCACCAGCGGCACCCCGTGCTCGCGGCAGTGCGCGAGGATCAGGTCGAAGGTGCCGTTGCTCAGCGTCATGCCGGTGGCGACGACGGCATCGGCTTCGGCGAGCACCTCGGTCATGTCGTCGGTGATCTCGTCGCCCCACTGGGTGGTACGGAGATTCAGGTCGCAGGGCAGGCAGACGCCGCCCCGCTCGCGTATCGCCGACACCAGCGGGTTGACCACGCCGATCAGCGCGACCTTGGCTCCGGGGCGGATGTCGAGCAGCGCGGCGATGGACGCGTCGCGGGCCTTCGCACGGATCTCCGGGGTGCCGGCGGGCAGCGTGACGCGCTCGGCGCCGGATGCTTCGCGGTGCGGGTCGGTCCGGGCGAGATAGGCGTCGAGCGCGGCGACGCGGACGGGTGTGGACTCGGCGCGCAGCAGCTTGCCGAGCGTGTGCCCGGAGGCGTTCTCGCAGAAGTCCGGGGCGAGTTCACCGGCCTCGAACGAGCAGGCGCCGAAGGCCGATCCGACCCGGAGCAGCAGGTAGTGGTTGTGGTACGTGACGTCGCCGCCCGCGAGACGGGTGGTGTTGTACAGCCAGAACGCGCTGGTGACGGAGAGTTCTTCGGGGTCGGGTCCGTACTCGCCCGCGAGGACGGCGTCGGTGAGCTCCGCGACGGTACGGGGGGTGCGCGGCTCGGGGTGTGACATATGGGGTTCTCTCATTGCGGGGATGGGGATTCGTGGCGGAAATCAGATGGGGAATCAGACAGGGATCAGGAAAGATCGCGCCAAGAAGCCGTCGACCACGGATGTCTCAACTCGTCGAGCGAGGTGATCTCATGGGGCTTCAGGGTGTCGATGTCGTGGGCGTCCGCGTGTTTCGCGTACGCGCTCTCGACATAGCGGTGACCGGTGTCGGCCGCGATGAAGACGTATGTACGGGAATCGTCGCGGCGCTGTTCCCAGAGGGTGGTCAGATAGGCGGCCCCGGTGGAAAGGCCGGCGAAGATTCCGCTGGTCCTGAGGAGCGAGACGGCGCCGGATACGGCGGAATCGAAGTTGACCCAGTGAATGCGGTCGTAGGACGCGTGCCGGACGTTCTTGAATTCGATGGCGCTGCCGATCCCGGCAATGATCATGTCGGGGTCGGCGACCTGCTCCGAGCCGAAGGTGACGCTGCCGAAGGGCTGTACGCCGACGAGTGAGACGTCCCGGCCGGCCTCGCGCAGATACCCGGCGATGGCGCCGGTCGAGGCGCCCGAACCCACCCCGCCCACCAGGGTGAGCGGCCGGTCGGGGAGTTCGGCGTCGATCGTCTCGGCGACGTCGCGGTAGCCGTAGTAATGGATGCCGTCGTGGTACTGCCGCATCCAGTGGTACGACGGATTCGCCTTGAGGATCTCGGCGATGCGGCGCACCCGCAATTCCTGGTCGAGCCGGAGATTCTTGGACGGCTGAACCTGTTCCAGCGTGGCGCCGAGTATCTCCAGCTGTACGCGCATCGTGCGGTCGACGGTCGTTGATCCGACGATGTGGCACTTCATTCCATAGCGGTGACAGGCGAGTGCCAGGGCCTGTGCGTAGATTCCGCTGGAGCTGTCGATGAGGGTGTCGCCGGGTTTCACGGCGCCCGAATCGAGAAGGTGCTTGACCGCCCCGAGGGCCGAATAGATCTTCATCGTCTCGAACCGGAGACAGAGCAAGTCCGGTCGCAGGGATATGAGATCGGGCTTCTTCACGGCTTCGGCTATGTGGTCGTGCAAACCTGCCCCCAGTCGGCTCGTCGCAGCCGGTCGTTGTCGTCCGGTCGCTGGGCTGTGAGCCGAGAGCATCACACTAGATGAAAATGATTGTCAAGACGCTTTAGGTGTGGCAGCCTGTGGGCGTGGAGACAACGAGGCGCCGAGTGGAGATCCGTGACGTCGAGAGGGGGCCCGTCGGGGTCGGTACCGCCTTCGGGACCTTCGGCGAGCTGCTTCAGGGCGTGCTGCCGGAGGCGGACGGAGACTTCCTGGTGACGCTGCCGGTGGCGCGCTGGACGATGGCCACGTTCCGCGGGGAGCCCGGTTCGGGCGAGCTCGCTGTGTGGCCGCCGCGCAAGACCAAGGCGCTGCAACTGGCCCGTACGATCGGGGAGTTGGCGGCGCGGCGGACCGGGGTTCCGGTCGGCGGCACCCTCACGGTCAACAGCGTGATACCGGAGGGCAAGGGGCTGGCGTCGTCATCGGCGGACCTGGTGGCCACGGCGCGGGCGGTGGGGCAGGCGCTCGGCGTCGAGATGCCGCCGGCCCGGATCGAGCGGCTCCTGGCGGGCATCGAGCCCACGGACGGGGTGCTCTACCCGGCGATCGTCGCCTTCCACCACCGCAGCGTGCGGCTGCGCGAGGTCCTGGGGGTGCTGCCGGTGATGGCGGTGGTGGGGATCGACGAGGGCGGGTCGGTCGACACGGTGGACTTCAACCGCATCCCCAAGCCGTTCACCGTGGCCGATCGCCATGAGTACGCCCGGCTCCTGGACCGCCTCGCGTGCGCGGTACGCCGCCGTGACCTCGCCGAGGTCGGCAGGGTCGCCACGCGCAGCGCCCAGATGAATCAACTCCTGCGCCACAAATGGTCGTTGGAGCCGATGCGGGAGATCTGCCGGGAAGTCGGCGGCCTGGGCGTCGCGGTCGGCCACAGCGGCACGACACTGGGCATCCTGCTGGACACGCGGGACCCGTCGTACACGCAACGGGTCAGCGACGCGGCGCGGGCGTGCGGGGAGCTGGCGGGGGGTGTCTCGGTGTACCGGACCCTGAGCTTTGCCCGGCGGGGCGGTGCGGGGTGAGGCGGCGACGGCGGGTGGGCCCGCCGTCGGCCGGGGGTGCGGGTCAGGTGCGGCTGGTCGTGGCCGGAAGATGCGCCCCGGGGAGGCGGCCATCGAGGGGCACGGCTTCCTCGTCAGAGGACGGAGCCAAGGAGGGGATGCAAATCGCCAAGACTTCCTTCGGCGAAGACGAAGCCACCGAGGGGATGCAAATTGCTATGCCCGCTGCGGCGGCGAGCAGCCCGCCGATGGCGCAATTGATTGAACGTCGCTTCATTTTTTTGCTTGCTTCTCCATGCCTTCGTTTCGGAAGCGGGGTGCTTCCGGGGCGCCAGAATTTCGCACGGAGATGGATCACGCAAACGCCCGGCGGCTTCCCTCCGGGCCTGGTAATGAAGTCAATCTCAGGCGAAACGTTCTGCCCTGGCCCCCGCCACGGCCGCCAGGCTCTCCCGCGCCCGGACCGCCTCCCCCGCCGCCCCGATCCGCTCGGCGACAGCGATCGCCGCGGTGATGTGTTCCACCGCGGCGGCGGTATGCCCCAGGCCGTGCTCGGCGAGGCCCAGGCCGTGCAGGGCCAGGGTTTCCTCGGCCGCCGAGCCGATGCTCCTGGCCAGGTCCAGCGCCTGCCGATGGCGGACCGCGGCCTCGCGGAAGCTGCCCGCGGTGTGCAGGGCCGTACCCATGACGTGCAGGGTGTTGGAGGCGTTCCGGCGGTCGCCCAGGCGCCGGAAAGTGCTGAGGGAATCCCCGTAGAGATCCAGCATCGCGGTCAACTCGTCCGGCGATTTCATGGTGTTCGCCAGATTCACCTGAGTGATCGCCCGCTCCCCCTGACTTCCGGAGTCGCTGAGAATGGCGAGGGCGTCGTGCAGATGATTCCGCGCCGATTCGAGATCGCCGTTCCGGGAATGCAGATCGGAGAGATTGTTCAGGACGCGTGCTTCTTCGCGGCCGTCCCTCGTCGTGCGGAATCCAAGGAGTGCCGCGTTGAAATGCTCGTCGGCGCTCTCGGAATTCCCGAGATAGAGATGAGTGATGCCCAGATTGTTCTGGGAACGGGCGATCTGCCAGAGGTCGCCCGACCCGAGCCGCAGGCCGAGCGTCTCGTTCTGGTGGGCCAGCGCCTCGGCGAGGTCGCCCAGGTTCCAGTGCAGCACGCCCAGCAGATGCAGCGCCTCCGCCCTGGTCGTGGTGTCACCGGTGTCCTGGGCCAGCCGGTGCGCCCGGCGGACGGCGGTGAGCGCCGGTTCGTACCGTCCGCAGTGCGACAGGACCGCCCCCAGGTCGAGCAGCGCGTGCGCCTCGGCCCGCTGCTCGCCCGAGGCGTTCCAGTGCCGCGCGGCCGACTCGTGCATGCGCCGCGCCTCCGCCGCGTACCCCTCCTCCACCAGGAACGCGGCCAACGCCCCTGCGAGCAGCGCCGCTTCATGCGGGAGCCCGTGCGTACGGCAGTGCCGCTCGGCCGCGATGAGCCCGGCGCGCTCGGCGGCGAGCCACTGCCGAGCGGCCGTCGCGTTCGGCCAGCCGGGGACGGGGGCGGCGCCCGCATCCGCCGCCCTCGGCAGGCTTCCGCGCAATCGGCGCGGATAGATCATGCGGTCCGCCGCGTCGGCCGCCCGAATGGAGAAATCGATCAGTCGGCGCAGCGCGCTTTCCCGTGCCTCGGGCGGATCTTCGGTTGTGGTGAGGGTGCGGGAGTATTCACCGAGCAGATCATGGAATGCGTAACGCTCTGGGGT
The DNA here is from genome assembly GCF_044457025.1 of Streptomyces sp. NPDC050658. Taxonomy (NCBI): domain Bacteria; kingdom Bacillati; phylum Actinomycetota; class Actinomycetes; order Kitasatosporales; family Streptomycetaceae; genus Streptomyces; species Streptomyces sp. NPDC050658. The sequence continues at coordinate 94,307 of NZ_JBITGM010000016.1, forward strand.
GCGCTCCTGAATGAGGTGCGCGTCGAGGAGTGATTCCAGGACCCGCTCCGCGCTGTCCACGGAGAGACCGGTGAGCGCCGCCGTCCCGAACGGATCTATGTCCGGGCCGAGTTGGAGACCGAGGAGTCGGAAGACTGTTTGCTCTTCGCCGGTGAGTGTCTGGTACGAGACTTCGAATGCGCGGGCCACCTCTTGATAGCCGTCCCGGAATTCCTTCAGCCGGCCGTGGCCGTGGGTCAGCCGGCGCAGCAGATGCGCCGTGGTCCAGGCGGGGCGGGAGACCAGCCGTCCGGCGGCGAGTTCGATCGCGAGCGGGAGGTGGCCGGAGAGCCGGACGATGTCGGCCACCTCGTTGCTCTTGGTGGTGCGTTCGGCTCCGGCCAGCCGCCGGAAGAGCGCGACGGCGTCGCCCGGCGGGAGCACGTCGAGCAGCACGGACCGGATGCCGGGGAGTCCGGTGAGCCGGCGGCGGCTGGTGACGATGAGCAGGGAGGGCGAGGGGCCCGGCAGCAGCGGCCGCAGCTGCTCGGGGCCCGCCGCGTCGTCCAGGACGATGACGGCGCGGCGCGTGCTGAGCAGAGTGCGCCACAGGGCGACCAGTTCGTCCAGGCCGTCGGGGAGCGCGGTCGCCGGTACGCCCAGGACGCGGAGCAGCGCGGTGAGGGCGGCCTGCGGGGTCAGCGGCTCCTGACCGAGGGAGTGCGCGCGCAGGTCGAGATGGATCTGGCCGTCCGGGAAGTGCGGGCCGAGGCGTCCGGCGGCATGTACGGCGAGGAGGGACTTGCCGACGCCCGCCATGCCAGAGATGGTCTGCAGGGCGATGACCGGGGGTGCGTCGGGCGTGTCCGGCCGGGCGGTCGACTCCCGGATGATGGCCGCCAACTCCGAATCCCTGCCGACCAGTTCGGCGTGGCTCGGCAGGGTGCGCGGTGCCGCGACCGCGGGTTCCGGTGCCGGGAGCAGCCGGGTGATCGGCGCTCCGTCCAGGATGAGCCGGTGCAGCCGGGTCAGTGCCTCGCCGGGGTCGGTGCCGAGGGCCTCCCGCAGATGACGGCGGACGGTGTCGTAGGCGTGCAGGGCGTCGGCCTGCCGCCCGCAGCCGTAGGCCGCGGTCATGTACATCGCGGCGAGCGTCTCGTCGTCGGGGTGCTGGTCGAGCAGGGCGGCGACCTCGGTGACGAGTTCGGCGAAGCGGCCCCGGCGCAGCTCGATGCCGATCCGGGTGAGCTGGGCGGCGAGCCGCTGACCGGTGAGGGCCGTGCGGATCCGTTCCGCCCAGAGGCCGGGGAGTCCGGCCAGCGGCTCGCCCCGCCACAGGTCCTCCGCCGTGCGCAGCAGCTCGAGGGCCTCGGTGTCCGCGCCGCCGTCGGCCAGGGTGCGGGCCCGGTCCGCCAGGTGCTTGAAGTGGTGGCAGTCGACCTGGTCGGCGGGGATGCCGAGGGTGTACGTGTGGGCGTGCTGTACGAGCTGATCCCCGTCGCCCGGTGTGGTGCGCAGCCGCCGGCGGATCCGGGCGGCGTACGCGTGCAGGCTCGCCCGGGGCTTGGCGGGCGGGGACTCGTCCCACAGCCGGTCGATCAGGGTGTCCAGTGGGACGGGGCGGCCGGTGTCGAGGGCGAGGGCCGCGAGCATCAGGCGTTCCTTTGCCGAGCCGAGGGCATCGGCGTGTGGGCCCGTCCGCAGTTCGACGGGACCCAGGACACGAATCCTCAACTCCACCGGTGCCCCCCGTCCGCAGGTCGGCCTGTGCTGTGGGTGGCGTCAAAGAATCGCATGAGTTCAAAAACGTTCAAATAGCGTCGCGATGCCGTCAGGTTTATTGGCTGGTTTTGGCTCAATCGTTCGAGTTGGCCTCTCATTTGGTCTGGTGGCGGCGCCGGGCGGGTAGGGGGAATCGACGGAGGCCGGGGGAATCGGCGAGAGGCGGGGGAATGGGCCAGGTGACGACTCTGGAATTGTCGGCTGCCCTCACCGCGGCGGCGTCCCGGCCGGAGGCGAGACGCGCCTTCCTCGACCGGGTGGGCGGGACAGTGGGCCCCGTCGCGGAACCCCTGGTGCGCGCGTGGGCGATGGCGCAGACCCGGCCGGAGGCCGCCGCAGTCCGCGAACTGGCCGAGGCGCTGGCGGGGGAGGCGGCGCGAAGGCCGCTTCTTGTGCGGGCGTTACGGGATTGGCTCGGCGGTGCGTGGGCTGCGGAGGGCTCCGCGCGTTGGCCTGGGGGTGTGCCTGCTGCCGAGAGTTCCGCACCGGGGCCGGTCGGTGTGCCTGCTGCCGAGGGTTCCGCACCGGGGCCGGTCGGTGCGCCCGCTGCCGACGGCCCCGCGCCCCTGCCTGCCGGTGCGCCCGACGCCGAGAATCCCGCACCCCGGCCCGCCGGTGCCTCCGCCGCCGAAGGCCCCTCGTCCCAGCCCGCCAGCCGCGTCGGCAACACCATCGGTTCCACCGCCCGTATCGGCGGTCCCGTAGTGCAGGCCCATGCCATCCACGGGGACCTTCATATTCACGCCGCACCCGCACCCGCACCCGTCCCCAACCCCGCCGCACGGGAGCGGGCCGTGCCCCGGCAACTCCCTCCCGTCCCCGCCCACTTCACCAACCGCAGCCGCGAACTCGATGGACTCGACCGGCTCGCCCGGACCGTCGGGCGCGGCCCGGTGCTCGCCGTCATCAGCGGCCCCGCCGGGGTCGGCAAGACCACGCTGGCCCGCCGCTGGCTGGCCGGCCTCAGCGAAGCCTTCCCCGACGGACAGCTGTACGCCGATCTGCGCGGCCACTCGGGCAGCGGCCCGGCGCGGCCCGGTGAACTCCTCGGGGAGTTCCTGCGCGCGCTCGGCCATGAACAGATCCCGGCGGAGCTCGACGAACAGGCCGCGCTGTGGCGCTCGGCGACGGCGGGCGCGCGCATCTCCGTGCTCCTCGACAACGCGGTCAGCGCCGCCCAGGTCAGACCGCTCCTTCCGGGTGCGGCGGGCGCGCTCACGGCGGTCACGAGCCGCGCCCGGCTCACCGGTCTCGGCATGGACGGGGCCGCCTTCCACCCGCTCGACGTCTTCGGCACCTCGGACACCGTGGAACTGCTGCGCCGCCGCATCGGCGCCGACCGGGTGGGCCGCGAGCCGGAGGCCGCGCTGACGATGGCCAGGGCCTGCGCGGGCCTGCCCCTCGCCGTCTGCGTCGCGGCGGCACGCGTGGCGGCCCGACCGCGGCAGCCGCTGGCGGTGATGGCGGGGGCGCTCGGCGACGACGGCTCCGAGGCCCTGGACGCGCTGCGGGTCGAGGGCGAGTACGCCGTGCGGGGCGCCCTCGACCAGTCGTACCGGCTGCTCGCCCCCGAACAGGCGCGCTGCTACCGGCGGTTGGGCATCGCACCCGTCGACGTACTGAGCGTGCCGTTCGCCGCTGCCGCCTGCGGGGTGCCGCCGAGCGAGGCGGAACGGCTGCTCGACGAGCTGGCCGAGGTCAACCTCATCGAGGACCTCGGGCCCGCACCCGCCACCGGCCAGGGGCGCCACCGCTTCCACGACCTGGTCCGGGCGCACGCGCGCCGCGCCGCCGACGAGGCGGAGACGCCCGCCGAGGCGGCGGCGACGGTCCGGCGGGTCGTCGACTTCGGCCTGTCGGCCGCGACCGCCGCGGAAGCCCTCCTGACACCGAGCCACCGCACCCTGCGGCGCGCCTATGAACACCCCGTCACCCAGCATCCGCCCTTCACCGACGCGCCGGGCGCCCTGCGCTGGCTCGACGCCGAGCGGTCCCAGCTGATGTCCCTGCTGCGCACCGCCGCCGGGCGGGGCTGGCACGACACCACGTGGATGCTCGCCGACGCGCTCTGGCCGCTGTTCCTGCGCCTGCGTCCCTACGACCTGTGGATCGAGGCGCACGAGACGGGACTGGAGGCGGCGCGCCGGGCCGGGGACCGCCGGGGCCTGAGCCGGATGCTCACCTCGGGCGGCGCGGGGCTGCGCAACGTCGGACGGCACGACGAGGCCACCCACTGGTTCCGCGAGGCACTCGACCTCGCGCGGGAGGACGTGGCCCGGCTGACCGCCGGGGAACAGGTGCCCGAGCAGCGGCTCGCCGTCGCGCGCAAGGCCGAGGCGCAGGCCCTGCACGGGCTCGGCCAGACCTGCCGCCTCGCCGGACGACTCGACGACGCCGCACGGTACTTCGCGCTCGCCCTCGCCCTGCGCGAGGAGATCGGCTACCGGCGCGGCGCCGCGCTGACCCGGCTCTGTCTCGGCGACGTGGCGCTGGCCGACGACCGACCCGCCGACGCCCTGCCCGAACTGACCCGCGCACGCGCCGAGTTGCTCGCCGTGGACGACCCCTACGACGCGGCGCGCGCCCTCGCCTTCCTCGGCCGCGCCCAGGCACGTCGTGAGAGCGCGCAGGCCGAGCCCCAACTACTGCAGGCCCTCGCGGAGTTCGAGGCCACCGGGTCCGCGCACTGGCAGGGCCGCGTCCTGGAGATGCTCGGCCAGGGCGCGGCGGAACGGGGCGACCAGGAGCGGGCCAGGCACTGGTACGAGCAGTCCCTGGCCCGCTATGCGGGGCTCAGCGCGAGCGACGCGCACCGCGTCGGGGAACGGCTGCGCTCCCTGGGCTGAGACATGCCGCCCGGTGCCGTGGCCGCCGGAGCCGAGAACACTCCGGCAGCAGAGCACCGTACAGAGCGGACGCGAGACGTACGACGGTGAGGCGGGAAGGCGCGGTGGCGGTGGGCGACACCGGGTCGATCAGGACCCGGACACCGGAACGGGCGAGGGCCGCCCAGTGGCCGTCAGGGCAGGGGACCAGGGCCAGCGCACACCCCGGATAGCGGTCGAGCACCCGCCGGAGCAGCGCCGTCGCCTCGGGCAGCGGGCGCGGCCGACCGCCGAACAGGACGTCGGCGCACTGCCGCCAGGTGTCGTCATCGGCGGCCCCGTCGGCCCCGCCGAGGCTGCCGCCGCCTGCCGCGCCGAGCCCGCCGCCGCCCGCCGAATCGAGGCCGCCGTCGTCCGGGGCGTCCGAGCCGCCGCAGCCCAACGCGCCGTGGCCGTCGCCGTCCCAGGCTTGGAAGCCGCTCCCGCGGCCCGCGTTGGAGCCGTAGGTGTCCGGCCCTTGGAAGCCGTCCCCGCCCGCCGCGTCGAAGCCGCACGTGTACGGCCCGCCGAAGCCGGCGCCGCCCACCGCCTCGAAGCACACCACCACCGGCCCGTCCGGGCAGCAGGCCGGCCCGCTCACGCCGGCACCTCGCCCGCCCCGGAGCCGAGCCCCGCATCCGCCCACCGCCCGGGAACCGGCAGCGCGGGCAGATCCGGTGCGTAGGCCGGTTCGCCCAGGCCTAGCAGGCCGTACATCAGGCGTCGTGTGTTCCGGCCGAAGCGGCCCGGCTCGGAGGAGATGCGGTGGGCGATGCGCGCGTACTCCTGGGCCGGGTACTCCGCACGCGCGTAGGCGAGTTGCTCCGGCAGCGGGTGGGCCGGGGACAGCGCGGGCGCGGTCCTGGCCAGCTCCGCGCCCGGCGACGACGGGTCGACGTCGGCGGCCGGGAAGCGGGCGAGCAGGATCGCCGCGCGGGTCAGCGTCGCGTACAGCATGACCGATCCGTGGTCGCCGATCACCCAGTCCGCGGCGATCAGCGGCGGCCGCCAGTCGACGTCCGGCGGGATCAGGACGATCCCGCGCCTGCTCGCGGCCGACAGCCAGGACCGGACCTGCCAGTCGCCGTGCCCGGACCAGACGTTGGGGTGGACGAGGACGGCGATCAGATAGCGGTCCGGCGCCAGCTCCGTCAGGAGCCGGGGTAGCAGCGCGTCGAGGCGGTTGAAGGACGAGCCGAGCCCCCAGGTGGAGGAGACGAGGAGCAGCTTGCGGCCGCGCCGCAGGCCGAGGGCCGCGCGGTAGCGGCGCCGCAGCGGGAGGCTCGACACGATGCGGTCGTGGGTCGCGTCCCCGACCACCTCGGCGACCGGCAGCGCCTCCGGGCACGTCCGGGCCAGCGTCTCCAGGTCGTCCCGGTGCGCGAGGGCCACCGCGCGCGGCACGACCCTGCCGTCCCGCATCAGATACTGCCGCCCCATCCCGCCCACGGAACGCGGCGCCCCCGGATTCCGGTCGTCGGCCGTGCGCGAGAGCTTGTTGTGCCCCGCGCCGTGCGGCAGCCGCACCAGCGGTCCACGCAGCCGCTCGATGCCCTGCGAACCGGCGGCGAGCACCAGGTCGTACTCGGTACGCAGGGCCGCCTCCCAGGGCAGCACCGCGCCGCCGAGGCCGCTCAGCGAACGCTCGGCGCCCGCGTTGAACGCGTGCGGCGCGATGGTGAACTCGACCTGGACCCGCAGATCGGACTCGAGCAGCGGCAGCAGATCCCGCAGCCGCCGCCCGTACACCTCGGTGTGAATGACGACCAGGACACGCTTGCAGCCGGCCAGGGTCAGCCACTGCGCGGACCCCGAATCCCCTGATCTTCCGTCAGACGACATTGGTTCCCCCGGTGTTGGGTGAGAAGAACACTCCGGTCGGGGGATGCCCGGCGGCGCGGGAGGAAGCCTTGCCGGGGGCTTGCCGAAAGCTTGCAGAGGGCCCGGGGGCAGCCGCTGGGCGAACCGCTAGAAGAACACCCCGCAGCGCAGCAGCACATTCGCGTACGGAGTCGCCTCACCCGTGCGGATCACCAGCTGGGCCGTCGCCGAGAGCTGCTTCAGGTCTTCGTGCGGCACCAGCTGGAGCGGGGCGACCCGCTCCGACAGGAGTCGGGCCGTCGCGGGGTTCGCGTCGAGCACCTCGGTGGCCGCCGTGCCGCCCTCCGTCACCAGTTCCGCGAGGACGCCGTCCAGGACCTCCGCGAAGGAGGGGACCCCGGCCCGGAAGGCGAGGTCGACCACCTGCGGTCCCGCCGGGACGGGCATGCCCGCGTCGCAGATCAGGACGTGGTGGCCGTGGCCCAACTCGGCGAGTGCGCCCGAGAGTCGGCGGTTGAGAATGCCGGTCTTCTTCATGCGGAGGGGACCTCGTCGAGGGTCGGGTACGACTCCTGAGCGCCCTGCCGGGTGACCGACGTCGCGCCCACCCGCGCGGCGAACGCGGCCGCCGCCGGCAGCTCGTCGCCCAGGCCGAGGCGCCAGGCGAGCGCCGCGGTGAAGGCGTCGCCCGCGCCCGTCGTGTCCACCGCCGCCACCTTCGGACTCGGCACATATACAGGGGAGTTGACGCCGTCCGCGGTCAGCGCGCCGGACGCGCCGAGCGTGATCACCACAGAGCGGGGGCCGAGCGCCAGCAGCGCCGCCGCCCACTCCTCCGGGGAGTCCGTGGCGGCCGTGTCGCCGAGGATGTACCGCGCCTCGTGCTCGTTGACCACCAACGGGTCGCAGGCCGCGAGGACTTCGGGCGGCAGGGGCGCCGGCGGCGAGGGGTTCAGGACGAAGCGGCCGGACGCGGGCAGGGTGCGGACCACCTCAGTGACCGTCTCGACCGGGATCTCCAGCTGGGCCGAGACCACCCGCGACGCGGCCAGCAGACTGCCCGCCGCGCGGATGTCCGCGGGGGACAGCCGGGCGTTCGCGCCCGGCGACACCACGATGCTGTTGTCGCCCGACGGATCGACCGTGATCAGCGCGACGCCCGTCGGCGCCCCGCCCACCAGCACGCCGACCGTGTCCGCGCCCGCCGCGCGCTGCGATGCGAGCAGCAGCCTGCCGTGCGCGTCGTCGCCCACGCGGGCCAGCAGGGCGGTGCGGGCGCCGAGCCGGGCCGCGGCGACCGACTGGTTCGCGCCCTTGCCGCCGGGGAGCGTCACGAGATCGGAGCCGAGCACCGTCTCGCCGGGGGCGGGGCGGCGCTCGACGACCGTCACCAGGTCGGCGTTGGCCGACCCCACGACCAGGAGGTCGTACTCATGCATGGGGGGTTGCCTCTCTGAAACGGGCTCGGGGGAGCAGGGCGGGGGCCGGCCGCCGTGGCGGCCGGCCCCTCGTCATCGGCGTACCGGAGATCTCAGGAGAAGTCGGCCACGTTCTTCTTCGTGACCACCTTCACCGGGACCTTGACCATCGACTCGACGTCCTTGCCGCGCGCCGAGTCCACCGCGTTGCGCACCGCGATCCGGCCCAGCTCGGCCGGCTGCTGGGCGATGGACGCGTACAGCGTGCCCGCCTCAACGGCCTTGAGTCCGTCGGGAGTTCCGTCGAAGCCGACCACGGCGACCGACTTGCCGGCCTTGCCGCCCAGCGCCTTCGCCGCGCCGAGCGCCATCTCGTCGTTCTCCGCGAAGACACCGTCGATGCCGGGGTTGGACTGGATGAGGTTCGTCATCACGTCCAGACCCTTGGTGCGGTCGAAGTCCGCGGGCTGCGAGGCGACGACCTCGATGCCCGGGTACTCCTTGATGCCCTCCGCGAAGCCCTTGCCGCGCTCCCGGCTGGCCGACGTGCCCGCGACGCCCTGCAGGGTCACGATCTTGCCCTTGCCGCCCAGCTTCTCGGCGAGGGTCTTGGCCGCGAGCTTTCCGCCCGCGACGTTGTCGGAGGCCACGAGCGCCGCCGTCTTCGCCTTGTTCACGCCGCGGTCGGCGGCGATCACCGGGATGTCCGACTTGTTGGCGCCGCGCACCGCCGGGCCCACCGCGTCCGAGTCGACCGGGTTCACGATGATCGACTTCATGCCTTCGCCGGTGAAGTTCTGCAGCTGGTTCGTCTGCTGCGACGCGTCGTTCTGCGCGTCCGTGACCGTGAGGTCGATGCCCGCCTTCTCGGCCTCCGCCTGCGCGCCCTGCTTCATCTGTACGAAGAAGGGGTTGTTCAGCGTCGAGAGCGACATGCCGATCTTCGTCGACGTACCGGAGGAGCCGTTGTTGAAGAAGGAGACGGCGCCGACCACGGCCGCCACGAGCGCGGCGGCGATCCCGAGCTTCAGGGCCTGCGGCCCCTTGCGCCCGACCCCGCCGGACGCCCCGGACGAGGCACCCGGAGTCGCCCCCGCCTTGCGGCGCAGCGTGTCGAGCAGCACGGCGAGCGCGATGACGACGCCGATCACGACCTGCTGCCAGAAGGCGGACACCGAGAGGAGGTTGAGGCCGTTGCGCAGCACCGCGAGGATCAGCGCGCCGATGAGCGTGCCCGACGCCTTGCCCACGCCGCCCGCCAGGCTCGCGCCGCCGATGACGACAGCGGCGATGGCGTCCAGCTCGTATCCCTGCGCGGCCTGCGGCTGCGCGGAGACCAGCCGGGATGCGAGGACGATGCCCGCGACGGCGGCGAACAGACCGGACAGCGCGTAGATGACGAGCTTCTGCCGCTTGACCCGAAGACCCGAGAGGCGCGCCGCCTCCTCGTTGCCGCCGATCGCGTACATGGAGCGGCCGATGTAGGTGCGGGCCAGGATGACGGCCGTGACCAGGCCCATCGCGATCATCACGATGACCGGGACCGGCAGCCAGCCGCCGAGGGTGTCACCGAGCTTGGAGACCGAGTCGGGGAACGGGATCGGGCTGCCCTGCGAGATCACCAGCGAGAGGCCGCGGGCCACCGAGAGCATCGCCAGGGTCGCGATGAACGGGGGGAGTTTGCCGTACGAGACGAGCAGACCGTTCACGAAGCCGCACGCCATGCCCGTGCCGACCGCGAAGACGACCGCCAGCCAGACCGGCAGTCCCTGCGAAGTCGCCGTCCAGGCAAGGACGGTGGCGGAAAGGGCGGCCACCGAACCGACCGACAGGTCGATGCCCGCGGAGACGATGACGAAGGTGACGCCGAACGCGAGGATCGCGGTGACGGCGGCCTGCACACCGACGTTGAGCAGGTTCTGCGTGGTGAGGAAGTCGCCGGACAGCAGCGACATCGCCACCACCAGGACGACCAGGGCGCTCAGCGCGCCGTTGTCGAGCAGCAGACGGCGGATACCGGTGGCGCCACCCGCGTTGCTCTTCAGCGTTTCAGTGGCCACGGGAGGCCTCTCCTTCGGTTGTTCCGTTCTGAACTGCCGTATCGCTGACGTTGCTTGCGCTGCTGACGGCCAGTGCCATCACCGCGTCCTGCGTCGCCTCGTCCGCCGCGAGTTCGCCCGCGATGCGGCCTTGCGCCATGACGAGCACGCGGTCGCTCATGCCGAGCACCTCGGGCAGATCGCTGGAGATCATCAGGACCGCGTGCCCGGAGGCCGTCAGCTCGTTGATGAGCTGATAGATCTCGACCTTCGCGCCCACGTCGATGCCGCGCGTCGGCTCGTCGAGGATCAGCACCAAGGCGCCGGCGAGCAGCCACTTGCCGATCACGACCTTCTGCTGGTTGCCGCCGGACAGCGTCCGCACATGCTGGCCGAGCCCCGCCATCCGCACGCCGAGCTGTTCGGCGATCCGTGCGGCGGCGGCCCGCTGGCCCTTGAGGTCGACGAGCCCGGAGCGGGTCGCCGAACGCAGCGTCACCAGACCGAGGTTCTCCTGCACGGAGGCGTCGAGCACGAGCCCCTGGCCCTTGCGGTCCTCGGGTACGAGTCCGATGCCGGCGCCCATCGCGGCGTTCACGTCATGCCGGGGCAGCCGGCGTCCGCGTACGTCGACCGAGCCCGCGTCGTACGGATCGGCGCCGAAGAGCGCACGCGCCACCTCGGTCCGCCCGGCGCCGACAAGACCGGCGAGACCGACGACCTCGCCGGCCCGCACCTCGAAGCTGACGTCGTGGAAGACGCCGTCCCGTGTGAGGCCGTCGACGGTGAGCAATGCGTCGCCGGTGTCCGGGCGTTCGCGCGGATACTGCTGCTCGATGGAGCGGCCCACCATCAGGCGGACGAGCTCGTCCTCGTCGGTCGACGCGGGCACCTGGTCGACGCTGCGGCCGTCGCGCAGGACGGTCACGCGGTCGCCGAGCGCGGCGATCTCTTCCAGGTGGTGGGTGATGAAGACGATGCCGACGCCGTCCTCGCGCAGCTGCCGCACGATCGCGAAGAGCTTTTCCACCTCCTCGGAGGTGAGCACGGCGGTCGGCTCGTCCATGATCAGCACGCGGGCCCTCAGGCTGAGCGCCTTGGCGATCTCCACCATCTGCAGCCGGGCGATGCCCAGTTCACGCACCTTGGCGCGCGGGGACACCTGGACGCCGACCCGCTCGAGCAGGGCCTCGGCGTCGGCCTCCATCGTCTTGCGGTCGATCATGCCGAAGCGGCGCGGCTGGCGCCCCAGGAAGATGTTCTCGGCGACCGTGAGGTCGGGGACGAGGTTGAACTCCTGGTAGATGGTGGCGATGCCGAGCCGTTCGGCGTCCTGCGCGCCATGGATGCGGACCTCTTCGCCGTCCACGAGGACACGGCCGCTGTCGGGGCGGTAGGCGCCGGAGAGCATCTTGATCAGTGTGCTCTTGCCGGCCCCGTTCTCGCCGAGCAGCACATGCACCTCGCCGCGGCGCAGGTCGAAGTCGACGGAGTCGAGCGCGACGACGCCGGGGAAGGTCTTGCGTATCCCTTCGATACGCAGCAACTCGTCCTGGTTGCTCACGTGTTGCTCCTCAGGTCGGTGGGGGACTCGCCGCAGGAGCGGCGTACGACGAGACGTGCGGGCAGCGTGACGGACTGCGGGCTCCTGCCCTCGATCCGGTCGGCCAATGCGTGCACGGCCGCCCGCCCCAGGTCGCCGGTCGGCTGGGCGATGGCGGTGATCGGCGGATCGGTGTGCACGAACCACGGGATGTCGTCGAACGCGGCGAGCGCGATGTCGTGCGGGACGCTCAGGCCGTGCGCGCGGATCGCGTCGAGCGCGCCGAGCGCCATCAGGTTGTCGGCGGCGAAGACGGCCTGCGGCGGCTCGGGCAGCGCGAGGAAGCGCTCGGTGGCCCGGCGCCCGCTGTCGGCCTGGAAGTCGCCCTGCCCGATGTACGCCTCCGGCAGTTCGAGCCCGAAGTCGCCGAGCGCCTCCCGGAAGGCCGCCACGCGCTCGGAGCCCGTGGTGGTCGCAGCCGGGCCCGCGATGATGGCGAGCCTGCGGTGGCCGAGTCCGTGCAGATGGGCGACCAGGTCACGGACGGCCTCGCGGCCGTCGGCGCGGACGACGGGGACGTCCACGCCGGGGATCCATCGGTCCACGAAGACCATCGGGGTGCCGGAGCGGGCCGCGTCGAGTATCAGCGGGGAGCCGCCGTCGGTGGGGGAGACCAGGAGCCCGTCGATCCGGCGGTCCAGCAGGGTGCGGATGTGGTGGTCCTGCAGCTCGGGGCGTTCGTCGGCGTTGCCGATGATCACGCTGTAGCCGAGCGCGCGGGCCGCCTCCTCGACGGAGCGGGCGAGCGCCGTGAAGTACGGGTTCAGTACGTCGCTGATGACCAGGCCGAGGGTGCGGGTCTGGTCGGTGCGCAGGGACCGGGCGACGGCGTTCGGCCGGTAGCCGAGGCTCTCCACCGCGGCGAGGACACGGGCCCGGGCGGCCGGGCTGACCGAGGGGTGACTGTTCAGGACGCGGGAGACCGTGGCGACGGAAACGCCCGCCTCGGCCGCGACGTCCTTGATGCTCGCCATCGCCGTCCACCTCCTTGTGGAATCGATTACACGGAGGATTGGAATCGATTACATACAGGGTGCGCAAGGGGGTGAAGGGGGAGCGAGACCTGATTGTGATGGAGGGGGCTCAGATGAGCGCCCCGAAGGGGCGCGGGGAACTGCGCGCCCCGCCACGACGTACCCGCAGCCGGAGACTCAGCGGAGAGGCATCATCAGCCAAGGACTGTCGGGATCCGAGACCAGCTCGCGGTGAGCGTCCAGCACCGTCCCATACCAGTCCCCGAACTCCTCCTCGTCAAAATGCAGGCACCGCCCGAGGACGTACCCGGCGGAGAACTCCTCCCAGGACTGGTACGAGGATGCCGCCGCACCCCCCGCCCGCTCCAGAGCCTCGCAGAGCTCGGCGTGTGTCGCGTACCGCGCCCCCCTGCCCCACCGGGCCATCTTCGACGCGCGGCCGATGTCCCACGCCGCGACGGTGGTGACGTGGCCGTCCGGCGCCAGCAGCCCGTCCGCGCGGAAGCGGCCCTCGTAGCGGAGCACCTTCCCCACCAGGCCGCGCATCGCCGCGATGAAGTCGTCGAGCTCCGGGTCGTCGCCCGGCCGGTGCGGGGCGTCGGGGCCCTCCACCTCGACCACCCGGCCCCGGAGGGTCTCCTCGACGCACCGACGCCACAGCTCGGGGTCGACGCGCGGACCGTACCGGTCGATCAGCGACAGCCGCGCGCCCAGGACGAAGTCCCAGTACCACGGGCTGACTTCGCGGTTCAGGAGCCGCTCCTGTATGCCGGTCCAGTCCTCGCGGCTGTGGACGCCCCACCACTCCGCGAGCCGCTCGACCTCGCCGTGGTAGCCCGCGCCGTGCCAGTCGAGGGTGTTCCACGCGTCGCCGTTGGTGAAGCAGAGGTGCGCGCCGCAGGCCAGGCCGCGCAGCAGGGTGACGGACTCGGGGGCGCCCGTGCGGCGGATGTCGACGCGGTGCATGAGGCGGGCGGAGTCGTAGTGCGACTCGTGCAGGTCCGCCCAGACCTCCCGCTCCTCGTCGGTCGTCAGGAAGAACTGCTGGCAGGGCGTGGCCGCGTTCACCACCAACAGGTCCACGTCGTCCGGTAGTTCGGTGGCGAGGGTGCCCAGCGTGACGAACTCGTACACCACCTCCGGATGCGGCCTCGGCAGCACGCCCGAGGTGTACAGCTGCGCCACCTTGCGGCCGTCCGGGATCTCGATGGTGAGGACGGGGCGCTCGGTGGCGCCCGGTGCGACGTCGCTCATGGCCACCGGGCGGTACAAGCCAGAGATGGCGATGGCCCGGAGGTAGGTGTAGGCGTCGTCGGCCTCGGCGAGTTCGTAGAGCTGCTCCTCGAGGTCGGCGGGGGCCTGCCAGGGGCTGCCGTCCTCGGGTGCGTCGACGTTCGGGAAGATGTCGTCGTGGTACTCGCCGTGGTACGCGTCGTGCTCGTCGTACCCGTCCTCGGCCGCGGGGGCGTGCATGGGAGGTCTCCGCTTCAGGGGTGCTCGGCTTCGACGGGTGCAGCCCTGGGCGCCCGTCTTGATCTTGCACCGTAGCCGATGCCCGCGACCCGGCCGGTGCCGGATCAGCCGGAACGCACCTGGAGAGGCAGCGACTTCAGCCCGTTGATGAAGTTGGAGACGAGCCGCCTCGGCGGTCCCGCGAGACGGGGTTCGACGGGCAGCGCCGTACACAACTCCTCGTACAACACCCGAAGTTGAAGGCGGGCGAAGTGCGCGCCCAGGCAGACGTGCGGGCCGTCGCCGAAGGAGACATGGGGGTTGGGGGAGCGGGACAGGTCCAGGCGGTCGGGGTGCGGGAAGGCGCGCTCGTCGCGGTTGGCCGAGGCGTGCAGGACGACGACCTTGTCCCCGGCCCGGATCCGCTGTCCCGCGAGCAGGGTGTCGCGGGCGGCGGTGCGCCGGAAGCTGAGCACCGGGGGGTGCCAGCGCAGCAGCTCGTCCACCGCCGACTGCGGTGCGACCTCGCCCGAGCGCAGCCGGCGGTACTCGTCGGGATGCTCGGCCAGCGCGAGCACGCCGCCCGGTGCCGCGCTGCGCACGGTGTCGTTGCCCGCGACGGTGAGCAGGAAGAAGAACATCTCCAGCTCGGGAGCGGTCAGTTCGGGGTCCGTGGCGAGAGTGGTCATGATGTCGTCGTCGGGAACCCGGCGTTTGCGCGCCGCCAGCTCCTGTGCGTAGCCGAACATGTCGCCGAGCATCGCGGGCGAGCGCGGATTGACGGGTCTGCCGTCCGGGCCGATGACCGGCTCGCCCGCCTCGTCCGGGTCCTGGTAGCCGATCACGCGCTGCGTCCAGTGCAGCAGCAGACCCCGGTCGCTCTCCGGTACGCCGAGCAGGTCGGCGAGGTTGAGCAGGGCGTAGTCGTCGGTGACGGCGGTGACGAAGTCGACGTGCCCGGCGTCCTGTTGCAGCGCTTCGGCGAGCAGCTCGCGGGCCCGCGCCCGTGCCCGCTCCTCGAAGCGGTCCACTCGCCGTGGTGTGAAGGCGCGGCTGACCAGTCGGCGCAACCGGCCGTGGTCCGGCGGATCCTGATTGAGCATCATGCGCCGGATGAAGGGCAGGTCCGCCGGGTCGGGATCGCGGATCTGCGTGGCGCCGACGAAGGACGAGTACGCCGTCGAGTCCCGCAGCACACGGACGACGTCCGCGTGCCGCGAGACCGCCCAGAAGCCGGGACCGGCCGGCCAGCCGAGCACCGGCGGCTCGGCCTGCCGGGCGACGGGGTGATGGTCGCGGAGCACGCGGTAGCGCTCGTGCGGGACCCCGTCGGCGTACCGGCGCGGATCGAACACGTCGGGCACGGGCGGCGTGCGCCCGGCGGACGGCGTACCCCTCGTCGGTCCGCTCACGCGTCCGCTCGGTCCGCTCACGCCGCTCGGTCCGCTCACGCGTCCGCGCGCAGGAAGTCCTCCACCGCGCGGATCACGTCGAGCGGCGTCTCGTCCATCGCGTAGTGCCCGGCGGCGGGCAGCTCGACGAGTTCCGCGCGGGTGTACCAGCGCATCCACGTCTGACGCATCAGATCGGCGGAGAGCGCGGGGTCGAGCGCCCCGGTGACGGCGAGCGCGGGCACGGTGGCGCCCTCGACCAGGTCGTGGAAGTCCTCGCGGGCCCAGGAGTCGAGCCAGGCGCGGAACGCCTTCGGGTCGCTGCGGTCCATCGAGCGCTCCACCATGCGGTCGAGCCAGGCGGCGGGCCGGTTGCCGCCGGTGGTGACGTCGAGGATCGCGCGGCGGTTCTCCGGCCGCAGGTCAGCGCCCGCGAACAGCTCCCACTGCTCCGGCGGCAGGTCGAGGCCGGACGCGGGCACGGGCGAGACGCCGACCATCCTGCGCACCCGGTGCGGTGCCGCGGCAAGGACCCGCTGGGCGACGCTGCCGCCCATCGAGTGGCCGATCAGCGAGAACCGCTCCCAGCCGAGCCGGTCCGCCAGGTCGACGACATCGGCGGCCCCTTCGGACGTGGTGTAGTCGCCGGCCGCGTCCTTCGCCTCGCCGTATCCGCGCAGATCCACCACCGCGTACTGGAACGAGGCGAGGTCCAGGTCGGGCAGGACCGGCGCGTACGCCGAGCGGTCCGCGAGCCAGCCGTGCACGACGACGACCTTGTGCGGTCCTTCGCCGAGCAGGACATGGGGGAGCTGGAAGGAGGCCACGTCGACTCCGATCGCCGTACTGGTGCGGGTGTTGGGCCGTGCGGCCCGCGACAACGGTGACCGCAACTCACCGGCTCCGCAAGGGCGCGGGGGAGGTACGGAGGCGGATGCGGGGGAGTCGCGGACGCAGCCGCGGGGGTGCTCGCGCGGGGGAACCTATGACTCGGCCGCGGCCCCGTCCACCGCCTTCCGCTCCAGTTCGGCGAGGCGCGAGCGCGCCGCCGCGCGGCCGTGGTCGGTGCTCTGGAGCGACACGTACTGCCGCTGGGCCCGTATCGCCTGGGTGTAGTCGCCTATGAGCGCCAACTCCTCGCTCAGGACGGAGAGCTGGGCCGCGTCGGACTCCGTGTCGTCGAGCTCGCGGATCAGATAGGCGCGGGCCGTCTCGACCATGCCCAGGTCGCGGGCCAGCTCCAGCCAGGTCGACTCCGGTTCGTCGTCGGGATCCACCCCGAAGTTGGAGTCGTCGAACGAGCGTGCCCACGCCCGCACTTGCGCCGCCTCCTCGGGGAGCCCGGCCAGGCCGCACCACGTGTCGTACGTCGTCTCGTGCGCCTCGCGCAGCAGCGGCAGGTCCTCCTCCCGTCCGTACAGCCCCACCAGGACGACGGCGAGGCGCAGTTCGTCGGACATCGACGCGGCCGCCTCGTGCTTGAGGAGGTGGCGCAGCAGGGCGCGGTCCGTGTTCCGCCGGTCGTACTGCGCGGCGCGCAGGGCAGCCACCCGGCGTGGGCGGTCTCCGGTGACGGCGTCCCAGGTCGCGGCGTCGCCGGTGCGCAGCAGGGCCAGGTCCGTGCGCCCCTTGGCGAGCACCTGCTCCCACAGCGGCGGGCGCGGATGGGGGTCCAGGCGGCCGTAGGCGAGGTGCTCGACCGCGTTGAGCAGGAGGTGGTCCGGTTCGGTGCGCAGCAGCGCGGCGTGCAGCCGGGCGACGAGCTGTACGGGAGAGCGCTCGGGGAAGCCGAGCGCGGCCCGCAGCTCGGCGCGGCGGGCGTCCAGGTCGGGCACGCAGTCCTCGCGGAAGTCGCCCTCCGTGTCGGCGATCTCGGCCAGGATCCGCGCCTCGTCGTCGTCCGGCGACAGGCTCACGTAGTCGTGCCAGCCGGGGAGGCCGACGAGGATCTCCAGGGCCTCGTCCACGCTGTCGCCGATGATCCCCGCCGAGCCCTCGGAGTCGGCGTACAGGACGGAGCCGTCCGCGCACACGAAATACGTGCCCCCGGTGTCGTCCCCCGCGACCGGGTGCAGCGGGCCGCCCGACGCCAGGCGGACCTCTTCCACGTGGTCGGCCCGGGACAGGTCGAATGCGAAAGGGAACGCGGCCAGCTCGGCCAGACGCGGGTCCTGTCGCAGCAGACGCAGTGCACGTTCGGTCATGTTCCGAAAGTAACAGCGGCCACTGACAGCAGACCCACAACGGGAGTTCTCGAATCTCTATGGGGTTTCCGAGACT
Organism: Streptomyces sp. NPDC050658; assembly: GCF_044457025.1. Taxonomy (NCBI): domain Bacteria; kingdom Bacillati; phylum Actinomycetota; class Actinomycetes; order Kitasatosporales; family Streptomycetaceae; genus Streptomyces; species Streptomyces sp. NPDC050658. The sequence goes on from NZ_JBITGM010000016.1 coordinate 111,910, forward strand.
TTTATCGCGGAATGGCGGATTCACGGAACTTGGCCGGTGCGTGCGGAGTCTTCCTGGGTGCACATGTTTCGTTTGCTGCACGCAACGCCGACGGCGTTGCTGAACACGGGGGGTGTTCAGAGCTTGACCGACATCATCGAGCGCATCACCGACCGCCTGACGGGCACCGGCCAAGAGGCTGTCGCACAGGACGGCGAACTGGCTCCGTACGTGGCGCCGCTGCCGGTCCCGCCGGTCCTGCGGCCCGCCGCGGGCGACGTACGGGAAGAGACCGAGATCGCGCTGCGCCCGACCTGGGTGCGGCTGCACCCGCAGCTGCCGCCGACGTTGATGTGGGGGTACGACGGCTCCGTGCCGGGCCCCACCATCGAGGTGCGGCGCGGCCGGCGCGTCCGGATCGCGTGGACCAACCGCATCCCCAAGGAGAGCGAGTATCCGGTGACCTCCGTGGAGGTCCCCCAGGGCGACCCGAATCCGGCCACACTGCCCGGCCGGGGCGGGGTCGAGCCCAACAAGGACGTGGCGGCGCTGCCCGCCTGGTCGGTGACGCATCTGCACGGCGCGCAGACCGGCGGGGGCAACGACGGCTGGGCGGACAACGCGGTGGGGTACGGGGACGCGCAGCTCGCCGAGTACCCGAACGACCACCAGGCGGTCCAGTGGTGGTACCACGACCACGCCATGAACATCACGCGGTGGAACGTGCAGACGGGGCTCTACGGCACCTACCTCGTCAGGGACGACGAGGAGGACGCGCTCCATCTCCCCTCCGGGGAGCGGGAGATCCCGCTGCTGCTCGCCGACCGGAACCTGGACACGGACGAGGACGGCCGGCTGAACGGCCGCCTGCTGCACAAGACCGTCATCGTGCAGGCCGAGAACCCGGAGACGGGCAAGCCCGTGTCGCTGCCCTTCACCGGCCCGTACAGCACGGTCAACGGCCGCATCTGGCCGTACGCGGACGTGGACGCGGCCTGGCACCGCTTCCGCCTGGTGAACGCGTCGAACGCGCGGATCTACGACCTGGTCCTGGTCGACGAGGACAACAACCCGGTGCGCGGGGTGCTGCACCAGATCGGCAGCGACGGCGGACTGCTGCCGCGTCCGGTGCCGGTCGACTTCGACGGGGCGCTGCCCACGCTCACCGTCGCCCCGGCCGAGCGCATGGACCTGCTCATCGACTTCCGCGCGCTCGCCGGCAAGCGGGTCCGGCTGGTCAACAAGGGCCGTGGCCAGGCCCCCGGAGTGCCCGACCCGGCGAACGACGTGCGTTATCCGCAGGTCATGGAGTTCCGGGTGCGCGAGGGGCGGTGCGCGGACGACTTCGCGCTCCCGGAGGTCCTCTCCGGTTCGTTCCGCCCGCTGAGCCACGACATCAAGCACGGGCACCGGCTGGTCGTCCTGACGCCTCCGGCCACGAAGGGCGGTGGCGGCCACCCGGAGATCTGGGAGATGACCGAGATCAAGGAGCCGGGGGACATCCGGGTCCCGACCGAGGGGATCATCCAGCTCCGGGGCGCGGACGGGAAGACCAAGACCTACCGGCGGACCGCCCGCACCTTCAACGACGGCCTGGGCTTCACGATCGCCGAGGGCAGCCACGAGCAGTGGAGCTTCCTGAACCTCGCCGTGGACCCGCCGGTGACCCACCCCATGCACATCCACCTGGCGGACTTCCAGCTGATGGGCCGCGACGCGTACGACGTGTCGGGCTTCGACGTCAAGGTGGGCGGCACCCGGACGCCGATCGACTTCGACCCGAAGCGGGAGATCCCGCTCGCGCCGAACGAGCGCGGCTGGAAGGACGTGTTCCTGGTCCCCGGCGGTCAACTGCTGCGGGTGATGGGCAAGTTCGACGGCGCCTACGGCCGCTTCATGTACCACTGCCATCTGCTGGAGCACGAGGACATGGGCATGATGCGGCCCTTCGTGGTGATGCCCAAGGAGGCGCTGAAGTTCGACCACGGGGCCGGGCACGGGGGCCACGACGGCCATGGCGGGGGACCCGGCGGGGGAGACCATCAGGGCTAGCCACCGGGGCTGGTCACCGGGACCGGCCGCACGGCACAAGCCGCACACGTGGACGTCACTCGTTCGGGGAACGTCGTCCGGGGTCACGCCGGGTAGGGCTGTGGCCGGAGGCGAGCCATGGAACAGACTGCGTTGCGTCCCAAGCCGATGCCCGGCCGGCAGCCCGGCGGCGGCCACAGGTTCGGTATCAGGCGGCGGCTCGGCGCCGGACGGAAGTCCGGGGCGGGCCGTGGCTCCGGGCCGAGCGGCGGCTCCGGGGCAGGTGGCGGTCCCGGAGCGGGTCGGCGGCCGCACGCCGCGCGCAAGCGCGGACGGCGGCTGCGGACCCTGCTCTTCGGGCTGCTGGTCTCGACGGTCCTCGTCCTCTCGGGCGTGGGCCTCGGCACCGTCAGCGCCACCGTGATCGGCATGAGCAAGCTCGCCGAGCTGCAGAAGGCTGCGGGCCCGCCGGGCGCGGGGCCAGGAGCGCCAGGAGCGCCAGAAGCACCCGGCGGCCCCTCGGCACCGACCGCGCCCAAGCCCAGCCCTCCGGCGAAGCCGCCACAGCCCGACACGGGCAGCACGGGCGGCACGGGCAAGGGACAGTCCACCGCGCGCCCCACCCTCGGCGTGGAGGCCGTCGACGCCCCAGGAGGCCCCGGCGCGCTGCTCGTCGGCGTGCACAGCCCCGGACCGGGCTTCACGGCCGGTCTCGTCCGCGGTGACGTGCTGCTCGCCTTCGGCAGGACCCGCATCGGCTCGGCGAAGGCCCTCGCCGGCGCCGTGGCCGACGCGCGTCCGGGACGGAACGTCACACTCACCGTCCGCCACGAGAACGGCGACCGGCAGATCCTGTCGGTCACGCCCGGCTTCGTGACGTGAGCGCGGCGGCGGTGGAGGGCACGGACAGCGGTTGAGGGCACGGACAAACGCCTCGCGGACGCGCGCCGGTGCGGGCAGGATCGGCGGGAGCAGCACGCCGTACGCACGCAGCGAGCCCGCCCTGGAGGCGTCCCATGACCGGCACCACCGCCACCCCCGCGCCCTTCACCGCCGACGACTACCGGGCCCGCATGGACCGCGCCGCGGCCGACGCGGCGGACGCGGGGCTCGCGGGGGTGCTTGTCGCACCGGGCCCGGACCTCACCTGGCTCACCGGCTACCGGCCCACCGCGGCGACCGAGCGGCTCACCGTCCTCGTGCTCGCCGCCGGGCAGGACCCGGTGCTCGTGGTGCCCACCCTGGAGGCACCGGACGCGGCACGGTCCGCCGGCGCGGGTGCGCTCACCCTGCGCGACTGGACCGACGGCAAGGACCCCTACGCCGTCACCGCGCCGCTGCTCGACGTCGACGGCCGCTTCGGGATCAGCGACAACGCCTGGGCGATGCATCTCATCGGCTTCCAGAAGGAGCTGCCGGGCACCTCGTACGTCTCCCTCACCGAGGCCCTGCCGATGCTCCGCGCGGTCAAGGACGCGGCGGAACTGGAGCGCCTCACGGCCGCGGGCGCCGCCGCCGACGCGACGTACGAAGAGATCCTGAAGGTGGCCTTCGCGGGCCGCAGGGAGACCGACGTCGCCGCCGATCTCGCCGATCTCCTCCAGCAGTTCGGGCACTCCCAGGTCGACTTCACCGTCGTCGGCTCGGGGCCCAACGGCGCCAATCCGCACCACGAGGCCGGCGACCGCGTCATCGAGCGCGGCGACATGGTCGTACTCGACTTCGGCGGTCTCCTCGACGGCTACGGCTCGGACACCTCGCGCACGGTGCACGTCGGCGGGCCCACCGCGGAGGAGCAGCGCGTCCACGACCTCGTGCGGGCCGCGCAGGAGGCTGGCTGCGCGGCCGTGCGGCCCGGCGCCGCCTGCCAGGACGTCGACCGGGCGGCCCGCGCGGTGATCGCCGACGCCGGGTACGGCGAGTACTTCATCCACCGCACCGGGCACGGCATCGGCGTCACCACACATGAACCGCCGTACATGATCGAGGGTGAGGAACTGCCCCTCGTACCGGGAATGTGCTTCTCCGTAGAGCCCGGCATCTATCTGCCGGGCCGCTTCGGAGTGCGCATCGAGGACATCGTGACGGTCACCGAGGACGGCGGCCGACGGCTCAACACCACGGCGCGCGAGCTGGCGATCGTCGACTGACCCGGGCTTCGGGCGAGCTACGACACCGCGAGGACCGCGCACGACTCGGCGGGCAGCCGCAGGATGCCGTCCGCGCCCGGCGCCTCCACAGGGCGCCACGCGGCGAGCACCCGCGCTCCCCGGCCGCCCACCGGGACGTCGGCCTCCTCCTTGCCGATGTTCACGGCGATCCGCAGATCGCCGCGCCGGACCGCGAACCAGCGCGCCTCCTCGTCGTACGCGACCCGCAGCGCCGCCAGATCGGGGTCAATGAGGTCGCCGCGCGTGCGCCGCAGGGCGATCAGCTCGCGGTACCAGGAGAGCACGCGCGCGTGCGGGTCGGTCAGCGGCTCGGCCCAGTCGAGACAGGAGCGCTTGCGGGTGGCCGGGTCCTGCGGATCCGGTACGTCCGACTCGGCCCAGCCGTGCGCCGCGAACTCCCGGCGCCTGCCCCGGCGTACGGCATCCGCCAGGTCGGGGTCGGTGTGGTCGGTGAAGAACTGCCAGGGCGTCGCGGCGCCCCACTCCTCGCCCATGAACAGCATCGGCGTGAACGGCCCGGTGAGGGTGAGCGCGGCCGCGCAGGCGAGCAGACCGGGCGAGAGCGACGCGGAGAGCCGGTCGCCCTGGGCGCGGTTGCCGATCTGGTCGTGGGTCTGCGCATAGCCGAGGAAGCGGTGGCCGGGGGTCTTCGCGCGGTCCACGGGGCGGCCGTGCCGGCGGCCCCGGAACGTCGAGTACGTGCCGTCGTGGAAGAAGCCGCCCGTCAGGGTCTTGGCGAGCGCGGCGAAGGGCGCCTGCGCGAAGTCCGCGTAGTAGCCGTGCGATTCACCGGTGAGCGCGCAGTGCAGCGCATGGTGGAAGTCGTCGTTCCACTGCGCGTGCAGACCGAGTCCGCCCTGCCCGCGCGGGGTGACGAGCCGCGGGTCGGCCTGGTCCGACTCGGCGATCAGCGCGAGCGGCCTGCCGAGTTCGACGGCCAGTTCGTCCACGGCCGTGGACAGCTCCTCCAGGAAGTGGCACGCGCGCGTGTCCCGCAGCGCGTGCACCGCGTCGAGCCGCAGCCCGTCCAGGCGGTAGTCGCGCAGCCAGGCGAGCGCGCTGCCGATGAAGTAGGCGCGCACCTCGTCCGAGCCGGGGGCGTCCAGGTTCACCGCGGCGCCCCACGGGGTGTGGTGGGTGTCGGTGAAGTAGGGCCCGAACGCGGGCAGATGGTTGCCCGAGGGGCCGAGGTGGTTGTGCACCACGTCGAGCACGACGCCGATGCCGTGCGCGTGCGCGGCGTCGACAAATCGTTTCAGCGCCTCCGGGCCGCCGTAGGGCTCGTGCACGGCCCACGGTGACACGCCCTCGTACCCCCAGCCGTGCCGCCCCGGGAACGGGCACAGTGGCATCAACTCCACATGAGTGACGCCCAGTTCAGCGAGGTGGCCGAGCCGCCCGGCGGCCGAGTCCAGGGTGCCGTCCGGCGTGTACGTCCCCACGTGCAGCTCGTACAGGACGGCGTCCCGCACCCCGCGCCCCGCCCAGGGCGCGCGCCACGCGTACCGCTCGTGGTCGACGACCGCGCTCAGCCCGTCGGGCCCGTCCGGCTGCCGCCGCGAGCGGGGATCGGGCAGGACGGGGCCCCCGTCGAGCGAGAAGCCGTAGCGTGTCCCGTCGGCCGCGTCAACCTCCGCCGTCCACCAGCCGCCTTGGCCCTCGGCGCGCTCCATCGCGTGCGTGGCGTCCGCGCACCGCAGCGTGACCCGCTCGGCCTCCGGCGCCCACACCTCGAACTGCATTGACGTTCCCCCTCGTCCGTCTCGTCCGTCTCATCCGTCTCGTCCGGCCGGCTGTCGTCCGGCGTCCTGCGCCGCCGGCCCGCCCGTCCGTTCGTTCGTTCGTTCACACGCTCGACCATCGTGCTCCAGAAGTGATCGGCCCGCGGTCGTTCCGCGTTTTCTGGACACCCCGGCCGACCTGCCCGACAATCACCAGGGTGACGTCGTCCTTCGAGATCCACACGTACCCCGCGCGGCTGACCGACGCCGAGCGCGACAGGGCGCTTGAGGTGCTCAGGGAAGGCGCCGCCCTCGGCAAGCTGTCGCACGACACGTTCGTACGGCGCATGGAGCTCGCGCTCGCCGCCCGGCAGCCCGACGAACTCGCCGCGCTCACCGCCGACCTGCGGACCGAGGGACGCTTCTCGCGCCTCGTGTTCGGCACCGTCGGCGCGGTCTCCGGGTTCACCGTCAGGCTGCGCAGGGCCTGGCAGGCCGAGCGGCTCCCGAAGCTGCTGCTCCCGGTGCCCGGCAATCCGTACCCGCTGCGGATCGGCCGTGACCCCGCCAACGGCCTGCGGCTCAGCCACGAGACGGTCTCCAGGGTGCACGCCGAGCTGAGCCGCCAGGGCGGCACATGGGTCCTGCGAGACCTCGGCTCGACCAACGGCACGTCCGTGAACGGCCGTCGGGTGATCGGCGCCGCGGTCGTCCAGGACGGCGATCAGGTCAGTTTCGGGACGATGGCGTTCCGGCTGTCGGCGGAATAGGCCGTCAGCTGTCAGCCGTTGTCATCTGTCATCTGTCATCTGTCATCTGTCATCTGTCTGTCCGTCTGCCCGTTTCAGCCCGCCACGCGCGCGTGCCGGGCCGCCGCGACCGTAGTACGCGACTGGTGCTCGACCTGATGCTCCAGCGGCACCCAGCGGGCCTTGAACCGCTCGGCGAAGGTGTCGCTCCAGTGCGCCACCAGCCGTTCGAGCCGGGGTGCCGCCCGGTCGCCCGCCGCGTCGAGGACCCGGAGCGCCATCGCGGCCGCGCGCAGCGGCAGCCGCCGCCCGAACGCGTCGACGCTGCCCACGTACGCCATCGACGTCCCCGCGGGCGGCCGTCCCGCCCAGTCGTCGGCGAGGCCCGGCACCAGGTCGAGCGCCCAGCGCGCCGCGCGCAGCAGCGGACCGTCGAGGTCCGGCAGCCGGGGCAGCGCCTCGCCGAGTATCTCCTCGACGAGCAGCGCGTCGCGGCGCAGCCGCCGGGCCACCCCGCGCAGCGCGAGCGCGGGGGCGGGATGCGGGGCGGGGTCGTCGACCAGGTCGCTCGCCCACATCGGCACCTCCACGATCGCCGTCAGGCCGCCGTACCGGTGGGCGTGGTGCCAGGTGGTGTGCCGGGCGTCCTCGGGGAGGCTCGGATAGGCCGCCGCCGAGCCGGGGCCCGGCAGCACATGCACCCCGGGACCCGACACCGGCCAGCCCGCGGCGTCCGACGCCCCCGTCTCGACCGGGATGTGCAGCTCCGCCGCGGACTTCGCGAAGGGCTCGGCGAGTCCCGGGATGTCCCGCGTCAGCTGCACCCAGCTGCCGCCCAGGTCGGTGCCGTGCAGGGACACCTGCAAGTAGGGCCGCAGTTCGTCGATGACGCCGGTCAGGGCGCGCGTCTCGGGCGGCAGCCGGTCCGGCGGCAGTACCGAGGGCGACCACTCCGGCTGCTCGGGGCCCGCAGGCCGGAAGAAGTGCCGGTGGTAGTCGAACAGGGAGCGCGGCGCGGGCGTGCGGTGCAGGGCCGCGCCGTCCGGGTCGGCGCAGAGCAGGAAGTGCCAGGAGGTGTCGGCGCGCAGCTCCGCGTCCCGCAGCGTCCACTCCGCCAGGTGCAGCAGTGTCGAGCCGCCCGCCGGTTCATTGGCGTGTGCGCCCGCGACGACCAGGACGGCGTGCGGGGAGCGGCCCACGGAGAGCAGGTGCAGGGGGCGTCCCGCGCGGGAGGAGCCGACCTGGCGCAGCGTGCTGAGGGCCGGTCGGTGAGCCGCCAACTTCCTTGCGGACAGCACCAGTTCGGCCACATTGGGATAGCGCTGATCCGCCAGTTGACTCACCCCCGTCTTGTCCGCTGACGCATTCCGCAGTACGCCACGCTGCAGGGCGGGTGTCAAGCGTGCGGCGCAGGCCCTTCTCGTCGCCTCACCGCCTCACCGCCTCACCGCCTCACCTGAACGGACGTACGGAACTGCGTGCGGCGGCCCGCGATGGTCCCCTGAAGCGGTGCGAAGCCTTCCAGGCCGGAGCGGGATGCCCCCGGCGGTGCGTTCCCTGCCCGGTTCAGGCGGCCCGGCGGTGATTCCGCTGCCCAGTCTCCTGGCCCCCGGCGTCGAACGCGATCCCTATCCGCTCTACCGCGTCCTGCGCGCGGACTTCCCGCTCGTCCGGGACGAGCTCTTCGGGGCCTGGCTCGTCAGCCGGTACGTGGATGTGCGCGCCGTCATGGGCGACGTGCGGTTCGGTGCGCGCGCCCCGGGGGCCGGCCCTGTCGTGGGCCGGTGTGCCGTCGCGGTGGTCGGCGCAGCCGTCGAGCGCACCGCGTACGTCCTGGCGCGGCGCATATCCGGGCGGCGCGAGGTCGACCTCGTCGCCGAGTTCTGCGGGTGGCTGCCGGCCGCGGCGGCCGTCGCCGCGCTGGGGCTGCCCTACGGAGACGCCGCCCGTGTCCAGGAGTGGTGCCGTACGGGCCGCACCCGCGTCGGCGACGTGGACGGCCACCCGGACCTCGCGGACCTGCTGCGGCCGCTCGTCGCGCGGCGTCGCGCCCACCCCGGAGCGGACCTGCTGTCCGAGCTGTGCCGCGCGCGGGTGGACGGCCGCCCGCTGTCCGACGCGGCCGTCATTCGCCTGGCCGCGGCGCTGCTCGGTGGCGGCGGCGAGGCCACCGCCCTCGCTCTCGCCTCGTTCCTCGCCAACCTCCTGGACCATCCCGCGCAGCTCGACCTCGTACGCGCGAGGCCGGAACTGATACCGGGCGCCTGGACGGAGTCCCTGCGCCGCGATCCGCCCACACCCGTCGTGCTGCGCCGCGCGAGCGCGCCGATCGCCGTCGGCGGCAGCACGCTCCCCGCGGGCGCCGTGGTGGCCGCGCTGGTCGGAGCGGCGGGCCGCGACCCCTACCGCTTCGCCGACCCCGACCGCTACGACATCTTCCGCGCGGACCCCGGACACCTCGCCCTCGGCGGGAGCGCACGGCCGTGCCTGGGCACCGTCCTGGCCGGGCTCACCGCCGAGCTGGGTCTGCGGGCCCTGCTCGACGCGATGCCGGGACTGCGCTGGGCCCCCGGCTTCAGGCCGGTTCCCCGGGGGCTGACGACGCGGGCTCCTCGGGTTCTTCTGGTACGTCCCCGCTGACCGCCGCCGCTTCCTCGCCGCGCACCCGCTCCAGGAGCACCACCGGCAGCTCCTCGAAAAGCTCCGCCACGCGCGCGTGCCCCGTGAACTCCCGCCCCGGAGTGAGCAGATCCGCCCACCGCCCCTCCGGAAGCGGCAGCTCCGTGGCGCGCCAGCCGCCCGCGTCCATGAGCCGCAGGGAGAGCCGGGTCACCGCCGACACGACCTCTCCGGAGCGTGCGAAGGCGACACAGTGCGCCGCACCGGGGCCGCGTACCGCCAGCGGCTCGTACGTCGCGGCGCCCCCGAAGACCTCGGGCCGCCGCCCGCGCAGCCGCAGCGCCGCCGCCGTCACGGCCAGCTTCTCGTCGGAGAGGTCCCAGAGGTCACGGTGCGCCGCCAGATGCTCCAGGACGTGCGGCTCGAACCGCACCGGGCTCCGGTTGTCCGGGTCCACCAGGGCCCGGTACTCGCGCTCCGTTCCCTGGTACAGGTCCGGCACTCCCGGCATCGTCAGCTGGAGCAGCGTCGCCCCGAGGACGTCCGCGCGCACATGGGGCCGCAGGCCGGCCGCGAACTCCGCCACGGTGTAGAGCGGCGGCCCGCACGGGCCCGCCTCCACGAACGCCGTCACGGCCTTCTCGTACGCCTCGTTGGGCTCGGTCCAGCTCGTGTGCAGGCCCGCCTCGCGCACATGCTTGAGCAGCGCCTGCTGCAGCCGGTCGTCGTAGGGGAAGCCGAAGCCGACGGCCGTCTGCCAGGCGGCCCACGCCAGTTGGGGGTCGGGCGCGCGGGCCCCGCCCACGCGCGCGGTCTGCTCGGTGAGCGTGACCAGGAGGTCGGCCCAGCGCTGCGGGACCTGCGTGAGCACGGTGATGCCCGCCCGCACGTCGGCGCTGCGCTTGGTGTCGTGGGTGGTGAGCACCGTGCCCGTGTAGGGCCAGTCGCGCTGCACGCGCGCGCAGTACGCGTGAAAGGCCTCCGGAGCCACCGCGGGACGCTCCGGGGAGCCGCCCACCTCCGCCGCCGAGAGCAGCGGCGCGTGCCGGTAGAACGCGGTGTCCTCGACCGCCTTGGCGCGCAGCGCCGACGCGGTCTGCGCGCATCGCGCCCGGAAGGCGGCCACCTCCGGCCCCGTGCCGAGCCGGCCGAGCAGCAGATCCCGTACGACGTCGACGGCCTCCGCCTCCTCCCGGACGGCGAACGAGGCCTTGGCGTCGTCGGCGGCGGCGACGGTGAGCACCGAGGCGGGATCGGCGCCCCCGGAGACGTAGGGCCGGTACACGGGGAGCCGCACGAGGAGTTCCTGGAGCGCGGTGCGCAGCGCCCACGGGGCGTGGTCGCGCAACACGGGGTCCGGGGCGCACAGCGCGGCCGCCTCGCGGGTCAGCCGGTCGGTCTCGGCGGCCAGTTCATGCGTGACGACCTTGTACGCGGCCCGCCGCACCGTGGCCTCCCAGTCGCCGCCCCGGTCGGGCGGCGGCGCCGTGAACCTGCGGTACTGGCCGAGGAGTTCACCGGCGCCCGCCGGGTCCGTGAACAGGCCGTCCAGGTGGCGCAGCGCGTCGTACCCCGTGGTGCCCGCGACGGGCCACGCGGCGGGCAGCCGCTCCCCGTCGGCGAGGATCTTCTCCACGACCGTCCAGCGCCCGCCGGTGGCCTCGTGCAGCCGCTGGAGATACGCGCCGGGGTCCGCGAGTCCGTCGGGGTGGTCGACGCGCAGCCCCTCCACGACGCCCTCCCGAAGGAGCGCGAGCACCTTCCCGTGGGTGGCGTCGAAGACCTCCGGGTCCTCCACCCGCACCCCGATGAGGTCCGAAATGGTGAAGAACCGCCGGTAGTTGAGCTCGGTGCGGGCGAGCCGCCACCATCCGAGCCGGTACCACTGCGCGTCCAGGAGCCGCGGCAGCGGCAGCTGTGCGGTGCCTTCCCGGAGCGGGAACGCGTGCTCGTGGTAGCGCAGTACGTCCCCGTCGACGCGCAGCCGCTCCAGCTCGTCCCCGATGCCGCGCCCGAGGACCGGAAGCAGCACCCGGCCGCCGCCCGCCTCCCAGTCGATGTCGAACCACCGCGCGTAGGGCGAGGAGGGCCCCTCCCGGAGCGTCTCCCACAGGGCGTGGTTGTGCCGGGGCACCGCCGCCATGTGGTTCGGCACGATGTCCACGACCAGGCCGAGACCGTGCGACCGCGCGGTGCGCGACAGCGACCGCAGCCCCTCCTCGCCGCCCAGCTCCCCGCGCACGCGCGCGTGGTCCACGACGTCGTAGCCGTGCGTGGACCCCGGAACGGCTTCGAGGACCGGCGACAGATGCAGATGCGAGACACCCAGGGAGGCCAGATACGGCACGGCCGCCTCGGCGGCGGAGAAGGGGAACTCCGGCTGGAGCTGCAGCCGGTAGGTGGCGGTCGGCGGCGGCGGAACCACGGGCTCGGAGCGCTCTGGCGTCATGCGAACGTACGTACCCGCCTGACGGGCTTTCGTGCCATCGACTCATGCGCGTGTCCGGCGGGGCGTGGCTAGCTTCGGACGATGGTTACGAAGGCGCAGGCCACACCGGACACACAGGGCGCACGAGGACTCCTGGACACCTACCGGGAAGTGATCGGGCACACCGGAGCGGCCCTTCCGGTGATCTCGTTCCTCGGCAGGCTCCCCGTGGCCATGATCCAGTTCGGCAGCGTCCTGCTCGTCACGGAGACCAGCGGATCGCTCGCCACCGGCGGCATCGTGGCCTGTGCGCTCGCCCTCGGCCAGGTGACCATGGGCCCGTTCGTCGGCCGTCTCGCCGACCGGCGCGGTCAGCGCCCGGTGGTGCTCGCGTTCTCGCTGCTCAACGCCGTCGCGATCGCGGCGTACACACTGGGTGCCCTCATGGACCTGCCCACCCCAGCGCTGATGGTGCTCGCGGTCCTGGCCGGTGCGAGCATCCCGGGGATCGGCCCGCTGGCCCGCGCGCGTGCCGTGCCGCTGGTCCGCCGCGCGGGCGGCGACGACCGCCTGGTGAACACCGTGCTCTCCCTGGAGAGCACCATGGACGAGCTGTCCTTCGTGCTCGGCCCCGCCCTGGTGGGCCTCGCCGCCGTCGCCGCCCACCCGGCGTACGCCTTCGGGACGGCCGCGCTCCTGGTCGCCGTCTGCGGCACGGGATTCGCGCTGCACCCCACCGGCCGGACGGTGCGGGCAGCCGCGGAGCCGGCGCCACGCGCGCGTGGGGAGCGTTCGCGGCTGCCGCGCGAGGTCTACGTCGTACGCGTCGGACTGGTCTTCCTGGGGGTGCTCCTGGGCGCCTGTGGAGCCGGGATCACGGCCCTCACGCAGGAGTTGGGGCAGCCGGGCCAGGCCGGGCTCGTCTACGCCGCCATGGGCGTCATGAGCGCCGTCGTGGGGCTCTCCATGGCGGCGCTGCCCGAACGCTTCGGCCTGCACGCCCGCTGGAAGGCCGCCACGGCCGCCGCTGCGCTGCTCTCGCTGCCGCTGGTGTGGACGGACAGCCTGACCGGCCTCTACCTCGTGGTGACCGTGTTCGGCGCCGTCTACGCCCCAAATCTCATCACCGGCTTCGCGCTGACCGAGCGGTCCTGCCCGCAGGAGCGGCTCGCCGAGGGCATGACGTTCGCCGCGAGCGCCTTCGTCGGCGGGCAGGCGGTCACGCTGGCCGTGGCGGGACGCCTGGCCGAGTCGCACGGACCCGGCGCGGCGTTCGCCCTCGGCAGCGCGGCCGCCGCCCTCGCGTTCCTCGTCGCTTTCGTCACGCCGGCCGTCGCAGGACCGTCAGGCTCCGGTCCGCGAGCGTGAGACGCTCACCGGCGCCCGCCTTGGGCCCGGTGTCCGGCGGGATGCCGTCCGCGCACGCGGTGTCGACGACGACCTGCCACTGCCGGCCGTGATTGACGGGCACGACGAACTCCAGGGGCTCGGCCGACGCGTTGAACATGAGCAGGAACGAGTCGTCGGCGATCCGCTCGCCGCGCGTGCCCGGCTCCGAGATCGCGTTGCCGTTCAGGAACACCGTCAGCGCCCGCGCCTGCGAGGCGTCCCAGTCCCGCTGCGTCATCTCCTCGCCCTCCGGGGTGAACCAGGAGATGTCGGACAGCTCGTCGTGCGTGCCCTCGACCGGCCGCCCGTGGAAGAACCGCCTGCGGCGGAAGACGGGATGGTCGCGGCGCAGCCACGCCATCGCGCGCGTGAACTCCAGCTGGGTGCAGCCGTCCTGCGGCCAGCGCACCCAGGCGACCTCGTTGTCCTGGCAGTACGCGTTGTTGTTGCCGCCCTGGGTACGCGCGAACTCGTCGCCGTGGCTGAGCATCGGCACGCCCTGGGAGAGCATCAGCGTCGCGATGAAGTTGCGCATCTGCCGCTCGCGCAGCTCCAGGACCGCAGTGTCGTCCGTCGCGCCCTCGGTGCCGCAGTTCCAGGAGCGGTTGTGGCTCTCGCCGTCCCGATTGCCCTCTCCGTTGGCGTCGTTGTGCTTGTCGTTGTACGCGACCAGGTCGTGCAGGGTGAAACCGTCGTGGCAGGTGGTGAAGTTGATCGACGCGAGCGGGCGCCGCCCGTCGTCCTGGTAGAGGTCCGACGAACCGGTGAGCCGGGACGCGAACTCCGCGAGCGTGCGCGGCTCGCCGCGCCACAGGTCGCGCACCGTGTCGCGGTACTTGCCGTTCCACTCCGTCCACATCGGCGGGAAGTTGCCCACCTGATAGCCGCCCTCGCCGACGTCCCACGGCTCGGCGATCAGCTTCACCTGGCTCACCACCGGGTCCTGCTGCACCAGGTCGAAGAAGGACGAGAGCCGGTCCACCTCGTGGAACTGCCGCGCCAGTGTGGCCGCGAGGTCGAACCGGAAGCCGTCCACATGCATCTCCGTGACCCAGTACCGCAGCGAATCCATGATCAGTTGCAGTACGTGCGGGGAGCGCATCAGGAGCGAATTGCCCGTCCCCGTGGTGTCCGTGTAATAGCGCTGGTCGTCCGCGAGCCGGTAGTACGACGCGTTGTCCAGGCCCCGGAAGGAGAACGTCGGACCCAGGTGGTTGCCCTCCGCCGTGTGGTTGTAGACGACGTCCAGGATCACCTCGATGTCCGCCTCGTGCAGCGCCTTCACGGCCTGCTTGAACTCCAGGACCTGCTCGCCGCGGTCGCCCCAGGAGGCGTACGTGTTGTGCGGGGCGAAGAAGCCGATCGTGTTGTAGCCCCAGTAGTTGTTCAGGCCCATGTCGACGAGCCGGTGGTCGTTCACGAACTGGTGCACCGGCATCAACTCAAGCGCTGTGACGCCAAGTTGCGTGAGGTGGTCGATGACCGCCGGATGCGCGAGCGCCGCGTACGTCCCGCGCAGCTCGTCGGGCAGCTCCGGGTGGAGCATCGTCAGGCCCTTCACATGCGCTTCGTAGATCACCGTTTCGTTGTACGGCGTGCGGGGCGGCCGGTCGTCGCCCCAGTCGAAGTACGGGTTGACCACCACGGAGGTCATCGTGTGCGGCGCCGAGTCCATGTCGTTGCGCTTGTCGGGGGTGCCGAACCGGTAGCCGTACACCTCCTCGCCCCAGTTGACCCGGCCGCTGACCGCGCGCGCGTACGGATCGAGCAGCAGCTTGGCGGAGTTGCAGCGCTCCCCGCGCGCGGGCGCGTAGGGACCGTGCACCCGGAAGCCGTACCGCCGGCCAGGCATCACGCCCGGCAGATAGGCGTGCCGCACGAACGCGTCGGACTCGCGCAGCTCGACGGCGGTCTCCGAGCCGTCGTCGTGCAGCAAACAGAGCTCGACGCGGTCGGCGGCCTCGGAGAACACCGCGAAATTCGTGCCGGCGCCGTCGTACGTGGCACCCAGTGGATACGCCTGCCCTGGCCACACCTGCATGCATACGACTCTTCCACTACCGCCCCCTCGGCCCGGGGTCACTTTGGCCAGAGTCTCCCCGAAAGTGGGGCAACCACCCAGGAGTTGAGCCCGTCTAACGGATCGACCACATACTCGGTATGCCCATCAGTGGGGCATCAGGGGAAGTAGGGGGAGGATGTGCGCGAACTAGTCAGACGCCATCTCGGGAAAGTGATGGCGGGTGCCGCGGTCGCCGCAGCGGCCACCGCCGTGATGGTGGGGATCACGCTGCCGGGCGAGGCGGGCGCGGGGGACTCCGCCGACCAGGGCCGCAGCGCGGCCGCGGGAGCGGCGCAGCAGAACGCCATTCCGAAGGACGCCGTCGTGGAGGAGGCGCCCCAGGAAGGCGAGAAGGGCATCGGCAGCGACCCGCTGACCGACGCCGAGACGGAGCGCGCCGAGAAGATAGCCATGGGCGGCGGCGCCCGGCTGTCGGCCCGTGATGTCGAGGGAGACCGCGGCCCGCAGCTGCTGAGCAGCAACCTCAGCGAGGCCGACCCGACCGAGGCCGTCGACGCCGACCGGCCGCGCCGCGCGGAGATCGTCTACTACGACTACA
This sequence comes from Streptomyces sp. NPDC050658, assembly GCF_044457025.1. Taxonomy (NCBI): domain Bacteria; kingdom Bacillati; phylum Actinomycetota; class Actinomycetes; order Kitasatosporales; family Streptomycetaceae; genus Streptomyces; species Streptomyces sp. NPDC050658. The sequence continues at coordinate 127,618 of NZ_JBITGM010000016.1, forward strand.
AGGACGACGCGCTGGTCACCAAGACGGTGAACCTCGACACCGGAAAGGTCGAGGACACCGACACCTCGCACGGGGTACAGCCGCCACCCGCGCGGGACGAACTCACCGAGGCCGCCCAGCTGTTGATCGCCGACCCGCTCGGCGCGGACCTCAAGAGCGACTACAAGCGCGCGATGGGCAAGGAGCTCACCTCGCCCGACCAGCTGACGCTCAGCGCCTTCGTCTTCCACAAGGAGACCGTCGAGCAACTGCCCGACGCGCTCGCCAAGTGCGGCGAACACCGGTGCCTCAGCGTCGTCAGCAAGGTCGTCAACGGCCCCTGGATCGACACCCGTGACCTGATCGTCGACCTGAGCGCCCGCACCGTCACCCGACTCCGCTGAGCGGCCCACAGGGGCCTCTGCCAGCGTCATCTCACTTCCCGCACGAGGGAGTTCCTTGTCCATGCACGTGAACAGATTCACGCGCGCCCGCAAGCGCGCCTCCATCGGCCTTGCGGTCACCGCGCTCCTGGGCACCGCCGTGGCCGCGGCTGGACCGGCCGGTGCCACCCAGAACAGCCCGAAGGCCGCCCCGGCGGCCGCACCCGCCTGCAGCGCCGACTACCGCATCGAGCAGACCGTCGACGGCGGCACCACCTGGCGCATGTGCTGGCACTACAACACCAACGCGGGCCTCGTCCTCGACAACATCTCGTACCAGCCGAAGAACGAGCCCAAGCCCATCCCCGTCCTGACCAGCGCCCGGCTCGCGCAGGTCCACGTCCCCTACGACGACGGCGAGGACGAGTACCAGGACATCACCGGCGCCTCCTTCGGCACCGACCTGCTGCCCCTCAAGCCCTCCGAGTGCCCCGGCGGCACCGTCAAGACCGTCAAGGTCGAGGGCTCGCCCATCCCCGGCGGCAAGGTGAAGGGCCTGTGCACCACCACGCGCGCGCGTGGGCACGCGTACCGGATGACCCCGGACATCTACCAGAACCCGGAGAAGATCTACCAGGCCCAGGGCAAGGACCTGCTGATCTACACCGTCAACCAGGCGTCCTGGTACGAGTACATCACCGAGTGGCGCTTCTCCTCGGACGGCACCATCACCTCGAACGTCGGCGCCACCGGCAGCCTCTCGCCCAGCGACTTCGACGGCACCGACGGCAAGGGCTGGCCCATCGGCAAGGGCGCGAGCGACTACGCGGAGAGCCACAGCCACAACGTCTCCTGGCGGCTCAACTTCGGCCTGGACGGCTCCCCGAAGGCCAAGGTCGAGCAGTACGACTCCAAGGTCACGCCGCCCGCGGGCAACGGCAAGCCCAAGACGAAGACGACGCGTACGCCCGTCACCAAGGAACTCATCGGAGACGTCAAGGGCATGCGCTGGTGGCGCGTGGTGAGCACGGCCGGCAAGAACAAGGACGGCCACCCGCGCTCGTACGAGATCGTGCCGGGCCACACCGTCAAGCACCCCGGCCGCAACTACAGCAACCACGACGTGTACTTCACCGAGTACAAGAAGTGCGAGAAGTACACCAGCGACAATCTGTCCGAGAACTGCGGCCCCAGGAGCGTCGACAAGTGGGTCAACGGGCAGACGCTCAAGCACCCCGTCACCTGGGTCAACATCGGCTTCCACCACATCGCGCGGGACGAGGACCAGCAGCCCATGCCGGTCCACTGGCAGGGCTTCTCGCTCGCCCCGCGCGACGTGACCGCTATGAATCCGCTCACGCCCGGAGACCTCGCCGACCAGAACGGCAATACGGAAGGCGGTAGTTGAGAAAGCCACCTGTCCATCCGGCTGCACCGCCCGCCGCTCCCGGAGTACCCTTCCTTGATCGTTGAACGGGGGAGTGCTCGGGGGAGCGGAAGGGGTGCGCTGGGTGAGCTCGGGAGGGCGGGAGCTGCCCCCTGGTGACGAGGGTCACGAGGGGGGTTCCGCGGACGGCCCGCCCGGAGCGGTGTCCCTGGCGCGGCCGATGGAGATGGGATCTCAGATCGGACCCGAACTGGACTGGGGCGCCGACGCCTGGCGCGAGGTGCGTACGCGCGCGCAGCGCGCCGGGCGGGCCTACATCTGGCTGAACCTCGTGGAGCAGCGGCTGCGTGCCGTCGTGGCCGCTGTGCTCCGTCCCGTCTACGAACCGGTCCACGCCGACGACTGGGTGGTGGCCGCCGCCGGTCCGGCCGGCCAGGAGTGGGTCCAGCGGGCCGTCGCCGTACGCGAAGTGAGCCGCCGCAAGGGTTACTTGCTCGACCCGGCCGACGACAACGTCCTCAGCTTCCTCACGCTGCCCCAGCTGCGTGAGCTGATGGTGCAGCACTGGCCCTGCTTCGAGCCCTACTTCGACGACCGGCGCGACGTCGAACTGGCCCTGGACGAGCTGGAGGTCACCCGCAACGTGGTCTCCCGCAACCGGGCGCTCTCCGAAACGGTGCTCGCGCAGGCGGAGCGCGCCTCGGCCAGGCTCCTGGAGATACTCGGCGCGGGCACCGACGCGCCGTCCGCGCGCCGGCTGCCCGTGGACGCCGTCGAGTCCCTGGTCGGCGACCGGTACGCGGATGTGGTGGGCGTGCACTCGGACCGGGTGCGGCTGCTCACCCAGTTCCCCGCCGAGGACATCTTCGGCGGGGCCCGCCGGCTCGACGCGATCGGGATAGGCCTGAATCTGCTGGTGCAGAACTTCTCGGGGCGCCGTCTGGTGCGGCTCGCCGAGTCGGGCTGCCGGGTCCGGCTGCTCTTCCTCAACCCGGCGAGCAGCGCGGTGCGGCGCAGGGAGCGCGAACTGGGTCTGAAGAAGGGCGAGCTGAGCCGCAGCGTCGAGATGAACATCCTGCACATGCGCCGGGTGCGGGCCCGCCTGCGTGATCCGGGGGCCTTCGAGATCCAGGTCTTCGACGAGACGCCCCGCTTCACCGCGTACATGGTCGACGGGGACGGCGCGGACGGTGTCGCGGTCGTCCAGTCGTATCTGCGCAGGACGCGCGGGATGGAGGCGCCGGTGCTCGTGCTGCGCGGCGGACGCCGGGTGGTGAAGGCGGGTGAACCGGGCGAGAGCGGGCTCTTCGAGACGTATCGGGAGGAGTTCGAGCTGGCGTGGGCGGATTCGCGGCCGGTGTCGTGAGCTGCCCGGCAGGCCTTCCGGCGGGCTAAGCGGAACGCGCGCCTCGGATTGTCAGTGGCGCGTGGGATCGTGGTGGTCATTGGGGGAACGCACCACAGAGAAGGGGGCGGCCATGGGCTGGCACCGGGAGCTGCTGATCGGTTTCGACCTGGAGACGACAGGGACGGATCCGAGTGAGGCACGCATCGTCACGGGGGCGGTGATCGAGGTCAGGGCCTCAGAGGTCCTCGGCCGCAAGGAATGGCTGGCCGATCCGGGGGTCGAGATCCCCGAGGAGGCGGTCGCGGTCCACGGGATCTCGACCGAGCGGGCGGCCGCGGACGGCAGACCCGCCCCGGAGGTCGCCGACGCCATCGCGGGCGTCCTCACCTCGTACTGGCAGTCGGGCGTGCCGGTCGTGGCCTACAACGCGACGTTCGACCTGAGCCTGCTCTCCGCGGAGCTGCGGCGGCACGGCCTGCCGTCCCTGCGCGAGCGCCTCGGCGGCGCCGAGCCCGCCCCGGTCGTCGACCCGTACACCATCGACCGCTCGGTGGACCGCTACCGCAAGGGCAAGCGGAACCTGGAAGCGGTCTGCGGGGAGTACGGCGTGATCCTGGAGTCGGCCCACGACGCCATGTCGGACGCGCTGGCCGCGGCGCGCCTCGCGACCGCGATAGCCGACCGCCACCCCAAGGTCGCCGCCCTCGGCCCGGCGGAGCTGCACCGCCGCCAGATCGAGTGGTACGCGCAGTGGGCGGCGGACTTCCAGGACTTCCTGCGCCGCAAGGGCAACGCTGACGCGGTGGTGGACGGCGCGTGGCCGCTGCGGGAGGAGTTCAGCACGTCCGGCGTCTGAGGGCCGCTCAGAACGGATACCACCGCACGGCCGGATCCCCGTCACGCAGCGAGGCGACGCGGCGGCGGAACTCGGCGAGGGCCTTGGGGTTGGCCGGCGCGTGCTGTGCGACCCACGCGCAGCTGGCCGTCTCCCGGGCGCCCCGCAGCACCGCACAGCCCTCCCACTCCCGTACGTCCCAGCCGTACTCGGCGACGAACCCGTCGTACGCCTCGGCCGCGAGTCCGTACCGGTCCCGCGACAGCGCCATCACCACCAGATCGTGCTCGCGCAGATCGGAGGAGAACGTCTCCAGGTCCACGAGGACGGGACCGTCCGGGCCCACCAGGACATTGCGGGGCAGCGCGTCGCCGTGGACGGGGCCGGGCGGCAGCTGCGGGGTGAGCGCGGCGGCCGCCGCGGCGAAGCCGTCCCGGCGCTCGCGCAGATAGTCCGCGTCCTCGCGGTCGATCGCGTCGCCGGCGAGCCGCAGCCACCGCTCGACGCCACCGAGCAGCTCGCGCGGCGGCAGGTCGAAGTCGGGGGAGGGCAGCGCGTGCACCAGACGCAGCAGCGCGGCGAGATCGCGCGGCTCGGCGGGGCGCGCAGCCTCCGGGAGCCGGTGCCAGAGCGTCACCGGATGCCCTTCCACCGCCCGCGCCCCGGGCTCCGCCGCACGCACGGCGGGCACGCCGGACTCCTCAAGCCACCGGGCCACGCGCAGTTCACGCCGGGCCCGGTCGAGCAGCTCGGGGGCGTCCCGGCCGACCTTGACGACCAACTCGCCGCTGCCGAACACCGCGTTCTCGCCGAGCGCGAGCAGCGTCGCGTCCCGGTCGAGCCCCGCCGCGTCCAGTACGTCCCGCGCCCGTGCCTCGTCCATCCGTCGCCTCCCGCGCCCCATGCCTCGTTAGCCGACACAGTCTCGCATTCGCACAGGCCAACGGCGTGCGAGGGCGGCCCGCGAGGTGTGCGCAGCTGCTTGACGTATCAAGATCCCATCAGCACGATGACGGGGGCCGCGTGGGCGGCCAAACCCCGATGAGCCGCCCAAAGGAGCCGATTCCGTGACATTGGCGACCGCAACGACGCGGTCAGCGAAGAAGGGCGCGCCCGACCGCAGACGGGCCGACCACGGCGCCTGGTTCCTGGTGCTGCCCGCGCTGATCCCCATCCTGATCCTGAGCGTGGGCCCGCTCCTCTACGGCATCACCCTCGCGTTCACCGACTCCCAGTCGGGCCGCACCGAGCCCACCGAGTGGATCGGGCTCCTCAACTTCCAGGACCTGCTGCACGACACGCTGTTCTGGGACTCGTTCCGGATCGGCCTGCTGTGGGCGATCGGCGTGACGGTGCCCCAGTTCCTCCTGGCACTGGGCCTCGCACTCCTGCTCAACCAGAACCTGCGCTTCCGCTGGCTGGCCCGGTCGCTCGCGATCATCCCCTGGGCGATGCCCGAGGTGGTCGTCGGCATCATGTGGCGCCTGGTCTACAACCCGGACGCGGGTGTCCTGAACGAGACCTTGCGCAACCTCGGTTTCGGCGACGGTCGCGACTGGCTCACGGGCCTGGGCACCGCACTGCCCGCGGTGATCGTCGTGGGCATCTGGGCGGGCATGCCGCAGACCACCGTCGCGCTGCTCGCCGGACTCCAGAACACCCCGCGCGAACTGCACGAGGCCGCCGAGATGGACGGCGCCGGCGCCTGGCGCCGCTTCCGCACGGTCACCTGGCCGGCCCTGAAGCCGGTCGCCCTCGCCATCACGGCGCTCAACTTCATCTGGAACTTCAACTCCTTCGCCCTGGTCTACGTCCTGACCAACGGCGGCCCCGGCGGCCGCACCCGCCTCCCCATGCTCTTCGCGTACGAAGAGGCTTTCCGCTACGGCCAGTTCGGCTACGCGGCGGCGATGGGCTGCGTCATGGTCGCGGTCATCTCGGTGATCCTCGCGTTCTACCTCGTGGGCCGGCTGAAGGGGGGCGACGAGAAGTGAGTACGACACGCACCAGCAAGCCCGCACGCGCGGGGCAGTACCTCGCGCTCCTCTGCTATCTGATCTTCCTCGCCTTCCCCTTCCTCTGGCTGATCTCCACGGCCTTCAAGCCGCCGCGCGAACTGGCCAGCCTGCACCCCACCTGGATCCCCGAGGACCCGACCCTCGCCAACTTCCGCCAGGCCTTTGACGAACAGCCGCTCCTGCGCGCCGCGGGCAACTCGCTGATCGCCGCGGTCTGCGCGGCCCTCATCGCCGTACTCATCGCGACCCCCATGGCGTACGTCATGGCGCGGCACCGCACACTGCTCGCGCGGGCCGCCACCGGCTGGGTCGTGGTCAGTCAGGCGTTCCCGTTCGTCCTGGTGATCATCCCGCTCTTCCTGGTCCTGAAGAACCTCGGCCAGATCAACTCGCTGCCCGGCCTGATCATGGTGTACGTGGTGTGGGCGCTGCCCTTCGCGCTGTGGATGCTGGTCGGCTATGTGCGCGCCGTACCCACGGAGTTGGAGGAGGCGGCGGCCGTCGACGGCGCGGGCAAGCTCCGCACGCTCGTCTCGATCACCGCGCCGCTGCTCGCGCCCGGCATCGTCGCCACGGTCCTGTTCGCCTTCATCACCGCGTGGAACGAGTTCTTCTTCGCGCTCGTCCTGCTCAAGACCCCGGAGAAACAGACGTTGCCGGTCGTCCTCACGCACTTCATCGGCGCGGAGGGCGCGGCCGACCTCGGCCCGCTCGCCGCCGCCGCGTTCCTCGCGACGCTGCCCTCGCTCGTCATCTTCGCCGTAATCCAGAAGCGGATCACGGGCGGCATGCTGGCCGGGGCGGTGAAGAGCTGATGCGCGCACGCCTGGTCACCGCGGTCGCGGCCTCCCTCACCCTGCTGCTCGCCGGGTGCAGCGGCGACTCCGGCGAGTCCGACGACGGCAGGATCACCCTCCGCTTCCAGTCGCTGGCCTGGCAGAAGGAGTCGGTCGACGCCAACAAGGAACTCGTCGACGAGTGGAACGCGAGCCATCCGGACGTCAAGGTCGAGTACGTCCAGGGCAGTTGGGACAGCGTCCACGACCAGCTGCTCACCTCCTTCGAGGGCGGCGAGGCGCCCGACATCATCCATGACGCCTCGGACGACCTCGCGGACTTCGCGTACGGCGGCTATCTCGCGGATCTGGGCGAGCTGCTGCCCGAGCGGCTCAAGTCCGACATCCCGAAGCGGAGCTGGGAGACGACGACCTTCGGGGACGGCGTCTATGGAGTGCCGTTCCTCCAGGAGCCGCGCGTCCTGATCGCCAACGCGAAATGGCTCAAGGAGTCCGGGGTCAGGATCCCGACCCCCGAGAAGCCCTGGTCCTGGGACGAGTTCCGCTCGGTCACCAAAGAGCTGAGTGACGGCAAGGGCAAGTACGGAGTCGCCTGGCCGCTCAAGGAGCCGGTCTCCGCGACGCTCAACCTCTCGCTCTCGACCGGCGGCAAGATGTTCCACCGGGGCGCCGACGGCAAGGTCGACATCCGCTTCGAGAAGGCCGACGAGATCATGCCGCGCACGGTGCACGACCAGGTGAACGTGGACAAGAGCGCGTCGAGCACGACCCTCGGCATGGGCGGCTCCGACACCCTGCCCGGCTTCTTCGGCGGCAAGTACGCGATGGTGCCGCTCGGCTTCTCCTACCGCCAGCAGATCGTCCAGCAGGCGCCGAAGGGCTTCGACTGGCAGGTGCTGCCCGCCCCGGCGGGCGCGGAGGGGCTCGCGCAAGGCGTCAGCCCGCAGACCCTTTCCGTGTCGGAGGACACCGAACACAAGAAGGAGGCGGTCGAGTTCATCGACTTCCTCCTCAAGCCGCAGAACATGGTGCGGCTCGCGCGGGGCGACTGGATGCTGCCGACCGGCTCGGCGGCCCTGAAGGATCCGGCCCTGCGGACGGAGAAGAACGACTGGGCCGTGGGCACGGCCCTGGCCGCCGACCTCCGGTCGGCGCCGGCCCAGTCGGTGCGGGGCTATGCGGAGTGGAAGGACAAGGTGGCGACGCCCGCGCTGCAGGAGTACTACAGCGGGGCGATCGATCTGGACGAGCTGAGGCATCGACTGGTGGAGGACGGCAACTTGGTGCTCGCGAGGTACCAGAGGTAGGGGAGGGGCGGCGAGGGGCGGGGAGACACGAAGAAGGCGGGTTGCACGAGACGTCTCGTCTCGTCTATGGTCTCTCCATGACCACACGCCAGCGTGCCCATATCGCCATGTTCTCCATCGCCGCCCACGGGCACGTCAACCCGAGCCTCGAAGTGATCCGCGAGCTCGTCGCCCGCGGGCACCGCGTCACGTACGCGATCCCGCCGCTCTTCGCCGAGAAGGTCGCCGAGACGGGCGCCGAGGTCGTTCCCTTCACGACGACGCTGCCGGGCCCGGACGCCGACCCCGAGGCCTGGGGGACCGAGCTCATCGACAACATCGAGCCGTTCCTCGCCGAGGCGATCAGCACGCTGCCCCAGCTGGCGGCGGCGTACGAAGGAGACGAGCCCGACCTCGTCCTGCACGACATCACCTCCTACGCGGCACGTGTCCTCGCCCGCCGCTGGGGCGTGCCCGAGGTCTCGCTCTCGCCGAACCTGGTGGCCTGGGACGGCTACGAGGAAGAGGTCTCCGAGCCCATGTACGCCGACCTGAAGGCGTCCGAGCGGGGCCAGGCCTACTACGCGCGCTTCCACGCCTGGCTGGAGGAGAACGGGATCACCCAGCACCCCGACCCCTTCGTCGGCCGTCCGTTCCGCTCGCTCGTGCTCATCCCCAAGGCGCTGCAGCCGAACGCCGACCGGGTCGACGAGGGCGTGCACACCTTCGTCGGCGCCTGCCAGGGGGACCGCTCGGCGCAGGGTGACTGGCAGCGTCCCGCCGACGCGGAGAAGGTGCTGCTCGTCTCGCTGGGCTCGTCGTTCACCAAGCAGCCGGAGTTCTACCGGGAGTGCATCAAGGCGTTCGGGGATCTGCCCGGCTGGCATGTGGTCCTCCAGGTCGGCGGGCACGTCGACGTGAGCGAGTTGGGGGACGTGCCCGCGAACGTGGAGGTGCGCTCCTGGGTGCCGCAGCTCGCGATCCTCGAGCAGGCCGACGCGTTCATCACGCACGCCGGGGCCGGCGGCAGCCAGGAAGGACTCGCCACCCAGACCCCGATGGTCGCGGTGCCGCAGGCCGTCGACCAGTTCGGCAACGCCGACATGCTCCAGGCCCTCGGCGTCGCCCGGCACATTCCCATGGCGGAGGCCACCGCCGGGACGCTGCGCGAGGCGGTGCTCGCGCTGACCGGAGACCCGGAAGTGGCACGCAAGTTGAGCGAGGTGCGGGCCGGGATGGCGGGGGAGGGCGGCACGAAGATGGCGGCCGATCTCATCGAGGCGGAGCTGGCGAAGGCTGCCGGGCGGGCCGGCGGGGCGTAAGGCTCCGGGCCGCTGGAGGGTAACGCTCTGTGAAGCGTTTCGGTAACGTCCCGGTCATTCGATAACGCTCCGGTAACGCAGCCCAGTTCTGGTGAGGCCATTGACTCGCCCTGAAAGGTTGACCGTTACCCCCGGTCAAAGGTTGCACGGCCAGGTTCTTGTTCCTTGAACCAATCGGTTCTTAGCGTGAGGTGAACTTTCCACGAACGCCAGGAAGTTGACCCATGCGACGAGACATACCGCCCCTCGCCGAGGTGCGCCGCATCACCCAGAAGAAGCGTGACGCGTGGTGGACCGTGTTGCTTGTCGACCCGGTCGCCACGCCGCTCGTGCGGTTGACGGCCATGCGGACGCGGATCACCCCGAACCAGATCACGTGGGGCGCGTTCCTCCTCGGTCTCGCGTCCGCGGCGTGTTTCGCGCTCGGTGACTGGCAGTGGCTGGTGGCCGGTGCCGTGATCTATCACGTCAGCTTCATCTTCGACTGCATGGACGGCAAGATCGCGCGGCTCACCGGCACCGGTTCGGTGTTCGGGGCGTGGCTCGACTTCGTCTTCGACCGGATCCGCGTGATGGCGTGTGCGGTGGCGCTGATGTGGGGTCAGTACGACCGCACCGGCGAGTCCATCTACATCTGGGCCGCGGTCGCCGTCGTCGGACTCGACACGCTGCGCTACATCAACTCCCTGGAGATCTTCAAGATCCGGCACTCCATGCGCAAGCAGATCAAGGTGCGGATGAAGGCGGCCCGCCGGGCGGAGAACCAGGCCGAGCTCGCCTTCATGGAGGACCTGCTGCGGGACAACCCCGAGGCGGACGTCGAGCAGGACCTGCAGAAGGCGCGCTCCGAGGCGGGGATCCCTCAGGCTCCGGCCGCCGCGGCGCCCAAGGCTCAGGTCATCGACCTGCACCAGGAGTTCCGGCACAAGTTCCCCGCGTATCTGCGGGCGCGGTCGTTCCTGCTGCGGCACCGGATCCGTACGCATCTGGTGAGCGGCATCGAGTTCCAGATGGGCGTCTTCATGATCGGCCCGCTGTTCGACGTGGTGCTGCCGGCGACGATCGTCTCCGGTGCGCTGCTGCTGGTCTTCGAACTGGCCATCATCTACAAGCTGCTGCTGTCGACGCGTGACTTCACGCGGACGATCGACTCGTTCGAGGAGCGGAAGGTGGTGGCTGCGGCGTAGCCGCGGACGCCACACCGTGCAGCCGCTCCAACCGACGCTGCACCGCCTCGAGCGCACCCTGCCGCCGCCCCGGCACATGGCGGCGCAGGGCGATGAGCGTCGGGGCGAGGGCACGGGCCCGTTCCAGGTCGCCGACCTGCTCCCACTGGTGGTGGGCGCGGTCGACCGCGGCTTCGACCTCGGGGTCGTCCACGGGCTGCTGCCGGATCAGCCGGGCCTCGGCCGCCGCCGCCCACAACTCGCTGGAGCGGGCCGGGTCGTCGGCGAGACGGGCGAGGTCGGCCCTGACCTCGAGCCAGTGGAGGGCCTCGGCCGAGCCGGTGCCGTGGGTGCGCAGCGCCTCGCTCTCCCACATGGCCGCGATCGAGGCGGCCTCCCCGTGCCGGCCGTCGTGCGCCGCGGCCAGGATCGCCGGATGGGGGTCCCCGGCCACGGCAGGGCCGGGGGCCTCGACGGCCAGGAGCAGCGCGTCGCCGCCCCCGGCCTCCGCCACCGCCCGCTCGTGGAGCTGGGCCAGCGGCGGCTGCGCCCCGCTGCGCCAGATCGCCGCGCAGGCCTTCAGATAGTCGGGGGCGACGGTCGTACGGCGGGCCGGTGGCGGAACGATCCTCCCGTACAGCCGGACCCCGTGGCCGAGCGCGAGGCCGTCGGCGGTGAGCCGCTCCCAGGCACCGGCGTCGGCGACCAGGTCGACCACCACCGTCGTCGCCGCGCCCGGCCTGCGCAGCCTGAGCTCGGCGGCCAGCCAGTGCCAGGGCAGCCCGGTGTAGCGCAGGGTGGCGGGCGTGGTGCGGGCGAGCGCGAGATGGAGCAGGCGCTGTTTGTGGTCGAGGTGGAGCTGGCCGGTGACGTAGAGGGAGAGCGGGCCGGGTGTCGCGGCGGCGGCGCGGATGCGCGTGAGCACGGTCTGCGGGTCGAGCGGATCGGCGAGTTCGACCACCGTCGCCGCCGCCGTCCCGGTCAGGGCCGGCGGCGGCACCGCCGCGAGCGAGGGCAGCACCGAAGTCGCCTCGATCAGTTGCCCCTTGCCGGCCGGGGCGGCAGCGATCAGCAACGCGGTACCGGGCGCCGTCCCCTCCTCTGTGATCAGCATTCAAGAACCGTAACCGCTGCCCGGGGGTGGGACCGCCCCCGGACTGCCCCCGGACCGCCCCCGCTCAGTCCTCCCAGTCCTCCTCGTCACCGCCCCGCATGGTGCGCCAGCCGTCGAGGTCTTCCAGGGACTCCCGCGCCAACTCGGCGTAGTGCACCGGGCATTCCCACAACTCACGGGCCGCCAGCTCGGCGGGCACGGGGGTCTCTGGGTGCTCGTCCGGCGCGTACAGATGGAGCACCGCGCGATAGCGGCTCTCCGTGCTGGACTTGGCGGTGGGCCAGGGATGGCGCGGATGGTCGCACGAGACGTCCAGGTCGATGGTGCCGACCGCGGCGGCCATGTCTCGCGCGTAGGAGGGCGGCAGACCCGCGTACGTCTGGGCTATGCCCATCCACAGACAGAGGAACAGGCCGATCCGCTCCTCGTCCCGCACCTGCCCGGAGAGCCACCGGCGGGCGGACCAGAGGCCGACCGGGCCGGTGTTGTTCTCCCAGCTGCGGCGGATCGCCCCCTGCATGGCGGCGATGTCGATGCCGCCGTCCTCCCGGACGAACAGCTCGTCCAGATGGGAGACGTCGATGCCGCCGAATATCTCCTGGTACGCCTCGCGCATCCGGTCAGCGGCCTGCTCGGCGAGCTCCACGAGGTGGCTCTCGCAGTCGAACCGGGTCAACTCCTCGGGGCCCAGGCCGTAGTCCTCGGCGAACGCCGTGCGCCCGGCCTCGGTCAGCAGGTTCACTCCCACCTCGACCGCGTATTCCGAGTCCAGGTTCCCGGGATGGGCGCCGTCCGGGCAGTCGCAGGAGTCGTCGTCCAGCTCCGCGAGGATCCCCTCCAGGGCCTTTGTGTACGACGTGAAGACGGACTTGCTGAAGACGCGCGCGGCGGCGTACCAGCAAGTGGCGTTCAGGAGGATCGTGTACCCGGTCAGCGCGCGGCGGCCGTCCGGTGTGGCCGCACGGCGGACGGCATCCGCGGCGTCGTCGGCGAGGCCGGAGAGGGCCGCCTCCGGATCTACATAGGGATAGTCGCTGACGATCCCGCGCAGGTCGGAGATCAGTTCGCGGTGTTCGGCCGAGAGGCCGGGCATGGCTTCAGTCACATCCGTAACCGACGATCATGCCCGGCGGGCGGTTCCCCGTGTGTGGGGGGGCGGGGCGCGAGGCCCCGCCCCCCCACCCGGCTAGCCCGCCCGCACCCGCTCCGGCGCCGACGGCGCCCCCACCGCCCCCGGCGACGCCTCGTCATGCGTCAGGTCCGGGAGCCGCCGCAGCCACCGCGGCAGATACCAGTTCCGCTCCCCGAGCAGCGCCATCACAGCCGGAAGCAGCACTCCGCGGATCACCGTCGCGTCGATCAGGACCGCCGCCGCGAGGCCGACGCCCATCTGCTTCATCGACTGCATCGACAGCGTCCCGAAGATCGCGAAGACGGCGACCATGATGACCGCGGCGCTCGTGACGACGCCCGCCGTCGTCACCACGCCGTGGCTGATCGCGTCCTTCGTCGTACGCCCCTGGAGCCGCGCCTCCCGGATCCGGGAGACCACGAACACGTGGTAGTCCATGGAGAGTCCGAAGAGGATCACGAAGAGGAACAGGGGGAGCCAGGCGATGATCGCGCCCACGCCCTCCGCGCCCACCAACGACGCGCCCCAGCCGTGCTGGAAGACCATCACGAGGATTCCGTACGCCGCCCCGACCGAGAGGAGGTTCAGCACGATCGACGTGATCGCGATCGTCAGGGAGCGGAACGAGAGCAGCATCAGGACGAAGGCGAAGACGACCACGAACGCGAAGACCGGCGGGACGGACGACGTCAGCTGGTCGTTGAAGTCCTTCGAACCCGCCACCTGACCCGTCACCGGCGCCTCGACGCCGTCGACCTCGCCGAGCGTCGCGGGCCGCACCTTGTCCCGGATCAGGTCGAGGCTCTGCTCGGCCCGGCCCTGGTCGGATCCGCCGATCAGCGGCACGGAGAGGAACGCGACGTTCTCCCGCGCGTGCACCTTCACGTCGACCGGACCCTTGGACGCGCCCGAACTCACCGCCTGTTCACGGAAGTCCGCGATCGCCGCCCGCACCGGCGCCGCGTCGATGTCGTCGGCCTTCACCACCACCTCGGCGGGTTCCGAGCCGCCGGGAAACGCCTCGTTGACCCGCTCGTACGTCGCCACGATCGGCAGCGAGTCGCCGAACTCCTGGTCCAGGGTGAGCTGTTGGGTCTTCATGCCCAGGGCGGGCAGCGCGATCGCCGCGAGCACACCCGCGGCCACGGCCACCGAGACGACCGGGCGTTTCAGGACCCGGCCGACCACCGCACGCCACAGCCTGCTCTCGCTCGGTACGCCGCCGGCCCGCTCCCGGCGCCGCAGGAACGGCACGCGACCCTTCTCCACCCGCTCGCCGAGCAGCGAGAGCAGCGCGGGCAGCACGGTCACCGAGCCGACCATGGCGACCGCGACCACCATCAGCGAGGCGACGCCCATCGCCTCGAATTCGCCGATGCCGGTGAAGAGCATGCCCGCCATCGCCACGCACACCGTGATGCCCGAGACGATCACGGCCCGGCCGCTGGTGGCCGCCGCGACGCTCAGCGCGGTGTGGGCGTCGTGCCCCTTGGCGCGTTCCTCGCGCTCGCGCCGCAAGTAGAAGAGGCAGTAGTCGACGCCGACCGCGAGGCCCACCAGGAGCATCACGGAGTTCGCCGTCTCGCTCATCGGCTGCACCTGGCTGACCACGGCCATCAGGCCCATCGTCGCCATGATCGCGGTGATCGCGAGCGCCACCGGGAGCAGCGCCGCGACCAGCGCGCCGAACGCGATCAGGAGGATGCCGAAGGCGACCGGCACCGCGGAGTACTCCGCCTGCTGGAAGTCGTTGCCGAAGGCGTCGTCGAACGTCTTCTGCATGCTCGCGCCGCCGATCTCCTCGATCCGCAGCTCCTTGTGCCGGTCTGCGACCTCGTCGACCGCCTTCAGGACCGGTTCGACCCGGTCGCCCGCGGTCTCGTCGTCGCCGCGCATGTCGAAGCGCACCAGCGCGCTGCGGCCGTCCTTGGAGATCGAGTCGCTCTTATAGGGAGAGGTGACGGCTGTTACCTCTCCGGTGGACTCGACGGCCTCCATGACGTCGGCGACGGCCTTGCGGAAGCCGGGGTCGGTCGCCTTTGCCGCGCCCGCCCCGCCGTCCGCGGCCTGGACGAGGACCGTCTCGGCGGCCGGTTCGTCGATCCCGGCGTCGTCCACGATCCGTGTCGCCTGACTCGTCTCGCCCTTCAGGTCGCCCTGGTCGACGTCGGACCGGCCCACGGCCGAGCCCAGTGCCATCGACACCACGACGAAGAGCACCCAGATGCCCACGGCCGCCCATCGGTGCTCGGCGCTCCATCCGCCGGCCCGAGCGGCTATCCCCCGTACCCGTACGTTGTCATTCCCCATGGCCCCGAAGCTAGGGCGGGAGCGGGCGGACGCACGTCGTGCGGGCCGGTGACAAGGGCGGCCGGATCTCATCCCTTCGACCCTCACAGGGCTCCTCGCCGAGGAGGAGCAAGACGTTACAAGGCCCTTACATCTATGGGCACTTCGGCGGCTCGGCCGGCCGCGCTCGGGGGGCTTCGTGACGGGGCTGTCCGTTCTGCCGACGAGGGTCCGATTTGTTATTACGGAACCTTGTTGAACAAGTCACAGGTGTATGTAGGTATTGATCTGCGCGCGTCAATCAGTCAGGGTTTCGTCCCAACACCCGGAGATCTTCCGGAGATCAATGGGTGATGCAGTGAAGTTTTGAAATCCCCCACATCCCCCCACAATCACCACGAGGAGACCCCTCTTCATGGCAACTCACAAGCGTGCACGTTCGCTGAAGCTCACCGCGGCGATAGCCACCACCGCCACCGCGATCGGTGTGACTGTCTTCGCCACGTCCTTCGCCGGAGCGGCCACCCCCGCCGAGGGCAAGGTCTACGGCCTCGACGCCAAGGGCGCCGTCGCCGGCAGCTACATCGTGATGCTCGACGAGAAGGCCGACAAGGGCGCCAAGTCGGACCTCGCCGAGGAGTACGGCGGCTCGCTCAAGCGCAACTACTCCTCCGCGATCAACGGCTTCTCCGCCAAGGGTCTGACCGAGACCGAGGCCAAGCAGCTGGCCGCCGACCCGGCCGTGGGCAAGGTCGTCCAGTCGAAGAAGTTCACCATCGACGCCACCCAGGACAACCCGCCGTCGTGGGGCCTGGACCGCATCGACCAGGCGGACACCGCGGGCGACAAGAAGTACACGTACCCGGACGCGGGCGGTGAGGGCGCCACGGCGTACGTCATCGACACCGGTGTCCGCGTCAGCCACAAGGACTTCGGCGGCCGCGCCGTCTCCGGCTTCGACGCCGTGGACAACGACGACAACGCGGACGACGGCAACGGCCACGGCACGCACGTCGCCGGCACCATCGCCGGTGAGGCGCACGGTGTCGCCAAGAAGGCGAAGATCGTCGCGGTCCGCGTCCTGGACGACCAGGGCTCCGGCACCACCGAGCAGGTCGTCGCGGGCATCGACTGGGTCACCAAGAACCACGAGGGCCCCTCGGTCGCCAACATGAGCCTCGGCGGCGGAGCCGACGAAGCGCTCGACGCGGCCGTGCAGAAGTCGATCGCCGCGGGCGTCACCTACGGCGTGGCCGCGGGCAACGAGTCCAGCGACGCCGGCCAGGGCTCCCCGTCCCGCGTGAAGGAGGCCATCACGGTCGCCTCCTCCACCAAGGACGACGAGCAGTCGGACTTCTCCAACTTCGGCTCGGTCGTGGACATCTACGCCCCGGGCTCGGACATCACGTCCGCCTGGAACACGGACGACGAGGCCACCAAGACCATCTCCGGTACGTCGATGGCCACCCCGCACGTCGTGGGCGCCGCCGCCCTCTACGTGGCCGCCAACCCGGACGCCAAGCCCGCGGACGTCGCCAAGGCGCTGACCGACGGTGCGACCCCGGACAAGATCTCGAACCCGAGCGAGGGCACGCCGAACAAGCTGCTCAAGGTCGGCGAGTAGGCACCCCGCAGGGCATACGCCCGACCCGTTGCCCCGGGACCCCGGGCAACACCCAGTGAACCGGCGGCCGTCGCGCCCACCCCCACGGGGCGCGGCGGCCGTCTTATGGTGTGCGGATGACGGTCAAGGCGTACGCGGCGCTCCTCCGCGGCATCAACGTGGGCGGCAAGAAGAAGGTGCCGATGGGGGAGTTGCGTACGCTGCTCGCCGGGCTCGGCCTCGGCGACGTACGCACCTATCTGCAGAGCGGCAACGCGGTCTTCACCAGCGACGCGGGCGACGAGGACGCGCTCGCGGCGCGGATCGGCGGGGTGATCGAGGGGCACTTCGGCTTTCCCGTGGACGTCGTGGTGCGCGGCGGCCCCTATCTGCGGGCCGTGGCCGACGCCTGCCCGTTCCCCGCGGACACGCTGGAGGGCAAGCAACTGCACGTCACGTACTTCTCCGGGCCGGTCGACGCCGCCCGCCTCGACGG
Organism: Streptomyces sp. NPDC050658; assembly: GCF_044457025.1. Lineage (NCBI taxonomy): Bacteria > Bacillati > Actinomycetota > Actinomycetes > Kitasatosporales > Streptomycetaceae > Streptomyces > Streptomyces sp. NPDC050658. The sequence continues at coordinate 144,773 of NZ_JBITGM010000016.1, forward strand.
CATCGACGCGGCGGCCTTCCTGCCGGAGGAGTTCCGGCTCGGCGACCGCGCGCTCTATCTGTACGCCCCCGACGGCCTCGGCCGCTCCAAGCTCGGCGAGGTCCTGTCGCGGCCCGCCCTGTTCAAGGGCGTCATCGCCACCAGCCGCAACTGGAACACCGTCCGCAAGCTGGCCGAGCTGACCGAGGAGCCGCACCGTGGCTGACCACACACCCGCCGTGGACGCGGCCATCGAGGCCGAACTGCGGCTGCTCGCCCCCGAGGTGCGCACGTCCCCCGAACTCCTCGGGGCGCTGCTGCACCCCGAGTTCACCGAATTCGGCTCCTCCGGCACCCGCTGGGACCGCGCGTCGATCATCGCGGCGCTGACCGCGGCCGGCGAACAGGCCGCGCGCCCGGTGATGGCCTCGCGCATGCGCGGCGTACAGCTGGCGGACGACCTGGTGCACCTCACCTTCGACACCGAGAGCAATGGCCGCCTGGCGCACCGCAGTTCGCTGTGGCGGCTGAGCGGCGGCCAGTGGCTGCTCTGGTTCCACCAGGGCACCCCGTTCGGCGCGGAGCCCGAAGACGCGGCCTGATCTTTGCCGACGCGGCGCTGATCTTTACCGATGGCCTCGTGACCTGCGGGATCCGGTGTGCGAGGCTCGACCGCATGCGCTACATCATCATTGGGGCAGGAGCGATCGGCGGCACGGTGGGCGGACGGCTCGCCGAGGCCGGACATGAGGTGGTCCTCGTCGCGCGGGGCGCGCACCACGAGGCGATACGGGAGGGCGGACTGCGGGTCAGGACGCCGGACGGGACACGCGCCCACCGGCTTCCCGTCTTCCGGAACCCGGCGGAACTAGGCGAGTTGAGGGCGGACGACGTGCTCTTCCTCGCCGTGAAGACACAGGACTGCGAGGCCGTCGTCGAAGCCTGGGGCGCCCTGCCGGTGACGGGCGGCGGCACGGCGGCCGAGGTGCTCCCGCTGGTCTGCGCGCAGAACGGCGTGGAGAGCGAGCGCATCGCGCTGCGCCGCTTCCGGCGGGTGTACGCGGTGTGCGTCTGGCTGCCCGCGACCCATGTCGAACCGGGCGCGGTCGCCGCCGCCGGTGCCCCTTACACGGGCATCCTGCACATCGGCCGCTACCCCACGGGCACCGACGAAACGGCCCGGCTGATCGCCGCGGACCTGGAGAAGTCGAAGATCATCGCGCCGGTCGTGCCGGACGCGATGCGGTGGAAGTACGGCAAGCTCCTCTCGAACCTGGCCAACTCCATCGAGGCCGTCACGGGCCTGGTCACGAGCGACGAGGCCCTCGCGCTCTTCCGGCGGGCCCGCGCCGAGGGCGAGGCGGTGCTCGCCGCGGCCGGTATCGAGGCGGTCGGCGAACAGGAGCAGAAGGAGTTCCGGGGCGACCGGATCCACTTCGAGCCCTTCGACGGATCGGAACGCGGCGGCGGCTCGTCCTGGCAGAGCCTGAGCCGCGGCACGGGCACCATCGAGGCGGACTACCTCAACGGCGAGATCGCACTCCTGGGCCGGCTGCACGGTGTACCGACACCGGTGAACGACGCGCTGCAGGCCACCGCGAACGCCTTCGCGCGCGAGCGCAGGGAGGCCGGATCGATGCCGGTGGCCGAGCTGATCGAGCTGGTGGAGCGGCACGCGGAGCGGGCGGCGGGCGTCGCCCCGTAAGCGGCTGGCGTCGCCCCGTAAGCCCGGAAGTGGCCCAGCGGGCCGACGGGGAAATGGCCCACGATCGTGTGCCACTGGGCCAGTACCGTCGGCGGCATGACGACCCGCATCGACTTCTGGTTCGACCCCGCCTGTCCCTTCGCCTGGATCACCTCCCGCTGGATCCTGGAGGTCGAGCGCGCCCGCGAGCTCGACCTCCGGTTCCACGCGATGAGCCTCTACTTCCACAACGAGGGCAACGAACTGCCCGACTGGTACCGGGAGTTGGTCGACAAGTCGATCGGCCCGGCACGGGTCGCCGCCGCCGCGGCCGAGCGGCACGGCGAGGGCGTCCTGCGGGACCTCTACACCGCCTACGGCGTCCGTATCCACGAGAAGAGGCACGAGGACTTCGACCAGGTCGTCGTCGACTCCTTGGCCGAGGCGAGGCTGCCCTCCGGCCTTGCGGCCGCCGCCCGCGACTCCGCGTACGACACCGTCCTGCGCCGCAGCCACGACGCGGGCAAGGACCCGGAGGCGGACGGCTATGTCGGCACGCCCACGATCCACGTCGACGGCACCGTCTGGTTCGGCCCCGTCCTGCGGGCCATCCCGCGCGGCGAGGAGGCGGTGCGGCTCTTCGACAGCTTCCGGGTGCTCGCCGGATGCCCGGACCTCTTCGAGCTGAAGCGCACCCGCACCGGCGGCCTCGACTTCAGCTGACGTCCCTCGGCGGGGCCGGGACGCGGGAGGTCATCAGGAGTGTCGTGCGGCCGTTGTCCTCCGGGACCGCGCGGCCCTGCGTGTAGCCGAGCCGCTTGAGCACGGCGAGCGAGGCGGTGTTCTGCGCGTCCACGGTGGCGTGCACCTCGGCCAGGGAGAGGGTGTCATGGCCGTACGACGTGAGCAGTCCGGCCAGCTCCGTGCCGAGGCCGAGTCCCCAGCTGTCCCGCGAAAGCCCGTAGACGATCTCATGGCCGTCGAGCCAGCTCTCGGGCGAGGGCTTGACCTCGGCGTGGCCGACATAGCGCCCCTCGTGCCGCACCGCCCAGATCGGGAAGTGGTTCTCCGCGTACACGAGAGAGAAGATCCGCCGGAACAGCGCGTGCGTCTGCTCCGCGCTCTGCATCCCGTCCCCGAACCAGCGGCCCACGGCCTCGTCCTGGAGGAGCGCCACGAACTGCCCCTCGTCGGCGGCTACATAGGGGGACAGGCGCAGGCGCGCGGTGCGCAGTACGGGGGTCATCGGGGTGACGGTAGGGGCTGAAGTGGCGGGTGGGCAAGGGAATTCGGGGGAGGCGCGCTACCGGGCCGGGACGGACTAGCCGCCCGCCGCGGCCCTCTTGCGCGCTCGCGGCCTTCTTGGGCGATTCGTCCGCCCCGCCCTGCCTCGCCCGCGTCACCGCCCCGTCACCGGCGGGCAGTTCACCCCGCCGGGCGCGGAAGACCGATCGGGTTCGGGAAGGGCAGCATGTCCGCGGCGAGGATCTGCCGTGCGGGATGGTCGAGGGCGGCCAGGAGCCGGTCCGCCGCCCGCGCGTCGAGCGGGCGCAGCAGCCGTGCCGACAGGCGGTCCGTGGCGTCCTCGACCAACTCCCGTTCGGTGCGGCCGTGTTCGGTGATGTGGCCGCTCCCGTCGAGGAAACCCCGGCCGCGCAGCCGGTCCACCGCCCGCTCCCACTCCTCCTCGCTCCAGCCCCGGTCCTGCCGGATCGTGCCCGCGTCCACCCGCTCGGTGGCCCCGGCGAGCACCAGCGCCTCGCAGGCGTCAAGGCCGTGGTCGGCGAGCGCGGCGACATGCGCGTCACCCCGGAACTCCCGTACGCAGGTGACCAGTTGCCACAGCCGCTGCACCGGATCGGCACGCTCGCTCACGTCACGGTTCGCCGTGAAGAGGGGCCGGGCCGGTGACGGGGCGTCCTCGACCATCGCCGCGAGCGGCGGGCACAGCTCGGCCGCGCGGTCCTCGATGTCCGGGACGAGGGCACGCAGCGCCCCCGCCGTGTACGCCGCGCGCTCCTCGACGACCCGGCCCGGTGAGACGTACTGCCAGGCCGAGGGCAGCGCGCGGGCCACCATGCCGGGGGCGAAGACGCCGAGCGCGGCAGCGGCCGCACCCGGCTCGACGGTGCCCATCGGGGCCGTCCGGGCGGCGAAATAGCCCATCCAGAAGCCCTTGAGGCCGAGGGCCCTGCCGAGCGTGCGGCAGCGCTCCTCGAAATAGATCACGGCGTGCAGGGGCTCGGTCCGCAGCCAGAGCGTGCGGGATCTGGTGAGGGTCATGGACCCACAAGCTAGGCCAGCGCGGGGACCCGCGCCAGAAGTCCGGCCGCACATGACTCGTCGTAGCGCCGCAGCAGCAGCCGCGCCACCTCGGGCGCGGGCCCGAGAACCGGGGCCAGTACGTCCGCGTCGGCGGCGCCCCGCGCGATCCGGTCCGGCAGGAAACCTGGCGCGATCACATAGGGCGCGACTGCCACCCGGCGCACCCCGAGGGCGCGCAGCTCCCGCACGGCGTCCTCCGTGCGGGGAAGGGATGCGGAGGCGAACGCAGGCCGCACGGCGCACCAACCGGTGTGCCGCCACTCCCGCGCGATTTCAGCGATCACTGCGATCGCCTCCGGGTCAGATGACCCCGCCGAGGCCAGCACGACCCCGGTCGAGGACTTGTCGGCGGGCGCCAGGCCCGCCTCGTACAACCGCCGTTCCAGGGCGGTGAGCAGCAGCGGCGAGGGGCCGAGCACCTCGGCCTGCCGGATGCGCAGCCGGGACGGGGCCTGGTCGAGCACCGCCGGGATGTCCGACTTCGCGTGGAAGGCCCGCGTCAGGAGCAGCGGCAGCGCTATGACGTCGCGTACGCCCTCGGCGTCCAGGGACTCCAACACCTCGGGAACCGACGGCGAGTTGAAGTCCAGGAAGCCCGTCTCCACCCGCAGCCCCGGCCGCTGCGCCCGCACCCGTCGCACCAGCGCACGCACCGTCGCGGCGTGCCGCGGGTCGCGGCTGCCGTGGGCGATGACGAGAAGGACGGGTGCGGACATGGCGATCAGCTCTTCACGAGCAGCCCGCGGCCGCGCAGGACGCGCCGCTCAAGGGGGCTGAAGATGAGCAGGTCGATGGCGATGCCGACGACGAGGATCAGCAGGATCGCCAGGAACACCTGGGACATGCTGCTGTTGGTGCGGCCCGCCTCCAGGAGCTGGCCGAGCCCCATGCCGAGGTCCGGGGACTGCGCGATGATCTCGGCGGCCATCAGCGAGCGCCACGAGAACGCCCAGCCCTGCTTCAGACCCGCCAGATAGCCGGGCAGCGCGGCCGGCATCACGATGTGCCAGGTGTGCCGCAGGCCCGTGGCGCCCAGCGTGCGGCCCGCCCGCAGGAACAGCGGCGGCACCTGGTCGACGCCCGCGACCAGACCGTTGGCGATCGAGGGCACCGCGCCGAGCAGGATCACCGCGTACATCATCTGGTCGTTGAGACCCAGCCAGATCACGGCCGGCGGCACCCACGCCACCGACGGCAGCGACTGCAGACCCGACAGGATCGGGCCGATCGCCGCCCGCACGAAGCGGATGCGCGCGACGATCAGGCCCAGCGGCGTACCGATCACGAGCGCGAGCAGGAAGCCGAGCAGACCGCGCGAGACGGACGTCCAGATGTAGTCCAGGAGCGTCCCCTGCAGCCAGGCGTCCTTGACCTCCTGTCCGACCGCGGAGGGCGAGGGCAGCTTGTAGGAGTCGGTGACCTTCGCCCACACCAGGATCTGCCACACCACCAGGACCAGCACGATGGCGGTGACCGGCGGAAGCACCTTCTGCACGAGGGTCTTGCGGAACGGCGTACGGCCCGTGTGGACCGTCTCCAGGGCGTCGAGGCCCGCCTCCAGACCGGCCAGGTCCTGGCTGCTGTCCCGCTCGGCCTTGTCGACTGGGCCGGCCGAGGTGTCAGTCCTTGCCATGACGGCGGATCTCCCCACGCAGTTGTTCGGTGATCTCGACGGACAGTTCCGCCACGGCGGTGTCCTCGATGCGGCGCGGGTGCGGGATGTCGACCCGCCACTCGTGCGCCACCCGGCCGGGACGCGACGAGAGGAGCACGACGCGCTCGGCGAGGCGGACCGCCTCGCGCACGTTGTGCGTGACGAAGAGGACGGAGACGTTCGTCTCGCGCCAGATGCGGGTCAGCTCGTCGTGCAGCACGTCACGCGTGATGGCGTCGAGCGCGGCGAACGGCTCGTCCATCAGGAGCAGATTGCTGTCCTGCGCGAGCGCGCGGGCCAGCGCCACGCGCTGCCGCATGCCGCCGGACAGTTCGTGCACCCGCTTGCCGTGCGAGCCCTTCAGCCGTACGAGTTCGAGCAGCTCCTCGGCGCGTTCGCGCCGCTCCGCCTTGGCGACGCCGCGCAGCTTCAGGGCCAGCTCGATGTTCTTGCCCGCGGTCAGCCACGGGAAGAGGGCGTGCTCCTGGAACATCAGGGCCGGACGGCCGTCCGTGGCGATGTCGCCCGCGGACGGCTTGTCGAGCCCTGCCACCAGGTTGAGCAGCGTCGACTTTCCGCAGCCCGAGGCTCCCAGGAGGGTGACGAACTCGCCCGGAGCGACATCGAGCGTGATGTCGTCCAGGACGAGCTGCTGTCCGGCGGGCGTGCCGAAGGACTTCGAGACGTGCTCGATCCGGGCTGCGTACGCGCCGGTCTCCGTGCTGTCCGCCGCCTTGGCGAGGGTGGTGGTTGCGGTTGCCATGGTCGTCACCTCCTGGGAACTGGTCGGATTCCGGGGTTACTTGACGCCGAGACCGGCGTCGTCGACGGCGGGCCTGCCGGCCGCCTTGAGGACCTTGTTCAGCGGCCCGAGGTCGTAGATGCCCTTGAGGTCGGGCTCATCGAGAAGGCCTGCCTTGACCGCGTGGTCGGCCTCGCTGTCGAGCGTCGCGGCGAGCGGGTCGTCCGTGGTCTGGATCGACTTCCACGCCGGGTCGATGACCTCGGCGGGCAGCGCCTTGCCGGAGGCCTCCTTGAGGGCGGCGTTGGCGGAGGCCTTCGCCTTCTCCGGGTTGTCCTTGATCCACTGGTTGGTCTTCACGGAACCGCGCAGCACGGCCTCGACGACCTTCGGGTGCTCCTTGAGGAAGTCCTGCGACACGATGATGTTCGTGATCACGAACTTCTTGTCGGGCCACAGGTCGGCCTCGTCGAGGATCACCTTGCCGCCCTCGGCGACCAGCTTCGACGCGGTCGGCTCCGGGACCCAGGCGCCGTCGATGGAGCCCGACCTGTAGGCGTCCGGGGTGATCTTGTTGTCGGTACGGACCACCGACACATCGCCCTTGCCGCTCTCCGCGTCGACCTGCCAGCCCTTCTCCTTGATCCAGTTGAGGAAGGCCACGTCCTGCGTGTTGCCGAGCTGCGGCGTCGCGATCTTCTTGCCCTTGACGTCGTCCAGGGACTTGATCTTCTTGGGGTTCACCACGAGCTTCACGCCGCCGGACGCCGAGCCGCCGATGATGCGCAGGTTCTTGCCCTGGGACTTGGTGTAGCCGTTGATGGCGGGCGACGGGCCGATCCAGCCGATGTCGATCGACTTCGAGTTCAGCGCCTCGATCTCCGAGGGCCCCGCGTTGAACTGCGTGTACGTCGCCTTGGTGGCGCCCAGTTCCTTCTGGAACAGGCCCTCCTGGTCGCCGACGAGGGCGGTGGCGTGCGTGAGGTTCGGGAAGTACCCGATCTTGACCTCGTCGAGGCCCTCGATCTTCTTCGCACCGGCGGCGATGTCGGCCTTGTCGTTCTTGTCCGAGGCCTCGGAGCCGTATCCGCAGGACGTGAGCACCACGGCGAGCAGCGGCAGGGCGGCGACGGCGGCGAGGGCGCGGCGGCCGCCGGTGGTGCGTGGTGCGCGGAAGCTGGCAGGCACGGGAGGGGTTCCTCTCGTTGGCCCGGCGGTCACGCCGTCTTTCAGGTCGTGGCCGGGAGATCGGCAGGTTTTCGTCTTCGCGGGTGGAACTCGCGGGGGGTGAGGGCGCGCAGGCAGTGCGCGTACGTCTCTACGCACATCGCCCGACACCGCCGGTCCCGCTGCCGAGGGCGCCGCTGCCGATGCGGCCGCCCTCCTTCGCGAAGGTCGAGAAATAGTCGATGGGGGTCATGACTAGAAGTCCCAGCCCTCGTCGTCCGCAGCCGACTTGGCCTCGTCGGCCGCCTCGCCGCCGGTGGCGAACGCGTCGCCCGCCATGCCCGCCGCGAGCGTCGTGCCGTCCGCCGGGTCGATCAGGAGGAAGGAACCGGTGCGGCGCGAGTCGGCGTACGAGTCGAGCGCGATCGGCTCCGCCGTGCGCACCAGGACCCGGCCGATGTCGTTGGCGACGAGCTGTCCGGGTGCCGGGTGCTGCGAGAGGTCGTCGAGGGTGAGCCGCGAGGGGATCTCCTTGACGATCGCCTTGACCGTACGGGTGGTGTGCTTGAGCAGCACCCGCTGGCCGACGGCGAGCGGCTGGTCCGCCACGTGACAGACAGTCGCCTCGATGTCCTGCGTGGTCGAGGGCTGGTCGCCGCTCGGCACGATCAGGTCGCCGCGCGAGATGTCGATGTCGTCCTCAAGAAGCAGCGTGACGGACTGCGGCGTCCACGCCACGTCGACCGCCTTGCCCAGCAGGTCGATCCCGGCGACCTTCGACGTACGCCCGGACGGCAGCACTGTCACGGACTCGCCGACCCGGAACGTGCCGGCCGCGATCTGACCCGCGTAACCCCGGTAGTCCGGGTGCTCGGCGGTCTGCGGGCGGATCACGTACTGGACGGGGAGGCGCGCGTGGCAGGAGGTCAGGTCGTGGCTGACCGGGACCGTCTCCAGGTGCTCCAGGACGGTGGGGCCGCCGTACCAGTCCATGTTGGAGGACGGCTCGACGACATTGTCCCCGGCGAGCGCGGAGATCGGGATCGCGGTGATCTCCGGGACGCCGAGCCCGACGGCGTACGCGGTGAACTCCTCGGCGATCTTCGCGAAGACGGTCTCGTCGTACGCGACGAGGTCCATCTTGTTCACGGCGAGGACGACGTGCGGGACGCGGAGGAGCGCCGCGACGGCGGCGTGCCTGCGGGTCTGCTCGATGACGCCGTTGCGCGCGTCGACCAGGACCACGGCCAGGTCGGCGGTGGAGGCGCCGGTGACCATGTTGCGGGTGTACTGCACATGCCCCGGAGTGTCGGCCAGGATGAACCGGCGCCGCGCGGTGGCGAAGTAGCGGTACGCCACGTCGATCGTGATGCCCTGCTCGCGCTCGGCCCGCAGACCGTCGGTGAGCAGCGCCAGGTCGGGGGCCTCGGCGCCACGGCTCGCGGAGACGCGCTCCACGGCCTCCAGCTGGTCGGTGAGGACCGACTTGGAGTCGTGAAGCAGGCGGCCCACGAGGGTGGACTTGCCGTCGTCGACGGACCCGGCGGTGGCGAAGCGCAGCAGGGTGGTGGCGGACAGCTGCTCCGTGGAGAGCGGCTGCGCCTTGTCGGGTTCGGTGGTGCTGGTCATGGTTAGAAGTACCCCTCGCGCTTACGGTCTTCCATCGCGGCCTCGGAGAGCTTGTCGTCGGCCCGCGTCGCGCCGCGCTCGGTGAGACGGGACGCGGCGATCTCGGCGATGACGGCGTCCAGCGTCGTCGCGTCCGAGTCGACGGCTCCGGTGCAGGACATGTCGCCGACGGTGCGGTAGCGGATGAGCCGCTTCTCCACCGTCTCGTCGTCCTTGGGGCCGCCCCACTCGCCGGCGGTCAGCCACATGCCGGAGCGCTTGAACACGTCACGCTCGTGCGCGAAGTAGATCTCCGGCAGCTCGATGCCCTCGCGGGCGATGTACTGCCAGACGTCCAGCTCGGTCCAGTTGGACAGCGGGAAGACGCGGACGTGCTCGCCGGGGGCGTGCCGGCCGTTGTAGAGCTGCCACAGCTCGGGGCGCTGGCGGCGCGGGTCCCACTGCGAGAACTCGTCCCGGAGGCTGAACACCCGCTCCTTGGCGCGTGCCTTCTCCTCGTCACGGCGCCCTCCGCCGAAGACCGCGTCGAACTTCTCGCTCTGGATCTTCTCGGTCAGCGGCACGGTCTGGAGGGGGTTGCGGGTCCCGTCGGGCCGCTCGCGCAGCTTCCCGGCGTCGATGTAGTCCTGCACGGAGGCGACGTGAAGGCGCAGCCCGTGCTCGGCGACCACGCGGTCGCGGTACTCGATGACCTCGGGGAAGTTGTGTCCGGTGTCGACGTGGAGCAGCGAGAAGGGCACGGCGGCCGGGGCGAACGCCTTCAGCGCCAGGTGCAGCATGACGATGGAGTCCTTGCCGCCGGAGAACAGAATCACCGGCCGCTCGAACTCACCCGCCACCTCGCGGAAGATGTGGACGGCCTCGGACTCCAGGGCGTCCAGGTGCGACAGCGCGTAGGGGCTGTCGGTGTCCTCGGTGACGGTGGCCACGGTGGTGGTCATGCTGCACCCCTTTCGTTCGCTTCTCCGCCTGCACGGCGCAGAGGTGCGGGCATCGTCGTTGTCTGCGGCTGGGCGGCCGCGCATGCGTCGCTCACAGGACACCCCTTTCGATGAGCAGCGCGCGCACGGCCGCCGCGGACTCCTGCACGGTCTGGTCCTGGGACTCGATGCGCAGATCGGGCGACTCGGGCTCCTCGTACGGGTCGTCGACCCCGGTAAGACCGGAGATCTCGCCCGCCGCCTGCTTGGCGTACAGACCCTTCACGTCGCGTACGGAGCAGACCTCGACGGGCGTGGCCACATGGACCTCCAGGTACGGCGTACCGCCCTTCTGGTGGCGCCCCCGCACCGCCTCGCGGCTGTCGGCGAACGGCGCGATCACCGGCACCAGGACCTTCACCCCGTTACGGGCGAGCAGTTCGGCGACGAAGCCGATCCGCTGCACGTTGGTGTGCCGGTCCTCGCGGCTGAAGCCGAGGCCCGCCGAGAGGAACTCGCGGATCTCGTCGCCGTCGAGCACCTCGACCCGGTGGCCGTCCTCGCCCAGTTTCCCGGCGAGTTCGTAGGCGATGGTGGTCTTGCCCGCGCTGGGCAGACCGGTGAGCCAGATGGTGGCTCCGGTGGTCACGTGGTTCTCCTGGGTGTGTGTCTGGGTGGCCGTCATCAGTGGATCCCGCACTCGGTTTTGGCGTTGCCCGACCAGCGTCCCGCACGCGCGTCCTCGCCCTCCAGCAGGCGACGGGTGCAGGGCGCGCAGCCCACGGAGCCGTAGCCGTCCATGAGGAGCGGGTTGGTGAGTACGCCGTGCTCGGCGACGTAGGCGTCCACGTCGTCCTGCGTCCAGCGGGCGATCGGCGAGACCTTGACCTTCTGCCGCTTCTCGTCCCAGCCGACGACCGGGGTGTTCGCCCGCGTCGGGGACTCGTCGCGGCGCAGCCCCGTCGCCCACGCGGCGTACGAGGTCAGGCCCTCCTCAAGGGGCTTGACCTTCCGCATGGCGCAGCACAGGTCGGGGTCGCGGTCGTGCAGCTTCGGGCCGAACTCGGCGTCCTGCTCGGCGACGGTCTGCCGGGGCGTGAGCGTGATGACGTTGACGTCCATCACGGCCTCGACGGCGTCGCGGGTGCCGATGGTCTCGGGGAAGTGGTAGCCGGTGTCGAGGAACACCACGTCCACGCCGGGGCGGGCGCGCGAGGCGAGGTGGGCGACGACGGCGTCCTCCATCGAGGAGGTCACGCAGAAGCGCGGGCCGAAGGTGTCGGCGGCCCACCGCAGGATCTCCGACGCGGACGCGTCTTCGAGATCCCGCCCCGCCTGCTCGGCAAGCGCCTTCAACTCGTCGTTCGTACGCGTCTCTTGAGCCTGAACGGTCGTCATATCTCTTCCCCTCCACCGCTGTTGCGCTGAACTCCCTGGGCGAGCAGCCCGAGGAACTTCAACTGGAAGGCCCGGTTGCACGCCGCGCATTCCCACGCGCCGTGACCGGTCTCGTTCGGACGCAGGTCCTCGTCGCCGCAGTAGGGGCAGTGAAAGGGGGCGGCACGCTCACTCATGAGAGAGCCTCCTCGCTGGCGCGGGTGACCCAGGTGGCGAACCGCTCGCCGTCCGTACGCTCCTCCTGGAAGCGCTTGAGGACCCGCTCGACGTAGTCGGGCAGCTCGGCCGATGTGACCTTCAGGCCGCGCACCTTGCGTCCGAACCCGGCGTCGAGCCCCAGCGCGCCACCAAGGTGCACCTGGAACCCCTCGACCTGATTCCCCTCGTCATCAAGGACCAACTGGCCCTTGAGCCCGATGTCGGCGACCTGGATCCGGGCGCAGGCGTTCGGGCAGCCGTTGATGTTGATGGTGATGGGCTCGTCGAACTCCGGGATGCGGCGCTCCAGTTCGTCGATGAGCGAGGCGCCGCGCGCCTTGGTCTCGACGATCGCCAGCTTGCAGAACTCGATGCCGGTGCAGGCCATGGTGCCGCGCCGGAAGGGCGAGGGGCTGACCTTGAGATCGAGCGCTTCCAGCCCGGCGACGAGCGACTCGACCTGCGCCTCCTCCACGTCGAGCACGATCATCTTCTGCTCGGCGGTGGTGCGAAGGCGCCCCGAACCGTGCGCGGCCGCAACCTCGGCGATCTTGGTGAGGGTGGTGCCGTCCACGCGCCCGACGCGGGGTGCGAAACCGACGTAGAAGCGGCCGTCCTTCTGCTTGTGGACGCCGAGGTGGTCGCGCCAGGTGCCGGCGGGCTGCTCGGGCGCGGGCCCGTCGACGAGCTTCCGCTTCAGGTACTCGTCCTCCAGGATCTGCCGGAACTTCTCCGGCCCCCAGTCGGCGACGAGGAACTTCAGGCGCGCGCGGTTGCGCAGCCGCCGGTAGCCGTAGTCACGGAAGATGCCGATGACACCGCCGTACACGTCCGGCACCTCGTCCAGCGGCACCCAGGCGCCGAGCCGCACGCCCAGCTTCGGGTTGGTGGAGAGCCCGCCGCCGACCCAGAGGTCGAAGCCGGGCCCGTGCTCGGGGTGATTGACGCCGACGAAAGCGACGTCATTGATCTCATGAGCCACGTCGAGCTGGGGCGACCCGGAGACGGCGCTCTTGAACTTGCGGGGCAGGTTCGAGAAGTCGGGGTTGCCGATGAAGCGGCGCTGGATCTCGTCGATGGCGGGGGAGCCGTCGATGATCTCGTTCTCGGCGATACCGGCGACGGGCGAGCCGAGGATGACGCGGGGCGTGTCACCGCAGGCCTCGGTGGTGGACAGCCCCACGGCTTCGAGCCGCTCCCAGATCTCGGGAACGTCCTCGATCCGGATCCAGTGGTACTGCACGTTCTGCCGGTCGGTGAGGTCGGCGGTGCCGCGCGCGAACTCCTGCGAGATCTCGCCGATGACCCGCAGCTGCTCGGTGGTGAGCCGACCGCCGTCGATCCGCACCCGGAGCATGAAGTACTCGTCGTCCAGCTCCTCCGGCTCCAGGATCGCGGTCTTGCCGCCGTCGATGCCCTGCCGGCGCTGGGTGTAGAGCCCCCACCAGCGCATCCGCCCGCGAAGATCATTGGGGTCGATGGAGTCGAACCCGCGCTTGGAGTAGATCGTCTCAATGCGTGTCCGCACATTGAGACCGTCGTCGTCCTTCTTGAACTGTTCGTTCCCGTTGAGCGGAGTGAAGTGGCCAACGGCCCACTGGCCCTCACCACGGTGACGGCTCACCTTGCGCCGGGGCGCGGCGGTCGTGGGCTTTTCAGGGGTGGCAGCCATGGAGATACGTCCTTCAGGGCGGGCTGTGGGCGGCTCTGACCAGCACACTTCGCGCAAGGGGCGCGGCGGTGCGCAAGAAATGGGTCAGCGAGAATCAGGAAGCGTCTGTAAGAAAGGGGCGGCGGTGCTGGTGCTGTCAGCTCGCCGGACACATGGCGCTGGACATGCGGCAGAGATCGACGTGACGTCGACTCACCAAGGCAATTCCAGTGCGATCCATGGCGGAAGCGTGTCACGGGACTTTAGACGCAGTCCACCAGTGTCCGTAGTTTGGACATTCTCGTCTCGCTTTGTGGGACAGCGTGATCTGGGTCACTTCGGGCCGGGGGCGCCCTATCCTGCTGTCCAGGTGAGCGGGCCTTGGGGGGCTCTTATGTGGGGACAGGCTTGGGGGTGGCTGGCAGCCTGGGGGGTGTCCGGCCTCGCGGTGCTGGGCGCCTCGATTGTGGCCGTGGCCAATGACGCGTTCAAGGGCTGGCTGAAGGGGGTGCCGGGCAGGCTCCTCTTCGCGTGTGGCGGGGAGCGCCGATTCCTGGACCGGTATGCCGCCGATCTCCACGCTCGTCATCACGAGGTGCCGATTCCCTTCGCGGTCCCTTCCGGCCCCGACGTGAAGATCTCGGTCTCCGCCGTGTACGTCCCGCTGCGGGCGGCCGAAGGGATCTCGTCCCGAGGACCGGCGGGCACCGAGGTCCTCGGATGGGAGGCGGTGGACGCACTGCTCGCCGCGGGCAAGAAGGTGATCGTCTGCGGGGACCCGGGGGCGGGGAAGTCCATGTACCTCAGGCGGGCGGTTCTGGGGTGGGCGGAGGCGAGCAGTGCGGGCACTCGCCCGGAGCGTGTCCCCGTACTCCTCGAATTGCACGAGCTGAAGCCCGACGCGCTCAAGCCCGGCGGCATCGACGTCGTCGCGCTCCTCGCCCAGCACTTCGCCAGCCCGGCGGGACGCAACGTACCCGAGCGCTGGATCGAGAAGCAGCTCCTCGCGGGCCGCGTCACCCTCTACCTGGACGGCCTCGACGAGGTCCCGGCGGCGGACCGGCGCGACCTCGTGCGCTGGATCAACGACGTGGGGCGGAACTACCCCAAGGCGGGCATGATCGTCACCTGCCGCACGGCCGTCTACCCCGCGCACCGGGAGCATCTGAAGGAGACGGTCGACCGCTCGCTGGCGATCCAGGAGTTCACCGATCTCCACATCCACAGGTTCTTGCGCGGCTGGCGCTGGCCGCCGCGCACCCCGCCGGACTCCGTCGACCGCCTTCTGAAAGCGCTGACAGAGGTCCCGCGCCTGATGTCCCTCGCCCGCAACCCCCTCCTCCTCACGGCGATCGCCTACCTCTACAGCTACGTCTATCCGCACACCGACAAGGAGCTGCCCCGTACGCGGGCGGAGTTCTATCAGCAGGTGTCCGACGCCTTCGTGGAGGACCGGGGCCGGCCGGGCGAGTTCGGCAGCGAACTCAAGCGGGCGGTGCTGTGCCATGCGGGACTCAAGGCCCAGGACGCCCTTGCCGAGTCGGGCGGCCGCCGGGGCGCCGACGAGGGAGTGGGCCGCGAGTTCCCTGGAGGGGTACTGCTGGACTGGGTCGCGCAGACCCTGGAGAAGCAGCACGAGCTGCCGGACAGGGCCCGGAGCGTGATCGACGAGATCTGCGTACGGAGCGGTCTGCTCAGCAGGATCGAGAACGGCCGCTACTACCAGTTCGCCCACATCTCCCTCCAGGAGTACCTGGCGGCTGAGGCCCTCGCCGGTGACTGGGACGCGCTGCTCACCCGGTACGACGCCGATCCGGAGCGGTGGCGGGAGACGGTGCGGCTGTGGTGCGGGGTGACCAGGCACGATTGCTCGCCGATGATCAGGGATCTGCGGGCGCGGGATCTGCTGCTGTCGTTCCAGTGCTTGGCGGAGGCGCGGTATGTGGAGGGGGAGCTGGTCCGGGAGATGGTCATCGACGCGGGTGAGCGGCTCGGATCGGGCGATATGGGCGATGCGTCGGGCACGGCCTTGGAGGCGGCGCTGGGGGTCGCGGCGACCGGTCCGGCTGCCATGTCGGACGCGGTGTTCGCGCTGCTGGAACCGCTTGCCGGTGTTCCGGCGACTCCGGGGCCCACGCGCGGGGCGGCGATCCGGGCCCTCGCGGCGACGGGTTCCCCCGGCGCGGCTCAGTTTCTCGCTGCGCTGCTCGACCGCTACGAGGCGGCGCGTGCGGCGCTCGCGAGCATGGGTGACGTCGCGGTGCCCGTCCTGCGGGGAGCCGCGATGGAGCGGAACAGACTCGCGGTCGAGCTGCTCGGAGCGGTCGGGACGGGGCGGGCGGCGGTGGCGTTGGCGGACGTCATGATCGCTGAACTGGCCCTCGACGTGGGCGCGTCACTGAGTCGCCGATGTGCTGTCCTGCTCGGCGGGCTGATCGCGGAACCGGAGGTGGAGCAGGCGGTGCGGGAGTGGGCCCGGCAGCCGAGCTGGGCGGGCCCGAGGGAGTCGTCGCTGACCGGAGACCCGGGCGTGTGGTTCCCCTTCGCGGAAGATGCCGACGACCCGATCATCCCGGTGATGGGGTTGGTGATCAGGCTGGTCGGCAATGCCTTCGAGGCGGGCGAGCTGCCGACGGAGGCGGGGCTCGACGCGCGGCCGGCGGCCGTTCTGCTGCTGCACGCGGCGGCCGGTGCCGTGGGCGGTGAACTGCAACCGCCGGTGCCGGAACACCTGGACGAGGTCTCGGAGCGGATGCACTTTCCGACGGACCGCAGAGATCGCACGCGTGCCTATTTCCTCGGCCTGGCGGTGATCGAGATGGTGGTGCCTGTCCGGGGTGCGCCCCCGGAAGAGGAGAGCCTGAGCGCCCTGTACCAACTGTGCCGTCAGGCATGGGCTCGGACGGGGCATAGGGCTGAGGGCGTGCTGCACCTGCTCGACAGGCTCCCCGTCAGAGAACGCCTGCTGGTACTCGGCCTCCGGTGGCACCGACTTTACGTGCGTCCCCAGGTATGGGAGACCTGCGCCGACCCTCCGCAGGACACCGACTACGACGTGAACAAGAGCTGGCACTACCGTCTCGCCCTTGCGCTCCTCGTCGCCACTTCGGTGGTGGCGGGGGTCAGCGCCGTGCGCGCGGCTGTGAGCGTCGCCCCGTGGGGACCGCCATGGCTGGGATGGGTCGCCCTGGGTGCGCTCGGGTTCGGCTGGTCCATCCTGCTGGCCAGCGGGGCGCGATCCGACCTGGAGGAGGGCCGTCTGGCGACGCTCCCCTTCGCGGTGATTGTGCCCACCGGGCCGGAGGACCTCCTGTCGCTCATCAGCAGCCTGGTCTTCCTCCCCGCCACCGCCGTCTACGCCTTCGTCGCCTGGGCCGACTGGTGGGGCACCACTACGGCCGTCGCGCTCTCCGGAGCCCTCCCCGCCGTCTGCGCCGCGGCGCTGCTCCGCGGCCTGGCCCGCAAGCGCAGAGCGGACCAGGGCAAGGACATCGCCCGCCAAGTGGCCCACGAGGTGGTCACCGCCCTGCGTCGGCCCCCGGCCACGGCCCCGGAGTAGCGACATCCGGCTCCTGCTCCACCTTCGTGTCGAACAGCTTGAAGCCGCGCCGCAGATAGTTGTCCATCGCGTGCTCCCCGTCCTTGGAGCACGTGTGCAGCCACACCCGCTTCGTCGGCGGGAGGTCCGGCCAGCGGTCCGCCAGGTCCCAGGCCCGGCGTACGCCCTGGGAGAGGAGATACCCGCCGATCCGCCGCCCCCGGAAGGCGGGGATCAGACCGAAGTACACGATCTCGACCACGCCGTCCGCCTGCGCCTCCAGCTCCACGTACCCCGCAGGCGTCCCCTTGTCGTACGCCACCCACGTCTCCACGCCCGGCTTCGACAACTGCTCCTGCCACTGGGCGTAGGAGAGGGACAGCCGGTCGATCCAGTGGATGTCGCCGCCCACGGAGGCGTACAGGAAGCGGCTGAACTCGGGGGAGGGGATCTCGGCCCGGACGATGCGTACGTCGTCGCCCTCGGGCGCGGCCGCGGGGAGCAGATCGGTGGGAGCGGTCTGCTCCAGGGACCAGGTGGTGACAGTGAGGCTCATGCGGGCCAGCGAATCATGCGGCGGGAACGGCGGCCAAGGCGGGCCGGTCCGGAGTGCGGCAGGGAGGTGTCGCTCATGCCGGTGAATGTGGGGGATTCGCCTGGACCGCGTCACCCACACTGCCGGTGCCGGCGCCCTTGAGCAGGCGTGCCCATTGCGCCTGACGGGCCCCGTCCCGCCAGGCCTGCGCGACGACGGTGGTGCTGACCTCGTTCGGCAGGACGCACCTCAAGGCTCCGGAACCCGTCGCGCCCTGCGTACCGCCGGTGCCGTCGAGTGCGGCAGCAGGTTCGCCGGACAGTCGGGCAGGATCACCCGGACCTCCACGTCCTCGGGGAAACGGTACGGGCGGTGGGCTATCAGGCCGCCCAAGTAACGGCGCACACGGGAGAGTTCGGCTCGGACGGTGACCGTGCGGCCGGGGTCGCCGAACATCTCGTCCGCCAGGTCCGAGGCGCTGCGCCCCTTGGCGTCCAGGCTCAGCAGGAAGAGCAACTCGGCGTGCCGCGGGCTCAGTTCATGGGTCCAGTCGCCCGCGCCGCCGCCCTCCACGGTCACCGACCAGCGGCGCGGCGCGCTCACGTCCAGGATCACCCGCGTGCCGGTGAGCGGCCGCGGCTCCTCCTCGACGCGCACCAGCCAGCCGCCGGGCAGCGGCTCCACCGCACACGTACCGAGCGAGGGCAGCCAAGTGTGCCCGGCGGCAAGGTACTTGGGCAGCGAGAGGCGGTCCGTCGGCGGCATGCCCGTGACCGCCGCCGTCCAGCCGTCCTGGTCCACCGCGACGGCACGGCCGCCGAGACGGGCCAGGATCGGCGCCGCCACCGTCCGCAGCCGGTCGAGCGTCGTCAGATGGGTCTCCCGCAGCCGCGCCTCGGCGAGCTTGGCCACCGAGTCGACCAGGGCCAGCGTCGCCGGATGCATCGTGCTGAGCGGGCCGCTGACGTCGACGACGCCGATGAGGCGGCCGGAGCGCGGATCGGTGATGGGCGCGCCCGTGCACGTCCACGCGTGGTGGGTCTCCACGAAGTGCTCGGCGGAGAACACCTGCACGGGCCGCCGCACCACGAGCGGCGTCCCGATGCCGTTCGTGCCGACGACGCTCTCGGCCCAGTCCGCGCCCAGTTCGAAGCCGAGCGAGTCGGCCTTGCGCAGTACCGCGGCGTTCCCCTCGCGCCACAGCACCCGGCCCTCCGCGTCACAGACGACCATGATGTGGTGCGCGGCGTCCGCCACCGATACCAGGGCGTCCCGGAGCACGGGCAGGATCTCCATGAGCGGCGAGGCCTGCCGGCGTTCCTCCAGCTCCTCGATGCTGAGCAGCCGGGACCGGAAGTCGTGGTCCGGGTCCACCCCGTCGTGCAGCATGCGCACCCAGGACTCGCCGATCACCGGACGCGGCATCACCCGCGGCCGCTGTCCGGAGAGCGCCGCTTGCCGGACGCCCGCGAGGAGGCGCGCGGCCTGCGCGGCGTCCATGGCGGAGATCCTCGCGAGGTTGATCGTCGACGTCGCGGCCATCGCTGAGTCCCTCCCGAACAGACCAATGCGTCGCGGCTCGTACCCATCGTGCCCTTTCGGTGCCCGCAAGGGTATTAGTTCGGGAATGAACCGATGAAGTTGCAACCTTCTGCAACCCTCGCGAACAGTCGTGCGACGGTCGAAGCTGAGCCCAACGCCGTTCGCGCGGCGTTCACGCTCCTCAACGGGGCCTGAAAGCGGGGGTGGTGCCGTGTCGGCGCAGCACCACCCCCGTGACATGCGACTACTCGTCCCGCGGCGCGGCCCGCTCCACCACGGCCGCCAGATCCAGCGTGTGCGGCAGCGTCCCGAACGCCGTACCCCAGTCCCCGCCGAGCCGTGAGGCGCAGAACGCGTCGGCCACCTCCGACGGTGCGTACCGCACGAGCAGCGAACCCTGGAGCACCAGCGCGAGCCGCTCCACGAGCCGCCGCGCACGGGCCTCGATGCCCTCCAGATCGGCCAGTTCGGTCAGCAGCCCCTTGATCGCGCCGTCGAGCCGGTGATCGGCGCCCCGCGCGAGCCCGACCTCCTGGAGAAAGGCGTTCAGGGCCAGTGGCTCCCGCTGCAGGGCCCGCAGCACGTCCAGCGCCTGTACGTTCCCCGAGCCCTCCCAGATGGAGTTGAGCGGCGACTCGCGCAGCAGCCGCGGCATCCCCGACTCCTCCACGTATCCATTGCCGCCGAGCACTTCGAGGGCCTCCACCGCGTGCGGAGTGCACCGCTTGGTCACCCAGTACTTCGCGGCCGGCACCGCGAGCCGCAGGAACGCCCGCTCCTGCTCGCTCCCGTCGTCGTACGCCGCCGCGAGCCGCAGCGCGAGCGTCGTGGCCGCCTCCGACTCCAGGGCCAGATCGGCCAGGACGTTGCGCATCAGCGGCTTGTCGATCAGCTTGCCGCCGAACGCCTCGCGGTACGTGGCGTGGTGCACCGCCTGTGCGACGGACTGCCGCATGATCGCCGCCGAGCCGACGACACAGTCGAGCCGCGTCGCCGCCACCATCTCGATGATGGTGCGCACCCCGCGCCCCTCCTCGCCGACCCGGCGCGCCCACGTCCCGTCGAACTCCACCTCGCTCGACGCGTTCGACCTGTTGCCCAGTTTGTCCTTGAGTCGCTGAATGGCGAATGCGTTGCGCGTTCCGTCGTCGAGCACACGCGGCACGAGGAAACACGTGAGTCCGGCGTCGGTCTGCCCGAGCACGAGAAAACCGTCGGACATGGGAGCGGAACAGAACCACTTGTGGCCCGTCAGCTCATAGGTGCCTTCTTCGGCGAGGGCCCGCGCACGCGTCGTATTCGTCCGTACGTCGCTGCCGCCCTGTTTCTCCGTCATGCCCATCCCGAAGAGGGCGCCGGCCTTCCGGGAAGCGGGCCGAAGCCCCGCGTCGTACACGAGGGACGTCAGCCGGGGCTCCCACTCGGCGGCCAGCGCGGGATCGGCGCGCAGCGCGGGCACCGCCGCGTGCGTCATCGACACGGGGCAGCCGTGACCCGCCTCCACCTGCGACCACACCAGGAACCCGGCCGCCCGCCGCAGATGACCGCCCGGCCGCGACCAGGCCGCCGTCAGCCCCGACGCGACGGCCTTTCCGAGCAGCCGGTGCCAGGCGGGATGAAAGGCGACTTCGTCGACGCGATGACCGTAACGGTCATGGGTGTGCAGAACGGGCGGATTCTCATTCGCGAGAAACCCCCATTCGCGCGCCTGGGCCGAGCCCGCCGTGCGTCCGAGTTCGGAGAGTTGTTTGCGCGCTGTCCCGAGAAGGGCGGGATCGAGATGGCGTTCGACCCCCTCGACAAGCGCCCGGTCGGACGTAAAGACGTCATATCCCACCAGGGGCGGAGCCTGGTTGGTCACTGTGTGGGTGGTGGCTGCCATGCCGCTACGGTAAGGAGGTGCACCAGGCAAAAGAAACACCCGGGAGGCCGGCCGGCCGCTGGAACCGGGCCCGCGCTCTCTACAGCAACGTCTCCAAGCGCAGGACCGCCTGGCTGCTGCTCAAAGACACGGTCAACTCTTGTGTGGAATACCGGATCCTGGGGCTGGCGGCCGAGGCGGCCTTCTTCACGCTGCTCTCCGTGCCGCCGCTGCTGCTGAGTCTGATCGGTCTGCTCGCGTACGTGGACCGGTGGACGGGCGCGAACACGATCGCCAGTGTCGAGAACAACATCCTTGAGGCGTCGCGCACCGTGCTGTCCGACAAGGGCGTCACGCAGATCGCGCAGCCGATACTGGAGGACGTCATGCGGGTCGGCCGACCCGACGTCATCTCCATCGGTTTCCTCTTCGCCCTCTGGTCGGGCTCGCGCGCCGTGAACGTCTTCATCGACACGATCACCGTCATGTACGGGCTCGACGGGGCGCGCGGCATCGTGAAGACGCGTCTGCTCGCCTTCGGCCTGTTCATCGTGGCGCTGCTGATCGGGTCTGTGGCGCTGCCGTTGATGGTGGCGGGGCCTGATGCGGTGGTCCAGCTGGTGCCGGGCTCCACGACGGTGGTGCAGGTCCTCTACTGGCCGGTGGTGACCCTCCTCTCCATCGTGTTCCTGACGACCCTGTACCACGTGTCGGTGCCGGTGCGTTCGCCGTGGGTGGAGGACATGCCGGGTGCGCTGATCGCCCTCGGCATGTGGGTCCTCGGCAGCTTCCTCCTGCGCATCTACCTGACCAGCACGGTCGAAGGCCCCACGATCTACGGCTCCTTGGCGGCGCCGGTGGCGGTGCTGCTGTGGATCGGCGTATCGGCGTTCGCGGTTCTGGTCGGGGCCGCCGTGAACGCGGCGATCGACCGGGTGTGGCCGTCCGTCGCCACGGCGGCGGCGCGGGCCGCGAACGATCGGATCCGTGAGGCGCGGGCGGCGGAGGTGGTGGCCCGCGCGGCGGCCGCGAGGGAGGCGGCGCACGACCCCGACGACCCGGACATGCCGTCCGAGTTCCCCGAACGCTGGTCCAAGTTCCTGCCCCCGGACGATGTGACGTCGCGCCTGCGGACGCACGCGAAGAAGAACGGAAGCGGTCCGGAGGAAGATCCTCCGGAGTAGCGCGACCTCGCCTGCGGGGGCCTGGCCACGAGGTGACCGCCGCTGACCGGAGTCCTCTGGGGTGGCGGCGACTTCACCCCGAACCCACCGCCCGGGCACAGGAAGGGGTGGTGGGCAGGCCCCGGGTAACCGGGCGGGTGGGTGAGGCAGATCCGCCGCCGGAGGCTAACCCTTCCAGACGCCCGACTCCGCGTGTTCCCTCGCAAACGCGGAGAATTCACGCGGGGCCCGCCCCAGAACCTGCTGCACCCCTTCGGAGAGGTACGCGTTGCGGCCGTCCAGGTTCGTCTCGAAGAGTTCGATGAGGAACTCCGCCTCCTCCGCCGGCACCCCGTACTCCGTGAGGGCACCCCCGTACTCCCGAGCGGACACGGGAACGTACCGGATCTCCCGCCCGGCCGCCGCCGAGATCTCCGCCACCGCCTGGCGGAACGACAGCAGACGGGGCCCGGAGATCTCCAGGACCTCACCCGCGTAACGGTCGTCCGCACAGCCGAGCACCGCCACCACCACATCCGCGATGTCCCGCGTGTCGATGAACGGCTCGAGCACCTCCCCGCCGGGAAACACCAGCTCCCCGCCCCGCATCGAGTCCAGCAGCGGCCCCTCGCTGAGGTTCTGCGCGAACCAGCTGGCCCGCACGACCGTCCACTGCGCCCCGGACTCCCGCACCGCCCGCTCGGCCGGCTCCGCCTGGTCCTCGCCGCGAGCGGACAGCAGCACGATCCGCCGCACCCCGAGCGCCACCGCCTGCCGGGCGAACGCGCCCACCGCCTCGCCCGCGCCGGGCGCCCCGACGTCCGGCATGTACGCGAGGTACGCCGCGTCGGCGCCCCGCAGCGCGTCCTCCCACGTCGAGCGGTCGTACCAGTCGAAGCGCACCGCGCCCGAGCGCGAGGCGGCCCGCACGGTGAAGCCCGCCGCTTCGGCGGCCTGTGCGACCCGGCGCCCGGTCTTGCCGGAGGCGCCCGTGACCAACACCGTCTTGTGCTGCGTGTCCAGCTTCTGCGTGTTCACCGCGTTCTCTGTCATGCCTTCAGTGAACTGCCTTACGCCCCAAGGGAACATCCGTCAGCGGCTCACCTCCATAAGCATGCGTCTACGCTTCCGGTATGGACGTACTCGCAGGCCTGCTGGAGGGCCCGCGCGCACGGGGCGCCTTCATGATCCGTGCGTGCTTCGACCCGCCCTGGTCCGTCCGCGTCGCGGACGAGGCGCCGCTCTCTGTCATGATCATGGTCCGCGGCGACGCCTGGATCGTGCCCGCGGACGGGGCGGCACCCCAGCGGATCCGCCCCGGCGACGTGGCGATCGCCCGCGGCCCCGACCACTACACCTGCGCCGACGACCCGGCCACCGCACCGCTCGCCGAGATCCAGCCGGGCGAGCGCTGCGTGCCGCTGGGCGGTGCCGATTTCGGGCAGTACAAGGACCTCGGCCTGCGCGCCTGGGGCCAGTCGCCGGACAGCTCCGTCGAGATGCTGATCGGCACCTACCAGGCGCGCGGCGAGATCACCGGACGGCTCCTCGACGCGCTGCCCCCGCTGCTCGTGCTGCCCACCGAGGTGTGGGACTGCCCGCTCACCCCGCTGCTCGCGGACGAGATCGCCAAGGACGAGCCGGGGCAGGACGTCGTCCTGGACCGGCTGCTCGACCTGCTGATGATCGCGTCCCTGCGCGCCTGGTTCTCCCGGCCGGAGGCGGCGGCCCCCGCCTGGTACCGGGCGATGGGCGACCCGGTCGTCGGACAGGCGATCCGGCTGCTCCAGGACGACCCCGCACACCCCTGGACCATCGCCGCGCTCGCCGCGAAGGCGGGCGTCTCGCGGGCCGCCCTCGCCCGGCGGTTCACCGAACTCGTGGGGGAGCCGCCGATGGCGTACCTGACGGGCTGGCGGCTGGCGCTCGCCGCCGATCTGCTGCGCGACAGCGAGCAGACGATCGCGGCGATCGCCCGCCGCGTCGGCTACGGCAGCGCCTTCGCCCTGTCCAGCGCCTTCAAGCGGGTCTACGGAGTCAGCCCCCAGGAGCACCGCACGCGGGCCGCGTAGCCTGGGAGACGTGTCGTACGAGAAGGTCGTGTACGCCGAGCGGGCCTCCCTCGTGCCCGGCGCGGTGCTCTGGACCCGCGCCACCACGGGCGGCGGCCCCGGCCCCGTGCGCCCCGTCCTGCCCGACGGCTGCATGGACCTGCTCTGGTCCGGCGGCCGGCTCATGGTGGCGGGCCCGGACACCCGCGCCTACCGGCCGGCCCCCGACCTCGCCGCCGCCCGGTTCGTCGGCATCCGCTTCTACCCCGGCACCGCCCCCGCCTTCCTCGGCGTACCGGCGCACGAACTGCGCGACCGGCGGGTCGACCTCGCCGACCTGTGGCCCTCCGCCGAGACCCGCCGGCTGACCGAACGGATGGCCGAGGCCCCGGACCCGGTGGCCGCCCTGGAGTCCCTCGCCCTGGAGCGCGCCGACCGCGCCGAGCCGCCCGACCCGCTGCTCGCGCACATCGTGAAGTCCCTCGACGCGGGCCGCAGCATCGCGGCCACGGCGGCGGAGGCGGGCGTCAACACCCGCCTCCTGCACCGGCGTTCACTCGCCGCGTTCGGCTACGGCCCCAAGACCCTGGGCAGGGTGCTGCGGTTGCAGCGTGCGCTCGCCCTGGCCGCGGACGGCATGCCGTACGCGGCGACGGCGGCCGTCGCGGGCTTCGCCGACCAGGCCCATCTGGCCCGCGACGTCAAGGAGTTGACAGGAATGGCGCTGGGCGAGCTGCTGCGCGGCCACTGAGCCGGGAGCCGGGCGGGCCAGGCATTACAGTGACCCCCATGACCCCCACGCCGCCGGACGGGCTGACACGGATCAATCAGGACGACCGCGACACCGCAGCGCGCCGACTGCAAGAGGCGTACGCCGACGGGTACATCTCGCACGACGAGATGGAGGAGCGCCTGCACCAGGCACTCACCGCCAAGACGCGCGGCGAGCTGGTGGTGGCCCTCGACTCGCTCCCGGCGGGCAGCGAACCCCGCACGGCCACGATCGCCGCCGCCGGCGGCCGGATCAAGCGGAGCGGCGCCTGGCGGGTGCCGCGGACCCTCAAGGTCGAGTCCGCTCTCGGCAGGGTGTATCTGAACCTGGCCAAGGCGGAGTTCGAGCATCCGGAGGTCGACATCGAGCTGGCGCTCGGCACCGGCCGCGCCAAGATCGTGGTGCCGCGCGACGCGACCGTCGACATCGAGGGCCTCACCGCCGGGTGGAAGGACACCGCCTACCGGCTCCCGCGCAGCCCCCGCTCCGGCGGTCCGACCATCCGCATCACCGGGACCATGGGGTTCGGGCGGCTGCGGATCCGCCACGCGCGGCGCTGAGGGGCCTCACCGGGCCAGCGGGGCGAACAGGTCGACGCCGTTGCCCTCCGGGTCGAGGACGGTGGCGTACCGCTGACCCCACGGGGCGTCGAACGGCTTGAGCTCGACGGGCGCGCCGGCGGCCGTCAGCTCCGCGAACACGGCGTCGACCCCCTGCGGCGTCCCGCAGTGGAACGCGAGGCCGATCCGCCCGCCGCCCGTGGGCGGCTGCCAGCCGGGGTGGAAGGAGCGGATGGTCGCCTCCGGGTCGAACGCGATCCGCAGACCGCCGGGCAGCACGGCCTCCACATGCGGCTCGTCCTCGGCCCCGGCCGGGATGTCGAGGCCGAGGCGCCGGTAGAAGGCGAGCGTGGCGGCCATGTCGGAGACGACGATGCCGACCAGGTCGAAGCGGGGCGCGGGAGTGGGCTCGGGTGTGGTTTCCGGTGTGCTGTTCATGGTGGCAGCGTAGGCAGCGGCTCCCGGCCCGGTCTTGAAGGAATCGGACACGGCCCGCCGGGCGTGGCTCGCCCCAGAAGGGCCGAAACGGATGCCGCGCCACTCCTTGCCGCGCCCCGCGCACGGTCGTACACGTGCAGAGAAGGCACGTACGGGCCGACAGGGGAGATGACCGTCATGTCCGCCATGCCCACGGCGACCGAGCCGAGCAAGCATCCGATCAGCCCGGTCCGCCTTGAGGCGGAGTACGCCACCGGGCTCTCGCGCTGGCTCTGGCTGGTGAAGTGGCTGCTCGCGATCCCGCACTACGTCGTGCTGCTCTTCCTGTGGATCGGCCTCCTCCTGGTCACCGTCGTGGCGTTCTTCGCCGTCCTCGTCACCGGCGGCTACCCGCGCGCCCTGTTCGACTTCAACGTCGGTGTGCTGCGCTGGAGTTGGCGCGTCGAGTACTACGCGTACGGATCGCTCGGCACCGACCGCTATCCGCCCTTCGCCCTGCGCGACGTCCCCGACTATCCGGCGCACCTCGACATCGACCACCCCGAACACCTGTCCCGAGGCCTGGTCCTCGTCAAGGGCTGGCTGCTCGTGCTGCCGCAGCTCCTGGTGGTCGCGGTGCTGATGGGCGGCTCCAGCTTCAGCGGCGGCCTCGCCGGGCTCCTCGCCTTCTACGCCGGCGTCTCCCTGCTCTTCACCGGCCGCTATCCGCGCGGCATGTACGACCTCAACATCGGTCTGCACCGCTGGGTCGCGCGTGTCATGGCGTACGGGCTGCTGCTCACGGACGTATATCCGCCCTACCGGCTCGATCAGGGGGAGCGGGAGCCGCTCGGCTGACTGTCCCGGTCCGCGAATCCTCGCTACCGTGGGAGTCATGGACTTGTCGAGTGCGCCGAGCGACAACCGACTGGCGGCTGCCGTCGTGGCCCACCGAGGCCGTGTGCTGCTGGTGCGGCGCAGTGAGACCGAGCGCTTCCTGCCACGGGTGTGGGGCGTCCCCTGCGGGAAGCTCGAACCGGCCGAGGGCCCGGCCGAGGGCGTGCTCCGGGAGCTCAAGGAGGAGACCGGACTGCTCGGCGAGGTGCTGCGCAAGGTCGGCGAGTCGTCCTTCGTCAGCCGCTATCGCGGACACGAGGTGAAGAACTGGCAGGACAACTTCCTGGTCAGGCCGCTCACCTTCGACGTGTCGCTGCCGCTGCCCGACCAGGAGCACCGCTGGCTGGCCCCGGCCGACATCGGCAGCGTCGAGATCGACGACTACAACCGGGACATCGTCGAGCAGGCGTTCAGCACGACGGCGTTCGGCTCCTGGCGCTGAGACCGGCTCCCGTCAGCCGAGCAGTCCCGCGAGCGCCTCCAGCTCCGCCAGATACTCCTTGACCTCCATCGGCCGCTTGACGACCGCTTCCGCGCGGCCGCCCCCCGATGCCCCGGCCTCGGCTTCGGCGAAGACGTCCGTGTAGGTACGCCGTCCCGACCCCGTCTCCAGGAACAGCGTCACCGTCGGTTCGGCCGAGGCGCACCACGCGCGGTGCAGCGCGTACGACGGCAGGGCGTAGCCGCTGCCCGCCGCGAACTCCGCGCTCTGCGTGAGCCGCAGGCGCGCCGGGCCCGCCGGTTCCAGGAGCCAGTGGCCCTCCTCGCCGGAGAGCGACTCGCGGTACCAGGACGCCGCCCGCCCGCCCTCTTCCGCGCCCGGCACCGGCTCGTACAGCTCCATGCCGAGAGTGCCCCGCACCACGTAAGAGGCAAGCGGGGAACGGTGGTTGTGGATGTCCTCGCGACCCTCCCCGCGCGTGTCCGGATGCCAGATGTGGGCGCGCAGCATGTGCCGGGGACCGCCGTCGACCAGCAACAGCTTGTCGAATCCCAGGACATGACGGTACGACAGGAGTGCGCATCCCGAGGGGTCGCCGGTACCCGTCGCCAGCTCGCGTACCAGGGCCGGCAGCCGCTCGGGGGCGCCGAGCCGGGCGACGACCGTACGGGCCGCCCGCACCAACTCCTCCTCGGGCAGGCCCTCCAGGGCCCCTTCGAGCAGACGTCGGGCCCCGTGCACGTGCCGGCCACCCATGCGGTCACTCTCCCCCCGGTCGCGAGTGCGCCGCCGGGGATCACCTACCCGGCTGATACATCCATACGGCATGTGCCCGCAGCGCCGAAAGGCCTTGATAGGTCATCCACATCGGGCGGCCGAGATCGTACCCGTCCCAGTGCCAGATGCCGTCGTCCTGCTGGCGCCACACCGCGCGCACCGCACCCGACAGCAGCGAACGCCACGCCTCCTCGCGGCCCTCGTCCGCGGCGATCTCCCACGCGTCCGGCGTGAGCAGCGCCCGCACCATCCAGGCCGGGGTGAAGTGCCGTACGGCAAGGACCTCTTGGCGCCAGGAGTCGACCGGGTGCGGGCGGCGCACCTCCTCCTGCGTGTTGCGCAGATCGGCGCAGTCCTCGTGGTCCGGGGTCGGGCAGGCGAGCAGCCAGCGGATGCCGTCCTCGCGGGCCGCACGGGTGTTGCCGTCCTCGCCGAGCACCCGTGCCGCACGGTCGAGCGCGACCACCGCCTGCGCGGTGTGCACGGAGGACGGCCGCGTCACCGGCGCCCGCAGGGCCGGACCCCAGCAACGCCGGTGCTCCCGCTCGGGATCGGTGATCGTCCGGTCGACCAGCTCGGCCCGCAGCCGCTCCAGGGCGGGCGATTCGGGCGCCGCCCGCAGCAGCCCGCGCAGCATCGTCGTCACGACATGGGTCCTGCCGAGTCCGGAGGGTTCGAGCTCTTCGGTGAAGCGCGCCGCGCACTGGCCCGCCTCCTCCGCGAGCCGCACCGGGTCCGCGCCCGCCCGCGCGAGCGCGCCGAGCACCAGCGCGGTCACCTCGGGGCGCGGCGTCGAGCCCTGCGAGCGCGCGGCCCAGCCGCCGTCCGCCAGACGTAGCCGCCAGAGGGTCTCCACCAGTTCGGAGGTGCGCAACCGGCCGTCGGGCAGGCCGAGTTCGAGCGCGATGTGCAGTCCGTACGCGGTGCCGGTCGGGGTGGGCCGCACCGGCCGGGTCGGCTCGTCGAGCGCGTGTGCCCAGCCGGTGAGGCGGCCGCGCTCCGGGTCGTCGAAGGTGGCGAGTTCCGCCGCGAGCGTCGTGGACGTGGTGGTCGCCAGCCGGGGCAGCGGACCGGGGGCCGGGGCGACGGCGGCGGCGGTCGCGGGCGGCTCGGGGACGCGCGCGCCGCCGTCCGCGCCCGATCTGGCCCGGATCAGCGCCGCCGCGAGCCAGGAGGCGACGCCGGTGCCGATGCCGCTGGCCGCGGCGATTCCATAGCGGGCCGTGTCGCCGGATATCGCGTCCGGCAACACGCCCACCAGGGACTGGAACACGGCGTATCCGGCCGCCGCGCAGCCGAAGCCGCCGAGCCAGCCCACGAAGCGGCCGGGGCGGGAGTCGTCGTCCGGAGGGGAAGGAGGGGTGGCCGGGGGCTCGGGCGGGCGGCGGCTGCCCAGCCGCGGTTGTGACAAGGGGTGCTCCTTCCCCCCAAGGCGGCACGTGGTTCGTCGTTGACCCCCAGTCTAGTGCTGAGTCACCGGGAAGCCCCGGTCACGGCGTGCTTTCGATGGCTTCGGCGGTGGTGAAGGTGAGGGCGAACTCCGCCGGAGCGGCGTGCAGTTCGTGCTGCGGGAGCACGCCGGGGCCGCAGGACTGCGAGCCGATGCCGTGCTGCCCGTGGTCGAGGTTGACCCACACCGTGTCGCCGGGGACGAGGTCCGTGCGGTGCCGCGCCGCGTCCAGCTGCTCGGTCGTCCAGCGCCGGGCAGTGAACCAGAAGGCGGGATCGCCCTCGACGCGTACTCCTGCGCCGGAGTAGCGCGTGCGCAGCTCGGCCCAACGGACGTCCGCGCGGGCGCCGTTCTCCTGCGGTCGGACGTACGGGGTCTGCATCCGGTCGACCGGCCTGGACCATCGCCCGATGACGGACGCCGCCGCCGTGTCCGGATACGCCTCGCCGGGTCCGCCGCCGAACCAGTGCGCGTACCCGTACGCGGCCGGCAGCCCGAACCGGACGCCGAGCCGGGGCAGCGGCACCGGCCATCCGCCCTCGGGTGCCACGGAGACCGCGAGCCGCAGTGCCGTTCCGTCGGACGTCCAGCGGTAGACGGTGCGCAGGCCGATGTCGCGTGAGGCGGGCGCCACGCGGGTGCGGACGACGAGCGAGTCGTCCGTCAACTCCACGCCATCCAGGCGGTGTTGGATCCGGTCCAGGCCCAGCTCGCGCCAGAGAACGCCATGGCGCCGGTCGGACTGCCAGGACGCCCCGTCGTCGTTGTCGGTGGGCGCGCGCCAGACGTCCAGCCGCGGGGTGCCCGGCAGCGGGACGCCGCCCAGGTCGCGCAGCTCGCCGGTGCGGGCGTCGAAGGTGCCGGGGCCGAGCGTGACGATGCCGAGCCTGACGGGACCGGAGTCGCGGCGGGGGCGTTCGCCGGTCGCGACGCGGGCGGCGGGACGCGGGATGACGGCGAAATCGGCCCGTGCGACGACGTGGTCGAGCTTGGTCCAGTTCGTCTCCACGGAGACGATTGCCGTGAGGTGCAGCCGGGTCTCGACGTCACGGCAGGCCAACGGGACGTCGGGAAGCTTGAGTTCGACGGATGCGCCGGGGGCGAGATCCTTCGGTACGTCCAACTCTCCGGCCGCGAACGGGGTGTCGGCGTCGCTCACGTACTGCCACCCGCAGTCCAGATGGGAGAGGTCCGCGAAGTCGTGCAGGTTCGTGACCCGGACCGTCCCCGCCTCCCCGTCGTACGCGAACCGCACCGGCTGGATGACGTGCATGTAGTCGTCGAGGCCCGGTGACGGCGTCCGGTCGGGGAAGAGCAGCCCGTCGCAGACGAAGTTCCCGTCGTGCAGCTCCTCGCCGAAGTCGCCGCCGTAGGCGTAGCCGAACTCGGGGTGCGCGATGCCGTGGTCGATCCACTCCCAGATGAAGCCGCCCTGATTGCGCTCGTGTGCCTCGAACAGCTTCTGATACTCGGCAAGCCCACCCGGACCGTTGCCCATCGCGTGCCCGTACTCGCAGAGAATGAACGGGAGTCGGCGTCGAGACCGGGGTCCTTCGTCCTCCCGGCGGCCGATCCGCTCGACCTCGGCGTGATCGGCGTACATACGCGAGTACATGTCGGTGTCCGCGCAGGACGGATCGCCCTCGTAGTGGATCAGACGGTCGGCGTCCCGCTCCCGGATCCAGTGGGCCATCGCGGTCAGTCCGCGTCCCGTGCCGCATTCGTTGCCGAGGGACCAGACGATCACCGAGGGGTGGTTCTTGTCGCGCTCGACCATGCGGGCCGCGCGGTCCAGGAGAGCGGGCGTCCAGCGGTCGTCGTCGACGGGGTTGGAGCGCCAGGCCTGGGAGGTGAAGCCGTGGGTCTCCAGGTCGCACTCGTCGACGACCCACAGGCCCAGCTCGTCGCAGAGGTCGAGGAAGGCGGGGTGCGGGGGATAGTGGCTGGTGCGGACCGCGTTGATGTTGTGCTGCTTCATCAGGAGGACGTCGGAGCGCATCGTGGCGAGGTCGAGCGTGCGGCCGGTCTCCGGGTGGAACTCGTGCCGGTTCACGCCCCGGAACAGGATCCGCCGGCCGTTGACCTTGATGACCCCGTCCTCGACGGCGACCGTGCGGAAGCCGATCCGCAGCGGGACCCGCTCGCCCTCCGTGGCCAGGACACCGTCGTACAGACGAGGCGTCTCGGCGGTCCAGGGCTCGACGGGCAGCGTCACGGATTCGCCGGTCGCGATGTCGACGCCCAGCTCGGGCACGGTCACCCGCCCCGCCACCTCGGCACCGACGTCCACCCGCAGCGTCCCCGTCCCCGCGCGATGGTCGTACGAGGCATGGGTGAAGAAGTCCGGTACGCAGCCTGCGGGGCGGTGCAGCAGTGTCACGTCGCGGAAGATGCCCGGCAGCCACCACTGGTCCTGGTCCTCCAGGTAGGAACCGGACGACCACTGGTGGACCCGGACCGCGAGGACATTGCCCTCGCGGCGCAGCAGGTGTCCCACGGAGAACTCGTGCGGCAGCCGCGAGCCCTTGAATTCGCCCACGTCGGTGCCGTTCAGCCAGACCCGCGCGCAGGACTCGACCCCGTCGAACCGCAGGACGGCGTCCCCGGCCGCCGGCCAGTCGGCCGGCAGGTCGAAGAGGCGCAGGTGGTCGCCGGTCGGGTTCGCGGTCGGCACGCGCGGCGGATCGACCGGGAACGGATAGCTCACGTTGGTGTAGATCGGCGCGCCGTGGCCCTGGAGCGCCCAGGTGCCGGGCACCGCGACGGCGTCCCAGGCCGTGGCGTCGTACCCGTCGGCGGCGAACGAGTCGTCGGCGGCGTCGGCGGTCGCGGAGAGGCGGAGGCGCCAGCTGCCGTTCAGGGAGAGGGAGGCGGCGTCCGACCGCGCGTACCAGGCGCGGGGCGGGAGGCTGCCGGAGCCGGGGGATACGTCCTCGTAGTAGGGGAGATCCATGGTTTCCATCAGACAGCTGCGGTGCGGGGCGTCACAACACTCGCGCCGCGGAGGTTGTTGGATTCTCGGGGAGCGATTTGGACGAATGGCGCGGCGGATGCGGATTTCGTTGTACGAGGTGCTGTGCTCGGAAGTAATCCGCTGAGGCATGGTGCTTTCGGCGCGATATCGGTAGCCTCCCAGGCGTGACCACCAGCCGGCATCCCGCGCCCCTGCCCGCCGCGCTCCCCGCGACCGGCCGCACCCGCCACCGTCGCCTGCGCGAGCAGGGCAGCCTGGAGCGCGCGGATCTGGAGGCGATCCTCGACGCGGGGTTCGTCTGTCATCTGGGTGTCGTCGTCGACGGCCACCCCATGGTCGTGCCGACCGTCTACGGCCGCGACGACACCAGCCTGTATCTGCACGGATCGGTCGCGAGCCGCAGCCTGGCCGCCGACCCGGACGCCGAGATCTGTGTGACCGTCACCCATGTCGACGGCCTGGTCCTGGCCCGCTCGGTCTTCGAGCACGGCGTCAACTACCGCAGCGCGATGATCTACGGCGTACCGCGTGTCGTCACCGACCCCGAGGAGAAGCTGACCGGACTGCGGCTGCTCACCGAGCACGCCACGCCCGGCCAGTGGGACTACGCGCGCCGTCCGAACCGCAAGGAGCTGGCCGCGACGACCCTGCTCGCGCTCTCCTTGGAAGAGGCCTCCGTCAAGACGAGCGTCGGTCCGCCGGACGACGGCGAGGGACCGGACGCGGCGCTCGGCGTCTGGGCCGGAAACCTTCCCCTGACGGCCGGTTGGGGCACCCCGGTGCCGGACCCGGTGCTCGCCCCCGACATCGCGGTCCCGCCGCACATCGCCGGACGCGCCGGGACCCGGCAGGGCTGAAGAGCTCGGACGCGCCGGGACCCGGCAGGGCTGACCGGCCCCGAATGCGTCAGGGCTGCACCGGCTTCCCGCAGCCGTGCGCCTTCGCCGAGGCCTCGGCGAACGCCTTCAGCGCCGCGCGCTGATAGGTCCGGTCGGCGGCGGTCGGCTTCTCCCGCTCGTCGTAGCCGACCGACCCGGAACCCGGCGGCCTGACCGTGAACAGGGCGCGCTCGCCACCCTTCACGCACTCGGCGCTGGCCCAGTACCCGCCGAAGACGAGCGGCCCGGACGGAGCGACGCCGGGCATGCGGTCCTTGTCCAGGTAGTCGAACCGCTCCTGATAGCCGTACCGCTCGTCCTGCGCGTACGGCCCGTAGTAGGCGTTGAGCCGGTAGCCGCCGTCCATGTCCGGCAGGGACCCGGCCGCCGGGCGGCCCTCCGCGTCCACCCGCCCCGAACCCAGGACGCACACCTCGACCGGCGTCCCGCGCCGCGCGCCCTCCCAGGCCCGCGTGACCGAGGAGCCGCGCCCCGGAACGCCCGCGCAGGAGGCACCGGTGTCGGCCAGCGGCACGCTCTCCTCGTCGCCCACCGGCAGCGGCACCGTGCGCGGCCGCTCGCCGAGGTCGGCGTCGCAGCCCCAGCGGTCGGAGGCGTTCGCGGCCGTGGCGGTGGCGATCCGGGCGAAGGCGGCGCGCCGGGCCGGGTCGTCCGCCGTGGCCCACTCGTCGGCGGCGTCGACCGTGACGAGCAGCCCGCCGCGATCGCGGGCGCAGTCGAGGAGCACGGCCGTGGTGACCGACGCGCCGTCGCTGCCGTCGCCCGCGGTGACAACGCTGTTCCACCCCTGGCCGAGCGCGGCCGACGGGTACATGGACGGCACGTCCGGGTACACCCCGTTGTCGTCGCCCGAGACGTCCGCGCGCCGCCGGTCCCGCGCGGCCGGACTGTTGTCGCCCTTCGGCACCCGCTTCGGCACCGCGCGCACGCTCACCTCGACCGAGCCCTCATGGGTGTCCCTGCCCGTGTGCTGCTCCGCGACGCGGCGCAGCGTGCAATCCACCCGCAGCGAGGCATCGCCGAACTCGCCCTCCGCGCGGTCGCGTTCCCCCTCGTCGTACGGCCCGTCGCCGAGCACGTCACGTACTTCGGCGGAGGGGAGTACGCCGTCGCAGGCACCGTCGATCTGGCGCTGCGCCGTCCACCGGTCGTAGCCCCCGCCGAACCAGAACCAGCCGCCCGCCACGAGAGCGAGGGCGAGCACCGCTCCGGCCGCCGCGGTCAGCTTCCGTCCCGTACCGGACCGCCAGGTCAGCCCTGCCACTCCTCCACCTCTCCCATGATCTCGGTGTTCTCGCAGTGCGCACGCCGCGGCCAGCCGTCCTCGGCCGCCAGATAGCGGTCGAGCACGGCACGCGCCTGCCCGGACAGCCGCCGCCGGTCCTGCTTGTCCAGGACGACCGCGTCCTTGTGCTGGAAGTCGAAGGAGGGTGTCACCGTGACACGGTGGTACGTCGGCCCGGCGTCGCACGCCGACCGCGCCCAGAGCGCAAGGAAAGGATCGTCGCCGGACGACTCGACCCTCAACTCGCCCTCGGCATCCGGCTTGTGGACGCTCTCGGAGCCCCCGGGCACGTCGCCGCTGTCGGCGTGCGCGTCGTACCCGCCCGCCGCGAGCACCCCAGACCAGCTCTCCGCGCTCGCCGCCTTGATCTCCCGCTCTCCGGCCGAGCCCGCGCTGTCGTCCCACCGGCCGCCACAGGAGCCCATGCGCTCGGCGTACGTCTTGTCGTTGCCGTCGAACCGCCAGCGTCCCGCGGCGAACTTCAGCGCCTTGGGCGAGAGCCAGTCACAGAGGTGCGAGCCGTCGGCGGCCTTGCCGCCCTTCAACGGCCGCCCGCCGCACCCCTGTTCACGGCTCACCCAGTCGGCGACGCGCACCGCCGTGCGGGATGCGAGGAGCTGCTCGCTCTTCGGGATGTCGTACGCGTCGTCGGCGGACGACGGCAGCTCCACGGAGACGAGCAGGTCCTTGGACGGCCGGACCCGCCCGCTGAGCCCCTTCGGGCAGGACGTCAGGAGCGTCGCCGACACCTGGGCCGGCCCGAACGTGTCCGTGCCGCCCCCGCCGCCCGACGCGCCGCTCGGCAGCGGAAGGCCGAAGCCGCCGCCGGGCGCCTCGGCCCGGTCGAGCACGGCCTCGGCGCGCACCCGGACGTCCGGGTCCTTCTCCCCGGCACTCCACTTCACGGTGCAGTCGAGCAGCGCCCTGCTGTCCTGGTGCGGTCGCAGCATCGTGCCGTACTCGTTCAGTACGGCGACCGTGTCCTCCGGCGCCTCATGGCGTACCTCGGCGGGCAGCAGGCCCTGGCAGGCGGTCGCCAACTTCTCCTTGTTCGCGGCCAGTTGCTCGTCGCGTTCGGCCGACACCGACACCGCGATCCCGGTGCCCGCCGCCGCGACGGCCAGCACGGTCACCCCGGTGACCAGCAGCCACGTACGCCTGCGGACGTCACGCAGCTTGGGCATGCGCCTTCCTCCCCCGTGCACAAGATCAGGAGAACGACGCTATCAACCGGGCGTCGGCACCGCGGCGAGGGGGAGAGCGCGCGGCTCAGCGCAGCTTCAGTTCCCCGGACATGACGCGCCGCGAGACCCACTCCGGGGACTCGCCGAGCGCGAACGCCCGTGCCTTGATCAGCGCGAGGGCATCGGCGACCGACCTGCCCGCCTGCTGGGACAGCGTGCCCGCCGCCTGATGGACCACGGCCCGGATGTCCGCGCCGCCGTACAGCCAGGGATCGGCGTCCGGGCCCAGGAGCACGTCCTCCGTCAGGGCTTCGGCGACTTCCGCGAGCACGCCCGAGCGGGCGAGCGCCGGCCGCGGATCGAACAGGGCGAGCGCCCCTATGCAGCCCTGCGGCGCCTTCAGGGGCAGCGCCGCCACCGAGTTCAGGCCGAGGGCGCTGAGCCCGGAGCCGTAGCCGGGCCAGCGCCGCTCCAGGGCGGCGCCCGAGGCGTAGACCGGGCGCCGCTGCCGGGCGGCGTCGCGCGCGGGGCCCGCGGTCAGCACGTACTCCAGGTCCTGGGCGCCGCGGGAAGCGCGGTCCGACGCGGCGACGGCGAGCTGGTTCAGGTCGTCGCCGACGAGCGTGAGGGCCGCGCTGCTCGTCCCGCAGGCCTCCGCGACCCCGGCCATGAACAAAGGGCGGCAGCCGTCCTCGGCCTTGACGGGCGGGTGGTGCCCCGCCGTCCACTCCCGCACTCTTCGGGCGTACGACTCCTGGAGCCGGGCCGTGGTGAGATGCCGTTCGGCGACCGCACGGTGGCGTTCGGCCATGCGCGCGTGCAGTGCCTTGCCGTTCTCC
This sequence comes from Streptomyces sp. NPDC050658, assembly GCF_044457025.1. Classification (NCBI taxonomy): domain Bacteria; kingdom Bacillati; phylum Actinomycetota; class Actinomycetes; order Kitasatosporales; family Streptomycetaceae; genus Streptomyces; species Streptomyces sp. NPDC050658. The sequence continues at coordinate 181,306 of NZ_JBITGM010000016.1, forward strand.
ACGTGCAGCCGCTCGTGCCGCTCGGCGACGGCGAACTCCCGTGCCGCGCACTCAACCGCCCGGACGGCACGCTGCCAGGCGGCCTCCGCCTGGCCGCCCGCCTCGTGCGAACTGCCCTCCATGGCGCTCATGTTCACCAGAATACGACTCGCCGGTTCAGTTGCCGCCCCCGTCCGCGACGTCTTCCATCAGGAGCACGACACCGCCGTTGTGTGCGTCGAACGGAGAGCAGATGACCGAACAGGCGATGCTCCGGCCGATCCGGTTCACGGCTGGGATCACCTCGGGGCCGGACCGCCGCCCCGAGGACACACACTCCCGGATCATCTCGCGCAGACCGTCGGTGGGCAGCCCGAAGTCCAGGGAGAAGAAGTCCTCGCCGAGCACCTCGTCGGCGCGCAGCCCCCACAGGTCGACCGCGCCCCGGTTCCAGCTGCGCGCCCGCATGTCGGCGGAGAGCACCACCACACCCGCCGCGATGCTGCTCACCACGCCCTCCAGGAAGGCCCGCGCCTCGTCCAGGTCGGTGGAGCGGATGCGCAGCTCGTCGTTCATGGTCTCGAGCTCTTCATTGCCCGACTGGAGCTCTTCGTTGGTGGTCTCCAGCTCCTCGTTGGTGGACTGGAGTTCCTCGTTCGTCGTCTCCAGCTCCTCGATGCTCGACTGGAGTTCCTCGTTGGTGGTCTCCAGCTCCTCGTTGGTGGACTGGAGTTCCTCGTACGCCGTCTCCAGGTCCTCCCGTACCCGCTTGACCTCCGCCTTGAGCTGGGTGGCGATGGTGACGTCCATGAACGTGACGTTCGTGGCGACCGGCAGGCCGTGCCCGCCGGCGATCGGCTGGATGGTGATGTCGAAGAACTGCACCTCGCTGCCGATCCGCCGCTCGGCGGCGCTCACCCGCATCGTCCTGCGCTCATGGGTGGCCCGGTCGATCAGCGAGCGGAGCTCGGTGGGCCGGTAGGACAGCTCCAGGTCCTGGAAGGGGCGGCCCACGTCGTGCGCGGTCAGGCCGAACTGGGACCGTGCCTCGTTGTTGATCATCACGACGAGGCCGTCCTCGTCCAGCGCGACCGCCGCGCCCGGAGCGGCGTCCAGGATCAGATCGCGCAGCTGGCGGTTGCGCGCGATGGTCTGCGTCTCGGAGCCGAAGCCCGGCCTGATCTTCAGCGGGATCGCCGGGTACGGCGGGGCACTGTTGCCCGGCTGGCGCCGGAACACGCGCTGGCGGATGCTCAGCGCCTCGAACCGCTCGCCGTCGCTCAGCAGCATCTCGGCCTTGCCGAGGAAGAGATAGCCGCCCTCGCGCAGCGCGAAGTGGAAGCGGTCGACGATCTGGGTCTGCGCCTCGACGTTGAAGTACATCAGCGTGTTGCGGCAGACGAGCAGGTCGAGCCGGGAGATCGGGGCGTCTCGTGTGATGTCGTGCCGCCCGAAGATCACCCGGCGGCGCAGATCGGAGCGGAAGGTGTAGTGGGTGTCGTGCTGCTCGAAGTACTTGTCGCGCAGCTCGGCGGAGAGCGTCTCCAGGTTCTTGGCCGGGTAGCGGCCCGCGCGGGCGTCGCGCAGCGCCTCCTCGTCGACGTCCGTGGCGTAGATCTTCACGCGGTTCAGGCTCTCGTCGACGCCGAGGGCCTCCGCGAACATGATCGCCAGCGAGTACGCCTCCTCGCCGCTGGAGCAGCCCGCGCTCCACACCCGGATCTCGTCCTCGGGCGCCACGTCCGCGAGCAGCTGGGGCACCACCTCGCGCTGGAGCAGCTCCCAGGCGTCGGGATCGCGGAACATCGACGTCACATTGATCAGGATCGTGTTGAACAGCGAGCGGAACTCGACGGTGTCGGTCTCCAGGAGATCGCGGTAGTCCGCGTAGTCCTGCACCCCGACATCACCCATGCGCTTGCGGATCCGACGGCCCAGGGTGGACCGCTTGTAGCCGGTGAAGTCGAATCCGCGCGCGTCACGGATGAACCCGAGCAGGTCCTCCAGGGCCTCGTCGACGACCGGAGCGGGCGGCCGTCCGGAAGCCTGCACGACCTCCGGCTCGGCTCCCCGCGGAGCCTCCAGCTCTTTCCCGGTCTTCTTCCCGGTCCCGCTGTCGGTGCCGGACGGCTCGCTCATCACTGCCTCTTGCTCTCGACGAGTCCGCGGATGGCCGCGGCGATTTCTTCCAGACGGAGTACGAAGTCGGCGGCGCCCGTGGCGACCGCCGCCGACGGCATGCCGTCGAACTGCGCGGTCTCCGGGTCCTGCACGATCACGGTGCCGCCCTGCGACCTGACGGCGTCCACCCCCATCGCGCCGTCCACACCGGTGCCGGTGAGGACGCAGGCGATCGCCCCCTCGCCGTAGGCGCCGGCCACCGACTCGAAGAGGAGATCCGCGGAGGGGCGTACGAAGTGCACGAGCTTGCTGTTCGACAGGCTGAGGGTGCCCTCGGGGCTCACCAGGAGGTGCCGGTCGGGCGGTGCCAGATACACCGTGCCCGGCTCGACGGTCTCCTGGTCACGCGCCAGCTTCACGGTGAGCTCGGTGCGCCGGGCCAGGACCTCCGCCAGGAGCGTCCGGTGTCTTGGATCAAGGTGCTGGACCACCAGGACCGGCACCGGCAGCTTCTTGCCGAGGTCGCCGAGGATCTTGGCCAGGGCCTGGATGCCGCCGGCGGAGGATGCGACAGCCACCACGGCGTACTGCCCCGATGTGCGCTGCTCCGACGTCATGTGCCGAGCCTATCCGCTGGCCGTGCCATCGGGCTCGTGGCGCGGGGCGGCGGTGTCCGGCGCCCTCGCCCTTGTCGCCGACCGGGCCATCTGCTTGACTCCGCCCGCCAGAACGCCTGATCGCCAGATCGCCAACACACCGGCGGAGGTCGCCATGGAGTGCACCCGCAGACGTCTCTTGACCGCCCTGTCGGCCGCCGGACTCCTGGCGGTGATCCCCGCGGCGCCGGTCTCTGCCGCACAGGCCGCCGAGGACCGCGCCCGCCTCCTGGCCAACACGGTGGCCGTCTTCGCCGGGACTGCCGAGTCCAACGCCCGCCCCGAGACCGCCGCCAAGCTCACCGCCGTGGAGAAGACGGCGCGCGCCAATCTGAAGGCGATGGACGACGCGGGCGAGGGCGAGCTCTTCGCCGGCCTCGCGCTCGGCACCGACGACGCCAACCTCAACACGGCCTTCAAATGGCTGTACGAGATCGCCCTCGCCACCCGCGCCCCGGGCACCCCGTCGGACCTCTACGGCAGCACGGCGGTGCAGCGCCGCGTGATCGACGGCCTGGTCCGGCTGCACGAGCAGTACTACGGAGACCAGTCCAAGGGCTACTACGGAAACTGGTTCAACTGGGAGATCGGCATCTCCCAGCATGTCAGCAAGACCCTCGTGCTCCTCGTCGACGAGGTCCGCGCCCACCGGCCCGACCTCATCGCCACATACGTCGCCTCGATGGACGCCTACCTGCGCAACGGCACCGACGGGGACGTGAACCTCGACTCGCGCTTCCACACCGGCGCCAACCTCGCCGACATCACCACCAACCGCATTCTCCAGGGCGCGCTCCTCGCGGAAGGCGGCGAGGCCCGCATCCGCAAGGCCCTCACCGACCAGCTGACGGTCTTCGTCACCATCGACCCGTACCACCTGAACCACGGCGTGACGGACGGCCACTACGCCGACGGCTCCTTCATCCAGCACGCCTCCGTCGCCTATACGGGGTCGTACGGAAAAGGCCTGCTCACCCGCGTCGTACAGACCCTGAAGATCCTCGACGGCACGGGCTTCGCGCACGGCGAGGAGCTGGTGCCGACCGTCCAGCGGTGGGTGCGGGACGGTTTCGCGCCGCTGATCTTCGAGGGCTGGATGATGGAGATCGTCAAGGGGCGCGCGGTGTCCCGGACGACCTCCGGCTACACGGACGTCGCGGTGGTCGTGGAGGCCGTCGTCGACCTGGCCTCGCTCTCGGCCGGGACCGAGGCCACCGCCCTCAAGAGCTACGTCAAACACGTCAGGTCCACCTCGCGGGCCGCCCTCGACCCGACCGGCTTCGTCTCGCCCGTCAGCATCGTCCGGTACGCCGACATCGTCGCCGACGCCTCCGTGCCGCCCGCGGACCTCAACGCCGCCGCGCGCAGCGTCGCCTTCAACGCCATGGACAAGACCGTGCACCGCAGGCCCGGTTACGCCTTCGCGCTGGCCCGCAGCTCCGACCGGATCTCCAAGTACGAGTACATGAGCGGCGAGAACCTCATGCCGTGGTTCCAGGGCGACGGCGCCCACTACCTCTATCTCTCCGGGCAGGACCAGACACAGGCGTACGGGGTCGACTACTTCACCACGGTCACGCCGTACGGCCTTGCGGGGGTCACCGCGCCGGTCGAGCGGCGCGGCACGGTGCCCGAGCTGTACGGGAAGCCGTACTACGACAACCCTGGCCACCCGCTGAACTTCACCCCGTCCTCCGAGTCCCAGAACAAGTACGTCTACTTCCCGCGCGGCACCAACCGGCACTCCGGGGGCGCGGTGCTCGGCGCGTACGGCGCGGTCACCATGGTGCAGTCGGACGATGTCCCTTACCAGGACCGGGAGTTGCTGCCCGACGACTTCGTCGTCCACCGCAACGCGAAGGCCACGAAGTCGTGGTTCCTGCTCGACGAGGAGATCGTGGTCCTCGCCGCCGGGGTCGGCGACGCGGCGGGGCGCGCGGTGACGACCACGGTCGACGCGCGCGTGGCGGCGCCGGACGACGAGGTCTCGGTCACGGGGGTGCGCCGTGACGGCAGCCCGTGGACGGGTGCGGGCACGGCCGACCTCCGGTGGCTGCGGTACGCCAACGCGACGCGTTCCTCCGCCGTCGGGTACGTCTTCCTCGATACGCCGAAGGTGCGGGTCTCCCTCGACTCGGTGACCCGGAGCCGCCGGGTCGTCCGCACGGCGAACCCGGACACGGCGGTGACGCGGCGGGTCCTGGGCGTGACGGTGGATCAGGCCGCCGGGTCCCAACCCTTGGGCCTCGCCTACGCGTTGGTGCCGAACGCCGCTGAGGGCGCGCTGACGTCGTACCGGGACGGGGAGCCGTTGAAGGTCCTGGCGAACACGGTACGAGTGCAGGCCGTCAGCCATGCGGGCCTCCGTCTGACCGCCGCGAACACCTTCGCTTCGGGGCGCCATGAGGTCGCGGGGCTGCGGGTCGATGGTCCCGCGTCGGTGCTCGTGCGGCGCGAGAGGGGCGGGAAGGTGGGCGTGGCGGTGTCCGATCCGACGATGGACCGGGACCGGATCACGGTCCTGCTCCGGGGCCGACCGCTGCGGGAGATCGCGGCGGACGAAGGGGTGCGGGTGAGCCGGGTTCCCGGCGGAACTCTCGTCTCGGTGAACACGCGGCAGGCGTACGGGAAGAGCTTTACGGCGATGTTGCGGGGTTAGGGGGGAGGGGTGATGACCGTGGAGCCGGGGCTTGGGGTGTTGTCGCAGGTGTGAGGCATGATGCTGGCCATGAATGATCATCGGGGGCAGCAGTTCCAGCAGCAGTTCCAGCAGCAGTATCAACAGCCGTACCAGCAGCAATACCAGCAGCCGTACGCGTACCAGAACCAGAACCAGTATCCGCACCCGGACCAGCAGCCCCACCCGCACCCGCACCCCCAGCCTCCGCGTCTCCCGGCCCTCGCCGGAGAAGGGCGCCGCACCTTCGCGGTGATCGCCGACCTCGGTGTCGCCCTGGGCGGCGCCATCCTGGTCGCCAAGGCAGTCCCGGAGTCCGGCCTGTGGTGGGCGGAGCTGCCCGTCACGTACATACCGGCGGCGTCCTTCGTGAACCAGTGGCTCCTGACGCTGCTGTTCCGGGGCAGCGCCGGCAAGCTGCTCTTCGGCGTACGCGTGATGCGTGCCGCCGACGGCGGCCGCCCCGGACCGATCCGCGCCCTGAACCGCTGGCTCGCCGGCCTGTGCTGGCTGCCGCTGCAGCCCTGGTACTGGCTCCGGGAGAACTTCGGCGGCAGCTCGAACAGTTCGGTGCGCAGGAGCTGGACGGGCGAGCTCTACGACACGGACATCGCGGGTCTCCGTGCCGTACGCCGCAAGGACCTGGCGGCGTTCAGCAGTTCTCGGCGGTGACGGCCCGCACCGGGCAGGCGCGGACGGCCTCCCGTACCAGCGGGTCGCCGCCGCCGTCCTCGCGGCCGGGCAGCACCTCGCTGAAGCCGTCGTCGTCCTGGGTGAAGACGCTCGGGGCGGTGAGCGCGCACATGCCGGCGCCCACGCACCGTTCCTTGTCGACCTGGACCCGGATGCCCATGGGTGTCCCAACTCCTACCAGGTGACGGGGAGTTCGAGCATCCCCTGGATGGTGTCGCCGGGCTTGAAGGGGATCTCCCGCGCCGGTACGGCGAGCCGGAGGTCCGGCAGCCGTTCGAAGAGCGTGCGCAGGGCGATCTCGATCTCGGCGCGGGCGAGGTTCTGGCCGAGGCACTGGTGGATGCCGAAGCCGAAGGCGAGGTGGTGCCGGGTCGCCCGGTGGAAGTCAAGCTCGTCCGCCGTCTCGTAGGCGGCGTCGTCGCGGTTGATGAGGGACGTGGAGAAGACGACGCCGTCGGCGGCGCGAATGGTGCTGCCGGCGATGTCGATGTCCGCCTTCGCCACCCGCAGCATGCCTTCCGCGATGGAGAGGAAGCGCAGCAACTCCTCGACGGCGGCGGGCATCAGGGCCTGCTCGGCGCGGAGTTCGGCCAGCTGCTCCGGGTGCTGGAGGAGGGTGAACGTACCGAGGGAGAGCATGTTCGCCGTGGTCTCGTGCCCGGCGACGAGCAGGATCGTGGCGAGGCTGACGAGTTCCGGGCGGTCGAGTGCGCCTTCGGCGAGCTGCCGGTGGATCAGCTCGTCGAGCAGCCCGTCTCCGGGGTGCCGCCGCTTGCGGTCGATCAACGCGTGGAAGTACGCGTCCAGTTCGTCGCGGGCGCGATCGCTGTCCTCGGGGCGGGGGCCGCGCAGCAGCCGCCGGGACTGTTCCTCGAAGAACTCGTGGTCCTCGTAGGGCACTCCGAGGAGGGCGCAGATCACCATGGAGGGCACGGGGAGGGCGAAGGCGCCGACGAGTTCGGCGGGCGGTCCCTGATCGACCATGGCGTCGAGCAGCCGGTCGACCGTCTCCTGGATGCGCGGGCGCAGGGCGGCGATGCGCTTGACGGAGAAGCTGGGGATCAGCATGCGGCGCTGGGTGTTGTGCACGGGGTCGTCGACGCCGAGGAGGGCGATGCGCCGGTTGCGGACCTTGGCGAAGCGTTCGGTGGGCGCGGGGAAGGCGGCGTCCTCGCGGTCGGTGGAGAGGCGCGGGTCGACGAGGAGTTCGCGGGCGGTGCCGTGTCCGGTGACGACCCAGACGGAACGGCCGTCGAAGAGCTGGACGCGGGAGAGGGGCCCGGCCTCGCGGAGCGGGGCGTAGGCCTCGGGCGGGTGGTAGGGGCAGGTGCGGTCCTGCGGAAACGCAACGGCTTCGGTGTCGGGGGTGGCTTCGGGTGCGGCTGAGTCCGTCATCGATGTACCTCGCAAGCGGAGTGGCTCCCTTTCCACCATCCAGTAGATGCCTGGGGCATCTACTTGGAACACCGTAAGACAGGCCAGATAGGAGCCGCTTCAACGGTGTACGGCTGGCCGGAACCACCCCCTCCACTCAACCTCTCTGCGTCGGCGCCCCGGTGGGCATGTGGTAGCACTGCCCGAATGAAGGACAAGCCCGCAGAACGTTCCGGCTACCACCACGGCTCGCTCCCCGACGCGCTCACCACGGCGGCGCTGGAGTTGGTCGACGAGGCAGGTCCGGCGGGGGTGAGCGTGCGGGAGGTCGCGCGCCGGGCCGGGGTGTCGCCGGGGGCGCCGTTCCGTCATTTCGCCGACCGGCGGGCGCTGTTGATGTCGGTGGCGGGGCGGGTGCTCGCGGACTACGAGGAGTGGCAGCGGGAGGCGGTGGCGCGGGCGGAGGGCTCGGCGATGCGCGCCTTCGGCATGGGTTTCGTCCGCTACGCCATCCGCCATCCGCACCGCTGCGAGCTGCTGAAGCCCTGGGTGTTCGGCTCGCGCAGGCCGCCCGAACTCGACGACAGGCTCTCCGGCATCGAGGAGACCTTCGCGGGGATAGTCCGCGAGGACCAGCGCACGGGCGCGCTGCGGGATACGGACCCCGAGGTGGTGGCGCTGGCCGGCCAGGCGCTGGTCTACGGCCTCTCCCAGATGATCGTCGACGGCTACCTTCCGCCGGACCGCGCGGAGGAGTTGGCGGAGCGGGTCCTGGACACGTTCGGCGTGGGAATCGCCAACTTGCCGCCGTGCACGGATGGTTGACCCGCCCGCGAGGCGCTGATGTAATCACCGATCACATAGCACCGATCACATAGCACCGATCACATAGCGCTGATCACATAGCACTCACGCCACTCCAGGGGGCCGCATGTTCGCCAAGCCGAAGCCCGGCTACACCACTGCCGCCGCCGAGGGCGATGTGGCGGTTCTCCTGATCGGCATGCGCATCAACCACTTCTGGGCGGTGCACCAGTGGCCCCGGGTCATGCTCGCCATGCTGGCCATGCTCCGCGAACTGTCCAGGGACCCCGGCCGCGGCCACCTCAACAGCGTCCTGCTGACCGCGTCGCCGCGTACGTATTACGTCGTCCAGTACTGGGAGTCGAAGGACAAGCTGTACGCGTACGCCCATGACCCGGCCACGACCCACCACAAGGCCTGGCAGATCGCGAACCGCATGATCCGCAAGGGCAGGACGCACGGCCACGTGGGCCTGTGGCACGAGACGTACATAGTCCCGCACGGCTCCTACGAATCCATCTACTTCGACATGCCCCCCTTCGGCCTCGCGGCGGCCACGGGGTCCCTCCCGGTGGAACGCAGGGGGCGGACTGCGGCGGAGCGGTTCGCGCATGGGGCGGGGGCGGCGAAGGAGAGCGCGTGAGTTCGCCGGGGGAGTTCTCCTCGCTATGCGTGACCATCCTGAGCGAGTGAACCGTGCTGGTCCGTCGGGGCGGAGCCGCGGCGGACCGTTCCCGGCGTAACCCCCCACCACCTCCGGCAGCACCGGTTGAGGGCCGACTGTTCGGAGAGGCCCAGGAGGGCTGTTATCTGGGTCAGGGGGAGGTCCGTCGTCGTGAGGTAGCGGTGCGCCGTCGTGCGTCGTTGTTCGTCGATGATGCTCGCGAACGTCGTGCCCTCCGCGCGCAGGCGGCGTTGCAGCGTGCGCGGGTGGACCGTCAGGAGGCGGGCCACCGTTTCGATGTCCGGGGGTGCCGTGTGCAGGGAGCGGGTGATGACCGCCCGGACGCTGGACACCACGTCCGTGCGCTCCGAGAGGAGTTGCTCGTCCAGGTAGGCCAGCGCCAGGCGCCGCAGTCGTGCGTTGCCGCCGGCCAGTGAGCGGTCGGCCAGGCTCAGCGGGACCCGCAGCAGTGCCGCCGGGCGGTCCGGCTTGACGGGTACGCCGAAGAACTCCTCGTACGTGGCGAGCGGGGCCAGCAGAGGGTGGGGGAGTTCGACCGAGCCCAGGCCGTACGCCGGGCCGACGAGATAGGTGATCGTCCGGTGCATGAAACCCAGGGAGAGGTCGATGCCCTGAGGCGGTGCGTGCAGGCCCTCGCGGACGTCCCAGCGCAGCGCGCCCACCCCCGGAGTTCCGTACGGATCGGGCTCCAGGCTCAGCCTCAACGACCGTGCGTGCACGAAGAGATAGCGCGTCGTGCACTCCAGCGCGTCGCCCAGCGTGGCGGAGTTCTGGATGGCCAGTGCCAGCGCGCCCAGCATGCCCAGGTCCTGCCGCGCCGCGATCCGCAGGCCCAGATCGGGGCAGCCCAGGTCGTCGGCGGCCAGCTCCAGGACCGTCGCCATCGCCTCCTCCGGCACCAGCAGATCGTCCGCGTCGAGGGCGGCCGTCGGGTAACCCGCCTGCCGGGCGTACGCCTCGGCGTCGCCTCCCAGCTCCGCCACGGCGGCGCGGAAGCCCCGCAGGCCTGCCGATCTGATCACGGACATGTCGTCCAGGGTCAAAGATCTGTCGTCCCGGGTCAATTCCTGCCGGGTGTGCTTCCCGACACTGATGAGCATGACGCACATCGCTGACCCCAGCATCGAGGACCGTCCGGCCGCCCCGACCGAGCACATCGACGTCGTGATCGTGGGCGCCGGCCTCTCCGGCGTCGGTGCCGCGTACCGACTGCAGACCCAGTGCCCGGAGCGTACGTACGCGATCCTCGAGGCCCGGCAGTCGATGGGCGGGACCTGGGACCTGTTCCGCTACCCCGGCGTGCGTTCGGACTCCGACATGTTCACGCTGGGCTACGCCTTCAAGCCCTGGCGGGACTCCAAGGTGCTCGCCGACGGCGGCTCCATCCTCAGCTACATCAAGGAGACCGCCGCCGAGTTCGGCATCGACCGGCGCATCCGCTACGGCACCAAGGTCGTCGCCGCCGACTGGTCGACCGCCGAGGCACGCTGGACCCTGACCCTCCAGCACACCGACGAGCGGGGCGTCTCCACCGTCACCACCCTCACCTGCGACTTCCTGTACTGCTGCGCCGGCTATTACAACTACGACCAAGGGCACGCCCCCGAGTTCGAAGGCGCCGACTCCTTCGCCGGCACCGTCGTACACCCGCAGTTCTGGCCCGAGGACCTGGACCACACCGGCAAGCGGGTCGCGGTCATCGGCAGCGGCGCCACCGCCGTCACCCTGGTCCCCGCCATGGCGAAGGACGCCGCGCACGTCACGATGGTGCAGCGCAGCCCCACCTGGATCGGCTCACTGCCCTCGCGGGACCGGCTCGCCGACGGCATCCGCGCCGTACTTCCCGCGGGCGCCGCGCACCGGGTCGTACGGACGAAGAACATCCTCTTCGCCATCGGCCTCTACCAGTTCTGCCGCCGCAGCCCGAAGGCCGCACGGCGGCTCCTGACCGGGCTGAACAAGCGCGTCGTCAACGACGACCAACTGGTCGCCGAGCATCTGACACCGACGTACGACCCGTGGGACCAGCGGCTGTGCGCGGTCCCCGACGCCGACCTCTTCAAGGCCCTCAAGAAGGGCGAGGCCGACATCGTCACCGACCACATCGACCGCTTCGTCCCCGAAGGCATCCGCCTGAAGTCCGGCCGGACCGTCGAGGCCGACGTCATCGTGACCGCCACCGGACTCCGACTGCTCGCGTTCGGCGGCATCGCGCCCAGCGTCGACGGCGAACCCGTCCAGCTGAACCGGCAGTTCGTCTGGCGCGGCGCCATGATGACCGGCGTACCCAACTTCGCCGTCTGCATCGGCTACACCAACGCCTCCTGGACCCTGCGCGCCGACCTCACGTCCCGCCTCGTGTGCAAGGTGCTCAACCACATGCGCGAGAACGACTACGCGGCCGTGGAACCCACCCCCACGGGCGCCCTGAACGAGCGCCCCCTGCTCGACCTCGCGTCCGGGTACGTCCAGCGCTCCATCGACGCCTTCCCCCGCCAGGGCGACCGGAGCCCCTGGAAGGTCCGGCAGAACTATGTGCTCGACGCGGCGTCGACCCTGCGGACGAATCTGCACAGGACGCTCAGGGCCACGCCCGCGTCGGCCGTGCGGAAAAAGAGTTGGCGGGACGCCGGGGTCCGGGGCTAGTCTTCGTGACGTTCCCAGGGCGGCCGTACCGGCTGCCCTCGCAAGCCGTGCAGGACCAGGAGGTGTGACCGATGGCTGTCGTTGAGATGGGCGCTGCCCGCATCGAGAAGTCCATGCATTCCACCTTCGTGGCCGCCGGCTGATCTCACCCACTTCTTCCGCGTCTGTGTGCGGTGCCGGGGCCACCCCTGTGAAGGGTCACCCCTTGTCTTCGTTTTCCTCTTCCTTTTCCTCTTCCTCTTCCCTTTCGGCTTCGTCGCATCCGCTTGCCCCGTACGGCTGGGACGCGGAGTGGGAAGCCGTGTTCGCCCCGTACGCGGAGCAGGGCCTGCTGCCCGGCCGTGTCGTACGGGTCGACCGTGGTCAGTGCGACGTCGTCACCCCTGACGGCACCGTCCGCGCCGACACCGAGTTCGTCGTCCCGCGCGATCCGATGAAGGTCGTCTGCACCGGGGACTGGGCCGCCGTCGACCCTGATGGCGGCGATCCGCGGTATGTGCGCACGCTCCTGCCGCGCCGTACCGCCTTCGTGCGCTCCACCTCCTCCAAGCGGTCCGAGGGGCAGATCCTCGCGGCCAACGTGGACCACGCGATCATCGCGGTCTCGCTCGCCGTCGAGCTGGACCTCGGGCGGATCGAGCGGTTCCTCGCCCTCGCCTGGGAATCGGGCGCCCAGCCGGTGGTCGTCCTCACCAAGGCCGATCTGGTGCCGGACGCCACGGGCCTGTCCTACCTGGTCGAGGACGTGGAGACGACCGCGCCCGGCGTCCAGGTCCTGCCGGTCAGCGCCACGACCGGGGAAGGCGTCGAGATCCTCGGCGCCGTCGTCTCCGGTGGTACGTCCGTGCTGCTCGGCCAGTCCGGTGCGGGCAAGTCGACGCTCGCCAACGCCCTGGTCGGCGAGGACGTCATGGACGTCAACGCCGCACGTGACGTCGACGGCAAGGGCCGGCACACCACCACGACCCGCAACCTCCTCGTGCTGCCCGCCGGGGGAGTCCTCATCGACACCCCGGGGCTGCGCGGAGTCGGTCTGTACGACGCCGGCAGCGGGGTCGGCCAGGTCTTCTCGGAGATCGAGGACCTGGCGGCGGACTGCCGCTTCCACGACTGCGCGCACACCGCCGAGCCCGGCTGCGCGGTGCTCGCCGCCGTCGAGGACGGCTCCCTGCCGGAGCGGCGTCTCGACAGTTACCGCAAGCTGATCCGCGAGAACCAGCGGATCGTCGCCAAGACGGACGCGCGGCTCCGCGCGGACATGCGGCGGGTGTGGAAGCAGCGGGGCGCGCTGGGCCGGGCGGCGATGGAGGCCAAGCGGGGGCGGATCCGCTGAGAGCGCCCCGAAGGGACGCCGGGAACTGCGCGACCAGCCCCCACCGGCCCGCAGACAACGCACTCCCCTTTCCGCGCAGCGCATAGCGGGGTGAGGGGGGGGGGGGGGGGGGGCCGGCCCCCCCCCCCCCCCCCCCCCCCCCCCCCCCCCCCCCCCCACACCCCCCCCCCCCCCCCCCCCCCCCCCCCCCCCCCCCCCCCCCCCCCCCCCCCC
>NZ_JBITGM010000017.1:0-122756 GCF_044457025.1 Streptomyces sp. NPDC050658
TTTTGTTCTTGCTGTTCTTGCGTTTCCGACTCTATCAGACTCTTTCGTGTCCGATTTCCTCGGTGCCTTTCCGGTTCCCGCACCAGCCTTTCGGCTTTTGCGTTTCCCTTCGCGGCGGTTGCAAACACTACCAGGTCTTTTTCGACTCCCTGACCACTCGTCTGCGAGCACGCAGAACAGGACCCAAGGATTAGGATCTGACTTGATAGATGCCGCCGAGGCTTGGACGCTTGACCGCGTCGCTTGCCTCAGGCAGGAGTCCGACTGTACATCGGGCCTTGGGCGGGCGCAAATCGTTTGTGCAGTGCCCCAAGTCAGTCAACCGGGACCTCTCGCGCGGAACCGGGACTTTGTATGACTTACTCTTCTGAACAGTGCGTCGTCCAGGACAGGCAGTGACGGCGGCTACGAATCTCCACCCCCTGGGAGGCACCCATGACCAGCGTGACGTCACCGCTTGCAGGACGCGCCATCGGGCTCACCGCAGTACCGGATCCCGTCTTCTCCGGTGCCATGGTCGGGCCCGGTACGGCCATCGACCCCGTGCGTGAGCCCTCGGAGGCCGTCGCCCCCGTCGACGGCATCGTCGTCTCGCTTCACCCCCATGCCTTTGTCGTCGTGGACGACCAGGGTCATGGAGTCTTGACGCACCTGGGCATCGACACCGTTCAGCTCAATGGCGAGGGCTTCGAGCTGCTCGTCAACAAGGGTGACACCGTGCAGCGCGGGCAGGCCATCGTGCGCTGGAACCCGGTTGCCGTCGAGGAGGCCGGCAAGTCTCCGGTGTGCCCGATCGTGGCACTGGAGGCCACTGCCGAGTCTCTCAGTGGTCTAGTCCAGGATGGTGACGTCAAGGCCGGGGACGCTCTCTTCAGCTGGAAGTGACGTCGTCACCGTCCCTGACGGCAGGTAGGACATCCACCGCGGCGGCTGGGCCCGTCGCTCGATCGGAGACGGGTTACATGGAGACAACGCTGCGAGGCGTCGGCGTGAGCCACGGTGTGGCGATCGGCGAAGTTCGGCACATGGGGACGGCTGTACTCGAGCCGCCGGCCAAGCAGATTCCCGCGGAGGAGGCCGGGCGCGAACAGGGGCGCGCCCGCCAGGCCGTGGAAGCCGTGGCGGCCGACCTGATTGCGCGCGGCAATCTGGCCGGCGGTGAGGCGCAGCACGTGCTCGAGGCGCAGGCCATGATCGCCCAGGACCCCGAGCTCATGTCCGACGTCGACCGGCGCATCACCGTCGGCAGCACGGCGGAGCGCGGTATCTACGACGCGTTCTCCCACTACCGGGAACTGCTGGCCGGTGCCGGTGAGTACATGGCCGGTCGTGTAGCCGACCTCGACGACGTGCGGAACCGTATCGTCGCGCGGCTGCTCGGCGTTCCGATGCCGGGTGTGCCGGACAGCGACGAGCCCTACGTCCTGATCGCGCGTGACCTCGCGCCCGCGGACACTGCGCTGCTCGACCCCGCGCTGGTGCTCGGCTTCGTCACCGAGGAGGGCGGGCCGACCAGTCACAGCGCGATTCTCGCGCGGGCGCTCGGGGTGCCCGCCGTGGTGGCCCTGCCGGGTGCGGGTGAGTTGGCCGAGGGCACTGTGATCGCCGTCGACGGCAGCACCGGTGAGATCTTCGTGGACCCGAGTGCGGAGAAGCGGGGTCAGCTCGAGGCCGCCGCCGCGGAGCGGAAGGCCGCGCTGGCCGCGTCGACCGGTCCGGGTGCCACGTCCGACGGTCACAAGGTGCCGCTGCTCGCCAATGTCGGCGGGCCCGCCGATGTTCCGGCGGCGGTCGAGGCCGGTGCCGAGGGCGTGGGTCTGTTCCGTACAGAGTTCCTGTTCCTCGACGACAGCACCAAGGCGCCGTCGGAGGAGAAGCAGGTCGAGGCGTACCGCAAGGTGCTCGAGGCGTTCCCCGAGGGCCGGGTCGTCGTGCGGGTGCTTGATGCGGGCGCGGACAAACCGCTCGACTTCCTGACTCCGGCCGACGAGCCCAACCCGGCGCTCGGTGTGCGAGGGCTTCGCTCGCTGCTTGAGCACCCCGATGTGCTGCGTACGCAGCTGACCGCGCTGGCCAAGGCGTCCGAGGGGCTTCCGGTCTACCTGGAGGTCATGGCTCCGATGGTCGCGGACCGCGCGGACGCCAAGGCGTTCGCGGACGCGTGCCGCGAGGCGGGGCTGCAGGCCAAGTTCGGTGCCATGGTGGAGATTCCGTCGGCCGCCCTGCGGGCGCGCTCCGTCCTTCAGGAGGTCGAGTTCCTGTCGCTGGGCACCAACGACCTGGCGCAGTACGCCTTCGCGGCCGACCGTCAGGTGGGCGCGGTGTCGCGGCTTCAGGACCCGTGGCAGCCCGCGCTGCTCGATCTGGTCGCGCTGTCCGCCGACGCGGCCAAGGCCGAGGGCAAGAGCTGCGGTGTGTGTGGTGAGGCCGCGTCGGATCCGCTTCTCGCGTGTGTCCTGACCGGTCTGGGTGTCACCTCCCTCTCCATGGGTGCGGCGTCCATTCCTTATGTGCGGGCCACGCTCGGCAAGTACACGCTGGCGCAGTGCGAGCGGGCGGCGGCTGCCGCGCGTGCCGCGGACAGCGCCGAGGACGCGCGGAAGGCCGCCCAGGCGGTGCTCTCCGGCGAGTAGGGCACAGCGGCGGGTCGTTCGACCTGCCGTATGACGGTGCGAGGGGCGTTCCATCCGGTCCGGGTGGGGCGCCCCTCGCGCGTTCAGTGCCGGTGTCCCCCTTCGGGCAGGTCGTCTCCGATGGGTGGGGCCGCGCAGTAGTCGACGCCGGATTCCGGGGCGACGAGCTCGCCGGAGACGGCGTCCGTGCAGTAGGCGTCGAAGACCTCGGCGGCGGTGAGGGGCAGCAGGCGTTCGCCGTTCAGGCGCCAGCCCTGGACGCGGTCGGGCCTGCCGTCGGCGGTCGTGCGCATGACCAGGCCCGCCGCGCTGTGGGTGGCGATGCCGACGGCGAGGATCGTGGTCAGTTGGAGGGCTTCGGTCTCGTCGAGTGCCGCGGCGCCGGTGCCGTCCGGGTCGACGTGGAGTGCGGCGAGGAGTGTCTCCCGTGCGGCGGGCACGCTGCAGACCAGGTGCCGGGTGCCGGGGCCCGCCGCTCCGAGGAGCCGGACGAGCAGTTCCGACGCGCGGTCGAAGGCGGCGCGGCCGATGTCCTCGCCGCAGACCGCGCACGCTCCCAGGCGGGCGAGGAGCGTGGTGGCGTACTCCCAGGTGGCCTGGCGGACCGCCTCGTCGACGAGGTCGGGGATGAGGTCGGCGAGGGGACGGCCGTCGTAGGGGACGGTGGGTCCGACGGCGGCCAGTTCGGCGGTGAATCGGGTGCGGCTTGCCGGCGTGTCCGGTTCCAGGCCGGTGTCGGCGCAGTACTCCTCGTACTCCTCCGGGTCGAAGAGCGCGATCGTGGTGTGCCCGCCGGCGGAGGCCAGGGAGCGGAGCAGGCCTTCGGCCTGGCGGAGGTAGGTCGTGTGGTCGTCGAAGGTGAAGGTGCGGTAGCGGCGCATCGCCGCGAAGTCCTCCTCGTCGGCCAACAGGCCGATGGTTCCGGCGACTTCGCGGCGCAGTGCGCGGCGCATCGTGCTGGGCTGCGTGCGGTTCATGGTTCCCCCTGCGATCCGTCGATCAATGCTCACTCACAGTAACGTGCAGCACTGACAGTGACGGTCGGGCGGGAATTGATCATGCGCGTGTGCGGGCCAGCTCCTCGTAGAAGCGGAGCAGGTCCAGGTTGTCCACCGAGCCCGGGTTGACCGCCTTCTCCAGCGGGGCGCCCTGCAGCAGGCGCTTGACCGGGACCTCGATCCGCTTGCCGGTGAGGGTGTGCGGGATGGCGGGGACCTCGATGATCTCGTCGGGCACGTGGCGCGGGGAGAGCTGTGCGCGGATCGACTGCTTGACGCGGTCGCGCAGGTCGTCGTCGAGGGTGGCGCCGGGGGCGAGGTGGACGAAGAGGGGCATCCAGTAGCCGCCTTCGGGTTCCTCGACGCCGATGACGAGGGACTCGCGGATCTCCGGGAGGCGTTCGACGACCTCGTAGATGTCGGCCGAACCCATGCGTACGCCCTGGCGGTTGAGCGTGGAGTCGGAGCGGCCGTGGATGACGACGGAGCCGCGCGAGGTCAGGGTGATCCAGTCGCCGTGGCGCCAGACTCCGGGATAGGTGTCGAAGTAACTGTCGTGGTAGCGGCTGCCGTCGGGGTCGTTCCAGAAGTGGATCGGCATGGACGGCATGGGGTTGGTGACGACGAGTTCGCCGACTTCGTCGACGAGGGGCTTGCCCTGGGGGTCCCAGGACTGGAGGTCCGTGCCGAGGCCCGGCGCCTGGAGCTCGCCGATGTGGACGGGCAGGGTCGGTACGGCTCCCGCGAAGCAGGAGCAGACGTCCGTGCCGCCGCTGACGGAGGCCATCCACAGGCCGCCCGGAGTGTCCGCGAACTCGTCGTGCAGCCAGCGGAAGCCGTCGGGGGGCAGCGGGGATCCCGTGGTGGCGACGCACTGGACGCGGGAGAGGTCGAAGTCGCGGGCCGGGTGCACGCCGGCCTTGCGGCAGGCCATGACGTACGCCGCGGAAGTGCCGAAGAGGGTGGCTCCGGTGCGTTCGGCGATGCGCCACTGGGCGCCGGTGTCGGGATAGCCGGGGCTGCCGTCGTACAGGACGATCGTGGTGCCCGTGAGCAGGCCGGAGACGAGGAAGTTCCACATCATCCAGCCGGTGGACGTGTACCAGAAGAAGCGGTCGTCCGGGCCGAGGTCGCAGTGCAGGCCGAGCTGCTTGAGGTGCTCGACGAGGATGCCGCCCTGGGACTGGACGATGGCCTTGGGCAGGCCCGTCGTACCGGACGAGTAGAGCACCCACAGCGGGTGGTCGAAGGGGACCTGTTCGAAGACGGGGGCCGTGTCCGCGGCGGTGAGGGCGGACCACTCCAGGGCGCCTTCGGGGGCGTCGGTGCCGAGGAGCGGGATGTGGACGACGGCGCGCAGGGTGGGCAGTTCGCGGCGCAGCTCGGCGACGGTGTCGCGGCGGTCGTGTTCCTTGCCTCCGTAGCGGTAGCCGTCGACGGTGAACAGGACGACCGGTTCGATCTGCTGGAAGCGGTCGAGGACGCTGCGGGCGCCGAAGTCCGGGGCGCAGGAGGTCCAGACGGCGCCGACGGCCGCGGTGGCCAGGAGGGCGACGACGGCCTGCGGGATGTTGGGGACGTAGCCGCTGACGCGGTCCCCCGGGCGTACGCCGAGGGTGCGCAGTTCCGCTGCCAGGGAGCCGACTTGGCGGCGCAGCTCGGCCCAGCTGACGGGGACCGGCTCGTGGGTCTCGTCAACGTGCAGCAGTGCCGGGTCGTCCGCGCGGGTGGGGTCCTCGGCCGCGCGCAGGGCGTGTTCGGCGTAATTGAGCGTGGCTCCGGGGAACCATTCGGCGCCGGGCATCGAGCGGGCGCCGAGCACGCGCGCGTAGGGCGTGGAGAAGCGCACGTCGAACCAGTCGGTGACGGCCTTCCAGAAGGTGTCCAGCTCGTCGACGGACCAGCGGTGCAGCGCCGCGTAACTCCCCTCCGCGGGCGCTCCGTAGTGCTCGGCGGCCCACGCCTGGAAGCGTGTGACCTGCGCGCCGGCGATCCGTTCCTGGTCGGGCTGCCAGAGCGCTGAAGGGTTCGCTGAGGACATGGGGCGGCTCCCGGGCTTTACGCGTCGTATGCGTGTGTGGTGCGCGCGTGCTGGTCGAGCGCGCGACACGGCTGAAAAGGACGATGCCATGTGATCCATTTCGGCACCAGGGTGTGCCTCACACAGTCGGCGAGCCGACTGTGTGCCGTCACCCCAGGTGAACGGCAGTTGAACGATCCACACACACGGCTTCTTCGGTGGCAGGGTGAGCAGCATGAACGGTCGTGACCTGGTGCGTTCGATGAAGGCGGTCGGTTTGGTCGGTACGGCGCAGGGGTTGCGTACGGTGCGGTCCTCCTGGCGGATGAGGCGGGCTGACGCGGCAGGGCGCGTCCCCCGGGGTGCCGAGCGCGCGCGGGTGCCCGGTCCGGTGACGGGTGTCGAGCCCGGGCCGGGCGGCGGTGTCGTCCGGTTCGCCCGTTCCGAGCTGCGGATCAGGGTCACGACGGGTGGGGCGATCTTCTGGGGTTGGGACGGGGCTGAGCCCGATCCTTCGTACGCGCTGGTGAGCGGCAGTCCGGAGGCGGATCCCCGGGCGGTCCTGGAGCCGGACAAGGAGGGCGGCTGGCGGGTGGTGTCGGAGCGGGCGACGGTCGTCGTCTCGCGGCACGGTGCCATCGAGCTGCGTACGCCGGGCGGTCTGATGCTCCGCCGCGATCTGCCGCCGCGCTGGTGGGAGCCGGTGGGCGGGGGCGAGGCGCGCTGGGGTCAGCGGTCGCAGGTGGCGGCGGACGCGCGGTTCTTCGGGCTCGGCGGCCGGGCGCGGGGGCCGCGGCTGCGGGACGGGACGTACCGGCTGTGGAACACCGATCCGGGTGGTTCGTTCGGGCCCGGTGACGGCCCGTTGTCCATCACGATGCCGGTGCAGCTGGTGGTGGCCGACGTGGGCTGTCATCTGGTCTTCCACGACAACTCGTGGGAGGGGACGGTGGCGGTGCGTGAGGGCGAGGAGGGTGCGGGGTCCGGGCACGACCGGGCGGGTTCGTGCGAGGTGCGCATGTCGGGCGGGCCGCTGCGGTGCTGGGTGATGGTGGGTGCCCCCGCGCGCGTGCTGCACACCTGGGCCTCGCTGACGGGGCCGCCCGCGCTGCCGCCCGCGTGGGCGCTGGGGCATCACCATGCCCGCTGGGGGTTCGGCGGTGAGCGGAAGGTGCGGCGGATCGTGGCGGGCTATCGGGAGCGGGGGCTGCCGCTGGACGCCGTACATCTGGACATCGACCACTACGACGCGCATCAGGTGTTCACCGTCGACAAGGAGACCTATCCCCATTTGCCGCAGCTGGCCGACGAGTTGCTGGCGGACGGGGTGCGGCTGGTGTCGATCGTCGATCCGGCGGTGAAGGCCGAGCGGGGCAACGAGGTGTACGACAGCGGCACGACGACGGACGCCTTCGTGCGGGATGCCGCAGGGCGCACGGTGCGGGGCGTGGTGTGGCCCGGTGAGGCGGTGTTCCCGGACTTCACGGACGCGCGGGTGCGGGCGTGGTGGGGCGGGCTCTACAAGGAGCGTCTTGCGCAGGGCTTCGCGGGTTTCTGGCACGACATGAACGAGCCGGTCTCGTTCGCCGCGTTCGGGGAGCCGACCCTGCCCCGTTCGGCGCGGCACGCCCTGGAGGGCCGTGGCGGCGACCATCGTGAGGCGCACAACGTGTACGGCCTCGGGATGGCCAGGGCCGGGTACGAGGGGCTGCGTGAACTGCATCCCCAGGAGCGGCCGTTCGTGTTCTCGCGCTCCGGGTGGGCGGGAATGCAGCGCTACGGAGGGACGTGGTCGGGGGATGTGGCCACGGGCTGGCCCGGATTGCGGGCCTCGCTCGCCCTGGTGCTCGGGCTCGGTCTGTGCGGGGTGCCGTACTCGGGTCCCGATGTGGGCGGCTTCGACGGCAGCCCGTCGCCCGAGCTGTATCTGCGGTGGTTCCAGCTCGGGTCGTGTCTGCCGCTCTTCCGTACGCACGCGGCGCTGCGGGCGGGGCGCAGGGAGCCGTGGGAGTTCGGTCCCGAAGTACTGGAGCACGCGCGCGTGGCGCTCGTCGAGCGGCAACGCCTGTTGCCGTACTTCGTGACGCTGGCGCAGCTGGCGCGGCGTACGGGTGCGCCGTATGTGCGGCCCCTGTGGTGGGGCAGTCCCGAGGACCGGTGGCTGCGTGACTGCGAGGACGCGTTCCTGCTCGGCGACTGTCTGCTGGTGGCGCCGGTGTTCGAGGAGGGAGCGGTGCGCCGTACGGTGCGGTTGCCGCGGGGCCGGTGGTACGACACGGCGACCGGGCAGGCGTACGAGGGCCCTGCGCGGGTGCTCCTGGAGGCGCCGCTTTCGCGGATCCCTGTGCTCGCGCGTGCCGGTGCGGTGCTGCCCGTGCGGGGCGCCGACGGCGGGCTCGAGCTGGACGTGTGGGCGCCGGCCCCGGGGCGTACGGGTGGTGGTCTGGTGATCCGGGACGCGGGTGACGGGTGGCGGGAGCCGGATCTCGAGCGGTTCACCACACGGTGGGCCGACGGGCGGGTGGTCGTCGAGCGGGACGGGGGCGACGGCGAGGCCGCGGGCGAGGTGGGGCTGCCGGTGACGGTGCGGGGTGTGCCGGATCGTCAGGCGTAGGGGCCGTCGGGCTCAGACGTAGCGGCCCTCGAACCAGGCGCGCACCGCCAGTGTGTGCAGGGGAAAGGCGAGGTCGACCGGGCGGTGCAGCAGATGCCAGCCGTCCGTCTCGTCCGTCGGGGCCGGGCGGGGCAGTTCCGGGGCCGGTCGCTCGGGCAGCAGGCCGAACAGGAGCAGGTAGCCGTCGGGTGCGCTGAGGGCGTCGGCGAGGCGGACGTCGTGGCTCGCCGCGTCGATGCCGGTCTCCTCCTTGAGCTCCCTGACGACGGCGTGCCGCCAGTCTTCCCTGTCGTCGACGAAGCCTCCGGGGAGGGCCACTCCCCCGCGCGCGGGCGCGATGGTGCGGGTCACGACGACGAGCCCGGTGCCCTTGGTGTCGTACACCGGCTGGAGGGCCACCGCCACGGGCAGCGGATTGCGGTACGCCACCGTGCCGCACTCCGCGCAGGTGCGGGGCCAGCCGGTCGACGGCTCTCCGTAGGGCGTCCCGCAGCTCGAACAGTGGGAGTTCGGCGCGGGGTTGGCGCGGTGCTGGGATGCGGACACGCCGCGGACTGTAGCCGAATCTCCGGGGCGTCGGTCCCTCGCCCCCTGTGCCGGTCTTCCGCTCGGGGTCCGGATCCTGATAGATGCAGGGTTCATGACAGGACTTGCCCCCGCATCACTTGCTCCCGCATCGGCCGCCTCCGCCACACCTGCCTCCACGGCGCGGAATCTCGCCGTCACCGTCACCGCCCTCCTGGCCGTGGCCGCCACCGCGACGCCCGCGCAGGCGAAGCCCGACCCCAAGGCGCCCGACGCGTTCGTGGCGTTGCGCGACGTCGACCCGACGATCATCCAGGAGATGCGCTACTTCACGCCGCACAACTTCGTGGGCGAGCCCATCGACGGCTACAAGAAGCCGATGTGCATCCTTACGGAGCCTGCCGCGAAGGCGCTGCACAAGGCCCAGCGCAAGCTGCTGCGCAAGGGCTACTCCCTGAAGGTGTACGACTGTTACCGGCCGCAGCGCGCGGTCGACCAGTTCGTGCGCTGGGCCGAGGATCTCGGCGACGAGCGCATGAAGGCGGAGTTCTATCCCCATGTCGACAAGTCGCGGCTCTTCGAGGACGGTTACATCGCCGCGAAGTCCGGGCACAGCCGTGGCTCCACGCTCGATCTGACCGTCGTGAAGCTGCCGGCCCTGCCGACCCGCCCCTACATCCCCGGAGAGCCTCTCACGCCCTGCTACGGGCCCCGGGAGGAGCGATTCCCCGACAACTCCGTGGACATGGGCACGGGCTTCGACTGCTTCGACACGCTCTCGCACACGGACGACCCCCGCATCACCGGCGAGCAGCGGGCCAACCGGGATCTGCTGCGGGGCGCGCTGGCCGAGGTCGGGTTCGTGAACCTGCCCGAGGAGTGGTGGCACTTCACCCACAAGCCCGAGCTCTTCCCGGACACGTACTTCGACTTCCCCGTGTCACGGCGTTCGCTGAACGACAAGTAGGCGGGAAGTCGCGGGTGCGGTACCGCTGACGAATCCGGTTGCCCGTGGCACACTTCTGACGTTCCGTCAGATCCAGTGCCGTGGAGGGACCTTGTCTCGTACGCGTACACCCGTGGTGGCCGACTGGTTCGCCGGGGAAGGAGACAGCTTCCGCCTTCTGGGCACGCGGTGCTCGACATGCACCTGTGTCTTCTTCCCCCGCGAGGACGGCTTCTGCCGCAATCCCGGCTGCGCCGGGGGCGACCTCGACGAGGTGCCGCTCTCCCGGCGGGGCCGCGTCTGGTCGTACACCGACAGCCGGTATCGCCCTCCCGCGCCCTATGTGTCCGATCCGGAACTTCCCTGGCGGCCCTACACGTTGATCGCTGTGGAGCTGGCCGACGAGCGCATGGTGGTGCTCGGCCAGGCGGTTCCCGGCGTCACCGTCGCCGACCTGGAGGTCGGCATGGAGGTGGAGGTCGTCCCCGGCGTGCTCAACGAGGACGCGGAGACGACCTGGACGACGTGGTACTGGCGGCCTGTGGGGGTGGACGCATGAGCGGCGAGGTGGCGGTGCTCGGTGCGGGCATGCACCCGTGGGGCAAATGGGGACGCGGTTTCGTCGAGTACGGCACGGCGGCGGCCCGTGCCGCGCTCGCCGACGCCGGTCTCGACTGGCGCGAGGTGGGCTCGATCGTCGGCGCGGACACCGTGCGCGGCGGCTATCCCGGCTATGTGGCGGGGGCGACGTTCGCGAAGGCGCTGGGCTGGCAGGGGGCGCGGGTCGCGAGTGTGTACGCGGCGTGCGCGTCGGGAGCCCAGGCGGTCAACACGGCGCGGGCGCAGATCCTTTCGGGCCTCGCCGACGTCGTCCTGGTGGTCGGCGCGGACGCCGCCCCGAAGGGCTTCTTCCGGCCCGCGGGCGGTGACCGCCATGACGACCCGGACTGGCTCCGGTTCCGTGTGCTCGGTGCCACGAACCCGGCCTACTTCGGTCTGTACGCCCGTCGCAGGATGGCCGTGCACGGCGACACACTGGAGGACTTCGCCCAGGTCAAGGTGAAGAACGCGGCGGCGGGGGCGCTCAATCCGAACGCGCGCTACCGCAAGGCGGTCACTCCGGAGGAAGTGGCCGCATCGGCGGTGGTCGCCGACCCGCTGCGGCTGCTCGACATCTGCGCGACCTCGGACGGCGCGGCGGCTCTCGTGCTCTCCAGCATGGACTTCGCCCGGCGGCACGGTGCGCAGCGGCCGGTGCGCATCCGCGCGGTGTCCACGGTGACGCCGACGTATCCGAACACGGTCCTCGACCTGCCGGACATCGCGACGGACTCCGCCGCCGCCGTGGCGCCTGCCGACGGCACGTTCCGGGCGTCCATCGCGCAAGCCGCGTACGAAGAAGCGGGCATCGGACCCGGCGACCTCTCCCTTGCGGAGGTGTACGACCTGTCCACCGCGCTCGAGCTGCAGTGGTACGAGGACCTCGGGCTGTGCGGTGAGGGTGAGGCGGCCAAGCTGCTGCGGGAGGGAGCGACCGCTCCCGGCGGCCGGATACCCGTCAATCCCAGCGGCGGTCTCGCGTCCTTCGGAGAGGCCGTGCCCGCTCAGGCCATCGCCCAAGTCTGCGAGCTGACCTGGCAGTTGCGCGGCACCGCGGGGGCCAGGCAGGTGGCGGGAGCGCGCGCGGGGATCACCGCGAACCAAGGTCTCTTCGGGCACGGATCCTCCGTCGTCGCGGTGCGCTGAGCGTCGCTCCGGGCGGTGCGCGAGCCGCTGCCGCCGGGCGGCGGCGGCATCGTACGGAGGAAGGCGGCGCACCGGTTAACCGTTGCCGTCCGCGACCTTGACGCTCCATCACCACCGGTGAACACTTCCGGTGTCAGTCGGCATCGCCGCACTTCGGCTCCGCGCCACTCAGGGCCCCTGTACGCGCGAAGGTCCTGCTCGAAGGGCCTGTTCAGCGGGTCATCCCCCTGGGCGATTCGGCTGCGACGGCACGCTCGTCATGGAGGCCGGGCGGGGCGCGGGACACTCCTGCCCTCGGCTGAAGTCGCTGGGCGTAGCCAGGCAGTAGTCGTGGGAACGCACCCTGCACGGAGTACCGGGGCCCATCGCCCCGGGCGAGGGCCTAGGAGCCGCCATGTACTCGAATGGGGACATCTTCGTCGGTGAGATCATCGGCACCGCGATCCTGATTCTGTTCGGCGCCGGCGTATGTGCCGCCGTCACCCTGAACCATTCGAAGGCGAAAGCCTCCGGATGGATCGTCATCGCCTTCGGATGGGGCTTCGGCGTGATGGCCGGCGCCTACACTGCCGCGCCGCTCTCCGGCGGCCATCTCAACCCCGCCGTCACCATCGGCATCGCCGTCGACACGGAGAAATGGGACAAGGTCTGGATCTACATCCTCGGGCAGATGATCGGCGCCATGCTCGGTGCCGTCCTGGCGTATCTCGTCTATCTGGCGCAGTTCAACGCCAATGTGCCGCGCGGCAGCGGCAAGAGCGACGCGGAGAGCGTGGACGCGCCGACGCCGACGCTCGGCATCTTCTCCACCATCCCCGAGATCCGTAACCCGGTCGCCAACCTCATCACCGAGATCATCGGGACCGTCGGCCTGGTGCTTCCGCTCCTCGCCTTCGGCCTGACCAAGGGCCTCGGCGAGTCCGGCACGCTCGTACTGATCGTCTCCTTCCTGGTCGTCGGCATCGGCCTCTCGCTCGGCGGGCCCACCGGCTACGCCATCAACCCGGCCCGTGACCTGGGGCCGCGCATCGTGCACACCTTCCTGCCGATCCCGAACAAGGGCACATCCGACTGGAGTTACGCCTGGATCCCCGTGGCCGGGCCGCTGATCGGCGGAGCCCTCGCAGGTCTCATCTACAACGCAGCCTTCTGACTCAAGGGGTAGCCATGCCGGACAACTCCGAGAAGTTCGTCGCCGCCATCGACCAGGGCACCACCTCCAGCCGCTGCATCATCTTCAATCACGCGGGCGAGATCGTCGCCGTGGACCAGCGCGAGCACCGCCAGATCTTCCCGAAGCCGGGGTGGGTGGAGCACGACGCCACCGAGATCTGGTCCAAGGTGCAGGCGGTGGTGGCGGGGGCGATCGCCAAGGCCGGGCTCCGGGCCGACCAGCTCAGCGCGCTCGGCATCACCAACCAGCGCGAGACGACGGTCCTGTGGGACCGCGCCACGGGCAAGCCCGTGCACAACGCGATCGTCTGGCAGGACACCCGGACCTCGGCGCTCTGCACCGAACTGGGCGGCTCGGACGGGCAGGACCGGTTCCGTGAGCAGACCGGTCTGCCGCTGGCGAGCTACTTCTCCGGGCCCAAGGCGGCCTGGCTGCTCGACAACGTGCCGGGGCTTCGGGCCCGCGCCGAGCGCGGCGAGATAGCCTTCGGCACCATCGACTCCTGGCTGATCTGGAACCTCACCGGCGGCACGGACGGCGGCGTACACGTCACGGACGTCACCAATGCCGGGCGCACCATGCTGATGAACCTGGCGACGCTCCAGTGGGACCAGTCGATCCTGTCCGCGATGAACGTGCCCGAGGCGATCCTGCCGGAGATCAGGTCCTCGGCCGAGGTGTACGGCACGGCGGTCGGGCAGCTCTCCGGGGTGCCGGTCGCCTCCGCGCTCGGCGACCAGCAGGCGGCGATCTTCGGACAGGCCTGCTACGACACGGGGACGGCCAAGAACACGTACGGGACCGGCAGTTTCCTGTTGCTCAACACCGGTAACCGGCCCGTCCCCTCGAAGAGCGGGCTGCTCACCACCATGGGCTACAAGATCGGCTCCGAGGCGCCCGTGTACTGCCTCGAAGGGGCGATCGCGATCACCGGCGCACTGGTGCAGTGGTTCCGCGACCAGCTCGGCATCATCCGCAGCGCGGACGAGATCGAGCCGCTCGCGGCGAGCGTGGAGGACAACGGCGGGGCGTACATCGTTCCCGCGTTCTCCGGTCTGTTCGCGCCCTATTGGCGCTCGGACGCGCGCGGTGTCGTCACCGGTCTGACCCGGTACGTGACCAAGGCGCACCTCGCCCGGGCCGTCCTGGAGGCGACGAGCTGGCAGACCCGTGAGGTCGTCGACGCCATGTACCAGGACTCCGGGGTGCAGTTGCGGTCCCTGAAGGTGGACGGCGGGATGACGAAGAACAATCTGCTGATGCAGCATCAGGCGGATGTCCTCGGCGTCCCGGTGATCCGGCCGCGGGTGTCGGAGACGACGTGTCTGGGTGCCGCGTACGCGGCCGGCCTCGCGACCGGGGTGTGGAACGACCTCGACGAGTTGAAGGCGCACTGGCAGCGGGACGTCGAGTGGACGCCGGTGATGGACGCCGAGTCACGCGAGCGCGAGTACCACAACTGGCACAAGGCGGTGGAGCGCAGCTTCGGCTGGCACGAGGACGGCACGGCCGGCTGAGCCGACGACGGCCGCGGCCCGTACCCCGGTCGGCGGGGGTACGGGCCGCGGTACTGCGCGGGCGGTCAGGCCGTCGCGCGCCCCTGGTCAGGTCGTCGCGGGCTCCTGGTCAGGTCGTCGCGGGCTCCTGGTCAGGCCGTCGCGCGCCCCTGGTCAGGTCGTCGCGGGCTCCTTGGCCGCGGCGGCCACCGACATCGCGTGCTGGACGACGCCGATGAGGACTTCCTTGACGGACTGCCGCTCGCGGGCGTCGCACAGCACCACGGGGACCTCGGGGTCGAGGTCGAGCGCCTGACGCACGGCCTCGGCGGGGTAACGGGTCGCCCCGTCGAAGCAGTTGACGCCGACGACGAAGGGTATGGAGCGCCGCTCGAAGTAGTCGACGGCGGCGAAGCAGTCCTCAAGGCGGCGGGTGTCGGCGAGGACCACGGCGCCGAGGGCTCCGGTGGCCAGTTCGTCCCAGAGGAACCAGAAGCGGTCCTGGCCGGGGGTACCGAAGACGTAGAGGACCAGGTTCTCGCGGAGCGTGATCCGGCCGAAGTCCATGGCGACCGTGGTGGTGTGCTTGCCGGAGACCTTGCTGGTGTCGTCGACGGGGCGGCCCGCCTCGCTCAGCGACTCCTCGGTGCGCAGCGGTTTGATCTCGCTGACGGCGCCGACGAGGGTCGTCTTGCCGACGCCGAATCCGCCTGCCACCAGGATCTTCAGCGTGACCGGCTCGACGGGGGCCTTGCCGCGTTCAGAACGCTTGAAGATCATCGCTCGCTTCTCCTGCATCAGTGGTGTCGTGCGGGGCCGGTCCGTATCCGCCGCCGCCGGGGGTTTCGATCACGAGTACGTCGCCGGTGGCGAGGTCGGCCGAGTCGCTTCCGTCGAGCTTCGTCACGCCGCCGTCGGCGCGCTCCACCCGGCCGGTGCCGAGCGCGCCGGGGCCGCCGCCCGCCATGCCGTAGGGCGCGACCCTGCGGTGTTGCGAGAGCGTGGACACGGTCATCGGCTCACGGAAGCGGATGCGCCGTACGGCCCCGTCCCCGCCGCGCCACCGCCCTTCGCCGCCGCTGCCGCGCCGCACCGCGAACTCCTCCAGGAGCACGGGCAGCCGCCATTCGAGCACTTCGGGGTCGGTGAGCCGGGAGTTGGTCATATGGGTCTGTACGACGGACGCCCCGTCGAAGCCGTCTCCGGCCCCCGATCCCGAGGCCACCGTCTCGTAGTACTGGTGGCGGTCGTTGCCGAAGGTGACGTTGTTCATCGTGCCGGAGCCTTCGGCCTGCACGCCGAGGGCGCCGTAGAGCGCTCCGGTGATCGCCTGCGAGGTCTCCACGTTCCCGGCGACGACCGCCGCCGGTGGTTCGGGGGCGAGCAGCGAGCCGGGCGGCACGATGATGCGCAGGGGACGCAGACAGCCGTCGTTGAGCGGGATGTCCTCGGCGACGAGGGTGCGGAAGACGTACAGGACAGCGGCGTTGACCACCGCGAAGGGCGCGTTGAAGTTCGTGCCGAGCTGGGGCGACGTACCGGTGAAGTCGATGGTCGCCGAGCGGGCCTCGCGGTCCACGGAGACGCGGACCCGGATGACGGCTCCCGAGTCGGTTGGATAAGCGAACTCGCCCTCTTCCAGGGAGTCGATGACGCGGCGTACCGCTTCTTCGGCGTTGTCCTGGACGTGCCTCATGTACGCCTGCACGACGTCGAGCCCGAAGTTCTCGATCATGCGGGCGACTTCGTCGACGCCCTTCTGGTTGGCGGCGATCTGGGCGCGCAGGTCGGCGAGGTTGGTGGCGGGGTTGCGGGAGGGGTAGGCGGAGTCGGTGAGCAGGCTCAGGGTCTCGGCCTCGCGGAACCTGCCGCCTTCCGCCAGCAGCCAGTTGTCGAAGAGGATGCCCTCCTCCTCGATGGTGCGGCTGTTCGCGGGCATGGAGCCGGGGGCAATGCCGCCGATCTCCGCGTGGTGGCCGCGGGAGGCGACGTAGAAGAGAATCCGCTGCTCCGGAGAGCCGTGCTGCTCCGGAGTGCCCTCCTCCGCCGGTGCGTCGAACACCGGAGTGATGACCGTGACGTCGGGAAGGTGCGTGCCCCCGTGGTACGGGTCGTTGACCGCGTACGTGTCTCCGGGGCGCATGGTGGAGCCGCGGCGCCGGATGACCTCCTTCACGCTCGTCCCCATGGAGCCCAGGTGCACCGGGATGTGCGGGGCATTGGCGACGAGGTTGCCGTCCGGGTCGAAGAGCGCGCAGGAGAAGTCGAGCCGCTCCTTGATGTTGACCGACTGCGCCGTGGACTCCAGGCGTGCGCCCATCTGTTCGGCGATGGACATGAAGAGGTTGTTGAACACTTCGAGGAGGACGGGATCGGCGGCCGTGCCCGCGGTGGAACCCTCGGGCTCCGCCACGCGTTCCATGAGCAGGTGCCCCTCGGCCGTCGTGGCGGCCCGCCAGCCGTCGTCCACGACCGTCGTGGCACTGGCCTCGGTGATGATCGCGGGACCCGTGACGGTCTCGCCGGGCGGCAGCTCTTCACGGCGGTGCAGGAGTACGTCGCGCCAGGCGCCGCCCGTGTGCAGGCGGACCGTCTCCGGGGCGCCCTTGCGTGCCTCTCCGGAGAGAGCGGAGAGGTCCGGATGCTCGGTCAGGCCGGTGGCCTCCACGGAGAGGGCCTCGACGACGACGGGCCGGTCCAGGGTGAAGGAGTAGGTGGCGCGGTGGCGGTCCTCGAAGGCGCGGGTCATCGCGTCCGGTTCGGCGAGGTCCACGGTGAGGGTCGTGTCGGTGCCGTCGTAGCGCAGTTGGGCGCGGCGCATGACGCGGATGCGCTCCTCGGGCACGTCCTCGGCGAGGAGTTCGGCGCGGGCCGCGTTCTCCAGGTCGTCGGCGGTCTTCAGGACGCGCGGCATCGCGGACGCCTCCAGGCGGGCCTCCACGGACTGTTCGCGCATCGCCGTGGTGTCGGCGAGGCCGATGCCGAGCGCGGAGAGCACACCGGCCATCGGGGGTACGAGGACGGTGCGGATGCCGAGCGAGTCGGCGACCATGCAGGCGTGCTGGCCGCCCGCGCCGCCGAACGTCGTCAGGGCGTAGCGGGTGACGTCGTGGCCCTTCTGGACCGAGATGCGTTTGACGGCGCCCGCGATGTTCGCCACCGCGATCTGCAGGAAGCCCTCGGCGACCTGCTCCGGGGTGCGGTCGTCGCCGGTGCGCTGCGTGATGTCGCGGGCGAGCTCGGCGAAGCGTTCGCGGACGAGTGACGCGTCGAGCGGCTGGTCGCCGTCGGGGCCGAACACCTGCGGGAAATGGGCGGGTTGGACGCGGCCGAGTGCCACGTTCGCGTCCGTGACCGTGAGCGGGCCGCCGCCCCGGTAGCTCGCCGGGCCCGGCGAGGCGCCCGCCGAGTCGGGGCCCACGCGGTAGCGGCTGCCGTCGAAGTGCAGCACGGAGCCGCCGCCCGCGGCGACGGTGTGGATGTCCAGCATCGGCGCGCGCAGCCGCACGCCCGCGATCTGCGTGGTGAAGACCCGTTCGTAGCCGCCCGCGTAGTGCGACACGTCCGTTGAGGTGCCGCCCATGTCGAAGCCGATGACCCGGTCGAAGCCGGCCCGCTGCGACATGCGGGCCATGCCGACGATGCCGCCGGCGGGCCCGGACAGGACGGCGTCCTTGCCGCGGAACTGGCCCGCCTCCGTGAGGCCGCCGTTCGACTGCATGAACATCAGTCGTACGCCGTGGAGTTCGTCGGCGACGTGCCGGACGTAACGGTGCAGGACGGGCGAGAGGTACGCGTCCACGACAGCGGTGTCGCCGCGCGGGACCAGCTTCATCAGCGGGCTGACCTCGCTGGAGAGCGAGACCTGCGGGAAGCCGGTGCGGACGGCGAGTTCACCGATCGCCCGCTCGTGTGCCGGGTACAGGTGGCTGTGCAGGCAGACGACGGCCACGGAGCGGATTCCGTCGTCGTACGCCTCCTGGAGCGGTCCCGCGAGGCTCTCCAGGTCGGGCGGTCGCAGCACGTCGCCGTCGGCGGTGACGCGCTCGTCGGCCTCGATGACCCGCTCGTACAGCGCCTCGGGCAGGACGATCTCGCGGGCGAAGATGTGCGGACGGTTCTGGTAGGCGATGCGCTGGGCGTCGCCGAAGCCTCGGGTGACGACGAGGGCGGTGGGCTCGCCCTTGCGCTCCAGGAGGGCGTTGGTGGCGACGGTGGTGCCCATGCGGACCGCGTCGACGGGTGAACCGGAGGCGTCACCGAGGAGTTCACGGATCCCCGCCACGGCCGCGTCGGCGTACCGGGCGGGGTTGTCCGACAGGAGTTTGTGGGTCAGGAGCCGGCCGTCGGGGCGCCGCGCGACGATGTCCGTGAAGGTGCCGCCCCTGTCGACCCAGAACTGCCAGCCAGTCACGTCTCACTCCCCGCTCTCGCGCTGTTCAGAGCGCCCGCAGGCCGTTGATCACGTCGCGCAGAATACTCTCGTCGGGCAGTTCCGCGGGGGGTACGGGACGTGTCACGTGCACCAGTTCCTCGTCGACGAGATCGCCGATGAGGACGCGGATCACGCCGATGGGGAGGTCGAGTTCGGCCGCCAGTTCGGCGACCGACTGCGGGCTGTCACGGCAGAGCCCGACGATGTCCACATGCTCCGGGGACAACGTCTGGTCGGCCTCCGGGTCGTCGGCCCGTGCCTCGGCGATGACGACCGCGATCAGGTCCAGGCGGTGCTGGGCCGGACTCGTGGTGCGGCCGCGTGTCATGGCGTACGGACGCACCACGGGCCCGGCGTCGTCGTCGAACCAGCGGTGCGTGTCCTGCGTGCCCTGACCGTCTTCGCTCATGCCCTCCCGCTACCCTCCCGTGGGCAGGTCGGTGCGCGGCGCCGTACCCAGATGCACACCGACCCTCTTGACCAGCAAGGTCATTTCGTACGCGACCAGGCCGACGTCCGAGTCGGCGTCCGCGAGGACGGCGAGGCAGCTGCCGTCGCCCGCGGCCGTGACGAAGAGGAAGGCGTCGTCGAGTTCGACGACGGTCTGGCGGACCCGGCCCGCCTCGAAGTGGCGTCCGACGCCCTTGGCGAGGCTGTGGAACCCGGAGGCGACCGCGGCGAGATGCTCGCTGTCCTCCCTGGTCAGGTCCTGCGATACGCCGGTGGGCAGGCCGTCGCCGGAGAGCACGAGCGCCTTGCGGATGCTGGCGACCCGCTGCACCAGGTCGTCGAGGAGCCAGTTCAGCTCTCCCGATCCCCCGGGGTTGGCGATGCGTGCGTCGGCCTTCGGTGCGGTCATCGACCGTCCCCCTCAGATGTCGTTCCTGGTGCTGTGCCGTCGGAGGCGTCTTCGCCCGCGGCGTTCTCTTCACGACCGCGCTGCCAGCCGCGCTGGAGCGAAGCCATCCTGCTGCGTACCTCGTCGGCGTCGCGCTCCTCCGGCCTGGTCCCGGCCGTCGTGTCGCGCTCCGTGCGCTGTTGGGGTCCGTCCTTCAGCTGAGGCGCGAGATTGGCCTGGCGGACGCGCCGGGGCAGTCCGCCGGAGGTCTGGGTGGGCGCCTGTCCCGCTTCGGGCGACGCCCCTGGACGTGTTTCGGACGCCGGCGCGGGGCGCGCCTGGCTCTCCGTGTGCCGGCTGCGCCTCGGGAGCTCCGGCTGCGGGTCGTCGGCCGCCGCGGTGACGTCGCGGTGCGGCGGGGACAGGTCGGGCCAGGCGGACTGGGGTTCGGGGCGGCGTGGCTGGTCCACGGGGTCTACGGGGGTGACGGAGGCGCTGTCCCGCGCGGAGCGCAGATCGCTCGCCGCGCCGCCCTGGGGGCGGCCGACGGGAGTGTTCTGCGGGGCGATGCCACCCGCGGGGCGGCCGACCGGGGTCTCCGGAGTGTCGCTTTCCGCGGGCTCCGGGGGCGTGTCGTCCGGTGCCGCGCTCCGGGTCCTGGTCTGCGTCACGGGGCGGCCGTGCGAGGAGACCAGCTTCGGGGTCCTGCGGCGCGGAAGCGGCACGGGGTCGGTGGGGTGACGGTCGTCCACGGAGTCGTCGTCCGGGGCGGTGTCGTCGGGGCGCACCGGTTCGCGCTGGCCCGTCTCGCGTTCGTCGCGGGCCTGCTGGTGCTGTTCGCCGCCGGGGACTCCGGCGACGCGGCGACGCGGGCGGAACAGGCCGCCGCGCTCGCTGTCGTCGTCCTCCAGGGCGCCGGGGAAGCCGTCGAGGTCCGCCATGCCGACGGGTGCCTCCAGCTCGACGGGGCCGTCGAGGATGGACGCGGGCAGGCCCGGCAGCTTCACGGGCACCTGGCCGAGGGCCGCCGTCTTGTCGCCCGCCTTGTCGCGGCCCACGGGCTCCTTGGCCTGCGGCCGGTCGAGCCGGAACCCGATGCCGTTCGTGTCGGGTACGTCGTCCGTGAGCAGCGTCTCGGGGATGAACACCACGGCGGTGGTCCCGCCGTACGGAGAGGGCTGCAGGGAGACGCGCACGCGCTGCCGCTGGGCGAGTCGGCTCACCACGAAGAGGCCGAGCCGGTCGGTGTCGGAGAGTTCGAACTCCGGGGTCTCCGCGAGGCGGAGGTTGGCGTCCAGGAGTGCGTCCGGCGCCATGCCGAGGCCTCGGTCGTGGATCTCCAGGGTGAAGCCGTTGGCGACGTGCTCGCCGAGCACCTGCACCGCGGTGTGCGGGGGTGAGAACACCGTGGCGTTCTCCAGGAGTTCGGCCATCAGGTGGGTGAGGTCGGCGACCGCGGGGCCGGTGACGGCGATGCGCGGCAGGCGGCGCACCTCGATGCGTTCGTAGTCCTCGACCTCGGCGACGGCCGCGCGGACGACGTCCATGAGCTGCACGGGCTTGCGCCACTGCCGGGACGGGGCCGCTCCGGAGAGGATCACCAGGCCCTCGGCGTGCCGCCGCATGCGGGTCGTCAGGTGGTCGAGGCGGAAGAGGTCGGCGAGTTCGTCCGTGTCCTCGGTCCTGCGCTCCATCGTGTCGAGCAGGGTGAGCTGCTTGTGCAGCAGGACCTGGCTGCGGCGGGCGAGGTTGACGAACACCTCGGAGACGCCGCGGCGCAGGTCGGCCTGTTTGACGGTGGCCTCGACGGCGGCGCGCTGCAGGGTGTTGAGCGCCTGCCCGACCTGCCCGATCTCGTCCTTCTCGTACGTCAGACGGGGCGCCTCGGTCTCCACGTCGACCTGTTCGCCCGCGGCGAGGCGGCGCAGCACGCCGGGCAGCCGGACACCGGACGCCTCGTGGGCCTCGAGCCGCAGCCGGCGCAGGTCGCGGATGAGGCCGCGGCCGATGCGCATCGACATGAAGACGGAGAACAGGAGCGCGAGCAGGCCGAAGACGCCCGCCACGGCGACCCGGATGATCACGCCGACCGCCACCGGTTCGACCCGGTCCTGCAGCCGGTCGGCCGCCGCGTCGTCGCGCTCGGCGAGGTCCTTGAGCGCCTTGCCAGCGGCGGCGTCCCAGCGCGCCGAGGTGACCACGCGCGGGGTGCCGGGAGCGGACTCGACGACGGCCTTCTCGGCGTTGCGCAGCTCGGTCGTCTCGGCGCCGTTCCAGTAGCGCTCGTAGTTTCCGCGCTCGTCCTCGGGGAGCTGGCCGAGGCTGACCTCGTAGAGCAGGGTGCGCTGGGCCCGCAGGTCGGCGACCTGGCGGAGTTCCGTCTTGGTGATGCGGCGGGCCACCAGCGCGGAGCCGAGCAACGCGTCCTCGCGGGAGAGCAGTTCACGCGCGCGTGCCACGCCGATGAGGGCGCGGCCCTGGAGGTCCAGCTTCACGTCGTCGAGGCCCTGGAGCGTCATCAGGAAGCCGTAGCAGGGGTCGATCAGCTTCGTGTACATCTTGAGCGCGCTCGCGCGGGTGATGGTGCCCTCTTCGACCGTGCGGCGCAGCGACTCGATGCCGTCGAAGGCGTCGAGGATCGAGGCGAGCCGGTCCGACGACGGTCCGGTGATCTCGTCACGGACGTCGGCGTCGTCGGCGCTGTCCTTCACCTTGGCGACCATGTCGTCGGTGGCGGCCCGGCTGCGGCGCAGCGCGGCGAGCGCGTCGGAGGCGCGGGGGTCGGCCAGATACACGAGGGTCTGGCGGCGCTCCTGCTGAAGGACGCGGGCGGTGTCGTCGATCGGGTAGCCGATCTCGTCGACGATGTTCGAGACGTCGATCAGGTTCTTGGCCGACTGCCCCGTGAGGTAGGTGGCGAAGCCCCAGATCGCGGTCAGGGAAATGAGCGGCACCAGCAGCAATGCCACGATCTTCCGGCGGATGGACTTCCCGCGAAAGCGCATGGCCTCCCCCAGATCGGCCCCCTGCGGCCGCGCTATGGCCAGGGGCACACATGTGCGTCAACAAACGGCGCGAGCCTACTACTGACCCAGGAGCAACTCGAAGGCACGTCCGGACGGATTTCAGCCGTGACGCGAAAGGGACGTCCGCAGTTGTCCCTCCATTACGGGAGATTGCATCCCGCGTGTGGCAGATGCCACTGGGCGCGATCCCGGGCCCCGATCAGCCCAGTTGGCCGGAACTCTTCGCTTTGCCCGTGCCGTTCGGGAATCTTCCCGGCCGTTCATTCGTCCTTGAACATGGGAGTTGGGGACAGCGAGCGCCAAGACCGCATGTCGTAACGATGTGGCGTAAAGCCGAGCAATCCGGGCAGCCACTGAGTCGAAGGCAGCGTGCGGGGCAGCAGGGGGAGTGACGAGTTGATGGGCACGGCAGAGCGCCAACGGGCGTCCGAGCAGCGGTACGACGGGGATCAGGGACGTCAGGAGCGCCTGGAGGGCCGCAGGGAGCTCTGGGTCGAGGAGCCGGCGCGCAGGCGGCGGCTGCCCGATCCGGTGCGCACGGCCGCGGTGCGGTCCGTCATCATCGTGTCGCTCACGCTGATACAGGCGATGATCGCGTTCCTGTGCGCGGTGGCGGGATCCTGGCTGTCCTTCCCGATGGTGCTCAGCAGTGTGGCCAGCACCGTGGTCGCGACGTGGGCGGTCCTCGACGTGTGGGTGACGCGTCAGGTGTGGAACCAGCGGCATGGAGTGGTGTCGGTGCCGAGCAGCACCGCCCGCCGCCTGCGCCGCGAGCGCCGCCGGGCCCGCCGCCAGGCCCGCGCCGCCGAGCGCGGCAAGAAGCGCATAGGGAGCCGGGGCGGGGCCGGTCAGCTGTCCCACTCCTGAGGGTCCCATTCCTGAGGGTCCCATTCCTGAGGGGGCACACCCCTCAGGCGTCACACCCCTGCGGGGTCACACTCCAGCGGGTACGGCAGGGGCGGTCGCCGCCAGCGCGCGCCGCATCCGTGTGAAGGGGCGCGGCCGGTCGACGGCGAGCACCGCCGTGGTCCGGCCCTCACGTTCGTACGCGGCGAGGAAGCTCCCCTCGTCCGGCGAGCCCTCGACGATGCGTACGGCGTCGTCGGCGCGCCGCCGGCCGGCGAACTGGATGCGGGAACCGTACTGGTCGGACCAGAAGTACGGCAGCGGGCGGGCGGTCTCGACGGTGCCGGCGGCCAGCAAGTTCCGTACGGCGACGCGTGGTTGCTCGGCGGCGCTGGTCCAGTGCTCCGCGCGGCTGCCGCCCACGCGGGCCACGTCTCCCACGGCGACGACCTGTGGCAGCACGGTGACGCAGCCGTCGTCGCACAGGACTCCGTCGCCCACGGCGAGGGTGGAGCCCGCGAGCCAGCCGGTGTTGGGGGTGGCGCCGATGCCGACGACGACCACGTCGGCGGGGAGCAGCCGGCCGTCCGTGAGCTCCACGGCGCGGACGGCTGTGTCGCCGCGCAGCGCCGAAACGCCAGTGCCGGTCAGCAGGGCCGCGCCCCCGCGCGCGTGCAGCCCGGCGCACACCGCGGCCAACTCCGGGCCGAGTTGCGGGAGCAGCGGCAGTGGTGCGGCCTCGACGACCGTCACGTCGTGGCCGAGGGCGACGCAGGAGGACGCGGTCTCGGCGCCGATGAACCCGCCGCCGATCACGACGACCTGGCGCGTTCCTCCGGTCAGTCCGGCGCGCAAGGCGCGGGCGTCGTCCAGGGTCCGCAGGGTGTGTACGCCTTCCAGGGCGGGCCCCGGGAGGCGGCGCGCGGCTGCCCCGGTCGCGATGATGACGCCGTCGCCCGCGATGGTCCTGCCGTCGTCGAGGAGCACGGTGCGGCCGCGCGGGTCGAGGCCGCGGGCGCGCGTCCCGAGCAGCCATTCAGCGGCGAGCTCCGTCGCCTCCTCGCCGTCGGACAGGGCGAGTTGGGCCTCTTCGGAGGTGCCGGTCAGGAAGTCCTTGGACAGCGGAGGCCTGTCGTACGGCTGATGCGGCTCGTCGCCGACGATCACGAGCCGGCCGTCGAAGCCCTGGGCGCGCAGCTCGCGCGCGGCGTACAGACCGGCGAGCGAGGCGCCCACCACGGTGATGGTCCTCATGCGGCGGAGCCCTCCTCGGCTGCCAGGTGGACATGGATCGTGCCGTCGTCGACGCTCACCCGGTGGGTGCGCACGGCGCGGCGAGCGGGCAGACAGGTCGGCTGCCCCGTGCGGAGATCGAATGAGGCGGCGTGCAGCGGGCATTCGACCAGACAGCCCTCCAGCCAGCCCTCGGAGAGGGAGGCGTCCTGGTGGCTGCAGGTGTCGTCGATGGCGTAGATCTCGCCCTCGGCGTTGAACACCGCGATGGGCGGTGTGGTGTCGATACGGACGGATTCGCCCGCGGGGAGGTCTTCAAGGCGGCAGACGGGAATCATGGGCCCCCCTCTTGATCTCTCTCGGCCCGGTCCACGAGCCTTTCCGGCTCAGGACCCTTCGGTAACATGATGTTTCACATGGCGCACGAGGGAGCGCTATGCGCAACAGAATCCGGGCGGGACGCCCACCGCGTCAAGGGCTTCCCGGAGATGCGGCTTCAAGAGGCCGCGAGGTGGTGAGAGTTGAGATATGACCCGCACGCGGAAACAGCCTGATCAGAACGAGGAGCCGGGCACGCATCAGGGCGAGGAGACACGCGAGAGGCAGCCGAGGGCGGCCGCCGGGTCCGTCCAGTCCGTGGACCGCGCGGTGAGCGTCCTGGAGATACTCGCCCGGCTCGGCGAGGCCGGGGTCACCGAGATCGCCGACGAGCTGGGGGTGCACAAGTCGACCGCATTCCGGCTCCTCGGCGTCCTGGAGAACCGGGGCCTCGTGGGCCAGGCCAAGGACCGCGGCAAGTACTTCCTGGGAGCCGGCGTACTGCGCCTCGCGGGGGCGGCAGCAGTGCGTCTGGACATCTCGCAGGAGGGCGGCCCGGTCTGCCGCGAACTCGCCGACGAGCTGGGCGAGACGGTCAACATCGCGATCCTCGACG
Organism: Streptomyces sp. NPDC050658; assembly: GCF_044457025.1. Taxonomy (NCBI): domain Bacteria; kingdom Bacillati; phylum Actinomycetota; class Actinomycetes; order Kitasatosporales; family Streptomycetaceae; genus Streptomyces; species Streptomyces sp. NPDC050658. The sequence continues at coordinate 25,465 of NZ_JBITGM010000017.1, forward strand.
ACGACGCGGCGGTCAACATCATGCAGGCGCGCGGGCCCGCGTCCGTGACCGCCCAGAACTGGCTGGGCAGACGCACCCCGCTGCACGCCACGTCCAGCGGCAAGGTCCTGCTCGCGCATCTGCCGACGACGCTGCGCGAGGGCGTGATCGCCCGCACGCTGCCCCGCCTTACCGAGCACACGGTGACCGGGACGGTGGCGCTGCGCGGCGAGCTGGAGACCGTCGTGGAGCAGGGTTACGCCGTCGCCGTGGAGGAGCTCGAGGTCGGCCTCGCCGCCGTCGCCGCCCCGGTGCGCGCGCACGACGGCAAGGTGATCGGGGCGCTGAGCGCGTCGGGGCCGGTCTACCGGCTCACCGACGAGCGGCTCACGGAGCTGGCCAAGCGCACCGTCGCCGCGGCGGTGGAGCTGTCGCGCCGGATGGGCTACGGCTTCTGACGGGCCGCCGCCGGACAAGAGCAGAGATGCGCGACTAGGGCGGAGCCGGGGATTCCCTGGCTCCGCCCTCGCCGTGTGCCGGAGCAGTGTGCCGGAGCAGTGTGCCGGAGCAGTGTGCCGGAGCCGCGCGTCGAGCCATGCGCCGGAGCCGTGTGTCGGCCGCGTTTCACCGCGCCCCGCCGATTTGCCAAGGCTTAACTCCCACCCCTTGACGGCCTCTTGATGGCGTTCCCACTATGTCTCTCATAGCGCAACCCATCGTGTACTGCGCAACAGCAGAGGAGTCTGGCCGTGCCACACGAGGTCCGTGCCGTCGTCGCCGTGAAGAAGGGCGCACCCGTCGAGGTGCAGACGATCGTCGTGCCAGATCCCGGACCGGGAGAGGTCGTCGTCTCCGTGCAGGCCTGCGGGGTCTGCCACACGGACCTGCACTACCGGGAAGGCGCGATCAACGACGAGTTCCCGTTCCTGCTCGGCCATGAGGCGGCCGGCACCGTCGAGTCGACCGGCGAAGGCGTCACCGATCTGCGCCCCGGCGACTACGTGGTCATCGCCTGGCGCGCCCCCTGCGGATCGTGCCGCTCCTGCCTGCGCGGCCGCCCCTGGTACTGCTTCGACTCACGCAACGCCGCCAGGCCGATGACCCTCCTGGACGGCACCCCTCTGAGCCCCGCCCTCGGCATCGGCGCCTTCGCCGAGAAGACGCTGGTCGCCGCCGGGCAGGCGGTGAAGGTGGACCCGGCGGCGCGCCCCGAGGCCGCCGGGCTCATCGGCTGCGGGGTGATGGCCGGATACGGGGCCGCCGTGAACACCGGCGGGGTCGGCCGGGGCGACACCGTGGCCGTCATAGGCTGCGGCGGCGTCGGCAACGCCGCGATCGCCGGGGCGTCGCTCGCCGGGGCCCGCCGGGTCATCGCCGTCGACATCGACGAGGCCAAGCTCGACGGCGCGACCCGTTTCGGCGCCACGCACACCGTCAACTCCCGCGGCACGGACCCGGTCGCGGCGGTGCGCGAGCTGACCGGCGGCTTCGGGGTCGACGTCGCTATCGACGCGGTGGGCCGCCCGGAGACGTACAAACAGGCCTTCTACATGCGCGATCACGCGGGTGTGCTCGTCCAGGTGGGCGTGCCCGACCCGGAGATGGCGGTCGAACTGCCGCTGATCGACCTGTTCTCGCGCGGCGGCGCCCTCAAGTCCTCCTGGTACGGGGACTGTCTGCCGAGCCGCGACTTCCCGATCCTCGTCGACCAGTACCTCACCCGCAGGCTCGACCTCGGCGGATTCGTCTCCGAGACCATCGCGCTCGACCAGGTCGAGGAGGCGTTCGGCAGGATGCGGCGCGGCGAGGTGCTGCGCTCGGTGGTGGTCCTGTGAGCACGCAGGTCACAGGACCCCGCGTCGTCGTCATCGGCGCCGGCATCGTCGGCTGCTCCCTGGCCGACGAGCTGACCGCCCGCGGCTGGACCGACGTCACCGTCCTCGAACAGGGCCCCCTGCCCGCCCCCGGCGGCTCCACCTCGCACGCCCCCGGTCTGGTCTTCCAGACGGGGCCGTCCAAGACGCTGACCGCCTTCGCGACATACACGGTCGAGAAATTCGGCTCACTCGAAGTGGACGGGCTCCCCTGCTTCAACCCGGTCGGCGGCCTCGAACTCGCCACCACCCCCGAGCGCTGGGCCGATCTGCACCGCAAGGCCGGCTTCGCGGCCTCCTGGGGCATCCGCGCCGAACTCGTCGGCCCCGCGCGGTGCAAGGAGCTGTGGCCGCTCATCGACGAGAGCCGGGTCATCGGCGGTCTGCACACCCCCGACGACGGTCTGGCCCGCGCCGTGCTCGCCTGCCGTGCGCAGATCGAGCGGGCACGCGCGCGTGGCGCCCGTTTTCTCGACCGGCACACCGTGACCGGCATCGAGCGCGAGGACGGCCCCACGGGCGGTCGAGTCACGGCGGTCGTCACCGACCGGGGGACCTTTCCCGCCGACCATGTCGTGTCGGCGGCCGGTTTCTGGGGGCCGGTGATCGGGCGGATGGCCGGGATCGACGTACCGCTGCTGCCGCTCGCCCACCAGTACGCGAAGACGGAGCCGCTGCCCGAGCTGGCCGGGGTCAACGACCCGCGCACGGAGGCGTCGAAGCCGATCCTGCGCTTCCAGGACCGCGACCTGTACTTCCGGGAGCACACCGACCGCATCGGCATCGGCTCCTACGCCCATCGGCCGCTGCCCGTCGACGCGTTCACGGTCCCCGCGTACGACGACGCCGAGGAGATGCCGTCCTCGTACCCGTTCACGGAGGAGGATTTCGCGCCGAGTTGGGAGGACTGCCGGTGGCTGCTCCCCGCCCTCGGCGACACTCGCGTCGCGGAGGGCTTCAACGGAGTCTTCTCCTTCACGCCCGACGGGATGCCGGTCCTCGGCGAGTCCCGTGCGCTGCGCGGCTTCTGGCTGGCCGAGGCGGTGTGGGTGACGCACTCCGCCGGTGTCGCGAAGGCCGTCGCGGAGTGGATGGTCGACGGGCGGCCCTCCGTCGACGTACACGACTGCGATCTCACCCGCTTCGAGGACGCCCAGCGCTCCCCCGCGTACGTCGCGGACCGCGGCGCGCAGCAGTTCGTCGAGGTGTACGACGTCATCCACCCGCTGCAGCCCATGGAGCGGCCCCGGCCGCTGCGGGTCAGTCCCTTCTACGCCCGGCAACAGGAGCTGGGCGCCGTCTTCCTGGAAGGCGGCGGCTGGGAACGGCCGCACTGGTTCGAGGCGAACGCCCCGCTCGTCGCCGACGTCGAGGTGCCCGCACGCGATCCCTGGTCGGCCCGCCACTGGTCGCCGATCGCGGCCGCCGAGGCCAGGGCCACCCGCGAGAAGGTCGCCCTCTACGACATGACACCGCTGCGCCGCCTGGAGGTGTCGGGTCCCGGCTCCCTCGACTTCCTGCAGCGCATGACCTCCAACAACCTGGCGAAGAAGCCCGGTTCGGTGACGTACACGCTGCTCCTCGACGAGGCGGGCGGCATCCGTTCCGACCTCACCGTGGCGCGGCTCGCGCCGGACCGTTTCCAGGTCGGCGCCAACAGTCCGGCCGACCTGGACTGGCTGCTGCGGCACGCCCCGGACGGCGTCCACTTGCGGGACATCACCTCCGGGACGTGCTGCGTCGGGGTGTGGGGGCCGCTCGCCCGCGACCTCGTCCAGCCCCTGACCCGTGACGACTTCTCGCACGAGGGGTTCGGCTATTTCAAGGCCAAGGAGACCTTCATCGGGCATGTCCCGGTGACGGCCATGCGTCTGTCGTACGTCGGTGAGCTGGGCTGGGAGCTGTACACGGGCGCCGACACCGGACTGCGGCTGTGGGACACGCTGTGGGAGGCGGGCCGGGAACTCGGCGTGATCGCCGCCGGCCGGTCCGCGTTCAACAGCCTGCGCCTGGAGAAGGGTTACCGCGCCTGGGGCCACGACATGACCACCGAGCACGACCCGTACGAGGCGGGCGTCGGCTTCGCGGTCCGGATGAACAAGGGCGATTTCGTGGGGCGTTCGGCGCTGGAGTCGAAGGTGAGTCCGGAGGCGAAGGCTAGTCTGGCTGCGCAGGCCAGTCCGGCGGCGCAGGCCAGTCCGGCAGCACAGGCCAGTCCGGCAGCACAGGTCCGTCCGGAAATCAAACTCACCCCGCTGCTGCTCGACGACCCGGCCGCCGTCGTCCTCGGCAAGGAGCCGGTGTACATCGACGGGGCCGGGGTGCCCGCCGGTTACGTCACCAGCGCCTCGTACGGCTACACGCTGGGCCGTTGCGTGGCGTACGCCTGGCTGCCGCCCCTGGAGGCCGGCACCGGAACCCACATCGAGTACTTCGGCGAGAAGGTGCCCGCGACGGTCGCCGACGAGCCGCTGTTCGACCCGAAGATGACGCGCATCCGCCGCTGACCGCCGTTCGCCGCGCCCGTTCGAGGAGTACGTCACCGTGACGACGACCCCCATCTCCGACAGCCTCGTCCCGACGCTGCCGGGCCACTTCTACACCGATCCGGAGATCTTCCGGCAGGAGCAGGAGCGCGTCTTCGAGTCCCTCTGGTTCTGCGCGGTGCGCGCCGCCGACCTGGACCGGCCCGGCGCCTTCCGCACCGTCCAGATCGGCCGCGAGAGCGTCCTGGTCACCCGGTCGCGCTCCGGTGAGCTGCGCGCCTTCCTGAACATCTGCCGCCACCGCGGCGCCCGGCTCTGCACCGAGGAGTCGGGGCAGGTGCGCCGCAACCTCCAATGCCCGTACCACGCATGGACGTACGACCTCGACGGGAAGCTGATCGCCGCGCCCAACCTGGTGAAGATGCCGGATGTCGACCGGACCGCGTACGGCCTGGTCAAGGTCGCGCTGCGGGAGTGGCTCGGCTACGCGTGGGTGTGCCTGGCCGACGAACCGCCGTCCTTCGAGGAGACCGTCGTCGGCGCGGCGGTGGAGCGGCTCGGCGACGCGGCGTCCATCGAGCGCTACGGCACCGAGAGGCTCAGCCTCGGCAAGCGCGTCACGTACGACGTACGCGCCAACTGGAAGCTGATCGTCGAGAACTTCATGGAGTGCTATCACTGCGCGACCATCCACCCCGAACTGACCGAGGTCCTGCCGGAGTTCGCCGACGGGTTCGCCGCCCAGTACTACGTGGGGCACGGCGCCGCGTTCGGCGAGGAGGTCAGCGGCTTCACCGTCGACGGCAGCGCGGGCTTCGGCCGGCTGCCCTCGGTCGACGACGAGCAGGACCGCCGCTACTACGCGATCACGATCAAGCCGACCGTCTTCGTCAATCTCGTCCCCGACCATGTGATCCTGCACCGGATGTTCCCGCTGGCCGAGGACCGTACGGTCGTCGAGTGCGACTGGCTGTACGCGCCCGAGGTCGTCGCGTCCGGCGCCGACCTCGGCAAGTCCGTGGAGCTCTTCCACCGGGTGAACGAACAGGACTTCGCGGCCTGCGAACGCACCCAGCCCGCGATGGCGTCACGCGCCTATCGCGGGGGCGGAGTGCTGGTCCCGACGGAGCACCACATCGGGGAGTTCCACGAGTGGCTGGCGAAACGGCTCACTACGGAGTGAGCCGGCTCACTACGGAGTAAGCCGGTTCGCTACGGAGTCGTCGCCGGGCGCTTGTACATCCGTGTCGCGGTGATCTCGCCGTGCACCGTCTCGCCGGCCGGGTCCTGCTGCGGCAGGCCCGGCCGCAGGTGCTCCTCGACGCTGATGTACTTCAGGCCGGCACGCAGGTCCGCGTCGTTCCGCAGGCGGATCACCAGCGGGAACTCGGCGAGCGCGGTCGTGTCGAACAGACCTGTGGTGTAGAGCAGTTGGACGCCGAGCGCGTCCGACACGGCCCGCTGAAGCTCCAGGAGGTACGTGGCGTTGGCGCGGCCGATCGGGTTGTCGAGGAACAGTGTGCCCGCGTGCCGGTGCTTGTCGCGGCCCCGGTCGTTGCTGCGGAGGGCAGCCATCGTGCAGTACAGGGCGATGGCGGCAGTGAGCAGCTGGCCGCCGGAGAACACGTCGCCCATCTGCCCGACGGGCACCCGCTCGGCGCGCAGCACGGCGTCCGGCTTGAGGATCTCCACGGCGATGCCGCGCGGCTCCAGGGCGGCCTGGACTCCGCGCAGCAGCAAGGACATTCCGTCCCGCCGCAGGTCCGAGTTCTTCTTGACCGCCGCGCGCGTGGCCTCGTCGATGACCTCGCCGAGCCGCTCGGTCAGTGTCGCCGGGTCGGGCTCCTCGAAGCGGACCCGCAGGAACTCCTGGCCCGACCACTCCCCCAGGCCCTCGGGCAGCTGCGAGAGGCGCTGCGCGGACCGGAGCGTGGCGAGCGAGGACTCGACGAGGCCGCGCAGCCGGTCGACGATGCTGTCGCGGTTGCGCTCCAGCTGCTCCAGCTCGTCGGTGAGGACGCGCAGCCGGGGCGCGAACGCGTCGGCCCACTTCTTGGCGTGCTCCGGCAGTGCGGAGGCGGGCAGTTCGCGGATCTGCTGGCGGGCCGGGGTGCGCACCTGCTCGTAGCGGGTGGAGTTCGCATGCCGTACGAGGATGTCGCCGGCCTCGCGGACGGCGGCCTCGGCGGCGGAGAGGTCGGCGGCGCAGCCGCGCAGGGAGCGGCGGGCCTCGGCGGCGGACTGGCGGGCCTCTTCGAGGGAGCCGGGGTAGGGCTCGGGCCCCTCCGCGCCTTCACCCTCGGGGTCCTGGTGCTCGCGCAGCAGGTCCCGCAGGAGCGCCGCCGTCTCGTCGAAGCCGCCGGCGGCGTCCTCGGTGGCGCGGTGCCTGTGCAGCAGGGCAGCGTGCGCGTCCTTGGCCTGGCTCAGCGCCTCGGTGTGGTCGGCCAGTTCGCCGGTGGCGGTGCGCAGCAGGGCCTGGGCCTGCTCGGCGTCGGCGGGGACGAGGTCTTCGGGGAGCTCGGTGTGCGCGTCGCCGTCCTCCGGGGCGAGCCGCTCGGCCTCGCCGCGGAGCCGGCCGAGTTGCTCGCTCGCGGTGGAGGCGCGGGTCTCGATGAGCTGGACCTGGGCCTCCGCGCGGGCGGCGGCGGCCTGCCGGGAGGGGCCGTCGGAGCCGTCGGTGCCTTCGAGGAGCAGCGCGGCACGGGTGCGGACCTTGTTGCTGAGCCGGTCCAGCTCGGCCAGGGCGCCGCTTTCGTCGCTCTCGGCGCGGGCCTGCTCGGCGCGCAGGTCGGCGCCGACACCGACCTTCTCGTAGAGCTGGGAGGCGGCGCGGTAGGCCTCGCGCAGGGCGGGCAGCGAGGCCTTCGGGGCGTCCGGGTCCGCCGGTACGTCCTCGGGGGCACCCGCGATCTCGGCGCGCTCGGCACGCAGGGCGCGCGCGGTGCGGCGGGCGTCGTCGGCGGCGCGCTGGGCGGCGCGGCGGTCCTCGTCGGCGGCGCGGGCGCGGTCCAGGCAGGTCTGGGCGCGGGACTCCGACTCGATGGCGTCGTCGGCCAGTTCGCGCAGCTTGGCCTGCCAGCCGGCGCGCTCCCGGAGCCGGAAGGCGAGCCCGGCGAGGGCGTCGGCGGCGCGGCGGGCCCGCTGGGCGGCCTCCTGCCGCTCGTCACGCACGCGTGCCGCTTCGGCGGCCGCCTCGTCGGCCTCGGCGCGGATGGTCCGGGCCTCGGCGAGCTCCGCCTCGGCCTCCTCGGCGAAGGCGCGTGCGTTGCGGGCGGCGGTGGCGAGTTCGTCGAGGCGGCCCGCCGGGCATCCGGTGCGCCAGGAGGCGAGCCGCGCGGCCAGCTCACGGTCCTTGGCGAGGCGGACGGCGAGGGTCCTGATCTCCTCGTCGCGCCGCGCCGCCCGCGCGCGCAGCGTCTGCCGCTCCTCGTCGGCGGCGTGCTCGTCGTGCATGGCGGGGTTCGGCGGTACGAGGAAGACCCCTGCGTCGCCCGCTTCGTCGGCCGGGGTGGGCGCGAGGAGGGCGGCGGCGGTGCCGACGGCGACCGCGGAGCGGGGCAGCAGCGCGGCGCCGTCGAGGGCCTCGCGGGCGCGGGCGTGCGTGTCCGGGTCGGTGATGACGACGCCGTCGACCAGCTCCGGGCGGGCGGCGAGCACGCGCGCGTGGTCGGCGGGATCGACGGCCTGGGCGAGATAGCGCCAGCCCGGGAGCGCTGGGATGCCGTGCTCGCCGAGGAACTCGACGGTGGCGAGGACGTCCGGGCCCGGCGGGAGCAGTCCGCCGTCGCCGAGGGCACCCAGGATGCGGGAGTCGTCGGCGGCGGCCGTGCGCAGCTCGAACAGCTGCCGCTCGGCGGAGCTGACGCCGTCCTCCAGGAGGGTGCGCAGATCGTCGGCGCTGCGGTCCAGCTCGGCTACGGAGAGGGGGCCTTCCGGCTGAGGGGTGGCGTCGCCGGCGGCTTCGTCGGTGTCCGTGCCGCCGCCCTGCCGGGGCTGCGGCACCGCGCCCGGAGTGCCCGTGCCCGGCAGCCCGAGCAGCTCGGCGAGGCGTTCGTCCGCGGCGATCGACTCGGCGGCCTTGCGCTCGGCGTCGTACGCGTGCTCGGCGGCGTCCCCCGCGTCCGAGGCGCGGGCCGCGGTGAGTTCGGCGCGGGACTCGGCCGCGGACGCCTCCTTGGCGTGCTCGGTGGAGCGCAGCGCGGTCTCGCGGGTGGTCTCCCAGGCGGCGACCGCGGTCTTCTCGGCGTCGCTCGCCGCGAGTGCCGCGCGGGCCGGATCGGCGTCCGGCGCGGTGTCGTCGAGCCAGCCCGCGCGGACGGCCTCGGCGGTCTCCTGCTCGACCTCCGTCAGGCGCTGGCGCAGATGCCCGGCCTCGCTGCGGGCGCGCTGGGCCTCCGTGGCGGCGGCGGTGGCGTCGCGGTGGGCGGCCTCGCCGGTCTCCTGGAGGGCGGCTGAGCGCTCCTCCTCCTCGTTGGCGAGGGTCTCGGCGCTCTCGGCCGAGGTGTGCAGCACCCGGACGAGATCGGCGGCGGCCTTGGCGCGGGCGGCGAGCGCGGGCGCGGCGTCCCGCTCGGCCTCCAGGATCGCGGCGGCCACGCGCGCGGAGCGGTCGGCGGCCGCGCGGTGGCGCAGCACGGCCTCGGCGGCCTGCCACGCGGAGTGCAACTGGCGCGCGTCGGCCAGCTCGCGGCGCTGGGCGGCGGCGGCCTTCTCGGCGACGGTCAGCGCCAGCGAGGCGTGCCGGAAGGCGAGTTCGGCGGCGATCAGCGCGGACCTGCCGCGGGCCTGCTCGGCAGTGGTGACGGTGTGCGCGGCGGCGGTGACCCGCTCGGCGAGTTCGGCGGCGCGGCCCCGCTCTTGAACGGACCGCGCGGAGAGGCGGCGGGCCAGCGTCCGGGTGCGCCGCTCGGCGCCCGCGTGCACGTCACGCGCGCGTGCCCGGGTGTCGGCGGCGTCGACGATCCGCCCGAGCAGATCGACGGAGCCCGCGGTGAAGTCCCGCTCGGCGATGAGTTCGGAGCGGCGGCCGAGCTTGTTGCCGAAGCCGTGGACCAGGTCGGCGAGGCCGTCCGTGTCGCGGGTGTCCGTGACGGCGCGAAGGAGTAGGTCGGTGAAGTCGGAGTCCTTCTTGACCGCGAAGAGGCCGGCGGCCTCGCCCTCGTCGGCGTTCATCTCCCGCTGGTAGCGGAAGAGTTCGGGGTCGAGGCCCAGGTCGCCGAGGTGTTCGTTCCAGCGGTCATGGATCTCCTCCCAGTGCACTTCGAGGTGGGGGTACGCCTTGACCGCCTCGGTCATCGCGTCGCGGAAGCCCTTCATGGTGCGGCGCCGCCCCTGGGCGCCCGACGCGCCCTCCACGGGCGGCCGCACGGCGGTGGACTCGGCGACGGGCAGCGAGTCCAGGCTCATGCCGGGTCCGGGCCGGAAGGAGTACCAGGCCTCGGCGAACTTCCGCGGGTCGTTGGAGACCTGCCGGCCGCGCCACTCGCTGACCTTGCCGACGACGACGCACTCGCCGGTCAGCGTGTGCTGCCACTCCAGGGCGACATGCCCGCAGTCGTCGGCGAGGAGGAACTTGCGGAGCACTCCGGAGCTTGCGCCGCCGAGCGTGTTGCGGTGGCCCGGCAGCATCACCGAGAAGATCAGCTTGAGCAGGACGGACTTGCCGCCGCCGTTCTCCAGGAAGAGCACGCCCGCGGGCGCGGGGCGGCGCGGCGGGCCGACCGGCTCCTCCTCGAAGAACTCCGCCTGGGCGGGCGCGGGGTCGGGCACCTCCGCGCCGACGCCACGCAGGTCAAGCACGGTGTCGGCGTAGCGCGCACCGGCGGGGCCGATGGAGTAGAGGCGGACCCGGGACAGCTCGTACATGGCGGCGGACTCTCGTCGTAAGTCGGGGGGAACGGCGGGACGTTGAAGGGGCGAAGGCGGCGGTGCCGTCGGGACGTCAGGAATGGAAGGGCAGGCCCGCGTCGGCGGCCAGTTCCAGGTCGTCGGTGTCGTCGGGGGGCAGCAGGGTCGCCGACCCGTCGGTGACGGGCACGATGCCCAGCTCCAGGAGTTCGGCCATGGCCGCGCCGCCCGCCATGTCGCGGACCTGGAGCTGATAGCGCGCCGTCGTGCGGTACGTCCCGCCCGAGTCGTCGCCGGTGCGCTGCAGGAACCCGGAGTCGGTGAGGAAGGCGACGGCCTTGCCGATGATGCCGGTGGTCGATCCGGCGAGCCTGCGGGCGTCCTTGGTGGCGCCGGTGGAGCTGCGCCTCGCCCAGATCCGCCAGGCGGCCTCGAGGCTCGGGGCGTCGGTCGCCGGGTCGGTGTTCTCGCCCTGCTCCTCGGCGCGCTCCTCCAGGCGGTGGCAGGCCTGGCGTACGAAGGCGTCGACTCCGTTGACCGTGACGCGGCCGATGTAGCCGTCGTCGGCGAGGTCCTCGGGGCGCGGGAACGCCATGGCGGCGACGGCGAGATGGGCGAGGCCGTGCAGGAACCGGTCGGTGGAGTCGGTGGACGCGCGGCGTGCGTAGTCGCCCATACGGACGGCGAACACCGAGTCCTCGGCGGCCGTCACGGCCATCCCCGCGCGCGGGGACACCTCCAGGACGACGAGGCCGAGCCCGGCGGCGACGGCGTCGGCGAGCCGCGCGAAGGGCGGGTCCTCGCGGTACCGGCGCAGCAGTTCGGCGTACTCCTGGTCGCGGGCGGGCTGGAGCTTGGGCTGGAGGCCGAAGGCGACGAGACGCGCGGCGTCGGCGGCGTCGGCCGGGGTGACGGCCGCTGTCGCGGCGGGCGCCACAGGTGCCGTCGGGGGGCCCGGCTCGCCCCACGCGGCGTGCTCTGCGGGGTGGTCGGTCACGGCTTGTGCTCCTTGCGGCGGTCGTACGGAAAAGTCTCGAAGGTGGCGGGGGTGCTCACAGAGGCGTCGGGGCTGCTCACGCGGCCTCCGTCCGGTCGGCGGCCATGCCGACGGCGTCGAGCAGGGCCGTGCCCACGATGAGGTCGGCGCCGCCGAACTCCAGGTCGTCGAGTTCCGTGCCGTCGTCCACCGCGAACAGGAGTTTCTCCTCGCCCTGGCGGTAGGCGGTGCCGACCGGCGGGCTGGCCGCGTGGACGGCGAGGAGGGCGACCAGATAGGGCAGTTCGGCGTCGCGCGCGCGGGCTTCGGCGAGCAGTCCGGAGAGGCGGCGGGGGGCGTCGGAGGGCAGGTCGAGCAGCTCCATGGCGCTCGAGAGCTGCTCCTCGCTGAACCGGCTGTCGTCGGGCGTCGCGATGAGGTCGGGCTCGGGCATCTCCACGCCCAGGTGCTCGCGCTCCTGCGGCGGCGTGAGCAGTATGTCGACCAGGTCGCCGACGCGGACGGAGACGGGCGTGCGCAGCCCTGTGCCGCGGGCGAAGAAGGCGTCCGTCACGCGGCTCGCCCGCTCGACCGGGAGCGGCAGGAGCGGCGCGACGAGCTGGCCGTACAGGTCGAGGCCGGTGCGCGAGGTGGGCGCGGCGAAGGCCTGGCGGTCCTGTTCGGCGCGGAACAGCGGTCCTGCCTCCAGGAGGCGGGACTGGAGCTGGGTGTGGCGGCGGATGCAGTCCTTGACGATGTCGACCAGCTCGGCGGCACGGCGCTTGTGCTCGGGGTCCTCGGTCTCGTCGCGGGCCTTGCGGATGTTGGTCAGGATCGCGTTCTCGTGGCGGTAGCGGTCGGCCACGTGGTCGAGGGCCTCCGCGATCATGTCGGGGACGGCCTGCAGCCAGTCCACCGCGCGCACGTTGCGCCGGGTCGCGTCGAGGGCCTTGCGGAGCGTTTCCGAGTACTGCACCGTCCGGTAACGCGCCTGCTCGGCGGCGAGCTGGGCGTCGGCGAGCCTGCCCCGGCTGATCAGGACCTCCAGCTTCACCTCGGCGGCGATCTGGGCGCTGGTGACGTCCGTGTCGAGGGCGCCCACCAGGACGTTGACCGCCTCGTCGGTCGTGCGGAGGTAGACCCCTCCGCCGTAGCCGGGCACCTCTTCGATGAGCTTGAAGTCGTAGTCCCTGCGGACATAGGTGCCGTCGGGCGCGAAGGTGCCGTACACGGCGCGGAAGCCGCGGTCGACGCTGCCGACGTTGATCAGGTTCTCCAGGACCCAGCGGGCCACCCGCTCGTGCTCGGCGACGGGGCGGCGCGGGGCCTGCGCGGCGACGCGCGGGAGCAGCCTGGCCACTATCTGCTCATGGTCGGCGCCGGTGTCGAAGTCCATGTTGAGCGTGACGAGGTCGATGGCGGAGAGGGCCACCTCCGCCATCGCGTAGACCGTGTACTCGCCCGCGAGGTTGGCCTTGCGGGTGTCCAGGTCGTGCAGCGGGGCCGTGCAGGCGAGCGCGCGGAGCCGCCGCGCCAGGCCCTCGTCGGCGGCCGGGCCCAGAGCGGGCCTCGGCCCCGCGCTGAGCTGGGGCGGAGCGGTGTCCGTTACGGCAGGCGAAGTCACGGTGCACAGACTAGATCCTCGGTCTGACAACGGTCGAAACGGCGCAGATGCGACCGGGTCGGGGGCCCGGCGTCCGGCGGCGGCGACCGGGTTCAGCCCTCGGCCGTCACCAGCTGCCCGTACACCTCGACGAGGCCGCTGCGGGAGTCGTCGAGGTAGTCCGCGAGCAGCCGCTCCGCCTCGGCGGCGTCGCCGGCCCGCAGGGTGTCGAGGATCTGCCGGTTGCGGGCGAGGTAGGGCTCGTGCAGGCGCCGCGGATCGGCCACCACGTGGAAGGCCAGGCGCAGTTCGGCGAAGACGCTGCGCATGATCTCGTCGGTGCGGGCGCTCCCGGCGAGTGCGACCAGTTCGCGGTGGAAGACGATGTTGGCGGTGGAGACGCCCTTCCACTCCCGCGCGCGGGCGGCCTTCGTGCCGTCCTCGACAGCGCCCGCGAGGCCGTCGAGCGCGAAGGGCGGGTCGCCGAGGCCGCGGACGACCGCGCATTCCACGAGGCGCCGGGTCCGGTAGATGTCCTCCACGTCCTCAATCGTGAGAACTCGGACAAATACCCCGCGGTTGAGCTGATGGACGAGCAGCCGCTCGTGCGTGAGGAGACGGAAGGCCTCGCGCAGCGTGTTCCGCGAGACGCCGAGCGCGCCGCCGATGCTGTCCTCCGACAGCCGCACGCCGGGCGGGAAATACCCCTCGGCGATACGGCTCCGCAGGATGTCCGAGACCCGCTCCGCCGTGCTCGTACGCCCCAGGAGCACTCGATCGTCGGCCAGTCCGCTCGCGCCAGCCATTCCCTCAGCCATGCCCGGATTCAATCGCAGATACAAGAACGAAACAACGTGGGTATTGAGGGATCGTTCAACAATCCTCTACCTTGGCGGACGCAGCGCCGTCCCGCCCCCGCACGGGCGGACGCGGCACCGTCCCCGCACGCACTGCCCATTCCGCACCCTCCGTCCCCCTCTGCGAGGTGCCCATGAGCACGCCCCCTCCACCTCAGGCCGTGACGACCGACCCGAGCCCGGCCGCCGCCGAACTCCCCGAAAGCGGCGGCCCCCTCGGCTGGCTGCGCGACCTCGGTCCGCGCGGCCGCCGCGCCTTCGCCGGCGCCTTCGGGGGCTACGCCCTCGACTCCTACGACTACTTCACGCTGCCGCTGAGCATGGTCGCGCTGGCCGCGTACTTCGGCCTGGACAGCGGCCAGACCGGCCTGTTCACCACGGTCACGCTGGTCGTCTCCGCGATCGGCGGCGCCGTCGCGGGAGTCGTCGCCGACCGGATCGGCCGGGTCAAGGCCCTGATGATCACGGTCGTCACGTACGCGGTCTTCACCGTGGCCTGCGGCTTCGCGCCCAACTACGAGACCCTGCTGGTCTTCCGCGCCCTCCAGGGGCTCGGTTTCGGCGGTGAGTGGGCGGTCGGCGCGATCCTGGTCGCCGAGTACGCCACCGCCAAGAACCGCGGCCGCACGCTCGGCGCGATCCAGAGCTCCTGGGCGGTCGGCTGGGCCCTCGCGGCGATCGTCTACACCCTGGTGTTCCAGTTCCTCGACGAGGACATCGCATGGCGCGTGATGTTCTGGACCGGCGCACTGCCCGCGCTGCTCGTCGTCTACGTACGCCGCAATGTCCACGACGCCCCCGAAGCGGCCGAGGAACGGCGCAAGAGCGCCGACAAGGGGTCGTTCACCGCGATCTTCAAGCCGGGCCTGCTGCGCGTCACGCTCTTCGCGGTGCTGCTCTCGACCGGTGTGCAGGGCGGCTACTACACGCTCGCCACCTGGGTGCCCACGTACCTGAAGACCGAGCGCGGCCTGACCGTCGTCGGCACGGGCGGCTACCTCACCTTCCTCATCTCCGGAGCCTTCATCGGCTATCTGGCGGGCGGTTATCTCACCGACGTACTGGGCCGGAAACGGAACATCACGCTCTTCGCGTTCCTGTCCGCGGCGAGCATCCTGGCGTACACGAACATCCCGGACGGCGCCAACGGCCTTCTCCTTGTGCTCGGTTTCCCGCTCGGCTTCTGTATGTCGGCGATCTTCAGCGGATTCGGTTCGTTCCTCAGCGAGCTCTATCCCGCCGCCGTGCGCGGCACGGGGCAGGGCTTCACGTACAACACCGGACGCGCCGTCGGCGCCGTCTTCCCCACCATGGTCGGCTTCCTGGCCGACAGCTGGGGCGTCGGCGGCGCTCTCGTCTTCGGGGCGGTCGGCTACGGAATCGCCGTCCTCGCCCTTCTCGGGCTCCCGGAGACGCGCGGAAGGGAGCTGCTGTGACCGGGGCCGCCGCGATGCTCCAGGACCCCGCACAGGCCCGTGCGCTCTTCCGCTCGGGCGTGAGCGGACCCACCGCGGGCTGGGCGGCCGGCCACACCCAGGCCAACCTGATCGCCGTCCCGGGCGACTGGGCGTACGAGATGCTGCTGTTCTGCCAGCGCAACCCGAAGCCCTGCCCCGTCCTGGACGTGACGGACGCCGGGTCCTGGACGACGCCGCTCGCCCCGGACGCCGATCTGCGCACGGATCTGCCGCGCTACCGGGTGTGGGAGCACGGCGAGTTGGTGGCCGAGCCGACGGACGTGGTCGAGCACTGGCGCGACGACCTGGTGTCGTTCCTCATCGGCTGCAGCTTCACCTTCGAGGGGGCACTGACCGACTCCGGAGTCCCGATGCGCCACGTCGAGCAGGGCCGCAACGTCTCGATGTACGTCACGTCGCGCCCCTGCCGCCCCGCGGGACGGCTGCGCGGCCCCATGGTGGTGTCGATGCGTCCCGTGCCGCCCGAGCACCTCGCCACGGCCATCAGGGAGACCGCGCTGCTGCCCGCGGTGCACGGCTCTCCGGTGCACTGCGGCGAACCGGCGGGGCTCGGCATCGACGACCTGGACCGTCCGGACTTCGGCGACCCGGTGGCCGCCGAGCCCGGTGACATCCCGGTGTTCTGGGCGTGCGGAGTGACCCCGCAGGCGGCGGTGATGGCGTCGCGGCCGCCGTTCGCCGTGACGCACGCGCCGGGCCAGATGTTCATCACCGATGCCCGCGACGAGCAGTACCGGGTGGCCTGAGCGGGTCACCGCAGGGCATGGGAAACGCGAAACAGGAGACCTACGTAGATGACCGACACCTCTGCCGGCCCTCGGGCCGACGCCGTGATCGATCTCAACGCCGACCTCGGCGAAGGCTTCGGCCGCTGGCACCTGACCGACGACGAAGAGCTCCTCTCCGTGGTCACCAGCGCCAACGTGGCCTGTGGCTTCCACGCGGGGGACGCGGCCACCATGCGCCGGGTGTGCGAGCAGGCGGCGGCCCGCGGGGTGCGGATCGGCGCCCAGGTCTCCTACCGCGATCTGGCGGGCTTCGGGCGGCGCGCGATGGACGTGCCGCCCGACGAGCTGGCGGCCGAAGTGGCGTACCAGATCGGCGCCCTGGAGGTCTTCGCACGGGCGGCGGGCAGCCGTGTGTCGTACGTGAAGCCCCATGGCGCGCTCTACAACCGCGTCGTACGCGACGAGGACCAGGCCCGTGCCGTCGTCGACGGCGTGCTGCTCGCGGACGGCGCACTGCCCGTGCTCGGGCTGCCCGGATCGCGCTTCCTGGAGTGCGCGGAGAAGGCCGGACTGCCGGTGGTCGCCGAGGCGTTCGCGGACCGCGCGTACACCCCGGAGGGCACGCTCGTGCCGCGCGGCAGCGACGGCGCCGTCATCACGGAGGCGGGCGCCGTGGTCGAACGCTCCGTCTCCATGGCCCGCTCCGGGACCGTCACCGCGAGCGACGGGCGGCAGATCGACGTCCGGGCGCGCTCGTTGTGCCTGCACGGCGACACCCCCGGAGCGGTGGCCCTGGCCCGCGAGGTCCGGGCCCGGCTCGCGGCGGCGGGCGTCCGCGTGGAGGCCTTCGTATGAGGGTCCTTCCGGTCGGCGGCCGGGCGCTGCTCGTCGAACTGGCTGACGGCGACGAGGCGCAGGCGCTCCACGCCGAGCTGCTGCGCCGCAGGGCCGCGGGCCTTGTCCGGGTGCGCGAGATCGTCCCCGCGGCCCGTACGGTGCTGCTGGACGGCCTGGAGGACCCCGGCCGCGTCGGCGCGGAGCTGGCCGGCCTGGAGATCCCACCGCTCCCGGCGCGCGCCGAGGACGTCCTGGAGATCCCGGTCCGTTACGACGGTCCCGACCTGGCCGAGGTCGCGGCGCACTGGGGTGTGTCGCCCCCGGAGGTCGCGGAGATCCACTCGGCGGCCGAATTCCGCGTCGCCTTCTGCGGGTTCGCGCCCGGCTTCGGCTATCTGACCGGTCTTCCGGGCCGCCACGAAGTGCCGCGCAGGGCCACTCCTCGCACGACGGTCCCCGCGGGCAGCGTCGCCCTGGCCGGTCCGTACACCGGGGTGTACCCGCGCCCATCGCCCGGTGGCTGGCAGCTGATCGGTTCGACCGACGCCGTGCTGTGGGACCACGCGCGCGTGCCCGCCGCGCTGCTCGCTCCCGGCGTGCGGGTGCGTTTCGTGGCGGAGGCGCGATGACCGACCGTGCCTTCGCCGTCGTACGGGCCGGGGCGCTGACCACGGTGCAGGACCAGGGCCGCCCGGGACACGCGCACCTCGGGGTGCCGCGCTCCGGGGCGCTCGACGCACCCGCCGCCCGCCTCGCCAACCGGCTCGTCGGCAACCCGCCGGACGCCGCCGTCCTGGAGACCACCCTCAACGGCTGTTCCGTAAGGCCGCGTTGCGCGGTCACCGTCGCGGTGGTCGGCGCGCCCTGCGCGGTGACGGTCGACGGCCGGCCTGCCGCGTGGGGCGCACCCGTACGCGTCCCGGCCGGGGCGCTGCTCGACATCGGGGCGGCCGTCTCCGGAGTACGGTGTTACGTCGCTTTCGGCGGTGGAGTGGCCGCCGAACCGGTGCTCGACAGCCGCTCCACGGATCTGCTCTCCGGGCTCGGTCCGCCGCCGCTGACGGACGGCACCGTCCTCCCCCTGGGCAGCCCCTTCGGCGCACCCCACGCGCGCGTGGACGCCGTCCCGCACCCGGCGCCGCCACATGAGCTGATCCTCGGGATCGCGCCGGGGCCGCGCGCCGACTGGTTCACTCCGGGCGCCCTGCGCACGCTCACCACGCGCGCGTACCGGGTGTCGTCGGCGAGCAACCGCATCGGCCTGCGCACCGAAGGACCCACCCTGGAGCGGGCGTTCACGGGTGAGCTGCCCAGCGAGGGCATGGTCCTCGGGGCCGTCCAGGTGCCGCCGGACGGCCGCCCCGTGGTGTTCCTCGCCGACCATCCGACGACCGGCGGCTACCCGGTGATCGCGGTGGTCAGGGAGGCGGATCTCGGCGCGGCGGCCCAGGCGGTGCCGGGTACGCCCGTGCGCTTCGTCACCGGAGGGCCGCGCTCCTGAGCACCGCTAGGCCGCGTCCGGCTGATCCGCGGCCGAGAGCGCGGCGAGCGCCGCCGTCACCGCGTGACCGGCGGTCAGGTCGAGGCGGGCGCTGCTGCCCCGCACCTGATGCCGGATCTCGGCGGCGGCGAGGGTGAGCAGTTGGGGCAGCAGATCGGTGCACCGGCGGGCCACCCAGCCGGTGCCCGCGGTGGCCAGCCACCAGAGACTCGCGGAGCGGGTGGGGAGCGGTAGTTGGGGCTCGCAGGACGGTGGGCTGCCTTGCGCCGCGCCGCGGGCGGCCAGCGTTGCGTGGAAGCGGGCGGCGACGACTCTGTGGCCGCGTTCCGAGGGGTGCAGTCTGTCCGCGCTCCATAGCGTGCGGTCGGCTACCCACTCGGCGTCCGCCAGGTGCAGGTGGGCTGCTCGGTGGCGCTCGGAGAGGGCGTGCACCACGGCGTTGACGGCTCGCTGGCGGCGGGCCAGTGGGCGGGCGAGGGCGCCGGGGAGACCGAGCATGGCTCCCGGGTCGGGGAGGCATGCGGTGAGGAGTTGGGCGCCTTGCCTGGTGGCGGCGCCGTAGATCTGGTCCAGGTTTGTCGCCACGGCATGGATGTCGAAGGTGCAGCGGAGGGTGTCGTTGACGCCGACGACCACGGAGACGAGGTCGGGGCGCAGTTCGAGCGCCGCGGGCAGCTGGTGGTGCAGTACGTCGCGGGTCTGGGCGCCGCCTTGCGCCACGTTGTGGAACTCGATGTCTCCCTGCGGGGTCAGCCCGCCAGCCAGTAGTGCGGCCCAGCCTCGCCAGCCGTCTGCCACGGGGTCCCCGATGCCCTCGGTGAGGGAGTCGCCCATGGCTACGAAGCACAGCGGTTTCATTGGGGCCGCCCCTCGCTGCGTGCCGCCCCGGACGCCCCTCCGCCCGGTGAATCGGTACCCGGCAGTGGGGTTGTGCCCACCCGTTCCGCCCTGCGGAACGACTGCCCACAACCAGGACCGGCGGAGGTCGCCGCGTCATGCGCGCCCAAGAAAGCCTCCACCGCCACGTCCCACCCAAATCGCTCCGCACGCGCGCGTGCCGCCCCCCTGCGGGTGCGCTCGGGACGGGCCAGCAGCCTCTGGACGGCGGTCGCGAACTCCTCGCCGCTGTCCCCCGCCGCAGCACCCGCCCCGCCCACGATCTCCGGCAGCGCCGACGACGCGCTCGCCACGACCGGTGTCCCGCAGGCCAGTGCCTCCAGGGCAGCGAGGCCGAACGTCTCGCAGGGGCCGGGGGCCAGGCAGACGTCGGCCGTGGCCTGGAGTGCGCCCAGGGCCGCGCGGTCCGCGACGTGGCCGAGGAAGGTCACCGGCAACCGCCGCTCACGGGCCCGCAGTTCGAGGCGCGCCCGCAGCGGGCCTTCCCCAGCCACCACGAGCCCGGCCCGCACTCCCCGGCGGCGGAGCGACTCCAGGGCGTCCAGCGCCGTACCCGGCCGCTTCTCCACCGAAAGCCGGGAGCAGAGCACCAGCAGCGTCTCCCCCTCCGCCACGTGCCGGGCACGCACGCGTGGATCGCGCAGGCCGGGGTGTCGCCCCGCCAGGTCGACGCCGAGCGGAGCCCGTACGACATTGCGCGCCCCGATGCGGACGAACTCACGCTCGGCCCACTCCGTGGTGCAGACGACACGCGCGTACGCGTGCGCGGTACGGGAGTTGAGCGCGTCGGCCGCGCGCAGTGCGGCCCCCGGAGGCAGGCCCCATGTCCGCAGCACCGCGTCGGTCGCCTCGTGGGAGACCATCACGGCTGGGATGCGGCGGTACCGCGCCCACGCGCCGGTCCAGCGCAGTGTCGTGCGGTCGGAGACCTCGATGCGGTCCGGGGCGAGCCGCTCCAGGAGCCGGGCAAGGCGCGCGCGGTCGGTGAGGACGCGGTAGCCGCCGGTGCCGGGCAGCAGGCGGCCCGGCAGGGTCAGGACGCGCCCCTGGTCGGTGTCGCACGCCGAGGCCCGCTCGCCGGGCACGACGAGGATCGGGTCGTGCCCGGCGGCCCGGTAGCCGCGCCCCAACTCGCGCAGCGCGGTGCGCAGTCCGCCCGACGCGGGCGCCACGAAGTTGGCGAGCCGCACGATCCGCAGCGACTCCGTAGAGCGCGGTCCGCAGCGGGCCACCGCCTCCCGGTACACCGCCGCCCTCATGCCGCCACCGCCGTCCGCGCGGCGAGCACCTCGGCGTAGTGGTCGACGAGCTGCTCGCCCACCGCCGCCCAGGTCCGCCCCTCGACGGCGGCGCGACCTGCCGCCCCGTAAGCGGCGCGCAGCCCCGGATCGGCGCTGAGCGCCCACACCGCGTCCCGCACGGCGAGCGCGTCGCGCGGCGGCACGAGCAGTCCCGTGCGCCCCGGTGTCACGAGGTCCAGCGGGCCGCCCGCGGCGGGCGCGACCACCGGCACACCGCTGGCCATCGCCTCCTGCACGGTCTGGCAGAACGTCTCATAGGGCCCGGTGTGCACGAAGAGGTCCAACGAGGCGAAGATCCCGGCGAGTTCGTCCCCGGTGCGGCGCCCCAGGAGGAGCGCGCCCGGCAGCGCGGCCCGCACGGATTCCTCGCTGGGCCCGTCGCCCACGACGACGACGCGTACGCCGTCGAGTCCGCAGACCCCGGCGAGGAGTTCGACCTGCTTCTCCGGAGCGAGCCGGCCCACATAGCCGACGATCAGTTCGCCGTTCGGGGCGAGTTCACGACGTATCGCGGCACTCCGTAGTGAAGGCCTGAACCGCGCGGTGTCCACTCCGCGCGGCCACAGCCGCACCCGCGGCACACCGTGCGCCACGAGGTCGTGCAGGGCGGCCGACGACGGGGCGAGGGTGCGGTCGGCGGCGGAGTGCACGGCGCGGATGCGGCGCCAGGCGGTGGCCTCCCCCATGCCCATGTAGGTGCGGGCGTAGCCGCCGAGGTCCGTCTGGTAGACGGCGACGGCGGGGATGCCCTGCCGGGCGGCGGCCGCCATGCCGCGGGCGCCGAGCACGAACGGGCTGGCGAGATGGACGAGTTCGGCCCGGTGCGCGGTCAGCGCCGCGGCGAGCTTCCGGCTCGGCAGGGCCACCCTGACCTGCGGATAGCCGGGGAGCGGCAGAGAGGGCACATGGACGACGGGGCAGGGCGCGCTTGCGTCGGCGTCCGCCCCGGCCGCGGGGGCCGGGGCGATGACGAGGGGGTCGTGACCGCGGGCGACGAGCTGCCGGGCGGTCTGCAGCGCGCAGTGCGCCACTCCGTTGACGTCGGGAGGGAAGGATTCGGTGACGATGACGACACGCATACCGGTGTTGTCGTCGCGTGGGGCGTGGGCACGTCAACGTGGATCTTTCCTGGCGGGGAACGTCCCATGAGCGTTCCCCTCCACGCCGGTCCCAGGATCACGCCTCAGAGCCGCTGCGCACCCGTCCCGCCTCAACGGCGGGTCAGCTCACACCTCGGCGGCGTCCGGGTCGATTCTGCTGCGCACCGCGGTCTGTACCTCGTCCTCCTCGGCGGGGTCCGCGGCGAGCCTTCGGAGTTGGGCGACCACGCGGGCGTCACCGGTCTCGGCGTGCCGTGCGGCCACCTCGCGGGTGGACTCCTCGCAGTCCCAGAGGCATTCGACGGCGAATCCCGCGGCGAAGGAGGGGTCGGTGGCCGCGAGCGCGCGGGCGGCGCGGCCGCGCAGATGGGACGAGGCGGTCTCGCGGTAGACGTGCCGCAGGACGGGCGCCGCGCAGGCGATGCCGAGCCGTCCGGCTCCGTCGACCAGGGTCCACAGGGTGGGTGCGTCCGGGCCTTCGCCGCGGACCGCTTCCCGCAGCGCGGCCAGGACCAGCTTGCTGTCCTGCGCGCCGCCCCGGCAGGCGAGCACGCGTCCGGCGGCGGCTCCGAGCGCGTCGGGCCGGTAGGCCCAGCGGCGGGCGCGCTCCACGGCGGCGACGCCGCGCATCCGTTCGAAGGCCTCGGCGGCCGCGTCCACCACGATCCGGGACGGGCTCTCCATCGCGTACTCGATCAGATCGAACACGTCGGGATCATGGGCGTCCGCCAGGTAGCGCAAGGCGGTGCCGCGCGCCCCGTCGGAGCCGCTGCGGGCGGCCTCGAGGATCTCGGCCCGGTCCTCGGGTCCGGCGACCGCCGTGAGGCAGCGGGCGGCGGGCACGTGCAGCACGGCGCCGCGCTCCAGGCCCTCCTGCGCCCACTCGAAGACGGCCTGGACGCTCCAGCCGGGCCGTGGCCCGGACGGCCGCATCTGGCGCTGCCAGCGGTCGAAGGAGCCCTGTTCCCGTGCGGCGCGCACGCGGGCGCCGACTTCGGCGCGCGGATCCTCTTCCCACAGCCGCCAGGGCCGCGGTTCGTAGGCGTCGCGCACGGCGGCGGCGAGTTCGGCCTCGCCCTCCGCGTCGGCGGGGAATCGGGCGAGGACGGGTACGGCGAGGGCGCGCAGGCCCGCGTCGTCGTCCCGCAGCGCGAGTTCGTCGAGGGCCCAGGCCCAGTTGGCGCCGAACGCCGCGTACCTGCGCAGCAGCTCCAGGGCGTCGCGCCTGCCGTAGGAGGCGAGGTGGCCGAGGACCGCGAGGGCGAGCCCGGTGCGTGAGTCGTCCGTGTTCAGGACGTCCTCGGCGTCGAAGAGGTGCCGCTCGATGCCGCCGATGCCGCCGTGCAGGTCGAGGTAGAGGCGGGCGTAGTACAGCGAGCGGTTCTCCACCTGCCAGTCGTGGCGGGGGTCGTGCAGGACGCACTGGTCGAGGGCGGCCAGTGCCTCGGATCGGGGGGCGGTGAGTGCGTGCAGCGTGCCGTCGCCGCGGCCCCGCTGCAGCAGGCCGAGCAGCGTACCGCTGGGCGCTATGACCGGATCGAACATGGGAAACAGCCTCACATCAAGCGTCGACGCAACCGGGAATCGTGAATTACCTGGCCGTGCGCCAACACGTCGGGCCGCCCGCCGTCTCTTGCTTGCTGTAGACCATCTTCCTCTGCCTCTCGTCGGTGGCCCGAAGGGATCCCGGACGGAGAGTCCGGGGGCGGGCCGCTCACGGTCCGCGCGGTGCGGCAACACCTGCCCCGCCGTCGCGTCCGTGAATCACGTCGTCATGATGACCCAGCGGTTCAATCCGCCGCGACCACATTTCCAGCGCCCCCGTCGTTGCTGGTCAGCTACCCCGTTCAGGCCGCTCCGAACAGCTCGAGCAGCTCCGTCTTGGCAAACATCCGGGCCGTGTCCAGTGCCGAGGGCGTCCCCGCGGCCGGATCGGCTCCGTGGTCGAGCAGGGCCCTGATCACCGCGTCCTCGCCCTTGAAGACGGCGCCGGCGAGCGGCGTCTGCCCCCGGTCGTTGGCACGATCGGCGTCGGCACCGCGCTCCAGGAGGGCCCGGACCGCCTCGGCGTGGCCGTGATAGGCGGCCAGCATGACGAGGGAGTCGCCGCTGTCGTTGGTGAGGTTCGCCGGAACACCGGCGTCCACGTAGGCCGCGAGCGCCGCGGTGTCGCCCTGGCGGGCCAGATCGAAGATCTTGGTGGCCAGCTCCACGACTTCCGGGTCAGGGGCTTCGCTCATGGATCGGACCGCCTTTCGACTGCGGGTGTCTGTCAGGGACGTACGGCGCCCGGTGCGGCCGTACGAGTGAATCGACAGGGTACTGCCCGTCCGGGTACATGACCGGGCCCGCCCGCGGCAAAGATCACCACAGGCCCCGGACGCCCTCACGACCTGCGCTCGGGTGGCCCAGTAAGCCTCGGCCATTCGAGGGAAATTACGGGAAATTACCCCATTTGCACCTTTTATCGTATGGATACATGCTGTGAGCCTGGAAGTACTGATGGTGACTGTCCCCACCAACCAGGAGAACCTTCATGATCCTGTCCATCTCAGGTGTCGTGCTGCTCGGAATCATCGTCTTCCTCTTCTTCCGCAAGGACGGGCTGAAGGCGTCCCACGCGCTGGTCTGCGCGCTCTTCGGCTTCTACCTCGCGGGCACCGCCATCGCCCCGAGCATCAAGGCCGGCGGTGCGAGCCTGGCGAGCCTTCTGGGCGGGATCAAGTTCTGACGTCCCCCGCCTCCCACAGCTACTCGTTCGCACCATCAGGAGACTGACGTGGCCCGGCGCCCCCTCCCCCGCATTCTGAGCAACGGCACTGCCCCGATCGCCCGGAGCCGGGAGCTCGCACGGTCGGCCGCCGACAGCGCCACCGACGTCCTCCACCCGCTGATCACGATCACCCGTGGACTGCGCCGACTGGCTTCCGCCGGGCGGCGCAAGTGGGCCGACACACCGAAGGACCGGCGCGGACCGCTGCTGTTCCTGGTGGCCTCCGTGGTCCTGGTCGTGGCGCTCATTCCGTACGGTCCGCTGCTCGCCGCCATCTGCCTGATGGCGGCCGCCGCGTGGACGGGACGGGAGCGCACCGCGCCCGCACCGACGGGCCCCGACGAGGCGCAGACCCAGCGGCTGCAGTCCCTCTACGAAGCCCTCGTCCCGTATTTCTCCGTCCCCGATGACCCCGCCCCGCTCTTCGCGCACGGCGGCGAGTGGGACAAGGCCTTTCCCTCCTACGAGTTCGACGGCTCGGGCCGCGTCTCCCATCTGGTGGTGCGCTACCCGGCGTACTTCACCGACGGCGAGGCCGCGTCGCGCGCCCGCATCGAGCAGCTGCTGCACGCCAAGTCCGGCCGCGGCCGCGAATACCACTTCGAGTGGGACGAGGAGGGCAACCAGCTGACGGTGAACGTGCTGCCGCCGCTGCCCACCGACATCGCCGCCCAGCGCTTCGTCACCGCCCCCGGCGAGACCGTGCTCGGCTTCACCGATCCCACCGGTGTCCAGCGCACCCTGCCCGTGACGGACGGCGACGAGCAGCGGGACGTACCCCCGGTCGTCTGGCGCACCGGCCCCCGTTCGACCGAGCCGCACCTCCTGGTGGTCGGCCAGCCCGGCAGCGGCACCACGAGCCTGCTGCGCTCCATCGCTCTCCAGGCCCTCCAGCACGGCGACATCCTCGTCGTCGAGGGCAGCGGCACCGGCGACTACGCCTGCCTGACCGGCCGGGACGGCGTCCTCGCCGTCGAGTGCGGGCTCGCCGGATCCCTCGCCAGCCTGGAGTGGGCGGCGCACGAGACGGAGCGACGCCTCATCTCCACCAACCGCGCCCGGCAGGCGGGCCACCCGGCGCCGGACGACACGAAGCGCCCCCTGTGGATCCTCCTGGACCGCCCCAGCGTCCTGGGCCACCTCGCGGCGGCCGACGGGCACAAGGACCCGCAGTCACTCCTCCAGGTGCCGCTGCGGCACGGCAGGGCGGCGGGCGTCACGGTCGTGGTGGCGGACCAGTTCGACAGCCTGGACGCGCTGAGCGATCCGGTACGCCAGCACACCCGCGCGCGCGTGGTCCTCGGCCCGGCGACGGCGGACCAGCTGGAGGACATCCTCGGCACCCCGCCGAACACGACCCCCACGGCCGACGTCCCCGCCGGCCGCGGCTACGCCCGCCTCGGCACCGGCCCGGTCCACCGCCTCCAGGTACCCGCGACCCCCGACCCCTACGACGACGCCACGAGCGAGGCCCACCGGCAGGCGATCATGGAACTCCTGCCGGGGCGGAGCACGCCGGTGGACGCGGAGGCCTCGACGGCAACAGCGACAGCCGAGGCGGAACCGGTGCCTGCCGAGAACTGAGACATGCGGCGGAGAAGCGCATCCCAGGTGTCCTGTCGCAGCCTGTCTGACGCGGGGCTTTCACGGAAGTGCGCCGATGCAAGGGCCGTCCCGTGATTGATCTTCCGGCGTCCACTCGCGCGTCAACCCATGTTGACGTCACTTAGGATGTCAACGCGGGTTGACGCCATGGGTGAGCAAGTGATACTTGCCTGCGGGGTGGCCGCCGGCCCGCTCTTCACCGTCGTATATCTCTTGGCGGGTGCCAAACGGGTGGACTACAAGCCGCTCCGCCATCCTGTCGGCTCGCTCGCCCTTGGCCGTGCGGGGTGGGTGCAGACCGCCGACTTCCCCGACTTGCTCTCCCTCATCACATTCCTCGCACTTGCCATGGCCTGTTTCGTGTCCGCGCCGTCCGACTCGCCGGGGTGGGCCGTCTACTCGATCGCCAGCGGCGTGCTCTTCGCAGCGACGATGGCGCTGGCCAGTGCCGCATTCGGCCAGAATCAACGCTTGGCGAACTTCGGCGGACTCATCCAACGCATCGCCATCACCATCGGCTGGACCTGGCTGGCTCTGCTCGCCGTTCGCGCTCTGCACGCTGAGACGCCCCTCGCTGCCGTTGTCCCTCGGGAGTCGCGTTCGCGATATCGACAGAAGCGCCGGTAGAGGGGGTCTTGGGTTCGAGACGATCGGTCCACTCTTTCCCGAGGTCGAACGGCATTCCCGACGCGGACCAGTCCTCAACGATCTTCCCCGCCAGGTCGAGGGCTTGTCGGACCTTCGGGTGACGGCGGACGAGCCGGCCGGGTCGACGCTGGGCCTCGATGACTTCCGGCAGGACGGCTAGCGGGATGTCGTGAGTGGAGCGGGTCCAGAGTTGATGCCGCCGGGCCCGGAAAGTGTGGCCAAGCGTTCAGGCGAGTGGGGAGTCCGGCTGACCTCCGTCGTCGCCGCCCGACACCAGCCCGTGAGACACCGCTGCCCGCGGTACGGTCTGCCGATCGTTACGCCACAAACGCCCGAGGCGTCTCCACCCCCGACCCCGCCCCCGTCTCCACCAACCGCGCCGCCGCCGCCAGCCGCACCGCCGCCTCCTCCGCCACCGCGCCTCCCACGGTGAAGGGCAGCCGTACGTACCCCTCGAACGCGCCGTCCACTCCGAAGCGTGGCCCTGACGGGACCCTGACCCCGACGCGTTCGCCCACCTCCGCGAGGCGGGAGCCGGAGAGGCCGCCCGTGCGGACCCAGAGGGTGAGGCCGCCGGCGGGGATCTCGAAGTCCCAGGCGGGGAGTTCGCGGCGGACGGCGGTGACCAGGGCGTCGCGGTTCTCGCGGGCCTGTGCCCTGCGGACCTCCACGGCCGACTCCCAACCACCGGTGTTCAGGAGCCAGTTCACGGCCAGCTGCTCCAGCACCGGGGTGCCCATGTCGGCGTACGCGCGGGCCGAGATCAGGCTCCGGATGACATCGGGGGCCGCCCGCACCCAGCCGATCCGCATGCCCGCCCAGAACGCCTTGCTCGCCGAGCCGACGGTGATGACCGTCGAGCCCGCCGGGTCGAACGCGCAGACAGGACGCGGCATCTCCAGGTCGTCGTCGAGGCACAGCTCGCTCATCGTCTCGTCGACCACGAGGACGGTGCCCGCATTGCGGGCCGCGTCGACCAGGCTGCGCCGCTGGTCCTCGTCGGCGAGCGCGCCGGTGGGGTTGTGGAAGTCGGCGACCACGTACGCGAGCCGGGGCGCCGCGTCGCGCAGCACCTGGCGCCAGCGGTCCATGTCCCAGCCGCCGAGTCCCTCGGCCATGGCGACGGGGACGAGTCGGGCGCCCGTCTCGCGCATGAGCTGGAGGATGTTGGCGTACGAGGGGGACTCGACGGCGATGCGTTCGCCGCGCGGCGCGAAGAGATGGCAGATCGCGTCGATCGCGCCCATCGCGCCGGTCGTCACCATGATCTGCTCGGGCATGGTGGGGATGCCGCGCGCGGTGTAGCGCTCGGCGAGCATCTGGCGCAGTTCGGGGAGCCCGGCGGGGTAGTCGCCGTGTGTGTGCGCGTAGGGCGGGAGTTCCTCCAGGGCGCCCTGGACGGAGCGGGTGAGCCATGGCTCGGGCGCGGGCAGTGCCGCGCACCCCAGGTCGATCATCGAGCCGAGCGCCTCGGGCGGCAGCGGTTCGAGGCCGCGCGCGGGCAGTGGGTTCCCGGCCGGGACGGCGGTCCAGCTGCCCGCTCCCCTGCGGGACTCCAGGAAGCCTTCGGTGCGCAGTGCCTCGTATGCCGCCGCGACGGTGGTCCGGCTGACGGAGAGCGACACGGCGAGTTCGCGTTCGGCGGGGAGCCGCGCGGCGACGGGCACGCGCCCCTCGAGGACGAGCATGCGGATGCCGTCGGCGAGGGCGCGGTAGGCGGGCGGGCGGCGTGTGCCCGGCCCCGCTGGCCGCGTCTGCTGTGAGGTGAGGAGCCGGGCGAGCTGTGTGGCGCCCACGGCCGAAGTCCACTGAGCCATGATTCCCAGTCCACCTTCCTGGAATTGGCCATGGTTGGCATCCCTTTACAAGCCACAGAGTGTCATGCGTCAGGCCACCATCACTACTGGGGGGACTCCTTGTCCACGAAGAAGCCTTCGACCACCGAGCGGACGGGGACGGCCGGCCCTCATCTCGTACGACGACTGCTGCAGCTGTACGTCGGTCTGGCGCTGTACGGCGCGAGCTCCGCGCTGCTGGTGGTGTCCGGGCTCGGCCTGGAGCCGTGGAACGTGCTGCACCAGGGGCTCGCCGAACTGACCGGCGGATCCATCGGCGTCGTGTCGATCTTCGTGGGCGCGGCCGTGCTGCTGCTGTGGATCCCGCTCCGGCAGCGCCCCGGACTCGGCACGGTCTCCAATGTCTTCGTGGTGGGTCTCGCGATGGACGGGACGCTCGCGCTGATGCCGGAGGCGCACGCGCTGGCCGCCCGCGTGCCGCTGCTGGTCGCCGGCATCGTCCTGAACGGTGTGGCGACCGGCCTCTACATCTCGGCGAAGTTCGGGCCGGGGCCGCGGGACGGTCTGATGACGGGTCTGCACCAGCGCACGGGCCGCTCGATCCGGCTGATGCGGACCCTGATCGAGGTGGCGGTGGTCGCGACGGGCTTCGCGCTGGGCGGCACGGTGGGCGTCGGCACGGTCCTCTACGCCCTGTCGATCGGACCGCTCGCCCAGTTCTTCCTGCGCTTCTTCGCCGTTCCCGCGCCATCGGCGGGAGGCACCGTGGTCGCCGGCGGTCAACCGGAGCAGGCGATACTGCAGCGGTGACCACGCGCGTACGCCACCCCTATCTCGACCATCCGGGCCCGCTCGCCTTCGCCCACCGCGGCGGGGCGGCCGACGGCCTGGAGAACACGGCCGCGGCCTTCCGGCGGGCGGTGGACCTGGGCTACCGGTACATCGAGACGGATGTGCACGCCACGTCGGACGGCACGCTGGTCGCCTTCCATGACGCGACGCTCGACCGGGTGACGGACGCCGCGGGGCGGATCGCGGATCTGCCCTGGAGCGAGGTGCGCCGCGCGCGCGTGGCGGGCAGCGAGCCGGTGCCTCTCTTCGAAGAACTCCTGGAGTCGTTCCCCGGCGTCCGCTGGAATGTGGACGTGAAGGCGGAGCCCGCGCTGCTTCCCCTCCTCGATCTGCTGCGCCGCGCGGACGCCTGGGACCGTGTCTGTGTCGGTTCGTTCTCCGAGGCGCGGGTGGCCAGGGCCCAGCGCATCGCGGGCCCGCGCCTGGCCACCTCGTACGGGACCCGCGGAGTCGCCGCGCTCCGGGCGCGTTCGTACGGGGCACCCGTCCCGGTGCGCGGCTCGGCGGTGTGCGCGCAGGTGCCCGAGACGCACGGCGGGATCCGTGTGGTGGACCGGCGCTTCGTGCGTGCGGCGCACGCGCGGGGGCTGCAGGTCCACGTCTGGACGGTCAATGACGCCGGCCGTATGGCCGCCCTTCTCGACCTCGGGGTGGATGGCATCATTTCCGATCACATCGAGACGCTGCGCGAGGTGCTCAAGGACCGGGGCACCTGGTCCTGACCGCTCCGGCGGCGGCAGCGGACCACGGGGAACGGCGAGGGGGCACGGGTGGGCACCGACACCGTGCGGGCGGCGGGTACGGCAGGCGAGCAGGCCGCGGCGGCCGCGGAGCGGCGGCGCGAGCAGCGCGGCTGGTACTTCTACGACTGGGCTTGCTCGGTCTATTCGACGAGCGTCCTGACGGTGTTCCTTGGCCCCTATCTGACGGAGATCGCCAAGGCTGCCGCGGATGCGGACGGGTATGTCCATCCGCTGGGCGTCCCGGTCAGCGCGGGCTCGTTCTTCGCGTACACGGTCTCGGCGTCGGTGATCGTCTCGATCTTCGTGATGCCCCTGGCGGGCGCGGCCGCGGACCGTACGGGCCGCAAGAAGCCGCTGCTGGCCGCGGCCGCCTATCTGGGCGCGGGCGCGACGGCGGGGATGTTCTTCCTGGACGGCCACCGATATCTGCTCGGCGGGCTGCTGCTGATCGTCGCCAACGCCTCGCTGGCCGTGTCGATGGTGCTCTACAACTCGTATCTGCCGCAGATCGCGCCGCCCCATGAGCGCGACGCCGTCTCCTCGCGCGGCTGGGCGTTCGGCTATGCGGCGGGCGCGCTCGTCCTGGTGGCGAATCTGGTCCTGTTCCTCGCCCATGACACTTTCGGTGTCTCCGAGGCGACGGCCGTACGGATCTGTCTGGCGTCGGCCGGCGTCTGGTGGGGCGCCTTCACACTCGTACCGCTGCGAAGGCTGCGCGACCGCAAGGCGCCTTCTCCGGAGAGGACGGCGAGTGGCTGGCGGCAGTTGTCGGCGACGGTCCGCGACATGCGGCGGCACCCGCACACCCTGGCCTTCCTGCTCGCGTATCTCGTCTACAACGACGGCGTGCAGACGGTGATCTCGCAGGCGTCCGTGTACGGCTCCGAGGAGCTGGGTCTCGGGCAGTCCACGCTGATCGTGGCGGTGCTCCTTGTGCAGCTGCTCGCGGTGGCGGGGGCGCTCGGCATGGGGCGGCTGGCGCGGACGTACGGGGCCAAGCGGACGATCCTCGGTTCACTCGTCGCGTGGACGGTGACGATCGGTGCCGGGTTCTTCCTGCCCTCCGGGGCGCCGGTGTGGTTCTTCGTGCTCGCGGCCGGGATCGGTCTGGTGCTCGGCGGCACGCAGGCGCTCTCGCGGTCGTTGTTCTCGCATCTGGTGCCCGCGGGCAAGGAGGCCGAGTACTTCTCCGCGTACGAGATCAGTGATCGCGGCATGGCGTGGCTGGGGCCGCTGCTGTTCGGTCTGACGTACCAGCTCACGGGGAGCTACCGGGACGCGATCATCTCCCTGGTGGCGTTCTTCGTGATCGGTTTCGCGCTGCTCGCGCGGGTGCCGGTGCGGCGGGCGATCCGCGACGCGGGCAATCCCGTGCCGGACAGGATTTAGCAACTGAAGCCAAAGGCCGGTAGTGTACGCGTTTGGCCTACCAGGCGGACCGTTACTGCGCGCTGAGTCATCAGAAACGCTGGGTGACATCTGCTGCCAGATGTGACAAACCGGGCGCTGGTGGGTACAACAAGGGGCGGCATACGACGGCGACGCATGACCCTGAACGGGAATCTTTACCGCCGACCGGACGTTGACCGGATGACGACGACAGCGACACCTGTCCTGTGGGCGACAAGCCCGGGAGGCACGATTCATGAGTGAGCGAGCTCTTCGCGGCACGCGCCTCGTGGTGACCAGCTACGAGACCGACCGCGGCATCGACTTGGCTCCGCGCCAGGCCGTGGAGTACGCATGCCAGAACGGACATCGATTTGAGATGCCCTTCTCGGTAGAGGCGGAAATCCCGCCGGAGTGGGAGTGCAAGGTCTGCGGGGCCCAGGCACTCCTTGTTGACGGCGATGGACCTGAGGAGAAGAAGGGGAAGCCTGCGCGTACGCACTGGGACATGCTCATGGAGCGCCGGACTCGGGAAGAACTCGAGGAGGTCCTGGAGGAGCGCCTCGCGGTGCTCCGTTCGGGAGCCATGAACATCGCGGTGCACCCGCGGGACAGCCGCAAGTCCGCCTGACGGCCGGCTGACCACACCGCAAGACATACGAAGGCCGGGGCCCCGCTCAGCGGGGCCCCGGCCTTCGTGCTGCGTATGGCCGCCTCAGTGCGGGAGCTGCGGGTCGTCCGGGCGCGGGCTCCGGGGCTGCGGCTCGTCGTTCCTGATGACCTCGCCCTGGACGACCTTGCCGTCCGGGCGGTGGATGCGCGCCTGCTGGAAGGCGTCCCCGAGGCCGCCGGCCGAGGCCTCGCGGACCTTGCGCTCGAAGGTGCGCTCCGCGAAACGGCTGACGGCCTTCTGGACGGGCGGCACCAGGAGAACCAGCCCCAGGGCGTCGGAGATGAGCCCCGGCAGGATGAGCAGCAGGCCGCCCAGCATCGTCAGGGCGTTGCCCCCGCCCCGCTCGGCGGTCGGCGGCGTCAGGCCGCTCTGCTGCTGTTGCAGCGTCTCGCTGAGCTCGCGGAAGGCCCGCCGCCCGGCGCGCTTGATGACCACGCCGCCGAGCACGACACCGGCCACGAGCAGCAGGAACACCGTGAACCCGCCGGCGGCGCCGGCCACGACGGTGAGCAGCCAGATCTCCAGGACCAGCCACGCGGCGATGCCGAGCGGCAGGAACCTCAAGGCGCGGGAGCGCCGGGGCCGGGTCGGTCGGGTGGGCGGTACGCCAGTCGTCATGGCTCCAGTGTGCCTGGGCCCGGTTCAGTCCGGCATAAGGGGATGATCAATAAGCGCCGCTCAGAGGCCCTGGGAGCCCCTTGTGGGGCACTCAGGGGGACTTGCGGCCGATGACACGGCCGACCCGCTCCCCCACGCCCCAGGCGGTGACCCGCCACAGCGCCTCGGCGACGATGTCCTGGCTCATCTTGCTGTCGCCGAGCTCGCGCTCGATGAACGTGATCGGCACCTCGACGACGTGGTAGCCCGACTTGATCGCGCGGCGGGCCAGGTCCACCTGGAAGCAGTAGCCCTGCGATGCGACCTCGTCGAGGCCGATGCCCTCGAGGGTCTCGCGGCGGAACGCGCGGTAGCCGCCCGTGACGTCGCGGATCGGTACGTCGAGCATCAGCCGGGAGTACGTGCTGCCGCCGCGCGAGATGAACTCGCGGTACTTGGGCCAGTTCACGATCCGCCCGCCCGGCACCCAGCGCGAGCCGAGGACCAGGTCGGCGCCCTTGAGCGCGGTGAGCAGCCGGGGCAGCTCCTCGGGCTGGTGGGAGCCGTCGGCGTCCATCTCGACCAGCACGCCGTAGTCGTTGTCGAGGCCCCACTGGAAGCCCGCGAGATAGGCGGCGCCGAGGCCTTCCTTGCCCTTGCGGTGCAGTACGTGGATCTGCTCGTCGTCCGCCGCGAGCTCGTCGGCGATCTTGCCGGTGCCGTCGGGGCTGTTGTCGTCGGCGACGAGGATGTGCGCCTCGGGCACGGCGGCGCGGACGCGGCCGACGATGGACTGGATGTTCTCCGCCTCGTTGTAGGTCGGAATGATCACCAAGGCCATGCCGAGCGGGCCGAATTGCCTCCCCTGGTCACCGGTTTCGGAGACCCCACCGCCGTCTGTCACTACTGCCCCTTCGTTCGTACGCAGAGGACCACCATAGTGGCCGCCTTCAACGAAGCCACGGCGGCGTGCGGATGTGGGGAGTACTGCGGATCGGGGCCCGGCACCCTTCGGGCCGACCTGGGGCCCGCTGGCTGCGGGTCGACCGAGAGCCGTTGTCTACTGAGTGTCCGGGCCCCACCCGGGTCGCACCTGCCGACTCGGTGGAACGTTCCCTCGCGTCCGCGGCGCGGGCGCTGGACCTGGCTCCCAGTGGTGGTGCGCCGGTGCGGCACACCACCCGTGGCCCAGCGGCGTTCGACGGCTGCGTGGAGGTTCCCCGATCGGACGTCCTGTGGTGGACCCGGCCGAACCTACCGGCCGACGGCGGCGTTCTGTCAATAGCCGTTTGACCTGGGTCGTTTCCGCAGACAGCCAGGTCAGTACGGCGGATGCGCAGGTCGCGGGAGGCGGCGGCGGTCCGCGATCGGCGGCATGGACCGCCCTGACATCACTCTTCCGGCCGCACGAAGACGGTCCGCCCGCCGACCACGGTGCGCAGGCAGACGGGCAGCTCGGCGCCGGGTGTGAGGTCCGGCAGTCCCGGCGTCCCGGAGCGCGGGTCGGTCGACCAGCGGGCGACGCGGTCGTCCGGGGCCTGCACCACCAGGTCGGCGGTGCGCCACACGGCGTAGTCGGCGGGGGCGCCCGGCACCAGGACGCCCGCGTCGTCGCGGCCGATGGCCCGCCAGCCGCCACGGGTGTGGGCGGTGAAGGCGGCACGCACGGAGACGCGGTGTTCGAGGGTGTGGTGGAAGGCGGCGGCGCGGACGGTGCCCCAGGGGTCGAGCGGGGTGACGGGGCTGTCGGAGCCGAAGGCGAGCGGGACGCCGGTGCGCAGCAGGGCCGCGTACGGGTTGAGGCTGCGGGCCCGCCCGGCGCCCAGGCGCTGGACGTACATGCCGTCGTCGCCGCCCCACAGCGCGTCGAAGGCGGGCTGCACGGAGGCGGTCAGGCCCAGTTCGGCGAAGCCGGCGATGGTCTCGGGGGCGAGCATCTCGGCGTGTTCGACGCGGTGCCGTGCGGCGCGGACGCGGGGCAGGCCGACCTTCTCGGAGGCGGCGCGGATGCCGTCGACGACGGCGGTCACGGCGGCGTCGCCGATGGCGTGGAAGCCCGCCTGGACGCCGGCCTCGGTGCAGGCGACGACGTGCGCGGCGACGGCTGCGGTGTCCAGGTAGGCGGTGCCGGTGTGGGCGGCGTCGGCGTACGGCTCATGGAGGCAGGCGGTGTGGGAGCCGAGGGCGCCGTCGACGAAGAGGTCGCCCGCGGCGCCGACGGCACCCAGTTCCTTTGCACGGGCGACGCCTTCGTGGCCCTGTTCGGCCCAGTAGCCGACGACGCGCGGGCCGGGCTCGTCGAGGGCGAGCCGCAGCAGCCCGGTGAGGTCGTCGGCGCCGGAGATCTCGGGTCCGGCGCACTCGTGCACGGAGCCGATGCCGAGCGAGGCGGCGCGTCGCAGGGCCGCGCGCTGGGCCTCGGTGCGCTGCTGCGGGGTGAGCGCGTCGTGCGCGGCGGTGCGCACCGCGTGGTGGGCGTCTGCGGTCAGCGGGGCGTCGGCATGGAAGCCGGTGCGGTCGGTGACGCCGGGGACGAGGTCGAGGAGGGCGGTGGTGACGACCGCCGAGTGGACGTCGATGCGGGAGAGGTAGAGGGGACGGCCGCCGGTCGCCTCGTCCAGTTCCCCGCGCGTGGGCGGGCGACCGCCGGGCCAGCGGGCGGCGTCCCAGCCGTGGCCGAGCAGGACGCGGTCGTGCGGCCGGGCGGCGGCGTGCGCGCGGACGAGGGCGAGCGCGTCGTCCAGGGACTGCGCGCCCGTCAGATCCAGTCCCGTCAGGGCGAGTCCGGTGGACGTCGTGTGCACATGCGCATCGGTGAACGCCGGGGTGACGAGGGCCCCTTCGAGGTCGACGACCTCGTCCACGCCGTCGGCGAACGCGTCGGCCGCGCCCTCCGAACCCACCCAGGCGACATGCCCGCGCTCGACGACCATCGCCGTGGCGAAGGGGTCGGCGGGGCTGTGGACGTCTCCGCCGCGCAGCAGCACGGTGCGGTGGCCCTGCGGGGGGTTCTGGGGGGCGGTGCTCTCAATCATGGGACCAGTCTGACCCCTGCCCGGGCGCGCCCCCGCGCAGGGGGCGCCTCAGACCTGCGGAGGCCGCGCCTCGTACGGCGTGGAAAGGACGACCGTCGTGCGCGTCGAGACCCCGGCGAGCGCGCGCAGGCGGCTCAGCAGGTGCTCCAGCTCCAGGGGCGTGGCCACCCGCACCTTGAGAATGTAGTTCTCGTCGCCCGCGACGCTGTGGCACGCCTCGATCTCCGGGACGCCCGCGAGGCGTTCGGCGATGTCGTCGGGTGCGCTGGGGTCGAAGGGTTTCACCGAGATGAAGGCCGTCAGCGGCAGCCCGACCGCCTCGGGGTCGACGACCGCGGCATAGCCGCGGATGACCCCGCGCTGCTCCAGGCGGCGCACCCGCTGGTGCACGGCCGATGTGGACAGGCCCGTGGCCTTGCCCAGGTCGGTGTAGCTCATCCGCCCGTCCTTGACGAGCAGCTGCACGATCTGTCGGTCCAGCTCCTCCATGCGCCGAACCTACAGGGCTCTTGATCCCTCCGGATACCTGAGGGCCGACGGCGGCACCTTCTCATGGCATGTGACGAACGACACATACCCGTGACCGTGTCCGAAGTGATGTCACGATTAGGTCTACGACGGGACGGGAAGTGCTTGCTGTGGTCGAGGCCGCAGCGCCTTGTCGGCCCACCCAAGGGGGAGATTCCCATGCAGAATTTGAAGCGCCCCGGTCGCTCTGCCCGCGGCAAGCAGCAGCGGTCCGATCAGCTCGCGTCCGCGTCGACCTCCGTATCGGAGGGCGTCGAACCGGCCGACACCGAGTTCGACGCGTACGACACCTTCGAGATCTACCGCGTGACGTGCCCGGACTGCGCGCAGCCGATCGCGCTCCTGGCCGACGAGGACGTACTGCCCGAGCACGCGCTGTGCCCCACGCCGTGGAACCCGTTCGGGCTCACGGTGTGCGCGGGCACGGGTCGCGCGGCGGCCGACGCGGAGCCCGCCGATGAGTCGATGGAGGCTCAGGAGCAGGATGCCGCCCTGCTGTTGACGCTCCCTCAGGGACTCGACTGGCGCACGCAGCCCTTCTCGCACGTCG
This sequence comes from Streptomyces sp. NPDC050658, assembly GCF_044457025.1. NCBI lineage: Bacteria > Bacillati > Actinomycetota > Actinomycetes > Kitasatosporales > Streptomycetaceae > Streptomyces > Streptomyces sp. NPDC050658. The sequence continues at coordinate 62,118 of NZ_JBITGM010000017.1, forward strand.
GCGGCCAGGGATCGCGCCCGCTGCGCGTGCCCCAGCAGGCCCGCCGTACGGCCGCCTGAGGGCCTGTCAGCCGCCTTACCAGTAGCTGCCCTGCACCATGGCCGCGAGGCTGGCGTGGTGCAGGATCAGCGTGTCCGGGTCATCGGGCACCGCGGCCTCGCCGAAGTGCACCTGACGGTAGGCGACCCGCAGCATCACGACGGCGTGCCGCAGCGCCGCGTACAGGGTGTAGAAGTCCATGGACCGCGGTGTGTGGCCGGTGAGCCGGGCGTAGTTCTCCTCGACGCGGTCGCGGCGCAGGAAGTCCGGCAGGCCGTCCTGGCCGAAGCCGACGGTCAGGTCCTGGAAGAAGCGGTGCAGATAGACGAACCAGCCGAGGTCGACCTCGCGCGGTGCGAGTGCCGCCATCTCCCAGTCGAGGACGCCCGCGGGCGCGAAGCCGTCGTAGACGACGTTCCCGATGCGCGCGTCGCCCCAGTTGAGGACCGCCGCGCCTTCGTCGTCCGGCCACCACTCGTCGAGCCGCTCGAAGGCGCCCTCGATGAGGGGTGAGCGGGGCCGGCCCTCCACCACCCATTCGTAGTAGGCGCGTTGCGCCTCGACGTGCCGGCGCAGCGGGCTGCCCTCGCCCGGCAGGGAGAGGAACTGGGCCTCGGTGAGCGGCACTTGGTCGTGCAGCCGGGCGACGAGACTCACGGACGCCTCTTCCAGGCGGGCCCGTTCGGTGTCGCTCGCCGCGTGCAGCCAATTCCCCTCGTACGTATAGGGCATGACGTCCGGCGGGACGCGGCCCTCGACCCGTTCCATGACGAAGAAGGGCGCGCCCAGCGGACCGGGGTCGTCCTCCAGCCACAGCACGCGCGGCACCGGCAGATCGGTGTGCTCGGCGACCAGGCGCATCGTGCGGTGCTGGCGCGGCAGGTCGTAGACAGGGAAGATCGTGTACGCCGCCGGGTCCGCCGCCAGGCGCAACGCGCAGGCCCGCAGCGGTGGTTCGGGGTGCTCGATGTCGAAGAGCAGGGTCTCGCTCGACATGCCGTTGGACTCGGGGACGCGCACTCCGGTGGCCTTGGCGCCGGGCAGCCGGGTGGCGAGCCAGGCGGTGAGGCGGCGGGCCAGCTCCTCGGGGTCGCGGGTGGTGGTGCGGGGGCGGGGTGCCGTGGCCATCGCGCTCTCCTCTCAGGGGGCGATCGCTCTCAGGGGACAGCTCATCTCGGGGGCTGCCGCTCTCAGGGGGCGACCGAGTCGAAGCCCGTGAAGCCGCTCGGGTCGTGGCGGCCGAAGCTGCCGTGCTCGAAGATCCCGTACCCCGTCCGCCCGTTGAGCGTGAAGCGGGCCGCGTGGTCGATGACTCCGTAGGCGGCCATGGGGTGTGCCGCGGGGTCCGACAGGTCGTAGGCGCGGCGGTCGGTCCAGCCGCGGCCCTGCCAGGTGCCGTGCTGCCAGTCGCCGGCGGGCGGATATCCGGCGCCGACGGCGAGCGGCAGGGAGGTGAGGACCTCGACGCCGAGTTCCATGGGCTTGCGGTCGTCGGGGTCGGTGAGGTGGATGACGGCGCGCTCGGGGTGGCGGGTGCCGGAGCGGTAGGTGATGTCGGCCTGGGGCCAGCCGAGTTGGCGGTCGCGGTGGCCGTCGCGGACGAGGGTCGCCTCGTTGAGCGAGCGGTAGCCGTCCGCGTCCTCCTGGGCGATGACCATCAGGAAGCGGTCGTCGAAGCGCACCGGGCTCCAGATCCAGTGGAAGCCCTCGGTGCCGAACTCCTCCTCCAGGCGCCCGCGTTCCTCGCCGGGCACCGGCCGCACGCCCCAGCTCCGGTCGCGGGTGGCGGTCCACTCCCCCGCCGTCACGGGGATCTCCTCGCCGCCGACGCGGATCACCCCGGAGCAGCCGCCGGCCTGCACGAAGCGGCGCCCTTCGAGGGAGAGCCGGTCGCCGCGCCGCTGGATGTGGTGCGGCTCCCACAGCGCGGGGAAGCCGGCGGTCCAAGTGATGTCGTACGAGAGGGAGTCGGGGTCGTCCTGGTCGGCCTCGCACCTCAGGCGCAGGCGGCGCAGCGGTTCCTCGACGGTGATGCCCAGGGGGCCGACGGAGAGGTTCATCCGGTCGTCGCCGAGCGCGTCCGAGGCGCGTACGGCGTGCAGCGTATCCCCGATGCGCAGGGTGCCGTACGCGTCGATGACACCGAGGTTCGGATAGACGCCGAGGCCCAGGATCAGGAGTGCCCGGCCCTCGTGGTCGAAGAGGTGGAAGATGCAGCGGTCGTAGGCGTTCCTGTCGCCCGTCGCGACGTGCTTCATGGAGAGCGGTACCTGGTGGACCGGGTACTCGTCGAGCGGTACGGGGCGGTCGTCTGCCACGGCAAACCTCCCTGGGCGCACGGCAGTTGCGGGAGCGCGGGGCGGTCGGGCCGCCCCCTCGGCGCGGAGTTGACGGTACGTCAGAAACATCCAGGGAACCAGATACGCGCGCACCCGCGTCAGCGGCATGAATCCGGTGGCATGAATCCGGCGGTATGAACCCGGCGGCATGAACCGGGCACCCCCGCGGGCACGCGGCGAACAGACGCTCGAATCCGACCGGCGGTAACCTGCCCCGCGCCGCGCGCGTTGGCCCGGCATGACCACCCCCACGCCGACTCCCACGGTGCACTCGCCGACCGGCCGCCGCCGGCGGACCCTGCTGACCGCGCCACCACCACCCGCAGAATCGGTTCCGCAGCCCCAGCCGCAGCCGCCCCGCCTCCAGGACCCGCCGATCTACCGCGCGCTGATCCGCAACTGGGCCGAGCGCGGCAAGACGCTGCCGGGGCGGCACGACCCGGAGTGGGTCCGGCTCGCGGCGCCGCCCGTCGGCCTCGCCCAGTTCAGCGCGAGTCGGGACCCGCGAGGTGACGGGCGATGACCATGCGCTGGATCTGATTGGTGCCCTCGACGATCTGCAGCACCTTGGCCTCGCGCATGAATCGCTCCACCGGGAAGTCCGCGGTGTAGCCATAGCCGCCGAGCACCTGCACGGCGTCCGTCGTGACCTTCATCGCGGCGTCCGTGCACAGCAGCTTGGCCATGGCCGCCTGCTTGGAGAACGGCCTGCCCGCGTCGCGCAGTCGCGCGGCGGCGAGATAGAGCGCCCGGCCCGCCTCGATCTGCGTCGCCATGTCCGCGAGCATGAACCGCAGGCCCTGGAAGTCCGCGATCGGCCGGCCGAACTGCCGCCGCTCCGTGGCGTACGAGACCGCCGCGTCGAGCGCCGCCTGGGCCACGCCGACGGCGCAGGCCGCGATACCGAGCCGCCCCGAGTCGAGCGCGGAGAGCGCGATCGCGAAGCCCTGGCCCTCGTCGCCGATGCGGCGGGCGTCCGACACCCGTACAGCGTCGAAGTTGATCTGGGCGGTGGGCGAGCCCTTCATGCCCATCTTCTTCTCCGGCACCGCCGCGTTGAGCCCTTCGGCGTCACCCGGCACCAGGAACGCGGAGATGCCGCGCGCGCCCTCGCCGCCCGTGCGGGCAAGGACCGTGTAGAAGTCGGCGACCCCGCCGTGCGTGATCCACGCCTTGGTCCCCGTGATCACCCAGTCGTCGCCGTCCCGGACGGCCTTGGTGCGCAGGGAAGCGGCGTCGGATCCCGACGCGGGCTCGGAGAGGCAGTACGCCCCGAGCAGTCCGCCGCCGAGCATCGCGGGCAGGTGCTCGGTCTGCTGCTCCTTGCTGCCATACCCCGCGAGCGCGTGGCAGGACAGGGAGTGGACGCTGACACCGAGCCCGACGGTGAGCCGGGCCGCGGCGAGCTCTTCGAGGACCTGGAGGTAGACCTCGTACGGCTGGTCGCCGCCGCCGAATGCAGAGTCGTACGGAAGGCCGAGCAGTCCGGAGTCGGAGAGGAGGCGGAAGATCTCGCGCGGGAAGTGCCCGGCGTCCTCTTCATCGGCCGCGTTCGGGGCGATCTCGCGCTGGGCGATGTCCCGTACGAGGGAGAGCAGATCCCTGGCCTCGTCCGTGGGCAACTGACGGTCCACCGGCTGCGGGGCTCCCGCCCGTCGCCCACCATCGCCCTTATCGGACGCGCTACGCGCGGCACCTCCCTGATGGGGCATGACGCTCTCCTCCCTGTTGGGCACTGCGACGGGACGCACCGGGTGAGGCGACGCCGTCGGGATTCACTGCCGGACCGAGGTCTCCTTCCGGGTCACGGAAGCGTCTGACCAGCGGTTGTGGCGCGTTGAGTATGCCCGATCGACGGCAGCCAGTCACTAGTTAACGACCGCTTACTCAAAAGATAGTCGAAGGTCACTGAGGCACGCGGGATTGGTCCGAACCATTGACCCCACTGGTCTAGTCCTCCTACTGTTCCCCCGAACGACTTAACGCGTTCATGCCAAGACGCAAACGGCTCCATCCGCAGGTCCACAGCACCACTTCCCCCCGCCCTGTTTCCCCCCACGAGGAGACACGATGCTCAGACCGCACACCCCCCGCGCCGGATACAAGGCGCTCCTCGCCGCCACCTGTTGCGCCGCGCTCGGCGCCGGCCTGCTGGCCGGCACCGGCAGCGCCGCCGCCGGGCAGGACAAGGGCTCCGCGACGCGGGCCGCCGCCGGCTCCAAGGTCGTCGGATACTTCACCGAGTGGGGTGTCTACGACCGGAACTACCACGTCAAGAACATCGAGACGTCCGGCTCGGCCGCCAAGCTCACGCACATCAACTACTCCTTCGGCAACGTCCAGGGCGGCAAGTGCGCCATGGGCGACGCCTACGCGGCGACGGACAAGGCGTACACCGCCGACCAGTCCGTGGACGGCGTCGCCGACACCTGGGACCAGGAGCTGCGGGGCAACTTCAACCAGCTGCGCAAGCTGAAGAAGAAGCACCCGGACCTCAAGGTCCTGTGGTCGTTCGGCGGCTGGACCTGGTCGGGCGGCTTCACCGAGGCCGCGAAGAACCCCGAGGCCTTCGCCCAGTCCTGCTACGACCTGGTGGAGAACTCCAAGTGGGCCGATGTCTTCGACGGCATCGACATCGACTGGGAGTACCCAAACGCCTGCGGTCTGACCTGCGACACCAGTGGGCGCGACGCGTACAAGAAGCTGATGGGCGCGGTCCGTTCGAAGTTCGGCGCCAACAACCTGGTGACCGCGGCGATCCCGGCGGACGCCTCCGACGGCGGCAAGATCGACGCCGCCGACTACGCCGGTGCGGCCCAGTACGTCGACTGGTACAACCCCATGACGTACGACTTCTTCGGCGCCTGGGACGCCAAGGGTCCGACGGCTCCGCACTCGCCGCTGACCTCGTACAGCGGCATCCCCAAGGAGTCCTACAACTCCGACGCCACGATCAAGAAGCTGAAGGGGCTCGGCATCCCGTCCGAGAAGCTGCTGCTCGGCATCGGCTTCTACGGCCGCGGCTGGACCGGCGTCACACAGAAGGAGCCGGGCGGCACCGCGACCGGCCCCGCGGCGGGCAAGTACGAGCAGGGCATCGACGACTACAAGGAACTGAAGACCAAGTGCCCGGCCAACGGCACGGTCGGCGGGACCGCGTACGCGCACTGCGGGAACAACTGGTGGAGCTACGACACCCCGCAGACCATCGCGGGGAAGATGGACTACAAGAACCAGCAGGGCCTCGGCGGCACGTTCTTCTGGGAGCTCAGCGGTGACACGTCCGACGGTGAGCTGATCAAGGCCATCAACTGACCTCGCGGGCACGGGAACTCGGGGCGGGAGCCGGTCGGCGGCTCCCGCCCCGTCCGCGTGCCCGCGACGGCTTCAGGGTCGCGGCGGCGCCGGGTACGACGGCTCGAAGTCCTCGATGACGCACAGCGTGTTCCCGAGTGTGCGCACCAGCAGATCGCAGACGGTCTCGCGGGCCAGCGCCCGGTGGCCGATCCAGTCGAGCGTGACGCCCTCGACGCTGCACAGCCAGCCGAGCAGCGCGATGCGTACGAGCGGCGGGATGTCCTTGCGGCCGTAGGCGCCGTCGGCGATGGCGCCGATCAGCGCCTCGCGCACGCCGTCCCGTATGGCGTGCACCTCGGTGTCGAAGCCGACGCCGCCGCTGATGATCGTGCGGTACGCCGCCTGATGGTGCTCGGCGTAGCGCAGATAGCCGTCGACGGTGCGCTGCACCCGCTCGACGGGCGGCAGCTCGTCATGGCGTCCGGCGCGCTCGACCAGGTCGGCCACGGAGTCCTCGATGATCGCGAGGTAGTAGCCGCGCTTGGACTTGAAGTAGTAGTAGATCAGCCCTTTGGCGACGCCCGCCTGCTTCGCGATGTCGTCCATCGACAGGGCGTCGTAGGACGTGTCGGCGAACAACTTCCGGCCGATGGCGATGAGTTCGGCGCGGCGTGCCACGGAGCGGTCGGTGCCGCGCTGTTGACTATTATTCAATTTCAGCCCTAGTCTCCAACTGCCTCGGGATGTCCGCAGTATGGCAGAACCGTGCCACCTGCCCGTTCGGTCCCGACGGCGCTTCACGCACTTCCCCTTACGCACGCTTGACGACGCGGAACGACGTACGGGAGGAAGACAGTGGCCGCAGCACGCGACGCGTTACGCGAGGGCAGAACCTCCTGGAAGAAGACGGCCGTCGTGGCCCTGCCCGCCGTCTTCGCGGTCGGCGCGATGGCCTCCGTGATGGCCGAGGGCGCGCTCGCCGCGTCCTTCGCCGTCTCCGGCACCAGCTTCCAGGTGTCATCCGGGAAGCTCACCAGCCAGGGGCTCTCCTCCTACGTGCAGACCGACCGGGACATCGACGGCAAGGGGCACCCGGTGGCGCTCCTCGGGATCGGTGACGCCACGCTGTCCGACATCTGCCAGGCCGCCGAGGTCAAGACCCCGGTCGGCACGGTGGTGTTCAAGCTGACCGCGGGTGGTGCCGCCGGCCAGGTCACGGCGAGCAATCTGGTGATCGACGGCGAGGACCTGGAGGGCGACGCCCGCTTCGGCACCGCCCAGATCGGCCGGGACGCCTCGACGCTCGACGAAGTGCCGGGAATCCAGGGCGAGAAGGGCAAGTTCGGGCTGCAGGCCGGCGACATCACCGTGTCCGGCGTGAAGTCGCACGCCTGGTCGGCGACCGGCGGGAACTTCCGGCTCAAGGGCATGAAGGTCGATGTGAGCATCGGCGGCAAGAAGTGCTTCTGACCGGCGGCCGAAGAGCCGGGGTCAAACCCTTCTCGCGGGACGGCGGGGGCTGGCTCGACCGGCGGCTTCCGCTGCCACAGCCGCGCCGGGTGCTGCGCAGATGGCGGCGGACCCGGCCCTTCTGGGGCGGCCTGCTGCTGATCCTGGGCGGCGCCGAGCTGCTGCTGGTGCCGCTGTCGCCGCTGACCGTCCTGGTCAGCCTGGGCCTCGGCGGGCTCGCCGCGATCGGCATCGGGCTCGCGCTGATCACCGCCGGGATCTTCCTGTGGCTGCTGCCGCAGGCGCACCACTATGTGAGCGTCAACGCCCTGATCCTGTCGGTGCTTTCGTTCGCCGCGACCAATCTGGGCGGGTTTCTGGTGGGCATGGTGCTCGGCATCGCGGGCAGCGCCATGGGCTTCGGCTGGACACCGGTCCCGGAGGGGCCAGAGGGGGGTGAGGATTCCGCCGAGGTGCCGAAGGTGCGGGACGGGCAGGGGACGCGGACGCTCGCCGTGCTGCTTCCCGTGCTGATCCTCGCCGGGCTCATGAACGGGAGCACCGCCAAAGCGGCTCCGGGGGACGCGATCGTGGCGCCCCGCACTCCGCCGACCGTCACCACGACCCTCTTCGCGCCGCAGGGCTTCACCCTGGCCGGCGTACGCGAAATCCCCACGGCGGACGGGCCGTTGAAGGTGATGGTGCTGCGGATGAAGGCGGCGTCGCTCACCGACTACCGGCTGAGGACGCGCGACGGCGGACGTGAACTCGCCCTGGGCGCCGACACCTTGGACCTCAGCGGCTCGGTCACCCTCTATCTGACCAAGTTCAAGGGCTGCCTGGAGGGGCTGCTCTGTCTGACCTTCACGCCCGACAAACTGCCGGTGCCGCCCGTCGTGCCGCCGTTCGTCTTCATGACGGACGTGAGCGCCGAACAGGCCCTGGTCACATCGGACCTGATCGTCACGGACGGGCTCACCCTGAAGGCCTCGGCGTGAAGGGCCCGGCATGATCCAGATCCAGGCCGCCCTCTTCTGGGCGTACGCGATCGGCGCGACGTTCGCGCTCTCGGCCGGGCGGCAGTTGCAGGTGTGGGAGCGGATCAACGCGGGCGAGGGTCCGCGCACCCGCAGCCGCGCCGCCAACCCCTATCTGGCCCTCACCGTGCTCTTCGCGGCGGTGCTGCTCGTCCCGACGGGGCTCTTCCTGCTGTGGCAGAACCCGGCGTGGGCGACGATGCACGTCGCGGAGGGGCACGAGGGGGTGTGGGCGGGGTTCGTGCTGTGCTACGCGGGCGGGATTCCCGTGGCCGCCGCCATCGGGTTCCTCGTGGCGCAGTCACTCGTCCTGGTGGGGGCCGGCTACTGGGCGTATCTCCAGTGCGTCGGCGGGTACTTCCTGCTCTTCGGGACGCTGGTGCACGGCTGGGACGGCCGCGGATACGAGCGGCTCTTCGCGCCCGGCGCTCGGGACTTCGCGCGGTGGCGGCAGGACAGCGTGGTCAACCACGTCCTGGACTTCCTGACGTCCGGCACGTTCCTCGCCCTGCTGGTCTTCGGGGCCGCGGTGATCGGGACGATGCTGCTCACCGAGATCGGCTGGCTGATGGAGGGCTGGTCGCTGCCGGGCGCGGACGAGGACCGCAAGGTGCACCGGTTCCTGGCGATCGCCATCGCGGCGGCCGGGGTCTACGGCCTGCCGTTCACGGGCGCGCTGGTCGCGAGCGTCCTCGTACACCTGGCCGGCGGCTGGATCGGGCTCCCGCTGTTCGCGGTGCTCGCGGGGTTCACGCTGCTGTCCCGGCGGTCGCCGGTGCGGTGGCTGTACGGCCTGGTGGGCGTCCCGGACCGGCACTGGCGGGCGGATCTGGACCAGGAGGGCCACGCGACCGGGGTCACATCAGCCCGGTCTGCGTGACGAGCATCGCGAGCACGACGACGAGCGTCCAGCCGAGCACGTGCTCGAGGATCTTCGGGCCGTCTTCCTTGGGGCCGCCGGTCCGGGTGACCGCGCGGGTCGCGGTGGCGGTGGCTGTGCTCGCAGTCATGGCAACTCTCGGTACGTCGGCCGGCGGCGCTCCCGTGTGACGCGTCGCCCGGCGGTGGACTCCCCCACGGACCCATCCACCATGCCACCGGATTCCGGCGCCGCGGGCGAGAGCTTGGTCACTCGCCGCCGGGCGGGAGGCGCACGCCGGCACAACCGGCACCGGCAGCCGTGCGTCTCACTACGAACGGCGGGGCATCTTCCCGCCGCCCGTCCGCGCAACCATCCGACCGAAAGGTTTCCGATGAGCACGTACCGGACGCCCCGCCGCAGAGCACGGCTCGCCCTCGCGGCCGCCGTCACCGTGACGGCAGCCCTCACAGGAACGGTCTCGCAGGCCGCACCGTCCGCGCCGGGCACCCCGTCCCCCGGCGCGCCCGGCCTGGGCGACCCCATGTTCCCGCTCGACGGGAACGGCGGATACCGCGTCGACCGCTACACCCTCGACTTCGACTGGCAGGCCCCGAAGACCCCGTTCGAGGCGACGACGACGATCCGGGCCACCGCCACCCAGTCGCTGTCCCGCTTCAACCTGGACTTCGGCGGCAACACGCTGCACGCGGTGAAGGTCAACGGCTCGACGGCGGGCACGTCGCGCGACGGCGACGAGCTGACCGTCACACCCAAGTCCCCGATACCCAAGGGCAGTTCCTTCACGGCCAAGGTCAGCTACACCGCCGACCCGACCCAGACGCGGCACCGCGACGACGCCATCGAGGACTACGGCTGGATACCCACGGCCGACGGCACCGTGGTCTATCCGCAGCCGAACGGCGCCCGGCTGATCTTCCCGGCGAACGACCACCCCAGCCAGCGCGCGCCGATCACCTTCCGCATCACCACGCCGAAGGACCGCACGGCCGTCGCGAACGGCAGGCTGGTCGACAAGACCGAGCGCCCCGGCGACCGGGTGCGCTGGACGTACGACTCGGAGCAGCCGCTGTCGACGCAGCTGGTGCAGCTGGCGGTCGGCAGGTTCCAGCTGGTCGACTCCAAGGGGCCGGGCGGCATCCCGCTGCGGGACGTCGTGCCGGACGCCCTGGTCGAGCCGACGGCGGAGTACCGCAAGCTCACTCCGGATCATCTGACGTGGCTTCAGAAGAAACTGGGGCCCTACCCGTTCAACCGCTACGGCCTGCTGGTCGGCGACACGGACCTGGGCGTCGCCCTGGAGACGCAGACGCTCTCCCTCATCCCGAAGGCCGACCTCCTCGGCACGAAGGTCGACGCCGAGCGGAACATGGTGCACGAGCTCACCCACCAGTGGTTCGGCGACAGCGTCGCCCTCAAGAGCTGGTCCGACCTGTGGGTGAGCGAGGGCCACGCGCGCTTCTACGAGCGGATGTACTCCGAGGAGCACGGCGGCGACAGCTTCGAGGCCGCGATGAAGACCGCGTACCAGGCGCATGACCAGTGGCGCCGCGATTTCGGCGCGCCCGCGGAGCCGACCGAGCCGAACCTCTTCAAGCGCATGCGGTACGACGGTTCCGCCCTGGTCCTCTACGCCTTGCGGGAGCAGGTCGGCGACGCGGCGTTCCAGCGGATCGAGCGGGCCTGGGTCAGCGAGTACCGGGGGAAGGCCGCGAGCACCCAGGACTACATCGACCTCGCATCGAAGGTGGCGGGCGAGGACCTCGAAGGGTTCCTGAAGCCGTGGCTCTACGGCGCGAAGACGCCGCCGATGCCGGGGCACCCGGACTGGGTGGTGGATCCGGCCAGGTGACAGGCTCGCGGGTCCGAACAAAAGCGGAAGATCCCGTTCGGCCCCACGGTGCCCTTTCCGTCCTTATGATCACAGTCGATCTCCAGGGGGGAGATCAACTGTGATCGAGGAGGGGACCATGACCGGAGTTTCCAGACGTGCCCTACTGGGCTACTCGGGCAGCGCCGCGGCGGGCGCGGCGCTCGCCGGCACCGGGACGGCGCGGGCGGCGGAGGGCGAGCCGGCCAAGGCCGCCCCGGCGGCCGACGCGGCCCAGGAGTACGACGCCAACGTCCCGAACGGCCAGGAGTTCGGGGGCGATGTCAGCATCGGTGACATCGACGCGATGATGCAGTTCTCGTTCAAGCTCAGGGTCGAGAACGCGCCCGCCGCGAAGCAGATCACCCCGATGGAGATCGTGGACGCGTTCAACGAGATCGCCACGTCCCGCGGGTGGCCTTCGATGACGTTCTACTACGCCACGTCGGCGCCGCTGAACTGAGCGGACGACGAGGGCCCCACCCACCCGCGCCCGGGTGGGTGGGGCCCTGGTCAGACCCGGCTCAGCGGATGCCGACCCCGGCGAGCGCGCTGCGCTGCGCCGCCGAGAGCTTCGTGGGGAAGTACAGGTAGCAGACCCCGCCCGTACCGGAGACGACCTTCCCACTGGCGTTGTACCGCTTAGTTCTGAGCCAAATATTTTCCCACTCCCGCCGCTTGTAGACGCGGCGGACCGCCGTATTCGTCGGCGACGCCGGATCGTTGGCGATCACGTCGCCGTCCGCGGTGAAGCCGATCACCGTCATGAGGTGCCCCGCGGTGCCGTAGCCCGCGCCGGTCAGCTCCTCCTTGAGGAACGACTGGGACGTTATGGCCGGGATCCCCACGGCGATCAGCGACTCCAGCTCGGTGAGCGAGTCGAGGCGCGTGACGACGCCGCGCAGATCCTTGTACGTCGACGCGTACGCCGCGTTGAACGGCCAGTTGCCGCAGCCCGCGTACTGATAGTCGAAGGTGTACCGGGCCGCGTGACAGACCTGCGGGTCCGCGTAGGTGGGGTCGACCCAGGCCAGGTCCTCCGGGGTGGGCTTGCGGCCCCAGTACTCGATGATCATCTGCGAGGAGGTGGGGCTGCACCAGGCCTCGCCTCCGTTGTCGTACTCCGGGTACTGGCCGGCGTGGATCTCCTGCGAATAGCGCGGGACCGTCAGCTCCTTGGCGAGGCCCGGCTTCGACGCGGGCACCGTGAAGCGGTCGGGGACGTCGGACGCCATCGCGCCGAGCCGCCACACCGTGGGCGTCGCGGTGGAGCCCGGCTTGCGGTACAGGGTCAGGCGCAGCCGGTACGAGGCCAGACGCAGGCCCGTCGTGGTGTCGTCGATGGAGAAGGTGTCCGTCCAGATGCTGGACTTGCCGTCGCTCTGGTCGTCGACGGAGGTGCGGCGGATGTCCTTCTCGGCGTCGTCGCCCGAGGTCCAGCGGCCCAGGACGTACGAGGGCGTCTTCGTGCCGTCCGAGTACGTCCCCTGGAGCTCGACCTGGAGCCAGGTGCCCTGGGGCGTGCGGGCGTTCCAGGAGGCGACGAGCTCTGTCGCGGGCACGCTGGAGCGGTGCACGGGCGAGGTCCAGCGGGCGTACTCCCAGGTGGCGGTCCTGCCGGTGTGCGGATCGGCGTAGTCGGTGCGGCCCACGGCCTTGGCGATCTCCACGGCGGGGCGGGTGCCCGCGACGGCACGGGTGCCCTCGGCGGTGCCCGCGCTCCAGTCCGCGTGGCTGGCCCAGAAGCGGTTGTTCACCGGCCGCTTCGCGCGGGGCGCCGCGCCGCCCGCAGCGAGCGCGGTGCCGGCGCCTGCGGCGACGGCGGCCAGTGCGGCGGCTGTGGCGAGGACGGTTCTGCGGGACATGTCATCAGCTCGGTCCATGGCGGGGACCCCCAGTCGACGTGGGTTCCGGAGCAATCCGGAAAGGGCAGGTCAGGTACTCGGCGGTAGGCCAACTATGGCTGCTGCACGCCGACTTCTGCCAGCGCTTCGAAGGCCCCCGCGTCCACCAATATTGGCCTCGACCACTGGCGTGAGCAGGGACGGCACGCGGAGCAGCGCATTCCGCACCCGTACGCTGGATGTGATGACCGCACACGCCACACCCGCACCTGCCACACCGCTGCCCCGTCTCGCCGGGGCCCTGCTGCGGCTGCCGCCCTCCTGCGGCCCTGTCCGGCTCGTCGGCGTCGACGGACACGCGGGCTCGGGCAAGTCGACCTTCGCGCGGCGCCTCGCCGATGCGCTGGGCGGCGCCCCGGTGCTGCGTCTGGACGACATCGCGAGCCACGCGGAGCTGTTCGGCTGGACCGAGCGGCTGCGGCGGCAGGTGCTCGTGCCGCTCTCGCACGGCGAGACGGCGCGCTATGAGCCGTACGACTGGCACGCGCACCGCTTCGGCCCCGAGGTCCGGACGCTGCCGCCGGCGCCCGTGGTGCTCGTCGAGGGGGTGGGCGCGGGGCGCCGCGCGGTGCGCCCGTTCCTCGCGTGCCTGCTGTGGATGGATCTGCCCCGGGACGAGGCATGGGCGCGGGGGCGCGGCCGGGACGGGGCGGAGCAGCGTGACTTCTGGGACGGGTGGGAGCCGGCCGAGCGCCGGCACTTCGCGGATGACCCCTCGCGGCCCTTCGCCCACTCTTTGGTACGACAGTGCCGCGAGGGTTATGAGGTGCTGCCGGGGCCCGATGACACCGCAGCGCACAGCCAAACCGTCACGCACGGTGAGGGACCGTCGGCGGTGCGCTGAACCTCCGGAAGTCCACTTCCACAAGTCCCCAAGAGTTTCCATGAGTGCCCCAACTCCGCTTGACCGAGGGCCCTTACAGGACTTACGTTCTGAATGTGCGGTCCTACGGGGCCGCCCGCAGACGCGAAGCCCCCGGTTGTTCCCCCGTGATCGGGGGCTTCGTTCTGCCCTTCACGCCCGCGTTCCGGGCGCTGCGAGCCGCCATTCGCTCACCCTCGGTGACCATCGGGGCCCACCTCGACGCCACGTCACCCGATCGATCCCGCGCTGCGGCACCCTACGGCCGAGCACTCCCCCGCAGGTACGATGCCTTTCGGTGCGACCTACGGACGGCTGCTCTGCGCACCGAGACAACTCCCGTCCGCAGCACGGCGGTTCAGCGAAGTTGCCGACGGGCACCGGCCTGGCGGTACACAAACGGGGGCACGGTTTGTGGGGGACGTGATGGACTTCGGCACGCAGGGCTCACCCGCCCCGGCCGACCTCGCCTGGATCAGGGGCGTCGACGCCTACACCATGGGCGCCTACCCGCAGGCGGAGGAGGAGTTCCGGGCCGCGGTGCGGATGGATCCGGGGATGGCCGACGGCTGGCTCGGACTGCACGCACTGCGCATCGACACGACGACGGCGCTGCTGCGGATGTTCCAGCACCGGGACCGGTTCGGCGAGCAGCGCACTCGGCACGGGCGCACGCTCAACTCCTGGTACTGGCTGGGCTGGTGGGTACAGCCCGTCCTGGAGAGCACGCGCGATCTGCTGCTCGCCCATGCCTCGCACTGGCTCGACGGACGCCATGTGCCGGAGCTGGACCGGGCGTTGGCGGGGCTGCCGCCGGTGGACGCCGATCCGCAGGTGCGCTTCCTGCACGCCTGCCGGTCCTATCTGGTCAAGGACTGGGAGCAGTTGGTCCGGCACACGGACTCGCTCATCGACGACGCGATGCTGGGCATCGAGGCCGGTCTCTTCGGCGGCATGGCCCGCGTACGCCTGGAGATGTACGGGCAGGCGGAGCCGCTGCTCTCCGCCGCCCTGATGCGCTGCCGCAGCGAGCAGCCGCAGCGCAAGGAGCTGCGCTACTGGCTGGCGCGCGCCCACGAGGGCACAGGACGCTCGGCGGCGGCGCTGCCGCTGTACCGGGCGGTGCACCGGGTGGACCCGGCGTTCATGGACACCTCGGCACGGCTCGCGGCGATCGCCGAGGGCGACGGGTACGACGAGGTCACCGATCTGGCGTCGATCACCCTGGCCGGCTTCGGGCAGGACGCGGTGGACGCCCCGGACGGGGTCGATCCGCTCTTCGGCACGGAGGGCCGTGACCTGAAGGTCACCGAGCCCGAACTGCCGCCCGCCGGCGGCCCGTCAGAGACCGACGCGGTCCGCGAGAAGGCCGTGATCCCGGTCCAGCCGGGGCTCCCGCAGCTGCCGCCCGGACCGACGGACCCGGCGCTCCTGGAGGCGGCCATCGCCGAGCTGGAGGGCATGGTCGGCCTCGAACCGGTCAAGCGTCAGGTGAAGGCGCTGTCCGCACAGCTGAACATGGCGCGGCTGCGGGCGGCACAGGGACTGCCCGTGCAGCCGCCGAAACGACACTTCGTCTTCTCCGGACCCTCGGGCACCGGCAAGACCACCGTGGCCCGCATCCTGGGCCGCGCCTTCTACGCGCTCGGGCTGCTCGGCGGCGACCATCTGGTGGAGGCGCAGCGCGCTGACCTGGTCGGCGAGTATCTGGGCCAGACGGCGGTGAAGGCCAACGAGCTGATCGACTCGGCGATCGGCGGCGTCCTCTTCGTGGACGAGGCGTACTCGCTGTCCAACTCGGGCTACGGCAAGGGCGACGCGTACGGCGACGAGGCGCTGCAGGTCCTGCTCAAGCGCGCCGAGGACAACCGCGACCACCTCGTCGTGATCCTGGCCGGCTACCCGGAGGGCATGGACCGGCTGCTCGCCGCCAACCCCGGCCTGTCGTCACGCTTCACGACGCGGGTCGACTTCCCCTCGTACCGGCCGCTCGAACTCACCGCCATCGGCGAGGTGCTCGCCGCCGAGAACGGCGACGTGTGGGACGAGGAGGCGCTCGACGAGCTGCGCTCCATCAGCGGCCATGTCGTCGATCAGTCCTGGATCGACGAACTGGGCAACGGCAGGTTCCTGCGCACCCTCTACGAGAAGAGCTGCGCCTACCGCGACCTGCGTCTGACGGGCTACCCCGGCCGGCCCAGCCGTGACGACTTGTCGACACTGCGCCTGCCGGACCTCATGCAGGCGTACGGAGAGGTGCTCTCGGGCCGCGGGCCGCACGATCCACCGAGGATGTGAGGCGGCCCGCGGCCCGGCTCAGCCGACGAGCGCGCCGCCGCGGGTCTCCTGCGGGGTGCGGGGCACCGCGACCCGGTGCGCCGGGTCCCGGACCTCGCCGACCAGGAGTTCCAGGACGTCCTCCAGGGCGACCAGGCCGAGCACCTTGCCGGACGCGTCGGCGACCTGCGCCAGATGCGTGGCGGCGCGGCGCATCACCGTCAGCGCGTCGTCCAGCGGGAGTTCGGCCCGCAGCGTCGTCATCGGGCGCCAGACCTGCTGCGGAACGGCGCGGTCCGTCTCCGCTCCGTCGGTCAGGTCCAGTACGTCCTTCACGTGCAGATAGCCCATGAAGGCGCCGTTCTCCGCGCACACCGGGAAACGGGAGTAGCCGGTGCGCCCGGTCAGCTCGATGACCTGGCTCGGCGTGACCGACGCGCCCACGGTGACCAGGGAGGCCCGGTCGAGCAGGACGTCCGTCACCGGGCGCGAGCCCAGCTCCAGGGCGTCCTCCAGGCGCTCCTGCTCCTCGGGCTCGAGCAGCCCGGCCTGGCCGGAGTCACCGACGAGCCGGTTGAGCTGCTCGCTGGTGAAGACCGCCTCGACCTCGTCCTTGGGCTCGACCCTGAAGAGCTTCAGCACGACGCGTGCGCAGGCCCCGAGCGCCACCGTGACCGGCCGGCACAGCCGGGCGAAGGCGACGAGGCCGGGGCTGAACCAGAGCGCGGTCTTCTCCGGGGCCGCCATCGCCAGGTTCTTCGGGACCATCTCGCCGATCACGAGGTGGAGGAAGACCACCAGGGCGAGCGCGATGGCGTACCCGAGCGGATGGATCATCCCCTCGGGGATGTGCGCCGCCGCGAAGACGGGCTCCAGGAGATGCGCGACGGTCGGCTCGGCGACCGCGCCGAGCGTCAGCGAGCAGACAGTGATGCCGAACTGGGCGGCCGCCATCATCTGCGGCAGATGCTCGAGGCCGTACAGGACCTGGCGGGACCGCTTGGTCCCCAGCGGCTCGATCTGGCTGCGCCGCACGGAGACGAGCGCGAACTCGGCCCCCACGAAGAAGCCGTTGGCGAGCACGAGGAGCAGGGCGAACAGGAGTTGGAGCACGCTCATCGGGCGGCCTCCGCCACAGTCAGGGCACCGGCGGCCTCCGTGGCACCACCGGTCCGTACGAGACGCACCCGCTCCGCGCGGTAGTGGTCGACCTGGCGCACCGCGAGCCGCCAGCCCGGCAGTTCGGCCCGGTCGCCCGGGGCGGGGATGCGGCCGAGCAGGTCGGCGACGAGCCCGGCGACCGTCTCGTAGGGCCCCTCGGGCACGTCGAGCCCTATCCGCTGGAGCGTGTCGACCCGGCAGCTGCCGTCGGCGTCCCAGGCGGGGCGGCCGTCCTCGGCCGGTGCCGCGGCGAGTTCGGGCAGATCGTGCAGGTCGTGCTCATCACGGACCTCGCCGACGAGCTCCTCGACGATGTCCTCCAGGGTGACCACACCGGCCGTACCGCCGTACTCGTCGACGACGACGGCTATCGGCTGCTCGCTGCGCAGCTGCTCCAGGAGCTGCTGCACGGGCAGCGTCTCCGGGACCAGGAGCGGCGCCTGGGCGATCCGGCTCACCGGGGTCCGCAGCCGGTCGTGCGCCGGGACCGCGAGGGCGTCCTTGAGGTGCACCATGCCGACGATCTCGTCGATCCGCTCGCGGTAGACCGGGAACCGGGACAGGCCCGTGGCCCGGGTCAGGTTCACCACGTCCTCGGCGGTCGCCGACGTCTGCAGCGCGCCGACCTTCACCCGCGGCGTCATCACGTGCTGCGCGGTCAGCTCCGCCAGCGAGAGGGTCCGCACGAACAGGTCGGCGGTGTCCTGCTCCAGCGCACCGGCCTGCGCCGAGTGCCTGGCCAGGGAGACCAGTTCGCCGGGGGTGCGGGCCGAGGCCAGCTCGTCGGCGGGCTCCACGCCGAACAGCCGCACCAGACGGTTGGCCACGGCGTTCAGGAGCGCGATCACCGGGCGGAAGAGCCGCGCGAAGACATGCTGCGGGCCCGCCACGAAGCGGGCGACCTGCAGCGGCCTGGAGACGGCCCAGTTCTTCGGGACGAGCTCGCCGATCACCATCTGCACGGCGGACGCGAGCAGCATGCCGACCACTACGGAGACACCCGGTACGGCGCCTTCCGGAAGGCCGGTCGCGGTGAACGGACCGGCGAACAGCTGGGCCAGCGCCGGTTCGGCGAGCATGCCCACCACCAGCGAGGTGATGGTGATGCCGAGCTGGGTGCCGGAGAGCTGGAAGGACAGCTCCTTGAGGGATTCGACGACCGTACGGGCCCGTCGGTCGCCGTCGGCCGCGGCCTGCTCCGCGTCCGGGCGCTCGACGGTGACGAGCCCGAACTCGGCGGCCACGAAGAAGCCGTTGGCGAGAATCAGCAGAAATGCCGCCCCGAGAAGCAGCAGGGAGGTGGTCATGCCGCCGCCTCCCTGGTGAGACCGGTCCCGGTATGTCGGGAGGGGGCGGCGCACGTACTACAGGACGAACCGTCCATCGCCGGAGGGAGTCACTCCTCGGGTAGCAGGAGCCCCTGGGGGCCGGGCGGGCCCGTCAGGGGCGGGGCGGCACACCGGGCGTGCCCCGCCACCAGATTAATCAAGACCGGGGCCGGGACGTCAGTCCCCGAGGGCCGCGCGGGCGTCGGCGAGGGCGCGCAGCGCACGGGCGTCGCTGATGGCCCGCTGCTTGGCGATGCCCGGCTGGATGCCCATGACGGGCAGGCTGGTGCCGTCGCTGAGGTTGAGGAAGACCCAGGGGTCGCCGGGGCGGAGGTTCACCTGGATGATCTCGGCCCAGTCGAGCCGCCTGCTGGTGGCGATGTTGACGACGCGTACGCCGGTCTCGTCGGCCACCACCTTGGGCCTGCTCAGCAGCATGAGCACGCCGAAGAGCAGCGCCCCCACGAAGACGAAGCTGGTCCGCTCCCCGGTGCTGAGGTTCGGGATGAGCAGGGCGATCACCGTGAGGACCACGAAGATCGTGGCGCCCGCGGTGAGCAGGACGGCCCTGGTCCTGCCCGGCCGGAAGGTGACGGGCAGAGCGGGAAGATCCGGGCGATCGGTGTGATCGGTCTGATTGGTCACGGCTGCTGTCTCCTGCCGGTCGTCAGAGGCGGCAGGCGTGGATGGCCGTGGTCAGGATGGCCCGCGCGCCGAGGGCGTACAGGTCGTCCATCACCCGCTGGGCCTCCTTGGCGGGGACCATGGAGCGGACGGCGACCCAGCCCTCGTTGTGCAGCGGCGAGATGGTCGGCGACTCCAGGCCCGGCGTGAGGGCCACGGCGCGCTCCAGGTGCTCGGCGCGGCAGTCGTAGTCCATCATCACGTACGACCTGGCGACCAGGACGCCCTGGAGGCGGCGCAGGAACTGCTGCACCTTCGGGTCGTCGCCGTCCGCGCCGGTGCGCCGGATGACGACCGCCTCGGACTTCATGATCGGCTCGCCGAAGACCTCCAGGCCCGCGTTCCGCAGCGAGGTGCCGGTCTCCACGACGTCCGCGATGACCTGGGCGACGCCCAGCTCGATGGCGGTCTCGACGGCGCCGTCCAGGTGCACCACGGAGGCGGTGACGCCGTGGTCCGCGAGGTGCTTGGCGACGATGCCCTCGTACGAGGTCGCGACCGTCTTGCCCGTGAGGTCCTTGATGTCGTCGGCCGTGCCCGGCTTCGCGGCGAACCGGAAGGTGGAGCGGGCGAAGCCGAGCGGCAGGATCGTCTCGGCGTCGGCGCCGGAGTCGACCAGGAGGTCCTGGCCGGTGATGCCGATGTCGAGGCGGCCGGTCGCGACGTAGATCGCGATGTCCTTGGGGCGCAGGTAGAAGAACTCGACCTCGTTCTCGGGGTCGACGAGGACGAGCTCCTTGGACTCCTTGCGCTGCTGGTATCCGGCCTCATGGAGCATCGCCGACGCAGGTCCGGACAGTGAACCCTTGTTGGGGACGGCGATGCGCAGCATGAGGCGGGATTCCTTTGCGTTAAGGCGTTAAGGGGAGTTGGGTTCGGCCGGGCGTACGGCTCAGAGGTGGGCGTACACGTCGTCGAGCGAGATGCCGCGGGCGACCATCATCACCTGCACGTGGTACAGGAGCTGCGAGATCTCCTCGGCGGCGGCTTCCTTGCCCTCGTGCTCGGCGGCCATCCAGACTTCGGCGGCCTCCTCGACGACCTTCTTGCCGATGGCATGGACGCCCTTGTCGACCAGCTCGGCGGTGCGGGAGGTTGCGGGGTCGCCGTTGGCGGCCTTGTGCTGGAGCTCGGCGAAGAGCTCCTCGAAAGTCTTCTTGGACATGATGTCGCTTACTTTACGCGGCTCCTCGCCCCCGCTCACCGCCAGGGTTCGGAGATCGTACGCAGCGTGGTCGCGGTGGCGACGGCGGCGGTGACCGCTTCGTGCCCCTTGTCCTCGCGGGAGCCCTCGATGCCCGCGCGGTCCAGGGCCTGCTCCTCGGTGTCACAGGTCAGCACGCCGAAGCCGACGGGTACGCCGGTGTCGATGCTGACCTGGGTCAGACCCTGGGTGACGCCCTGGCACACGTACTCGAAGTGCGGGGTGCCGCCGCGGATGACGACGCCGAGCGCCACGATCGCGTCGTAGCCGCGGCCGGCGAGGACCTTGGCGACGACGGGCAGCTCGAAGCTGCCGGGGACCCGCAGGACGGTCGGCTCGTCGATGCCCAGCTCGTGCAGGGCGCGCAGGGCGCCGTCGACGAGGCCGTCCATGACCTTCTCGTGCCACTGGGCGGCGATCACCGCGACCCGCAGGTCGCCGCAGTTCTTCACGCTCAGTTCGGGTGCACCCTTGCCGCTCACGCGCTTCTCCTTGTGTTCGTACGTCGTAGTCGTAGGGGGGTCGTCGGTGTGCTTACTGGATTGCCATGGGACTACTTGGTTGCCGCAGGGCTACTGGTTGCCGCAGGCCGACACCTCGGGGGTGTCGAGCCAGGGCAGGTCGTGCCCCATCCGGTCCCGCTTGGTGCGCAGGTAGCGGAGGTTGTGCTCGCCCGCCTGGACCGCCATGGGCTCGCGTGCGGTGACCTTCAGGCCGTGCCGGACGACCGCGTCGGTCTTGTCGGGGTTGTTCGTCATCAGGCGCAGGCTGCGCACGCCGAGGTCGTCGAGGATCCGGGCGCCCGCTCCGTAGTCCCTGGCGTCGGCGGGCAGGCCGAGTTCCAGGTTGGCGTCCAGGGTGTCGCTGCCGCGCTCCTGGAGTTCGTACGCGCGGAGCTTGGAGACCAGGCCGATGCCGCGCCCCTCGTGGCCGCGGAGGTAGACCACCACGCCGCGTCCCTCCTCCGTGACGCGCCGCATGGACGCGTCCAGCTGGGGGCCGCAGTCACAGCGCAGCGAGTGGAAGACGTCGCCGGTGAGGCACTCGGAGTGGATGCGGACCAGGACGTCGTCGCCGTCGCCGATCTCTCCGTGGACGAGGGCGACGTGCTCGACGCCGTCGACGGTGGAGCGGTAGCCGTACGCCGTGAAGTCGCCGAAGGCGGTGGGCAGCCGGACCTCGGCCTCGCGGCGGACGGTCGGCTCGGCGGAGCGGCGGTAGGCGATCAGGTCCTCGATGGAGATGATCGTCAGGCCGTGCTTGCGGGCGAAGGGGATCAGCTCCGGGAGGCGGAGCATCGTGCCGTCCTCGCCGGCGATCTCCACGATCGCGCCTGCCGGGCGCAGGCCCGCGAGCCGGGCCAGGTCGACGGCGGCCTCCGTGTGGCCGTTGCGGGCCAGGACACCGCCGGACTTGGCGCGCAGCGGGAAGATGTGGCCGGGGCGCACGAAGTCGGCGGGCTCGAAGGTGCCCGCGGCGAGCATCTGGAGCGTGGTGGCGCGGTCGGCGGCCGAGATGCCGGTGGTGACGCCGTGCGCGCCGCTCGCGTCGACGGAGACGGTGAAGGCCGTCCGCATCGACTCGGTGTTGTTCTCGACCATCTGCGGGAGCCGCAGGCGGTCCAGCTCCTCGCCCTCCATGGGGGCGCAGATCAGGCCGCGGCACTCGCTCATCATGAAGGCGACGATCTCGGGGGTCGCCTTCTCCGCGGCGATGACGAGGTCGCCCTCGTTCTCGCGGTCCTCGTCGTCGACGACCACGACGGGCCGCCCGGCGGCGATGTCGCGGATGGCCGCCTCCACCGGGTCGAGGGCCAGGTCCGGTGCGTCTTCCTCGTGACCGGTGCTGTACCAAACAGGTGCCGCGCTCATGCCGGGGCTCCTTCCATGACGGGCTGCGAGGTCGCGGTGCGCGACCGCAGCCACCAGTCGCGCATGCCCCACAGGACGAGGGCGAGGTAGATGACGTACACGAGGCCGGAGAAGGCGAGGCCGCTGCTGAACGCGAGCGGCACGCCGACCACGTCGACGAGCAGCCAGGCGAACCAGAACTCGACGAGACCACGGGCCTGGGCGACCATCGCGGCGAGCGTGCCGACGAAGATGTAGGCGTCCGGCCACGGGTTCCAGGACAGGTCCGGTACGGCGGAGAACAGGGCGCCGACGGCGACCGTGCCGACCGCCGTGCCGCCGACGAGCACCCCGCGCTCCTTCCAGGTGGCGAACCGGATGGCGATGGAGCCGTCCTGCGCCTGCTGCCTGCCCTGCGTCCACTGCCGCCAGCCCCACAGGGCCACGGCGATGACGAGGAGCTGCTTGCCGACGCCGCCGGAGAGCTGCGCGGAGGCGTACGCGGCGACGAGGATGAGGCCGGACAGGAACTGGGCGGGCCAGGTCCATATGGAGCGCCGCCAGCCGAGCGCGAGGGCGATCAGGCCGATGGTGTTGCCGACCATGTCGGACCAGATGACGTGCTGCCCGAAGGCCGTGAAGGCTTCGGAGTTGAGCCAGTTCACTGTGTGGCCTCCTGGGCGGAAGAGCGGGCGGTGACGCGGTCGCCGAGCATCCGCTCGACGTACTTCGCGATGACGTCCACCTCGAGGTTGACCGGGTCGCCGGGCTGCTTGATGCCGAGCGTGGTCAGCGCGAGGGTGGTGGGGATGAGGCTGATCGTGAAGTAGTCGGGCCCGGCGTCGACGACGGTCAGGCTGACGCCGTCCACCGTGATCGAGCCCTTCTCCACCACGTAGCGGGAGAGGTCCGCGGGGAGCGAGACCTTGACGATCTCCCAGTTCTCGGAGGGCTTGCGCTCGACGACGGTGCCGACAGCGTCAACGTGTCCCTGCACGATGTGCCCGCCGAGGCGGTCGCCCACGGCCGTCGGCCGCTCCAGGTTGACCCGCGAGCCGACCGCGAGCGCCCCGAGGCTGGAGCGGTTCAGCGTCTCCGCCATCACGTCGGCGGTGAACTCGTCGCCCTCGTGCTCCACGACCGTCAGACAGACGCCGTTGACCGCGATGGAGTCACCGTGCTTCGCGCCGTCGGTGACGACGGGGCCGCGGAGGCGGAAGCGCGAGGCGTCGGCCAGCTTCTCGACGGCGGTGATCTCGCCCAGCTCTTCGACGATTCCGGTGAACACTCAGTGCTCCTTCGCTGCAAGGGTGGCGGTGATGCGCAGGTCGGGACCCATGGGGACGGTCTCGCTCATGTCGAGGCGCAACGCTTCGGTGATGGTCGTGATTCCGCCGCCGGTCAGGGCGGCGGGGCCCGCGCCGAGCAGGGCGGGGGCGAGATAGGCGACGACGCGGTCGACGGCTCCGGCGGCGACGAAGGCCCCGGCGAGCGTCGGCCCGCCTTCGAGGAGGACGGAGCGCACCCCGCGCGCGTGGAGCTCGGCGAGGAGGGTCGGAATGTCCAACCCGCCCTCCGCGCGGGGGAGTCGGACCGTGTCGTCCGCTTCGTACGCAGGTGTGGTGTCGTCGGCGACGGCGATCAGGGTGGGTGCCGCGTCGTCCAGGACGCGGGCGCCCGGGGTGACGGCGGTGCCGTTCGTGTCGACGACGACGCGCAGCGGCTGGACGGCGCCTTCGATGCCGCGCACGGCGAGGTGCGGGTCGTCGGAGCGCTGGGTGCCGGAGCCGACCACGACCGCGTCGCACTCGGCGCGCAGCCGGTGGACGTCGGCGCGGGACTCGGCGGAGGTGATCCAGCGGCTGGTGCCGTCGGCGGCGGCGATGCGGCCGTCGAACGTCGCGGCGTACTTCCAGGTGACGTGCGGACGGCCGAGCCGTACGGAGGTCAGCCAGGCGGCGTTCCCGGCCGCTGCCTCGTCCTCCAGGAGGCCCGACTCCACCTCGACCCCGGCCGTACCCAGCCGCTGTGCGCCGCCGGTCGCGGTGGGGGTCGGGTCGCCGACCGCGTAGACGACGCGGGCGATGCCGGCGTCGATGAGCGCCTGGGCGCAGGGGCCGGTGCGTCCGGTGTGGTTGCAGGGTTCGAGGGTGACCAGGGCGGTGGCGCCGCGGGCCCGCTCTCCGGCCGCCCGCAGGGCGTGCACCTCGGCGTGCGGGCCACCCGCGCGCTGGTGGTAGCCCTCGCCGACGGTCTCTCCGGAGGCGTCGATGATGACGCAGCCGACGACCGGGTTGGGGCTGGTGGAGCCGAGTCCGCGCGCGGCCAGCGTGATGGCGCGGCGCATGGCTGCACGCTCATGCTCGTTCGCTGCGGCTGCGGTGGCGGCCACCGGGTCCTCCTGCCTCATGGGGCACGGACTCCGGGGCCTGTCGATGACGACAGAATGTACGGACTGCGACACCGGGTACGCCGACGGATCGAGACCTCTCCCTTGAAGCCCCCGGAAATCCGGGAAACCCAAGAGCAAGCCACTACGACGACGTGCACGAATGCCCGCCCGCCGCGCACTGCCTCCCATCCGGACTTTCACCGTCGGTCCAGGAATTTCACCTGGTCAACCGGTCGCTGGAGGCGATCGGGTCGCGGACTATAACCGCCGGTTCGGAATTACACCGACCCCGGAGTGCGCTGCTTTTGGTACGGGACCAGTCTGCCACGCCTGATCGACGCCCATACGGGCGAACCCCTGTGGGCTGGCTCACAACAGTCCGTCGTACCCCCGTGACCGGTGGTGACGCGCCCTTTGGCACGCTGAGCGCGTGACGACCGCAGCACTTGCCGACGAGTTCGAGGCCCATCGGCCGCGCATGTTCTCCCTCGCCTACCGCATGCTCGGCTCCGCCCAGGAGGCGGAGGACGCCGTCCAGGACGCGTATCTGCGCTGGAGCGGCGCGCGCCGCGCGGACATCGGGCAGCCCGCGGCCTGGCTGGCCAAGGTCGTCACCAACCTCTGTCTGAACCGGCTGACGTCGGCGCGGGCGCGGCGCGAGGAGTACGTGGGCCCCTGGCTCCCGGAGCCGGTGATCACGTCGGGCGGCGCGCTCGGCCCCCTGGAGTCGGCGGAGCAGCGGGACGCGGTGTCGATGGCGCTGCTCATCCTCCTGGAGCGGCTCACTCCGGTGGAGCGGGCGGTGTTCGTGCTGCGGGAGGCGTTCGCGTACAGCCACCGGGAGATCGCCGGTGTGCTCGACATCGGCGAGGCCAACTGCCGTCAGCTGTACCGCAGGGCGGCTCGGTCCGTGGCCGGGGAGCGGGCGCGGTTCGAGGCGGCGGCCGAGCGGCGCGAGGAGTTCGTCGCGTCGTTCATCGCGGCGGCCCGCGAGGGTGATCTGGCGGGCCTGGAGAAGGTGCTCGCGGCGGATGTGACGTGGTGGGGCGACGGCGGCGGCAAGGTCACCGCCGCGCGCAGGCCGATCGTGGGGCGCGAGAAGGTGCTGCGCTTCCTGGTGGGCGGGATGCGGAAGTTCGCGTACGCGATGGATCTCTCGTACGCCGAGGTCAACGGCGCCCCGGCGGTCGTCGCGCGGCTCGACGGGGCCGTGGTGGGCGCCGCGGCGTTCGAGTTCCGCGACGGCCGGGTCAGTGTCGTGCGGGTGGTGGTCAACCCGGACAAGCTGGGCTTTGTGGCCGGGCAGCTCGGGGCTTCCTGACGGCGGTGTCACATTCCCGGCCGCTGTCCGGTTCTCAGCTGGTGACGGACGCCGCGGCGGCGTCCCGGACAGCGAAGGAGCCTTGCGATGACCACGATTCTGGTGACCGGCGGCACGGGAACCCTCGGCCGCCCGGTGGTCGAACGACTGCGGGCGCAGGGCCATGACGTACGCGTCCTGAGCCGTGGTTCCCAGGAGTACCCCGTCGATCTGCGCGAGGGCACGGGTCTGGACACGGCGATGGCGGGCGCGGACGTGGTGGTGCACTGCGCGAGCACGCCGCGCGGGGGCGACGAGCAGGCCGCGGGGCATCTGATCGAGGCGGCGCGGCGGGCTCAGGTCGCGCATCTCGTCTACATCTCGATCGTGGGCGTGGACCGGGTGCCGCTCGCCTACTACAAGGCGAAGCTCGCCGTGGAGCGGCTGGTCGAGGAGTCGGGGCTCGGCTGGACGGTGCTGCGGACCACGCAGTTCCACGATCTGGTCCTGAACATCCTGCGGAGTTCGGCGAGGTTCCCGGTGATGCCGGTGCTCTCGGGCATCAGCGATCAGCCGATCGAGGTCGGTGAAGTGGCCGAGCGCCTGGCCGAGTTGGCGGTGGCGCCGCCTGCCGGGCGGGTCGCGGACATGGGCGGTCCCGAGGTGCGTACGTTCGCCGAGCTGGCCCGCGCCTATCTGCGGGCGAGCGGCAAGCGGCGTCCGCTGGTGCCGCTGCGGCTCGCGGGCAAGACGTACCGGGCAGCGCGAGCGGGCGGCCATCTGGCGCCGGAACAGGCCGTGGGGAAGGGCACGTTCGAGGAGTTCCTGGCGGGACGGTCCGGCGGACGCGGGTGACCGGCCGGTCGGGGTGGTGATCGCCCCGTGCCGGCTCCGATGTCTCAGCGTGCGGGGCCGAACAGCTCCTCCTGCGCCGACTCCCTGGCCGCGAGCAGCGCGCCCCGCAGCACCGCCGAGCCGCCGAGGGTGCTCGCCCTGACCTCCGTGTGCAGCGGGGACATCGCGGTGACGCGGTCCATGACACGGGCAGCGAGCGCGCCGCCGCCGGCGCGGCCCAGTTCGCCGCCGAGGACGACGCAGCCGGGGTCGAGGATCGCGGCCATCGCGGCGGCGCCGACGGCGATGCGGTCGGCGGCGGCGTCGAGATAGCCGCCGTGGCCGGTGTCGACGGCGCGGCGCAGTACGTCGGCGGCGCTCGCGCCCGGCTCCAGGAGCCCGTGGTCGGCGCCGAGTCGGCGCAGCGCCGCCGCGCAGGCCAGCGAGTGGAAGCCGCCGTCGCAGCCGGTGGCGGACGGCAGCGAGGAGGTGCCGGGCACCGGCAGGAAGCCGATCTCGCCGGTGCCTCCGGAGGCGCCGCGGCGCAGCGTCCCGTCCAGGACGACGGCGGCGCCGACGCCCTCGCCGAGCCAGAGCAGGACGAAGGTGTCGCGGTCGCGCGCGGCGCCCTCGCGCTGTTCGGCGCGGGCGGCGAGGTTGGTCTCGTTCTCCACGAGGACGCGGGCCGGCAGCCGCTCCTGGAGGGCTCCGGCCAGGCGCCGGTGCCAGGCGGGCAGCGAGGTGGTGTCGCGCAGTTCGCCGGAGGCGGGGTCGATCAGGCCGGGCGCGCCGATGCCGACGGTGTGCAGCCGCTTGGCGCCGCCCGCGAGCGCGGTCCGCTCGACGAGGGCGACGGCCTGCTCGACGGCGGGCTCGGTGCCGGTGTCGCCGCCGATGGGCAGCGAGTCCTCGGCGAGCACGGCGCCCAGCAGGTCGGTGACCACCACGGAGAGCCCGCCGGTGCGTACGTCGAGGGCGGCGAGGTGCGCCCGGTCGGCGACGATCCCGTAGAGCCGGGCGTTGGGGCCCCGGCGCCGCGCGCCCGCCTCCCCCACCACGGCGATCAGCCCGGAGCCCTGGAGCCGCTCGACGAGATCGGCGACGGACGGCCGGGACAGGCCGGTCAGTTCCTTCAACTGGTTGGCCGTCAGCGGCCCTTCGCGCTGCAGGAGCCCCAGGGCGAGCCGGTCGTTGATGGCCCGGGCGGTGCTCGGTGATGCGGGCATGCCGGGGATCCTTCCATAAGGCTTCTATTTATCAGGCAGGGTTCCTGATAGTTTACGTCGCCGTGTGGGACGGCAGGAGCGGGGCAGCACCCTGGGAGGGGCGGAGCATCAATGGCTGAAGTGGTCTACGACATGCGCCAGTTGAAGCGGGCACGGTACGCCGTGGCCGCCGTCTTCTGTGTGCACGGCGCCGTCACGGGCTCCTTCGCGACCCGTGTCCCCTGGATCCAGGATCACGCCGACCTCAGCGCGGGCCTCCTCGGCCTCGCCCTGGCCTTCCCCGCGATCGGCGCCTCCGTGGCCATGCCACTGGCCGGCTGGGTCAGCCACCGCTTCGGCGCCCGCACGGCGCTGCGCGGTCTGCTCGCCCTGTGGACGATGGCGCTGATCCTGCCCTCGCTCGCGCCGAACCTGCTCACGCTCTGTCTGGCCCTGTTCGTGTACGGCGCCACGGCGGGCATGTCGGACGTCGCGATGAACGCCCTGGGCGTCGAGGTCGAGACCCGGATGAAGAAGTCGATCATGTCGGGTCTGCACGGCATGTGGAGCGTCGGCGCCCTGATCGGCTCCGCGGCGGGCACGGTCGCCGCCCACCTCGGCTCGGACGCCCGGCTGCACCACGCGCTCGCCGCCGTGACGCTCACCGTGATCGGCCTGATCGCCTGCCAGGGCGTGCTCGATCTGCAGGCGGCGCCCGAGGAGGAGGCGCCCCCGCGCTTCTCGCTGCCGCCCAAGTCGGCGCTCCTGATCGGCGCGGTCGGCTTCTGCGCGGTCTTCGCGGAGGGCGCGAGCCTGGACTGGTCGGCGGTCTATCTGCGGGACGTCCTCGGCAGCTCGGCCGGGCTCGCCGCGGCCTGCACCACCGGCTTCACGCTCACCATGGCGATCGCGCGGCTCGCGGGCGACGCGGTGGTGGACCGGTTCGGGGCGGTGCGGACGGTGCGCGTGGGCGGGGTGGGCGCCGCGCTCGGCGGCGTGCTGGTCGTGGCGGCGCCGCATCCGGCGATGGCCATGTGCGGCTTCGCGCTGATGGGGCTCGGCATCGCGGTCGTGGTGCCGCTCGCCTTCGCCGCGGCCGGGCGCAGCGGCCCGAACCCCAGCCAGGCCATCGCGGGCGTCGCGACCATCACGTACACATCGGGTCTGATCGCCCCGTCGGCGATCGGCACGCTCGCCGACGTGACGAGCCTGGTCGTCTCCTTCGGCCTGGTCACGGTCCTCGCGTGCGGGCTCGCGGTGTTCGCGGGCGTGCTGCGCACGGACGGCCGCGAGGCGACCCCGGCCGCGCCCGCGGACACGCCGGCCGGGAAACCGTGATCCTTACGCCGGATTAACATTGCGCTGACTCATTCAGGTCTTGACAACAGGTCGGGCGCACAAGAAGGCGGAACAGAACCATGGATCTCGGCGTGCGCTGGAGACTGCACGGCGACGGGCGCACCCCGGCGCCCGGAGCCGTCGTCCGACCCGACGAGCGGCTCTCCTGGCCACGGACCTTCGGGCTCGGCGCCCAGCACGTGGTGGCCATGTTCGGCGCGTCCTTCGTGGCGCCCGTCCTGATGGGCCTCGACCCCAACCTGGCGATCATGATGTCGGGCGTCGCGACCGTCATCTTCCTGCTCGCCACGCGCGGCCGGGTCCCCAGCTACCTGGGCTGTTCGCTCTCCTTCGTGGGCGTGGCCGCGGTCATCCGGGCACAGGGCGGCTCGTCCGCGACCGTCACCGGCGCGGTCTTCGTGGTCGGCGCCGCGCTGTTCCTGGTGGGCCTGGCCGTCCAGAAGTTCGGGGCGCGGATCATCCACGCCGCGATGCCGCCGATCGTCACCGGCGCCGTCGTCATGCTGATCGGCTTCAACCTGGCGCCGGTCACCGCCTCCACGTACTGGCCGCAGGACCAGTGGACGGCGCTCTGCGTGATGCTGTTCACCGGTTTGGCCGTGGTGTGCCTGCGCGGATTCTGGTCACGCGTGGCGATCTTCCTGGGCCTGATCTTCGGGTACGCCCTGTCCTGGGCCCTTGACCTGGTCTTCGGCAAGATCCACTCGGCGGACGGCTCGGGCAAGGTCGTCGACCACTGGCGCCTGGACCTCTCGGCCGTCGGCAACGCGGACTGGATCGGCCTGCCGACCTTCCACGCCCCCAGCTTCGAGTGGTCCGCGATCCTGGTCGCGCTGCCCGTCGTGATCGCTCTGGTCGCCGAGAACGCTGGCCACGTCAAGGCGGTCGGCGAGATGACCGGCGACTCCCTGGACGACAAGCTCGGCACCGCGATCTCCGCCGACGGCGCCGCGTCCATGCTCTCCACGGCGGTCGGCGGCCCGCCCAACACGACGTACTCCGAGAACATCGGCGTGATGGCCGCGACCCGCGTCTACTCGACGGCCGCGTACTGGGCTGCGGCCTGCTTCGCGCTGCTCTTCGGCCTCTGCCCCAAGTTCGGCGCGGTCGTCGCGGCGATCCCCGGCGGCGTCCTCGGCGGCATCACCGTCATCCTGTACGGCATGATCGGCCTGCTCGGCGCCCAGATCTGGATCAACGCCAAGGTCGATCTGCGCAATCCGCTGAACCTGGTCCCGGCCGCCGCGGGCATCATCATCGGCGTCGGCGGCGTCTCCCTGAAGATCACCGACAACTTCGAGCTGAGCGGCATCGCGCTCGGCACGATCGTCGTCATCACCGGCTACCACGTGCTGCGCGCGTTCGCGCCGCCACACCTCAAGACGCAGGAGCCGTTGCTCGATTCGGGCACTTCCACGTACGACGACGAAGAGCGGGAAGAGGGCGGCGCCGACGGCGCTCAGCCGCGCGCCAGGTCGTAGGCGTGCCTCAGCCGCGCGCCAGGTCATAGGCGTACCCGGGCGTGAACGTCCCCGGCTCGCCCTTGCAGCCGTCGGACTCGCCCGGCAGCTTGATCCACAGATAGGCGTCGATGCGGGCCTCGCCGGTGCGCAGCGTCGGGCTCTGCCCGAGCTTGCGACCGGCGGGGTCGCACCATTCGCCGTCGGCGGGGGCGCCGTTGCCGTTGCGGCTGGTGTCGATGACGGCACCCAGGCCCGCCGGGCCGCCGAGCGCGGAGAGCACCCGGCGGGCGTAGGCGGCCTCGTCGGCGGTGCGGTGGAAGTTCGAGACGTTGGTGAAGATGCCGTCGGACGACGCGGCCGATGCGGCGCCCGCCGCGCGCAGCCGTCCGGCCTGCTTCGTCGCCGCGTTCCAGCCCGAGTGCCCGGCGTCGTAGTAGACGCGGGCCTTGGGGTTGGCGGCCTTGAGGGTGCGGCCCGCGCGGGCCAGTGAGGCGTACCGGTCGGCCCGTTCGCCCGCCGAGAGGCATTCGGAGAGCGCGATCGCGTCCGGTTCCAGGATCACGATGACCTCGCCGGAGCCGAGGCCCGCGGCGAACTTCTGGATCCACGCGTCGTACGCCCCCAGGTCCGGCGCCCCGCCCTCCGAGGCGCCCCCGCAGTCGCGGTCCGGTATCGCGTACGGCACGACGACGGGCACCCGGCTCCCGGCCCCCGACGTCACGGCCCGCACCCGCGAAGTGACGGTCTGCGGCGTGTAGTCGGCGAACCAGACGGCGGCGGGCCGGTCGGCGATCCTCGACTCGATGAGCGGGCGGCGGGGGTCGCTCCGGTTGGCCCTGACCCAGTCGAGCACCTGTGAATCGCCGTACCGGTAGAGGGAGTTGGCCTCAGGGGCGGCGCTGCTCGGCTTCGGCCGCTTCGACGATGACTTCGGGTCCGGCTTCGGTTTCGGCTTCGGCTTGGCGGAGGACTTGGCCGGGGACGGCTCCGCCTCGGACGTCGACACGGACGGCGTCGGGACGGCGGGCAGCGGCTCCAGGGTCGGCGACCCGGTCACCTCGGGGCGCGCCTGCGCCTTGCCGCGCCCCTCGTCGAGCGCGGACACCATGCCCGCGACGGTGCCGACGGCGGCCACCACGGAAGCCGCCGCGACCATCACCCCATGGCGGGCGGCGCGCCTGCGCTCGGCCCTTCGTTCGGCGCGATGTCGCGCACGGTTGCCTGACACGGTGCTGCTCCTCCCCCTCCTCCGTGTCCCCCCGGACACGGTGTACAGCTCCCCTCCCCAGGGGCACACACGGACGCCGTTCCCCCGTTCTGGGGAAGCCTCCGGTGCGGTGACACTCGGGCCAGCCTATGGCTGGGACCCTGCCACCATGGCGCAGTTGGAGCGGTTCGCGGAGTTCACAGGCCCGGCGCGGGGGGTTGACGGGGTGCTGGCGCGAATGCGCGCGCTCGGCGCGGAGCTGCCGTCCGGCGACGGCGTCGGCGTCTTCAACCAGGTCTACCTCTCGGTCACCGAAGAGGTCGACCGGCACCTCGACGACGGCCGGTTCACCGACTCCGGGGCGGCGATCACGCTGGACGTGCTGTTCGCCGAGCACTATCTGCGGGCCGTCGACACGGCGGCGGGCCACCGCGGGGCGCCCGCGTGCTGGCGGCCCCTGCTCCAGTTCCGCCGCCACCCCGGCGTACGTCCGCTGCAGTTCGCGCTCGCGGGCATCAATGCGCACATCGGGCACGATCTGCCGCTCGCCGTCGTGGACACCAGTCGTACGCTCGGCTGCGAACCGGCCGACATCGAGGACGAGTTCGACCGTGTGGGCGACATCCTCGTCTCGCTGGAGGAGCGGATCCGCGAGGAGCTGATGCCGGGTCCCGATCTCTTCCAGATCGCCGATCCGCTGACGCATCTGGTGGGTTCCTGGAGCCTGGAGCGGGCCCGCGACGGGGCGTGGGCGGCGGCGCGTGCGCTGTGGGCGCTGCGCGGGCTGCCGTCCGTCGCCGAGGAGTTCCGGGCGCGGCTCGACGGCGCGGCGGGTCTGGTGGGCCGCATGCTGCTCACTCCGTTGCCGGACTGATCCGGCCAGTCATGGCCCGCCGCCCCGGAACTCCCGGACGACAGTTGTACGTTGAAGCGAGGGACCCCGGATGCGAAGGAGCACCAGCATGGCCACTCGACTCGGACTGAGCCTCCCGCAGGGCCGGCAGTACGACATGGGGCGTGACGTCCCGGCCGTCGCCCGAGCCGCAGAGGAGATCGGGTACGAGAGCCTGTGGGTGTACGAACGCGTCCTGTTCCCCGAGCCCGCCACCCAGGGTCTCTACGGCATCGAGGGCCTCCCCTGGCCCGACACGTACCGCTCGGTGCCCGACCCGCTGGTCACGCTGACGCTGGCCGCGGCCGCCACGGAGCGGGCCCGGCTCGGCACCAGCGTCCTGGTGGCCCCGCTGCACGTGCCGTTCCAGCTGGCGCGCTCGCTGGCCTCGCTGGACGCGGCGAGCGGCGGCCGGGTCGTCGCGGGCCTGGGCACGGGCTGGTCCCTCGACGAGTACGCGGCGGCGAGCGTCGCCCCCTTCAAGAAGCGCGGCAAGGTCCTCGACGAGACCATCGACGTCTGCCGCGCGGTGTGGGGCCCGGACCCGGTGTCCTACGAGGGAGAGCTGACCAGGATCGCCCCGTCCGTGGTCGGCCCGAAGCCGGCCCACCCCATCCCGATCCTGCTTCCGGCCAACAGCCCGCGCGCGCTGCGCAGGCTCGTCGAGCGCGCGGACGGCTGGATGCCGATCGGCATGGGCGCGGAGGGCCTGGCCGAGCAGTGGCAGCAGGTCAAGGACGCCGCCGCCGAGCACGGCCGCACGGAGCCGATCCAGAGCGTCCTGCGCGTCAACACCCGGTACACGGCAAAGGCGTACGAGGGCGAGGACCGCTCCCCCTTCCACGGGAACGTGGCCCAGATCGTTGAGGACCTGGCGGCACACGCGGCGGTCGGCGCGGTGGAGGAGATCCTCCTGGAGCTGCAGGGCAGCGCGCGGGACGGGGAGGAGCTGAAGGACGTGGCGGCGGAGGTGTACGCGGCGGCGCGCGCAGCAGGGGTCTAGGGCAGCGCCCCTGAAAGGGGCGCGGGGAACTGCGCGACCAGCCACAGCAGGCCGGCAGACTCCCACGCGCCCCAACCGTAACGGCGCCACGGATCAGTCCTCGGGCAGCTCGACGGGAGCAATCTCGTCGTACACGTCCCCAGGCCCGGGATTCGTCCCGTCCGTGGCCCCGCCCAGGTGGTTCATGACGCCCCAGACCGCGTTCAGCGCGGTCGTCACGGCGCCCTCGGCCCAGCCCGCCGTCCAGGAGATGTCGTCCCCGGCGAGGAAGATCCCCCGCTTGTCCTCGGGGAGACGGTCCTGCATGAAGTGGGTGAACAGGCGCCGCTGGTAGCGGTAGTGCCCCGGCAGGTTCGCCTTGAACGCGCCCATGAAGTAGGGCTCGTTCTCCCAGGACACGGTCACCGGGTTGCCGATGATGTGCTTCCTGATGTCGACCTTCGGGTAGATCTCGCCGAGCGACTTGAGCATGACCTCCATGCGCTCGTTCGCCGACAGCGGCAGCCACTTGAGGCTGTCGTCGCACCAGGTGTACGAGAGGCAGATGGTGGCGGGCTTGTCCGGGCCGTCGTCGAGCAGGTACGTCCCGCGCGTCATCCGGTCGGTCAGCGTCATCGACATGACGTCCCGACCGGTCTCCTCGTCCTTGTCCAGCCAGAACGGCCGGTCGACAGGAACGAACAGCTTGCTCGACTCCATGTAGTGGGTCCGCTCCATCGCCGTCCAGTGGTCGATGGGGAAGAGCGTGTCGTCGCAGGCGATCTTCGAGAGCAGCATCCAGGACTGGGCGGTGAAGATCGCCGCGGGGTAGGTGCGGATGTCGCCAGAGGCGTCGGTGACGGTGACGCGGTTGCCCGCGGTGCGGTCGAGGCGCGTCACGGCGGGCTTGGGCTTGCCGCCCTCGTGCAGCGAGCCCAGGGACGTACCGGGGGCCCAGTGCACGATCTTCTGCGGCTCGCGGTCCCACAGCCGCAGGGGCAGCTGCTGGCTGCCGCCGACGATGCCGCGGTGGTGGTCGTCGGCCTCGGTGTAGACGACGCGCAGGATCTCCAGGATGGAGTTCGGGAAGTCGGTGTCCCAGCCGCCGGTGCCGAAGCCGACCTGGCCGAAGATCTCACGGTGCCGGAAGGACTTGAAGGCCTCGGACTCGCAGAGGAAGCCGTAGAAGGTCTGGTTGTCGAGCTTCTCGACGAGCTTCGACCAGATCTCACGGATCTTCGGTACGTCGCGCTCGCGCAGCGCGCGGTTCATGTCGGTGAAGTCCGCGCCCTCCTCCAGGCAGGCGTTCCACGCGTTCATCACGTCGCGGTAGACCTGCGGAAGGTCGTCGACGGACGTCGCGTAGTGGGACTCGCCCTTGAGGTCGACGACCGTCGAAGGCGTCGACTCCGCGAGCGGGTTGGGGAACGGCTGGGTCTTGAGGCCCA
The DNA here is from genome assembly GCF_044457025.1 of Streptomyces sp. NPDC050658. NCBI lineage: Bacteria > Bacillati > Actinomycetota > Actinomycetes > Kitasatosporales > Streptomycetaceae > Streptomyces > Streptomyces sp. NPDC050658. The sequence goes on from NZ_JBITGM010000017.1 coordinate 97,381, forward strand.
CCAGGTCGATGTAGTGCTGCAGCGCCGTGGAGGACGGCGGGAAGCGCATGGCGCCCATCTCGGCGGTGAGCGAGTCGTCGCAGCCCTCGAAGCCGACGGTGCGCAGCCGGCCGCCGATCTGGTCGGCCTCGTACACGACGGGCTTGAGGCCCATCTTCATCAGCTCGTAGGCCGCGATGATGCCGGACAGACCACCGCCGATGACGGCCACCTCGGTGCCGTGCTCGGTCGCGGGTATCTGGCCGAGCCCTGCCGGGTGCGCGAGGAAGTCGTCGTACGCGTAAGGGAAGTCGGGACCGAACATGGTGATCGGCGGCTGCGCGTCGGTGTGCTGGACGGCATTGGGCACCGTGGACGTCATGGGGTACGGACTCCTTGCGGGAACGGCATAACTACAGGGGCGGTGGGGGCTCAGACCAGCGACGCGTACAGCTCGGGGCGGCGGTCTCGCAGGTAGGGGTTGGCCTCGCGCGACGCGGCGAGGAAGGCGGGGTCCGCGTCGGCGAACACCAGCTCCTCGGAGCGCCCGGCGCGGGCGCGCGCGACGCCGTCGGGACCGGCGAGCGTGGAGAGCCCGACGAACTCGAACTCCCCTTCCTGGCCGACCCGGTTGACGTAGGCGACGTACATCTGGTTCTCGAAGGCCCGCACCGGCACGACGGACTCGGCGACGAACTGGAAGGGGTGCATCTGGGCCGTGGGCACGAGCAGCAGGTCGGTGCCCGCGAGGGCGTGCGCCCGGACGTTCTCCGGGAACTCCACGTCGTAGCAGATGAGCAGGCCGATCCGCAGTCCGCCGAGCTCGGCCTGGACGACGGTCTGCTCGCCGGGCGTGAAGGAGTCCCGCTCGAAGCAGCCGAAGAGGTGGGTCTTGCGGTAGTTCGCGAGGCGCGCGCCGTCGGGGCCGATCAGCTGGACGGCGTTGTACACCTGCTCGCCGTCGCGCTCCGGGTAGCCGTAGGCGACGGCGACACCGTGGCGTACGGCGGTCTCGGCGATCGCGGCGGCACAGGCGCCGTCGGCGGGTTCGGCCAGCCGGGCGACGTCGTCGCCGATGGCGTACCCGGTGAGGTGCATCTCGGGGGCCACGAGGAGCCCCGCGCCCGCCTGGGCGGCACGGGCGGCGGCCTCGTCGAGCGCCTTGAGATTGGCGGCGACGGAACCGGGACGGCCCGAGCTCTGGAGCAGGGCGGTGCGCAGCGGGGGCATGGCTGACCTCGGGGCGTACGAAGGGGCTGGTGGGGACTGTTAGACGGTACGGTCGGCGGCTGTGCCCGGACAAGGCGCGACCGTTGCGGGCCGTCGCACGATCCGTTGCGTGTGCGGGGCCGGGGGCGGCGATTCGTTGCGCGACGGTGTGCGGCCGGGGTCGTAGCGGTGTCCACCGCCGGGTGCACGGGTGCCCGGGGGCTTCCCCGCCGCGCGGCGGAGGCGGATTGCCGCCCGTGGCCGGACGTGCCGGCACCCCCTGCCGCGAGACCGTGATCTCGCCCGGAAGGACCGGGTGAACGGCACGTACCAGGAGGCCCCTCGTGAGCCGCAACGCCAGCACCGAAAGCCCCACCGTCCGCACCCGTGTCCTCGCGGTGGGCACCGCCCTGCTGATCACCGCGGGCGCGGCGGGCGCGGCCGTCGCGTCGGACGACGACGGGCCGCGGCGGTCGGCGGACAGCCGGGCGCAGGCCCGGCAGCAGCCCGCCCCGCACACCGGGCAGCGGGAGGCCGCCGCGCTCACCGGCAGCGCGAAGATGTACCGCAAGACGACGGAGGACGTGACGTTCACCTTCGACGCGCATCTGGCGGCGAAGCACAACGCCGACCCGTCGAAGGCCACCGGCACGTTCCGCTTCGTGCACCTGGACAAGCCGGGCGGCAAGGGCGGCTGGGCGAAGGGCCGTATCGACTGCCTGATGACGGGCGGCAAGGTGGCCACGGCGACCGGCATCATCACCGACACCAACCTGAAGGACATCAAGGGCGGCCGCGTCGGCTTCTCGGTCCACGACCAGGGCAAGATCGACCGCGTGGGCTACAGCTGGGCCGCGGTGGGCGGCCCCGACGGCACGAAGAAGCTGCCCAAGTGCACCAGCTCGGCCCCGCACGAGAAGGTCAGGCAGGGCACCGGCGACTTCGACGTCGTGCCGTGGAAGGTGCCGTACCCGACGGACTGATCCCCCGCTCATCCCCAGGGAGGGGCGCCGGCTCCGGCGCCCCCGCCGCGCGACGGAGGCGGTCACCGCCCCGCGTGCGATGTGCGGGGCGCGGGCGCACGGAAGTGTTGGTCCCGCCCGGAGGAACCGGGCGCAGCCACCGCAGACGGAGGACCTCCCGTGAGCCCCAAGCGCCGTACCGCCACCCGTGCCGCCGTCCTGGGAGCAGTGGCCCTGCTCCTGCTCACCGGCGGGGCAGCGGCCTCGACCGCTTCCGACTCCCCGCACCCCGTGCGGGAGGCGGCCCTGACCGGCACCGCGATGATCGACCGGCCGAAGGGCGACGAGATCACGTTCACCTTCGACGCCCGTCTGGCCGCCGCCGACAGGAGGGATCCGGGGAAGGCGCGCGGCACCATCAAGTTCAGCCACTACATGGAGGAGCTCAAGTGGGGCGGCGCCGGCGAGGCGAAGGTCGACTGCCTGCTGACCGCGGGGAAGGTCGCCACGGTCTCGGCGGTGGTCACGATGGCGGACGGCGACCTGAAGCCGTCGGTGGGCAAGCGCGTCGGCCTGACGATCCACGACCGGGGCAAGCAGGACGGCTTCGGCTACAGCTGGGCGATGGTCGGCCTGCCGAGCGACCTGCCGGACGACATGCCCAAGTGCGTCAGCTCGGCCCCGTTCGAGAAGACGCGGCCGGGGAGCGGAGACTTCCGCGTCAAGCCGATGGACCAGCGCCCCTGAGGGACGCGGGAACCGCGCGCTCGGCCACGGCGAACCCGCACCAGAAGAACTAGGCGGGCGACCCCGACGAGAACCGCCGCATCAAAGGCGAAAGCACCAGCACGGACCGGGTCCGCTCCACGAACGGCTCCCCCGCGATCCGCTCGAGCACCCGCTCGAAGTGCCGCATGTCGGCGGCGAAAACCTGGACGATCGCGTCCGCGTCACCGGTGACGGTGGACGCGGACGCGATCTCCGGGTACCGCTCGAGCCCTCGCTGAATCGCCTCCGGCGAGGTATTGCGGCGACAGTAGATCTCGATGAACCCCTCGGTCTCCCAGCCGAGCGCGGCGGGGTCGACCCGCACGGTGAACCCGGTGATCGCCCCGCTCTCCCGCAGCCGGTCCACGCGCCGCTTCACGGCGGGGGCGGAGAGCCCCACCAGCTGGCCGATGTCGGCGTAGGAGCGGCGGGCGTCCTCGGCGAGGGCGTGCACGATGCGTTCGTCGAGATCGTTCAGTCGCACTGGGGGTGGATCACTTCTCTGCTGAGGCCAATCGGGAGCGGCTCATGCCGTACAGGAAGTAGAACACGAGGCCGACGGCCATCCAGACACCGAAGACCGTCCAGGTGGTGGAGTCGAGGCTGAACATGTTGTACGCGCAGAAGCCGAAGCCGAGCACGGGGAAGAGCCAGCCGAGCGGCACCCGGAAGGTGCGCGGCATGTCGGGGCGGGTCCGGCGCAGCACGATCACGGCGATGTTGACCAGGCCGAAGGCGAAGAGCGTACCGATGCTGGTCGCGTCGACGAGCTTGCCGAGCGGGATGACCGAGGCGAGCGCGCCGCAGAACAGCGACACGATGACGGTGTTCACGCGGGGCGTGCCGGTCTTCTTGCTCACCTTGCCGAACGCCTTGGGGACCAGGCCGTCGCGGGACATGGCGAACAGGACGCGGGTCTGGCCGTAGAGCACGGTCAGGACGACGGAGGCGATGGAGATGACCGCGCCGGCGGCGAGGATCGTGCCCCACACGCTCTGCCCGGTGACATCGTTCATGATCGCGGCGAGCGTGGCCTCGGAGCCCTCGAAGTCCTTCCAGTTCCACGCGCCGACGGCGACCGCGGCGACCAGGACGTAGAGCGCCGTGACGATGATCAGGGAGAGCATGATCGCGCGGGGCAGGTCGCGCTGCGGGTTCTTCGCTTCCTCACCGGCGGTGGATGCGGCGTCGAATCCGATGTACGAGAAGAAGAGGCTCGCTCCGGCGGCGCTGACGCCGGCCATGCCGAGCGGCATGAAGTCGGAGTAGTTGCCGGACTTGAAGCCCATGAAGCCGATGGTGCAGAAGAGCACGAGCGCGGCGATCTTCACGATGACCATGATCGTGTTGGCGGTCGCCGACTCCTTGGCACCGCCGAGCAGGAAGACCATGGCGAGCAGCACGACGATCAGGCCGGGCAGGTTGATGATCGCCCCGTCGACCTCGCCGGGCGCCGCGGAGAGCGCGTCCGGGATGGTGACGCCGATGGTGCCGTCGAGCAGTTCGTTGAGGTATTCGCCCCAGCCGACGGCCACGGCCGCGACAGACACTCCGTACTCCAGGACCAGGCACCAGCCGCAGACCCAGGCGATGAGTTCGCCCATCGTTGCGTACGCGTACGAGTAGGACGAGCCCGCGACCGGTATGGAACCCGCGAGCTCGGCGTACGAGAGGGCCGAGAAGAGGGCGGTGAGACCGGCGATCACGAAGGAGATCGTGACGGCGGGTCCGGCCTTGGGGACGCTCTCGCCGAGGACGACGAAGATGCCGGTGCCGAGCGTGGCGCCGATGCTGATCATGGTCAGCTGCCACATGCCGAGGGAGCGTCGCAGCGAGCCGCCCTCACCCTGGCCGCCCTCCGCGACCAGGCGTTCCACCGGCTTGCGCCGCATCAGCTTGCCGCCAAGTCCGGTGGCCCCCGGGGGGCTTGGGCGGTTCTGCGGGGGTGCGCCTTGGTCGAGCACGCGCTGGCTCCTTCATCGCTGCCGGTCAGGGCGGAAGGGACCGGCGGCAGCACCCACGGATCGACCGGGACTGCCGAGCAGGCGGTCCCCGCCACACCACGTACAGCGGATGACTCTAAAGGTTGCGAGTTCCCGACCGTAACGCAGCACCCTTGCGCGTACCCGGTTGATCATTGCGCACTTCCGTCATATGCGTCTCTTTGTTGCGCGGTCCGTTTCGTCCGTTGCGCGAAGGAGCCTCGGGCAAGTGGTTGACACTTCGTCAGATCTGCCGCATCGTGCACGCCTCCCGGTGGAGACGGAGGCACGCAATGGACCTCGATGTGCTGTACGAGATCGACGTACCGAAGCCCTGGAACGGACCCCATCCGCTCGGCCAGCGAGCCGCCGAGCAGCGCGCCTACCGGGAGGCCGTGGAACAGATCAGGCTCGCCGACCGGATGGGCTTTCGCACCGTCTGGGCCGTGGAGCACCACTTCCGCGAGGGCCGCTCGCACTGCCCCGCCCCGGAGGTCCTGCTCGGCCATCTCGCGGCGCTGACCGAGCGGATCCGCCTCGGCTTCGGCGTCACGCTCACCCCCTTCGGCTTCACTCCCCCGCAGCGGATCGCGGAGAAGGTCGCGGCGGTGGACGTGCTCTCGGAGGGGCGCGTGGAGTGGGGCACCGGGCGGTCGACTCCCATGGAACAGACGGCGTTCGGGGTCGACCGGGAGCAGTCGCGGTCCGACTGGCGCGAGGCCGTCGAGATCGTCACCGGCATGTGGCGCGAGGAGTACTTCGCGTACGAGTCGGAGCGGTTCAGTTTCCCCCGGCGCATGGTCACCCCGAAGCCGGTCCAGGACCCGCATCCGCCGTGCTGGATGGCGGCCACCTCCCCCGGCTCGGCGGAGGTCGCGGGCGCGGCGGGGCTCGGCCTCCTCTCCTTCTCGATCATGCAGCCGCTGGAGGCGATGGCCCGTCAGATCGCCGCCTACCGCGCGGCCGCGCGCACCCCCGACCCGATCACGGACGTCACCACGGACCGCGTCAGCGCCTACACCCTCGTCCATGCGGCGGACCGCCCCTCGCGGCGCGTCTGGGACTCGGTCGCGTGGTGGTACCGCAACCTCGCGCAGTTCACCCTCGACTGGGAGCTGCCGCACCTGTCCCCCGACGAGCGCGAACGGGCCTTCCCGCTCCTCACGCCGATCATCGAAGGGAGCGTCCCCTTCGAGGAGTTCGACGCCGGCGACATGATCCTCATCGGTGACGCGCAGACCATCGTCCGCAAGGCGAAGCGGTACGCCGACCTGGGCGTCGACCAGCTCATCTGTTACGTCCAGTGGGGTTATCTGGAACACCGCGAGATCCTGCGGACGATCGAGATCCTGGGCAAGGAAGTCATCCCGGAACTCGCGGCGTACGTACCGAAGGGGACCCGCTCATGACGGAGCCCCTGGACGGGACCCCCGTCCCCGACTACGCCTCCCTGCACCGCCTGGACGACCGCGCCTTCGTCGTCCTCGGCGCGGGCAACGGCATCGGCAGGCAGACCACCCACGCCCTCACGGCGGTCGGCGCCCGCGTGCTCTGCGTGGACGCCGACAAGGCGCGGGCCGATGCGGTCGCCACCGAGACGCGCGGCATCGCGTACGTCGCCGACGTGACCCGGCGCGACGAGATGCGGCAGCTCTTCGCTTACGCGGCAAGGGAGTTGGGCCCGCTCGGCGGTGTCGTCGACATCGTCGGCATGGCCCGCTACACGCCCCTCGCGGACCTGGACGACGCCGCCTGGGACTGGCACTTCTCCCTGGTGCTGCGGCACGCCTGGCTCGCGGTCCAGTACGGCGGCGAGGCGCTCGCCGACGCGGGCGGCGGCCCCATGGTCTTCGTGGCCTCGGCGTCCGGGCTCACCGCGGCGCCCCTGCACGCGGCGTACGGCGCGGCCAAGGCGGGCCTCGTCTCGCTGGTCCGCTCGGCGGCGGTGGAGTACGGACCGCGCGGGGTCCGGGTGAACGCGGTGGCGCCCGGCGTGGTGTGGACTCCCCGGGTGGCGGGCCTGATCGGCGCGGAGGGCCGGGAGCGCAACGCGGCCAACGCCCCGCTGAACCGCGTCGCCGAGACCTCGGACATCGCCTCGGCCCTGCTGTTCCTCGCCTCGCCGCTCTCCTCGTACGTCACCGGGCAGACGCTCGTCGTGGACGGCGGGGTCGGCGTGAAGTTCCCCTATCCGACGATCGGGGACGCCCGGTGAGGGAGTTCCTGCGGGGCGTGGCGTGGTGGGCGCCGGACGGGCGCCCGGTGCGCGCCGATCCGGCGGACCGGGACCGGCTGCCGGGCGACACGTGGGAACGGGCTGGGTTGCCGGCCGGGGTGCGCCTTGAGTTCACCGCGCGGGGGGTGCGGGCGGTGGAGGTCGCGTACGTGGGCGTGGCGGCGTCGGGGACGGACGCGTATCGGGCGGAGCCGCCGGTGTTCACGCTCCTCGGGCCGCGCCCCGAGGAGGGCGCGAGCGACACCCCCGCAGGACCGGGCTCTCACCTGGCGGTGCTGGAACTCCCGTATCCCGACGGCGACTTCACCCTCCACCTGCCGGAGACCCTGCGTCCCACTCTCACCGGCCTGCGCCCCGTCGGCGGCGGCACGCTCGAACCCGCCCCTGGCCGCCCGCGCTGGCTGGTCTACGGCGACTCCATCGCCGAGGGCTGGTCGGCGAGCCGCCCCCATCTCGCCTGGCCCGCGCCGGCCGGGCGAGCGCTCGGCGTCGACACGGTCAATCTCGGGTACGCGGGCGCGGCACGCGGGGAGCTCGCTTCGGCGCAGCAACTCGCCGCGCTGGACGCCGACTTGATCACCGTCGCCTTCGGCACGAACTGCTGGTCCCGTACGCCCCACTCAGCGGGGCTGCTGTACGAGACGACGCGGGCGTTCCTGGGCCTGGTCCGCCGGGGCCACCCGGACGTCCCGCTCCTGGTGGTCTCCCCCGTGGTCCGCCCCGACGCCGAGTCGACGCCGAACGCGCTGGGCGCCACGCTCGGCGAACTGCGGGCGGCCGTGGAGCGGGCGGCGCGGGACGCGGGCGCCGAACTGCTGCCGGGCGGAGACCTGTTGGAGCCCCGGCACCTGGTGGACGGCGTACATCCGGGAGACGCGGGGCACGCCGTCCTCGCGGACGCGGTGACGTCAGCGCTGCGGCGTCACTCCTGCCCCGCGTCGTAGGACTCCCGCGCCGCCGCGATGGCCGGGCGGTGGTCGATGGACCAGTCGGCGAGGGCCTTCACCAGGTGGGTGAGGCTGTGGCCCATCTCGGTCAGCTCGTACTCGACCTGCGGCGGAATCGTCGGGTAGACGGTGCGCTTGACCAGACCGTCGCGCTCCAGGCGCCGCACGGTGAGGGTCAGCATGCGCTGCGAGATGTCGCCGTGGATCCGGCGCTGCAACTCCTTGAACCGCAGGACGCCCGCGGCGAGTTCGACCACCACGTACACGGACCACTTGTCGCCGAGCCGGTCCAGGACGTCCCGCACCCCGCACTCGTCCTGCGGGGTCTCGCAGCTGATCACCGGCTCGACGGGGACCGTCGCGGCCTGAGGGGCGGTTACCGCCGTGTGCCCTGCTGACATCAGAGTGCCTCCTTACGCGGCGACGCGCCGCCGATCACCATGGTCACAGGCCCGGACACCGGGCCGGCCGCCCGGACAGCGGGCACAACCACTCACCACGGGGGAACCTTCCCATGCTCATGATCACCGGCGCCACGGGCGCCCTCGGCAAGCTCGTCACCGCCCGCCTCACCGGCCGCGACGACGTCGTCATCGGCAGCCGCAGCCCCGCTCCGGGCGGCCGCCGGGTCGACTTCGACGATCCGGCGTCCCTGGACTTCACGGGCGTGGACACGCTGCTCGTCATCTCGGCGGGCGCCGCCGAGGACGACGTGGTCACGGCCCGCCACGAGGCCGCGATCTCGGCCGCGGAGAAAGCGGGCGTCCGGCACCTCGTCTACACCAGCCTCAGCGGCGACGGCGACCACCTGGCGTACGCCCTGGCCCACCGCTGGACCGAGCGCAGACTGCGCCGCTCCTCGCTGGACTGGACGGTGCTGCGCAACGGCCTGTACGCGGAGCTGCTCGCCCGCGTCGCGGCGCCGGGCGCCGACGGCACCATCGCGGCCCCGCTGGGCGACGGCCGGCTCGCCGCGGTGGCGCGCGAGGACCTGGCGGAGGTAGCGGTGCGGGTGGCGACGGACCCGGCCCCGCATGTGGGCCGTACGTACGAGCTGGTCGGCGAAGAGGCGCTGGGCGGGGCGGAGTTGGCGGCGGCGCTCGACGCGACGTACGAACCCGCCACACTCGCCGCGACCCGCGAGGCACTCACCGCGGCGGGTCAGGCCCTGCCGTTCCAGGTCCCGATGCTCATGAGCACGTACTCGGCGATAGCGGGCGGCTTCCTGGACGGCTCAGGAGTCGAGGCCCGGGGAGCACTCCGCACCCTGCTGGGCAGGGAGCCCCGCCCGGCGATCGAGGCGTACGCCGCCGCAGTGCAGGCCTGACTCAGGGGCGCCCCGAAGGGGCGCGGGGAACCGCGCGACCAGCCACGGCAGACCCGCGGTCACGTCACGCAGCTCCCCGCGGAGCGACTAGCTCCAGCTGGCGTGCAGAGGCTTGCCCTCTGCATAGCCGGCGGCGCTCTGCACACCCACGGTGGCCCGCTCGGCGAACTCCTCCAGGGAGCCCGCACCGGCGTACGTGCAGGAGGAGCGGACACCCGCGATGATCGAGTCGATCAGGTCCTCGACACCGGGACGCTCCGGGTCGAGGAACATCCGGGAGGTCGAGATGCCCTCCTCGAACAGCGCCTTGCGCGCACGGTCGTACGCGGACTCCTCGCTCGTACGGTTCTTGACCGCACGCGCGGAGGCCATGCCGAACGACTCCTTGTAGAGCCGGCCGTTGGCGTCCTGCTGCAGGTCGCCCGGGGACTCGTACGTACCGGCGAACCAGGAGCCGATCATCACGTTCGACGCACCGGCGGCCAGCGCCATCGCGACGTCACGGGGGTGGCGGACACCGCCGTCGGCCCACACGTGCTTGCCGAACTTCTTGGCCTCGGCGGCGCATTCGAGCACCGCGGAGAACTGCGGGCGGCCGACGCCGGTCATCATGCGCGTGGTGCACATGGCGCCCGGTCCGACACCCACCTTGATGATGTCGGCGCCGGCCTCGATGAGGTCCCGGACGCCTTCGGCGGCGACGATGTTGCCGGCCACGATCGGCACCTGCGGGTCGAGCCCGCGCACGGCCTTGACCGCGGCGATCATCGACTCCTGGTGGCCGTGCGCGGTGTCGACGACGATCGTGTCGGCGCCCGCGTCGAGCAGCTGCTTGGCCTTGGCGGCGACATCGCCGTTGATGCCGACGGCGGCGGCGATGCGCAGCTTGCCGTTGGCGTCGAGGGCGGGGGTGTAGAGGGTCGCGCGCAGGGCGCCCGTGCGGGTCAGGATGCCGGCGAGGCGGCCGTCCTTGTCCACGGCGGGGGCGTAGCGCCGGTTGGCGTGGTCCAGCTTGTTGAAGGCGTCGCGCGGGTCGATGTCCGCGTCGAGCAGCAGGAGGTCCCTGGACATGACCTCGGAGAGCTGGGTGAAGCGGTCCACGCCGTTCAGGTCCGCGTCGGTGACGACGCCGACCGGCTTCTGGTCCTCGTCGACGACGACGCCCGCGTTGTGCGCGCGCTTGGGCAGCAGGGCCAGCGCGTCCGCGACGGTCTGGTGGGGGGCCAGCACGATCGGGGTGTCCAGGACGTGGTGGCGCGTCTTGACCCAGGAGATGACGTCGGTGACGACCTCGATCGGGATGTCCTGCGGGATCACGACGAGCCCGCCGCGGCGGGCGACCGTCTCGGCCATGCGGCGCCCGGCGATCGCGGTCATGTTCGCCACGACCAGCGGGATCGTGGTGCCCGTGCCGTCCGGCGACGAGAGGTCGACGCCCTGCCGCGAGCCGACGGCGGAGCGCCGGGGAACCATGAAGACGTCGTCGTACGTCAGGTCGTACGCGGGCTGGATGTCATTGAGGAAACGCACGTGCTGCTCATCCCAGTCGATCAGAGGTGGCCCCCGGACAGTTAGGCCGAGGGAAAAGCACGTACTTCAGTGTCCCATGCCGTGGGGGTCGAACCGCCTGGGATGATCACCCAGGCAGGTCACGGAGCCGCTGGTCGGATCGTCCAAGCGACCCCCGCAAGCGGAACACTCCGCTCAGACCTCGCCACGCTCCGTGCCGACGGCGGGCCCGAGCGCGAGAACGATCTCCAGTCCGGTCCCGCGCTCCCGCGCGTACGCGACCGAGTCCGTGAAGACCTCCTGGGCGACGATCCACTCCTGCGGCGCGGCCTCCGCGTACGCCTGCCAGCCGGAGACGACGATCAGCAGCCCGGCGGCGGACGGCGCCCGCGGCAGATCGGTGAGGCAGTCGGCGAGCGCGTCCCAGTTGCGCCCGAACCAGTCGGGCAGTCCGAGCGCGCGGGCGCACCGGTCCATGAACGCGCTCTTGTCCTGCACGCCGCTCAGGTCCAGCGAGACGCCGCCCATGCCGGCGCCGCGCGCGGCGCCGAACAGGGCCGCCAGGGGTTCGGACGTCATCTCAGTACCGCCTTGAAGGACGCGTAGTGGTCATCCGTGTAGTAGATCTCGCCACCGCTCCCGGTGACGATCCGCCGTGCGCCGCGGTCGCGTTCGCCGGGGGTGCGGACGGTGTACTCGCGGTAGTAGCCGCGCCGCTGCTTCGGCAACTCGCCCTCGAAGTTCCCGAAGACGGCGCCGTCCTTGGCGTACGGAAAAGGCCCACCGTCATCGATGAGCCGTAGGGTCCGTCGGCCTTCGGCGGGCAGCCGGTCGGCCTGGACGGTGTCCAGGCCGTGGGCCCAGGCGGGGGCGGAGGCCGCCGCCCGCCCGCCACTGTCCGAGGAGCACGCCGAAACGAGAACGGCGAGACAGCACAGCAGCACACCCAGCACGCGAGGGGCGAATCGGGACACCATGGGCAAATGCTGCCACAGGGGCGTTCACACAGCAGTGCCCCGCACAGGAGCGCCCCTTCAGGGGCGCGGGGAACTGCGCGACCAGCCCCCACGACCCGCAGGTACGCAACTCCTCAGCTACCGTCCGGATCCGCCCTATCAAGCGCCGCACGAGGCGAAGGCCCCATGACGAGCAACTGATCAGCCGCAGCCGTATCCGTGACAAGGCTCGTCACAAGCCCCGACCGCAGCACAGCGTCAATCGCAGCAGCCTTCCGCTGTCCCCCGGCAATGGCCACGACCTCAGGAATCCGTCGAAGCCGATCAGCTTCGACGGTGATGCACCGCTCGCCAAGGTCACGCCCGACCCGACGCCCCTCGGCGTCGAAGAGGTGCGCGGACATCTCGGCGGCCACGCCCAGCGAGGCGTAATGCGCCCGCTCCTCGTCGGTCAGCATGTCGTGCACCGTCGAGATACCCGGCTCCCAGGAGCCGATGGACACCGCCGCGACGGTGACCTTGTCGAAGTACTCAAAAGCCCGGGCGATCCCCGTCTGGTTCCGCAGCGCGGCCGCCGTGGCCGGGTCCGGAAGCAGCATCGGCGCGTAGATCGGGTGGGCCTCGCCGCCCGAGACCTGCGCGGCACGCCGCACCGCCTCGACCGAACCGCGCTCGGCGGTCCCGGCGTCGTACACACCCGTCAGCTGGACGACCGTGCACGGCGGCAGCTGGTCCAGCGCCGCCGCCATGTGGATCGTCGAGCGCCCCCAGGCAAGGCCGAGCACATCGCCCTCGGTGACCAGCTCGCCGAGGAGATCGGCCGCGACCTCGCCGAGGTTCTCCGGATCGGGAGAGTCGTCGACCTCCTCGGACGGCGCCGGCGACTCCACGACGACCGCGTGCCGCAGGCCGTAGCGGGCGCGCAGCGCGTCCGAGCGCTCGGCGTCCAGCTCCGCGGGCACTCGGATCTCGATCCGTACGAGATCACGCTCGAGCGCGGTCTCCAGGACCCTGGCCACCTTGAAGCGGCTGACGCCGAACTCCTCGGCGATCTGGATCTTGGACTTGCCCTCGAGATAGAAGCGGCGGGCCATGGCCGCCGCCTGCACCAGCTCCGCGGGTCCCATCCGCATGGCTGACCGGCCGCCCGTCGACACGACGATCTCCTCACTGTCATTCACGCAACTGTCGTTCACACATTCACACGCTTTTCTGCGGCTTCACGTGTGTTGCTGCGGTTTCGAGCGCGTTGCCGCAGCGCAACCCTGGTTCGCCGTTCATCCTTGCAGATCCGGCGTGCTTGATCAGCCCTGAAGGACGGCGTTCACGTTCCCGTGGCTCAGTGGTCGCACGCCCATGCCGCCGCGGCCGTCGCGTCCGCCGCTTGGCTGCGCAATGCACGTACCGCCGCCTCGGGGTCCTTCGCGCCGTAGACCGCGGAACCCGCGACGAAGACGTCGGCCCCGGCGTCGGCGCAGCGCTCGATGGTCGCGGCCGAGATGCCGCCGTCGACCTGGAGCCAGAGCTCGAGGCCGTGCTTGCTGATCAACTCGCGGGTGCGGCGAATCTTCGGGAGCATGATGTCGAGGAATGCCTGACCACCGAAACCAGGCTCAACCGTCATGATCAGCAGCATGTCGAGCTCGGGGAGCAAGTCCTCGTACGGCTCGATGGGCGTCGCGGGCTTCAGCGCCATGGAGGCGCGGGCACCCTTGGCGCGGATCTCGCGGGCGAGCCGGACGGGAGCGGCGGCCGCCTCCGCGTGGAAGGTGACGGATCCGGCGCCCGCTTCGACGTACTGGGGAGCCCAGCGATCGGGGTCCTCGATCATCAGATGGCAGTCCAGCGGGGTGTCCGTCGCGCGGGCGAGGGACTCTACGACCGGCACCCCGAGGGTGAGGTTGGGGACGAAATGGTTGTCCATGACGTCTACATGGAGCCAGTCGGCACCTTCGACCGCCCTTGCCTCCTCGGCAAGACGGGCGAAATCCGCGGACAGGATGCTGGGGTTGATCTGCACGGCCATGCCCCAAGCCTGCCATGCCCGGCGCCGGTTGCTCACCGCCGTCCGTAGCGTGGGCGGAACGGCATCTTTCAGCCTGAGCGGAGCGGGTCCCTTCGCCGGGTGCCCCGTGCCATGCTGGGCGGTCCACCGGCACCATGCGGGGCAGCGGGGGTAAGCCATGCCGGAGACGCGGTCGAAGGAACGGTCCCAGACGGGTCGCTCAGTGGCCTGGCTGGTGGCAGGGCGGCGTACCAAGTGGCTGGTGGTGCTGTTCTGGCTGGTGGTGATCATCGTCGCGGCGCCGCTGGCCCAGAAGCTCACCGACGCCCAGGACAACCAGGCCTCGTCGTGGCTGCCCGGCTCCGCGGAATCCACCCAAGTCCTCGACATCTCCGAGGACTTCAGGCCGGAGCAGATTCCCGCCATCGTCGTGTACGCCCGTGACGGCGGGCTGACCGTGCAGGACCGCGCGCAGATCGCGAAGGACGTCACCGAGCTCAAGCAGCTGAGCGACCACGGCATCCGGGGCGCGGAGACGCGCGGGCCCGTCTTCGACACGAAGAACCCGGCGAGCGCCGAGGCGGCGCAGATCTTCGTGCCGATCACGATGGACGAGAAGGGCTGGGAGCGGATCGCACCGGCCGTCGACTCCATCCGCGAGCGGGTGGGCGAGGGCTCCGGCGCGCTCGCGGTGCACATCACCGGCCCCGGCGGTACGTCGGCGGACTTCTCCGAGGCGTTCGAGGGCATCGACTCGACGCTGCTGCTCGCGGCGGGCGCGGTGGTCGTGGTGATCCTCCTGATCACGTACCGCAGTCCGATCCTGCTGATCGTCCCGCTGCTCTCGGCGATCGTCTCGCTGTTCGCCGCGCAGGCGCTGATCTATCTGCTCGCGGAGCATGCCGGCCTGACGGTCAACGGGCAGAGCGCGGGCATCCTGACGGTCCTCGTCTTCGGCGCGGGGACGGACTATGCCCTGCTCCTGGTCGCCCGCTACCGGGAGGAGCTGCGCCGCCACGAGGACCGGCACGAGGCGATGCAGCTGGCCCTGCACCGGGCGGGCCCCGCGGTCATCGCGTCGGGCGCCACGGTGGTCGTCAGCATGCTGGTGCTGCTGACCGCCGAGATGAACTCGACGCGGGGTCTGGGTCCCGTGGCCGCCATCGGGGTGGCGGTCGCCCTGCTCGCGATGCTGTCCCTCTTCCCGGCGCTGCTCGTGGTCTGCGGCCGGTGGCTGTTCTGGCCGCTGATCCCGCACATGGGCTCGGACGAGCCCACCGAGCACGGCGTCTGGGCCCGTACGGGGCGCCGTATCGCCCGTCGCCCGCGGCTGACCTGGACGGTGACCGCGGTGGTCCTCGCGGGCCTCTCGCTCGGTCTGACGCAGCTGCGGGCCGAGGGGCTCAGCAACGCGGACTCGTTCACCGAGAAGCCCGACTCGATCGTGGGCCAGGAGGTACAGGCGAAGTACTTCCCAGCGGGCAGCGGCGATCCGCTGGTGATCGTGTCGAACGCGGCGCAGGGCGAGGCGGTCGGCCGCGCCGTGGCGGCCACGCCGGGCGTCGACGCGGCCAGCATCGGCGTGCCACCGGGGGCGAAGGCCGAGGCCGACGGCAAGGTCCTGTTCGAGGCGACGCCGACCGATCCCGCCGACAGCGAGGCGGCCAAGCAGACCGTCGAGCGGGTCCGCGACGCGGTGCACGCGGTGCCCGGCGCGGACGCCCAGGTGGGTGGCGGCACGGCCGCCCTGCTGGACATGGACAAGGCGACGACCCACGACAACAAGCTGGTCATCCCGCTGGTCCTGGTGGTGGTCCTGCTGATCCTCGCGGTCCTGCTGCGGGCCCTGGTCGCACCGCTGCTGCTGATCGGTACGGTCGTGCTGTCCTTCTCCGCCGCGCTCGGCATCAGCGCGCTGGCGTTCCGGTACGTCTTCGACTACGCGGGCGAGTCGACGGACTTCCCGCTCTTCGTCTTCGTGTTCCTGGTGGCGCTCGGCATCGACTACAACATCTTCCTGTCGACCCGCGTCCGCGAGGAGGCGGGCCGACAGGGCACCCGTGCGGGTGTGCTGACGGGCCTGGCCGCGACCGGCGCGGTGATCACCTCGGCAGGCCTGGTCCTGGCGGGCACCTTCGCCGCGCTCGGCACCCTCCCGATGGTCGCCTTCGCCGAAATCGGCTTCGCGGTGGCACTCGGCGTCCTTCTCGACACCTTCGTCGTACGCTCCGTCCTGGTCACCGCGTTGTTCCTGGACGTCGGCCCCAAGGTGTGGTGGCCCCATCCGCTGAGCAAGGACCCGGCGGCCCGAACTCCTTCGGGCGCCGGGGCGGCCTCAGGCGGTCCGCCGGACGAGGGCTAGGTACATCGCGTCCGTGCCGTGCAGATGCGGCCACAGCTGTACGTCGGGGCCCTCGCCCAGCGCCGGGACGCCGGGCAGCAGCGGTCGCGCGTCGAGGAGTTCCGCGGCCACGTCGTCCTGCTTGAGTACGTCGTCGACGACCGCGCGGGTCTCGGCGAGGTGCGGCGAGCAGGTGGCGTAGCCGACGACTCCGCCGACCCGGACCGACTCCAACGCCGTACGCAGCAGAGCCCGTTGGAGCGGCGCGAAGCCGTCGAGGTCCTCCGGGCGGCGGCGCCAGCGGGCCTCGGGGCGGCGGCGCAGGGCGCCGAGTCCGGTGCAGGGCACGTCCATCAGGACCCGGTCGAAGGTGCCGGGTCCCCACGGCGGCCGGGTGCCGTCGGCGGCGACGACCTGGTACGGGCCGGGGTTTCCGCGCAGCGCCTGCGCGACGAGCCGGGCCCGGTGCGGCTGCTTCTCGGCGGCGAGCAGGGCGGCTCCGCGCTGCGCCGCGAGACCGGCGAGCATGGCGGCCTTGCCGCCGGGACCCGCACAGCCGTCGAGCCACTTCTCGTCGCGCCCCTCCAGCGGGGCGTTCGCGAGTGCGATGGCGACCAGCTGGCTGCCCTCGTCCTGGACGCCCGCGTTCCCCTCGCGCACGGCCTCGATCGAGCCGGGCTCGCCGCCCTCGCTGAGCCGTACGGCGTACGGCGACCAGCGGCCGGGCAGCGCGGACTCCTCGCCGACGGAGTCGAGCAGCTCGTCGGCGGTGGAGCGGCCGGGGCGGGCGACGAGGGTCACCTCGGGCCGTTCGTTGTCCGCCTCCAGGAGGTCCTCGATGCCGGCCCGTCCGCCGCCGAGCGAGTCCCAGAGCGCGGAGACGACCCAGCGGGGGTGCGAGTGGACGACGGCGAGATGGTCCTCGGCGTCCTCGTCGTAGGGCGGCGCGACCTTCTCCAGCCAGCCGTCGAGATCGTCGGCGGCGACCTTGCGGAGCACCGCGTTGACGAACTTGGCCCGCCCGTCGCCGAGCACGACGCGCGCGAGCTCGACGGAGGCGGAGACCGCGGCGTGCGTCGGGATCCGCGTCCCGAGCAGCTGGTGCACACCCATGTTCAGGACGTCGAGCACCGGCGGGTCGACCTCCCGCAGCGGCCGGTCGATGCAGGCCGCCACGATCGCGTCGTACGTCCCCTGCCTGCGCAGCGTGCCGTAGACCAGCTCGGTGGCGAGCGCCGCGTCCCGCGCGTCGAACTTGTCGGCACCCTCCTTGTCCCGGGCCTTGCGCAGCAGCGGCGGCAGCACGAGATTCGCGTACGCGTCGCGCTCGTCCACGGCGCGCAGCGCCTCGAAGGCGAGGAAACGGACGGGGTCCTTCTTGGGACGGCGATGGGGCTTGCCTGGCTTGCCTGGCTTCCCCTGCGTGCCTTGCTTCTGGGGTCGCCGGCTTGGCTGGTCGTTCAAAGGTGCTCCGCTATTGGGTGTGGGCCGAACCTGTTCAGCCTACGTCGGTGGCGCCGACCCGCTCATCCGGGGCGATCCGCACTCCGCGCGCCCAGTCTGCGCCGCGCATCGGCTTCTTGCCCTGCGGCTGGACCCAGAGCAGCTCCACCGCGTGCGAGCCGGAACCGACGTACACATTGTTCTTCGCCGCCGACAGCTCGCCGGGCGCGAGATCGGTGCGGTCCGGGACGAGCGCGGCCTGGATGATCTTCAGCCGTTCGCCGCGGAAGACGGTCCAGGCTCCGGGCGCGGGCGTGCAGCCGCGCACCACCCGGTCGACGCGGAGCGCCGGGGCCGCCCAGTCCACCTGCGCGTCCTCGACGGTGATCTTCGGGGCCAGGGTGACGCCGTCGGCGGGCTGCGGCACGGACTTCAGGGAGCCGTCCTCGATGCCGTCCATGGTGGCGGCGAGCAGTCCCGCGCCCGCGAAGGCCAGACGGGTGAGCAGGTCACCGCTGGTGTCGGTGGGCCGGACGACCTCGGTGACGGTCCCGTACACGGGCCCGGAGTCGAGGCCCTTCTCGATCAGGAAGGTGGAGGCCCCCGTGATCTCGTCCCCCGCCATCACGGCGTGCTGGACGGGTGCGGCACCGCGCCAGGCGGGCAGCAGCGAGAAGTGCAGGTTGACCCAGCCGCGGGCCGGGACGTCGAGTGCCACCTGCGGCAGCAGCGCGCCGTACGCCACGACGGGGCAGCAGTCGGGGGCGATCTCCCGCAGCCGCGCGAGGAACTCCTCGTCGCGCGGCTTCGCGGGCTTGAGCACCTCGATGCCTGCCTCCTCCGCGCGCTGGGCGACCGGGCTCGCGACGAGCCTGCGGCCGCGCCCGGCGGGGGCGTCGGGGCGGGTGACGACGGCGGCCACCTCGTGCCGGTCGGAGGCGATCAGGGCGTCCAGGGCGGGGACGGCGACTTCGGGGGTGCCTGCGAAGACGAGCTTCATCGGTGGCTGTCGGCCTCTCGGGCGGGAACGTGACGGGAGCGCACCAGTCTATGAGCCGCCCTGTCCGGCCGCCTTCCTCGGGGCCGACCGGGTCATGGACGGTCCGGGGGCGTACGCGCGTCCGCGCGCCCTGTGCATATGCGCATACGCCCCTGCACCGTGACCCCTCAGGAAGTAGCGCGTTGGTCAAGAAAGAGTTGACCACAGTGGGCCGCGGATGCGGCCCGATCCTTTTCTTCAACGCCGGTTCGAGAGGCTTGTTCATGGCCGACCACGCAACCCACGACGCCCAGGCTCGGGCCAGCCTGCACCTCCTTGTGCGGGACATCGAGCGGGTCCGCCGGCAGGTGGACGCACTGCGCACCCTCACCGCCCAGCTCGGCAACGTCTACCGCCCGCGCCGCTCCAGCCCGTCAGCGGGCTTCGTCGTGTACGGGCGCGCCCCCGCCCCGACCGTCCGCCTCGCCCAGGAACTGCGGGACAGCGTCGAGACGCTGGTCACCGCGGCAGTGGACTTCGACCGCTCGCTGGGCTTCTCGTGGGACGCGGTGGGCTCGGCCCTCGGGGTCACCAAGCAGGCGGTGCACCGCCGTTACGGGGCCCGCAGGGCGACGACGCAGGCGGCAGCCGAGGCGGAGCGCGCCACGGAGACGGCACCGTCCACGGCGCCCCGTCCGCCGGTCCCGGTGGGCGCACCCCTGCCGTCCGTCCCGGCGGCCCGCACGATGCCGACCCAGCCGACGTCAGGCAGCCCATCCCTCCGCGAGGACCCCCGCCCCCCAGCCTTCCCCAGCCCCCGCAACGGCTAGCAACGTCCCCGTCCCTACAACTCCGCCTGCCTCCCACCCACACGGGCCGGGAGGCAGCGCCATGACCGAAAGCCACACCACACGACACCCCGACCACCGCCCTGGTTGCGGGCAGGCATTCCGCAGGGCACCCTCGCCCGCACAACACCCGGACCACCCGCCCCGGTTGCGGCCAGGCGTCCCGCACAGCACCCCCCACCACCCGCCCCCGTTGTGGGCAGGCGCCCCGCACGCCACCCCCACCCACACAACACCCGGACCGCCCGCCCCGGTTGCGACCAGACATTCCGCACGGCAACCCCACGCCCCACCACCACCCGCCCCCGTTGTGGGCAGGCGTTCCGCAGGGCGGAACGGGTGGGCACAACGCACAGCGCCGGGCACCGACACACAGAGCGGCAATCACCCGGCAGACCACAGAGCACAGCAAGCCCCACGGACGGGGCTCAGCCCGCCGCAGGCGATCCCTCAGCCGATGTCCAACGGGTCCACCCGAACCCGCACAGGCTCCGCCGACCCCCGCGCCATCCGCGAGGCCTGCGCCGTCTTCAACGCGGCAGCCAACGCCGCCCCGCTCCCCGGCGGCACCCGGATCAGCACCCGCTCCAGGCCCTCCCCGCTGTCAGCTCCCCTCGACAGAGGCGCAGACACAGTCACAGGAACAGGAACCGGCCCCAACACCACCGCGTCCCGAGGGAGTTCGACCCCGGCAAGAAACGCGGACAGCGCCTCCGGAGTCCCGGAAACCGAAGCCATCCGCGATACGGGCGGAAACCCCAGCTCCGCCCGCTCCGCGAGTTCCCGCACCGCATGCCCCACCGGATCCCACCGCACCAGAGCCTGCACAGGCCGCAGCGTCGGCTCGGCGACCACCACCACGGTCCCGCCCGCCCCCTGCGACCGCACAAGACCCGCAGCCCCGATCCACCGCCGCAACGCGTCCTCCGCCGCCCGCAGATCAGGCCGCCCCACCATGGCCCACCCGTCGAGCAGCAGCGCGGCCGCATACCCGCCGTCGGCCACAGGCTCGGCCCCCGGCGTACTCACCACCAGCGCGGGCGCCCCCGCCACGGTGTCCAGCACCTGCTCCCGCCCCGAAGTCCGCACCGGCACAGCCGGAAACGCCCGCCCCAGCTCCTCGGCCGTACGCCGCGCCCCCACGATCTGCGCCCGCAGCCGGAATCCGCCACACGTACCGCAGTGCCAGGCGGCCTCCTCCACCCCGCACCACCCGCACCGCAGCGCGGCCCCGCCCTCCTGAGCCTCCAACGGCCCGGCACACCGCCGGCACCGCGCCGGCTCCCGGCACCGCTCGCAGGCGAGCCTCGGCACATAACCCCGCCGCGGCACCTGCACCAGGACGGGCCCGTGCTTCAGTCCTTCCCGTACGACCTGCCAGGCCAGCGTCGGCAGCCGCGCGGCCCGAGCCGCCTCGTCCCGCGCGAGATCCCCGTCCCCCACGGTCCGCACGAGCGGCGCGGCCCTGCGCACCTGCTCCCGGTCGGCGACGAGCGGCGCGGCCCACCCGCTCTCGACGAGCTGCGCGGCCTCGACCGTGCAGCTCCAACTCCCCAGCAGGAACCCGCACTTGTCCCGCGAGGCCCGCAGCTCAAGAACCTCACGCACATGCGGAAAGGGCGCGCGGTCATCGCTGTGACTGGAGTCCCCGTCGTCCCAGACCACGACAAGCCCCAGGTTCCGTACGGGCGCGAACATGGCGGCCCGCGTCCCGACCACGGCCCGCACGGCGCCCCGCCGCACGGAGAGCCACTCCCGATACCGCTTCTCCTGCCCGGCATCGGCGGTGAGCACCGCATGCTGCCCGGCCCCCAGCAACGAGGTGAGCGCGGCATCGACCCGAGCGGCAGGCCGCCCGGCAGGCACGACTACCAACGCCCCCCGCCCCGAGGCCAGCGTCGCCTGCACGGCCCGCGCGATCTCCTCGGCCCACTCGGGCCCGGGCAGCGCGGTCCACACGGCCCGCGGGGCGCCCCCCGAGGCGAGCGCCCCGAGGAATTCCGCCCCATGCCCGTACCTCCCCCAACTCCCCGCCTCAGGAGCGCCCGGCGGCGCCGGAGCCGCCCCCATCTCCTGCGCCTCGGCCCGGGCATGCCGCGGCGGAACGGCCAGCTGCAGCACATCGGCAAGGCTCCCCGCGTACCGATCGGCAACGGCGCGAGCAAGCCCCAGCAATTCCCCGTCAAGCACGGGCTCAGGCGAAACGACCTGCGCCAGCGCGGCCAACGGCCCGGAGTACCCCGACTCGGCGACCCGCTCGACGAGAAACCCGTCGATCAGCCCCCCGCCCTCACGCCGCCCACCGCGAACGTTCCGCGCCCCGGCCCCGAACCGCACCCGAACCCGAACCCCGGGCTGCGCGACGGCATCCAACTCCTCGGGCACGGCATAGTCGAAGTACCGGTCAAGATGCAGCACCCCCTTGTCCACGAGCACCCGAGCCACGGGCAACTCCTTGGCAAGAGCGGCCCCCCGCCACGTACGCGGCTTGGCCCGCGGCACATCGGCCTTGCGCACACTCTCCCGAATCAAGGCAAGCTGCTCGGGCTCAGGCACCCCACGCTCGGCACCCTCACCCACACCCGACCCGTTCTCCCTGCTCACAGCTGCATTCCTACCAGACCGCACTGACAAGCCGAGCGCCCGAGATCAAGCCGGCCGCGGAACATGAACGCCACGAAGGGCGCCTTCTGCCATCGTCCACTCGGCCATACCGATCACAGGACCGGCAGCAGGATTCGAACCTGCGAGGGAGTCATCTCCCGGAAGTATCCGCAGCCATCGCACCGGGCGCCTCGGCGTCAGTTCTCCCCGGAGGAAGACGGCACAACCCTACGAACCACCGCGCCGGCCCCGCCAGCCAATTCACCCGACGACAAAGGCCCGGCCTCCCCAGAAGGGAGAGCCGGGCCCCAAAGCCAGGAAGCAGGACCTACAGCCCCGCAGCCTTCCGCAGCGCCTCGACGCGGTCCGTCCGCTCCCATGTGAAGTCCGGGATCGCGCGGCCGAAGTGGCCGTACGCCGCGGTCTGGGAGTAGATCGGGCGGAGCAGGTCGAGGTCGCGGATGATCGCGGCCGGGCGGAGGTCGAAGACCTCGGAGATGGCCGCCTCGATCTTGTCCGTGTCGACCGTGGCCGTGCCGAACGTCTCGACGAAGAGGCCGACCGGCTCGGCCTTGCCGATCGCGTACGCGACCTGGACCTCGCAGCGGGCGGCGAGGCCGGCGGCCACGACGTTCTTGGCGACCCAGCGCATCGCGTACGCGGCCGAGCGGTCCACCTTCGACGGGTCCTTGCCGGAGAAGGCGCCGCCGCCGTGGCGGGCCATGCCGCCGTACGTGTCGATGATGATCTTGCGGCCGGTGAGGCCGGCGTCGCCCATCGGGCCGCCGATCTCGAAGCGTCCGGTCGGGTTGACCAGCAGGCGGTAGCCCTCGGTCTCCAGCTTGATGCCGTCCTCGAGGAGGGCCTTCAGCTCCGGCTCCACCACGAACTCGCGGATGTCCGGGGCGAGGAGGGAGTCGAGGTCGATGTCCGAGGCGTGCTGGGACGAGACGACGACCGTGTCCAGGCGGACCGCCTTGTCGCCGTCGTACTCGATGGTGACCTGGGTCTTGCCGTCGGGGCGCAGGTACGGGATCGTCCCGTTCTTGCGGACCTCGGAGAGGCGGCGCGACAGACGGTGCGCGAGGTGGATCGGGAGCGGCATCAGCTCCGGCGTCTCGTCGCAGGCGTAGCCGAACATCAGGCCCTGGTCGCCCGCGCCCTGCTTGTCGAGCTCGTCCCCCTCCTCACCTGCGGCGGAGCCCTCGACGCGCTTCTCGTACGCCGTGTCGACGCCCTGCGCGATGTCGGGGGACTGCGAGCCGATGGAGACAGAGACGCCACAAGAAGCGCCGTCGAAGCCCTTCTTCGAGGAGTCGTAACCGATCTCGAGGATCTTCTCGCGCACGAGCTGCGCGATCGGCGCGTAGGCCTTGGTCGTCACCTCGCCGGCGACGTGCACGAGGCCGGTGGTGATCAGCGTCTCCACGGCGACCCGGGACTTCGGGTCCTCCCGCAGAAGCGCGTCGAGAATGGTGTCGCTGATCTGGTCAGCGATCTTGTCGGGGTGACCCTCGGTCACAGACTCCGAGGTGAAGAGACGGCGGGACACATCGCTCCCTGTGGTTGCAGCGGCTGCTGGCTGATCATTGATGGACGGGCCGGAGGCTGCGCCCGGCGTCGTCCGAGACCAGTTTATCGGTCGTACTCGGCCGCCGGACCACGTGTCTCGGAACTTGGAAGCGCTGTGACCTGCGGCACTGCATTGTGCGGTACGACGATCGGTCTCCACCAGAGGGCCTGACGCCCGAATTTCCCGGTTTTGGGGCACCCAGTGGGGCGAATGTGACATTCGGCCCCCGGGTTTTCACCCCTGACTTCTTGAGACGGACCCCTACCGGTTCCTGAGCGTTTCCTTCACCAGACGCTCCGCCACGAGATCCCAGACCGTGTCCGCGAGCGCCTCCTTCGGGCCGTACGGCACCGGGGTCTCACTGCCGTCCGCGCCGAGCACGACCGCCTCGTTCTCCTCGGAGCCGAACGTCTTGCGCTCGCCGACCTCGTTGACGACGAGCAGGTCACAGCCCTTGCGCTGCAGCTTGGCACGTCCGTTCGCCAGGACATCGTCCGTCTCCGCGGCGAAGCCGACGACGACCTGGCCGGGGCGCGGCCGGCCCCCCGCGATCTCGGCGAGGATGTCGGGGTTGCGGACCAGGGCGATCGGGGCCGGCTCCTGGCCGTCCTTCTTCTTGATCTTCCCGGCCGCGTACGTCTCGGGGCGGAAGTCGGCCACGGCCGCCGCCATCACGACGGCGTCGGCGTCCGCTGCGGCCTTCAGGACCGCCTCGCGGAGCTGGACGGCCGTACCGACGGGCACGATGTCCACGCCCGCGGGCTCCGGCAGCGCGGCGTTCGCCGAGACGAGCGTGACGCGGGCGCCCCGCGCCGCCGCGCTGCGGGCCAGCGCGTACCCCTGCTTGCCCGAGGAGCGGTTGCCGAGGAAGCGGACCGGGTCCAGCGGCTCGCGCGTCCCGCCCGCGCTGACGACGACGTGCCGCCCCGCGAGGTCCTGCCCCAGGTCACCGCGGGCCAGGACGCGGCGTACGACCTCGAAGAGCTCCACCGGGTCGGGGAAGCGGCCCTTGCCCGTGTCCACGCCGGTGAGGCGGCCGACGGCGGGCTCGACGACCAGGGCGCCGCGGCGGCGCAGCGTGGCCACGTTCTCCTGGGTGGCGGGGTGCTCCCACATCTCCGTGTGCATCGCGGGCGCGAAGATCACCGGACAGCGGGCGGTGAGCAGCGTGTTCGTCAGGAGGTCGTCGGCGAGGCCGTGGGCCGCCTTCGCCAGCATGTCGGCGGTGGCGGGGGCGACGACGACGACGTCGGCGGCCTGGCCGATGCGGACATGCGGGACTTCATGGACGGAGTCCCACACTTCGGTCGAAACCGGGTTTCCGGAGAGCGCCGACCAGGTCGCGGCGCCCACGAAGTGCAGCGCCGAATCGGTCGGTACGACGCGTACGTCGTGGCCCGACTCGGTCAGCCGCCGGAGCAGCTCACAGGCCTTGTACGCGGCGATCCCGCCGCTGACCCCCAGAACGACCTTGGGCTTGCCCACGGTGCCTCCCCGCACTACGACCACTCGAAAACGTACGACCACTCGGAAACGTACGACTCCATGACACACCACAGGCCCGACAGCCGCGCTGCCGGGCCTGTGGCCGAAGAAAAAGAACGCTTACTGAGCTTGTTCTTTAAGGTCTGAGGTCGAATTGGGCCTCGAACTAAGCCCTTGACCTTGGTGTTCGCCTGACGCTGGGACGGCCTTCATCCGATCCTGT
>NZ_JBITGM010000018.1:0-77246 GCF_044457025.1 Streptomyces sp. NPDC050658
CTGCAGGGGGGACCCTGTGGGAGAGTAGGACGCCGCCGAACTATTTTTGAATGGAGACCCCCGCACCGGGATACGGTGCGGGGGTTTTCTGCGTTTAGGGTCGCCATATGCGATACGAACTGGTCATCTTTGACAATGACGGCGTCCTCGTGGACAGCGAGCCGGTCTCCAACACCATCCTTGCCGCCTATCTGACCGAGCTCGGCCATCCCACCACGTACGAAGACTCCTTGCGCGATTACATGGGGGCCGCCGTCCATCGCGTACACGACCTTGTTCTTGAGCGGAGTGGGCAGCGGTTGCCCGAGGATTTTGACTCCGTCTTCCACTCTCGGGTCTTTGCCGCCTTTGAGCGGGATCTTGAGCCCGTCGCGGGAGCCTTCGGGGTGTTGGAGAAGTTGGAAGCCGATGGGGTGCCCTTCTGTCTTGCCTCGTCCGGGAGTCATGAGCGGATTCGGGTCGGGCATCGGCGTACCGGGCTCGACCGGTGGTTCGACGACGAGCGGATCTTCAGTTCCGAGGATGTGGGGCGGGGGAAGCCGGCGCCCGACCTCTTTCTGTATGCCGCCGAGCGGATGGGTGTCGCGCCCGAGAAGTGTGTGGTGGTCGAGGACAGTCCCCTGGGGGTGCGGGCCGCTGTCGCGGCGGGGATGGACGTGTACGGGTTCACCGCGATGACGCCCGCCGAGCGGCTATCCGGGGCGACCGAACTCTTCGGGGACATGGGGGAGTTGGCTGACCTGCTCGTATGACGTCCGTCAGTCCCGCTGGGAGTCGCTGAAGCCGCTGGTGCTGCACGCGGACCGTGGGGCGGCGGGTGAGGCTGGCCGTCGGGCAATTGGTTGGGTGATCTATCTACCCACCGGTAGTCAGGGGTCCTACGCTCTGCAGCCATGACGGACGAGCTGCGGCGCGGTAGGGCCTCTTTGGCGTTGAGCTTCCTGGTGCAGGGGGTCACCTTCGCGTTGCTGGTGACGCGGATTCCCGCCATTCAGGATCGGTACGGGATATCCGACGGCCTCCTTCCGGTCTTTCTCGCCGCGGTGCCGATCCTGGCGGGCGTCGGCAGCGTGGGCACGGAGTGGCTGGTCAAGCGGGTGCGGCCGAGCCGGGTACTGCGGTGGTCGCAACCGGTCGTGCTGCTTGCGCTGCTCGGGGTCGGTGCGGGGGACGCCCTGTGGCAAGTCGCCCTGGCGCTGGGGGCGTTCGGGCTCGCGGTGGGGGCGCTCGACGCGGCCATGAACATGCTCGGGGTGAGCCTGCAACGCGCGTACGGGCGCAGCATCATGTTGGGGTTTCATGCCGCGTACAGCCTGGGCGGGATCGCGGGGGCGTCGATCGCGTGGGCGGGGGCGCACTGGGATCTCTCGCTCTTCGTGTCGTATCTGCCGGTGGTCGTGGTGCTGTTGCCGGCCGCGTTGGTGGGGAGTCGTTGGTACGTCGATGCCGGGGGCACCGGTGTTGCAGAAGGGGCGCAGGGGGCTGCCGGTGAGGGCGGGACCGTCGTCTTCAAGCTGCTTTTCCCGCTCTGCCTGGTGATGACCTTCGCGTACATCGGGGACTCCACCGTCTCCAACTGGAGCGCCAAGTATCTGCAGGACGTGCTGGGGAGCTCTGAGGAGGTCTCCACCGTCCCGTACAACGTCTATATGGTCATGACCCTGTTGGGGCGGGGGCTCGGGGATCTGGGGGTGCGGCGGTTCGGGGCCGTGGCGGTGGTGCGGGTGGGGTCGGTGGTGGCCGCGCTCGGGTTCGCGGTCGTGGCGGCGGCGCCCGGGGCGTGGACCGGGATTCTGGGGTTCACCGTGCTGGGGCTCGGCTTGTGCGTGATCGTTCCCCAGACCTTCGCCGCTGCCGGGAGGCTCTTCCCTGGGGCCTCGGATGCCGCTGTGGCGCGGCTCAACGTCTTCAACTATGTGGGGTTCCTGATCGGTTCGCCGTTGGTGGGGGCGCTCGGGGACGCGTGGAACTATCGCGGGGCGATGCTCGTTCCGATGGTGTTGGTGCTCGTGACCTTGTTGTACGCCCGGTCCTTCGCCCCCGGAGCGGACCGATACGGTGACGGGCATGAGCGGCCGCGCACAGTTGATGTGGGACGAGGCAGTAACGGGCTATGACTTCGGTCCTGAGCACCCGATGGACCCGGTCCGGCTCGCGCTGACGAGAAGCCTGGTCGGTGCCTTCGGGCTCGACCGCGAGCTGGACGTGGTCGCGGCCAAGCCGGCCGGTGACTCCACGCTGCGGCTCGTGCATCGCGAGGACTATGTGGAGGCGGTCAAGGCCGCGTCCGCCGATCCGGCCTCGGCGGACGGGAGCCATGGGCTGGGGACGCCCGATGACCCCGCCTTCGCGGGGATGCATGAGGTGTCCGCGCTGATCGCCGGGCAGTCCGTGGGGGCTGCCGAGGCGGTGTGGCGTGGGGAAGCGCTGCATGCGGTGAACTTCGCGGGCGGGCTGCACCATGCGATGCCGGGGGCCGCTTCGGGGTTCTGTATCTACAACGACGCGTCGTTGGCGATCGCCCGGCTGCTCGAGCTGGGGGCCGAGCGGGTCGCGTACGTGGATGTGGACGTGCACCACGGGGACGGGGTGCAGGCGGCCTTCTGGGAGGACCCCCGGGTTCTGACGATCTCGCTCCATGAGCATCCGCGGACGCTGTTTCCGCAGACCGGGTGGCCCGAGGAGACGGGGGCCTCCTCGGCAGAGGGGTCCGCGGTGAATGTCGCCCTGCCCGCGGGGACCGGGGACGCGGGGTGGGTGCGGGCGTTTCACGCCGTGGTGCCGGAGCTGCTCGCGGATTTCCGGCCACAGGTGCTGGTCACTCAGCATGGGGCCGACACGCACTTCGAGGATCCGCTGGCGCATCTCGCAGTCTCGCTCGACGCGCAGCGGGCGGTGCAGGTGGCCTGTCATGAGTTGGCGCATTCGTACGCCGACGGGCGGTGGGTCGCGCTGGGCGGGGGCGGGTACGCCGTGGTGGATGTCGTGCCTCGGTCCTGGACGCATCTGGTGGGGATCGCCGCGGGGAGTCCGGTCGAGCCTGCCACGGAGATTCCCGAGGCCTGGCGGCAGGAAGTCTTCGCCCGTACAAGGCAGTTGGGGCCCCGGCGGATGACGGACGGGCGGTGGCCCGTCTCCTGGAAGGAGTGGGAGGCGGGGTATGACCCCGCGGACCGGCTCGACCAGGCCGTGCTGGCCGCTCGGCGGGCGGTATTTCCGCTGCGGGGGTTGTTGCCGTAGGCGGTTGTTGCTGGGGCGGTTGCCATGGGTCGGGCGGACGGATCGCGGGCCGGCGGGGGTGCTGGAGCGTACGTCGTGTTAGCCCAACTGTGGGGGGTTTTCGGGGTTTTGAGGGAGTGCCGGCCGGGGATGCGCCAGCATCGGCTGCGTGTTGAGCACCGGCGCCCTGCGGGCGCATCTGTTGGCGGCTCGGTTGGCCGGGCCCGTGGCCACCTCCCGGGAGGAGAGCCTGCGGAGCTATCGGCTGTTCGCGGCGCGGGATCCGCGGATACTGCTGGGGCTCGACCCTGAATGGACCTGGGAGGCGCCGGACCTGCTCGGGCTGATGGCCGACAAGTGCGGGGTGTCCGCCGACCCGCGGCACACCACGGGCTCCGATGTCATCGACCCCGAGCGGACGTTGACCGCCCTCGACGCCTTCGCCGAGCGGCTCTCCGATGCCGTGCAAAGGAAGCTTCCCGTGCTCTTCGGGACCGGTCATCCGCACCGGCTGCTCGGGTTCTACGCCGCGTTGGCGGACGCGTTGTCGGCGGCCGGGTGCACCGTCCTCACCCCCGCGCAGGGCAACAGTGTCGACATAACGACCCGGTTCGGCCTACGCACGTACAACCTTGACTACGTACAAGGAGTCGCGCTGGTGCGCGAACCCGGCGTGCGTCTCACCGGGAGTGAGACCGGCGCACACACCCACTCTCCACTCCCGGTTCGGGCCGTTCTGGCGGCCGCCGCGGAGGGCGACGGGCCCCTGCCCGAGCTGGTCGTCGGGGACCACGGATGGGTCTGCGGGGCAGGTCAGCTGGGGTTTGAGGCGATCGGTCTGGCGGATACGGATGATCCCGCGCTGTTCGTCGGAGAGGCCGAGGGGCAGGTGTCCGTCGTCGTTCCGCTTGATGACGCTGTGCGGTCTGATTACTACCGACCGCTTACTCGCTATGTACTCAATCGAGCGTGTCTGTCACAGTAGGCGGCCGATCGCTACTCCTCTTCCCCACTCGCATCATCCGCCCCTAGTCTGGGGAGTGAGCGCGCAGAGACGAAGAGTCACCGGAAGGGGAAGCCGGTGCCCGTCATGTGCGGAAGGTTCAGGTGGGGTGTCATGGCTGCAGACCAAAGGCCGCTGAACGAGGTCGCGTTTCTGACCGTGGCGGAAGTCGCCGCGGTGATGCGAGTGTCCAAGATGACCGTGTACCGCTTGGTGCACAGCGGTCATCTGCCCGCCATCCGGGTCGGAAGGTCCTTCCGGGTCCCGGAGCAGGCGGTTCACGAGTACCTCCGCGAGTCCTATGTGGGGGTCGAGGCGGGCTGACGGGCAACCGTCGATCCCTCTCGGAGGGGCCGTCGATCCCCCTCGATTACGTCCCTCACTCAGAGGCGGGTAGGCTAGGCCGACGTAGGTCGTGTGGGCCCAGTCTGCTGCCCCGCACCGAGTGAAGAGAAGTGAGCGAGGGTAGTCGTGGGCTCTGTTATCAAGAAGCGGCGTAAGCGGATGGCCAAGAAGAAGCACCGCAAGCTGCTGAAGCGCACCCGCGTTCAGCGTCGCAACAAGAAGTAAGCGACAGCTGTATTTGCGCGGTCCGAAGCCCTTCCGTCTTGTGGCGGGGGGGCTTCGGCGTTTTTTGGGGGGTGGGATGGGGGGCTGTGCGTCACGAGAGGTGTCAGACGTCAGTTGCCAGCTGGCAGACGTCAGACGACAGGTGACAGTCGACGAATGACAGATTTCACCGTCTGATATCCGTCAGGCGAGTGTCTGTAGTCACTTCCCGCAGCAGCCGGTCATCACAGCGCAACATCCACCCGCTAGCGTGTGCCAGGAGAGACATGATGGGGCGCGGCAGGACTTCGAGGGCTGGGGAAGGCAGGCGCTGATCTTGG
The DNA here is from genome assembly GCF_044457025.1 of Streptomyces sp. NPDC050658. Classification (NCBI taxonomy): domain Bacteria; kingdom Bacillati; phylum Actinomycetota; class Actinomycetes; order Kitasatosporales; family Streptomycetaceae; genus Streptomyces; species Streptomyces sp. NPDC050658. The sequence goes on from NZ_JBITGM010000018.1 coordinate 5,113, forward strand.
GCAAGGTCGTGCTCGTGACCGGAGTGGCCCGGCAACTGGGCGGGCGGTTCGTCCGGCGCGTTCAGCGGGATCCGGAGGTCGACCGGGTGGTCGCCGTGGACGCGGTTCCGCCCGGGCATCATCTGGGCGGCGCCGACTTCGTCCAGGCCGACATCAGGCAGCCCGCGATCGCCAAGGTGCTCGCCGAGTTCTCCGTGGACACGGTCGTACACATGGACGTCACGGGCACCGCGCTCGCCGGCGGCAGCCGGGGCTCCCTCAAGGAGACCAACGTCATCGGCACCATGCAGCTGCTCGGTGCCTGCCAGAAGTCGCCGACGGTCAAGCGGCTCGTGGTGAAGTCGTCCACCAATGTGTACGGCTCGGCTCCGCGCGATCCCGCGGTCTTCACCGAGACGACCCCGCCGAAGTCGCTGCCGAGCGGCGGCTTCGCCAAGGACACCGTCGAGGTCGAGGGGTATGTCCGCGGGTTCGCCCGCCGGCGGCCCGATGTAGCCGTGTGCGTGCTGCGGTTCGCGAACATTCTGGGGCCCGCCGCCGACTCTCCGCTCGCCGAGTACTTCTCGCTGCCGGTTCTGCCGACCGTCTTCGGCTACGACCCGCGGCTCCAGTTCGTGCACGAGGACGACGCGATCGAGGTGCTGCGCCTGGCCGCGCACGAGCCGCGGCGCGGGACCCTCAACAGCGGCACGTTCAATGTCGCGGGCGACGGCCTGCTGCTGCTCTCGCAGTGCTCGCGGCGGCTCGGGCGGCCGACGCTGCCGTTCTTCATGCCCGCGGTCACCTGGGTCGGCCAGGCGCTGCGCACCCTCGGCGTCACGGACTTCTCGCCCGAGCAGATCAGGCTGCTCACCCACGGCCGGGTCGTCGCGACGCGGCAGATGCGCGAGACACTGGGCTTCACGCCCAAGTACACGACCGCGGAGACCTTCGCGGATTTCGTACGGAGTCGGGGTCCGGGACTTCTGCCGCCGCAGGCCGTCGCGGGAGCCCTTGACCGGATCGCCGCGCTGCCCTTCGCGGGCCACCACAGCGCCAATTGAGGAGAGCGTCAACGATGGCGGACGCCAAGGTCATTCCGTTCGACGACGACCGGTCGCGCGGGGGCGGCAAGGGCCCGGCGCGGCGCAGGGGCGCGGCCCGGCGCAAGAACGATCCGGCAGCCGTGCATGAGGTCACGGCGATGCCGGCCCAGCAGGACGGGGAGCCGCCGTGGGCGGACTCCGCCGAGCGGGCCGATCCGGAGCCGGCGGCCGTGCCGGGGCCACGTGAGGGCGGCGGGGGCCTTGAGCGGCGGATCGCGGGCGGGCTCGCGTTTCTGCGGCGACGGCTCACCGGGGAGTACGAGGTCGACGACTTCGGGTACGACGAGGAGCTCACCGACCAGGTGCTGATGTCCCTGGTGCGGCCGCTGTACGAGAAGTACTTCCGCGTCGAGGTGAAGGGCATCGAGAACATCCCGTCCGACGGCGGGGCGCTGATCGTCGCCAATCATTCGGGGACGCTGCCGCTCGACGGCGTGATGATGCAGGTCGCCGTGCACGACAACCATCCGGCCGGGCGGCATCTGCGGCTGCTCGCCGCGGATCTCGTCTTCATGTTGCCGGTGGTGAACGAGCTGGCGCGCAAGGCGGGGCACACGTTGGCGTGTGCGGAGGACGCGGAGCGGCTGCTGGAGCGGGGTGAGCTGGTCGGGGTGATGCCGGAGGGGTTCAAGGGCATCGGGAAGCCGTTCAGCGAGCGGTACAAGCTGCAGCGGTTCGGGCGGGGCGGGTTTGTGTCCACCGCCCTGCGGACGGGGTCGCCGATCGTTCCGTGCTCGATCGTGGGGGCGGAGGAGATCTACCCGATGATCGGCAACGCGAAGACGCTGGCGCGGGTGCTCGGCTTCCCCTACTTCCCGATCACGCCTACGTTTCCGTGGCTCGGGCCGCTGGGGGCGTTGCCGTTGCCGACGAAGTGGACGATTCAGTTCGGGGAGCCGATTCCCACGGACGGGTATCCGCCGGAGGCCGCGGAGGATCCGATGCTGATGTTCAACCTGACGGATCAGGTCCGTGAGCAGATCCAGCACACGTTGTACAAGCTGCTGGTGCAGCGGCGGTCGGTGTTCTTCTGAGCACAGAGAACCGGTCGGGGTTCTTCTGAGCACACGACAGGGGGCGGGGAGGCTGAATGCTCAGCCTCCCCGCCCCCTGTCGCGTACTACTTCACGTCATCCCCGTCGATCCCCAGTCCGGGCAGCAGGCCCGGCAGGATCGGTGGGACCGTGACGTCCGGTTCCGCCGACGGGGATTCCTTGCCGGAGTCGCCGTCCGACGGGGTCGGGGTCGTGTCGGACTTCGGGGGGTCCAGGAGGCCGCCCGTGTTGCCGCCGAGGAGGCCGTCGCTCTCGCTGTTGCCGTCCGAGGTCGACGGGTGGGGCTTGCTGTCCGTGCTGGAGCCGCCGCCGGGGGCCGACTCGGGGGCCGAGGGGCGGTCGGGGGTGGAGGCGCCCGAGGAGCCCTGGGTGGGCTCGTCCGCGGTGCGGCCGGTGGACGGGGTGCGGGGGAGGAGGGAGCGCAGGGGCTCGACTTCCTCGTCCATCGCGTCGAAGACCGAGTTCACCTGCTCGCCCACGTCGCCCAGCTGGACGGGCAGTCGGCTGCGCAGGTCGCTCCAGCTGCCGCGGTGGGACTCGGAGAAGGCGGACAGGGCCTGGATGGGGCCGAGTGATCCGTCCCGCTCGTATGCCTCGTGGAGGAGGCGGTGGCCTTCCGCCGCGTCGTGCTGCATGCCGGAGAGCGCGCGCCTGACCTCGCCGAGGGATTCGTGGTCGAGGTCGCCGGTGCGGCCGCGCTCCATCAGCCTGCGGGCCTCGTTGAGGCGGGTCGAGGCGTGGTCGAGGTAGATCTCGCCCTTGTCGCTGTCGCCGTCGGCCATGCCGAGCTTGAGGTCCTCCATGCCGCGCTTGAGGCCGTACAGCGAATCGCCCGGCAGGGCGTCCGAGCTGGCCGCGGCGACTCCGCTGAACGCCCCGGCTGCGACGCCGACGGTGAGCCCGCCCGCGGCGATGCCCTTCGACAGCCGGGAGCGCGGCTTCAGTTTGCGCAGTCCCGTGGCCCGGTGGGCGCCTTTGCGGGACCGCTGCTCGGGCACTGATGTGCCGGTGGTCCCGCCGCCCGCGGCCGTGCCCTCCAGGAACATGGCCTCCATGGCGGCTACGAGCTGGGCCCGCTGGACCACTTTGACCTCGGGATCAAGCTCCGGCTTCGGCAGCTCGCCGAGGCCGGTCGCCAGGGTCAACATCCGGTCCGGGGCGGCCTGTTCGGAACGCGCCGGATCGGGTGCGACGGAATCTTCGGTCTGCTCGGCCGCCGGGTCCTGGTCGGACTGCTCCTCCAGGGCCTGGGCGAAGGCGTTCGCCCGCCGGTGTGCCGATACGTTCGCGATCACTGGCGGCACCTCCTCTCGTCATGACGGTCGACTCCCCAGGGGGTCCTGAGGGTTGCACACCTTGAGCACATCCACACGAATGAGTGAGCGGAGGTGATCAGGGAGCGACCACAGGGAGCCTGCATCCCGCACAACGAGCGTCGCGGCACTTGGGTTACGGACGGAGGATGATCGGACCGCCAGAAGACGCCCGGAAGTCCGTGACGGCCATCTGGCCGCCACGGAAGGTGAGTTGATCGCCACCCACGGCTACGGAGAGCGGTCGGTGGTCCGTGGCGTCAGCGTGCGTCGTCCGGCAGGAGCCGGGCGAGGGTGCGGACCGCGCGGTACTGGAGGGTCTTGATCGCGCCCTCGTTCTTGCCCATCACCCGTGCGGTCTCGGCGACCGAGAGGCCTTGCAGGAAGCGCAGGGTCACGCACTCCTGCTGCTGTGGGTTGAGCCGGCGCACGGCGTCGAGCAGTGCGGCGTTCGAGAGGGACTCCAGGACGGAGTCCTCGGGGCTGCGCTCGACCTCGTTGGCGTCGAGCATCTCGCCGGTGGTCACCTCGAGCCGGAACCGGCTCGACTTGAAGTGGTCGGCGACCAGGTTGCGGGCGATCGTGACCAGCCAGGCGCCGAAGTCGCGGCCCTGCCAGGTGAACGTACTGATGCGGCGCAGTGCGCGCAGAAAGGTCTCGCTGGTGAGGTCCTCGGCGGTCGCCTTGCCGCCGACGCGGTAGTAGATGTAGCGGTAGACCGTGTCGCTGTACTGGTCGTAGAGGCGGCCGAAGGCGTCGGACTCGCCGGCCTGGGCGCGCTCGACGAGATCCATCATGCGGGCGCTGTCGCTGTCCGCGGCGGGACGGCGGTGGGTGGGGGTTGAGGTGGCGGAGGCAGAGCGAGCTCGTCTGCTCACCGCCGCGCCGCTGTCCGCCAGGGCGTAGAGCGGCCCGGCGGGTGTGGGGACGGCAAATGCGGGGACGGCGGGGCCGGCGTACGCGGTGGGGACGAAGCCGCGCAAGCGGTCGATGACCGTTGCGCGCAGCGTAGCCAGGCCCGAGGCGTCAACCCCGACGTGTGGGTACACGGGACTCCCAGAGGCAGAGCTTCCATCACGTGCAGTGCGGGACCGTTCACCCGTCGTAGCGACGTGTGGGGTCCGTTATGCGTCTGAGGAGAATAACGCTTCGTACAGGCGGCGCTACACCCAGTTGCTCAAATCACCGATTACGTCGCTTCTGTTACCGGTCTCTGCCCGATCAAGTAGCGGACAGTGAGCAGTTGTTGATCGGATTAGTTCGCATTCCGTCTCGGCGCGAGGCGTGTTGTGGCCGAGTGCTACCAACGGGACTGGCGGGGGGCGCGGCGGGGTAGGGGCGAGGGAATGTGACGCGGGCCCCGCGGATGTCGGCCGAGGTCAGTGGCGGCGGCGGTGCAGGGCGATCGCCGCGGCCGTGCCGCCCGCGATCGCGCCCACGCCGGCGGCGGCCGGGATGCCGACCTTCGCGGCCTTGCGGCCCGTGCGGTAGTCCCGCAGCCGCCAGTCCCGCTCGCGGGCGTGCTTGCGCAGCTTGGCGTCGGGATTGATCGCGTACGGATGCCCGACGAGCGAGAGCATCGGGATGTCGTTGTGCGAATCGCTGTACGCCGCACAGCGGGCCAGATCCAGCCCCTCCGCCGCGGCGAGCGCGCGTACCGCCTCGGCCTTCGCGGGGCCGTGCAGGGGTTCGCCGACGAGCTTGCCCGTATAGACGCCGTCCATGGACTCGGCGACCGTGCCGAGCGCGCCGGTCAGGCCGAGGCGGCGGGCGATGATCGTCGCGGTCTCCACCGGGGCGGCCGTGACCAGCCACACCTTCTGGCCCGCGTCGAGATGGGCCTGGGCCAGGGCGCGCGTACCGGGCCAGATGCGCTCGGCCATGTACTCGTCGTAGATCTCCTCGCCGATGGACATCAACTCGGCGACGCGGTGGCCCTTGACGATGGACAGGGCGCTGTCTCGGGCGTCCTGCATGTGCTCGGGGTCCTCGACGCCGGCGAGCCTGAACCACGCCTGCTGCCAGGCGAATCGGGCCAGCTCCTGGCGCTCGAAGAACTTCCGCTTGTACAGGCCGCGGCCGAAGTGGAAGATCGCGGCGCCCTGCATGACGGTGTTGTCGAGGTCGAAGAAGGCGGCGGCCTTGTCGTCGCCGACGACGGGGAACTCCGGCTCCTGCGCGGGTTCCTCCGGCGCGGCCTGCGCGAGTTCCTCCAGCTCCTGGGAGGATTTGCGCGCTGCCTCAGCCGAGGCCTCGCCTGCCAACACGCTCCGCGCCGTGGCGGAGCGCCTACGGGGGGTGAGCCATCCGAGAGCGGCCATGCCGTGAGCATAGCCAGTTTGTTCGGTGGTTCCGGAGTCGGCAGGATTCGACCCTGTGAACTCTCCGCGACCGCACCGTTAAACGGGTGGGCGGCGCGGCGCGTCGGCGGGGCGAGAATGGTGTCATGAGCCCGATTTTTCGCCGTACGGAGAAGAAGAAGCCCCAGGACCGGACGGTAACGCTGATCGGCAAGCCCGGCTGTCATCTGTGTGATGACGCACAGCTGGTGATCGAGAAGGTCTGCGGCGAGCTGGGAGTCGTATGGGAGAAGAAGGACATCACCCGGGACGAGGAGCTCAACCGGCAGTACTGGGAGCAGATTCCGGTGGTCCTGGTCGACGGTGAGCAGCACACCTTCTGGCGGGTGAACGAAGATCGGCTTCGGCGGGCGCTCGCGCCGTAGTCCGAATCGAGATGGAGCGAGACTGACCGAGGAGTCCAAACGGCCGGAAAGGTCCCTTAGGATCGTGGGCGGTTTTGGTCTCGGGGGCGATGATCGTGAGGAGAGTGTGCGGTTTTGCCCCCATCAACTGAGCGACGTCGCTCTCAGCGCGCTGGTTCCCGAAGAGTGCGCCGGGGGCGCGTGACCCCGGTCACGTTGGCCGGGCAAATCGGACACCATCTTTGTGCACGCGTTCACAAAGACATAGCCTGCATTCGACGGGGCGGTCTGGGGACATGTGACCGCCTGCAGCCCCGCTCTACCCGCAGGAGCACCGTGGCAACTGGCCGAACTCACCGACCGGCGACCCGCAGCCGAGGGATTCCCGAGGCCACCGTCGCCAGGCTTCCGCTGTACCTCCGAGCCCTCACCGCACTGTCGGAGCGCTCGGTGCCCACGGTCTCCTCCGAGGAGCTCGCGGCCGCCGCGGGGGTCAACTCCGCGAAGCTGCGCAAGGATTTCTCCTACCTCGGTTCCTATGGGACCCGCGGCGTCGGCTACGACGTCGAGTACCTCGTCTACCAGATCTCCCGCGAGCTGGGCCTGACCCAGGACTGGCCGGTTGTCATCGTCGGCATCGGTAACCTCGGCGCGGCCCTGGCCAACTACGGCGGGTTCGCGTCCCGAGGCTTCCGGGTCGCCGCGCTCATCGACGCCGACCCGAACATGGCGGGTACGCCCGTCGCGGGGATGCCGGTGCAGCACACCGACGACCTCGAGAAGATCATCAAGGACAACGGCGTCTCCATCGGCGTCATCTCCACCCCGGCCGGCGCCGCCCAGCAGGTCTGCGAGCGGCTCGTCGCCGCCGGTGTGACCTCGATCCTCAACTTCGCGCCCACCGTCCTCTCCGTCCCCGACGGTGTCGACGTACGCAAGGTGGACCTCTCCATCGAGCTGCAGATCCTCGCCTTCCACGAGCAGCGCAAGGCCGGTGAGGAGCCGGCGGCCGACGAGGCCGCGGCGCCCGCCGACGCCAAGCAGCAGCGGAAGGGACCCGACGGGGACGTCCCCGCCGTGATGCCGGCATGAGTCTCCTTGTCGTAGGGCTGAGCCACCGCAGTGCTCCCGTGAGCGTCCTGGAGCGGGCCGCGCTCGCCGCCGACGCGCAGGCCAAGCTCCTCCAGGACACGCTCGCCGCCGAGCCCGCCGCCGAGGCGGCCGTCCTCGCCACCTGCAACCGCATCGAGCTGTACGCCGACGTGGACAAGTTCCACGCGGGCGTCGCCGAGCTGTCCACGCTGCTCGCCCAGCACAGCGGGGTCGGCCTGGAAGAGCTCACTCCTTATCTGTACGTCCATTACGAGGACCGGGCCGTCCACCACCTGTTCTCGGTGGCCTGCGGGCTCGACTCGATGGTCGTCGGCGAGGGGCAGATCCTCGGCCAGATCAAGGACACCCTGGCGCGTGCGCAGGAGCTGCACACCGCCGGGAAGCTCCTCAACGACCTCTTCCAGCAGGCCCTGCGGGTCGGCAAGCGGGCGCACTCGGAGACCGGCATCGACCGGGCCGGGCAGTCGCTCGTGACCTTCGGCCTTGAGCAGCTCGCCGGACGCGAGCCGGTCGAGGCGTGGGCCAAGGGCAAGCGAGCCCTGGTCATCGGCGCCGGATCCATGTCCTCGCTGGCCGCGGCGACGCTCGCGCGCGCCGGTGTCGCCGAGGTCGTCGTCGCCAACCGCACCTTCGAGCGGGCCGAGCGGCTCGCCGAGATCCTCGCGGAAGGCGGCACCGGCACCACGGCCCGCGCCGTGGAGATGGACCAGGTCGCGGCCGAACTGACACGTGCCGATGTCGCGGTGTCCTGCACCGGCGCCACCGGGCTCGTGCTGACGTCGGACGCCGTGACGGCCGCGCTGGCGGGCCGCACGGCCTCGCCGGTGGCCACGGGGACCTCCCACGCGTCGGTGTCGGCTCCGCGCCCGGCGTCGCGCGTCGGCGGCACTGCCGACGGCTCCGCGGCGCGTGGCGCGGTGGACGCCGCAGCAGCGGCGGCGGACGAGGCCTGTCCGCTCGGCCTCTCCGCTGCGGGTGAGCCCGTGCGGGCCGGTGTGGACGCGACCACCCGCGGTGTCGGTTTCTCCGTCATGGGCGAGGAAGCCGTCGCCGGAATGGACGCCGCGACCCTGGAGCAGCACGCCGCCTGGGTCGACAACGCTCCCGCCGAGCGCCGTGACGACGAGGCCGCCGACCTGCGCGCCGAGGCCGGCACCATCACCGCGCTCGCCGCAGCCGTGACCGCCACCGGGCGCGTGCCCGAGCGCCGCGGCCCCTCGCTCGTCGAGACCGGGCACGTCCTGCTCGCCCTGCTCGACCTGGCCATGCCCCGCGACATCGACGCCGCCGCGCACCGCGTCGACGGCGTACGCCTCGTGGACATCGAGTCGCTCGCCGAGGCCTCCGCCGATGCCCCCATGGCCGACGACGTGGAGCAGGTCCGCGCGATCGTCGCCGACGAGGTCGCCGCGTTCGGTGCCGCGCAGCGGGCCGCGCACATCACGCCGACCGTGGTCGCCCTGCGCACCATGGCCGCCGACGTCGTCGCCGGCGAGATCGCACGGCTCGACGGACGGCTCCCCGGACTTGCCGAGAAGGAGCGCGCGGAGATCACCCAGACCGTCCGCCGCGTCGTCGACAAGCTGCTGCACGCACCGACCGTGCGGGTCAAGCAGCTCGCGGGCGAGCCCGGCGGCGCCGGGTACGCGGACGCGCTGCGCACCCTCTTCGACCTCGACCCGCAGACGGTCGCCGCCGTCAGCAGGGCCGATCACCTGAACAAGCAGAGCACCCAGAACGACCAGCACGACCAGCACGACAAGAACGACGACCCGAATCGAGGCCGGGCATGACCGAGAGGGCACTCAGGCTCGGGACCAGGCGCAGCAAGCTGGCCATGGCCCAGTCCGGCCAAGTGGCCGAAGCCGTACAGCAGTTGACGGGCCGGCCCGTCGAGCTCGTGGAGATCACGACGTACGGCGACACATCGCGCGAGCACCTCGCGCAGATCGGCGGCACCGGCGTCTTCGTGACCGCCCTGCGCGACGCGCTGCTCGCGGGCGAGGTCGACTTCGCCGTGCACTCGCTCAAGGACCTGCCGACCGCGCAGCCCGAGGAGCTGGCGCTGGCCGCCGTTCCGCTGCGCGAGGACCCCCGCGACGTACTGATCGCACGCGACGGCCTCACCTTCGCGGAACTGCCGAACGGCGCGCGCATCGGCACCGGTTCGCCCCGCCGCATGGCGCAGTTGAACGCGTTCGCGCGGGGCCACGGCATGACCATCGAGACCGTGCCGATCCGCGGGAACATCGACACCCGCATCGGATACGTGCGCAAGGGTGAGCTCGACGCCGTCGTGCTCGCCGCCGCGGGCCTCAGCCGCGTCGGCAGGATCGACGAGGTGACCGACTTCCTGTCGGTCGACACAGTTCTGCCCGCCCCCGGCCAGGGGGCACTGGCGATCGAATGCGTCGCGTCCAACGCGTCGCTGACCGCCGCGCTCGCCGAGCTCGACGACCCGTACACGCGGGCCGCCGTGACCGCCGAGCGATCCCTGCTCGCCGCCCTGGAAGCCGGTTGCAGCGCGCCCGTTGGCGCGTTGGCCGACTTGCTGGCCGACGGGCAGATTGTCAAGGAAATGCGCCTGCGCGGCGTCGTCGGGGCGACCGACGGCTCGACGCTGGTGCAGCTGTCCACCACCGGTCCCGTGCCCGAGACGCATGACCAAGCCATGGCGCTCGGCCGTGAACTCGCCGTCGAGATGCTTGCCAAGGGCGCGGCCGGTCTGATGGGGGAGCGAGCACTTTGAGCCCCACCTCGAACCTTCCCGGCCTTCCCGCACACGGGCACGTCACCTTCCTGGGTGCCGGACCCGGAGATCCGGGACTACTCACTCTGCGCGCTGTCGAGGCGCTGGCCCGAGCGGACGTGCTGATCGCCGAGCCGGATGTGCTCGACGTCGTGCGCGCGCATGCCCGGGGAGGTGTGGACACACCTCAGCCGCAGCAGCTTGACGACGCGTCAGCGGTCGCCGAAGCGCCGTCTGTACGGGCCGCTGCCAATCTTGTCATGGAGGCAGCGAGGGGCGGCAGGCGGGTCGTGCGTGCCGTCAGCGGCGACCCCGGCCTCGACACGGACGCCGCCGAGGAGATGCTGGCGTGCGCCGCCGAAGGCATCCCCTTCGAGGTGGTGCCCGGCATCGCCGCCGCGGTCGGCGTGCCCGCCTACGCGGGTGTTCCGCTGCGGGACGCGCAGGGCACCGACGTACGGTTCGTCGACGCCCGTACCGCGTCGGACCGCTGCTGGACCGAGGTCGGCGCCTCCGACGGGACCGTGGTCGTGTCGACCGCGCTCGACTCCGTCGCGGCCGCCGCCGGTGAGCTGGTGTCGGCCGGCCGCAAGCCCGACACCCCCATGACGGTGACCGTCGCCGGTACGACGACGCGCCAGCGCACCTGGACGGCGACGCTCGGCACCATCGCGCAGGTCCTGAAGCAGGCGAAGGTGCTGCCCTCGCCCGACGGCGGGCAGCCCGTCATAGCCGTGGTCGGTGAGCGCTCCGCAGCCGCCCAGCGCGACCAGCTGTCGTGGTTCGAGTCGAAGCCGCTCTTCGGGTGGCGCGTCCTCGTGCCGCGCACGAAGGAGCAGGCGGCCTCGCTCTCCGACCAGCTGCGGTCCTACGGCGCGGTGCCGCACGAGGTGCCGACCATCGCGGTCGAGCCGCCGCGTACGCCGCAGCAGATGGAGCGCGCGGTCAAGGGTCTGGTCACGGGCCGCTACGAGTGGATCGCCTTCACCTCCGTCAACGCCGTGAAGGCCGTGCGCGAGAAGTTCGAGGAGTACGGGCTCGATGCCCGCGCCTTCGCCGGGATCAAGGTCGCGGCGGTGGGCGAGCAGACCGCTGCCGCGCTGATCGCCTTCGGCGTGAAGCCCGACCTGGTGCCGAGCGGTGAGCAGTCGGCCGCCGGTCTCCTGGAGGACTGGCCGCCGTACGACCCGGTCTTCGACCCGATCGACCGTGTCTTCCTGCCGCGGGCCGACATCGCCACGGAGACGCTGGTCGCCGGGCTCATCGACCTCGGCTGGGAGGTGGACGACGTCACGGCCTACCGGACCGTGCGGGCGTCGCCGCCGCCGGCGGAGACGCGTGAGGCGATCAAGGGCGGCGGCTTCGACGCCGTGCTCTTCACCTCCTCGTCGACGGTGCGGAACCTGGTCGGCATCGCGGGCAAGCCGCACAACGTGACGGTGATCGCCTGTATCGGCCCCGCCACGGCGAAGACCGCCGAGGAGCACGGTCTGCGGGTGGACGTGATGGCTCCGGAGCCGTCGGTGCACAAGCTGGCCGAGGCGCTGGCGGAGTTCGGCGCGCGGCGCCGGGACGCGGCCGTGGAGGCGGGGGACCCTGTCACTCGGCCGAGTGAGCGTCGGCCCGGGTCCCGTCGCAGACGTACGGCACCGTAGCCCCGCGGCGCGAGGGCGGGGACACGGCGTACCGTGAATCACCGGCTTCGCCGAGTTCGTCCTCAAACGCCGGACGGGCTGGATAGTTCCTGGCCTCGGCTGAAGTACTTCAGCCGAGGCCAGAATCATTTCGTGAGGTGAGTGAGAACAGTGAGCACGTACGGATCCTTTCCCGGCGCGCGGCCCCGGCGGCTGCGGACGACTCCCGCCATGCGGCGCATGGTCGCCGAGACGCGGCTGCACCCGGCGGATCTGATTCTTCCCGCGTTCGTGCGCGAGGGGATCAGCGAGCCCGTGCCGATCGGTGCGATGCCGGGCGTCGTCCAGCACACCCGCGACAGCCTGAAGAAGGCCGCCGTCGAGGCGATGGAGGCCGGGGTCGCCGGGATCATGCTCTTCGGGGTTCCGGAGGAGTCGAAGAAGGACGCGGTCGGTACGGCCGGCACGGACCCGGACGGGATCCTGCAGGTCGCCCTGCGCGACGTGCGCGCGGAGGTCGGCGACGACCTCATCGTCATGTCCGACCTGTGCCTGGACGAGACCACCGACCACGGGCACTGCGGCGTGCTCGACGCCGAGGGCCGGGTCGACAACGACGCGACTCTTGAGCGGTACGCCGAGATGGCCCAGGTCCAGGCCGACGCGGGCGCCCATGTGGTGGGCCCGAGCGGCATGATGGACGGTCAAGTGGGCGTCATCCGGGACGCGTTGGACCAGACGGGCCACGAGGACGTGTCGATCCTCGCCTACACCGTCAAGTACTCCTCCGCCTTCTTCGGGCCGTTCCGCGAGGCCGTCGGCTCGTCCCTGAAGGGCGACCGCAAGACCTACCAGCAGGACCCGGCGAACACCCGTGAATCCCTGCGGGAGTTGGCCCTGGACCTGGAGGAGGGCGCCGACATGGTGATGGTCAAGCCCGCGGGTCCCTACCTCGACATCCTGGCCCGTGTGGCCGACGCGGTTGACGTGCCGGTGGCGGCGTACCAGATCAGCGGCGAGTACGCGATGATCGAGGCCGCCGCCGAGCGGGGCTGGATCGACCGGGACAAGGCGATCATGGAGTCCCTGACCGGCATCAAGCGGGCGGGCGCGAACATGATTCTCACCTATTGGGCCACAGAGGTGGCTCGGCAGCTGTGAGGGCTGACTGGACGGCCGGTTGACCGGTTGACCAGTCGACCGGTTGACCGGTTGACCTCAAGTTTGGTTGAGGTTGCAGGGTGGTGTGCATCAGCTTCCTGAGGAGGAACGTATGCACGCCGTCGTCCTGCACGAGTTCGGGCCCGCCGAGAATCTGACGTACGAGACCGTGCCCGACCCCGTCGCGGGGCCGGGCCAGGTGCGGATCTCCGTACGGGCGGCGGGAGTTCACTTCGTCGAGACCGTGCTGCGGGCCGGTGAGGCGGGTGACATGGCGCCGCCCGCGCCCGAGCTGCCCTCCGTGTTCGGCGGGGAGGTCGCCGGTGTCGTCGATGCCGTGGGGCCCGGCGTCGATCCCGAGTGGCTGGGGCGGGACGTGGTGACGCCCCGCAGCGAGCCGGGCGGGTACGCCGAGCTGGCCGTCGCGGATGTGGCGCGGCTGCACGAGGTGCCGGACGGGCTCGGCTTCGAGGCCGCCGTGACCATGGTGATGACCGGGGCCACGACCATGGGACTCCTTGACGTCGCCCGACTCACCGCAGATGACGTGGTGTTGGTGACATCCGCCGCCGGTGGGGTCGGGCGTCTCGTCGTGCAGTACGCGAGTGAGCTCGGGGCCGTGGTGATCGGGGCCGCCGGAGGGGCCGACAAGGTCGAGGCCGTCCGGGAGCTGGGCGCCGATCTCGCCGTCGACTACAACCAGTCCGGCTGGACAGACCTTGTGCGGGAGCGGCTCGACGGGCGGAGTGTCACTGCCGTACTCGACGGTGTGGGCGGTGAGAAGTCCGCCGCCGCCTTCGATCTGATCGGTGCGGGCGGGCGGTACGTCGTCATCGGGTGGTCGTCGCAGGAGGGGTTCGAGCCGGACGCGGGGCGGGTCGAGGAGCGGGGGATCAGCGTCCGCAACGCCCTCGTCGAGCTGATCGAGCACCCCGAGCGCGGCCCCGAGCACGAGCGCCGGGCCCTGGAGGCCGCCGCCAAGGGGCGGCTGGTGCCCGCGGTGCAGACGTTCCCGCTGGCGGAAGCGGCGCGGGCGCACGCGGCCATGGAGCGGCGGGAGACCACCGGGAAGGTGGTGCTGGTTCCGTAATTGCCTGTCGTGATGGTCGGAAAGGGCTCAGACTCGTGTCATGGCTGACATGGGGGAGTTCCAGGAGGCGGTCACCGCGTGGGCGGCGGGTGGACCGGACGACCCCGACGACCCCAGTGATGCCGGTGCGCTCGCGCGTGATCTTGCGGCGCGGCTGCCCGTCCGCGCGGTCGTCCTGCTCGAAGGCCCGAGCGACGAGGCCGCGGTCAACGCCCTGGCCGAGGCCCGCGGGCGGGACCTCGCGGCCGAGGGGGTCTGCGTCCTTCCGATGGGCGGTGCGATGAGCGTCGGCCGTTTCGCCCGGCTTCTGGGGCCGCCCGGTCTCGATCTCCGCCTCACCGGCCTGTGCGACGAGGCGGAGCGCCGCTATTACGTACGTGCCCTGGAGCGGGCGGGTGTGGCGGAGCCGGAGTTCTTCGTCTGCGCGGCCGACCTGGAGGATGAACTCATCCGCGCGCTCGGCGTGCCGCGCGTGCAGGAGCTGGTGCGGGCGGAGGGCGAGCTGCGCTCCCTGCAGATCTTCCTGGGCCAGCCCGCGCAGCAGGGGCGCGCGGCACAGCAGCAGATGCGGCGCTTCTTCGGCACGAAGGGCGGGCGCAAGATCCACTATGGGCGGGTCCTGGTGGAGGCGCTGGCCCCCGAACAAGTCCCGGCCCCGCTGGATGACTTGCTGACCAGTCTGCTTGGGATCAGCGCCTCTTAGCCCTTCCTCAGTCCTTCTTGAGCAGCGTCGCGAGGCGGGACAGGCCGTCCGCCGCGTGGCCCTCCTCGATCGAGCGGTCCAGGAGGCCCTGGAGCGGCCTGAACAGCTCGTCGCTGATCCCCGCATCCGCGTACGCCGCGAGGAAGTTGGGCAGCGCGGCCTGGTTGATCTCCAGGGACGACACGTCCGTGAGGTGCTGCCCGGAGTCCAGCGCGTCGGCCATGCGCAGCACCAGACCGTCTGTCATCGCGTCGACCCAGTCCTTGAGCATCGGCGCGAACTCCCGCGCCGATACGCCGCCGGTGCCGATCAGGGCGTACGCCTGCACGACGCCCATCACCATGCCGTACATCCCCGTGAGCAGGGACAGGTCGTACAGCGCCGCGCTGCCCGGGTCCTTGCCGACCCACTTGGGCTCGGCGAGGGCCGTGAGTGTCGCGCGGTGCGTGGTGAAGGCGGTCTCGTCGGTGCCGCTGTAGAAGATGTACGCGCCGGGGGTCGCGATCATCTGGGGTACGGCCATGATGCCGCCGTCGATGTACGTGATGCCGTTCGCTTCCGCCCACTCCGCCAACTCCCTTGCCTGCTGCGGAGTTCCGTTTGTGAGGTTCACCAGGGTGCGGCCCGCCAGGGCTTCCGCCTGCGGGGCGAGGAGGGCACGGACGCTGTCGTTCGTCGTCAGGCAGGCGATGACCAGGCGGCCGGCGGTGATGGCCTCCGTCACTGATTCCGCTGGGCTCGCGCCCTGGGCCACGAGTGGGCCCGTCTTCGAGGTGGTGCGGTTCCAGACGGTGACGTCGTGGCCCGCCTTCAACAGGGCGGCGGCGAGGGCGGAGCCCATCATGCCGAGGCCGAGGACGGTTACGGCGGTGGGGTTCTGGTCGGCGGGCATGGGGGCTCCTTCGAGGTGGTTCTGGCGTGCCTTTGGGGTACGCGTTTGATCCTCGTTGGGCCCTGCGAGCCGGACAAGTACCGACTAATTAGTGCGGTACTTACTAAAAGGTTGGTGTCCTGGTCAGGAAGGTGGACCAGGTCTCGGGCGTGACGGTGAGGGTCGGGCCCGTGGGGTTCTTTGAGTCGCGGATGTGGATGGCGGTGGGGTGGGCGGCGATCTCGACGCAGGCGCCGCCTTGCTCGCTGCTGTAGCTCGACTTCCGCCAGTCGTAGGCGACTTCGAGGCATTCGCCGCCCTGGTCGTTGCTGTAGCTGGACTTGAACCACGTCGGTGCGGTGCTCATTGCTCTCCTAGCAGGCGGTCCAACAGGCCCTTGGTCTCCTGGGTGTTGAGGGCCTGTGTCCGCAGCATCGCATATTTGCGCTCCAGTACCGACACTTCGTCCGGGTCTGCGATCAGTTGGCTTCCCCGCTGTGCCTCGACGTAGGCGATGCGCTGATGATCCGGCGTCTCAAGGAGGATGAAGGCGCCAGCGAGGCCTGCATGGAGGTCGCAGCCGATCGGCATGATCTGCAGGGTGACTCCCGGCAGCCCGGCCCACTCGCGCAGGCGCTGCAACTCCTCATGGCGCACTTGATCTCCACCAAGGCGGTCCTTCACCGTCACCTCGGAGATGATGAAGCTGGCGGTCGGCGGATCCTTGCGATGGAGGATCTCCTGGCGCTCAATACGCGCGGCAACGCGTAGCGCGATCTCGTCCTCGCTAAGGGTGGGGACTTCGTTACTGAAGACCGCGCGGGCGTACGCCTCGGTCTGGAGGAGGCCTGGCAGCACCTGGTTGTCGTACCAGGAAAGTGCGATCGCCTCACGCTCCAGGTCCATGTACTCCGAGGCCCACCTCGGGAACAGGTCGACCTCCGGCATGTTCTCGATGGCAGCCGTCAACACGCCCTTGGCGTCGAGGATTTCATCCAGCGCCGACGCGAAGTCCTCCTTCAGCGGCCGCCGCCCCTGCTCGATCGACGCGATCGTCTCCTCGTCCACGACAAGCCGCTCGGCCAGTTGGCGCTGGGTCAGGCCCGCCGCACGGCGCAGCGCGGCGACCTGCGCGCCCAGCATCTTCATCGCGGAGGCGTTCTTCTTGCGGCGGGACCTGGGAGGCATGGCGGTCAACTCCCCTTGTGCGGAGGGATTTTCACCCGTGCCGACCCGTACAGATTTCCCGCACGGGTTCGCTCACTGCTCCATCATGACCACGTAGCGTGACCATCGTCCCGTGAATCAAGAAACCCGAGAGCACTTCTATCGCCGGGAGCGTCAATCCGTCCCGGCTGCCCGGCAGTTCACGCACGACGCCCTGGAGTACTGGGGTCTGCTCGCCCGCGTGGACGACGTGACGCTCTGCGTGAGCGAGGTCGCGACGAACGCCCTGCTGCACGGCGTTCCGCCCGGACGGGGGTTCCAGCTCTTCCTCCGGTACGACGGTGACGTACTCCGTGTCGAAGTGCATGACAGCGGTGACGGGAAACCGCAGGTCGTCGAGCCCGAGGGGGAGTCCGGGCGGGGGCTGCTGCTGGTCGCGGTGCTGGCGGACAGATGGGGGGTGGGGGAGCGGACGCCCGGCAAGGTCGTGTGGTGCGAGTGGGCGGGACCGGGCGGGTGAAGGGGGAGAGACGCGCGTCACATGGAGGCGTGTCACAACTGGCGGGGCCGGTCCGTCGTACGTGTGTAACCGCAAAGATGCGACGCAGAGGAGATGGCCATGGAAGCCAGGCTGAACCTGTTCGAGAGCCCGGTCGTAGGAAAGATCATCCGGCACCTCAACGCGGCGAACAAGGTCATCGCGGACTCGACCCTGCCGGCCGCGACCCAGGAACTGGTGAAGATCCGTGCCAGCCAGATCAACGGCTGCGGGTTCTGCACCGACATGCACACCAAGGACGCCGCCGCCGCCGGTGAGGACGTGCAGCGCCTCCACCTGATCGCGGCCTGGCGTGAGGCGAAGGTCTTCAGCGACGCCGAGCGCGCCGCGCTGGAGCTGGCCGAGCAGGGCACCCGTATCGCGGACGCCGCCGGTGGTGTGACGGACGAGGCGTGGGCGAACGCGGCCAAGCACTACGACGAGGAGCAGCTCGCCGCGCTTACGGGGCTGATCGCGCTGATCAACGCGTACAACCGGGCGAACGTGATCGTCCAGCAGCCGGCGGGGGACTACCAGCCGGGGATGTTCGGCTGAGCCGAACTGCCTTACTCCTCACGTGCCTTGAGGTGATATCCGCCGTCGATGACTGCCGCGTCGGCGGCGGGGGCCATGCACTTGGTGAGGAGAGGTTCGTTCTCGGCGGTCGCGCCGGAGAGGCCGATGCGGGCGGGGCCGCCGCCGGTCGACTTCTCCGGTACGTAGAAGCTGACGCCCATGCGGACGCCTTCGGGGCGGTCCAGGAACTGCTCCCAGGCGCCGCCGGGCGCGGCCTTCACGAGCTTGCCGGTGACGGTGGCGGTGGGGCCGCCGGTGGTGAGGCAGTCGACCTTGAAGTCGCCCCAATTGACCGTGCCGGGACGGTCATTGGTGGGGTCGATGCGGTGGTAGATACGGAAGGTGCCCCAGGAGCGGGTGGGGAGCGAGGCGCCGTTGGGATCGAAGACGGCGCGGGCGTCGACCGTGACGCGGATGTCGTGCCCTCCCGCGGGGTCGGGGAAGTCCATGCGGGACTGGCCTTTGAGGCTGGCGGTGGGGGGCTTGGGCGTGGGCCGGGGCGTGGCCTCGGCCGTGGCCCGGGTGTCGGCTGACGCCGTGACGGCCGCGGTGGTGGTCGCCAGGGCGGCGAGGGCGAGGAGGGCGGCGATGCGAGGGGTCGTGCGCCTGATCGGCATGAGAGGCTCCGCTGTTTCGGCTCGGGCGTGCGGGTGGATGGTCGATCCGTGCGGTACGCCTTGAGCTTGGCGGGGCCGGGGGGACGGGCGCGTCGGCCCGCGGGGTGACGTCTGAGGGCGGGGGGCTCCGCACGGCGGGGGAGGACAGGGGGCTTGAGCTGGGGGTTCCGGGGCGATGCGGGACCTGGTTCACCGGTGGGACGGATGCTCGTAGCGGAGGGCGATCGCGGTGGCGCGGTCGTGCAGGACGGTGCGCAACGACTCCGGGGCGAGGGCTTCCGCGTCCGTGCCGAGCTGCCACAGGGCCCACTCGGCGTGGCGCAGATCCTGGTACGTCACCTCCAGGCGCAGTCGGCCGTCCTCCTCGGGCTCCTCCGCGCGTACGGCGAGCGCGGTGCCCAGCAGGTCATCGCGGCGCGCCGGGTTCACCCGTACCAGCACAGCGAGATGGCCGTCGGACAGGAACCGGGCGCAGCGTTCGCGCCAGGCGCGTTCCAGGTCGACGCGGTTCGGCCGCTGGGCCGGTTCGGGCAGTTCCTCGGCGACCAGGATCCGCGAGAGCCGGTAGGTGCGGTCGGCGCCGGATCTCGTGGCCAGCAGATAGCTCCGGTCGCGCACGGTGACCAGGCCGATCGGGTCGACCGTACGCCACCGCGGGGACTGGTCCGTGGCCGCGTAATGGATGCGCAGCCGGTGCCCGGCAAGGACTGCGCGCCGGACCTCGGCCATGGTCGTGCCGGGCACTTCCTCGGAGACGGGCCGCCGGGACAACAGGTCGGTCTCCGGCTCGACGAGAAGCCGCTGGACCGCGTCGTTCGCGGTGGCCCGATTGCTTTCGGGCAGCGCGTCGACCACCTTGCGCATGGCCGAGGCGAGCGCGGAGCCGAGGCCGAACGCCTGCTCTCCGTGGGCTGATCCGGCGGTCAGCAGGGCGAGGGCCTCGTCGTGGTTCAGCCCGGTGAGTTCGGTGCGGAAGCCGGGCAGCAGGGCGAAGCCGCCGTGGCGGCCGCGCTCGGCGTAGACGGGGACACCGGCCGCGGAGAGCGCCTCGATGTCGCGCAGGACCGTACGGGTCGACACCTCCAGCTCGCGGGCGAGCGTGTCCGCGGTCAGCCGACCGCGCTGACGGAGCAGCAGGACCAGCGAGACCAGCCGATCGGCGCGCAAGCGGGAACCGTATCGAATACATGACGGGAGGTGTCGTGAATTGCGGCGAGGCTCGTCAGCACCAACTTCCGGTGACGCGAGTGGAGATGATGTGGCAGTGGAACGTACGGCGGTCAACCCGGTGACGTGGTCGGTGGAGATGGGCTTCAACCAGGGGGAGCTCGTCTCCGGGCACACCCGGACCCTGTACTGCTCCGGGCAGACCGCGATGAGCGACGAGGGCAAGCCCCTGCACGAGGGCGACATGGGGGCGCAGTTGGCGCTGAGCCTGGCCAACCTGGAGGCCGTGCTGGGCGAGGCGGGAATGTCTCTCGCGAACCTGGTCCGGCTCAACGTCTATACGACCGACGTCGATCTCCTCTTCCCGCACTACGGCGTGCTGGCGTTGCGGCTGGGGGCGTCCGGCGTGGCTCCGGTGACGACGATGCTCGGGGTGACGCGGCTGGCGATTCCCGGGCAGATGGTGGAGCTGGAGGGGACCGCTGTGGGGTGAGAGCGGGCTTCGCGGGCCGGGCTCGGGCGGACATGGGCTGGGCACGGGCCGGGCTCGAAGCGGACTTGAGGCGTGCTTGAGCGCGGCGGGGGCTTACCCCGGAGGTAATCGACAGTGGGGGTGGGGTCTGGAAAAGTCCAGATCATGACTTCTACTGAGGGACAGCACGAAGCGGACGCCCTGGTTGAGCGCTTGAAGCCGGCGGCCTTGGAGCGGCTTGCGGAGCGGGCCAAGGTCGACCTGGAGCCCGGCGTGGTGGCCCGTGCGGCGGGCGTCGACGTGGAGGATGTCCGGCGGCACTTCCCGGACCAGGAGGCGCTGCTGTCCGCGCTGGTGATGGGCGGCTACAACGCCATCGGCGCGAGCGCGGAGGTCGCCGGGGAGGCGGCTGTGGCGGCGGACCTGGACCCGATGGGGCGCTGGGCCGCCGTCTGGCAGGGGGCGCGGGAGTGGGCCGTGACCCACCCCGAGGAGTACGTCCTGCTGTGGGGGCGTCCGGTGCCGGGCTATGTCGCCCCGGAGGAATCGGTGGTGGCGGCCGCGCGCCTCGTGCTGGTGATGGCGGCGATTCTGCGTGACGCGCAGAAGGCCGGTGAGCTGACCGGGGACCGGCCCGGCGAGGGGCCGCTGAGCGAGGGCATGCAGCAGAACGCCGATTCGCTTTCCTCGGGCCTTCTGGCGGGGCTGCCGGACAGCGTCATCGCCCGCATGTTCGTCGTGTGGACGCAGCTCCACGGGCTGCTGACGCTTGAGGTCAACAATCACCTGGCGGCGGTGGCGGTGGCGCCTACGTCCGTCTTCGAGTACGCGACCGAGGCGATGGGCGAATACATCGGGCTGTCCCGTAAGGCCGCCGGCTGAGGCTTTGCCTCTTGCCGTCCCTTGTCCCGCCCCTTGTCCCGCCCCTTGTCCCGCCCCTTGTCCCGCCCCTGCCCCGTCCCTGTCCCCACGTCCCCACCCGTCGACCACAGCCGCGCGGTGACTGGAAGCCCCCTCGGGGTAGTTGAGGGCCCGTGCTTGGATGGTCCTGGTTGTGTCGGTGGGGGCAGGGAAGGGTGGGGGCTCGGTGGGCGGCGCGGACTTCTCGGAGTTGTTGCGGGAGTTGAAGGGGCGGTCCGGGCTCAGCTACGGAGTGCTGGCCAAGCGGCTTCATGTGAGTACGTCCACGTTGCATCGGTACTGCAACGGGGATGCGGTGCCTACGGCGTTCGCGACCGTGGAGAAGCTGGCCCGCCTCTGCAAGGCGTCGCCCGAGGAGCTCGTCGAGCTTCATCGGCGGTGGATTCTCGCGGATGCCGCGCGCGGGCGTAAGGCGGAGGGGCCGGCCGGGGGTGGTCTCGGTGGGCCCGCGCCCGAGCCCGAGCTTGACCCGACGCCCCTTGACCCGACGCCTGGGGACGGGGAGGTGGGCGGGGGCCCGCAGGACGGAGGCGCCGCGCCGCGGCGCCGGCGCACCATTCTCCTGGCTGCCGCCGCCGGGCTCGGCCTGATCCTCGGGTCAACCGCCCTCGCCCTCAACGGAGTTCCCGGTAGCGGCGACAGCAAGGCGAAGGCGGATCGAGTCGTCGCCTCCGGTGACGGCAAGGCTTCCGTGGGCCCCAGTGCCGACGGGGCCCGTAACCCCAAGAGCAGTCCCTCCGCCTCCAGGAAGGCGCGGGACGAAGACGCCACCGGCGGGTCCAAGCGGCCCGGCAGCGGCCGCGGTGGCGCCAAGTCGCCCTCCCCCAACGGGCAGCCGCAGGGCGACGGTGCCCCCTCCGTGCCGCTCGCGACCCGTACTCGGCCGTACGTCTACGAAAGTCCCTGCAGCCAGAACTTCCTCGTCGACCGGAAGCCGAACCAGGTGCCCCAGCCGCCCGCCGTCGAGCAGGACGCCCCCGGCTGGGCCGCCGACCTCGGCGCGGTCTCGTCCGGGGAGCAGCTCGTCGAGGTCACCGTGCAGGGGATGGGCGAGGACACCGTCGTACTCCAGGACATGAACGTCCGCGTGCAGAGCACCGGTTCGCCCCTGGACTGGAACAACTACGAGATGGGCGTCGGCTGCGGCGGCAACGTCTCCACCAAGTCCTTCGGCGTCGACCTCGACGACGGGCAACCGGACCTCACCCCCAAGGCGGGGCAGCGCGACTTCCCGTACAAGGTGAGCGAGAGCGACCCCGAGGTCTTCTACGTGAAGGCCAACGTCGAGGCCCACGACGTCCGTTGGTACCTGGAGCTGAAGTGGTCCAGCGGCAAGCGCCACGGCGTACTCCGCGTCGACGACCAGGGCAAGCCGTTCCGCACCAGCGGCCGCGAAGGGCGGCCGACGTACGGCTGGCCCCTGGGCGGCTCGAAATGGGAGGCGCCGCTCGACGGTTGAGCCCCGGCCCCCGCAAATCTCACGGCCCCCGCAAATCTCACGGGCCCCGTTCTCACGGGCCCCGTCCGTATCCCGGAATGGCACCTGTAGACCGCACCTACATGCCTAGGGTGCGGGAACAACGCGGGCGCACACCGCCCCGACGGGAGCAACACCGCCCCGAGCCGAAGGAGCCGTCGCCGTGACCATCACCGAGCCCGCCCCCGCCGCAGTTCCCACGCCGCCGCTCGCCGCGCGTGCCGCATCGGTCGGGGGCTCTCCGGTACGCGACATCCTCGCGGTCACCGCGCGGCCCGAGGTCATCAACTTCGCGGGCGGGCTCCCCGCCCCCGGGCTCTTCGACAAGGCCGCCATCGCCGCTGCCTTCGGTGCCGTACTGACAGAACAGCCCGAGCGGGCCCTGCAGTACGCCACCACCGAGGGCGAGCCCGCGCTGCGTGCCGCCGTCGCCGCACGCTTCTCCGCCCGCGGCCTCGACACCGGCGTCGACGACCTCATCGTCACCACCGGGTCCCAGCAGGCGCTCTCGCTGCTCGCCACCGCCCTCATCGAGCCCGGCGAGACCATCCTCGTCGAGAGCCCCTGCTATCTGGCGGCGCTCCAGGCCTTCGGCTTCGCGGGCGCGCGCATCGTCCCCGTGCCCTGCGACGAGGCCGGCATCGACCCGGCCGCCCTCGACGAACTCGTCGCCCTGCACCGCCCCAAACTGCTCTACACCGTCCCCACCTTCCAGAACCCCACCGGCCGCACCATGCCGGCCGAGCGTCGCGCCGCCATCGCGGAGACCGCCGCGCGCCGCGGACTGTGGATCATCGAGGACGACCCGTACGGAGAGCTGCGCTTCGAGGGCGAACGCGTGCCGTGGATCGCCTCGTACCCGGGGGCCGAGGACCGTACCGTCCTGCTCGGCAGCTTCTCCAAGGTCATGGCGCCGGGCCTGCGCCTCGGCTGGCTGCGCGGTCCCGCGGCGCTGCTGCGGGCCTGCGCCATCGCCAAGCAGTCCGCCGATCTGCATACGCCGACCGTCAACCAGCTTGCCGCGGCACGGTACTTGGCGGACAACGACCTCGACGCCCACGTCGCCCGCGTCGCGGGGGAGTACCGGGTGCATCGGGACGCCATGCTGGCGGGGCTGGGAGAGGCGTTGCCCTCCGGGTCGACCTGGATTCGGCCTGAGGGCGGGATGTTCGTGTGGGCCAAGCTGCCTGAGGGGTACGACACCGCGGCGCTGCTGCCGGAGGTCGTCAAGCATGATGTGGCTTACGTTCCGGGGGCGCCGTTCTATGCCGGGGAGCCGGACCCCACGACCCTGCGGATGTGCTTTGTCACGCAGACGCCGGATGAGATCGCCGAGGGGCTGCGGCGCTTGGGGAGTGCGCTTCGTCGTTAGCTGCGGGTGCGTTGTGGCTGGTCGCGCAGTTCCCCGCGCCCCTAAGGGGCGCTGTGGCCCGCGCCCCTTCAAGGGCGCGGGCCACACCGCCCTTCAGCCAGAGACTCAGAGGCGCTCAGGGGTCCTGATGCCGAGCAGGGCCATCCCCTGGTGCAGCGTCCGCGCCGTCAGGTCGCAGAGGAACAGGCGGTTCTCGACCTGGGCCGGAGTGTCCGCCTTCAGGACCGGGCACTGGTCGTAGAACGTCGTGTACAGCGACGCCAGCTGGTACAGGTACGCCGCCAGCTTGTGCGGTGCGTACTCCGCCGTCGCGTCCGCGAGGAGCTCGCCGAACCCGTCCAGGTGCAGGCCCAACGCCCGCTCCGCCGGGGCGAGTTCGAGCTCGGGGTGGGCGACGGGGCCCGCTCCCTCGGCCTTGCGCAGGATCGACTTGATCCGGGCGTACGCGTACTGGAGATAGACCGACGTGTCGCCGTTGAGCGAGACCATCTGGTCCAGGTCGAACTTGTAGTCGCGGTTCGCCGACGTCGACAGGTCCGCGTACTTGACGGCGCCGATGCCGACGTACCGGCCGTTCTCGACGATCTCCTCTTCGGTCAGGCCGACCTTCTCGGCCTTCTCGCGGACGACCGCCGTGGCCCGCTCGACGGCCTCGTCGAGGAGGTCCTCCAGCTTCACCGTCTCGCCCTCACGCGTCTTGAACGGCTTGCCGTCCGCGCCGAGGACCGTGCCGTAGCCCATGTTGTGCGCCGTGACGTCGTCGTTGAGCCAGCCCATCCGGCGGGCGGCCTCGAAGACCATCTTGAAGTGCAGCGACTGGCGTACGTCCACCACGTAGAGGAGCGTCGAGGCGTTCAGGTCGAGGACGCGGTTACGGATCGCGGAGAGGTCGGACGCCGCGTAACCGAAGCCGCCGTCGGCCTTCTGGACGATCAGCGGCACCGGCTGGTCGTCCTTGCCGCGGATCTCGTCGAAGAAGACGACGAGCGCGCCCTCGGAGCGGACGGCCACGCCCGACTCCTCCAGGAGGCGGGCGGTCTCCGGCATCAGGTCGTTGTACGCGGACTCGCCGACGATCTCCTCGTCGCGGACCTCCATGTCCAGCTTCTCGAAGACCGAGTAGAAGTAGACCTTCGACTCGTCCACGAACCGCTGCCACAGGTCGAGGGTCTCCTTGTCGCCGGACTGCAGGGCGACGACCCGCTTGCGGGCCCGCTCCTTGAACTGCTCGTCCGCGTCGAAGACCGCGCGCGACGCCTTGTACACGCGGTTCAGGTTGCTCATCGCCTGCTCGCCGTCGACGTCGGCCGCCGGGGCCAGCTGGTCGGGGTTCTCGATCAGGTACTGGATGAGCATGCCGAACTGGGTGCCCCAGTCGCCGATGTGGTGCCGGCCGATCGTCTTCTCGCCGGTGAAGTCCAGCATCTGGCGCAGGGCGTCGCCGATCACCGCGGAGCGCAGGTGGCCGACGTGCATCTCCTTCGCCACGTTCGGCTGGGCGTAGTCGATGACCGTCGTGCCCGCGTCCGGGTTCAGCGGAACGCCGAGCCGGTCGCCGTCGGCGGCGCGCGCCGCGAGGGTCTCGATGATCGCCTTGTCGGTGACCGTGATGTTCAGGAAGCCGGGGCCCGACACCTCGACGTCGGCGAGCAGGTCGCCGTTGGTGATCCGCTCGACGACCTGGGTCGCCAGCTCCCGCGGGTTCGCCTTCGCCTTCTTGGCGAGGGCCAGGATCCCGTTGGCCTGGTAGTCGGCCCGGTCGCTTCGTCGCAGCAGCGGGTCGGCGGCGCCGGCCTCCGGCAGGGCAGCCGAGAGAGCGTCCGCGAGACGCTGGTGGACGGAGGCGGTGAGGGACGTGACCGAGGCCATGGAGTGGATGCCGTTCTCCTCGAGGTTCAGATAGACCCGGCAAGTATCCCACGCGATGAAAAGCTGTTTTCGCGCTCGACCGGGTACCTGGGAGAATGGCTCCGACAAGCGGTACTCACGTAGAAGAAGAAAGGCGTGCCGATCGTGGCTCAGAGCACCGATACCACCGACTGGGTCTCCCGCTACGCGGACGAGGTCATCGCCGAGTCGGAGCGTCGTGCCCCGGGCAAACCGGTCGTCGTCGCCTCCGGACTCTCCCCGTCCGGCCCCATCCACCTGGGCAATCTCCGCGAGGTCATGACCCCGCACCTGGTCGCGGACGAGATCCGGCGGCGCGGGCACGAGGTCAGGCACCTGATCTCCTGGGACGACTACGACCGGTACCGCAAGGTGCCGGCCGGCGTCACCGGCATCGACGAGTCCTGGGCCCAGCACATCGGCAAGCCCCTCACCTCCGTGCCCGCCCCGACCGGCTCCGCGTACCCGAACTGGGCCGAGCACTTCAAGGCGGCCATGACCGAGGCGCTCGCCGAGCTCGGCGTCGAGTACGACGGGATCAGCCAGACCGAGCAGTACACGGCGGGGACGTACCGCGAGCAGATCCTGCACGCGATGAAGCACCGCGGCGACATCGACGCGATCCTCGACCAGTACCGCACCAAGAAGGCCCCGGCGAAGAAGTCGCAGAAGCCCGTCGACGAGGCCGAGCTGGAGGCCGCCGAGGGCTCCGGCGCCGCCAGCGAGGACGACGGCAGCGGCGGCACGTCCGGATACTTCCCGTACAAGCCGTACTGCGGCGCCTGCGAGAAGGACCTGACGACCGTCACCTCGTACGACGACGAGAGCACCGAGCTCGCGTACGTCTGCGCGGACTGCGGCCACACCGAGACGGTGCGGCTGAGCGAGTTCAACCGCGGCAAGCTGGTCTGGAAGGTCGACTGGCCCATGCGCTGGGCGTACGAGGGCGTCATCTTCGAGCCGAGCGGCGTGGACCACTCGTCTCCGGGGTCGTCCTTCGTGGTCGGCGGGCAGATCGTGCGCGAGATCTTCGGGGGCGTACAGCCGATCGGCCCCATGTACGCCTTCGTGGGCATCAGCGGCATGGCGAAGATGTCGTCCTCCAAGGGCGGCGTGCCCACCCCGGCCGACGCGCTGAAGATCATGGAGGCGCCGCTGCTGCGCTGGCTGTACGCGCGCCGCAAGCCCAACCAGTCCTTCAAGATCGCCTTCGACCAGGAGATCCAGCGGCTCTACGACGAGTGGGACAAGCTCGACGCGAAGGTCGCGGACGGCACGGTGCTGCCCGCCGACGCCGCCGCGCACACCCGCGCGGTGCGCACCGCCGCCGGTGACCTGCCCCGCACGCCGCGCCCGCTGCCGTACCGGACGCTCGCGTCCGTCGCGGACATCACCGCGGGCGCCGAGGACCAGACGCTCCGCATCCTGCGGGACCTGGACCCGTCCGACCCGATCTCGTCCCTGGACGAGGCGCGGCCGCGGCTCGACCGCGCGGAGAACTGGATCACCACCCAGGTCCCCGCCGACGCCCGCACCATCGTCCGCGCCGAGCCGGACGCCGAGCTGCTCGGCTCGCTCGACGACCAGGGCCGCGAGTCCCTGCGGCTGCTCCTGGAGGGACTGGACTCCCACTGGTCCCTGGACGGTCTGACACACCTCGTGTACGGCGTCCCGAAGGTCCAGGCAGGCTTCTCCGCCGACGCCACGGCGAAGGAACTGCCCCCGGAGATCAAGGTCGCCCAGCGGTCCTTCTTCGCCCTCCTGTACCGCCTCCTGGTGACCCGGGAGACGGGGCCGCGACTGCCCACGCTGCTGCTGGCCGTGGGTGCGGACCGGGTGCGGAAGCTCCTGGGCGCATAGCCGCCACATGATCGGGGGCGTCGTCCAGGACTTGGGCGGCGCCCCCTTCGCATGCCCCGTGGCCTGCATCCTTCGGACTACCCGGAGATCGCTCCCGCGCACGACGAACGGCGCTCTCGGGCGGGGGATCGTCGACGTATGAAGGAAATCATCGCCATCGTCGGATGGGTCGTCGGAATCCAGGGCGCTCTCGGCGCCGCCGGACGCATCTTCGGGGACAACCCGTGGGGCCTCGTCCAAAAGTGGTGGGACGTGCCGACGCCCGGATACCTCGCGCTGCTCGTCGTCGGCGCCGCCCTCGCCTTCTGGGGCGAGACCAGCAAGAGCCGCGCCAAGAGCCGGGGTTGAGCCCCGGTTACGCGATGTGCTCCGCCCCCGCGTCCAGCTCCTGCTGGTAGCGGCCGCGGAAGTCGCGGAGGTAGGGGCGCAGGGTGCTCTCCGCCGGCGGGCCGCCCGCCTGGCCCGTGACGCCGTACAGGTCCATCAGGTACAGGCCGAACTGGCGGGCGTTGGGATAGTCCCCGATCTCGCTCACGTACTTGCGGAACGCCGCGAAGTACGCGTCCTCGCGCGATACGTCCTCCGGAAGGCCCGGCGCCTCACCCAACGGCTCCTCGGCCGTCTCCGCCGGCTCCGGGGCCGGCTCGGCCTCCTCGCGCGGGCCCGGGATCAGATGCTGGCCGCCCAGCGGGCGCGTCCGGCCGGGGCCCGCGGGCACCGGGAACCCCGACTCGGGGGCCGGCGCACCGCCGCCCTGCTGCCCGTCGAAGTACGCCTGCTGCTGCTCCAGATACGCCTGCTGCTCCGCATAGGCCTGCTGATCCGCGTACGCCTGCTGCTCCGCGTACCACTGGTCGTGCGGCTCTTCAGGGACGTACGAAGGCTGCTGGGCCGCGAACCACGGGCTCTCGTGCGCCCCCGGCTGCTCCTCCCCCGGCTGCTGCTCCCCCGGCTGCTGCTCCTCCACCGGCTCGGCCTCCCGCACCGGCTCCGGAGCCATGAGCTCCGGCTGCTGCTTCGCCTCCACCTCGGGCTTCGGGGCCGGCGGGATCAGCGCGGGCTCGATGCCCGCGGCGGCGAGTCCCGCGGGTGCGGTCTCCGCGAGCGGCACGCCGAAGCGGGCCAGGCGCAGGGGCATGAGGGATTCGACGGGGGCCTTGCGGCGCCAGGAGCGGCCGAAGCGGGCCTGGAGGCGGGCCTGGTAGATGAGGCGGTCCTGTTCGAGCTTGATGACCTGCTCGTAGGAGCGCAGTTCCCACAGCTTCATGCGGCGCCACAGCTTGAAGGTGGGGATCGGGGAGAGGATCCAGCGGGTGAGGCGGACGCCCTCCATGTGCTTGTCCGCGGTGATGTCCGCGATCCGGCCCACCGCGTGCCGCGCCGCCTCCACGGCCACCACGAACAGCACCGGGATGACGGCGTGCATGCCCACGCCCAGCGGGTCGGGCCAGGCCGCGGCCCCGTTGAACGCGATCGTCGCCGCGGTCAGCAGCCACGCCGTCTGGCGCAGCAGCGGGAAGGGGATACGGATCCACGTCAACAGCAGGTCCAGGGCCAGCAGGACGCAGATGCCCGCGTCGATGCCGATCGGGAAGACCACCGAGAAGTCGCCGAAGCCCTTCTTCTCGGCCAGCTCGCGCACGGCCGCGTACGACCCCGCGAAACCGATGCCGGCGATGACGACCGCACCGGCGACGACCACGCCGATGAGTATCCGGTGCGTGCGTGTCAGCTGCATCGCGGCCACCCGCGAACCCCTCCCTGTTCGGTTTGTTGCGAGCGACAGCCTGGCACACGCATCCGGAAGACGGTGTGCCGGTACGGCAGGAGCCCGGCCACCAGGGGGCCGGGCTCCACAACTGCCTTGACTCTTCCGCGAGTTGCCCGCAGGTCGGGCCGCGGATGCGTTAGCTCTTGCGCTTCTTCGGGCTGGACGAGTCGTCCGAGTCGCCGCCCGAACCGTCACCGGAGCCGCTGCCGGAACCCGACCCCGAGTCGGAGCCCGCGCTCGAACCGGAGCCACTGCCCGATCCCGAGCCACTGCCCGAACCGGAGCCCGAACCAGCCGACTTGTTCGCGGCGACGACCGCCGCGGCGGCCTCCTTCGCGGCCTTCTGCGCGTCCTTCGTCAGGTCCGCAGCACTCGGCGCCTTGTCGCCCGCGAGGCCCGCACCGTTGTAGTCGATCGTGATGACCGCGTTCTCCACGCGCGTCACGACCGTCTGCTGCTTGAAGCTTTCCTTGTCCTTCTTCAGGTCGTACCGGACGGTCGTCGTCTGGTCGCCCACACCCGGCACCGGCTCGGTCTTGACGTCCTTCGCGTCCTGCGTCTTCTGCGCGTCCGCGACCTGGTTGGCGAAGCTCTCCTGCGCGCGCTTCTCGCCGCTGCCCAGCGACGCGTCCGAGTCGAAACGCATCAGCGAGACACGGAGCCAGCGGAACTGCGAGCCGTCGACGCCGTTGTTCTCCAGGCTGTCCCAGGTGCAGGTGCCACGCGTCGACGTGTCGTCGGAGTCACCGGCCTTGCCCGACTTGTCCTTCGCCTTCGGGACGAGGTCCTCGAGCGTCTTCTTCGTGAGGACGTCACACGGCTCGGGCAGCTTGCCGAACGCCGCCTTCTCCACGGCCGCGGGCTTGTCGCCCGCCTTGGCCGGAGAAGAGGCCTTCGAGCCCGAGTCCTTCTTGGCCCCGTCCGAGCCCGAGTCGGAGTCGGAGGAGCAGCCGGAGGCAACGAGGATCACCGGTACGGCGGCTGCGCAGGTGAGTATGCGGGTGAGTCGCTGTGCAGGTCGGTGCATGGTTCCTTCACTCAAGTCACTCAAGACGGCTGTCGTCGGTTCGATGGGCCACGGTACGCCGTGCTCGCGTCGGCCGACTCCGCTTCCGCCGAGCCGGTCGCCGGTCGAAACGGCCGCTACTCGGCGAAACCGTCGGCCAGCGACGAGGCCAGTTCCTGCGCCTTGTCCTGCATTTCCTTGCTGTCGGGGATGTCGGTGCGGCGCCCCGGCTGCTCGTCGTACTCGATGGTCACAATGACGTTCGACGTGCGGAACACCACAGTCACGGTGCGGTGCCGGGAGGCCGAGGCGGAGGTGGCGAGGGCGTCGTCGAGGAAGGCCTCGTCGCCGAGGTCGTCGAGGACGCGGGGCTGGAGGCCGGCGGGCGTGACGGCTTCGGCGGGGGACTGGCCGGAGGACGAGTCGGAGGACTCTTCGGAGGAGCTGTCGCCCTTCTCCCCGTCCTTCTCTCCGTCCTCCTTCTTGCCGTCGTCGCCCTTCTTGCCGCTGTCCTTCTCGTCGCCCTTGTCGGAAGGCTTGGCGTCACCGGAGTCGCCGCCATCCGCGTCCGCGTCCGCATCCGCGTCGGTCGACGGGCTGTCGGACGGCTCCGGAAGATCGGCCTGCTGCACCTTCGACGCGTACACCTCGGTGGCACGGGTGTCGTCGCTCACGGAGTTGTCGTACGAGACGACCCGCTCGAAGTCGACGAGCAGATGGTGCGTGGCGTCCGCGGACTCCACCTTCCAGCGGCAGCCGACATGCCGGTCGGTGTCGTACGTGACGGTCGGCGCACCCTCGTACGCCTTCGCGCGCTGCTCCTCGTCCGGCATCTCCGCGAGGCCGGGCAGCATCGCGTCGAGCGTGTCGGTGTCGACCTCGCCGCAGGGCTCGGGGAGCGTGCGGTACTTGCCGGGCTCGGCGGCAGCGGTGGAGCTGCCGGGCTCGCCGGGCTTGGAGTCGTCGGGCTCGCCGCCGAGCCCGCCGCCGCCGGTGCAGCCGGCGAGCAGCGCCGCGATGAGAGCTGCGACGCCCGGTACGTAGGCCTTCCGCTGCACCGTGTGGGCTCCTTCTCGCCGGGGGATATTCGGTTGCCGCTGGTGGGCGACCGGTGGACACAATGTGTATCGCACGCACTGCCGTGGACGCCGGTCCGTCATCCCTTTCGTTGACCTTGGCTCCGGTATTTGCGTTTCGAGACTTTTGTTGAAGCACGGGGGGAATGAGGACGTTATGTCGTACGTAGAGGTTCCGGGGGCAAAGGTACCGATCCGGATGTGGACGGACCCGGCCTCGGTGGAGGACGTGGCCCTGCGCCAGCTCCAGAACGTGGCGACCCTGCCGTGGATCAAGGGCCTGGCGGTCATGCCGGACGTCCACTACGGCAAGGGCGCGACGGTCGGTTCGGTGATCGCGATGCAGGGCGCGGTGTGCCCGGCGGCGGTGGGCGTGGACATCGGCTGCGGAATGTCGGCGGTCAAGACGTCCCTGACGGCGAACGACCTGCCGGGGGATCTGTCGCGGCTTCGGTCGAAGATCGAGCAGGCGATTCCGGTGGGGCGGGGGATGCATGCGGAGGCGGTGGATCCGGGGCGGCTGCATGGGTTCGTCACCTCCGGGTGGGAGGACTTTTGGGGGCGGTTTGATGGGGTTGCCGATTCGGTCAAATTCCGTCAAGAGCGGGCAACGAAGCAGATGGGAACGCTCGGAAGCGGCAACCACTTTGCGGAAGTTTGTGTTGATATGTCCGATTCGGTGTGGCTCATGCTCCACTCCGGATCCAGGAACATCGGGAAGGAACTCGCCGACCACCACATCGGTGTCGCCCAGAAACTCCCGCACAACCAGGGCCTGGTGGACCGCGATCTTGCCGTGTTCGTGTCGGACACCCCGCAGATGGCGGCATACCGGAACGACCTCTACTGGGCGCAGGAGTACGCGAAGTACAACCGCTCGATCATGATGGGGCTCCTGAAGGATGTGATCCGCAAGGAGTTCAAGAAGGCGAAGCCGACCTTCGAGCAGGAGATCAGCGCTCACCACAACTACGTGGCGGAGGAGCGGTATGAGGGCATGGACCTGCTGGTCACCCGCAAGGGCGCGATCCGTGCGGGCTCGGGTGAGTACGGGATCATCCCGGGTTCGATGGGCGCGGGCTCGTACATCGTGAAGGGCCTCGGCAACGCGAAGGCCTTCAACTCGGCGTCGCACGGCGCCGGTCGGCGGATGAGCCGTAACGCGGCGAAGAAGCGCTTCTCGGTGAAGGACCTGGAAGAGCAGACGCAGGGCGTGGAGTGCCGTAAGGACTCGGGCGTCGTGGATGAGATTCCGGGTGCGTACAAGCCGATCGAGCAGGTCATGGAGCATCAGCGCGACCTCGTCGAGGTCGTGGCGAAGCTGAAGCAGGTCGTCTGCGTCAAGGGTTGAACTGGGTGTGGAGCCCGGGGCGTTGATGCTCCGGGCTCCACTGGTCAGTGCGTCACTGATCGTCTGGCATCGGAACCTGGCCGGTCCGGAGTCGCCAGAGGCGGAGGCGGCAGCTCATCTCCGTCCGTCCGAGCTCATTGGCTGAGGTCGCGTCGTCGTTGATCCCGTCCCGTGCGTTCCGCTTGATGAGGCGTTCAGCGCCGGTCAGCATCCGTGCGTATCGGCAGAGGTAGACGCCGACGGCGGTGCTGGCCGTGGTCAGCGAGATGAACGGGAAACCTTGCCCCGTCGTGTAGCCGACAGCTCCGTCCGCGTCGATCACGCCGCGCAGGTAGTCCCGTCGCGAGAACTCGACGCGTGGCGGCGCGATCTTCTTGGACTTGCGGCCGTACGGCAAGCCGAGCTGATTGATCGTCGTCCTGGCCTCCAAAGAGCACAGCGACCAGGTCGCCGAGTGGTGTTCCTCGACGAAGTTCGTGGCGCGGGTGCGCTCGCTGTTCGGTTGTCAGTGCGAGCCTAGGTAGCGCGTACGGCGATTGGCGTGGCGATACGACGCGTTCACCGATGTGGGTGACGCGCGTTCGGTGATGCTGATGCTCCGAGGCGGGACGCCTACTTTGCGTTCTTGATCGCGAAGATCATCACGAACGCGATGACGTGGATGCCGAAGAGGAAGTACGCCAGGTACCACCACATCAGCTTCTCGTTCTTGGTTTCCTGGGCCAGGCGCTTCTGTTCGGCCGACGCCTCTTCGGGCTCCGGCATCACAGTTCCCTGTGGACCTTCGTGTTGGAGGCCTGGGCGCGGGGGCGGACCACCAGGAGGTCGATGTTGACGTGGGGCGGGCGGGTGACCGCCCAGGTGATCGTGTCCGCCACGTCGTCCGCCGTCAGCGGGGCCGCCACGCCCGCGTAGACCTTCGCCGCCTTCTCGGTGTCGCCGCCGAAGCGGGTCGTGGCGAACTCCTCCGTCTTGACCATGCCGGGGGCGACCTCGACGACGCGGACCGGGGTGCCGACGATCTCCAGGCGGAGGGTCTCGGCGAGTACGTGCTCGGCGTGCTTGGCGGCCACGTACCCGCCGCCGCCCTCGTATGTGCCGTGGCCCGCCGTGGAGGAGAGGACCACGACCGTGCCGTCGCCGCTCGCGGTGAGGGCGGGGAGCAGGGCCTGGGTCACGTTCAGCGTGCCGATGACGTTCGTCTCGTACATCTGGCGCCAGTCGGCCGGGTCGCCGGTGGCGATGGTGTCGGCGCCGAGCGCGCCGCCCGCGTTGTTGACCAGGACCGCGACCTTGCGGAAGGCGGTCGCGAACTCGTCCACGGCCGCGCGGTCGGTGATGTCGAGGACGTACGCCATCGCGTCCTGGCCCGCCGCCGTGATCTCGGCGGCGAGGGCCTCGATGCGGTCCTTGCGGCGGGCGGTGAGGACGACGCGGTAGCCGGCGGCCGCCAGCTGCCGGGCGGTGGCGGCGCCGATGCCGCTGCTCGCGCCGGTGACGATCGCGATGCGGGAGGCGGGCACGGCGTTCGCGGCGGCGGTCATGGCTGCTCCTTGGGCGTACGTACGTTCCTGTCTGGTCCGTCGCCAAGGATAGGCGGGGCCGACCGCACGCTCGGCGTCCTCTCGGCGCGTACATGGGCGGTACCCCGTCGGTTCTCTGCGTCGTACGATTTCTGTCCGACGCAGGTTTCTGGCTGGAGCCGGAGCTGGAGGAAGGTGGTCGGTGTGGGCGGGAAGGCGAAGGGCGCCGGGGTGCGGCGCGAGGGGCTGATGGGCGAGCTGTCCGTCGCCTCCCGGCGTTACATGGCCTCGTACGCCCTCTTCAATCAGGCCGTCGCCGATCATCTGAAGCTGCACCCCACCGATCTGCAGTGCGTGAACCTGCTGAGTCTGGAGGAAGGGCCCGTCACCACGGGCCGCATCGCCGAGCTGACCGGCCTGACGACCGGTTCGGCGACGCGGCTCGTCGACCGTCTGGAGAAGGCGGGCTATGTCGTGCGCGAGCGGGACGCCGTCGACCGGCGCAGGGTGCTGGTGTCGACGGTGCCGGAGAAGGTGGCGGAGTTCGGGCGGATGTGGGACCGGCTGGGCGGCGGCTGGTTCGAGCTCTTCGAGCGGTACGACGACGATGAGCTGGCCCTGCTGATCGGCCATATGCGGCGTACGCAGGAGTTCAGCGCGGCGCAGGTGGCGCGGTTGCGGGCCGGGGAGCTGGACGCGCCCTAGCCGCGCTTCTTCGGGACTGCGGGCCCGGTCCCTTCTACGGTCGGACCATGACCGACACCTCAGTGAGCAAGAGCCGGGGCGGCGACAGGATCAGTGATCTGCTCGCCGTCGCCGTCGAGCGCGCCGTCCCCGTCGTCCGTGGGATCCCGGACGAGGCCCTCGCCGCGCCCACGCCTTGTGCCGAGTACGACGTGAAGGCCCTGGTCAATCACCTGCTCCAGGTGATCGTGCAGTTCCAGGAGCTGGCCGCCAAGCGGGACTCCGACTTCGGGCAGACCCCTGATTACGTGGGGGAGGGCCCCGCGTGGCGTGAGCGCTTCGTGGACGAGGCGGGGAAGCTGGTCGCGGCCTGGTCCGCGCCCGGCGCCGACGAGGGCACCACGGGCGCGATGGACATGCCGGCGCGGACGGTCGGCAGCATGGCGTTGCTCGACCTCACCGTGCACGCGTGGGATCTGGCCCGCGCGACGGGGCAGCGGTATGAGCCCTTCCCGGACGGCAGCGGCGTACTGGAGACGCTGCGTGAGGCGGTCGCGGGTCTGGCGCCGACGGCCCGGAGGATGGGTGTCTTCGAAGAGCCGGTGGCGGCTTCGGAGGGCGCGTCGGAGCTGGAGCTGCTGCTGTCCGAGACGGGCCGTGACCCGCGCTGGACGCCTTCCGGGGTCTGACGGGCAGGGCCTGGCCGCGTGCCCCGGGAATACCCCTCGGCGGGCCACTGTTCCGAAGATGTAGTTGAACAGTCAACAATGTGGAGAGTGAGTCAGCCATGCAGTCCGGATCCGGCATGCAGTTCGGGATCTTCAGCGTCGGCGACGTGACGCCGGACCCCACCACGGGCCGCACCCCCACCGAGCACGAGCGCATCAAGGCCATGGTCGCGATCGCGCTGAAGGCGGAGGAGGTCGGGCTCGACGTCTTCGCGACCGGCGAGCACCACAACCCGCCGTTCGTCCCCTCCTCGCCCACCACGATGCTCGGCTACATCGCCGCCCGCACCGAGAACCTGATCCTCTCCACCTCCACCACCCTCATCACCACGAACGACCCGGTGAAGATCGCCGAGGACTTCGCGATGCTCCAGCACCTGGCGGGTGGCCGGGCCGACGTGATGATGGGGCGCGGCAACACCGGCCCGGTCTATCCGTGGTTCGGCAAGGACATCCGTCAGGGCATCAACCTCGCCGTCGAGAACTACGCCCTCCTGCACCGCCTGTGGCGCGAGGACGTGGTCACCTGGGAGGGCAAGTTCCGTACGCCGCTCCAGTCGTTCACGTCGACGCCCCGCCCGCTGGACGGTGTCGCGCCGTTCGTCTGGCACGGCTCGATCCGCTCCCCGGAGATCGCCGAGCAGGCGGCGTACTACGGAGACGGCTTCTTCCACAACAACATCTTCTGGCCGCAGGAGCACACCAAGAAGATGGTCGAGCTGTACCGCGACCGGTACGCGCACTACGGACACGGCACTCCGGAGCAGGCGATCGTCGGGCTCGGCGGCCAGGTGTTCATGCGGAAGAACTCCCAGGACGCGGTGAAGGAGTTCCGCCCGTACTTCGACAACGCACCGGTCTACGGACACGGTCCATCGCTGGAGGAGTTCACGTCCCAGACCCCGCTGACCGTCGGCTCCCCGCAGGAGGTCATCGAGCGGACGCTGTCCTTCCGGGACACCGTCGGCGACTACCAGCGCCAGCTGTTCCTGATGGACCACGCGGGCCTGCCCCTCAAGACGGTCCTGGAGCAGCTGGACATCCTCGGCGAGGAGGTCGTACCGGTGCTGCGCGAGGAGTTCGCGAAGAACCGCCCGGCGGACGTCCCGCACGCCCCGACGCACGCGGCCCGGGTGACGGCCGCGCAGAACCAGAGCTTGGAGGCCACCGCATGAAGCTCACAGTCGTCTCCGCGGGCCTGAGCGTCCCGTCCTCGACGCGCCTCCTGGCCGACCGTCTCGCGGCGGCCACGGCCCGGCACGCGGACGTGGAGATCGAGATCGTCGAACTCCGCGACCTGGCCGTCGAGATCGCGCACAACTACGTCACCGGATTCCCCGGCCCGGCGCTGAGCGCGGCGGCGGACGCGGTGAAGGGCGCGGACGGCCTGATCGTCGTCACGCCGGTCTTCTCCGCCTCGTACAGCGGTCTGTTCAAGTCGTTCTTCGACGTACTGACCGTCATGGACAAGGACGCGCTCGCCGGTACGCCGGTGCTGCTCGCCGCGACGGGCGGCACCGCCCGCCATTCGCTGGTCCTGGAACACGCGCTGCGCCCGCTGTTCGCCTACCTGCGGGCCATGACCGTACCGACGGCCGTGTACGCGGCGTCCGAGGACTGGGGCGCGGACGGCCTGGACGAGCGCGTGGAGCGGGCCGGCAAGGAACTGGCCGGAATCATGCGCCCGGCAGCGGTCGAGGAGGACGAACTGATCCCCTTCGAGCGGCAGTTGGCGGCGCTGCGGCCGGAGTAGGCCGGTGAAGCGCCGGGGACGCGGGGCTCAGGGCCAGACCAGGCAGTACGCCTGATGCCCCGCGTCATGCAGGCGGTGGCTGAAGTCCTGCCATTCGTGCAGGAGTTGGTAGACGTTGAACGCGTCGCGCGGGCCGCCGCGGTCGGGGACCGTGGACCAGATGAAGGCTGCGGCTCCCACCGACTCCTCGCCGATGCCGCGCAGCGGGTCGACGACCGTCATGGGGAGTTTCACCACGGCGTAGTCGGGGTGCAGGACGACCAGTTCCAGCGGGGGGACCTTGTGCAGGGGTATGCCCTCGATGCCGGTCAGGACCATCGCGGCCACCGTCTCCGGCTTGATCTTCGTGAACATGCCGCCCATGCCGAGCTCGTCGCCGCCGAGCTCCTCGGGGCGCATGGAGATGGGCACACGAGCCGCCGTCGCGCCGTCCGGGGCGCCGAAATATTTGTACGTCACCCCGCCCACCCGGCCACTCCTGGTTGCCGCCCGGTCATGCTCGGTCTCGCCCGGTCCGGGCTGTCGTGGTGGCTGCGTCTCGGCCGCTTCCGCCTCGCGCCGGTGCCTGCCGATCCGCCGGGCACGCCGGGGGCCCAGGTCGTCGGTCCCCTCGCCCAGTCCGCCACCGCGATGCATATCTCCACCCGACTGCTTTTCCAGGGCGCCCCGCCCCTGCATTTCTAGGCCTCGCGGCCCCCGCCACGCAACCCGATCATCGTGTCAGTGACCTCCCCCACGGTCACTCGCTAAAACGTGGAGTGAAACACCTGTCCGCAGGATGTCCGAAGGCTCTGACACCATGGTTCATGTGAGCTTCCCGTATAGCGCCCCAGTTTCGCAGACTCTCTTCGACCGTGCGGCGGCCGTGACGCCCGGCGGTGTGAACTCTCCCGTGCGCGCGTTCCGCGCTGTGGGTGGTACGCCCCGCTTCATGGTGTCCGGTACCGGTCCGTACCTGACGGATGCCGACGGCCGGGAGTACGTCGACCTCGTGTGTTCGTGGGGTCCGATGATCCTCGGCCACTCCCACCCCGATGTGATCGCCGCCGTCCAGGAGGCCGTCGCGCGCGGCACGTCGTTCGGTACGCCCGGCGAGGGCGAGGTCGCGCTCGCCGAGGAGATCGTCGCCCGGATCGAGCCGGTCGAGCAGGTGCGCCTCGTGTCCAGCGGGACCGAGGCGACCATGTCGGCCATCCGGCTGGCCCGCGGTTTCACCGGCCGCGCCAAGGTGATCAAGTTCGCCGGGTGCTATCACGGGCACGTGGACGCGCTGCTGGCCGCCGCCGGTTCGGGCGTGGCGACCTTCGGGCTTCCCGACACCCCGGGCGTCACCGGCGCCCAGGCGGGCGACACGATCGTCGTTCCGTACAACGACCTGGAGGCCGTCCGCGCCGCGTTCGCGGCGAACGCCGGTGAGATCGCCTGCGTGATCACCGAGGCCTCGCCGGGCAACATGGGCGTCGTGCCGCCGCTGCCGGGCTTCAACCAGGGCCTCGCGGACCTGTGCCGGGAGAACGGCGCGCTGTACATCTCGGACGAGGTGATGACCGGCTTCCGTACGTCGAAGGCGGGCTGGTTCGGCGTCGACGGTGTGCGGCCCGACCTGATGACCTTCGGCAAGGTCATGGGCGGCGGCTTCCCGGCCGCCGCTTTCGGTGGCCGCGCCGACGTCATGGCGCACCTCGCGCCGGTCGGGCCGGTCTACCAGGCGGGCACCCTGTCCGGTAACCCGATCGCGACGGCCGCGGGCCTGGCGCAGCTGCGCCTCCTGGACGACGCGGCGTACGCGAAGGTGGACGCCGTCTCCGAGGAGCTGCGCGGACTGGTGACGGCGTCGCTCGCCAAGGAGGGCGTCGCGCACCGGCTGCAGAACGCGTCGAACATGTTCTCCGTGTTCTTCACCGAAGGCGAGGTGCGCAACTACGACGACGCGAAGGCGCAGGAGTCGTTCCGCTTCACCGCCTTCTTCCACTCGATGCTGTCGCAGGGCGTGTATCTGCCGCCCTCCGCCTTCGAGTCCTGGTTCGTGTCCACCGCCCATGACGAGCGGGCGATCGAGCGGATCGCCGCCGCCCTGCCGGGTGCCGCGCGCGCGGCCGCGGAAGCTACGGAGGCCACCGCATGACCGGTTCGGCAGCGGGCGAGGAGTTGACCGTCGTCCACGTGATGCGCCACGGCGAGGTGCACAACCCGGAGGGGATTCTGTACGGGCGGCTGCCCGACTACCACCTCTCCGAGCTGGGGCGGCAGATGGCCGACCGGGTCGCCGAGCATCTCGCGCAGCGCGACATCACGCATGTCGTGGCCTCGCCGCTCGACCGTGCGCAGGAGACGGCGACGCCCATCGCCAAGGTGCACGGCCTGGACCTGGCGACGGACGGCCGGCTCATCGAGGCGGGCAATGTCTTCGAGGGCAAGACCTTCGGCGTCGGCGACGGCGCGCTGAAGAACCCGGAGAACTGGAAGCACCTGGTCAATCCCTTCAAGCCGTCCTGGGGCGAGCCGTACGTCGAGCAGGTCGTGCGGATGATGGGTGCGCTGGACGCCGCGAAGGACGCGGCGCGCGGGCATGAGGCCGTGTGCGTCAGCCATCAGCTGCCGATCTGGATCGTGCGCAGCTTTGTGGAGAAGCGGCGGCTTTGGCATGACCCGCGTAAGCGGCAGTGCACGCTGGCTTCGCTGACCACGTTCACGTACCGCGGCGACAAGATCGTTTCCGTGGGGTACACGGAGCCTGCCCGGGACTTGGTCCCGGCGCATTTGCTGGCGGGTGCCAAGCCGGTGAAGGGAAAGGCGAAGGCCTTCGGGGCGTAGAGCCGCATATGGAACAGCCCCGCGCCCCTTACGGGGCGCGGTTGTCCACGCCGGGTAATCACTCGGCGACTGAATGTCCGATCTCGGTAAAAGGCACTCAATATGTGCCACTTGTCGGAACCCCTGTGTTTGTTGAGCCCTCTAACGAGTCGTCCGTCCTGCATGACCGGCAGGGGCGGGCGACGGCGCGACGAACAGGGGAATGGGAATGCGCGACTTCAGTCGCAGGGGAATGCTGGGCCTCGGAGCCGGTGCCGCGGCCGCGTTGGGGATCGCGGGCTGCGGTACGGGTGGTGGCGGCAGCGAGAGTCACTCCGCGGGGCCCGCGAAGGACGGCAAGGGCGACGGGGCCAAGCGTCCGGCGAAGCCGATCGGGGACGGTTCGACGGCGTACACCGGGCAGCAGCCGCGTCAGCCCGCGAAGCCGGTGCCGCTGGAGCCGGGGCAGACGCCGCCGCAGTTCGTCGTGTTCTCCTGGGACGGGGCCGGCGAGGTCGGCAATGGCCTTTTCCCGCGTTTCCTCAAGCTGGCCGAGGAGCATGACGCGCGGATGACGTTCTTCCTCTCGGGGCTTTATCTGCTGCCCGAGTCGAAGAAGCGGATGTACCGGCCGCCGAACAACGGCGTGGGTGCCTCGGACATCGGTTATCTGACCGACGGGCACATCAAGGAGACCCTCAAGTACGTGCGTCAGGCCTGGCTGGAGGGCCATGAGATCGGCACGCACTTCAACGGGCACTTCTGCGCCGGCACCGGCTCGGTGGCCAACTGGACGTCCGCGCAGTGGCAGAGCGAGATCGACCAGGCCGTCTCCTTCGTCAAGGAATGGCGGACCAACACCGGCTGGAGCGATCTGCCGCCGCTGCCCTTCGACTACGACAAGGAACTCGTCGGCGGCCGCACCCCCTGCCTCCTCGGCCAGGACAATCTGCTGCCGACGGCGAAGAAGCTCGGCTGGCGCTACGACGCCTCGTCGCCCGGCGGCCGGCAGCGCTGGCCCGAGAAGAAGCTGGGGATCTGGGACCTGCCGCTGCAGGCCATGCCGTTCCCCGGGCACTCCTTCGAGGTCCTGTCGATGGACTACAACATCCTCGCCAACCAGTCGCAGAACTCCACGAAGGCGCCCTCCCACAACTACCCGGGCTGGCGCAAGCAGGCCACCGAGGCCTACATCAAGGGCTTCGAGCGGGCCTACGACACCAACCGCGCCCCGTTCTTCGTCGGCAACCACTTCGAGGAATGGAACGGCGGCATCTACATGGACGCCGTCGAAGCGGCCCTCAAGCACATCGCGGGCAAGAAGGACGTACGCCTCGTCTCCTTCCGGCAGTTCGTCGACTGGCTCGACGTCCAGGACCCGAAGGTCCTCGCCGACCTCCAGGGCCTTGAGGTCGGGCAGCGGCCCGCAGGTGGCTGGAAGGGGCTGGGAAAGGCCGCCTGAAATGGGACTTTCCGCAACCGCGGGGGGTGCGGAAGATCCCCGAAACAGACATGCGAAACTTTTCACATGAGTGCCGCCTGCCGCGCCCCCCACCGCATGAACCGCAGCCGTAGTCGCAGCCGCAGCCGCGCCGCCCTGCTGGGCGCTGGGGCCGCGGTCGCGGCGCTGACGCTCTCGGCGTGCGGCTCCGGCGGCACGTCGGGCGGCTCGGGCAACACGAACTTCATCACCGGCAAGGACGGCATCTCCACCGTCGACAAGGGCGACCGCAAGGACGGCCCGGAGATCGACGGCAAGACCCTGGAGGGCAAGGAGCTCAGCCTCGACGACTACAAGGGCAAGGTCGTCGTCCTCAACGTCTGGGGCTCCTGGTGCCCGCCCTGCCGGGCCGAGGCGCCGAACTTCGTGAAGGTCGCCGAGGACACCAAGGACCAGGGCGTCCAGTTCGTCGGGATCAACACCCGCGACAACGACAAGGGTCCCGCGCTCGCGTTCGAGGAGAACTACAAGGTTCCCTACCCGAGCCTGCACGACCCGATGGGCAAGCTGATGCTGCGCTTCCCCAAGGGCACGCTGAACCCGAACTACATTCCCTCCACGATCGTGCTCGACCGGGACGGGAAGGTCGCCGCGCGCTCGCAGCAGCCGCTGAACGAGAAGAAGCTGCGCAAGATGATCGACCCGCTGATCGCGGAGAAGTGATCTCCCCGTGATGCCCGTGATGTCCACCCTCGCCGCGGTCGGCGAACCCAACCAGACCGTCATGAACGGGGCCCTGCTGCTGGCCCTGCCGGTCGCCCTGCTCGGCGGCCTCGTCTCCTTCTTCTCGCCGTGCGTCCTGCCGCTGGTGCCGGGCTATCTGTCGTATGTCACCGGGGTCGGCGGCACGGATCTCGCGGACGCCAGGCGGGGGCGGATGGCCGCGGGGGCCGGGCTCTTCGTGCTCGGCTTCACCGCCGTGTTCGTCTCCACCGGCGCGCTCTTCGGCTACGCCGGACAGAACCTTCAGGACTATCAGGACGTCATCACCAAGATCCTCGGCGCCGTGATGATCCTGCTCGGCATCTTCTTCATGGGGCTCATGCCGTGGCTGTCCCAGCGGGAGTTCCGCTTCCACAAGAAGCCCGCCGCCGGGCTCGCGGGCGCCCCGGTGCTCGGCGCGCTGTTCGCCGTCGGCTGGGCGCCCTGCGTCGGGCCGACGCTCACCTCCGTCAACACCCTGGCCCTGGACCAGGCGAGCGCGGGGCGCGGGGCCATACTGAGCGTCGCGTACTGCCTGGGGCTCGGGGTGCCGTTCATCCTCGCGGCCGTCGCCTTCCGCAAGGCGCTCGGCGCCTTCAGCTGGGTGAAGAAGCACTACGTCTGGGTGATGCGCATCGGCGGCATCATGATGATCGCGACCGGCCTGCTGCTCGTCACCGGCGTCTGGGACGGCATCGTGCAGCAGATGCAGGTCTGGTCCAACGGCTACACGGTGGGGATCTGATCCATGAGCAAGACCGAAGCCCCGGAAGAGTCCACGGGCGAGACCGAGGCCCCGGAAGAGTCCACGGGCAAGACCGAGGCGCCTGAGGAGCAGAGCGATCTGGGCGCCGCCGGCTCCCAGCTGTCGACCGCGCCGGTCGACCGGGCGATGCCCGGCTCCTTCGGCGGAAGCCGCGCCCCTGGCGTCACCGGCTGGCTCCGCTGGACCGGCCGCGAGATCGTCGGCTGGGTGCGGTGGATGTGGCGCCAGCTGACCTCGATGCGGGTCGCGCTGCTGCTGCTCCTGCTGCTCTCGCTCGGCGCGATCCCCGGTTCGCTGATCCCGCAGACCAGCATCGACGAGCTGAAGGTCGCGGACTTCAAGAAGACCCACACGACGCTCGGGCCGATCTACGAGAAGCTCCAGCTGTTCGACGTCTACAGCTCCGTGTGGTTCTCGGCGATCTACATCCTGCTGTTCGTCTCCCTCATCGGCTGCATCGTGCCCCGCACCTGGCAGTTCATCGGCCAGCTCCGCGGCCGCCCGCCGGGCGCGCCCAAGCGGCTCGACCGACTGCCCGCGTACACCACCTGGCGCACCGAGGCCGAGCCCGAGCAGGTCCACGAGGCGGCGCTCACGCTGCTGAAGGGGCGCCGCTTCCGGGTGCACACCACGGACGGCCAGGGCGCGTCCGGCGCCTCGGTCGCCGCGGAGAAGGGCTATCTGCGGGAGGCGGGCAACCTCTTCTTCCACATCTCGCTGATCGTGCTCCTGATCGCCTTCGCGGTCGGCGCGCTGTTCAAGTCCGAGGGCGGCAAGCTCGTCGTCCAGGGCGACGGGTTCTCCAACACTCTCACCCAGTACGACAACTTCAAGTCCGGCAGCCTCTTCGACACCGAGGAGCTGGCGCCGTTCAGCTTCCGCCTCGACAGCTTCGAGTCGTCCTTCGAGCGGAAGGGCCCCGAGAAGGGGACGGCCCGCACCTACCGGGCGAACGTCACCTACAGCGAGGGTGTCGACGGTCCGGAGAAGAAGAAGGCGATCGAGGTCAACAAGCCGCTCGAGGTCGACGGCTCGAAGGTCTACCTCATCGGCCAGGGCTACGCCCCGACCGTCACCGTCCGCGACGGCAAGGGCAAGGTCGTCTACAAGGCGTCCGTGCCGCTGCTTCCGATCGACTCGAACGGCACGGCCACCGGCGCGATCAAGGTGCTCGACGGCTACCGCGACAAGAACGGGAAGAAGGAGCAGCTCGGCTTCAACGCCTTCTTCGTGCCGACGTTCGCGGGCTCCGGCCAGGGCAACATGTTCTCCCAGTTCCCGGCGCTCGACTATCCCGTGCTCGCGCTGTCCGCGTACCACGGAAGCCTCGGTGTGGACTCGGGTCTGCCGCAGAACGTGTACCAGCTCGACACCAGCAAGATGACGAAGTTCGAGGACTCCAAGGGCGAGCTGCTGAAGCAGCGGATCCGGCCCGGCGAGACCATGAAGCTGCCGAACGGCGCGGGCTCGATCACCTTCGAGAAGGACATCAAGCGCTGGGCCACCTTCCAGATCTCGCA
Organism: Streptomyces sp. NPDC050658; assembly: GCF_044457025.1. Lineage (NCBI taxonomy): Bacteria > Bacillati > Actinomycetota > Actinomycetes > Kitasatosporales > Streptomycetaceae > Streptomyces > Streptomyces sp. NPDC050658. The sequence goes on from NZ_JBITGM010000018.1 coordinate 49,819, forward strand.
GCAGCCCGGCAGCATGTGGGCGCTGATCGGCGCGGTGTGCGCCATCGTGGGGCTCGCCGGCTCGCTGTTCATCCAGCGCCGCCGCGTGTGGGTGCGGGCCGTGCCGGGCGCCGACGGTGTCACCGTCGTCGAGATGGCCGGGCTCGGCCGCAGCGAGTCCGCGAAGCTGCCCGAAGAACTGGCCGATCTGGCCGCGAACCTTCATGAGCAGGCGCCCAGCGCGCCCGACCCTGACCATGCAGACCCCACCCCCGATGTTGTTCCTGCCGAAGGGGCTGAGAAGTGAATCTCGCCACCACCCTCGCCGCTGAACCGAACGAGAACCTCGCACAGATCAGCAATGTGCTGATCTACTCCGCGATGGCCGTCTACCTCCTGGCGTTCTTCGCGCACATGGCGGAGTGGATCTTCGGCAGCCGCAGCAAGGTCGGCCGCACGGCCGCCGCGCTCACCCCCAAGACCGAGGCCGCCGCTGCCAAGGCGCCCGCGGTCACCGTCAACGCCAAGGGCGGCACCGCCGTCCTCGACCGGCCGAAGCCGGCCCCCAAGGTCGTCACCCGCTCCGCGAGCGGATCCCGTGATGTGCCGGACGGTCCCGGTGCCGCGGCAGGTGACGAGAAGGGGGACCTCTACGGCCGTATCGCCGTGTCCCTCACCGTGCTCGGCTTTCTCGTCGAGTTCGGCGGTGTGCTGACGCGTGCGCTGTCGGTGCAGCGGGCCCCCTGGGGCAATATGTACGAGTTCAACATCACCTTCTCCACGATGGCCGTCGGTGTGTACCTCGCACTGCTCGTGCTGAAGAAGAACGTGGGCTGGCTCGGGCTTCCGCTGATCACCACGGTCCTCCTCGATCTCGGTCTCGCCGTCACTGTCTTGTACACCGCCAGCGACCAGTTGGTTCCCGCCCTTCACTCGTACTGGTTGTGGATCCACGTCTCCACGGCGATCTTCTGCGGTGCGGTGTTCTACGTCGGCGCGGTCTCGACGATCCTGTACCTCTTCCGCGACTCGTACGAGAACAAGCTGGCGGGCGGCGGAACGCCGGGGCGCTTCGCCACCTCCGTCCTGGAGCGGCTGCCCGCGGCGGCCTCGCTCGACAAGTTCACCTACCGCGTGAACGCCGCGGTCTTCCCGCTGTGGACGTTCACGATCATCGCGGGCGCGATCTGGGCGGGCGACGCGTGGGGCCGCTACTGGGGCTGGGACCCCAAGGAGGTCTGGTCCTTCATCACCTGGGTCGCCTACGCCTGCTACCTGCACGCGCGAGCGACGGCGGGATGGAAGGGCCGCAAGGCCGCCTACCTGGCCCTGATCGCCTTCGGCTGCTGGCTGTTCAACTACTACGGCGTGAACATCTTCGTCACCGGCAAGCACTCGTACGCGGGCGTCTGAGCCCCTCCCGTACGGCTTTCGAGGCCGGTTCCCGTGACCTGTGACCCAGGCCATGGGAACCGGCCTCCGTCGTACGGACAGGTAGGAGGGCGTGGAGATGAATCAGGGGGAACACCAGGCCCGGCAGAGAGCCTTGCGCGTCCGCATCCGGGACGGTGACGCCGATGCCTTCGGCGAGCTCTTCGACGCGTACGCGCGCTCCGTCTACAGCCACGCCTACCGCCTGACCGGCGACTGGTCGACCGCCGAGGACACCGTCTCGCTGACCTTCCTGGAGGCGTGGCGGCTGCGCGGCAAGGTCGACGAGGAGGGCGGTTCGCTGCGGCCGTGGCTGCTGGGCGTCGCCACGAACGTGACCCGCAACGCCCGGCGTGCCGCCCGGCGGCACGCGGCCGCGGTGGCCCGGCTGCCCCGCGACGAGTCCGTCGCCGACTTCGCCGACGAGGTCGCCGGGCGCATCGACGACAAGGAGCAACTGGCCCTCGTACGCAAGGCGCTGGAGGCCCTGCGCCGTCCCGAGCGCGAGGTGCTCGCCCTGTGCGTATGGGCGGGCCTGGACTATGCGTCGGCGGCCGCCGCGCTCGGCATCCCGGTGGGCACGGTCCGCTCGCGGCTCTCCAGAGCCCGTACAAAACTCGCGAAACATATGGAACTGCCCTACGCGCGTGGACAGATGAGAGATGGCCGCACCACCGCGGTCAGGCCCATCAGGGAGGGAAACCGATGAACGAATTTCCCGAGCGCGACCTTCCGCCGGGCCGTCATCACCTGCTCAGGGAGCACCTGTTGACCGAGATCCGGCAGAGCGAGAAGAAGTCGCAGAGCAAGTCGCAGAGCAAGTCACAGAGCAAGTCGCAGAAGAAGTGGTTCCGGCCCGCGCTGATCGCGGGCGCGGTGGCCGCCGCCGTCGCGGCGGGCGTGCTCGTCGCATCGCCGTTCGGCGGCCAGTCGGCGCAGGCCGCGCCGCCCTCGAAGGAGACCGTGCAGCTTCTGAAGGAGATCGCCGCCGCGGCGAAGAAGCAGCCGTTGCCCAAGGACATCCGCGACGACCAGTTCGTCTACATCAAGAGCAGGGTCGGCTACACGTCGCAGGAGGGGGACAAGCCCGCCGAGCTCGATCCCGTGCACCAGCGGGAGTTCTGGCTCTCGGTGGACGGCAGGCACGACGAGATTCTGCACGAGCCCGACCACGGCTTCCAGAACGAGATCATGAAGCCGGATCTGCCGCTCATGCCGTCCGACACCAACTACAAGAACCTGCTGAAGCTGCCGACCGACCCGGTCAACATGCTGGACTGGCTGCACAACGAGAGCGAGGGCAGCTCCAGCGAGGACCAGGCCACCTTCGTACTCGTCGGCGATCTTCTGTACGAGTCGCTGATGCCGCCGAAGCAGGCCGCGGCCCTCTATCTCGCCGCGGCGAAGATCCCCGGCGTCAAGCTGATCGACGACGCGGTGGACGCGGAGGGGCGGCACGGCGTGGCGATCGCCCGCGAGGACCAGGGGGAGCGACAGGAGCTGATCTTCGACAAGAAGACCAAGGAATTCCTTGGCGAGCGTCAGGTCGCCGTCGAGGATCTGCCGACCGGCTTCAAGAAGGGCACCGTCACCGGCCGCAGCGCGGTCCTTGAGCGCACGATCGTCGACAAGGCGGGTCAGCGCCCGTAAGCCTGCCCCGTAAAGCCTGCCCGTAAGCAGTCACCGAGGGTGCGGAACGGGACGTACCGGGCCAGGCTTGTGCCATGAACGCGACGATCGGGCAGGGGACGAGCCGGACGGAGGCCACCACCGGCACCGCGGGGCCGACCCAGCACCTCCACTACGAGCTGCACCTTCCCCACCCTGTGGAAAAGGTCTGGACGGCGGTCGCCACCCCGGAGGGTCTTCCGGGGTGGCTGGCCGCCGCCGACGTGTTCGAGCCGAGGCTTGGCGGCGCGGTCACGCTGCGCTGGCTCAACGGGGGAGAGGCGGCGACGCACTCCGGGCACATCACGGCCTGGGACGTCGAGCACGTCGCCGAGTACACGATCGACCTGCACGGACGCTGCCGGTTCCACCTGGAGCCGGCCGACGGGAAGGCCAGCACGACCCTCCGCTTCACCAACGAGTTCCCGGGCGACGACGCCCTGCGCCTCGACTGCCTGGCCGGCTGGCACAACCACTTCGAGTTCCTCGCCGACGCGCTCGACGGGCGCCCGAAGGACTGGTCGACGTGGAGCCTGGACCGGTGGCGTGAGCTGCGCGAGTGGTACGCGCAGGCGTGATCAGCTGCCGAAGGGAATGTCCTTCGGGGTCGCCATCCGGCGGGTCTCCGGGTGGGCCTTCACGTAATCCGTGATGTACGAGAGCGACTCCCGCACCCCGCTGTCGTTCGTGCCGCAGCCCTTCACGCCGCTGACGCCGTCCGGGTAGCACGACATCCGCTTGCCGTAGATCAGGCCGTCCACGGCGGCGCTCCCGCCGGACGAGTCGAGCAGCGTGGCGGCGCGCTTCCCGTCGCCCTTGCCCACCGTCCAGCCGACGGTCATCGCGAGCTGTCCGGCGTCCCTGGGCTTCCTGGCGGCCTCCAGCTCCTCCCGGATGCCGCCGAACTTCAGCGCCATGCTGAACAGGCCGTTGTCCATCACGCGCCGGCTGCCGGGGACGTCGGGACCGTGTTCGGCGAAGCCGTCGCGCACCTGCGCGTAGCCGCCGCTGTAGCTGACGGCCTCCTTGGGGTTCAGGTCGCCGAGGGCGGTCTTCCAGCCGCTGCCGCCCTCCGTGCCGTAGAAGCCGTAGAGCACCCGGATGCCCCGGCTCTCCAGCTTCTCGCGCGCGAGGTCCCGCAGCGCTGCCACGGAGCAGTGCCGCCACTCGGGGTCGTCGCTGTCGCACCAGTCGGGGTTCTTCATGTCCAGCCAGACGAACGAGACGTGACGCCCGCCGTCGTGTTCCTTCGCCACCTGGTCGAACATGTCCGCCATGGTGTCGCCGGCGCTGGTGAGGGTGCCGTCGTGGTCCGCCCACCAGCCCTTGCGCCAGGCCGTGGCGTCGATCTCCACCGCGTTGGCCCCGTTCGCGAGCGCCCTGGTCACCCCGCCCGTGGTCAGCACCCGGTGGGCGATGGCCCAGGTGGGGCGCTGCCCGTCGGTGCTCGGCGCGGCTTCCGAGGAGGCGGCTTCGGAGGGCGCGGCCTCCGGCGCGGCCGTGGCGGCTCCGGTGCCGAGAGCGGCCGCGGAGGCGACCAGGGCGAGCGGAAGCAGTGCGGAACGGAGGCGGCGTGGGGCGGCCATAGGGGCGGGTCCTAACGGTCGGTGCCAGGTTTTGGTTCAGCACTGTACGTTAAGTTACCCACGGGTAACCGATGGCTGCGCTCCGTGCGCGGATCGCCCTCCGGATCAGCCACGCCCCCCCCGGGAGCGGCTACGCCCCCGGAGCCGCTAAGCCCCGATGTCCTCGTGCCACAGCTCCGGGCGGGCCGCGATGAAGTCCCGCATCATCGCCACGCACTCCGCGTCGTCGAGGACGACGATCTCCACGCCGTGCCCGGCCAGCCAGTCGTGGCCGCCGTGGAAGTTCGCCGCCTCGCCCACGACCACCCGCGAGATCCCGAACTGCCGCACCAGGCCGCTGCAGTACCAGCAGGGCGACAGCGTGGTCACCATCGTCGTGCCCCGGTACGTCCGCTGCCGCCCGACATTCCGGAACGCCGCCGTCTCCGCGTGCAGGGACGGATCGCCGTCCTGCACGCGCCGGTTGTGCCCGCGCCCGAGGAGGGCCCCGTCCGCGCCGTAGAGCGCGGCGCCGATCGGGATGCCGCCCTCCGCGAGGCCCTGCCGGGCCTCCTCGACGGCGGTCGCGAGCCATGCGCGGGCCTGTGCCTGATCCATGTACGTACCCTTCTCCGGGGCCCGTCGTCTTCTCTCCTGGGCTCATCGTCCCTGCCGATGGGCCCATCGGCAGGACGCCCCACTGGCCCGTGGACCAGCACATACGCCCGCTCGTAGCTTCAGGGCATGACCTCAGAGAACAAGGGCACTGCCCAGCTCACCGCCGCCATGGTGCTCTCCGGCACCCTCGGGATCTTCGTCGTCGAGTCCGGCGCCTCCGCCTTCAACGTCGTCTTCTTCCGCGTGCTGTTCGGCGCCCTCGCCCTGGGGATCTACGCCGCCGCCCGCGGCTACTTCAAGAACCACGGGCTCACCCCGAAGAAGCTCGGACTCGCCGCGGTCGGCGGGGCGTTCATCGTCTTCAACTGGGTGTTCCTCTTCAAGGCGTACGAGGCGACCTCGATCTCGCTGGCCACCGTCGTCTACCACACCCAGCCGTTCCTGCTGGTCCTGATGAGCGCGCTGATCTTCCGTGAGCGGCTGACCAGGCATCAACTTCTGTGGCTCGGCGCCGCGTTCGCGGGGCTCGTGCTCGTCTCCGGAGTGCGGCCCGGCGACCTCGGCTCGCTCGCCGGCATCGGGTTCGCGCTGCTCGCCGCGCTGCTCTACGGAGCCTCCACGCTCGTCACCAAGCGCATCAGCGGTGTGCGTCCGCACCTCATCGCCCTCGTCCAAGTCCTCGTCGGCATCCCGCTGTTGCTGCCCTTCGCCGACTTCGGCGCGATGAGCGGCACGGGTGCGGGCTGGGGCTGGCTGGTCGGGCTCGGCGTCATCCACACCGGTCTGATGTACGTCCTGATGTACGCCGCGTACGCCAAGCTCCCCACCGCCAAGATCGCCGTACTCGCCTTCACCTACCCGGCGGTCGCGATGGTCGCCGACTGGGCTGTCTACGGGCACCACATCGGGCTCGTCCAGGCGCTCGGCGTCCCGCTGATCGTCCTCGCCAGCCTGAAGGTCAATCGGGCCAAGTCGCCCAGGACGGTGGCTAGTTCAACGGCTCCGCGGTCTGCTCCCGCACCAGCCGCACCGTCTGCTCGATGAACAGCCGCACATGCGCCGGCAGCCGCTTCCCCGACCGCCACGCCACCTGCGTATGGAGAACGAACGGCGGCTGCCACGGCAGCGCGACGAGCACCCCCGATGCCAGCTCGTCGCGCACCGCCATCCGAGGCAGCAGCGCCACCCCGAGGCCACCGGCGACACCCCGCTTGGTGGCCTCGATCGTGCCGAACTCCATGAACGGCGGCGGCGCCCCGTTCCGCTCGCGCAGCTCCTCCTCGAAGAGGTCGCGGTAGGGGCAGCCCGGCTCCGTGCCGACGAGCTGCACCGCCGCCAGATCGCCGGTGGCGAGCGCGTCGCCCCCGTGCGCGGCCAGCGGATGCGTCGGCGCGCAGACCAGGACCAGCGGCTCCTCGGCGAGCACCTCGGTCTCCAGGCCCTGGTGCTCCGTCTCCCGCTCCATCAGGAATCCCACGTCGTACGTGCCCTGCCGCAGCGCCTGCCGAGTCTCGTCGCCGAGCGTGGGGCGCAGGGCGAGTTGCACCTTCGGGTAGCGGTGGTGGAAGAGTTCGAGGAGCGGGGGCAGCCGGTAGGAGGTCAGCGACTCCATCGTGCCGACGGAGATCGTGCCGGTGGGCTCCTCCGCGTCGACGACCGCGGCCCGCGCCTCGTCCGTCAGCTCGATGATCTGCCGGGCGTACGGCAGCAGCCGTTCACCCGCCGCCGTGAGCCGGATCCGGCTGCCGAGCCGGTCGAAGAGCTCCGTACCGAGTGAGGATTCGAGGGAGCGGATCTGGCTGGTCACGCTGGACTGGGCGTACTTCAGCTCGGCGGCGGCCTGCGTGAAGCTGAGGACGGTCGCGACCTTCTCGAAGGTGACAAGGAGCCGTAGTTCCATCAGCTGTCGCTGCCCTTGTCCCGCTTCTTCTCGTCCGGGTCCTCGTCCCTGAGGGACTTGAGGAACTCCGGGTTGTCGTCGGGCGCCACCCACTGCCCGCCGCGCCCGGCGCGCGCGCCGCCGCCCGCACCCCCGCCGGGAGCGTGCCGCACCTTGCCCGTGACGAACCAGGCGATCGGCCCGAGCAGGACCTCGCCGAAGAGCAGCACGATGATGACCCAGACGACCTTCGGCAGATGCCTGACCTCCTTCTCCGGAGTGTTCAGGACATCGATGAAGGCGTAGATCCACACCGCGAGGATCAGCAGGAACGGCAGATACCTGAGCATGAGACGCGATTCCCCAAGCGACGAAGGAAGGGCGCGCAAGGGCCCCGGTGATGGGGCCAGGGTAGCCGGTGACCGATACTGGAACGCATGGCTTATGACGATCTTCGCTCCCTGCTCCGGGCTCTGGAGCGCGAGGGCGATCTCAAGCGCATCAAGGCCGAGGTCGACCCGTATCTGGAGGTCGGCGAGATCGTCGACAGGGTGCAGAAGTCCGGCGGCCCGGCGCTTCTCTTCGAGAACGTCAAGGGCTCGGCGATGCCCCTTGCGATGAATGTGTACGGGACGGACCGCCGCCTCCTGAAGGCGCTGGGCCTGAAGTCGTACGGCGAGATCAGCGACAAGATCGGCGGCCTCCTCAAGCCGGAGCTGCCGCACGGCTTCGTCGGCATCCGGGAGGCGTTCGGCAAGCTCGGCGCCATGACGCACGTACCGCCGAAGAAGGTGAAGGACGCCCCCGTGCAGGAGGTCGTCCTCACCGGCGACGACGTCGACCTGGAGAAGCTGCCCGCACTCTTCACCTGGCCCGAGGACGGCGGCTCCTTCTTCAACCTGGGCCTGACCCACACCAAGGACCCGGACACCGGCGTACGCAACCTGGGTCTGTACCGCCTGCAGCGCCACGACAAGCGCACCATCGGCATGCACTGGCAGATCCACAAGGACAGCCGCAACCACTACCAGGTGGCCGCCCGCAGGGGCGAGAAGCTGCCGGTCGCGATCGCCTTCGGCTGCCCGCCGGCCGTGACGTACGCGTCGACGGCGCCGCTGCCCGGTGACATGGACGAGTACATGCTGGCCGGGTTCATCCAGGGCAAGCGCGTCGAGATGGTCGACTGCAAGACCGTCCCGCTCCAGGTCCCGGCGAACGCCGAGGTCGTCATCGAGGGCTGGCTGGAGCCCGGCGAGATGCTCCCGGAGGGTCCCTTCGGCGACCACACCGGCTTCTACACGCCGCAGGAGGACTTCCCCGCCCTGAAGATCGACTGCGTGACGATGCGGAAGCGTCCGCTGCTCCAGTCGATCGTGGTCGGCCGCCCGCCGACGGAGGACGGCCCGCTGGGCCGCGCGACCGAGCGCTTCTTCCTGCCGCTCCTCAAGGTGATCGTCCCGGACATCGTGGACTACCACCTGCCCGAGTCCGGCGGCTTCCACAACTGCGCGATCGTCTCGATCGACAAGAAGTACCCGAAGCACGCGCAGAAGGTCATGCACGCCATCTGGGGCGCGCACATGATGTCGCTGACCAAGCTGATCGTGGTCGTGGACAAGGACTGCGACGTGCACGACCTGCACGAGGTCTCGTGGCGCGCGCTCGGGAACACGGACTACGCCCGTGACCTCACCGTCGCCGAAGGCCCCGTCGACCATCTCGACCACGCCTCCTACCAGCAGTTCTGGGGCGGCAAGGCGGGCATCGACGCGACGAAGAAGCTGCCCGAAGAGGGATACACGCGGGACGGGGGCTGGCCGAACATGGTCGAGTCCGACCCGGAGACGGCGTCGAAGGTCGACCGCCGTTGGAAGGAGTACGGACTCTCGTGAGTTCAGCATCAGCCGCGATCCCGCAGCCGGGGCGCACCAAGGCCTTCCTGCGCCTCGTCATGATCGAGCACTCGGTCTTCGCGCTGCCCTTCGCCTACATCGCCTCGCTGACCGCGATGTTCCAGTGGGACAAGAACATCCACTGGGGGCGGCTGCTCCTGGTCACGATCTGCATGGTCGGCCTGCGTACGTTCGCGATGGCCGCCAACCGGATCATCGACCGGGAGATCGACGCCCGTAACCCGCGCACCGCCCACCGCGAGCTGGTCACGGGCGCCGTGTCGGTGAAGTCCGCGTGGACGGGCGCACTGATCGCGCTGGTCGTCTTCCTCGGCGCGGCCGCGCTGCTGAACCCGCTGTGCCTGGCGCTCGCGCCGATCGCCGTCATCCCGATGGTGGTCTATCCGTACGGCAAGCGGTTCACGAACTTCCCGCAGGCGATCCTCGGCCTCGCCCAGGCGATGGGCCCGATCGGCGCCTGGATCGCGGTCACCGGTTCCTGGAACTGGGACGCGGTGGTCCTCGGCCTCGCGGTCGGCGTCTGGATCGGCGGCTTCGACCTGATCTACGCCTGCCAGGACGTGGAGACGGACCGCGAGGTCGGCGTGCTGTCCGTGCCCGCGCGGTTCGGCATCCCGGCGGCGATCTGGGGTGCGCGCGGCTGCCACCTGGTGACGACGGTGCTGCTCGTCTGGTACGCGGCGGCGACCGACGCGGGCACGTTCTTCTGGCTGGGTCTGGCGGTCGTCGCGGGTGCCTTCGTGTACGAGCACTCGATCGTGAAGCCGCATGACCTGTCCCGGCTCAACCGCGCCTTCTTCCAGGTCAACGGCTTCATCGGCATCGCGCTGTTCGTCTGCGCGCTGCTCGATCTGCTGGTCCGGGGCCTCACCGTCTAGGCTCACAGTGTGAACCCAGGAGATACGCAGCGTAAGCCTTGGATCGTGGGGGTGTCGGGTGCCTCGGGGACCCCGTACGCCGCTGCCGTGCTGCGCGGACTGCTCGCGGCCGGGGAGAGCGTGGACCTGGTCGTCTCGCGCGCCTCGCGCCTGACGCTGCTCGACGAGACGGGCATCGGGTTCCGGGACGCGCACTGGCAGAGCGATCTGCGGGAGTGGCTGGCCCGGGGCGCCGACGGAAAGCCGGGCACCTTCGACGCGCCGGTGGACGACGAGCGCGTGCGCTACTGGGCGCCCGGCGATCTCGCCGCCGGTCCGTCGTCGGGGTCGTACCCGTCGAAGGGAATGCTGATCGTGCCCGCGTCCACGGCGTGCGTGGCGGGGGTGGCGCTCGGTCTCTCGAAGGATCTGCTGCAGCGGTCGGCGAGCGTGACGCTGAAGGAAGGGCGCCGGCTCGTGGTCTGCGTACGCGAGACGCCGCTGAACGGACAGACGCTGAAGCACTTGGTGAGCCTGGACGAGGCGGGCGCGGTCGTGCTGCCCGCCTCTCCGGCGTTCTACGCGGGGGCGACGCACATCCAGGATCTGGTGGATTTCGTCGCCGGGCGGGTTCTTGACGCGGCGGGAGTGCCGCATCAGCTGTACCGCCGTTGGGAAGGAGAGCTGGGCTCCGCCTCCCAGGGGGGTTAGCGCTTCTTGGTCGCGGCGCGCTTCGTGCGGCGCTCGGCCTTGGTCGCGGTGGACTGGTGGGCACGCGAGCGGTTGGCCAGGTCCTGCAGCTCGCGCATGCGGGCGTAGGCCATCTCGATCGAGTACACGGGTGACTCACTCCTGAAGGATCGTCGTTGATCGGCTGAAAACGAGAAAGATTCGCAGGGCCTAGACCCTGTTACGCCTTAGATTCTACACATAGACTCGCGGTATCGCTGAATAATGAAAGGCATCGCACCTATGGACGCCGTGGACAGGCAGCTCATCCAGGCACTTCGGGAGAACGGCAGGGCCTCGTACGCCGAACTCGGCCGCCTCGTCGGCCTCTCCGGCCCCAGCGTCACGGACCGGATCAACCGCCTGGAGGCGGCGGGCGTCATCACCGGTTACCGCGCGACGGTCGACTCCGCGTCGCTCGGCCTCGGCGTCATCGCCCTCATCGGCATCTCGCTCTCGGACGCCGCCGACCACGAGGACGTGGCGCGCCGCCTGAAGGACCTGCACGAGATCGAGGACTGCTGGTTCATCGCGGGCGACGACTCGTACATGCTCAAGGTGCGGGCCAGCGACGTCGACGGCCTGGAGAAGACGATCCGCAGGCTCAGTGGCACGAAGGGCGTCTCCAGGACGCGTACGACGATCGTGCTCTCCACGAAGTGGGAGAACCGGGTCGGGGAGCTGCCCGAAGAGGTGTAGCCGCGTAGGCGTACCGTGGGCGAGGCCTGATTTACGCAGACATGTGGACACGGAGAGGCGGCCGAGGTATGGACGCGGGACTCAAGCGCGAGCTCGAAGAGAAGGTCCGGGCGGGCGAGCGACTGTCCCGCGAGGACGGCATCGCGCTCTACGAGTCGGACGACCTGGCCTGGCTCGGCGGTCTCGCCCACGAGGTGCGCACGCGCAAGAACGGTGACGTCGTCCACTTCAACGTCAACCGTCACCTCAACATGACGAACGTGTGCACGGCCTCCTGCGCCTACTGCTCGTTCCAGCGCAAGCCGGGCGAGAAGGACGCGTACACGATGCGCATCGAGGAGGCCGTCCGCCTCGCCAAGGCGATGGAGGGCGAGAACCTCACCGAGCTGCACATCGTCAACGGCCTGCACCCGAACCTGCCGTGGCGCTACTACCCGCGTTCGCTGAGCGAGCTGAAGAAGGCGCTCCCGAACGTCTCCCTGAAGGCCTTCACGGCCACGGAGATCCACCACTTCGAGACGATCTCCGGCCTGTCCGCCTCCGAGATCCTGGACGAGCTGATCGAGGCCGGCCTGGAATCGCTGACCGGCGGCGGCGCGGAGATCTTCGACTGGGAGGTGCGGCAGCACATCGTCGACCACCGCACCCACTGGGAGGACTGGTCGCGCATCCACCGCCTCGCGCACGAGAAGGGTCTGAAGACCCCGTGCACGATGCTGTACGGCCACATCGAGGAGCCCCGCCACCGCGTCGACCACGTGCTTCGGCTGCGTGAGCTGCAGGACGAGACGAACGGCTTCCAGGTCTTCATCCCGCTGCGCTACCAGCACGACTTCGTGGACATGAAGGACGGCAAGGTCCGCAACAAGCTCCAGGCGCGCACGACGATGGCGTCCGGCGCGGAGGCCCTGAAGACCTTCGCGGTCTCGCGTCTCCTCTTCGACAACGTCCCGCACGTCAAGGTCTTCTGGGTCATGCACGGCGTCCAGACCTCGCAGCTCGCGCTGCAGCACGGCGCGGACGACATGGACGGCTCGGTCGTCGAGTACAAGATCACGCATGACGCGGACAACTTCGGCACGCCGAACAAGCTGACCCGCGACGACCTCCTCGACCTGATCCGCGAGGCGGGCTTCCGTCCCGTGGAGCGCAATACGCGGTACGAGTCGATCCGGGAGTACGAGGGCCCGGACCGCTCGCTGCGGGAGTCGCCGCAGGCCATGCGGGTCTGAGCCGTGTGAGGGCGCGGGTCTGAGCCGAAAGAGGTTGATGCACTTCGGGTGTAATGGTTAACCTCGCTGTATGGCGCTTACATTTCGGCTTGACCCGGAGATCGACCCCGCCCTGCGCGACGGGGTCCTGGCGCTCTGGGCCGATGTGACCGACGCGGGCGGCGCCGTTGGATTCGTGCCGCCGGCGTCCGTCGAGGAGATACGCCCGGAGTTCCTCCGGCACCTGGCCGCGATGGCCGAGGGCCGCACACGGCTCCTCGTGGGGCACGACGAGGACGGCACCGTCACCGCGACCGCCTTCCTCACGCTCAACACGCACCGGCTGATGACGCACTGGCTCTGGCTCTACACCGTGATGGTGCACCCCAAGCACCAGGGCAAGGGGTACGGGCGCGACCTGATGGCCGCCGCGGCCGACGCCGCGCGCGGGATGGCGGGGATCGAGGCGATCCGGCTCACCTGCCGGGGCGGCACGGGCGTCGACCGCTTCTACGCGTCCTGCGGATACAAGGAGGTCGGGCGGGTGCCCGACGCGATCCGGGTCGCCCCGGGCGACGACCGCGACGACATCACGATGCTGCTGCCGCTCGGCTGAGGGCTCACCCCCTTGCCGGACGGCGACCCCCGCATGCTTCACTGGAGTGGCTCGTCCTACTCGGGACTATTTCGGAACGGAAGAGTGGATTGACATGCTCCGCTACACGCTGATGCGCCTCGGGATCTTCGTGGGCTGCTTTTTCGCGGTCTGGGGACTTGTCTATGCCGGGATCCTGCCGAAGGGCCTCGGGGACTCCAACCTCCTGTGGGTGCTGCTGCTCGCCCTCGTGATCTCCGCGCCCATCAGCTTCGTGGCGCTGCGCGGCGTGCGGGACGACGCGTCGGCCCAGGTCGTCGCCCGCGTGGACCGGGCCAAGGCCAACCTGGAGGCGAACCGTACGCAGGAGGACGTGGCCGACGACGCGGCCCGCGCGGCGCAGTCGTAGGGCCCGCGCGAGGCAGTCGCAGGACCCGCGCGACCCAGTCGTAGAGGACCGCACGCACCCGTAAGGTTCGTCACACGGATTTCGACCCCGGTGCCGGAGCAACCGCTCCAGCGCCGGGGTTTTGTGCGTTTTGGCGGAGGAGCGGCCTCCGATTGCTTCCCCTATCTCAAACAAGACCTTTGATGTTCCCAAAGTTCAAGTGTTAACGTGTTCGACATGAAGACAGCAGCCGCGCCCCACGTCCCCATGAGCGTTCCGCTCGTGGCGCGCCTGCACGTCGATCTCTGCCGCTGCATGTCCGCGGCCTGTCGTTGCTGTCGTTGAACAGCGCGAAAGCGACAAGCACCAAGTGACATCTGCATTGCAGCGGCGCCGTAACGGCAGTTCCGTCTGACCCCTCGCGGGCGCCGCTCCCTCACGTCCCCCTGCCATTACCCGGAGTGTGTCCGTGTCCGCGAACTCCCCCGCATCCACCGGCGATCAGCCGGTCGAGAAGCCGAAGCCCGGCTTCCGGATACCGAAGTTCCTCAAGCTGCCCTTCTGGGCCCAGATCCTCGGCGGTCTGGTCGTCGGCGTCCTGCTCGGCTGGCTCGCCCGCAGCCAGGACGTGTCCTGGCTGGTCACCACCCTGGACAAGGTGGGCAGCACCTTCATCGGGCTGCTGAAGCTCGCGGTCGCCCCGCTGGTCTTCTTCGCCATCCTGGTGTCGATCACCAACCTGCGTAAGGTCAACAACGCTGCGCGGCTCGCCTCGCAGACGCTGGTCTGGTTCATGATCACGTCGCTGATCGCGGTCGTCATCGGCCTCGCGATCGGCCTGATCACGAACCCGGGCGCCGGCACCGGCCTCACCCCGAAGGACGGCGCCAAGCCGGACCACGCGGGCTCCTGGATCGACTTCCTCACCGGGATCATCCCGACGGACGTGGTGACCCCCTTCACCGAGCTCAACGTCCTGCAGATCGTCTTCATGGCCGCCGTCGCCGGTATCGCCGTACTGAAGATCGGTGACAAGGCGCAGCCGATCCTGGACCTCAGCGAGTCGGTCCTCGCGCTGCTCCAGAAGGCCCTGTGGTGGGTCATCAAGCTCTCGCCGATCGGCACCATCGGCCTCATCGGCTTCGCCATCGCCGACTACGGCTGGGACCTGATCTCCAAGTACGCGACGTTCACCGCGGACATCTACATCGGCTGCGCCCTGGTGATGTTCGGCGTCTACCCGCTGCTGCTCTCCACGGTCGCCAAGGTCAACCCGCTGCAGTTCTTCAAGGGCGCCTGGCCCGCGATCCAGCTGGCCTTCGTCTCCCGCTCCTCCGTCGGCACCATGCCGGTCACCCAGAAGGTCACCGAGCGGCTCGGCGTGCCGAAGGAGTACACGTCCTTCGCGGTGCCGTTCGGCGCGACGACCAAGATGGACGGTTGCGCCGCGATCTACCCCGCGATCGCCGCGATCTTCGTCGCGCAGATCTTCGACGTGCAGCTGGGCGTCAAGGAGTACCTGCTGATCGCCTTCGTGTCGGTGGTGGGCTCGGCGGCGACCGCCGGTCTCACCGGTGCGACGGTCATGCTGACGCTGACCCTCTCCACGCTGGGCCTCCCGATGGAGGGCGTGGGTCTGCTCCTCGCCATCGACCCGGTCCTGGACATGATGCGGACCGCCACGAACGTGGCCGGTCAGGCTCTGGTGCCGGTGATCGTCGCGGCCCGCGAGAAGATCCTCGACCGCGAGGCGTACGAGAGTGCCTCGGCTTCACCGCTGGACTCGTTCGACTCGGCCGACGACCGGCAGCCCGTGGCTGCTGCTGCGGCGGCGTGACGCCGTCCTGATGTCGACCTGACTTGTCTGGTTTGGGTCTGTCGCTGTGCCCCGTCCCTGATCTTCTGGGGGCGGGGCACAGTGGCGTTCTCGGTGGAACCGTAGGCTGCTGTTCTGTCTGTGCGTGAATTGTGGGGAAGGCGGGCGGCCGGGGTGGGCGAAGTGAAGGCCGAGAAGCGGCAGAAGCGGATGCCGCGGGCGGTGCGGGAGCAGCAGATGCTGGACGCCGCCGTGCGGATCTTCGGGCAGCGGGGGTACCGGGCCGCGTCCATGGACGAGATCGCGGAGGTCGCGGGGGTCTCGAAGCCGCTGGTCTATCTCTATCTGAACTCCAAGGAAGAGCTCTTCACCGCCTGCATCCGGCGGGAGGCGGCGGCGCTGGTGGCCGCCGTGCGGGACGGCGTGCGGGGTTCGGGGCCCGCCGACCGGCAGTTGTGGGCGGGGCTCACCGCGTTCTTCGCGCACACCGCCGAGCGGCCCGACGCGTGGGCCGTGCTGCACAGCCAGGCGCGGACGCACGGGGAGCCGTTCGCCGCGGAGGTCGCCGTGATGCGGGAGGAGATCGTCGCGTTCGTGACGTCCCTGATCGCGGAGGCGGCGCGTGAGGCGCACCGGAATCCGGCCCTCGCCGAGCGTGAGGTGGCGGGGCTCGCCCAGGCCTTGGTGGGAGCCGCGGAGTCCCTCGCCGGGTGGGCGAACGGGGATCCGTCGGTGTCCGCGAAGGAGGCGGCGGCGACGCTGATGAACTTCGCCTGGGCGGGGCTCGGGGATCTGATGGAGGGGCGCGGGTGGTCACCCGCGGGCGGGCAGCCGCTGTGACACGCTGCCGGTGAGGTGCAACTCGCCCTTGGCGCCGCGGAGTTGGAAGGCTTCGCCGTCGGGCGTGGCCGCGTAGGTGACGGTGCCGGGGAGCATGACCGGGGCCTTGAACTCGGCGTGGACGTGGAGTGCGCCCTCGGCGTCCGCCTCCTGCTCCGCCAGGCAGCGGGCCACTGTCCACATGCCGTGCGCGATCGTTCGGGGGAAGCCGAGGGCGCGGGCGGTGAGGGGGTGGAGGTGGATGGGGTTGCGGTCGCCGGAGACGGCGGCGTAGCGGCGGCCCAGGTCTGCGGGCAGCGGCCAGTCGGCTAGGGCGGGGAGCGGGTCGGGGGTCTTCGCCGGTCGGGGTGCGGTTTCGCTGTTGTTGCTGCTGGTCTTGTGCCGGGCCAGGTAGGTGCTGCTGGATGCCCACACGGTGGTGCCGTCTGCGTCCCGTGCCTCGGTGACGAGGGTGGCTTCCGTGCCGCGGCGGTGCGGACTCAACTTCGCTGCGTGTACGTCGATTTCGAGCGGCTCGGTGGTGTGGAGGGGGCGGCTGCGGGCGATGTCGACGGAGGTGTGCACGAGGCCGATGAGGGGGAGCGGGAAGGCGCGGGTGCTCATGATCCGCATGGCGAGGGGGAAGCCGAGGATGTGCGGATAGGTGAGCAGGGCGTCCGCTTCGGTGCGGTAGCCGCAGAGGCGGGCGTAGGCGGTGAGGTGGCGGGGGTCGGGGGTGGCTGCGGGGAGGGTGCGGTGGGTGGTGTCCAGGGGGGCGTCGGGGTGGGGGCGCGGTTTGAGGGGGGAGAGGAGCGCGCCGCGGAGCAGGTGGGCGGTGAGCATGGGGTGCCTTTCGGGGGTGCGGTGTGGTCGTCGTCTTGGGGCCGGTGGTCGTGCGGTGCGGTTCGTGTTTGGGGCGGGGCCGCGTCGGTATGTCCGTACTCGCCATCTCCTGCGAGCCCCTCAACTGCTTCGCCTCCGGAGGCCTGCGAACCGTGCTCCGTGCGGACATACCGACACGTCCCCTCACGTCTCGATGCGGGCTGACCGTGGGTGGGGGCCGACACCCGTCCCCTCACGCCTCGATGTGCGCTGCGGGTAGCGCCCCGTCAGGGGCGCGGGGAACTGCGCGACCGGCCACGACGCATCCGCAGACAGGAACGCTCTGGCTACGCCCCCAACAGACTCTGCCCGCACACCCGCACCACTTGACCGTTCACCCCGCCGGAGGCGCCCACCAGCCACGCGGTGGTCTCGGCGACGTCCACCGGCAGACCCCCCTGCGCGAGGGAGTTCATGCGGCGGCCCGCCTCGCGGATGAAGAGGGGGACCGCCGCCGTCATCTTCGTCTCGATGAAGCCGGGGGCCACCGCGTTCAGCGTGACCCCGTACTCCTCGTACGCCCGTGGGGCGAGTGAACGGACCAGGCCGATGATCCCCGCCTTGCTGGCCGCGTAGTTCGTCTGGCCGACATTCCCCGCGATCCCGGCGATCGACGCCGTCGCCACGATGCTCCCGCCCCGTTTCAACGTCCCCGACTTCAGCAGCGCGTCCGTCGTGCGCAGCACACTCGTGAGGTTCACGTCGAGGACCGGGGCCCAGCGGTCGGCGGACATGTTCGCCAGCTTCCGGTCCCGCGTGATCCCCGCGTTGTGGACGAGCACGTCAAGGCCGCCCAGCGGCGCGAGCGTCGCCGCGATGCGTTCCCCCGCGTCCGCCGCCGTGATGTCCAGCGGCAGCGCCGTCGCCCCGAGCCGGTCCGCCACCCGTACCAAGTCGCCCTGCGCGGACGGCACATCGAGGAGTACGAGATCGGCGCCGTCCCGCGCCAGGACCTCCGCCACCGCCTCGCCGATCCCCCGCGCGGCCCCCGTGACGAGCGCCGTGCGGCCGGCGAGCGGGCGCTCCCAGTCGCAGGGGGCGGGTTCGACGTCGGCGATCTCCATCACCTGGCCGGAGACATACGCCGACCTCGGTGAGAGAAGGAAGCGGAGGGTCGATTCCGCGGCGGGGGCCGAGATCGTTCGGACCAGCGTTGCCGTGCGGCCCCTGCCCTGTTCCTTGGCGAGGGAGCGTACGAAGCCTTCGAGTGCCTGCTGTGCCGCCGCCTGGTGGTGGTCGGAGGGGGAGAGGGGCGCGCCGACGACGACCACGCGGCCGTTGTCCGCCACCTTGCGTACAACGGGGTGCAGCGCGGCGTGGACCTCGGCGAGGGCCGGGGTGTCGGCGACCGCCGTCGCGTCGAGGACGACCGCCGCGGGGCGGGCGGTGGCGTCGGTCGCCGGCTTCAGGCCCGTGCGGTTCAGGATGTCGCCCAGCGCGGCCGTGTGCGTGGATTCGCCCGCCGTCAGGTGCAGCAACTCGCCTTCCAGCGTGGGGCGCTCCGCCGACCAGCGGCGCAGCGGCGCGGGCTGGGGGAGGCCGAGCCTGCGGGTGAGGAAGCGGCCGGGTGCGGTGCCCGTGAAGTTCAGATAGCGGTCGGCCATTGTCCAACTCCCAGCTCGGTCGTAAATTTACTTCGGAGTAAGGTTACTCAAGAGTCAGGAGTTGGTCGAGACATGATTCCGCCCACCACTCGCCGCGTGGCGGTCATCGGCGGCAGCCGGATCCCGTTCGCGCGCTCCGACGGCCCGTACGCGACCGCCTCCAACCAGGAGATGCTCACCGCCGCGGTGGACGGTCTCGTCGACCGGTACGGCCTTGAAGGGGACGGCGCCGTCGGGGAGTTCGTCGCCGGTGCCGTGCTCAAGCACAGCCGGGACTTCAACCTCGCCCGCGAGACCGTCCTCGGCTCGCGTCTCGCGCCGACCACTCCCGCGTACGACGTCCAGCAGGCCTGCGGCACCGGGCTTCAGGCCGTCATCGCCGCCGCCAACAAGATCACGCTCGGGCAGACGGAGTCCGCGGTGGCGGGTGGCGCGGACACCGCCAGCGACGCGCCGCTCGGCGTCAACGACTCGCTGCGGAGGATTCTGCTGGCCGCCCGCCGCGCCAAGTCGGCCGGCGGTCGGCTGAAGGCGCTCGCGCGGGTGCGGCCCGGCCACCTCGTGCCGGACATCCCGCGCAACGCCGAGCCCCGTACCGGGCTTTCGATGGGCGAGCACGCCGCCGTCACCGCCGCCGCGTGGGGCATCTCGCGCGAGGCCCAGGACGAGCTGGCCGCCGCCAGCCACCAGCGGCTCGCCGCGGCGTACGAGCGGGGCTTCCTGGACGGCCTTGTCGTGCCCTTCCGCGGCCTGGACCGGGACCAGAATCTGCGGCCGGGGTCGAGCGTGGAGAAGCTGGCGACTCTGCGGCCCGTGTTCGGGGTGAAGGGGCCCAGCCCGACCATGACTGCCGGGAATTCGACGCCCCTGACGGACGGCGCCGCCGTCACGCTGCTCGCCGGCGAGGAGTGGGCGGAGGAGCGGGGCCTTGAGCCGCTGGCGTATCTCACCGCCTATGAGACCGCCGCCGTCGACTTCGTCGGGGGCGATGTGGCGGGCGGCGATGACGGCCTGCTGATGGCGCCTGCCCACGCCGTGCCCCGGATGCTGGAGCGGGCGGGCCTCGGGCTCGACGACTTCGACTTCATCGAGGTGCACGAGGCCTTCGCCTCGCAGGTGTTGGCGACGCTGGCGGCCTGGGAGAAGCGGGGGCTCGGGACGGTGGACCGGGAGCGGCTCAACGTCGCCGGGTCCTCGCTCGCCACGGGCCATCCGTTCGCCGCCACGGGGGCACGCATCGTCGCCACGCTGGCGAAGCTGCTGGCGGAAAGGGGCACTCCCGGCCGCGGGTTGATCTCGATCTGCGCGGCGGGCGGCCAGGGGGTGACGGCGATCCTGGAGCGGGATTAGGCACCCCCCCGCTCACCCACCCTTCCCCTGCCCTCCCGGACACAGGAGCCGCCCAGTGACCCCCAGCCCCACCGCTCCCCAACCCGCCCTCGTAGAGCCCCACATACGTCATCTCGACGGCGCCGTGCGCGAAGTCTCCGTGCCGGCCTTCGCCGCCCGCGTCACCCACGGCTCCCTCGCCGACATCCCCTTCGACAACGCCGAGGAAGCCCCGACCGAGGCCGTCCTCTCCCGGAAGGGCGATGACGGGCGCTGGCGGGACGTCACCGCGGCGGAGTTCGCCGAGGAGGTGCTCGCCGTGGCGAAGGGGCTCATCGCGGAGGGCCTCGCCCCCGGTGACCGGCTCGCCATCATGGCGCGTACGACGTACGAATGGACGCTCCTAGACTTCGCCGCCTGGGCCGCGGGCCTGGTCACCGTGCCGGTGTACCCGACCTCATCCGCGTACCAGACCCGGTGGATCATCCAGGACTCCGGCGCCGTCGCCCTCGCCGTGGAGACCGCGGCGCTCGCCTCCTCGCTCGGCCCCGAGCGCGACCGGATGCCCGGCCTGGAGCACGTGTGGGCCTTCGAGAAGGGCGACGTCCGGCGCCTCGCCGAACTGGGGCGGGAGAGCGGGCAGGTCGGCGACGCCGAAGTGCACGCCCGGAGGGGCGAGTTGGGCCCGGACGACATCGCGACCCTCATCTACACCTCCGGCACCACCGGCCGCCCCAAGGGCTGTGTCCTCACCCACGGCAACTTCTTCGCCGAGGTGGACAACGCCATCGAGCTGCTCCACCCCGTCTTCAAGTCCATCAGCAAGGAGCCCGCCTCCACGCTCCTCTTCCTCCCCCTGTCCCACGTCTTCGGGCGGATGGTCGCCATCGGCTGCCTGCGCGCACGGGTCCGGCTCGGGCACGCGCCCAGCATCCAGACCGAGGATCTGCTGCGGGATCTCGGCGGCTTCCGGCCGACCTTCCTCCTCGCCATTCCCTACGTCCTGGAGAAGGTCTTCAACACCGGGCGCGCCACCGCCGAGAAGATGGGCCGCGCCTCCTCCTTCGACCGCGCCGCCCGGATCGCCGTGCGCTACGGCGAGGCCGTCGAGGCCCGCCAGCACGGCACGGGACCGGGGCCCGAGCTCGGGCTGCGGCTGGCCCGCGCCCTGTACGACCCGCTCGTCTACCGGCGGATCCGCGCCGCCCTCGGCGGCAGGGTGCGGTACGCGATCTGCGGTGGCTCACCCCTCGGCCGCCGCCTCGCCGCCTTCTACGCGGGCGCCGGCATCGAGATCTTCGAGGGGTACGGACTGACCGAGACCACCGCCGCCGCGACCGTCACACCACCCCTGAAGCCCCGCCTCGGCACCGTCGGCTGGCCGCTGCCGGGGACGAAGGTGCGGATCGCCGACGACGGTGAGGTGCTGCTCGCCGGCGGGCAGGTCTTCGCGGGGTACTGGGACGGGCAGGCGGGCCGTGCGGTGCCCGCCGAGCGGGAGTGGTTCGCCACGGGGGACGTGGGGGAGCTGGACGCCGAGGGATATCTGGCCATCACGGGGCGCAAGAAGGACATCCTCATCACCACCGGCGGCAAGAACGTCGCCCCCGCCCCGCTGGAGGACTGGCTGCGCGCCCATCCGCTGGTCGGCCAGTGCATGGTCGTCGGCGACGCAAGGCCGTACATCACCGCTCTGCTCACGCTGGAGCCGGACGGCATCGCGCACTGGTGCCGGATGAAGAAGAAGGCCGGCATGGCGATGACCGAGCTCGTGGCCGACACCGAGTTGCGGGAGACCCTGCAGCGTGCCGTCGACGAGGCCAACAAGCTCGTCTCGCGGGCCGAGTCCATCCGGCGGTTCACCGTGCTGCCCGTGGACTTCACCGAGGACAGCGGCCATCTGACGCCGTCCCTCAAGCTGAGGCGGGCCGCCGTCGAGCGGGACTTCGAGGCGGAGATCGAGGGGCTGTACGACGGCAGGGGCGGACACGGAAAGTAGCCGTCGTCACCGCCCGTCACCTGGACGGGCGGGCTCCGCACCGCGCCCTTAGGGTGATCGAGGGGCAGACCCTGGGAGGTTGCCGTGCGCAGAGCTGTCGCGCTCGCCGGCGTCACCGCGCTGGCCGTCATGGGGACGGGAATGGGAGTGAACCCGGCCGCTGCTGCCATCGCTGCCGCCGCCGACAAGGAGACGGCCACGCCCGATCGGCAGCCGAACCTCTCCCGCTTCTACGCCCAGAAGATCAAGTGGCACGCCTGCGAGGACGAGGCCGCGCAGGACATGATCGTCGAAGGCGAGGCCACGGCCGAGCCCGAGGACCGCGACGTCCAGTGCGGCAAGATCACCGTCCCGCTCGACTACGCCAAGCCGCGCGGCGGCACGGTCGATCTCGCCATGGTCCGTGTCAAGTCCAGCGGCAAGCCCCGCGGTTCGCTCGTCCTGAACTTCGGCGGGCCGGGGGGCGCGGGGGTTTCCGGGCTGCTCGCCTCGCAGAAGGAGTTCGAGTATCTGGGCAAGGGGTACGACGTCGTCTCCTTCGACCCGCGTGGCGTGGGCCGGAGTTCCCCCGTGAGCTGCGGCGACATGGGCGCCGACGATCCGGCGCAGGGCGAGGACCCCGACGACCCCGCCGCCGTGCTCGACGAGATGAAGAAGATCTCCGAGCAGTGCGCCAAGCACTCCGGGCCCGTCCTGCCGCACATCGGGACGGTCAACGTCTCGCGCGACATGGACGTCATGCGCCAGGCCCTCGGCGACAAGAAGCTCAACTACCTCGGCTTCTCCTACGGGACCCGGCTCGGCGCCGTCTACACCGCGCAGTTCCCCAAGAAGGTCGGCCGGATGGTCCTCGACGGCGTGGACACGCTGACCGAACCCGTCGCCGAACAGGCCCTGGTCAGCGCGGAGGGCCGGCAGACCGCACTCGACAACTTCCTCGACTGGTGCACGGAGAACCCCGGTTGCGTCTTCGGCACGGACTCCCGCGCAGCGCGCGGCCACATGAAGGACCTGATCAAGGGGCTCGACGAGTATCCGCTGCAGTCGGCGGACGGCGCCGAGTTCACCGGCCAGGACGTCGTCGACGTACTCGGACAGGCCCTCTACAGCAGGCAGTCGTGGCCCGCTCTCTCACAGGCGCTCGGCGCGCTGATGGCGGACGGCGATCCGCGGGCGCTGCTGCGGATGAGCGGCGCGATGGCCCAGCAGACGCCGGGCGACCCCGCTCTGAAAGGGCTGACGGAGGGCAGTCCGAAGGAGCTGACGGAGGACATTCCCGCCGACAACATGGCGGCTGCCCTGATGGCCGTGAACTGCGCGGACGATCCCGACCGGCCCGACGCGGCCAGCCTGGAGAAGGACGTGGGCAAGCTGCAGCGGGAGTTCGAGTCGACCTCCGCCGTCTTCGGCCGCTCGATGCTGATGCCGGTCCTCTTCTGCT
Organism: Streptomyces sp. NPDC050658; assembly: GCF_044457025.1. Taxonomy (NCBI): domain Bacteria; kingdom Bacillati; phylum Actinomycetota; class Actinomycetes; order Kitasatosporales; family Streptomycetaceae; genus Streptomyces; species Streptomyces sp. NPDC050658. The sequence continues at coordinate 73,241 of NZ_JBITGM010000018.1, forward strand.
ACGGCAGGCCCCCGGGCACGGACTACATCCGTGACGACGTACGCGACGTCAAGAGCCCCGAGTTCCTCCTGGTCGGCACGCGGGGCGACCCGGCGACGCCGTACCGCTGGACCGAGGAGACGGCCAAGCGCCTCGGCTCGTCCGCCGTCGTCCTCGACAACAAGGGGGACGGGCACACGGGTTACGCCGGCTCGAAGTGCGTACGGGAGAAGGTGGACGACTTCCTGCTGTACGGGGAGATGCCGAGCAGCGGGAGTTCATGCGGGGTGGACGGCGGCTCGTAGGGGTGCCGCCGGGGCCAGCCGCAGCATGGCCTCCTCGTCGCGCGGTGCGGCCGGTGCTCCGGAAAGTCGCTGGGGCGCGGGCCCGCGCGCGGCTACCGTTCCCCGCATGCGACGACAAGCCGAGCAAGATCCCGCGACGCCGGGCCCCGTCACCGCCGACGACCTGGACCGGGTGGCCCAGCTCGCCCTCGACGTCCTCCGCGCGGCGCCGCCGTCCGATTGGGAGGGCAAGGCGGGTTCACTGCGGTGGAGTTGCTGGGAGACGGTGGAGCACCTGAGCGACGACTATTTCGCGTACGCCGCCCAACTGGGCCCGCGCTCCCCGTCGTTGGCCGGGCCGATCCCGTTCATCTGGGAGCCCCGGCAGGGCGGCGACGGCCCCTGGAATGCCATCCACGCGGACCGCGCCGCGGGCCCCGCCGGGCTCCTCCAGGTCCTGGAGTCGACGGCCGCGATGCTCGTCGCCATGGTGCGGACGGCGCCGCCGGAGCTCCGCTCGTTCCACGGCTTCGGCGCCTCGGACCCGGAGGGCTTCGCGGCGATGGGCATCGTCGAAACGGTCGTCCACACACACGACTTGGCCGAGGGGCTCGGCTTGCAGTGGGACCCGCCCGCCGACGTGTGCGCCCGCGTCCTGCACCGCCTGTTCCCGGAGGCGCCGTACGACGAGGAGCCCTGGCCGACGCTGCTGTGGGCAACGGGGAGGGGCGAGCTGCCGGGACGGGCACGCCTCAACTCCTGGCGCTGGTACGGGGAACCGCGGGTGTCGGGGGAGGGCCGGTGACCGTGACGACCCAGATGATCATCCTCAACGGCGGCTCAAGCTCCGGGAAGAGCGGCATCGTCCGCTGCCTCCAGGACGTACTCCCCGACCCCTGGCTGGCCTTCGGCTGCGACTCGTTCGTCGAGTCCATGCCCGCGAAGATGCAGGCCTCGGACGCGGGAATCAACGTCGGCGACGACGGCGGCGTGAGCATCGGCGAGGACTTCCGGACACTGGAGCGCGCCTGGACCGAAGGCATCGCGGCAATGGCCCGCGCGGGCGCGAAGATCATCGTCGACGACGTCTTCCTCGGCGGTCCGGCATCCCAGGAACGCTGGCAGAAGGCGCTGGGCGGCGTTGACGTGCTGTGGGTCGGCGTCCGCTGCGAGAGCGGGGTGGCGGCGGGCCGGGAGATCGCGCGGGGCGACCGGGCCAAGGGGATGGCCGCGCTCCAGGCGGAGCTGGTCCATGAGGGGGTGACGTACGACGTGGAGGTGGACACGACGCGGACCGAGTCGCTGGAGTGCGCGCGGGCGATCGCTTCGTACGTGGTGTGAGTGGGGTGAGTGGGGTGAGTGGTGTGAGTGGGGCTAGCTAGGCGGACTTCGACGATCCGGGGTTGCTGCGCTGCTGGTTGGCGTTGAAGCGGGCCTTCTTCTGACGATTCCCGCAGGTGTTCATCTCGCACCACTTTCGGGTGCGGCTCTGGCTGGTGTCGAAGAAGGCGGCCCGGCAGGTCGGTGAGGCGCACAGGGCCAGGTTTCCGTCGCGTTCGCCCGCGATGACGCTGACGGCATCGGCGGCGATCACGCTGAGGGCGTCCTCGACGCAGGAGGCCGAGCCGAGCTGCCACCGCCGCTCACCCTCGGGAGTGAGGACGGCCGCGGCCCGCCCCTGGACGCTGAAGTCATTGATGACTCGGACGGCGGCTGCGGGGAGCGGGTCCTGGACCGCCGCCGCTGTCGCGGCGGCGTGGATCGCTTCCCTCAACTCCCGGGCGCGTTCGAGCTGGGCGTCGGTGCAGGACTCCACGGCGAGGCCGCTCACCGCCAGCCAGTCGACGAGCCGTTCCGGCGTGGGGATGCGCTCGACGGAGTCACCGCGCCGCTCCGACAGGGTCCCCGTGAAGCTGGTCGCCAGCACCTTGCCGAGACGGAATTCAGGGAACCGGGCAGTCATGGAACCACCTTAGCCGGTTGTAGGCGGATGACGGGCATGCTAGAACCGTCTAAGCCGGTTCTATAGATGACTGAAGCTGGTTCCACCGATGACCGGGAGGCCTCATGAACCGCCAAGCCATCGACGTACAAGCCATCGACGTACGAGCCATCGACGTACGAGCCTTTGAAGCCCACGCGTCCGACGCCGACCTGGACGATCTGCGCGCGCGACTGGCGGCGGCGAGACTGCCGGAGACCGAGACGGTCCATCGCCCGGCGCCCGACCCGCGCCGATGGGACCAGGGGGTCCCGCGCGCCGACCTGGTGGACGTGGTGAACTACTGGCGCACCGAGTACGACTGGCGGTCGTTCGAGGCGCGCCTCAACGAGATCGGCCAGTTCCGTACGACGATCGACGGCCTGGGCATCCACTTCCTGCACCGCCGGTCCGAGCGCGCGGATGCCACCCCGCTGATCCTGACGCACGGCTGGCCGGGCAGCATCGCCGAGTTCATCGATGTGGTGGACGAACTGGCGGACCCGAAGAACGCGAACGCACGGGCGTTCCACGTCGTGGCCCCGTCGCTGCCGGGCTTCGGCTACAGCGACAAGCCGGCGACCACCGGGTGGGGCATCGAAAGGATCGCGGCGGCCTGGGTGGAACTGATGGGAAGGCTCGGCTACGACAAGTTCGTGGCCCACGGCGGCGACTGGGGCGGTGTGATCACCACGGTCCTCGGCGGCAGGTTCCCGGAGAACGTCCTCGGTATCCACACGACGACGGCGCAGGCGCCGCCCGGACTGACGACGGAGGGTCTGACGCCGGCCGAGCGCGAATGGACCGAGGAGACCCACGACTTCTGGCGCTATCGCGCGGCGTACGCGAAGCAGCAGGCGACCAGGCCGCAGACCATCGGCTACTCGCTGGTCGACTCACCGGTCGGGCTGCTCGCCTGGATCCTCGACAAGTTCGCGGAGTGGACGGACACGGAGGACAGTCCGTTCGAGGCGATTTCCCTGGACAGGATCCTCGACGACGTCACGTTGTACTGGCTGATGCGGACGGGTGCATCGGCGGCCCGCATCTACTACGAGAGCCACCTCTCACTCGACCCCGAACTCCGGGTCGACGTCCCGTCGGCGATCAGCGTGTACCCCCAAGACATCGAGAAGTGCCCGCGCCCCTGGGCCGAGGAACGATACCGCCGAATCGTCCACTGGGGTTCCCCTCCGGCCGGCGGCCACTTCCCGTCACTGGAGGTACCGAAGCCCTTCATCGAGGACTTGCGGGAGGGGCTGGGGGCGGTGTTGGGGGTGGGTCGGTGAGGGGGAGGGGGGCTGGGCCGTCCCGGGGTACGCCGCCGGGCGCTGGGGGGTGCCCCTGCGTCCCCCCTTCTCTCCCCCTCCCCCCCCGCCTGAGCTGAACTGCCGCCATGGGCAGGGGTGAACGCCCGAGACGGCGGCTTCGAGCGGCCGGGCGATGCAGACGGTCGCAGGGGCGGCCCAGCACTCGGGGGTACGCCGTCCCGCCGGCTCGGCACTACACGCACCGGCCGGGACTGCGACGCCCCTGCGTCCAGTGGGCCCCGCCTCCTCCCCACCCACCCCGCGGCAGCTTCGGGTGGCCCGGTGTCGTTGTTGGTGGCCGGGGCCGCGCGGCTTCTGGGGAGTGTGGCGGTTGCGGCGTGCCTGTAAAGGGCGCTTCGCTGCGCTACGCGTCGGCTTCGCCGATTCCGCTTGCGCTCCACCCTTGACAGGCCCGCCTCCACCGCAGAGACCTTCTTGACCGGGCGGCCAGG
>NZ_JBITGM010000019.1:0-72212 GCF_044457025.1 Streptomyces sp. NPDC050658
AGAAGGTCTCTGCGGTGGAGGCGGGCCTGTCAAGGGTGGAGCGCAAGCGGAATCGGCGAAGCCGACGCGTAGCGCAGCGGAGCGCCCTTTACAGGCACGCCGGAAGCGCCACACTCCGCAGAAGCCGGGCGGCCCCGGTGACGATCGAAGGCACCGGGCCACCCCAAGCAGCCGCTCGCGCGTCCGCCCTTGTCGGGCCGCCGTTCGGTCCCCCTGTGCTCCAGAGGACCCGGTAGCCCCGGCAAACATCAGTGCCCCTGGCCCACCCCCCGGCCCCCCGCCATTCAAGGCAGCGTCAGGACGATCTTGCCCGTTGTGTGGTTCGTTTCGCCCAGCGCGTGGGCCTTGGCCGCCTCCGCGAGGGGGAAAGTCGCCTCGACGTGGGCGCGCAGCGCGCCCGCCGTGGCCAGTTCCGCTATCGCGTTCATGCCCGCGTGGTCCGCTTCGACCAGGAGGGTTTCCACGCGGACGCCCCGCGCCGCGGCCCGCTCCGCTTCCTCCGGGTCCGTTCCCGGGAGGAGTGAGACGAGGACGCCGCCGGGGCGCAGGACGTCGAGGGAGCGGGCGCGGGTATCGCCGGAGAGGGGGTCCAGCACCATGTCGACGTCCCGGACGGCATCGCGGAAGTCGGCGGCGCGGTAGTCGATGACCTCGTCCGCGCCGAGTGAGCGTACGAAGTCGTGCTTGGCGGCGCTGGCGGTGCCGATGACGTACGCGCCGCGGGACTTGGCGATCTGGACGGCGAGGTGGCCGACCCCGCCCGCGGCCGCGTGGATCAGGACGCGCTGCCCCGCACGGACCGCCGCCGTGTCGACGATCGCCTGGTACGCCGTGAGGGCGGCGAGCGGCAGGGCGCCGGCCTGGACGTGGTCGATCCCGGCGGGCTTGTGCGCGAAGGCGCGGGCGGGGCCCGTCACGTACTCGGCGTGGGAGCCGACGCCGTGCGGGTAGGGCAGCATCCCGAAGACCTCGTCACCCGGCTTGAACAGGGTGACGCCGAAGCCCACGGCCTCGACCACGCCGGAGACGTCCCAGCCGAGTACCAGCGGCAGACGGCCGCCGAGGAAGAGGCCCGTGGACCGGTGCTTCCAGTCGGTCGGGTTCACGCCCGCCGCGCGGACGGCGACGAGGATCTGGCTCGGAGCGGGCGCCGGGCGGGGCAGGGTGACCTCCGCCAGAACCTCGGGCGTCCCGTGCGTGTCCTGGCTGATCGCGCGCATCGTGGCAGTGGGAGTGGCAGTGGCGACAGCAGCGGTAGTCGTGGTGTTTGTCATGGCACCAGCCTCGCCCTCCGCGCCTCCCCGTACCATGGCATGAATGCCAACTTACAACGGGATCGTGCCATGTGTGATCGTGCCATGTGTGATCGTGCCGTGTGTGATCGAGCCGTGCCTTCCGTCCATCGCGTCGTCGTGCTCGCCCTCGACGGGGTCTACCCCTTCGAGCTCGGTATCCCCAGCCGGATCTTTGGCGCGCTCCAGGACCGGTACGAGGTCCTGACCTGCTCCGTCGACGGCGGTCCCGTCGCCACGAACGCCGACTTCTCGGTGACGGTGGGGCACGGCCCCGAGGTCCTCGCGACGGCGGACACGGTGCTGCTGCCGCCCTTCGACGTCTCCCGGCTCTCCCGCGAGCTGCCGCCCCGCGTGGCCAAGGCCCTCGCGACGGTCCGGCCCGGCACCCGGATCGTGTCCATCTGTACGGCCGCCTTCGTGCTGGCGGCGGCGGGACTGCTCGACGGCCGGCCCGCCACCACACACTGGGCCGTCGCCGACGTCTTCCGGTCCTGGTATCCGACGGTCGCGCTCGACCCGGACGTGCTGTTCGTGGACGACGGCGACGTGCTGACCTCGGCCGGCGCCGCGTCCGGCGTCGACGTCTGCCTCCATCTCGTACGGCGGGATCACGGCGCGGCCGTCGCCAACCATGTGGCGCGGGTCTGCGTCGTGCCACCGTGGCGGGACGGCGGCCAGGCCCAGTACATCGAGCACCCGGTGCCCGAGTCGTCGGCGAACGGCACCTCGGCCACCCGCCAGTGGGCCCTGGAGAACCTGCACGAGCCGTTGACCCTGCCGCAACTCGCCGGGCACGCCCGGATGAGCCTGCGTACCTTCGCGCGCCGGTTCAGCGAGGAGGTCGGGATGAGCCCGGGGCGCTGGCTGATCCAGCAGCGCGTGTCCCGGGCCCAGCACCTCCTGGAGACCACCGACCTGTCCGTCGACGACATCGCGGGACGGGTCGGCTTCGCCACCGGCACCTCCTTGCGCGAGCACCTGCACTCCGCGATCGGCGTCTCCCCGATGACGTACCGCCGCACCTTCCGGGGGACGGCCGCGCAGGTGGGGTGAGTCACAGACTTCCACCCGGCGCGTAGACAAGCGGAAACAAGCGGAAACAAGCGGAAACGAGCGGCCCCGACCCGTCGGCGAAGGGGAAGTCGACGAGTCGGGGCCTGGTGGAGTTCGGCCTGAGCCGTCTCCGGTCCGTCAGCTCAGCAGTTCCACCTCCGCCAGCGTCGCCGAGCCGTCCAGGATCAGGCGGTAGCGGTCGTAGTCGCCGGGATCGGACACGGAGAACGCCCGTGTCTGTCTGTCCCAGGCGAAGGACTCGCCCGTGCGCTTGTCCAACTCGGTCCACTTCTCACCGTCGTCGGACCCCTGAAGGACCCAGCCGCGCGGCGCCTTCGCCTTGTCCGTCGACGACGTCAGCGTGTACTGCACGGCCTTCGTCGGCTTCGTCACCGGCAGTTCCACCGGACCGGACTCCGAAGTGGCCTCCGTCGACGATGAGTTGTCGAACAGCGCGCCCTCGCCGGAGATCGCGTCACCGCGCGGCGACGGCACCTTGTCGTCCTGCGTGATCGACGTCGGCTGGGCGTTCCTGCCCGTGCCCCAGGCCGACGGCTTCGGGCCCATGTCGAACTCCAGGACGCCGCCGCGTGCGATCTCCTTGTGGGGCAGGGCAGTTGACGTCCACTTCTTGCCGTTGACCTTCAGGCCCTGGACGTACACGTTCTTCGCGCTGTTCTTCGGGGCCTTCACCACCAGATCGCGGCCGCCGTCCAAGTGAACGGTCATCTTGGTGAATTGAGGGGACCCGATCGCGTACTCGCCGCTGCCCATGACCAGCGGGTAGAAGCCGAGCGAGGAGAAGAGGTACCAGGCCGACTGCTCGCCGTTGTCCTCGTCGCCGTGGTAGCCCTGGCCGATCTCGCTGCCCGTGTAGAGCCGGGAGAGGACCTCGCGGACCTTCTCCTGCGTCTTGGACGGCTTGCCCGCCGCGTCGTACATGTAGGCGGCGTGGTGGGCGACTTGGTTGGAGTGGCCGTACATGCCCATGCGTACGTCGCGTGCCTCGGTCATCTCGTGGATGACGCCCCCGTAGGAGCCGGCGAACTCGGCGGAGCCCGTCTCCGGAGTGGCGAAGTACTTGTCCAGCTTGTCGGCCAGACCGGACCTGCCGCCGTAGAGATTGGCGAGACCGCGTGAGTCCTGCGGGGCCGTGAAGGCGTAGCCCCAGGCGTTCGTCTCCGTGTAGTCGTAGCCCCATACGCGCGGGTCGAACTTCTCCGACGGGACCCGCCAGTCGCCCTTCTTGTCCTTGCCCTGGAAGAAGCCCGAGCTGCCCGGACCGCCCGCCTTGCCGTCGAAGAGCTTCACGTATTCGCGGGCCCGGTTGAGGAAGTAGTCGGACTCCTCCTTGTAGCGCTTCTCGCCCGTCTTCTTGTGGAGCGCCTTGCCCATGCTCGCGATGCCGTAGTCGTTGAGGTATCCCTCCAGGGCCCAGGACAGGCCCTCGTGGGTCTCGCTGGGCGTGTAGCCGAGGAAGGGTGACGTCTCCATGCCCTTGCGGCCCACGCCCGAACTCGGCGGTACGACCGTCGCGTTCTTCACCGCGGCGTCGTACGCGTCCTTCGCGTCGAAGTCCACGCCCTTGACGTACGCGTCGGCGAACGCGACGTCCGACGAGGTGCCCGTCATCAGGTCGGCGTACCCCGGCGAGGACCAACGCGACGTCCAGCCGCCGTCCTTGTACTGCTGCACGAAGCCGTCCACCAGCTCGCCCGCCTTCTTGGGGGTGAGCAGGGAGTACGCGGGCCAGGTCGTCCGGTAGGTGTCCCAGAAGCCGTTGTTCACGTACGGCTTTCCGTCGACGATCTTCGCGCCGGTGTGGGTGGGGGTGTCGGGACCGGTCTGCGGCGAGAACGGGGACGCGTACCGGTACTTGTTCCCCACCTTCTCGAAGCCCGAGTTGGGGTACAGGTACAGGCGGTACAGGGACGAGTAGAGCGTCGTGCGCTGGCCCTCCGTCGCGCCCTCCACCTCCACCTTGCCGAGGATGTCGTCCCAGCTCTTCTGGGCGCTCCTCTTCACGTCGTCGAAGGAGGTGCCCGACGGGATCTCCATGGCGAGGTTGGCCTTCGCCTGGTCCAGGCTGATGAGGGAGGTCGCCAGGCGCAGGTTGACCGTGCGGTCCGCGCCGGGCTTGAAGCGGAGGTAGCCGGTGACGTCGCCGCCACCGCCGCCGTCGAGCTTGCCGCCCGCCGTGACGGGGGCGTCGAAGGTCCCGTACACGAAGAGGCGCGTGGCACCGGTGGACAGCCCGGACTTCACGTCCGAGAAGCCGCTCACCACGCCGCTCTCCTTGTCGAGGGTGAGGCCGCCCTTCTCCGACACGTTGTCGAAGATGACGCTGGCGTCGTCACCGGGATAGGTGAATCGCATCATCGCCGCGTGGTCCGTCGGCGCCATCTCGGCCTTCAGGCCGTTCTCGAAGGTCACGCCGTAGTAGTGCGGGCGTGCCGTCTCCTTCTCGTGGCGGAAGGGCAGCGCACGCTTGGTGCGGGACGCGGACGGGGTGTCCTTGTCGACCGACGGCATCATCTGGAACGTCTGGCGGTCGCCCATCCAGGGGCTCGGCTCGTGGCTCGCGCTGAACGCCTGGATGGTGGGCAGGTTGTCGCCGTTGTTGCCGCGCGCGTAGTCGTAGAGCCAGCTGAGCGAGCCCGCGTTGGTCACCGGCGTCCAGAAGTTGAAGCCGTGCGGGACGGCCGTCGCCGGGAAGGTGTTGCCGCGCGAGAAGCCGCCGCTGGAGTTGGTGCCGCGGGTGGTCGACGCGTAGTCCGAAGGGTGCGCCTTGGGCTTCTCCGGGGCCTTCTCCTTCAGGGATACGTCGTCCACCCAGCCGCGGAACTTCGCCGGGCCCTTGGGCGCGTCGTACGCGACGAGGACGCGGTCGACGGTCTTGCCGCCCGCGACCTGGCCGATCCGCGCGGCCACGTTGTTCCACTGGTTGACGTAGAGGCCCTTCGCGGCGCCCTGGCCCTGCGGGCTCAGCGGGAAGCCGTGCTGGTCCATGGCCTTGAGGTCACTCAGATAGGTGCCGTCGGTGAAGGCCAGGTCCAGTGACACGTTCGTGGCCTGGTAGTCCAGGTCGCCCTCGGCCATCGACGGGAAGATGCGGTACGACAGCTCGGTGTTCCGGCGCACCTCGACGTTCACGTCGAAGACCTTGTTGTACGAGTAGCCGCGGGCGTCCGCCTTGTGGGTGCCGGCGTAGCGCAGGGCGCGCTTGCCGGTGAAGCCAGCGCCCGACTTCGCGGTCGGGGAGCCGCTGGGGCCCCGGTCGACGAGGGAGAGCATGTCCTCGGGCGGCGGGGCGTCGTCGCCGCCGACGGAGAGCTGGACGTCGGCGAGCTGGAGGGCGTCGGACGCGCCGTTGTTGGCGGTGACGTCCAGGCGGTAGTGCGCGTACGCCTTGGAGTTCGCGCCGTCGATGTCGTACTTCTTCGTCTGGTGGCGCTGGGTGAAGGACTCGCCCTTGCGGGTGTCGAGGTCCTGCCAGGTCTTGCCGTCCGTGGAGCCCTGCAGGGTCCAGTCCTTGGGGTCGCGCTCGGCGTGGTCGTTCGCCGAAGTCAGCGCGTACGTCACGACCTTCGAGGGCTCGTCCAGGTCGAACTCCGCCCAGCCCGTGGGGGCGAACGTCAGCCATTTGCTGGTGGGCTCGGCGTCGACGAGGTTCTCCTTGACCTCGCCGCTGCCCGCGTTCTCACCGCTGGCGCGGACCTCGGTGACGTGGTCGTTCACACTTCCGGGGATGCCCGCGCTGAACTCGCCGTTGACTCCGGAGGCGCGCTTCTTGCCGTCGGGGCCCGTCTCCACGGTGTTCAGCCAGTCCGGCTGGGCCTCGCCCTCCTCGAAGGACGAGACGAACTCCTTTGCCGCCCTGGGCGGTTCCTCCGGCTTCGCGAACGCGGCGCCCTGTGAGGTGGCGACGAGCGTGATGGCGGCGGCGCCGAGGACGCCGGCCGAGCGGTGCCGTCTGAGCCGGGGTCCGCGTGCTGATCTGTGGGATCTGAATGGCATCCCCGAGTCCCTCCCTGCGAGTTGGACAACGTTGTCACATCGCTGCGCAAGGTCCAGTAGGGCGCCAAGTGGCCGGTGGTGTCAAGGCTGTTGGAGTGCCTGGCGGGAGTGACGTAGGGTCTCTCGGCGTAACGGGGGAGGTGGGGCTGGGTGAAGCCGCTGGAGGATGGCGATCCGTCGGCCATCGGCGCGTACGAGTTGCTGGGGCGGCTCGGCAGCGGCGGCATGGGGGAGGTCTTCCTCGGGCGTACGGGGGAGGGGCGGCTGGCGGCGGTCAAGGCGGCGCGGTCCGAGCTGGCCCATGATGCCGAGTTCCGGCGGCGGTTCGCCCGTGAGGTCGATGCGGCGCGGCAGGTCGACGCGCGGTTCACGGCGGCGGTCCTGGACGCCGATCCGGGGGCGCGGCGTCCGTGGCTCGCCACGGAGTACATCCCCGGGGTGTCGGTCACCGAGGCGGTCGTACGGAGCGGTCCGCTGCCGGAGGCTCCGCTGCTCGTGCTGGCGGCGGGGGTCGCGGCGGCCCTCGACGCGATCCACCGGGCGGGTCTGACGCACCGTGACCTGAAGCCCTCGAACGTACTCCTCGCGGAGGACGGGCCGCGCGTCATCGACTTCGGCATCGCGCGCTCGGTCGAGCACTCCCAGATCACCCGCACGGGCCAAGTTCCGGGCACACCGGGCTACATGGCGCCGGAGCAGCTGCGGGGCGGCGAGATCGGGCCCCATACGGACGTGTACGCGCTGGGCGCGACGCTGGTGTACGCGGCGACGGGCGAGGGACCCTTCGGGCACGGCGACGTCTTCGCGATGATGTACCGCACGATCGAGGAGCAACCCCACGTCACCGAGGTCCCCCACCCACTCCGCGAGACGGTGACCCGCTGCCTGTCGAAGGAACCAGCACAACGCCCGACGGTGGCGGACCTAAGACTGGAGTTCGAGGTACCGGCGACGCTGCGCTTGGGCGGCCGGGGCGAGTGGCTGCCAAGGGAGTTCGCGACGTTTCCGCTGGGGGCGGCGGGGGAGACGCCGGGGGTGTCGCCGGACGGGAAGCGGCCTGCGGGGCCGGAGGGGGGTTGGTCTGCGGCGCCTGGCGGGGATGCGCTGGCTTCGTCCGGGGACGGTGCAGCGGCTTCGCCCGGCGGGGACACGCCGGCCTCGTCCGGCGGGGATGCGCTGGCCTCGCTCGGCGGCGACGCATCGGCTGCGGGCGGCGGTGACTCGCTGGCTCCGTCCGGCGAGAGTGCGTCGGCTGCGCCTGATGGGGACGCGTCGGCTGTGTCCGGCGGTGGGGCGCCCGCTTCGTCCGGTGGGGATGCGTTGGCCGGGCCCGGCGGGGAACCGGCAGCCGTGCCCGGACCTGCCCCGCTCGGCGGCGGCACGCCTGCCCTGCCCGGCGACGACGCTCCAGCCCTGCTCACCGGTGACGCGCCTGCGCCGTCCGGCGGACCCGCATCGCCCCCGTCCGGCGGACCCGCATCGCCCCCGTCCGACGATGCTCCACCAGCCGCGTCCGCCGCGCTCACCCCGAACTCGGCCGCCACAGCCCCGATTTCCGCTACCCCGAACTCGGCCGCCACAGCCCCGATTTCCGCTACCCCGAACTCGCCCACCACAGCCCCGATTTCCCCCACCCCGTCCTCATCCTCCGCCTACCCCGAACCGGAAGACGCCGTCCCCGCGGCAACCGCGCAGGACGACGACGCCGCGCCCGCCCCGACCGGCACCCCCGCACCCCGCAACCGCCTCTCCCGCCGAGCCCTTCTCGGTGTCTCCGCCGCCGTCGCGGCTGCCGGGGTCAGCGGCACCGTTGTCGCGCTCCGTGGCTTCGGCGAAGGGGAAGGTGGCCCGGAGGGGGGCGCGCCCTCGTATCCCTTCCAGGTCGGGGATCGGCTGGAAGTGGTTCTGCCCAAGGGAGGGGCCTACTCCACGGATTACCTCAAGGACGCCCTGAACCGGTTCCAGGAGGTGTTTCCGGAGGTCGACCTCAGGCGGACCTGGGCTTCCGACGTCAGCGCCGAAGTCATGCCGCGCTTCACCGCGGACGAGGCGCCCGACCTGATCAACAACGCGGGGTCGAACGCCGCCCACCTGCGGAAGCTGGCCTCCGCGCACCGGCTGCTCGATCTCACGCCGCTCCTCGACGCCCCCGCGTTCGGCGGCCCGGAGCGGAAGGTCCGGGACGCCCTCGCGCCGGGGGTCGTGGAGAAGGGGCGGTTGAGGGAGGGGGAGAAGGCCGTGCATGCCCTGTACTACGAGGTCAATGCCTATGGCTTCTGGTACTCGCGTAAGGCCTTGGAGAAGCTCGGTGCCGGGTATCCGAAGACCTGGGACGACCTGCTCGACGTATGCGGGCGGGCCAAGGAGACGGGCATGGCCGGGGTGGTCTATCCGGGGAAGTATCCCTACTACTTCTGGTACGTGATCGCCGCGTCCATCGGCAAGCGCGGGGGGCGGGAAGTGCTGGACGCGCTCTACTCCGGTGACCCCGAGGCGTGGGACGCGGAATCCGTGCTGGACGTGTTCGAGAGCTACCACGAGCTTGCCGTCAAGGGACACCTGTGGAAGGCGTCGCAGGGGTACGACTTCGCGCAGGCCCAGCAGGCCTGGGTGCAGGGCAAGGCACTCTTCATGCCGAACGGCAGCTGGGTGGAGGGCGAGGTCGCCGACCTGACGCCGGCCGGCTTCGACATGGCGGTCGGGCCGCCGCCCTCCGTCGACGCGAGCGACAAGCTGCCCTTCGGCGCGCTGTCCGTCGGGTACGCGAACCCGTTCGTCGTCCCGCGCGACGCCGAGCACCCCGACGCCGCCCTGGAGCTGCTGCGGATCATGCTCGGCCGTAAGGCGGCAGGGCGGTACGAGGCCAGGAACAAGGCGGTTGTCGCCACCCGGACCACCCTGCGGAGCACTGAGCGGTCCGCTCCCGGCACCGCCTCCGCGCGGGCCGCCTTCGAGGCGGCCGGCGGCGACACCTTCGTACTGAAGGAGTTCGATCCGCCGCGGCTCCAGGACCGGATCACCGTCCTGATCGGGGAGATGCTCGTCCCCCGCGCCACTCCCGGCGAGACGGTCGAGCGGATCCAGAGCGCCGTCCTCAACCCATGACCGAATTGTTCACGCGGTGAACGAACCACTCCACGTCTCCGCGAGGTCTCAACTCGGGAAAGACTGCTGGCCGAAGCTGTGTTCGATCTTGCTCTGGCGCCGAAGAGTGGACTATACCTATCGGCACCCTGAGTGGCGGGTGCGAGCCCTTGCCATGGAGTTGTCGCACGTTCAGTACCACCCAAGCTTCAACTGACCCGCGATGTCGGGCCCTTCGCCCCCGGAGCATCGGGTGAGCCGGCGGAGCCCCGCACCGCCTGAGTCCTGGAGAAGGCGAGGACTTGAGCATGGGATCCACCAGCTTCAACCGTCGTGACGTGATGAAGAAGGCGGCGGTCACCGGCCTTCTCGCGGTGCCGGCCGTCGGCGCGCTGACCTCCTGCGCCAGCGGCGGCGGGGACGAGAACAAGGCCGAGAAGGGCGAGAAGTCCAAGAAGAACCCGCTGGGCGTGAAGACCGACGCCGCGCTCGGGGTCTACATCTTCAACGGTGGATACGGCGACAAGTACGCCCAGTTCGTCACCGACATGTACAAGAAGAGGTACCCGAAGTCGGACCCGGAGCAGAAGGCGACCACGAAGATCGCCACCCAGCTCCAGCCGAAGATCGTGCGCGGCAAGCCGACCGCGGACGTCGTCAACAACTCCGGCGCCGACCAGATGAACATCGGCAAGCTGGTGCACAACAAGCAGGTCGCCGACCTCGGCGAGGTGCTCGACGCCCCCTCGTGGGACGACCCGAACGTCAAGGTGCGCGACACCCTGGTGCCCGTGGTCGAGACGATGGGCCAGTTCGGCGGCAAGGAGTGCTACCAGCTCAACATCGCCGTGACCGTCTACGGCAACTGGTACTCCAAGAAGCTGCTCGAGGAGGGGCTCGACTCCGAGTATCCGGAGACCTGGGACGCGATGCTCGCGGTCTGCAAGAAGGCCAAGGCGAAGGGCATTCACGGCTGGAGTTACCCCGGCGGCCACCCCCGCTACATGTTCTTCAGCATGTACGCGATGTTCGCCCAGCGCGGCGGCCGTGACGTCATCACCGCCATGGACTACCTGGAGCCGGACGCCTGGAAGAACGACGCGGTCAAGGACGTCTTCGAGGCCTGGGAAGAGCTCGTCGCCAAGAAGTACGTGCTGACGGGCTTCGACGGCACCGAGGCGCACACGGAGATGCAGACCGCCTGGACCGAGGGCGGCAAGTGTCTCTTCGTACCCAATGGTTCCTGGGTGGAGAACGAGGCGAAGGAGACCACGCCCAAGGACTTCCAGATGACGGTGGGCGCCACCCCGTCGCTGGACTCGGGCGACAAGATGCCGTTCGGCACGCTCTACGCCCCGGCCGGTGAGCCCTTCATCGTCCCGTCCAAGGCACAGAACGTGCAGGGCGGCCTGGAGTGGCTGCGGATGATGTACAGCAAGGAGGCCGCCCTGAACCTGTTCAAGGAGGTCGGCTCGATCCCCGCGGTCAAGGGAGCCATCGACGGCCAGAAGCTGCCGTCCGGTACGGCGAGCGCGCAGAAGGCCATCGACGCGGCCGGCGAGAACGTCGTCATCCCCAAGTTCTACGACTGGTACAACGAGCTGTTCCGCGAGGACTTCAACAACATGATCGCCAAGTTCATGCTGGGCCAGATCGGCACCAAGCAGGCGATGGACACCATGCAGAAGGCGTCCGAGCGGATCCTGAAGGACCCCGACATCACCAAGGTCAAGAAGGCCTGACAGGCAACGGAACCGGGTACGCGGGCGCGTGAGCGAGGCGGGGCGGAGCAGCATGAAGACGGACGGCCGGGTCGACGAATCCCCACCCCCGGGACCCCCGGGGCCTTCGAAGGAGACAGCGGACCGGATACGCCGACCCGAGGCGCCCGGACGGCTGTTGTTCCTCCTTGCGGTGCTGCTGCCGCCCCGCTTCACACCGGAACGCGTGCGCTACGACAGGCGCTACCGGACCCTCGACAAGTACCGCTTCATCGCGGGCTTCCTGGGACTGCCGCTCGCGTTCTACGCCCTGTTCGTCATCTCGCCCTTCGTGCAGGCGATCTACTACTCGTTCACCGACTGGTCCGGCGGCCCGGTCGCGAACTTCATCGGCTTCGACAACTTCACCAAGATGTGGAACGACGAGCGCTTCTGGGAATCCCTGGAGGCCAGCACCTTCCTCGCTGTCGTCGCCCCGCTGCTCACCCTCGTGCTCGGCATGTTCTTCGCCTACATGATCACGTCGGGCGGCCGGCACCGTAAGGGCCAGGCCATCGCGGGCGTCGCGGGCTCGTCGTTCTACAAGGTCGTCTACTTCTTCCCGCAGGTCCTGTCGGTGGCCATCATCGCCGTCGTCTGGGGGCGCGTCCTCAACACCAACAGCGGCCTGATCAACGGCGGGCTGGGCAAGATCGGCATCGACGGGCCCGCCTGGCTCGGCGGCGACCGCAACCTCGGCCTGATCGCCGTACTCGTCGTCCTGTGCTGGAGCTTCGTCGGCTTCTACGTGGTGCTGTTCTCCGCCGCGATGGGCGCGATCCCCAGGGACATCTACGAGGCCGCGCTGCTCGACGGGGCCGGCCGGGGCCGGACCTTCTTCAGCGTGACGCTCCCGCTGATCTGGGACACCGTACGGACCGGCTGGATCTATATGGGCATCCAGGCGCTCGACTCGTTCGCGATCGTCCTGGTGATGGTGCCCGAACACGTCCTGAAGGTGACCCCGGTCTTCCTCTACGAACGGTTCCGGGACGGCCAGTACGGCTATGCCACCTCCATCGGCGTCGTCCTCCTCGTCCTCAGCATGGCGTTCTCGCTGATCGTCATGAGGATCGGGAACCGCGACCGGATCGAATACTGAGACCGCGGGAGCCACAGGATCATGACCACCTCCACCACCGAGCCCCGCACCAAGTCCGCCGACTCGGCCCGCCGCGACGGGAGTTCGACGGGCGGCGCCGCGCTCAACGTCTTCTCGCACGCCTTCCTCGTCCTGTGGGTGGTCCTCGCCGCGGGGCCCCTCGTCTGGGTCGCCCTCACCGCGTTCCGCCCCTCGGTGGAGATCCTCAGCGATCCGATGGGCTGGCCGGCCTCCTTCCACTGGGAGAACTTCACCAACGCGTGGACCAAGGCCAGCATCGGCCAGTACGCCCTCAACTCGCTGATCATCCTGGCGGGTTCGCTCACCGGGACGATGCTGCTCGGCTCGATGGCCGCCTATGTCATCGCCCGCTTCACCTTCCCCGGCAACCGGTTCGTCTTCCTGCTCTTCGCGGGCGGCATGATGTTCCCGGTCATCCTCGCGCTGGTCCCGCTCTTCGCGGTGATGGAGAACTTCGGGCTGTTGGACACCCGGCCAGGTCTGATGATCGCGTACATCGCCTACTCGCTGCCCTTCACCGTCTTCTTCCTGACCTCCTTCTTCCGTACGTTGCCGACGGGCGTCCAGGAGGCGGCGATGGTCGACGGGGCCTCGCACACCCGCACCTTCTTCCAGATCATGCTGCCGATGGCCAAGCCGGGCCTGGTCAGCATCGGCATCTTCAACTTCCTCGGCCAGTGGAACCAGTACCTGCTTCCGCTGCTGCTCAACAACGAGGAGGAGAGCAGCTATGTGCTGCCCCAGGGACTCGCCAACCTGGCCGTGACACAGGGCTATCGGGGCGACTGGGGTGCGCTCTTCGCGGGCCTGACGATCGCCATGCTGCCGGTGCTCGTCGTGTACGCGGTCTTCCAGCGACAGGTGCAGGCGGGGCTCACCGCGGGCGCCCTCAAGTGACCTCCACAGCGGGTGATTTCAGCTTGGCCACGAAAGTGGTCTAGGCCTGTCGCGCCAATTCCGGCCGTGAGTAATGTCGGCGCAACGGCGCCGCGGGGGGCCTTTGCCCGCGTTCAAGTCGACACCGATGTCGAAGGGTTGAACAGCATGAGGAATCGATTGATCGCCACCGGTGCGGCAACGCTCGCGATGGCTCTGGGACTTACCGCCTGCGGCGGTGACAGCGACAGCGGCGACGGCAAGACCATCAAGCTGGTCGCCGCCGACTACGGCGACAAGGCCTCGAACGCCTCCAAGATCTACTGGAACGAGGTCAAGAAGGAGTTCGAGAAGGCCAACAAGGGCTACAAGGTCGACGTCCAGGTCATCAACTGGAACGAGATCGACAAGTCCGTGAAGAACATGATCCAGGCGGGCAACCAGCCCGACCTGCTGCAGACCGGCGGCTACGCCGACAAGGTCGCCGACGACCTGCTCTACAAGGCCGACGAGGTCCTCTCGCCCAAG
Organism: Streptomyces sp. NPDC050658; assembly: GCF_044457025.1. NCBI lineage: Bacteria > Bacillati > Actinomycetota > Actinomycetes > Kitasatosporales > Streptomycetaceae > Streptomyces > Streptomyces sp. NPDC050658. Next base: position 13,737 of record NZ_JBITGM010000019.1, read on the forward strand.
ACGCGCGAGAACCTCATACCCTCCTTCGCCAAGGCCGGCGAGGTCGACGGCACCCAGTACGGCATCCCGTGGGTCTCCTCCAGCCGCGTCATGTTCTACAACAAGGACGTCCTGAAGAAGGCCGGTGTGAAGACGCCGCCGAAGACCTGGGACGAACTCGCCGCCGCGGCAAAGAAGATCAAGGACTCCAAGGCCGCCGAGACCCCCTACGCCCTGCCGCTCGGCCCCGAGGAGACCCAGGGCGAGACGATGATGTGGGAGCTCGGCAACGGCGGCGGCTACACCGACTCCAGCGGCAAGTACACGCTGGACAGCGCCAACAACGTAGAGACCTTCGAGTGGCTCCAGAAGAACCTGGTCAAGCCCGGCCTCACGTACTCCAACCCGGCCTCCACCGACCGCAAGACGGCCTTCGCGGACTTCGCGGCCGGCAAGGTCGGCATGCTCAACGGCCACCCGAGCCTCATCCAGATGGCCAAGGACGGCAAGGTCGACTACGGCGTCACGCCCATCCCCGGCAAGACCGGACCGCTCGACAGCACGCTCGGCGTGGCCGACTGGATGATGGCGTTCAAGGACGGCGGCGCGGAGAAGGAAGGCGTGAAGAAGTTCCTGGACTTCACGTACTCCAAGAAGATGCTGGCCTTCGACGAGATGTACAACCTCATGCCGGTCACCCAGGACACCCTCAAGGAGATGCAGTCCAGCGGCAAGCACAAGGACCTGGAGCCGTTCTTCGAGGTCCTGCCGAACGCCAAGTTCTACCCGCTGGGCGACACCGCGTGGGACGTCATCTCCGCCGAGATGAAGAAGACCGGCGGCAAGGCGGCGTCCGACGACCCGAAGTCGGTCCTCGGTGACCTGCAGAAGAAGGCGGAGGACGCGGCGGCCGCGGCCAAGTAGCCGAAACCCGGGCCCCGTTCACCTCTCGTACGCGTACGCAAGGAGTCCTTGTGTCACTGAAGGCCCCTCCGCCCCCGGCCGACACCGGCCGGGGACGGGGCGGGCGCGCACCCAGGCCGGTCAGCCGCCGCAGCGGTATCGCACGGCTCGGCCCGCTGCCCTGGATAGCGCCCGTCATCCTGCTGATCCTCGCCGTGGTCGTCTGGCCGGTCGTCGAGCTGATCCGCACCTCGTTCCTGAACGTGTCCATCGCGGGCGTCGTCCGCGGCAGCGCGGGAACCGACAAGTTCAAGAAGCTCTTCGAGGAGAGCGACTTCGGCTCGGTCCTGTTCTGGACGACCGTCTGGACCGTCGTCGTGGTGAGCGTCACGATGCTGCTCTCGCTCGCCCTCGCCCAGCTGTTCAACCAGAAGTTCCCCGGTCGGCGCATCACCCGCTGGGCGCTCATCGCCCCCTGGGCGGCGTCCGTCCTGATGACCGCCATCGGCTTCAAGTGGATGCTCAACCAGACCGCGGGCGTCCTCAACACGGTGATGCTGGACCTCGGCCTCATCGACAAGTCGAAGGACTGGCTGGGCGACGCGGACACCGCCTGGCCCTGGATGATGGCCGTCGCCGTCTTCGTCTCGCTGCCCTTCACCACGTACACGCTGCTCGCCGGACTGCAGACCATCCCGCAGGACGTCTACGAGGCCTCGCGGATCGACGGGGCCGGCGGCTGGCAGACGTACCGGCACATCACGCTGCCGATGCTGCGGCCCGCGTTCCTCGTCGGCGTGGTCATCAACCTCATCAACGTCTTCAACTCCTTCCCGATCATCTGGGCCATGACCCAGGGCGGACCGGGCTACGACACCTCCACGTCGATGGTGTTCATGTACAAGCTGAAGGAGACCGACATCGGTGAGTCCGCCGCCATGTCGGTGGTCAACTTCGCGATGGTCGTGGTGCTCGTGCTGATCTTCCTGAAGGTCAGCCGGTGGAACGAGGAGGACTGATGGCCACCGCGACAGCGGCCCGCCCCGGGTCGCAGAAGGGCCACAAGCCCAAGCCCAAGCGCACGTTCCGGCCGCGCACCCTCGTCATCACCGTCGTCGCCTGGGCGCTGGCGGCGCTCTTCCTGGCGCCGTACCTGGAGATGGTGATCACCGCGCTGCGTCCCAAGGACGAGCTGCGGGACCGCACCTATCTGCCCTCGGACTTCGAGTGGGCGAACTTCATCGACGTATGGAAGGAGTCCGAACTCGGCCAGAACCTCCAGGTCACCCTGTTGGTCGCGGGCGGGGCGACGCTCCTGGTGCTGCTCGTCTCGCTGCCTGCCGCCTACTACACGGCACGCATGCGCTACCGGGGGCGCAAGGCCTTCCTGCTGCTCGTCCTGGTCACCCAGATGTTCCAGCCGACCGCGCTGCTCGTCGGCCTCTACCGCGAGTTCCACCAGCTGGACATGCTCAACTCGGTCTGGACGCTGATCATCACCAACGCGGCGTTCAACCTCGCCTTCGCGGTATGGATCCTGACCGCCTACATCAGCTCGATCCCGCCGGAGCTGGAGGAGGCCGCCATGGTGGACGGCACCAGCCGCTTCGGCGCCATGATCAAGGTCACGCTGCCGCTCGCGCTGCCCGGCGTGGTCACCGCGGTGATCTTCACCTTCATCACCTCGTGGAACGAGTTCGTGATGGGACTCACGCTCACCACCGAGCCCGACAAGCAGCCGCTGACCGTGGGCATCAACAATTTCATCGGCGCCTACACCGTGGAGTGGAACTACCTCTTCGCCGCGTCGGTGGTGGCGATCGTGCCGGTCATCGTGCTGTTCGCGTTCATCGAACGGCATGTGGTGTCGGGGCTTACGGCGGGGTCGGTGAAGTGACGGCCAGGTCGGTGAAGTAGCCCCCGAACGGCCGGTCACCCGGTCAGAATTGGGGCATGCAGATGCGAGATCAGCTGGCGCGTGACATCCGGGAGCTCCCTGATGAGGCCGCCGTGCGCGCCCTTGAGGTCGTGGTCGAGGAGCAGGGACTGCTTCCCCGGGCGCGCGCGGCCGACTGGGACGGCGGGGAGCTGGCGGAGACGCTGGAGAGCGCGGACATCGCGGAGTACCTCGGGCCGGACCGGCCCGAGGCGTCCGAAGGGGATCTGGCGCGCGCCGCGCTGGAGTACGCCGCCTCCCTCGACGAGAACCTGTCGCGCACGGTCGGCGAGGCCGTCGACTACGCGCGCTCGCCGATGGAGCGCTTCGACCCCGTCGGGCTCTCGGTCACGGTGCTCGTCGTCGTACTCCTGCAGACCGAGGTCCGCGTGAAGCGGGACACCCAGGGCAAGTGGAGCCTGATCATCCATAAGCGGGCCATGAAGGAGGCCGCTCTCGGACGGGTCTTCACGGCCCTGCTGTCGCGAATCGGCGGAGGCAAGTAGGCGGTCGGCAGCTCCGGCGGGCGGTCCCGGCCGGGCGTACCCACGGAGGCAGGATGGCGGTCTCGGCGAGGGCGACGCACGCGTGGCGGTGCGAGGAGTGCGAGCAGGAGCGCACGGCCGTCGTATGGCGCATCGTCGACGCCCGCGAACGCGCCGACATCCTGACGGCCGAGACGCCCGGCCTGTCGTGGGCGCAGTGCCCCGGATGCGGCGCGAAGGCGACCGTGGACGCGCCGCTGCTGGTCCTGCGGCCCGGGGCGACGGCGCCGCTGCTGCTCGCGCTCTCCCTCGCGGAACTCCGGTCGGGATCCCTGCCGTCCGCGCCCGTCCTCCTGGAAGAGGCAAGGCAGGCCGGGGCCTTCCGCGACACCGTCTTCCACGGCCAGGTGCTCCCGCTGCCCCGCAGACTGCTCCCTGTCGTCCTCACCCGCGACCTCGACCGGGACCTGGCCGACCCCGAGGCGGCCCGCGCGCAGCTGGCGCCGCAGGGGGAGCCGACGGCCGACAACTACGAGACCTTCCTCCACTACCTCGCGGAGGACCGCGAGGAGGCCGAGGTGAGCGGGCTGCTGTACGCCGTACTGACCAGCCTCCCGGACCAGCTCAGGGAACTCCTGTGTACGCACCCGGAGCTGACCCGTGACACAAAGGTGCGCGACGCCGGCCGGGCGGAGCTGGAGGACGCCACGGGCGCCCCGTACGAACCGGATCTGCGACGGCGCCAGCGGCTCCTGGACGACCTCTGCGACGGCCGCACCCCACAGGAGGAGGCGCTGAAGCGCTACTTCGACTCCCTGAGCGCCCTGGGCGGCGAGCTGCGGGGACGGCTGTACGCGCTGTACGAGAGGGCTCGCGCCACCGAAGGAGTCGAGTCCGTCGCAGCGGCCCGCGAGGCACTGGACCTCGCCGCCGACCTCGGCGAGCGGGAGCTGGAGACCGAGCTGGCCGCCCTGCTCGGCGAGAGCCTGGTGGCCGCCGCCCACGCCAGGCCCGACGCCGACCTGTCCGAGGCGGTCACACTCCTCGAACGCGCCCTGGACCGGCTCCCCGAAGGCAGTCCGGAATGGGTGCACACGGCCAACAACCTCGCCAGCGCGCACTACGCGCGCGATGACGGCGACCGCCTGGAGGTCTGGGAGACCGCCCGCGACCTGCTCGCCCGCGCGAGCACCCTCGACCGGCGCGAACACCCCGAGTACTGGGCGCGCATCCAGACCAACTACGGACTGCTCCTGTCGGCGCGGCCGGGCGGCGACGCCGGGGACCTCACTCTCGGCATCGACCGCATCAGGGCCGGGCTCGAAGAACGCTCCCCCGAGCGCTCCACCGTCAACTGGTCCTACTCCATGGTCAATCTGGGCCTGCTCCTCCAGCGCCGAGCCGAGCCGGACGACCTGCGCGAGGCCGAGCGCAGCTACCGCGACGCCCTGCTCCACCTCGGCCCCGGCGACGACCCCGCCCTCTGGTCGCAGGCCCAGTGCAACCTGGCCGACCTGCTGCTCACCCGAGACCCCCCGGACGCCCGTGGCGCACGGGCCGCCGCGACCGCCGCACTCGACCTGGCCACGGCACGCCCCGGCCTCCTCAACACCGGCCGCGTCACCTGGCTGCTGGCTCTGGCCGGGGACCTCATCGACGGGCCGGACAACGCCGAGAGCCGTCGGCTGCGTCATGCGGCCCTCGCCGCCACACCGCCCGCCCTCGCGCCCTCCCTGCACCTCAACATCGCCAGGGAGCTCCTCAACTCCTGCGCGGATGACGGGCAGTGGGAAGAGGCGTCGGACATCGCGTCCGACATGCTGACCGCAGTGAGCGCGCTCTACGACGCCCAAGTGACCGTCGCCGGCCGCCGCGACGTCCTCGTGCAGGTCGACCGGCTCGCCCGCTGGACCGCCTTCCTGCTGGCCCGAGCGGGCCGCCCCGAGCGCGCGGTGGAAGCGCTCGAACGCGGCCTCGCCTGCGAGCTGTCGGTGGTGACCGGGCGCGGCGCGGCCGACCTCACGGAACTCGACCGCGTCGACCCCGTCATGGCCCGCCGCTACCGCACCGCCTGGAGCCGCTACGGCACCTCCATCACCGGACCCGCCGCGACAGCGCCCGGCGGCCCCGCCCCCGTGACCCGGGTGCAGGCGGAGGCGGAACGCGCCCTGCGCGCCGTGGTCGAGGAGATCCGCGAGATTCCCGGCTTCGAAGACTTCCTGCGTACCACCGAACTGCGCGACATCGTCAGAGCCGCGGGCGGCGTACCGCTCGCCTACCTGGTCAACGCGCCCTGGGGCAGCTACGTCCTCGCTGTCACCGGAACTGTCACCGGCGCCGTCACCGGAGCTGTCACCGGAGCCGTCTCAGACGCCGCCCCTGCCGTACGGGCCGTGCACGTCCCGGAGGTCAGCAGCGTCACCCTGCTGCACCTCCTGGTCAGCGACCCGGACGAGGGCACCGTCGGACTCTGGCTCGCGCAGCACGGCACGAGGCTGGCGCGACGGCGTACCTTCCCCTCGACCCTGGAGCGCCTCACGGTCCTCGAACCGCTCCTGCGCCCCCTCGCCGAGCTCTTCGCGGACGACCCGAGCAAGGAGGCGGTACTCGTCCCGACCGGTCTGCTCGGCCTGGTCCCCCTGCACGCCGTGCCGCTCGGCCCCGGCCAAGGCCGCGTGGTCGACGACCTCGGCACCCTGACCCTCGCCCCGTCCGCGGCGGTCTACGCATCCTCCCGCGCACGGGCCGCCCGCCCGCCGCTTGCCGCGCCGCGCCTGGTGGCCGTCACCGACCCCGACGGCTCACTCCCCGGTAGCCGCAGCGAACTCGCCGAGATCCAGGCGCTGTTCGCGCCGCGCGGTCGGCTCAGCCGGGCGGTGGGGGAGGAAGCCACGGTGAGCTGGACCCTCGACCACCTCGCCGACGCGTCGTATCTGCACCTGAGCTGTCACGGCACCGCGGGCTCCGACAGCCGGGGCGGCTCACTCGTGCTCGCCGACGGCCACCTGGACATGGACACCCTCGTACGCCACCAACTGCCGCACTGCCGACTGGCGGTGGCCAGCGCCTGCCAGTCGGGGCACTACGGCATCATCGAGGCTCCCGACGAGTTCCTCGGACTTCCGGCCGCTTTCCTCCAGGCGGGCGCCGCCTGCGCGGTGACCAGCCTGTGGCAGGTGGACGACATGGCGACCGCGTTCCTGATGACACGGTTCTACGAGATCCTGTGCGAAGCCGGTGAACCGGTGCCGGCGCTGCGCCGCGCGCGCCGCTGGATGCGCTGCCTCACCTGGGACGAGTTCGCGAGCTTCACGGACACCCACCCGCACCTCGCGGCCCTCGGAGAGCGGTACGCCGCCCACGCGAGGGCGACCAAGGACCGCCCGTTCGCTTCGCCGGTCTACTGGGGGGCGTTCACGGCGTGGGGCGTGTGAGGGGTGCATCAGCGGCATCGCGGGGCGGGTGAGGGGCGGGTGAGAGGCGGGTGTCAGTCGCGGCTCGTCGGTCCGTACGCGTCGAGTGAGTACGAGCGGACCCGGTCGTCCGGCGATTGCGGAGCGTCGACCCGCATGGACGTGTAGCGCCCGCCGACCAGTCCGGTGACGGTCACTGTCACCGCGTACTTGGCCTCCCAGCCACTGGCGCAGTTCGGCTCGCAGATGACGTGCCACCCACGCCCGGTGGCGCGGGCGGTGGGCTCGCCCCAGCCCGACCACGACAGACCCAGCAGGCCCACCTTCCCGTCGCCGCAGGCGAGGAGGAGATCGTTCGGCCTGTCCAGCGCCTTCCCGCCGCAGTCGGCGATGGCGGCGGGCCGTGTGCTCGGCCGTGTCCCGCTCCTCGGCGGGGGCTGCCGGGAGGGCTCGGTCACGGCGGAGGTCCCGGCCGTGGGTGTCGCTTCCTTCTCGGCGGGCGGCGACGGCTGGACGGTCGGCTCGGGGGGCCGCTGCGCGGGAGTCCGCTCCACCGTCTCGGTCACCCGTGGCGGCGGGTCGGTGGTGATGGTGTCGCCGTCGCCCCCGGAGAACAGGGCGATGAGGGTCGTGGCGGTCAGCGCGGCGACCACGACGGCCGTCACCGCGAGGGCGGCGTACCCGCGCCGGGGCCGGGGCGCCGGACCTGTGGGGCCTTCCGCGCCGGGCGGCGGCCCTTGGACGACGACCGCGGCCTCCAACTCCGCCCGGAGCCGGGTGATTTCGGCCTGCTGTGCCGCGATGAGCTCGTGCACCTCGGCGGGCCAGGGCCGCTCCCGCGCCGTGATCCGGCCGATGTCCGCCAGGAGCCGGGCAGGCGTCGGCCGCTCCTCGGGGTTCTTCGCCAGGCAGCGGGTCACGAGCGGGCGGACCCTCGCGGGCAGCCCGCCGAGGTCGGGCTCGGTGTGCACGATGTTGTACAGCGTCTGCGGCATGGAGGGCCCGACGAACGGGCACGTCCCCGTGCACGCCATGACCAGTACCGTCCCCAGCGAGAACATGTCGCTGGCCGGTCCGAGCGGCTGCCCCTGCGCCTGCTCCGGTGACATGAAGCCGGGCGAGCCGACCAGCCGTCCCGTGTGGGTCAGCTCCGTGGTGCCGGTACCGGTCTCGGTGTCGGTCGCCCGCGCGATGCCGAAGTCGATCACGCGGGGCCCGTCGTCGGCGAGCAGCACATTGGACGGCTTGAGGTCCCGGTGCACCAGACCGGCCCGGTGGATGTCGACCAGCGCCGAGGCAAGCCCCGCGGCCATGCGCAGGACCGCCTCCTCCGGCAGCGCGCCGACGGTGGACACCGCCTGCTGCAGCGAGGGGCCGGGCACGAACTCCGATGTCAGCCACGGCTCTTCCGCGTCCGCGTCCGCGTCGATCACGGCCGACGTGTGGGCGCCGGACACCTTGCGGGAGGCCGCCACCTCGCGGCGGAACCGGGCCCGGAAGCCGTCGTCCTCGACGAACTGCGGGCGCACCTGCTTCAGCGCGACCAGGCGGCCGTCCGGGGCGCTGCTCAGCAGGACCCGGCCCATGCCGCCCCGGCCGAGCTCCGCGATCGAGCGGTACCGCCCCACCTCCACCGGATCGGTCACCGTCAACCGTTTCACCGCGCCCCCCGTGCCGGACCGTACGACAGAACACACAGAGCGTCTCGTGCCCTTCGAACCCCGGACAAGAGCCCGGGGGCTCTGCCGATGCCGCCCAAACGCATTCACGCCAAGTCCGTCGGGCCGACCGGTAGGGGTCTGCGGGGTCGGGCAGGTCACCTCGGCGGATTTCCGTCAACGACTTGACTGCGGCATCTCCTTCAGCAGAGTTTGGAGTTCACAACTTGTACATGGCCCGGTAGTCGTTCCGGGACCGGCGTCGCGGGGGGCCTCGGGTCGTCCGTAAAGAGGGCAAAGGGTGAGTCAATGGAGACTCCTGGGTCGCAGTCGTCGCTGCACCGGGCCAATCTCGAGCGGGTCGTGCGTGCCGTGCGTCTCGCCGGTTCGCTCACTCAGGCGGAGATCGCGAGGACGACCGGGCTCTCGGCGGCCACGGTCTCCAACATCGTCCGGGAGCTCAAGGACGGCGGAACGGTCGAGGTCACGCCCACCTCGGCAGGCGGCCGCAGGGCCCGCAGCGTCTCGCTCAGCGGCGACGCGGGCATCGTCATCGGCGTCGACTTCGGCCACACGCACCTGCGGGTGGCCGTCGGGAACCTCGCGCACCAGGTGCTCGCCGAGGAGTCCGAGCCGCTGGACGTGGACGCGTCCGCCGCGCAGGGCTTCGACCGGGCCGAGCAGCTGGTCAGCAGGCTGATCGCGGCCACCGGCGTGGACCGCTCGAAGATCGCCGGGGTCGGGCTCGGTGTGCCGGGGCCCATCGACGTGGAGTCCGGGACGCTCGGCTCGACGTCGATCCTGCCGGGCTGGACCGGCACCAAGCCAGCCGAGGAGCTGGGCGGCCGGCTCGGGGTGCCCGTGCACGTCGACAACGACGCCAACCTGGGCGCGCTCGGCGAGCTGGTCTGGGGCGGCGGCCGCGGGGTCAAGGACCTGGCGTACATCAAGGTCGCGAGCGGTGTCGGCGCCGGTCTCGTGATCGACGGGCGGATCTACCGCGGCCCCGGCGGCACGGCGGGCGAGATCGGCCACATCACCCTGGACGAGTCGGGCCCGGTCTGCCGCTGCGGAAACCGCGGCTGCCTGGAGACCTTCACCGCGGCCCGCTATGTGCTGCCCCTGCTCCAGTCCAGCCACGGCACCGATCTGACCATGGAGCGCGTGGTGGCCCTCGCGCGCGACGGCGACCCGGGATGCCGCCGGGTGATCGCGGACGTCGGGCGGCACATCGGCAGCGGTGTGGCGAATCTCTGCAACCTCCTGAACCCCAGCCGGGTCGTCCTCGGCGGCGATCTCGCGGAGGCCGGTGAGCTGGTCCTCGGGCCGATCAGGGAGTCCGTGGGGCGCTATGCGATCCCCAGCGCCGCGCGTCAACTCTCCGTGCTTCCGGGGGCACTTGGCGGCCGTGCCGAGGTGCTCGGGGCGCTGGCCCTCGCCCTCAGCGAGATGGGTGATTCAACCCTTTTGGACGGATCGCTGCCCGCGGTCGCACCTGCCTTCACTTAGATAACGCATGGCACCGTTGTCATCTCGTTAAGGATTTACTCCTTGACGCTGGTGTGGCGGCCGAGTTGACTTCGAGCCACCTCGGCCGCAACGACGCGGCCACGTCAGGGAGGTTCCCGAATGAACACGCGTATGCGTCGTGCCGCCGTTGCCGTAGCCGCCACCACCATGGCCGTCACCCTCGCCGCCTGTGGCAGCGCCAAGGAGTCCGGCGGTGACAAGGACAATGAGTCCGCCAAGAAGGGCGACGCGCTGAACATAGGTCTGCTCCTGCCGGAGAACCAGACCGCGCGTTACGAGAAGTTCGACAAGCCGCTGATCGAGAAGCACATCAAGGAGCTGACCGACGGCAAGGCGAAGGTCACCTACGCCAACGCCAAGCAGGACGCCTCCGTCCAGAACCAGCAGGCCGACACCATGATCACCAACAAGGTGGACGTGCTGATCGTGGACGCCGTGGACTCCAAGGCGATCGCCGGTTCGGTCAAGAAGGCCAAGGACGCGGGCATCCCCGTCGTGGCGTACGACCGCCTTGCCGAGGGCCCCATCGACGCGTACACCTCGTTCGACAACGAAGAGGTCGGCCGCGTCCAGGGCAAGGCCCTCCTCGAGGCCCTCGGCGACAAGGCCAAGGGCGGCCAGATCGTGATGATGAACGGCGCGATCACCGACCCGAACGCCAAGCTCTTCAAGAAGGGCGCCGAGTCCGTCCTCAAGGGCAAGGTCAAGGTCGGCAAGTCGTACGACACCAAGGAGTGGAAGCCGGAGAACGCCAACGCCAACATGGAGGGCGCGATCTCGGCCCTCGGCAAGGACAAGATCGACGGCGTCTACTCCGCGAACGACGGCATGGCGGGCGGCATCATCACCGCCCTCAAGGCCGCGGGCCTCTCCAAGCTCCCGCCGGTCACCGGCCAGGACGCCGAGCTGGCCGGCGTGCAGCGCATCGTCGCGGGCGAGCAGTTCATGAGCGTCTACAAGTCCTACCCGGCGGAGGCCAAGGTCGCCGCGGAGATGGCCGTCGCGCTCGGCAAGGGCGAGAAGCTCGACTCCATCGCCAAGACCACCGTCGACAGCCCCACCACCAAGAGCGTTCCCACGGTGCTCGTGCCGGTCGTCTCGCTGACCGACAAGAACATCAAGGAGACCGTCATCAAGGACGGCATCTACTCCGTCGACGAGATCTGCACGGCCAAGTACAAGGCCGACTGCGGCAAGGTCGGCCTGAAGTAAGTCCTGCCCTCCGCGCGGGACTTCACCACCATTGAGGCCTGTCCGGTGCCTCGCTCCAACAGCCCCGCAGCTCTGCGGGGCGCCGGACAGAAACACCCTCTGGTCACTTCTCGGGCCGGCCCGTCCGTCCCGTACCCCTCGTTCTTCTCGTTCTCTTCTGTTCAACCTCCCGCCGGGTCAGGCGGCGAAGGAGATGGTTCACGTGTCCGCTACGCCCGTGTTGGCGTTGCGCGGGGTCTCCAAGCGATTCGGTGCCGTCCAGGCGCTCACCGACGTAGAGCTTGAGGTCCACGCCGGCGAGGTGGTCGCCCTCGTCGGCGACAACGGCGCAGGAAAGTCCACGCTGGTCAAGACGATCGCCGGCGTGCACCCCATCGATGACGGCGTCATCGAGTGGGAAGGCAAGGCCGTATCGATCAACAAGCCGCACGACGCCCAGAACCTGGGCATCGCGACCGTCTACCAGGACCTCGCGCTGTGCGACAACATCGACGTCGTCGGCAATCTCTACCTCGGGCGTGAGCTGCGCAGGCGCGGCGTGCTCAACGAGGTCGAGATGGAGCGCCGCGCCCGCGAGCTGCTCACCACGCTGTCGATCCGCATCCCCAGCGTCCGCATCCCCATCGCCTCGCTCTCCGGCGGCCAGCGCCAGACCGTGGCGATCGCCCGCTCGATGCTCGGCGAGCCGCAGCTCGTCATCCTCGACGAGCCGACCGCAGCCCTCGGCGTCGAGCAGACCGCCCAGGTCCTCGACCTCGTCGAGCGGCTGCGCGAGCGCGGCCACGCGGTCATCCTCATCAGCCACAACATGGCGGACGTCAAGGCCGTCGCCGACAAGGTGGCGGTGCTCCGGCTCGGCCGGAACAACGGAGTCTTCGACGTGAAGGCCACCTCGCAGGAAGAGATCATCTCCGCCATCACGGGCGCCACGGACAACGCCGTGACCCGTCGCGCGGCGCGCAATGGGGAGGCCCAGAAGTGAGCATCGACAAGACCTCCACGCCCGGCGACGCATCCGACGCCCCCGTCGACGCCCCGGCCGCCGCGGCCGACGCCGTCACCGCCGTCGACCCCCGCCTGCTCGTCCGCGAACAGGGCTTCGCCGGATACCTCACCGAGTTCAAGCGCAAGATGCGCGCCGGTGACCTGGGATCCATCCCGGTCGTCGTGGGCCTGATCATCATCTGGGCGATCTTCGCCTCGATGAACTCGCGCTTCATGACCGCGGAGAACCTCAGCAACATCTCCGTCGCCATGGTCGGCACCGGCATGATCGCCGTCGGCATCGTCTTCGTGCTGCTGCTCGGCGAGATCGACCTGTCCGTCGGCTCCGTCAGCGGTGTCGCGGGAGCCGTCGCCGCCGTGCTCGCCGTCACCCACGGCATGTCCGAGTGGCTGGCCCTGATCGTCGCCATCCTCACCGGTACGGTGATCGGCACCATCCACGGCTTCTTCTTCGCGCGCATCGGCGCCCCGGCGTTCGCCGTCACCCTGGCCGGCCTGCTGTTCTGGCAGGGCTTCATGCTCCAGATCCTGGGCGACAACGGCACGATCAACCTGGACTCCGAAGGCCTGATCGCCAAGCTGACCTCGTACTACTTCACGGACGTCGCCGCGGCCTACGGCCTCGCGATCGTCGCGGTCGCGGCCTTCTTCCTCTCCTCCTTCCTGGACAGCCGCCGCCGTGACGCGGCCGGCGTCCCGTCCAGGCCGCTGAGCGAGATCGTGCTGCGCACGGTGGCCCTGGCGATCGTCGCCTTCGCCGCAGCGATCATGTTCAACCAGTACAAGGGCCTCCCGCTGGCCCTGGTGATCTTCCTGGTGGTCCTGGTCGGCACCGACTTCACGCTGCGCCGCACCGGCTACGGCCGCAAGATCTTCGCGCTCGGCGGCAGCGTCGAGGCGTCCCGCCGCGCGGGCATCAACGTCACGCTGATCCGTACGTCGGTCTACGCCATCGCCGGTACCTTCGCGGCCGTCGGCGGCCTCTTCATGGCCTCCAAGATCGCCGCCGCCAACCAGGGCGCCGGCACCGGTGACCTCCTGATGAACGCCATCGCGGCGGCCGTCATCGGCGGCACCAGCCTCTTCGGCGGCCGGGGCCGCACCTGGAACGCCCTCCTCGGTGTCATGGTCATCACGTCGATCCAGTACGGCTTGGCTCTCGAGGGAATCGCGACGCCGGTCCAGTACATGATCACCGGTGGCGTACTGCTCGCCACGGTCGTGATCGACTCCGTCACCCGCAAGACCCAGAAAACGGCAGGCCGCGCCTGACCTGCCAGAACCCCGATCGGGGGCTGCCCGGCACCGCAACGGCGCGGTGCCGGGCAGCTCTCTGTCTACCGCCGATCGCGTGACGCACAACTCCCGGCCCGGACGCCGCCGTCAACGGCGGAACATTAGACTCGGGCGGGCCCGGGCAACATCCGGTCAATGCTCGAACAGCTCTACTGCAAGGAGGCACGGGTGCCGCTGCTGACCCGCATCAGGGGACCGCGCGATCTGGACCGGCTCAGCCAGGAGGAGCTGATCCAGCTGGCGGGCGAGATCCGTACGTTCCTCGTCGACGCAGTCTCCAAGACAGGCGGCCACCTCGGCCCCAACCTCGGCGTGGTCGAGCTCACCATCGCCATGCACCGCGTCTTCGAGTCCCCCCAGGACAAGATCCTCTTCGACACCGGCCACCAGGGCTATGTGCACAAGCTGCTCACCGGCCGCCAGGACTTCTCCGGGCTGCGCACCAAGGGCGGCATCTCCGGCTACCCCTCGCGCGCCGAGTCCGACCACGACGTGATCGAGAACTCGCACGCCTCGACCGTCCTCGGCTGGGCCGACGGGCTCGCCAAGGCCAACCAGGTGCGCGGCAAGGACGACCACGTCGTCGCCGTGATCGGTGACGGAGCGCTCACCGGCGGCATGGCCTGGGAGGCCCTGAACAACATCGCGGCCGCCAAGGACCGCCCGCTGGTGATCGTCGTCAACGACAACGAGCGCTCGTACGCCCCCACCATCGGCGGCCTCGCGAACCACCTGGCGACCCTGCGCACCACCGACGGCTACGAGCGCTTCCTGGCCCGCGGCAAGGACCTCCTGGAGCGCACGCCGGTCGTCGGCAAGCCGCTCTACGAGACGCTGCACGGCGCCAAGAAGGGCCTGAAGGACTTCATCGCGCCCCAGGGCATGTTCGAGGACCTCGGCCTCAAGTACGTCGGACCGATCGACGGCCACGACATCGAGGCCCTGGAGTCCGCCCTGCAGCGCGCCAAGCGCTTCGGCGGCCCGGTGATCGTGCACTGCATCACGGAGAAGGGGCGCGGCTACAAGCCCGCCGAGGAGGACGAGGCCGACCACTTCCACGGCATCGGCCCGATCCACCCCGACACGGGGCTGCCGATCGCCGCGGGCGGCATGGACTGGACGTCCGTATTCGGCGAGGAGATGGTCAAGCTCGGCCGCGAGCGCGAGGACATCGTCGCGATCACCGCGGCCATGCTGCAGCCGGTCGGCCTGCAGAAGTTCGCCAAGGCGTTCCCGGACCGGGTCTACGACGTGGGCATCGCCGAGCAGCACGCGGCGGTGTCGGCGGCGGGCCTCGCCACCGGCGGCCTGCACCCCGTCTTCGCGGTGTACGCGACCTTCCTCAACCGCGCCTTCGACCAGCTCCTGATGGACGTGGCGCTGCACAAGTGCGGGGTCACCTTCGTCCTGGACCGCGCGGGCGTCACCGGCTCGGACGGTGCCTCGCACAACGGCATGTGGGACATGTCGATCCTGCAGTGCGTGCCGACCCTGCGGATCGCCGCGCCGCGCGACGCCGACCAGGTCCGGATGCAGCTGCGGGAGGCCGTCGAGGTCAAGGACGCCCCGACCGTCGTGCGCTACTCGAAGGGCGCGGTCGGCCCCGCAGTCAAGGCGGTCGGCAAGGTCGGCGGCATGGACGTGCTGCGCAAGGCGGCCACGACCCGTCCGGACGTGCTCCTGGTCTCCGTGGGCGCGCTGGCTCCCATGTGCCTGGAGATCGCCGACCTCCTGAACAAGCAGGGCATCACGACGACGGTCGTCGACCCCCGCTGGGTCAAGCCCGTCGACGAGGCGATGGCCCCGCTCGCGGAGCAGCACCGCGTGGTCGTCACCGTCGAGGACAACTCCCGCGCGGGCGGCGTCGGCTCGGCGATCTCGCAGGCGCTGCGGGACGCGGGCGTCGACGTACCGCTGCGCGACTTCGGCATCCCGCCCCGCTTCCTGGACCACGCCTCCCGCAAGGAGGTCATGACGGAGATCGGCCTGACGGCCCCGGACATCGCCCGCCAGGTGACAGGTCTGGTGGCGAAGCTGGACGGCCGCTTCGAGCGGGCGGCGGCGGTGGACTCGGTGGACGCGGTGGAGCCTGCACGGGACTGACACCTCGGGCGTTCACCACGACCTGCGGGCCGGGGTGAACGCCCGCTGCGGTGCGCTGCCCGGCGGCACCGTGTGCTGGCCACGGCCCGCCACGGCTGACCGTTCCGGGCGCCGGCTTCGGCCTGAGGATCGGGGCGAGCGCCCACGGCCGGGCATCACAGGTCGGTCGTCACCGTCGAGGGCAACTCCCCGCCGGCGGAACCGGCCCGGCGATCTCGCGGGGCGTCGCAGGGCGCGGGCAGTGTCCCGCGAACGGCGGAGCCGCTCGCGGCTGATGCGTCAACCAGCAGCCCCTCTGGGCCGGTCCCCCCACCCTGTACGGGTGGTGGCACCGGCCCATTCGCGTGAATACCCCCGTGCCGGAGCTTGCGGCTTACCCCCCGTCTCGATCATGTCGAGGACGACAAAGCGTGGAGGTACGCCCGTGACAAGCACCCTTTTCAGAACGAAGAGCGTCGAGCAGTCCATCCAGGACACCGAAGAGCCCGAGCACGCGCTCAAGAAGTCGCTCTCCGCCCTCGACCTCACGGTATTCGGCGTCGGTGTCATCATCGGCACCGGCATCTTCGTCCTGACCGGCAAGGTGGCCAAGGAGAACGCGGGACCCGCGACCGCGCTGGCGTTCGTCGCCGCCGGCATCGTCTGCGCCCTCGCGGCCCTGTGCTACGCCGAGTTCGCCTCGACCGTCCCGGTGGCCGGATCGGCGTACACCTTCGCGTACGCCTCCATCGGTGAGCTGCCCGCCTGGATCATCGGCTGGGACCTCGTCCTCGAATTCGCCCTCGGCACGGCCGTCGTCGCGGTCGGCTGGTCCGGATATGTGCGCTCCCTGATGGACAACGCGAACTGGCATCTGCCGAACGCGCTGGAAGGTCCCGATGTGGCCGGCGGCACCTTCGACATCCTGGCCTTCGTGCTGGTCCTGGTGCTGACCGCGGTCCTGGTGGTCGGGATGAAGCTGTCCGCCAACATCACCGCGGTCGTCGTGGCCATCAAGGTGACGGTGGTCATGATCGTGATCGTCGCGGGTCTCTTCTTCATCGTCGGTGACAACTACTCGCCGTTCATCCCCGACGCGGTGACCCCCGAGAGCGGTCTCGGCTGGGAAGACGCCCCCATGGCTCAGCTGATCTTCGGCTACGAGCCCACCAACTTCGGCGTCATGGGCATCTTCACCGCGGCCTCCGTCGTCTTCTTCGCCTTCATCGGCTTCGACGTGGTGGCCACCGCCGCCGAGGAGACCAAGAACCCGCAGCGCGACATGCCGCGCGGCATCCTCGGCTCGCTCCTCATCTGCACGGTGCTCTACGTGGCCGTCTCGCTCGTGGTCACCGGCATGCAGCACTACACCAAACTGTCCGTCAGCGCTCCCCTCGCCGACGCCTTCAAGGCCACCGGCCATCCCTGGTACGCAGGCGCCATCAGCTTCGGTGCCGCCGTCGGCCTGACCACCGTGTGTCTGATCCTGCTGCTCGGGCAGACGCGTGTGTTCTTCGCGATGAGCCGCGACGGACTCCTGCCGCGCTTCTTCTCCGTCACGCACCCCCGCTTCAAGACCCCCTACCGCCCGACCATCCTGCTCGGCGTCCTCATCGCCGTCATCGCGGGCTTCACCAGCATCAACGAACTCGCGACCCTGGTGAACATCGGCACCCTCTTCGCGTTCGTCGTCGTGGCCATCGGTGTGATGGTCCTGCGCCGCACCCGCCCCGAACTGCACCGCGCCTTCCGCACCCCGCTGGTGCCGCTCGTGCCCATCCTGTCGGTGGCCGCCTCGGTGTGGCTGATGCTGAACCTGCCGGGCGAGACCTGGCTGCGGTTCGGCATCTGGATGGTGCTCGGCTTCATCGTCTACTTCGTGTACGGGCGCTCGCACAGCCGGTTGGGCCGCGGCGCGCAGCCGACGCCGCCGGCCGGTGACGTCCAGTAGCCGTTCTCTCCGCACCCCGGCCCCGTATGTCCCGCTCTATCGCGGACTGCGGGGCCGGATAGCGTGCACCCTATGCTCGCCGAGCCCACCGCGCCCCTACGCTCCGTGCACGCGCTCCGGGTGCCGCGCCCGCGCACGGAGCAGCCCACGGCCCCCGGCGGCCCGTACTGGAGACGCCTGCTCCCGCTCCTCGCCGCGCTGGCCGTCCTCACCCGCGTCCCCTCCTTCCGTCTGCCGCTGTGGAGCCCGGACGAGGGCTATCTCGCCGTCCAGGCGCGGATGTTGGCCGACGGGGGAGCGCTCTACGAAACGGTCGTCGACCGCAAGCCGCCCCTCGTTCCCTGGTTGTACGAGGCTGCCTTCGCGCTCTGCGGCGACGCGACCCTGCTCCCGCTGAAGGCACTCGCGGTCGCGGCCCAGCTCACCACCGCCGTCCTGCTGGTGTGCGTCGCCCGGCGCCGCTGGGGCGACGGCGCGGGCCGCACGGCCGGAGTCCTGTATCTCCTCGTCTCGGCCGGCCTCAACCCGGAGGACACACAGGCGGCCACCTTCGAGGTCTTCATGCTGCCGTGCACGGCCGCCGCCCTGTGCTGCGCCGACCGGCGCCGCTGGGGTCTCGCGGGCGCCGCGGTGGCCTGCGCGTTCCTGGCCAAGCAGACCGGGGGAGCGACGCTGGTGCCGGTGGCGTGGCTGCTGTGGCGGTCGGGCGCCCGCGGAAGTGACGTACTGCGGCTGGGAGTCGGGCTGTGCGGGCCGGTCCTCGGGGCGGCCCTGGCCACCGACCCGGCGGGGTTCCTCTTCTGGACGGTCACCGGCTCCGGCGCCTACGCCTCCTTCACCGGCTCCGAACTGCACGTGCTCACCCGGGGACTGACCAACGCGGCGATCCTCGGTGCGGCCTGCGCCGGGATCGTTCCGCCCGTCGTACGCGTCCTGCGCATCGCCCGCACCGGCTCGGCCGAGCTGTGGCTCTGGCTCGCTTCGGCGGCCGGCGCGGTCCTGGCCGGATTCCACTTCTTCGGCCACTACTACCTTCAACTCGCCCCGCCGCTCGCCCTGTTGGGCACTGCCGCGCTGCAGATCCTGCCCCGCGAGCGGACCGTGACGGCGTTGTCCGTGTCGGCCGGGGCCTGCGCGCTGTTCCTGGCCTGGGGGATGCTCGCGCCGCGCCCCGAGTTGGCGCACGCCGAGCGGCTCGCGGGCGAGGTCCGGGCCCGCACCGCGCCGGACGACCGGGTCCTGGTGTGGGGGATACACCCCGAGACGTACTGGCTCGCCGAGCGGACCCCCGTGAGCCGCTATCTGACGGCAGGGCTCCTCACGAACTACAGCGGCGGCCGCGACGGGCCCCAGGTGGGCGAGAAGTACGCCGTGGACGGCGCCTGGCCGGTCTTCCGCGCCGAACTCGCCGCCCGGCCGCCCGCGTTGATCGTGGACTACTCACGGGGCAAGCCGTACGCCCCCGAACGCGTGCCGTCACTGCGCCGGGTGCTGGCCGCCGGGTACGAGCGGGCGGGGGCGGTGGACGGGGCGGTGTTCTACTCGCGTGTGCGGCCGGGCTGACCCCGCTCCTCCGACGGACGGCGCACCGAGCGCGGCCCCAACTGCTCGGCGCCCAACTCGCCGACCCTGCGG
The DNA here is from genome assembly GCF_044457025.1 of Streptomyces sp. NPDC050658. Taxonomy (NCBI): domain Bacteria; kingdom Bacillati; phylum Actinomycetota; class Actinomycetes; order Kitasatosporales; family Streptomycetaceae; genus Streptomyces; species Streptomyces sp. NPDC050658. The sequence goes on from NZ_JBITGM010000019.1 coordinate 32,822, forward strand.
CGCAGTTCGCGGTCGGCGGTGACGACCACGCAGTGCCGCGGCGCGGACTCGGCGACCAGCTCCACGATCCGGTCGTCCCCGCTGCCGGGCGCGGAGACCACGCGTACGCCCTCGACGGACTCCACGCCCCGCGCCGCGCCCTCGACGACGAGGACGACGTCGAGCGGTCCCGGATGCTCCGGGAGCCCTTCGCCGGCGTACGCGACGAGCCGGTCCCGCAGTCGCTCGGCGGCCCCGCGCCGGTCGTGCCACCAGCCGTCGGGTACGGATCCGACGACGTTGGCGCCGTCGACGACGAGGAGAGTTCGCATGGGATCAGCCTGGCATACGAGGGCCGGGGTCCGGCCAGCGGTTGATCCAGGCAAACGTAGACTAAAGGGGGGCTGAAGAACCCGTGGCAGCCCCGGAAGACGCACGCTCGTAGGAAGGCCGGCGCCGACTCATGCCGCAGAGGTCCGCTCCCAGGCCCGGACGGGAGTCCGCCGACCCGGCCGCCGCAGGCCGCGTGGCGACGGGCACCCCCGAGACCGCCCGCTGGCTGCTGCGCGGCAAGGACGGCCGGCTCACCGCGTACGCCCGCACGGACGGCGGGCTGCTGCGCTGGACGGAGATCCGCCCCGGCGGCCCCGACTGGACGGGCCCCGACTTCTTCGAGGCGCCGGACGTCACGCACCTCACGCTCGCCCAAGGGGCCGACGGATACGTCCACTTCGTCGGGCTGCGGCGGCGCGGCGCGGACGTCGACGTCGTACACAGCATCCAGTACCAGTCGGGACGGCCCCTGATGGACTGGCGCTCGCTCGGCAATCCGCACACCAAGATGGTCGAGCGGGCCCCGCGCCTGGGCGCCCCCGCGGTCGCGGTGGACGCGGCGGGCACCGTCCATGTCTTCGTGCGGGACGCCGTGAACAGCGTCCGGCTGCGGCGCGAGGGCAAGGGCGGCAAGTGGGAGGGCTGGAAGGACTTCAAGGTCCGCCAGGTCCTCGACGGCATCGTCGCCGTCGCCACGTCGACGGGCCGTGTGGAGGTCTTCGGGCCCGCGAAGGACAAGACGCTGCACTGGTCCCAGGAGAAGCAGGGCGGCGACCTGGTGCGCGGGGACGACATCCCGCTGGCCCCGGCCCCCGGCTCGGGCGCGGCCCTGGAGACCGCCGAGGACACCCTCACGTACTACGCGGCCGACGCGACCGGCACGGACGTCCTGGCCCACCGCCCCGGCGCCGCCGCGATCCCGCTGGGCGGCTCCCCGGACACCGGCCCCACGGCCGCCCTGCGCACGACGATCGACGGCCACGACTGCACGGTCCTCGCCCACCGCACCCGGACGGGACGCCCGGCGCTCGCGGGGTTCCCCACGGAGCGCGAGGAGGCGGGCCTGTGGTGGTCCGAGACCGGCGAGCCCTGTCTGGGCTCCCCGTCGGCGGCCCTGGATGCCCGGGGCCGGGTGGTGCTCGCGGCGATCGGCGTGGACGGCGCGCTGTGCCTCGCGCGGCAGAAGGCGGAGCCGGGGCTCGCGTTGGGGGCGTGGGAGCGGGTCTGACCCGCTGCCCGGACGGACCCGGGAACGGCGAAGGGGGCCCGGTCGGCAGCTGCCGACCGGGCCCCCTCTCTCAGCACGAGGTGGTTACGCGGGAACGCTGGCCACGCCCTGCGCGAGGAACTTCTTGCCGATGACCCGCTCGCTGACGCCGGCCCGGTCCAGGTACGGCGTGATGCCGCCCAGGTGGAAGGGCCAGCCCGCGCCGGTGATCAGGCACAGGTCGATGTCCTGCGCCTCGGCGACGACGCCCTCGTCGAGCATGAGCCCGATCTCCTGCGCCACGGCGTCGAGCACGCGGTCGCGGGTCTGCTCCTCGGTCAGGACGGAGTCGCCCTGCTTGAGGAGGGCGGCGACCTCGGGGTCCAGCTCCGGCTTGCCGGAGTCGTACACGTAGAAGCCGCGCTTGCCGGCCTTGACGACGGCAGCGAGGTTCGGGGAGACGGTGAAGCGCTCCGGGAAGGCGCGGTTCAGGGTCTCGGAGACGTGCAGACCGATGGCGGGACCGACCAGCTCGAGCAGAACCAGCGGCGACATCGGCAGACCGAGCGGCTCGACGGCCTTCTCGGCGACGGCGACCGGGGTGCCCTCGTCGATGACGTTCTGGATCTCGCCCATGAAGCGGGTGAGGATGCGGTTCACGACGAACGCCGGGGCGTCCTTGACCAGAACGGCGGTCTTCTTCAGCTTCTTGGCGACACCGAAGGCCGTGGCCAGCGAGGCGTCGTCGGTCTGCTCGCCGCGGACGATCTCCAGGAGCGGGAGGATCGCGACCGGGTTGAAGAAGTGGAAGCCGACGACCCGCTCGGGGTGCTTGAGCTTCGACGCCATCTCGCTCACCGACAGCGAGGAGGTGTTGGTGGCGAGGATGGCGTGCGCCGGAGCGACGGCCTCCACCTCCGCGAACACCTGCTGCTTGACGCCGATCTCCTCGAAGACGGCCTCGATGATGAAGTCCGCGTCGGAGAAGCCCTCGGCCTTGTCGAGCACACCGGAGACAAGACCCTTGAGGCGGTTGGCCTTGTCCTGGTTGACGCGGCCCTTGAGGAGCAGCTTGTCGATCTCGGCGTGGACGTAGCCCACACCCTTGTCGACGCGCTCCTGGTCGATGTCGGTCAGGACGACCGGCACCTCGAGTCGGCGCAGGAAGAGCAGCGCGAGCTGCGAGGCCATCAGACCGGCGCCGACGACGCCGACCTTGGTGACCGGACGCGCCAGGTTCTTGTCCGGCGCACCGGCCGGACGCTTCGCGCGCTTCTGCACGAGGTTGAACGCGTAGAGCCCGCTGCGCAGTTCGCCGCCCATGATGAGGTCGGCGAGCGCGACGTCCTCGGCGTCGAAGCCCTTCTGCAGGTCGCCGTCCTTGGCGGCCTCGATGATCTCCAGGGCGCGGTAGGCGGCCGGGGCCGCGCCGTGCACCTTGGAGTCGGCGATGCCGCGGCCGCGCGCGACGGCGGCGTCCCAGCCCTCGCCGCGGTCGATCTCGGGGCGCTCCACCGTGAGCGAGCCGTCCAGGACGGAGGCCGTCCAGATCAGCGACTGCTCCAGGAAGTCGGCGCCCTCGAAGAGCGCGTCGGCGATGCCGAGCTCGAAGACCTGCTTGCCCTTGAGCTGGCGGTTCTGGTTCAGCGAGTTCTCGATGATGACCGAGACGGCCTTGTCGGCGCCGATCAGGTTGGGGAGCAGCGCGCAGCCGCCCCAGCCCGGGACCAGGCCGAGGAAGACCTCGGGCAGCGAGAACGCGGGCAGCGCCTTGGAGACGGTGCGGTACGAGCAGTGCAGACCGACCTCGACGCCACCGCCCATCGCGGCACCGTTGTAGTACGCGAAGGACGGCACGGCGAGCCCGGACAGACGCTTGAAGACGTCGTGACCGCTCTTGCCGATGACGAGCGCGTCCTCGTGGCGCTTGAGGATCTCCACGCCCTTGAGGTCGGCGCCGACGGCGAAGATGAACGGCTTGCCGGTGATGCCGACGCCGACGATCGTGCCCTCGGCGGCCTCCTTCTCGACCTGGTCGATGGCGGCGTTCAGGTTCGCCAGCGAGCCGGGGCCGAAGGTGGTCGGCTTGGTGTGGTCGAAGCCGTTGTCGAGCGTGATGAGCGCGAAGCGCCCGGCGCCGGCCGGCAGGTCGAGGTGGCGTACGTGCGCCTGCGTGACGACCTCGTCGGGGAACAGCTCGGCTGCGCCCTTCAGAAGCTCAGCGGTGGTGGGGGTGCTCACTTCTCGCCTCCGGCGTCCTTGTGGTTCGGGTTCTCCCAGATGACCGTGGCGCCCATGCCGAAGCCGACGCACATCGTGGTCAGGCCGTAGCGGACCTCGGGCTGCTCCTCGAACTGCCGCGCCAGCTGCGTCATCAGACGTACGCCGGAGGAGGCGAGGGGGTGGCCGTAGGCGATGGCGCCGCCGTACTGGTTGACGCGCGCGTCGTCGTCGGCGATGCCGTAGTGCTCGAGGAAGGCGAGCACCTGGACGGCGAAGGCCTCATTGATCTCGAAGAGACCGATGTCGGAGATGGACAGGCCCGCCTGGGCGAGCGCCTTCTCCGTGGCCGGGATCGGGCCGTAGCCCATGACCTCGGGCTCGACACCCGTGAAGGCGTACGACACGAGGCGCATCTTCACCGGGAGGTTGTTCTCGCGGGCGAAGTCCTCGGAGGCGATGATCGAGGCGGTGGCGCCGTCGTTCAGGCCCGCGGCGTTGCCGGCGGTGACGCGGCCGTGCGTACGGAACGGCGTCTTGAGGCCCGCGAGGCTCTCCAGGGTCGTACCCGGGCGCATCGGCTCGTCGGTGGTGGCGAGGCCCCAACCGGTCTCACCGGCCTCCGCGTTGGTGCGACGCACCGAGACCGGCACCAGGTCCTGCTGGATCTTGCCGTCGGCGTACGCCTTGGCGGCCTTCTCCTGCGAGCGCACGGCGTACTCGTCGGCGCGCTGCTTGGTGATGGTGGGGTAGCGGTCGTGCAGGTTCTCGGCGGTCATGCCCATGAAGAGGGCGGACTCGTCGACGAGCTTCTCGCTCACGAACCGCGGGTTCGGGTCGACGCCCTCGCCCATGGGGTGGCGGCCCATGTGCTCGACGCCACCGGCGATGACGGCGTCGTACGCGCCGAACGCGATGGAGCCCGCGGTCGCCGTCACGGCGGTCAGGGCGCCCGCACACATGCGGTCGATGGAGTAACCCGGCACGGACTGCGGGAGCCCGGCGAGGATGCCCGCCGTGCGGCCCAGCGTCAGACCCTGGTCGCCGATCTGCGTGGTCGCGGCGATGGCGACCTCGTCGATCTTGGCGGGGTCGAGGGCCGGGTTGCGGCGCAGCAGCTCCCGGATGGCCTTCACGATGAGGTCATCCGCACGGGTCTCGTGGTAGATGCCCTTCGGGCCCGCCTTGCCGAACGGGGTGCGGACGCCATCCACGAAGACGACGTCCCTGACGGTACGAGGCACGATGGCTCTCCTCCAGGGTGCGGGTGCGCCTGCGGCGCGCTTCCGCTTCCCATGCTACTTGTCGGTAACTAGGCTGCCCAGTCCCGCTCCGGGGAGGCGAAGGTCACACTTGGGGTGGGGTGGCTGAATGTCGCTGCGGTGCCCCGGGCGCTGAGCGGCCGTCCCCCTCGCCGGCCGACGCACTCCCGGGCCCCGTGGCGCTCGCCTGCGGGAGTGCCGGAGCGGCGCTGAACAGTGCGAGGACCGCGGTGTGGACCTGGTCGGCGACCGCCTGGGGGGTGGCGGCGTCGAACTTGCCGTCCAGGTGCAGGAACGCCAGGCCGTGGGCGAGCGCCCACACCGATGTCCACAGGGCGTCCGGGTCGGCGCCGGGGAAGGTGCGGCGGACGATGTCGCGGACGTACTCCGCGATGGCCGCGGTCGCGGCGATCCGCTCCTCGTTGGCGGGGTCGCAGGGCTCGGCGAACATCGCCCGGAACAGCGCGGGATGGTCCAGTGCGAAGCGGACGTAGGCGACGGCGACCGCCGAGAGCTCCTCGGGGGTCGCGGGTGAGGGGTGGGCCGCGGCCAGGTGCTCGGTGAGTTCGCGGTAGCCCTCGGCCGCGACTGCGGAGACGAGCGCTTCGCGGTCCGGGAAGTGGCGGTAGGGAGCGGTCGGCGATACGCCCGCGCGCCGCGCGACGGCCCGCATCGACAGGGCGGCGCTGCCGTCCTCCTCCAGTAGTTCGCGTGCGGCACGCAGGCAGGCGGCATGCAGGTCGCCGTGGTGGTACGCGGTTGCCTGTGGCACAGGTCACGCCCTCTCGTGTATGCACTGCTTACATTCTCTGATTAATGTGAGCAGTGCATACACAGTCTACGTGACCGCTCCGAGCGGTCGAGCGAGCAGAGAGGGATTCGGATGACCAGCGAGCTGTTCTCGCCGTTGGCCCTGCGTTCCGGGCAGGTGCTGGGCAATCGGATCGCGAAGGCGGCCATGGAGGAAAACCTGGCCGACGAAGGGCAGTTGCCCGGCCGGCACCTGTCGGCGCTGTACCGGCGCTGGGCCGCGGGTGGCGCCGGACTGCTGATCACCGGCAATGTCATGGTGCACGCCGAGGCGCTGACCGGACCCGCGGGAGTCGTGCTCGACGAGGCGGCGCCGCTGAAGCCGTTCGCCGAGTGGGCCGAGGCCGGCAAGTCGGGTGGTGGGGCGATCTGGATGCAGCTCAACCATCCCGGCCGCCAAGTGCAGGCCGGTATGCCGGGAGTCGTATGGGGGCCGTCGGACGTGGGCGTCGACCTGGGCCGGCACAGCGGCCGGTTCGGCCGCCCCCTCGCCATGACCCCCGCGCAGATCGACGCGACGGTGACCCGGTTCGCGGTGGCGGCCCACCGCGCCGAGCAGGCGGGCTTCGACGGTGTGGAGGTCCACGCCGCGCACGGCTACCTGCTGTCGCAGTTCCTGTCCCCGCTGGTCAACACGCGCACCGACGCATGGGGCGGGTCGCTGGAGAACCGGGCCCGCATGCTGCTGGACGTCGTCCGTGCCGTGCGTGCCGCCGTCTCGCCGTCGTTCGGGGTCGGGGTGAAGCTCAACTCCGCCGACTTCCAGCGCGGCGGGTTCGACGCCGACGACGCGCGCCAGGTGATCGAGATGCTGGAGCCGCTCGGTGTCGACCTGGTCGAACTGTCCGGCGGCAGCTATGAGAGTCCGGCGATGACCGGCCGCCCCGCGGATGGGCGCACCCGGGCCCGGGAGGCCTACTTCCTCGACCTGGCCAAGGACTTGGTCACGGTGAGCCCGCTGCCCCTGATGCTCACCGGCGGCATCACCCGCCGCGAGACCGCCGAGGCGGTGCTCGACGGCGGGGTGGCGCTCGTCGGCGTGGGCACCGCCCTCTCCGTCGCCCCTGACCTGCCCGACCGCTGGCGCGGCGGCCGCGAGGCCGACCGGCAACTGCGGCCGGTGACCTGGTCCGACAAGGCCCTCGCCTCGGCCGCCACCATGGCCCAGGTCCGCCACCAGATGCGCCGCGTCGCCCGCGGCAACACCCCCAGGCCCGGCGTCCACCCGGCGCGCGCCCTGCTCTCCGAGCAACTCCAGCAGCGCCGCGCGCTCCGCCGCTACCGCACCTGGCTGACCGCGTCCCGGCGCACCGGCACGACGACGAGCCGGGCGGCCGATTGACCGCCGCGCGCCCGCAAGCCCACCACCGCCCGCGGCGAAGAAGCGGCGCCGACCACCGCAAGGGACGCCTGCCCTGCGCCCCTTCATGGAAGTCGACCGCAATCTCTGCACCGGACAGAACCCCGCCTCCTCCGAACTGCTCGCGAAGCGGCTCGTGGGAGACCTGGACACCACCCGCCCCCCGGGCCGCGGGGTGATCGGGTGGGTGGCAGAGGCCCGGCGTCGGGCCGCGGCTCAGGTGAGAGCCGTGACCAGATCCGGTGTGACCCGGGTGATCTGCCAGGCGCGGGCGCCGTGGGACGCGAGGGCCGCGGCGACCGTGTCCGGGTTCACCTGAGCCGGCGGCTCCCAGCAGACGCGGCGGACCGTGTCCGGAGTGATCAGGTTCTCCTGGGGCATGTTCAGCTCCTCGGCCAGCGCCGAGACCGCCGCGCGGGCGGCGGAGAGGCGGGCCGCTGCCGCAGGGTCGCGGTCCGCCCAGGAGCGCGGCGGCGGCGGGCCCGCGACGGCCTGTCCCGGCTGCGGAAGCTCCGAGTCCGGCAGCGCCTTCGCGCGGTCCACCGCGGACTGCCACTGCTCCAGCTGGCGCCGCCCCATGCGGTGCCCGAACCCGGAGAGCCCGGCCAGCGCGTGCACGTTCGGCGGCAGCGACAGCGCCGCCTCGACGATCGCCGCGTCGCTCAGCACCTTGCCCGGCGACACGTCACGCCGCTGGGCCACCTTGTCGCGCGCGGTCCACAGTTCCCGTACGACCGCCATCTGGCGGCGACGGCGCACCTTGTGCATCCCGGACGTACGCCGCCAGGGATCCTTGCGCGGCGGCGCGGGCGGCGCGGAGGCGATCGCGTCGAACTCCTCGCGGGCCCACTCCAGCTTGCCCTGCCGGTCGAGCTCCTTCTCCAGGGCGTCGCGCAGGTCGACGAGGAGTTCCACGTCCAGCGCCGCATAGCGGAGCCACGGCTCGGGCAGCGGACGCGTGGACCAGTCGACGGCCGAGTGGCCCTTCTCCAGGACGAAGCCGAGCACGCTCTCGACCATCGCGCCGAGGCCGACGCGGGGGAACCCGGCGAGCCGCCCCGCGAGCTCCGTGTCGAAGATGCTGGTCGGGATCATGCCTATTTCGCGGAGGCACGGAAGATCCTGAGTGGCGGCGTGCAGCACCCACTCCACGCCGGAGATCGCCTCGCCGAACCCGGAGAGGTCGGGGCAGGCCACGGGGTCGATCAAGGTGCTGCCCGCGCCTTCGCGGCGCATCTGCACGAGGTAGGCCCGCTGGCCGTACCGGTAGCCGGACGCGCGCTCGGCGTCCACGGCCACGGGGCCGCTGCCTGCGGCGAAAGCGGCGATCACCGCGGCGAGCGCGGCCTCGTCGGCGACCACCGGCGGGATGCCGTCACGGGGCTCCAGCAAAGGGATCGGCAGCCCTTTGGAAGAGAGGCCGTCGTCTTCCGGAGGGCCGCCTCCGGTGGTTCGCAGTGAACTGTCTGCTGCGGTCTCTTGGGCGTCGGTCACCTGTCAAGGGTATCTGTGTATGCACAGCACCCGTCGACGGAACGTTCCGTCGACGGGTGTGCGAGGGGTGTAAATGAGTCAGTGGATGATTCCGGTGCGCAGCGCCACCGCCACCATCCCGGCCCGGTCACCCGTGCCGAGCTTGCGCGCGATACGGGCCAGGTGACTCTTCACGGTCAGGGCGGAGAGCCCCATCGAGACGCCGATGGCCTTGTTCGACTGGCCCTCGGCGACGAGGCGGAGCACCTCCACCTCGCGGCCCGACAGCTCGCGGTAGCCGCCGGGGTGGCTCGGGGTGCCGGGCGGCCGGCGGTGCATTCGGGCGGCGGCCGAGCCGATGGGCGCGGCGCCGGGACGGGTGGGGAGACCGACATTGGTACGGGTACCGGTGACGACATAGCCCTTCACGCCGCCCGCGAGGGCGTTGCGTACGGCACCGATGTCGTCGGCGGCGGAGAGCGCGAGGCCGTTGGGCCAGCCGGCCGCGCGGGTTTCGGACAGGAGCGTCAGGCCGGAGCCGTCGGGGAGGTGGACGTCTGCGACGCAGATGTCACGGGGGTTGCCGATGCGGGGACGAGCCTCCGCGATCGACGAGGCCTCGATCACGTCGCGCACACCGAGCGCCCACAGGTGGCGGGTGACGGTGGAGCGGACACGTGGGTCGGCCACGACGACCATGGCGGTCGGCTTGTTCGGGCGGTAGGCGACCAGGCTTGCGGGCTGCTCGAGGAGAACGGACACCAGGCCTCCTGGGGTGCGGGACGGAACCGGCTCGGGGATGAAGCCGGGACGAACCGTGCTTTCAAGGTCACCCACCTCTTCGGCACCAAACCCGCCCGCCTTTAGGGAATGATCACGATTTGGTGAGTAACAATTCGGACCATTCGGACACATGATCGATCATCCGAAGATCAACCCGAATCGGAGTCCGGCCGGAGTCGTTCAGAAGCGATCCTTGAGGGTGGATCAGAAACGATCCTCAAGGACTCTGTGGGCCCCGTCGCTGCGGCAGCGACACCACCGATCCGTCGCCCTGCGCCGCCGGCGGCAGCCCCGCCACCTGGCAGAGCAGATCGCACCACGCCGCCAGATGCGCCGCCGTGTCCGGCACCCCGCCGAGCCCCTCGCGCGGTGTCCACGAGGCCCGGATCTCGATCTGCGAGGCGGGCGGACGCTGGGCGAGCCCGCCGAAGTAGTGCGACCCGGCGCGCGTGACCGTGCCGCTGGGCGCCCCGCAGAACAGACCGCGCGCCTGCAGCGCACCCGTCAGCCACGACCAGCACACCTCGGGAAGCAGCGGGTCCGCCGCCATCTCCGGCTCCAGCTCCGCGCGCACCAGCGTGACGAGACGGAACGTGCCCTGCCAGGCGTCGTGCCCCGCCGGGTCGTGCAGCAGCACCAGGCGGCCGTCCGCCAGATCGTCGTCGCCGTCGACCACCGCCGCCTCCAGCGCGTACGCGTGCGGGGCGAGGCGCTGCGGCGGCCGCGTCGGGTCGATCTCGATCTCAGGCCGAAGCCGTGCCCCGCGCAGTGCGTCGACCGCCGCGCGGAAGGGCAACGGAGCCGATTCCGCCACCTTCCCCTCCGTACTTTCCATCTCGCCAGCGCCGTCCGACCGTTGTCCCTGAGCCGCAGCCATGCGGGGAAGATTAAGGGGAACGGCGGCTTCGCGCAGGGAGAGACACCCGTGAGAGGGGGCCCGGTCAAGGCAGGGTGTCCCTCGGGGCGGGGGCCGCGCGGGCCCGTGCGAGACTTTGCGCGTGAGTGCCAACAACAGCCCCGCGGGCCAGAAGAACGCAGCGACGTACGACTCAGCCTTCATGAAGGCCTGCCGGCGTGAGGCCGTGCCGCACACGCCGGTCTGGTTCATGCGGCAGGCGGGGCGCTCACTTCCCGAGTACCGCAAGGTGCGCGAGGGCACGGCCATGCTGGAGTCCTGCATGATGCCGGAGCTGGTCACGGAGATCACGCTGCAGCCCGTGCGCCGCCACAAGGTCGACGCCGCGATCTACTTCAGCGACATCGTCGTACCGCTGAAGGCCATCGGCATCGACCTCGACATCAAGCCGGGCATCGGCCCGGTCGTCGCCAACCCGATCCGCTCGCGCGCCGACCTCGCGCAGCTGCGGGACCTGACGCCCGAGGACGTGCACTACGTCACCGAGGCGATCGGCCTGCTCACCGCCGAGCTGGGCTCGACGCCGCTCATCGGATTCGCCGGTGCGCCTTTCACCCTCGCGAGCTACCTGGTCGAGGGCGGTCCGAGCCGTAACCACGAGCACACCAAGGCGCTCATGTACGGCGACCCGGAGCTCTGGGCCGAGCTGCTCGACCGGCTCGCGGAGATCACCGGCGCCTTCCTGAAGGTGCAGATCGAGGCCGGCGCGAGCGCCGTGCAGCTCTTCGACTCGTGGGTGGGCGCGCTGGCCCCCGCCGACTACCGGCGCTCCGTGATGCCCGCGTCGAAGAAGGTGTTCGACGCGGTCGCCTCGTACGGAGTGCCGCGCATCCACTTCGGTGTCGGTACGGGCGAGCTGCTCGGGCTGATGGGCGAGGCGGGCGCGGACGTCGTGGGCGTCGACTGGCGGGTGCCGATGGACGAGGCGGCCCGCAGGGTCGGCCCCGGCAAGGCGCTGCAGGGCAACCTGGACCCGGCGGTCCTCTTCTCCTCGCGCGAGGCGGTCGAGGCCAAGACGGAGGAGGTGCTCGCCGCCGCGTCCGGCCTGGAGGGGCACATCTTCAACCTCGGTCACGGCGTCCTGCCGTCGACGGACCCGGACGCCCTGACGCGGCTCGTGGAGCACGTCCACACGCGCACAAGCGTCTGAAAAGATGTCTGAAAACGGTCCCTGCCCGATCGGGCAGGGACCGTTTCTGTACGAGGGGCCGCTCTGGTCCCCTCCGTACAAGGACGGCTCAGACCCCCGCCGCCCGCACCGCCGCGACCGCCTTGCGGGCCGCCACCAGGACCGGGTCCCACACCGGTGAGAACGGCGGGGCGTACCCGAGGTCGAGCGCGGTCATCTGCTCCACCGTCATCCGCGCCGTCAGCGCCACCGCCGCGATGTCGACGCGCTTGGCGGCGCCCTCGCGGCCCACGATCTGCACGCCGAGCAGCCGCCCCGAGCCCCGCTCGGCGAGCATCTTCACCGTCATCAGGGCGGCGCCGGGGTAGTAGCCCGCGCGGCTCGTCGACTCGATGGTCACCGTCACGTACCGCAGGCCCGCCGCCCGCGCGTCCTTCTCGCGCAGGCCGGTGCGGGCGATCTCCAGGTCGCACACCTTGCTGACGGCCGTGCCGACGACTCCGGGGAAGGTCGCGTAGCTCCCGCCCACGTTCGAGCCGATGACCTGGCCGTGCTTGTTGGCGTGCGTGCCGAGCGCGATGTGCCGCTCGCGGCCCGCGACCAGGTCGAGCACCTCCACGCAGTCGCCGCCCGCCCAGATGTCGTCCTGGCCGCGCACCCGCATCGCGAGGTCCGTGAGCAGCCCGCCGTGCTCGCCGAGGGGGAGGCCCGCCGCACGGGCCAGCTCCGTCTCGGGGCGTACGCCGATGCCGAGCACCACCACGTCCGCCGGATACTCGGCGTCCTCCGTGGCCACCGCCCGCACCCGGCCGTCCTCACCGGTCAGGATCTTGGTGACCTCGGCGCCGTTCACCATCTCGATGCCCAGTCCGGTCATCGCCTCGTGCACCAGGCGGCCCATGTCCGGGTCGAGCGTCGACATCGGCTCGGCGCCCCGGTTCACGACCGTCACCTCGTAGCGCCGCTGGATCAGCGCCTCCGCCATCTCGACGCCGATGTAGCCCGCGCCGATGACCACCGCCCTGCGGCCCGGTGTGTCCGCGAGGGTGTTCAGGAGCGCCTGGCCGTCGTCCAGGGTCTGCACCCCGTGCACGCCGGGCGCGTCGATGCCCGGCAGCGGCGGACGGATCGGCCGCGCGCCGGTGCCGATCACGAGTTTGTCGTACGTGGTCCAGTCCTCGGCCCCCGACTCCAGGTCCCGGGTGCGGACCCGGCGGCCCGCCGGATCGATCTCCGTGACCTCCGTCCGCATCCGCAGGTCGATGTCGCGTGCCCGGTGCTCCTCGGGCGTACGCGCGATCAGCTCGTCCCGCGAAGGGACGTCGCCGCCCACCCAGTAGGGGATGCCGCAGGCCGAGTACGAGGTGAAGTGGCCGCGCTCGAACGCGACGATCTCCAGCTCCTCCGGGCCCTTGAGCCTGCGTGCCTGCGACGCGGCGGACATGCCCGCCGCGTCGCCCCCGATGACCACCAGTCGCTCTCTCGCGCTACTCCTCATGTGCACACGCTACGGCGCGCGGTCAGTTGACGGCGGGTCAGTCGTCGTCGCCCTCCGAGGCCGGTGCCGGTGCCGGAGACTGTGCCGCCGGTGTCACCGCGGGGCGGCGCGGCAGCCGGGGCCGCAGCAGCCGCTGCCACAGCACGAGCAGCAGCGCCGCCACCGCCACGAACGGCAGGACCGCGCCGAGCGCGACCGCCAGCCAGCGCAGCATCGTCACGAAGGCGTCCCAGCCGCCGGACAGCGCGTCCACGAACGTCGGATCGTCGTCGTCCCCGGCGCCCGCCTTCTGGGCGGTCTCACTGAGCGACAGCGTGATCGTCGACATGCTCGTCCGGTCCTTCAGCGAGGCCTGCTGTGCGAGCAGCGACTCCAGCTCCGCCTGCCGGCTGCTCAACTCCCCTTCCAGGGTGACCACATCGCTCAGCTTCGTCGCCTTGTCCATCAGCTCCCGCACCCGCGCCACGCTCGCCCGCTGCGACTTGACGCGGCTCTCGACGTCCACGACCTGGTCCGTGACGTCCTGCGCCTTGGCGTTCCGCTCGATCAGCTTCCCTGTCCCCTCAAGGGACTTGAGGACATCCTCGTACCTGTCCTGCGGGACCCGCAGGACGATGCGGGAGCGCTCGTGGCCGCGCCCGTCGCGGTCCGTCGTCTCGTCGCCGACGACACCGCCCGCGTCCGTGGCCGCCGCCCGCGCCTCGTCGAGCGCCTTCGGTACGTCCTTGACCCGGACGGTCAGCGTCGCGGTGCGGATGATGTGCGTGCCGGTGAGCTTCGGAGGCTTCTTGGCGCCGGACTTGTCCGCCTGCCCGCCGCCCACCCCCTTGCCGTCCGACGCCGCCGCCTCGTCCCGGGCGGCACCGCCCGCCGCCTTGTCGCCGCCGTCGTCGTCGCCGGACGCGCTGCACCCGGCGAGCGCGAGGGCGAGGGCGATCAGGAGGGCCGAGAGCGCCCGGACGGCGCGATGCCTGGACGTGCTGGACGTGTGCATGTCGACGTACCCCCGAGGGTCGTGGTGACTGTTGCTCCTTTGACGCCGGAGGGGACCGGAACGATGGTTGCCGACCGGTCCCGATGGGGTCACGGTCGGGACTCGCGCGGCTCGTAGAGTGGGGGGCATGCGCGAAACGGACACACGTACGGGTACGGGCCATGTCGTCGTCATCGGAGGCGGGATCGCCGGTCTCGCCGCCGCCCACCGATTGCTCGGCACCGGAGCCCGCGTGACCGTCCTGGAGGCCTCCGGCCGGCTCGGCGGCAAGCTGCTCCCCGGCGAGATCGAGGGCGTCCGCGTCGACCTCGGCGCCGAGTCGCTGCTGGCCCGCCGCCCGGAGGCCGTGGCCCTCGCCCGCGAGGTGGGCCTCGCCGACCGCCTTCAGTCGCCCGCGACCGCGACCGCCGCGATCTGGACCCGCGGCGCCCTGCGCCCGATGCCCAAGGGCCACGTCATGGGCGTGCCAGGCGACGCCTCCGCGCTCGCCGGGGTGCTCTCCGACGAAGGACTGCACCGCATCGAGCAGGACCGCGAGCTTCCGGCCACCGACGTCGGCGACGACGTGGCGGTCGGCGAGTATGTCGCCGCGCGCCTCGGCCGCGAGGTCGTCGACCGCCTCGTGGAGCCGCTCCTGGGCGGGGTCTACGCCGGGGACGCCTACCGCATCTCGATGCGCTCGGCCGTACCGCAGCTCTTCGAGGCGGCCCGCCGCCATGCCTCGCTCACCGAGGGCGTACGCGAGATCCAGGCGCGCGCCGCGAAGAACCAGCAGACCGGACCCGTGTTCATGGGCATCGAGGGGGGTGTCGGCACGCTGCCGCTCGCCGTCGCGGACTCGGTGCGGGCGCGGGGCGGCGAGATCCGGATGGAGGCAGCGGTCACCGAGCTGCGGCGCGCCGAGGACGGCTGGCGCGTCGTCGTGGGGGACGAGGTCATCGCCGCCGACGGCGTGATCGTCGCCGTGCCCGCGTACGCCGCCGCCGCGCTCCTCGGCGTCGAGGCCCCCGCTGCCGCCGCCGAGCTGGCCGCCGTCGAATACGCCTCCATGGCCCTGATGACGCTCGCCTACCGCCGCAGCGAAATCGACCTCCCCGAAGGCAGCGGTTTTCTCGTGCCGCCCGTCGACGGGCACACGATCAAGGCGTCCACCTTCGCCTCGCGCAAATGGGGCTGGATCGCGGACGAGGACCCCGGTCTGCTGGTCCTGCGCACCTCAGTGGGCCGCTACGGAGAGAGCGCCGTCCTGGAGCGGGACGACACCGAGCTCGTCGAGCTGTCCCGGCGGGACCTGCGCGCCGCCACCGGCCTGGCCGCCGCCCCCGTCGCCACCCGCGTCAACCGCTGGCACGACGGACTCCCGCAGTACCCCGTCGGCCACCACGCGCGCGTGGCCCGCGTCCGCGAACACGTGGCCAAGCTGCCCGGCCTCGCCGTGTGCGGAGCGGCGTACGACGGAGTGGGCGTCCCCGCGTGCATCGCGAGCGCGTACGCCGCGGTGGACCAGCTGGGCGGCGATCTTGCGGGGGTGGACGAGCTGACCCGCAACCCGGTGCAGAGTCTGCACGGCGGCGGAGGAGAATAGAGCCATGAGTGACGACGCCCCCGCCAAGACCCCCAACGCCGGCAAGAAGGCCAAGGACCTCAACGAGGTCATCCGCTACACGCTGTGGTCCGTCTTCAAGCTGCGCGATGTGCTGCCCGAGGACCGGAGCGGCTACGCCGACGAGGTCCAGGAGCTGTTCGACCAGCTCGCCGCCAAGGACATCACCGTCCGCGGCACGTACGACGTGTCGGGGCTCCGCGCCGACGCCGACATCATGATCTGGTGGCACGCGGAGACGAGCGACGAGCTCCAGGAGGCCTACAACCTCTTCCGCCGCACCAAGCTGGGCCGCACCCTGGAGCCGGTCTGGTCGAACATGGCGCTGCACCGCCCCGCCGAGTTCAACAAGTCGCACATCCCGGCCTTCCTGGCCGACGAGACGCCGCGCAACTACGTCAGCGTCTACCCCTTCGTGCGCTCCTACGACTGGTACCTGCTGCCCGACGAGGACCGTCGCCGCATGCTCAAGGACCACGGCATGATGGCCCGCGGCTACCCCGACGTGCGCGCCAACACCGTCGCCTCCTTCTCGCTCGGCGACTACGAGTGGATGCTGGCCTTCGAGGCCGACGAGCTGTACCGCATCGTCGACCTGATGCGTCACCTGCGCGCTTCCGAGGCCCGGATGCACGTCCGCGAAGAGGTGCCGTTCTACACCGGTCGCCGCAAGTCCGTGGCGGACCTGGTGGCGGGTCTCGCCTGAGCCGAGCCCGCCACCGCCGTGGGCTAGGGCCTGTCCGGCGGATCTTGCCTGGGACGCGGTGGTCTGGCACGCGCGTCTGCGGCGTTGTCGTCAGTTGCCGACGCTCCGCGCCGCCGCCCACAGGAGTCGGCCAGATCCGCCGGACGGGCCCTAACGCTCCCTGGGCAGTGCCGCCGCCCGCTCGCCGGACAGCGGCTCGGGCTCCTTGTGCGGTGCGCACGCCGCGCGCCGCACGGGGAGCCTGCCCTCCAGGAGGTAGGCCTCCAGGTGCCCGTTGACGCATGGGTTGGGGCCGCCCGCGATGCCGTGCGTGCCCGCCTCCCGTTCGGTCACCAGGACCGAACCCTTCAGCCTGCGGTTCAGCTCCCGCGCTCCCTCGTACGGCGTCGCCGCGTCCCGCTCGGCGGCCAGGATCAGTGTCGGGGGCAGCTCGCCCTCGCTGGTGCGGACGTCCACCGGGCGCTGCCGGGGCGCCGGCCAGTACGCGCAGGGCAGGTTCATCCAGACGTTGTCCCACGTCTCGAACGGCGCGAGGCGCGCGAGGCGTGAGTTGTCGCGGTTCCAGGTCTTGAAGTCCGTCGGCCACGTCGCGTCGTTGCACTCGACGGCCGTGTAGACCGCGTTGCCGTTCTCCTGCTCCTTCGCCGCCTTCGGCTCGGGCGACGCCTGCTCGATCAGCTGCTTCGGGTCGCCCTTCAGATACGCGGAGAGCGCCGATGCGCGGGACGGCCAGTAGTCGTCGTAGTACCCGGCCTGGAGATACGACGACTGCAGCTGGCCGGGGCCGACCTTGCCGCCCGCGGGCTTCTTTGCCAGCTCGGCGCGGACCTTCTCGTAGTTGTCGAGGACTTCCTGCGGCGTCTTGCCCAGGTGGTACGTCTTGTCGTGCTTGGCCACCCAGGCGCGGAAGTCGCCCCAGCGCTGCTCGAACGCCGCCGACTGGTCGAGGTTGTTGTGGTACCAGATCTGCGCCGGGTCGGGGTTGACCGCGGAGTCGAAGACCATGCGGCGTACGTGCGAGGGGAAGAGCGAGGCGTACACGGCGCCGTAGTAGGTGCCGTACGAAGCACCCATGAAGGTCAGCTTCCGCTCGCCGAGCGCGGCCCGCAGCACCTCCAGGTCACGGGCGTTGTTGATGCTGTTGAAGTGCCGCAGCCCCGCGCCCGAGCGCTTGGCGCAGCCCTGCGCGTAGGCCTTCGCCTCCGCGACCCGCTTCAGCTTGTACGCGGCGTCCGGGTGGGTCGGCGACTCGGTGGGCGCCTTGCCGTGGTCCTTCGGGTCCTGGCAGGAGATCGGCGCCGAGCGGCCGACACCGCGCGGGGCGTAGCCGACGAGGTCGTACGCGGCGGCGATGCGCTTCCACTCCGGCATCATCCCGACCACCGGGAAGTACATGCCGGAGCCGCCGGGGCCGCCGGGGTTGAAGACGAGCGCGCCCTGGCGCTTCACCCCCTTCGCGCGGCCCGCCGCCTTCTGGGTCGCCTTGACGCGACTGACCGTCAGCTTGATCTGCTTGCCGTCCGGTTCGGCGTAGTCGAGCGGCACGGTGACGGTGCCGCAGCGGACGGACGGCGGCAGGCCCTCCGCTTCGGCGCAGGCGCCGAAGCGGATGCCGGCCGCCTTGGCGCGCCGGGCGGCGACGACGGTGCCGTGCGCCTGGGGGTAGGGGGAGGTGACGTGGGGAGAGGTGCCGGCCGCGGACGCGCTTCCCGTGGGGGCGGCGACGAGTGCGGTCAGGACCAAGGATCCGGCGGTTCCGTAGAGGGCGGCTGCTGCTCTCATCGCTCTTCTGCATCCCTTCATTCGGCCGTGCGTTGATCGAAGTGATCGAACAACGAGCGTTGATCGAACAAAAGGGATGATTCGTTCGGTAATTGGCGAAGTAAAGCACCGGCCCGGCGGTGTCGGCTCAATGCCCCCGATGCGCCGTATCCCGGTGCGCGAACGCGGCCCGCAGCTCCGGGTCGGCCAGCGCGCGGGTGCCGCGCACGGCGACCGCGGCGAGATCGCCGCCGCGCGCCGGCAGCGCACCCAGCAGTCGCTGCCCGGCGGGCGAGGCCCAGCGGGGGTAGGGGTGGATCTCGAAGCGGGCCACGGCGAGACAGGCCAGGTCGACCACGAGGGGCAGCGCGAACCACACCGGCACGGGCACATCCGGGGCGTCCGCCTGCTGAGTGGGCATCAGGACCGCGGTGGTGCCGAGCGCGACCACCGCCACGGCCGTCGCCCACACCTGCCGGACCGCTCCCGCCGCCCCCGACCAGGTGCCGTCCGGCAGTGCGAGCCCCGCCGCGACCAGCCGGTCCGCCAGGGCACGCATCGCCTCGGTGGCGGCTGTCGCCTTGCGCACCGGCGCTATCGGCGACTGCCCCGCGGGCCCTATCGCGTCGAGCACGCACCGCTCCAGGTCGTCGCCGCCCACCGGGTCGACCACCGTGGCCCAGCCGGTGCGGGCGAGCAGCAGCCGCCGGGCGCGGGCCATCGACACCAGGGTGAGGTCGGTGACGCGGGCCGGGCCGCCGGAGAGGAACGCGGCCTCGTACAGCGTCAGTTCACGGCCGTGCTCCGCGGCCGCGTCGCGCGGGGCGGTGCGGTACGCGACGAGGCAGAGCCGGGCACAGGACAGGGCCGACACGGCGCAGGCCAGCAGAAGCAGGGGGAGCCAGAACATGCCGGTGTTCTATGCGAGGGGGCGGGATCGCGCCACGCCTTATTCACCATGCGGACGCCGGGTGGCCTGCTACCTGCCCTTCTTGTCCCCCTTTTCATCCTTGCTCCCCTTGCTCCCCTTGTCCTCCTTGTTCTTCTCCTTGGAACTCGACGGCTCCGGGGGCTTCGTCGGCTTGGGGCGGGACGCCGGTGGTGGCAGCGGGAACGTGGGCGAGGGGGAGACCGGGGTGGCCGGGGACGGGGAGTCCGTCGGGCCCGGCGGGGCGGGGGAGCGGGTCACCGGGTCGGGGCGGGTCCGCGCGGAGTCCCGCGCCAGATCGTCGAAGTCGACCAGGCCCGTCCCTTCGAGCACCGTGATGTGGTCGAGGACGGTCGTGTTCGCGTCGTCCGCGAGCGCGCGCACCAGCGAGTTCCGGGTGGTCGCACGGACCTCGGCGACCACCGAGAAGACCTTGCCGTGCGCGGCGCGCAGGATGTTCGCGAATCTCTCGTCGTACGTCCCGCCGCGCGCGTCGCTCAGTTCGTCGAGCCAGTCGCGCTGCTGCGAGGTCGGCTGGTTGGGCAGTTCGAGGTCGAGCCGCGCCGCCACCTCGCGCACCCGCGCGTCCAGGAACGTGTGCCCCTCGACGAGATGCTCGCCCGCGGTCTGTACGGCCTTGGTGGTGCCGCGCTCCTCAGCCTGCTGCCCCGCGGGCAGTTCCCACAGGCCCGCGAGCCGGACCTTGGTGATGAAGTCGCGGTCGAGCGCGGAGAGCGGGCCGAAGTCGGTCGACACGGTCTCCGCGTCGAGTCTGTCCAGGGCGGTGCCCGAGCGGTCCTCGTACGACCAGAGGGGGAAGAGCAGCGCGGCCAGGGTCGCGACGAGCCCCGCGACGATCAGGCCGGTGCCGTTGATGGATCGCATGACGCCTCCTGTTGCGGCACCGCACGCCAGGCCCTGCCCGGCGGATCTTGCCTGGGACGCGGTGGTCTGGCACGCACATCTGCGGCGTTGTCGTCGGTTGCCGGCGCTCCGCGTCGCCGCCTTCCTCCGCCTTGCAGCTGCACGCACCAGACCACCGCTCACCGGCATCGAGCGGGCAACGCCCCGCAAAGGCGGCCAGATCCGCCGGACAGACCCTAGTGCGCCGCGAGGAGGCTCTTTCGGGATACGCCACCGAGTACGTCAACTGCCGTACGGGTAAGGGGTATCGCGGGCGGGCGTGTGCCGTGCCCGTGGTGGCGGGTCAGAAGCCGCCGCCTCCGCCACCTCCGCCGCCGCCCCCGCCGCACGAGGAACCGCCGCCGCCCCCGCCGCCTCCGCCGCACGACGACCCGCCGCCGCCCCCGCCGGAGCTTCCGCAGCTGCTGCCCCCGCATGCCGAGCCGCCGCCCCCGCCGCCTCCGCCGCCGCACCACGCGGGGCTCGCCGAGCACACGAACACCGAGCCGCCGGAAGGCGACGACGAAGCAGTGGTGGAGGTGGTCGTCGTCCGGCCCGGCCGGATCCGGTGCGCGGCGATCAGCTGGGACCGCAGCTCGGGGTCGAGCACGCCGTTGAGGCCGTTGAACGCCACCCGGTGCGCCGCGTCGAACGCGTGCGCGTGGTGGTGGCGGTACTCGCCGAGCGCGCCCCTGCCCTTGCCGGTGATCCGGCTGCCGGCGGTCCTCGCGCAGATCGAGGCCGTGATGCTGCCGACGACGAACCCCGCGAACAGCGGGATCATCGAACCGGTCACCGAGTCGCCCGAAGCGCCGTTGCCCGCCCCGGCGTAGGCGATGATCGCGGTGGAGAAGAACCCCGCGAACGTCACCACGTAATGCAGCCTCGCCCGGACCCGCCACCGGGCCAGCGCCTCGGGCCGCACCATCAGACCGCGCGCGGCCAGCGTGTCGCCGAGCGCCTGCACGGCGGGGCTGCGCATCACCCCGATCCGCAGCCAGTGCAGGGCGCCGCTGGGCGCCGCGGCATGGGCCTGGAGCACCGCGCCCTCCACCGCGTTGCGGGCCTCCGCGCGCTGGATGCCCACGATGCCGGGTCCCGCGACGACCAGGCGGCCGTCCTCGTGCAGGGCGGTGATCGCGGCGTCGGCGACCCTGCCGGGCCCGCCCGCGAGGAACGCGGCCTCCAAGGGGTCGTACACGGCTGCGTACCGGGCGTCCGGCTGCCGGACGCCGGACTGCAACGCCGAGACGAGGCCGACGGAGACCACCGTCGACGAGGCCGCGACGAGGACGAAGTAGATGATCGTCAGGACTTCCACGGCACTCTCCTGCTCCCCGTTTATGCCTTATCCCTGTCTATCCCTGTCTATCTCCGTCTATCCCCGTCGCAGCGCGAACCGCGCCGCCCGCAGCCAGCGCGTGACCGGGCGCCCGTCCAGCGGCGCGGGCCCCGACCGCTCCAGCCACCACTGGGTCAGCCGCCCGCGCACCTCCGAGTCCTCCGGCCGCCCGGCGAGCAGCAGCCGCTCGGCGAAGTCCAGGGCGTCGCGCCGGTATCCGGCCGTCATCGGGCGGGCCTGCGCGTACGCGACGAACTCCGCGCGGAACGCCTTGCCGAGGATCTCCGGCAGCTCCGGGGCGACCTTGGCCACGACGTCGGCCCGCTTGCCGAGCAGCGCCCGGCTCTGCACCGCGAGCCGCGTGCGGTCGAAGCCTTCCGGTACGGGCGTGCCCGCCACCAGGGCGGACAGGAGTGCGGTCTGGGCCAGGGCGAGGCGCTGGCGGGCACCGTCGTTCGGGGCGGGGACCTCAAGGGCGTCGGGGATGTCGGGCAGGCCACTCGCCGCCGCGTCGCCGCCCGCCGCCGCAGCCCCGCCCGCGACCGTCTCCCTGATCGCGTCCAGCTCCCGCTCCAGCTCCGCGGGCTCGGGGAAGTTCTCGTCGCGTTCGAGGAGTACGCCGGGCGGACGCACCCGCGAGGTCAGGTCGGCCAGGATCGCGAGGACCGGCTCGGGGACCGGGTGGGCGTGGCTGTCGTGCCAGACGCCGTCGCGCTCGAAGCCGCCCGCGACATGGACGTACGCGATGGCCTCGACCGGCAGCTCGTCCAGTGCCTTGGCCGGGTCCTCGCCGCGGTTGACATGGTTGGTGTGCAGGTTGGCGACGTCGATGAGAAGGCGGACCCCGGTGCGCTCGACGAGTTCGTAGAGGAACTGGCCCTCCGTCATCTCCTCGCCGGGCCAGTTGACCAGCGCCGCGATGTTCTCCACCGCGAGCGGTACGGGCAGCGCGTCCTGGGCGATGCGGACGTTCTCGCACAGCACGTCCAGGGCGTCGCGGGTACGCGGCACCGGCAGCAGATGGCCCGCCTCCAGCGGCTGCGAGGCGGTCAGCGGGCCACCGGCGCGTACGAACGCGATGTGCTCGGTGACGAGCGGCGAACCGAGGGCCTCCGCGCGCTCGGCGAGCGCCGTAAGGCGGCCCTCGTCCGGGCGGTCCGCGCCGCCGAGGCCGAGCGAGACGCCGTGCGGCACCACGGTCACGCCGCGCTCGCGCAGCCGGAGCAGGGAGTCGGGGATGTGCCCCGGACACAGGTTCTCCGCCACGGCCTCGACCCAGTCGATGCCGGGCATCCGTTCCACGGCGTCCGCGATCTCCGGACGCCACCCGATTCCGGTTCCCAGGTGCTTCATTCTCCCCCTCCTCCGCCATGACCCCGCGTCGTGGTCGATCCACCCGACCCGTCGTGATCGTGTGTCGGAGTCATGACCCCGACAGCCGTGGGCGAACCCCTGGAGAGGGACGTTCAGAGCTACATTTGAGGTTCCGGCCGGTCCGTGTTGACCTCTCCCGGCGGCGCGGGCGACGGCTCGGACGTGGTCGAGATGTCACCCGTGGGACCCGCCGGGGGCGCCTCGGGCGGCAGCTGGCCGGAGGGCGGGGGAGGCCCGCTGGGGCTGGCGGTCGCGGTGGCAGCGCCGCCGTTCGCGATGTCGTCGAAGTCGACGAGTCCGGTCGCCTCCAGCATGGTGATGTGGTCGAGGACCGTCTGATTGGAGTCCGTGGCCAGCTGCCGGATCAGCGAGTTGCGGGTGCTGTCGCGGACCTGGGCGATCACGCTGAACACCTTGCCGTGCGAGACGCGCAGCAGATTCGCGAACTTCCGCTGGTACGTCTCCCCGCTGGCCTCGGTCAACTCCTGGAGCCAGCCCTGCTGTTCGGCCGTCGGCTGGTTCGGCAGCTCCACTCCGAGCTGGCCCGCGACGGCGCGTACCCGCTTGTCGAGGTCGGTGTGGCCGACGATCAGATGGTCGCCTGCCTCCTTGATCGCCTCGGTCGGCGCGCGCTCGACGGCCTGCTGGCCCGCCGGTATCTCCCAGAGCCCGGCGAGCCGCACCTTCACCAGCAGATCGCGGTCGGCCGCCGAGAGCGGGCCCCACTGGGTGGCCACCGAGCCGGCGGCGAGATTGGCGGGCCCCGTGCCCGAGCGGTCGGCGTAGGACCACATGGGGAACGCGAGCGCGCCCAGTGTGGCCACGAGTGCCGCGATGATCAGAGCCGTGCCGTTGATGCGCCGCAATGTGCCGTGCCTCCCGTGCCCGTTCAGCCTGCCGTGGAGGGCAAGCTACTTCCTGGTACCGGGAGGTACGGAAGAGGCGTGCGTGATGTTCAACGGGCGGGCCGCCGGGGTGAACGTCCCAGCAGGGTCAGCATCTCCTCCATCGGCGACGCGTCGGCCGGTGCCGGGAGCACCGGCGCGAACGCGGCGCCGGGGCCCCGCCGTCCGGGATCCGCGGGCACCTTGCGGGCGACGTCGAGCGCGGCCCGGACCACCGGTTCCGGCAGGTCGACCCCGGTGCCGAGGGTGGTCGCCACGTCCCAGGAGTGCACCACGTAGTCGAGCAGATGGAAGCCGACCGCGAGGTGCCCGGTGAACGTCCCGCCCAGCTCGGGCAGCGCGAACCCGCGCTCCTCGACGCCCTCTTCGGCGAACGCGGCCAGCACGTGCCGCACCGACTCCTCGTACAGCTGGAGCGGCCTGCGCGTGAGATCCGGCTCGATCCAGTACGTACGGTCGTCACCGGCGCCCCGCGCCGCCGCCGCGAAGCCGTGGTGCTGCGCGGTCATGTGCGCCACGAGCGTGCGCAGCGTCCAGCCGGCGCAGGGCGAGGGCCGCTCCCAGTCGGCGTCCCCGGCGGTCCGCAGGAGGCGCAGGGACTCCTGGACGGCGGTGCGGTCGAGCGCGACGAAGTCGGTCATGAGGTGCCCTCCGGGGTGTGAACGGCCGGGGTCGGCCAGGGAGTCGCGCCGGTCAGCAGGGTGTGGGCGGCGGCCCACACGGCGTCCGTGTCGAGCAGGTCCACCGGCCAGGCGGTGGCGCGCAGCGTGCCCCGGTCCCGGTGCGAGCGGACGGTCCGCATGTGGTCCGGGCGCCCGACGAAGCCGTACAGGGACCGCTCGTCGGCCCACACCGAGACGGAGCCCGAGCGTCTGCGCGGCGGATCGGCCCAGAGCCACATCCCGACGGCGCCGGGAGTCGTCGGCCAGCTCCGGCGCAGGCGCAGCCCTGCCAGGGCGATCGGGAGGAACTGGCGGTGGCCGTCGGCGGTGAACTCGGTGACGCTCACCAGGGCCGGGTCGGGGGTGTGCGCTTCGGGGCCGGGCTGCCAGGACGTACGGAAGATGGGTGGAGGCATGGAGCGAGCATAAAACTGTGCGAACGGTCGTGCTACTTGTTTCTTGCGGCTGGGGGGCGATCAATTGCCGAACCGATCAAGGAAGTTGAGGGACCGCCGAAGCGTCCGTCGCCGCCGACCGCAGACGTGCCGTGATGGCGGTGGCCGCCCTGCGATAGGCGAGTGCCTCGTCGTGCAGCACCGAGTGGGCGTTCGCCGTCTCCATGAGGGCGATCAACTCGAAGGCCAGCTGCGGGACATCGGTGTCCGGGCGCAGGCCGCCGGTGTCGCGTGCCTCGGCGAGACAGCTCTCCACCTGGTCCGTCCAGCCGCGGTTGGCGCCGACCAGCGCGTCGTGCACCGCGCCCTCGCGCGCGTCGAACTCGGCGATCACACCGTAGAAGAAGCAGCCGCCGGGAAAGATCCGCTGCTCCGAGTAGTCGAGCCAGCGCTCGCACAGACGTACCACCCGGCCCAGGCCCGGCGGGAGTCGCCGGGCCGGTTCCACCACCTCGTCCAGGAAGATGCGCCCGGCCGCCCGGACCGTCGCGAGTTGCAGCTCCTCCTTGGAGCCGAAGAGCGCGAACACCCCGCTCTTGCTGAGCTTCAGCTCGGTGGCGATCCGGCCGACCGACAGCGCCTCCAGGCCCTCGACCGACGCGATGTCGACCGTGCGGCGCAGCACCAGACGCCGGGTCTGGTTGCCGCGCTCCACACGGCCGTCGAGCTTGGCCGCACCGCCGCCCCCGGTGGTGTCCGGGGCGGCGGACCTGTCCGTGCTCATGGGGCCGACCTTCACTCGACTGCGGGAGTCCGCATTATCCCCCGCCGGTCCGCGGCCTCAGCGGGCCGCCCGCACCACCGCCTCCACCAGCCGCCCGTTCTCCACGGCGGGGCCGCCGGGGAACGCGTAGCGACGGCGGCTGTAGCCGTAGGCCACGCCCGTGCGCGGGTCCGCGAACGACTCCGAACCGCCGGCCCCCGCGTGACCGAAGGAGTCCTGGCCGAGCGACGGGTAGCGCACGGCCTCCGTCTCGAAGCCGAGCAGGAAGTGGTCCGGCTCGGCCGTCACCGCGTCGGGGCCCGGGCAGTGCAGCCGGGTGAACTCCGTGACGGTCTCCGGCTTCAGGAGCGCCGGAGCGCCGCCGACCCCGCTGAGCGCCGCCGCGTACAGCCGGGCGAGACCCCGCGCGTTGCCCACCGCGCCCGCCGAAGCGGGGCCGAGCGCCCGCACCGCGCGGGAGTTGGCGTAGTCCACCATGCTGAACTCCGGGTCGGCGGACCGGTTGAACGCCACCGCCATCAGGCTGTCGGGGGCGAGGCGGCGCGCGTCGAGCAGGGCCTGCTGCTCCGGAGTCGGCGCCATCGGCCGCACCGGGGTGAACCGCGCCTCCTCCGCCTCGGGCAGCCCGAGATAGAGGTCGATGCCGTACGGAGCGCGGATCCGCTCCTCATAGACCTCCTGGAGGGTGCGGCCCGTCACGCGGAGCACCACCTCGCCGATCAGCGCGCCGATCACGAGCGCGTGATAGCCGTACGTCGTGCCCGGTTCCCAGAACGGGCGCTGGCCGACCAGACGCCGGGCGATCACCCGGTCGTCCGCCAGCTCGTCCAGCGTGAACCCGCCGTCGACCCCGATGAGGCCCGAGCGGTGCGAGAGCAGCTCGCGCAGGGTCAGCCGGTCCTTGCCGTCCGCCGCGAACTCCGGCCAGTACGCGGCCACTTCGCGGTCCAGGTCGAGGACGCCCTCCTGCACGAGCAGCGCCGCCACCAGCTGCGCGGCACCCTTGGCGCAGGAGTAGACCCCGGTCAGCGTCGAACCGTCGAAGCCGTCACCGGCCCACAGGTCGACGACCTGGCGCCCGTGCACATACGCCGAGAGCTGTGCTCCCGGCTCCGTGGTGTCCTCCGCGAGCGCCGCCGCGAATTCCGCACGGACCTCCTCGAAGCCGTCCGCGACGGTGCCGTGCACCTCGATGCTGCTCGCGTTCCCGCTCATCTTGCGCCTCTCAGGGTGATGATGGATTTCCGTGGAGCTACCGGGTGATCGAGCCCGGAGCCCCGTGCGACCGGCGGCGGGTGGTCACGCTGCCGGCGAAGACGAGTTGCCCCGCCTGGTGTGCCTGGACCTCGACCCGGCGGTCGCCGCGGTCGTCGTACGGCAGGGGCTCCGCCGTGATCAGGACGGGCTTGTCGAACTCGACGTACCGCTCGAAGGAGGTGTCGAGGGCGACGAGGACCACGGGCTCGGGCGCGGCCTCGGCCTGTGCGGCCTGACTGGCGGCCTCGAGCAGCACCATGCCGGGCACATGGTCGTGGGGGTGGTCGAAGAGCACGCGGTGCGTGGTGTCGACGCGCAGCTGCCAGCAGTGCGGCCGGCCCGTGGGCGAGAGCACCACGTCGCGCTCATGGGCGCGGCCCACGCCCGTCGCCGCCACCGGCGGGGTGAGCGGTATCGCCTGGGC
The DNA here is from genome assembly GCF_044457025.1 of Streptomyces sp. NPDC050658. Taxonomy (NCBI): domain Bacteria; kingdom Bacillati; phylum Actinomycetota; class Actinomycetes; order Kitasatosporales; family Streptomycetaceae; genus Streptomyces; species Streptomyces sp. NPDC050658. Next base: position 59,830 of record NZ_JBITGM010000019.1, read on the forward strand.
GAAGGCGTCCTTGGCGTTGGCGTAATTGCCGCGCAGGCGGTCGTAGATGGCCGGCGGGTGCGTGCTGTAGCGGAGCATGGCCGTGCCGAGCGGCAGGCCGGAGCGGGTCACCTGCACCTGGGACGTCATATGGGCGGAGCCCATCCGGCGCCGCTTGACGTCGGTGTGGGTGATCACGAGCTCCACCTCGGCGGGCTCCGAATCCACCCACAGGGCATCGGGGTTGACCGTGGAGCGCAGATACTCCCAGCCGAGCCGATGGTCGAGTGGTATGTCATGTGCGGTGTGGGTGAGCAGCGCGAGCGCCTGGCGCAGGCTCTCCGTGGCGAGCAGCGGGCTGTAGCGCTCGCCCTCGCTGTAGAACGGGTGGTGCTGCGGCCATCGCGCGGTCACGACCTGGCAGTTCTCCGACAGCGAGTGCCAGCCGGTGACCAGGGCCTCGTCCGACACGGACTTGCGTACGAGCGTGCTGGAGTCGATCGTTCTGTGCTGCATGGCAATGGTGGACTGCATCACGAGTTTCCTCCCCTTGAAACTGTGCGCTGGACCGAGGCTCGAGCCCCGGTACATCCAGTAAGGTAAAGAATACTATTTTTATTGTCGAGCAAGATCTGTGGGGCATGTGTGGTGGCACGAACGTTGAAGCAGGAGAGGGCTGAACGGACGCGGGCCACACTCGTCCGAGCGGGGGCCGAGGTCTTCGCCAAGTGTGGTTTCGCCGGGGCCAGCGTCACGCGGATCGCCGAGCAGGCGGGGCTGACGCTGGGGGCGATGTACTTCCACTTCAAGTCCAAGGAGGACCTGGCGCGCGAGATCGTCATGAGTCAGCCGGACATGGTGGTCCCGCCGGTCTCCGCGCAAGGGCTGCAGCGCGTCATCGACGTGACGCTGACGTGGGCGTACCAACTGCGCGAGGACCCGCTGCTGCAGGCGGGCGCGCGGCTCGTGATGGACCAGGAGAGCTTCCTGGAGTCGAACGTGAACTCGCACCGGCAGTGGATGGGCATCCTGGTGGCCGACCTGAAGGATGCCCGGCGCCGCCGCGAGCTGCGGGCCGGCGTGGACGTCGACCGCTACGCACGGCTCATCGTCAGTGCGTGTACGGGCGCTCAGATGCATGCCCAGATGGAGAGTTCGCGCCGCGATCTGCCGCAGCGCATCGAGGAGATGTGGGAGTGCCTGCTGCCCGCCATCGCGGTGCCGAGCGCGGCCAAGAAGATGCAGTTCGGCGAGGAACGGGGCAAGGCGCAGTGAAGGCATGGACGAACGACGGTCCGCGGATCGTGGTGACCGGCGCGACCGGTGCGACGGGACAGCACGTGGCCCGTGCCCTGGAGGGCGAGGGCCAGGTCCGCCTCGTGGTGCGGGATGCCGACAAGGCGCGGCGGATGGGGCTGCCCGGTGACGTCGTCGTGGGGGACTACGGCGATCCGGCGGGCCTCAAGGAGGTGCTCGCGGGGGCCGACGCGGTGTACGTGGTCACGGCCAACCCGCTGCGTCCGCGGCAGGACGCGGACATCCTGGACGCCGCGCGGGCCGGGGGAGTGGGCAGGGCGGTGAAGATCTCCTGGGTGGCCGTCGCGGACCCGGACGCCGATGACCTCGTCGCCCGCTGGTGCCGCGAGAGCGAGGCGCTGCTGCGCGGCTCGGGCCTCGACTGGACGGTCCTGCGGCTGCGTTCGCCCATGAGCAACACGCTCTCCTGGGCGCGGTCGATCCGGGAGGAGGGCGTCGTGCGCGGCCTCGGCGGGGACGCGCGCACCGCCTGCGTGGACCCCCGTGACGTGGCGGAGATCGCACGGCGCGCGCTCGTCGAGGAGGGGCACGCGGGCAAGACGTACGCACTGACGGGGCCGGAGCTGCTGTCGCCCCGCGAGCAGACGCAACACCTTGCCCGACTGCTGCAACGTACGCTGGAATTCCAGGAACTGACGCCGGATCAGGCGCTGGAGCGGTGGCGTGCGCGGGTGCCGGAGGCGGTCGCGCAGGCGCTCCTCGAAGGGGCCGAGCGCCGCGCGGACGGGGCATCGGCGCAGGCGGAGGACGACTGCGCGCGGCTGCTTGGACGCACGCCCACGACGTACGCGGCATGGGCGGCGGACCACATCGAGTCGTTCCGTTAGGACGGGGCGGGCTTCAGCGGCTGGTGGGTGTCCGATTACCGTCTGGTCCGGACCAGATCGGTTACGCGGGAGGGGATTCAGCGTGGTGGAGTCGGCTCAGGGGCTGCTCGAGGGCAAGGTCGTCATGGTCACGGGGGCGTCCAGCGGCATAGGCGAGGCGGCGGCCCGGCTGTTCGCCGAGCAGGGGGCGGCGGTGACCCTCATGGCGCGGCGCGAGGACAGGCTGCGCGCGCTGGCCGAGGACATCGAGGGCGCGGGCGGCCGGGCCCTGGTGACGGCGGGGAGCGTGACCTCGCCCGCGGACGTGGAGCGCGCCGTGACCGGGGCGGTCGAGGCGTTCGGCAGGCTCGACGCGGCGTTCAACAACGCCGGGTGGGGGAGCATCGGCTCCCCGCTGCACGAGACGGGCGACGACGTCTTCGAGCAGGTCATGGACGTGAACGTACGCGGCGTGTGGAACTGCCTCAAGCAGCAGATCCCGGTGATGCTGCGCCAGGGCTCCGGATCGATCGTCAACACGTCCAGTACGGCGGGGATGTTCGCGACCGGGGCGATCGCCCCGTACGTGGCGGCCAAGCACGCGGTGCTTGGCCTGACGAAGGCCGCGGCCGCCGAGTACGGCCAGCGGGGCATCCGCGTCAACGCGCTCATGGTGGGCAGCACCCGCACCGAGCTGATGGAGACGGCCATGGAGCAGATTCCGCAGCTGGAGCAGGCCGCCGTCGGCCGGGCCATCCAGCGGCGGCTCGCCGATCCGCGCGAGGTGGCCCGGGCGGCCGCCTGGCTCTGCAGCGAACAGTCCTCCTTCGTGACGGGCGCGGGCGTGCCCGTGGACGGAGGGTGCAGCGCCGTGTGAGACGGGGGCAGCCTCCGTCGTCGAGGGTGGCTCGTGTGTCGGCGGTGCCTCATGCCGGGATAGCGCGCCGAACTGCCTTGTGGACATGATCACTTGGTCGGCCCGCTCGTCCGACTCCCGGCACGTCGGCCGGGCCGAGGCACCGGCGACGGCGATCGCGCCGGGTGCCCGTCGGGCCCGGCCTCCGAGGATCTGGTTCCGGCGGCGGGCGTCGCGCGCCTCGATGGCCGGCTCCGGCGCGCCTCACGCGTCGACGCCGCCTGCGGCCGGCGACGCGTGGGGCAGCAGCTGCCAGATGCGGGTGAGCATGTCGGAGTTGCTCTGGCCGTCGTCGGGCAGGCCGCGGTGCCGCAGTGTGGCCTCCACCCCGCAGACCAGGTGCACGGCCATGGCGGTGAGCGCCGCCGAGTCCGTGCCGTGGCTCGTCCCCTCGGCACCCGCCCGCAGCCGCTCGCCGATCACCGGCACCCATTCGCTCTCCCAGCGGTGCTGGTCGTCGTAGGCCTCGCGGGCCAGCCGCGCCGCGGCCCGCACCGAGACGTCCCGCTCCAGCAGTTCCACCAGGGTGACGGTGAGCGAGACGACGCACTGGAAGGGCGCCTCCCGGCGCGCGGTCGCGTCGGCCACGAGCGCGCGGGTGGCCGCGATGCCCTGGTCCCGTACGGCCCGGGCCAGTTGGTTCTTCGACGAGAAGTGGAAGGTCAGCGCGCCGATCGAGATCCCCGCGGCTGCGGCGATCCCCGCGAGCGAGGCGCCCGCGTAGCCCCGGCGGTCGAACTCCGCCGCGGCCGCTTCCAGTAAGGCGCGGCGCGTGCGACCGGCCCTCTCCTGCTTCATCCTGTCCCTTCCCTGGCCGTGCCACGACGTGGATATGCCGCTGGAAGTGGCGTCCGCCACCCCGTGAGATTAGCCCGCACGAGAGTATCCAGCACTCAAGAAAAACAAAAAAACTACTATGTTAGTCTTCGAGGGTTGGTGGAGCGGGACCAGAGTTGAAGGGGGCGACTTATGGAACTGAGGATGCTCGGGGAATTGGCCGTGCTGGAGTGCGGAGTGCCGATCTCCCCGCCCAACGCGCCGGTCAGGCAACTGCTCGCGCTGCTCGCGGCATCGGCCGACCGCGCCGTGCCCACATGCGTACTGGCCGAGGAGCTGTGGTCCGAGGGGCGCCCGGCCCACTGTGACCAGGTGCTCGACTCCTACGTCAACCAGCTGCGTACGGCCATCGATGCCGCGCTGCGGTCGGCCGGCAGCGAGCGGTCCGCCGAGGACGTGCTGGTCCGGGTCGCGGGCGGCTACCGCCTTGACACCGGCGGCGGTTCGAGCGACGCCCGGGCCTTCGAGCGGACGGCCGGGGCGGGCTACCGGGCGCTGGAGGCGGGCGACCTGGGCGCGGCGAGCCAGCGGCTGCGCGAGGCGCTCGACCTGTGGGCGGCCGCCCCGTTCCTGGGAGTCGCCCAGGGGCCGCATCTGCGCTCGCAGGCGGCCCAGCTCGCGGGCTCCTGGCAGCGGGCCGTGGGCCGGTGGATCGACGCGGACATCAGGCTCGGGCGCTGGCGCGAGCTGTGCGTCGACCTGACGCGCGTCCTCGCCCGGTTCCGCCCCCCGACGCCGCTGTACGCGCAGTTGAAGGCGGACCTGGACCGCAAGGGCCAGGACCGCGAGATCATCACCGAGTATCTGCGCCGCAGCCGCAGCACCGCGACGGCCGTCACCGGCCGGGCGCCGGCCCGCGGCCACATGCCGCTGCGGGTGCGTGCCGCCGCCGCGCCGAACGTGATGCTGCGGCGCACCGTGCCCGGCAACTCCGGTGCGGCGGACGGGCGTTGGCCCGGAACGGTGCTGGCGCGCCGGCCCGACTTGATGGACTGGAGCGCGATCTGACGAGCTGTCCCGGGAGGCGTTGGAGACGGGTGCGGAGTGCGCCAGCATGGCGCCCGGCGGGGGCCGTGCGGGGCTCCCGCCCGCCGATCTTCTTCGACAAGGAGCCCTGAGACCTCGTGACTCGTCAGGCGACAACTACCCCGACCTCCGGCCGGACCACCGTCTCCCTTCCGTGGGGTGAGCTGGACGGCCGCGCCGTGAACGTCGCCCGTGGCATCGCCGTGGACGCCGTCGAAACCGCGGGCCACGGCCACCCCGGCACCGCCATGAGCCTGGCCCCGGCCGCGTATCTGCTCTTCCAGCGGCTGCTGCGGCACGACCCCGCCGACCCCGGCTGGGCGGGCCGCGACCGGTTCGTGCTCTCCTGCGGGCACTCCAGCCTCACCCTCTACACCCAGCTCTACCTGTCGGGCTACGGGCTCGAACTCGGAGACCTCAAGGCCCTGCGCACCGAGGGCAGTCTGACGCCCGCCCATCCCGAGTACGGCCACACGCCGGGCGTGGAGACCACGACGGGGCCGCTCGGGCAGGGGCTCGCCAACGCCGTGGGCATGGCGATGGCCGCCCGGCGCGAGCGGGGCCTGTTCGACCCGGACGCCGAGGCCGGGCAGTCGCCCTTCGACCACACGGTCTGGGTCTTCGCCTCCGACGGCGACCTGGAGGAGGGCATCAGCCACGAGGCCGGCTCCCTGGCCGGCCACCAGAAGCTGGGCAATCTCGTCGTGCTCTACGACGACAACCACATCTCCATCGAGGACGACACCCGCATCGCCCAGTCCGAGGACGTGCTCGCGCGCTACCGGGCGTACGGCTGGCACGTCGACCGGGTCGACTGGACCACGCACGACGGCTACCGCGAGGACGTACCCGCGCTGCACGCGGCCCTCGAACGCGCACGGAGCACCACCGACCGCCCCTCGCTCGTCGCCCTGCGCACGATCATCGGCTGGCCCGCGCCGAACAAGCAGAACACCGGCAAGATCCACGGCGCGGCCCTCGGCGCCGAGGAGGCGGCGGCCGCCAAGCGCGCCATGGGCCTGGACCCGGACGCGGACTTCCAGGTCCCGGACGAGGTGCTCGCCCATGCCCGTGAGGTCGTCGGACGGGGCCGCGAACTGCGGGCGCACTGGGACAAGCGCTTCACGGACTGGCGCTCCGCCCACCCCGAACGGGCCGCTCTGTACGACCGGATCGGCGCCCGGCGGCTGCCCGACGGCTGGGCCGACGCGCTGCCGTCCTTCGAGCCGGGCCGGGCCGTCGCGACGCGCAAGGCCTCGGGCGAGGTGCTGAGCGCGCTGGCCGCCGGGCTGCCCGAACTCTGGGGCGGCTCCGCCGACCTGGCGGAGAGCAACAACACCACCATGGCGGGCGAACCCTCCTTCATACCCGAGGAGTTCGCCACCGAGGCCTTCGCCGGCCACCGGTACGGGCGCACCCTGCACTTCGGCATCCGCGAGCACGCCATGGGCGCCGTGCTCAACGGCATCGCCCTGCACGGCGGCACCCGCCCCTACGGCGGCACGTTCCTGGTGTTCTCGGACTACATGCGGCCCGCCGTGCGGCTCGCCGCGATGATGCGGCTGCCCGTCACCTACGTATGGACGCACGACTCCATCGGCCTCGGCGAGGACGGGCCCACCCATCAGCCGGTCGAGCATCTGTGGGCGCTGCGCGGCATCCCCGGCCTCGACGTCGTCCGCCCCGCCGACGCCAACGAGACGGTCGCCGCCTGGCGCGGCGTCCTGGAGCGCACCGACCGGCCCGCCGGGCTCTGCCTGAGCCGGCAGACCCTGCCCGTCCTCGACCGGGGCGAAGACAGCGAACTGGCCGCGGCCGACGGCGCGGTGCGGGGCGGATACGTGCTCGCCGACGCCGACGGCGGCACTCCGGACGTCGTCGTCATCGCCACCGGCAGCGAGGTGCACGTCGCGCTCGCCGCCCGCGAGATCCTGCGCTCCGAGGGCATCGGAGCACGCGTGGTGTCCATGCCGTGCCTGGAGTGGTTCCAGGAGCAGGACCAGGCCTACCGCGACGAGGTGCTGCCGCCCGAGGTGGGCGCCCGTGTCTCGGTGGAGGCGGGCACGGCCGTCGGCTGGTACCTGCTGCTCGGCTCGGCCGGAGAGGCCGTGTCGCTCGACCAGTTCGGCGCGTCGGCCCCCTACCAGTCGCTGTACGAACGCTTCGGCTTCACTCCGGAGAAGGTGGCGGCGGCGGCCCGCACCAGCCTGCGCCGGGCCCGGCGCGAAGGCTGACCCCGACGGCGGCGGCGACCGTGCCGGACCCCGACCGGCACGGAGCTCGGTTGACTGGCCGATCTTGACCTGTCTAGGTTCGGCACGACGGCAGCACGCCGACGGGGGGCAGGAATGGCGGACGAAGCGGACAAACATGACCTCGACGCACTCGTCGTACTGAGGCTCCTCGCCGAAGAGACGCCACTGGAGCACTACGAAGAGCTCCTCAGGCGCGCGAGCCTGGAGTCCTCCCCGGCCGACCTGGCCCGGCTCGAACAGGCGGTCAGACTCGCCTACGTCATCCATGCCACCCAGGGCCGGCAACGGCAGCGCGAGGACGGGCTCGCCGAACTCGTCGACACCGCCCGCGACATGACCCAGCCGCACGACCTGGGCGAGCTGCTCCATGTCATCGCCCGCCGGGTCAAGCGGATCATCAACGCGGACCTGGCGTGCATCGGCCTCAGCGACGAGGACGGCGGCCTGAGCCTGCACGCCCCCGAGGGCGCGACCACCATCGTCATGACGGGGATGCACCTGGAGAACGGGCCGGGCCAGCAGGCCATGGCCGGCGGGGCCCCGCTGTGGACCGCCGACTATCTGCGCGACGCGAGCATGGACCACGGCCCGCAGGTCGACGAGGTGGTCCGCGCGGAAGGCGTCAGGTCGCTGCTCGTCGTGCCCCTGGTCCACGGCGACAGCGCCCTGGGCGTCCTGTTCTGCGCCTGGCGCAGTGTGCGCCACCTCACCCCGGACGAGATCGGCCTGGTCTGCTCGCTCGCCGCGCTCGGCGCCGTGGCGATCGAGCGCGCGCAGCGGCTCCAGGACGCCAGGAGCGAGGTGAGCGAACTCGAACTGGACGGCTTCCACGCCCGTACGACCCTGGCCCGCCTGGAACAGCTCGGCGACGCCCACGGCCGCATGATGGGCCTGCTGCTGTCCGGAGCGGATCTCGACACCGTGGCCCAGGCCGCCGCCGACGCCCTGGACAGCACCGTCCAACTGCGCGACCCGGCGGGCCGGATCATGGCCGCCACCGGCGCCCTGCCCGACCTGGACGAGGACGCCGTGGCCAGGACGTCCTGGGACGCCCACGCGCACCGCACCCCGGTCGCCCACGACGAACAGACGTGGGTGGTGCCCGTGCTCGCCGGCGTCGAGAACCTCGGCTTCGCCGTGGTGCGCCCCACCACCGTGCTGGTCGGCGAGGACCAGCAGCTGCTGCGCCTCGCCGTCCAGGCCTTCGCCCTGCAGCTCCTCCTGCAACGGGGCACGGCCGTGGCGCAGGGGCCCGTGCACGACGCGCTCTTCGACGAACTGCTCGCCCTGCCCGCCCGCGGATCGCAGCAGGCACGCCACCTCGAACAGCGCCTGGCCGTCGTCGGCCTCGACCTCACCGAGCCGCACGTCCTGCTCGCCGTACGCCCCGAGAGCGGCGGATACGGCCGCGCGATCGTCTGGGCCTCCTCCTACGCGCACGGGCAGTCGGGCCTGAAGACCGTGCAGGACGGCCACATCGTGCTGCTGCTGCCCGGCACCGACGCGTCGGCCACCGCACGCTCCGTGGGCGCCGAGCTGACGGCGGCGCTCAGACACCCGGTGACCGTCGGCGCGGCCGGCCCCGGCCGGGACCCCGGCGACGTGGGCCGCATGTACCAGGAGGCGGTGCGCTGCCTGGAGGCACTGGCCACCCTCGACGCCACCGGCAGCGCCGCCTCCCTGGAAGACCTGGGCTTCATGGGCCTGTTGCTGTCCGAGACGCACGACGTGGGCGGCTTCATCGGCACCGCCATCGGACCGGTCCTCGACTACGACCGGGAGCAGGGCACCGACCTCGCCGAGACGCTGGAGGCGTACTTCGCGACGGGAGGCAGCCCGAGCAAGGCCGCCGAGATCCTGCACGTCCACCCGAACACGGTGTCGCGGCGCCTGGACCGGGTCACCGTGCTCCTCGGACCGAACTGGCAGCAGCCGGGCCGCGCCCTCGACGTCCAACTGGCCCTGCGGATGCATCGGATGAGGTCCGTCCTGAGCCTCGGGCCGACCGGCACCGCGCACTCCTGAGGCCACGGGGCCCGGCCGCCCCGAAGGTGACGTACTGTGCCGCGCGACCGGTGGCGACGGCGCGGCGATCACTAGCGTGCGGTGGATGAAGCCACGCATCCACCTGGGCACCGGGAGGCCGCCATGCAGCTAGGGATCTTCTCCGTCGGCGACGTCAGCACGGACCCGGTGACCGGCCGGGCACCCGGCGAGCACGAACGGATCAAGGCGATGGTCGCCATCGCCCTCAAGGCCGAGGAGGTCGGGTTCGACGTCTTCGCCACGGGGGAGCACCACAACCCGCCCTTCGTGCCGTCCTCCCCGACGACCCTTCTCGGATACGTCGCGGCGCGCACCGAGCGGCTGATCCTGTCCACGTCCACCACGCTGATCACCACCAACGACCCGGTGAAGATCGCCGAGGACTACGCGATGCTGCAGCACCTCGCCGAGGGGCGGGTCGACCTGATGCTCGGCCGCGGCAACACCGGTCCGGTCTATCCCTGGTTCGGCCAGGACATCCGCCAGGGCATCCCGCTCGCCGTCGAGAACTACGCGCTGCTGCGCCGGCTGTGGCGGGAGACGGACGTGGAGTGGGAGGGCCGCTTCCGCACCCCGCTGAGCGGATTCACCTCGACGCCCCGTCCGCTGGCGGACGTTCCCCCGTTCGTCTGGCACGGCTCGATCCGCTCGCCGCAGATCGCCGAGCAGGCCGCGTACTACGGAGACGGCTTCTTCCACAACAACATCTTCTGGCCCCCGGCCCACACCAGGCAGATGGTCGAGCTCTACCGCGAGCGCTTCGCCCACCACGGGCACGGCACGCCCGCCCAGGCCGTCGTGGGCCTGGGCGGACAGTGTTTCGTACGACGCCGGTCGCAGGACGCGGTCCGGGAGTTCCGGCCCTACTTCGACCACTCGCCGGTGATGGGGGGCGGCGGCTCCCTTGAGGAGTACATGGAGGCCACGCCGCTCAGCGTGGGATCGCCGCAGGAGATCATCGACAAGACGCTGACGTTCCGCGAGTACTGCGGCGACTACCAGCGCCAGCTCTTCAACGTCGACGGCTGCGGACTCCCCCTGAAGACCGTCCTGGAACAGCTCGACATCCTCGGCGAGGAGGTCATCCCCGTACTGCGCAAGGAGTTCGCGCGGCTGCGCCCCTCGGACACGCCCGCCGCGCCGGAGCACCCGGCGGTGCGGGGCTGACGGCGGCCGCCTCCGCCCGGCCGCCGGGGTTTCACTCGGCGGCCCCCAGGGCGATCGCCGCGTGCGCCACCGAGGCGAGCGTCATATGGCGGTGCCAGCCGCGGAACGAGCGCCCCACGAAGTCGCGCAGACCGGTCCGTTCGCCGATGCACGCGAAGTCCTCCTCCACGCGTGCGGTCAGCTTGGTCAGCCGCACCAGGGACGCGATCGGCAGCCGCGTCATGCCGGTGAGCCACAGGTTCGTCGGAGGCTGGGCCGGATCGGTCCACTCGCCCAGCAGGAGCAGCCGCTGCGGACGCTCGCCGAACGGGCCCGGCACCGCCACGGGAACGGCGGCGGCCAGGGACGTGCGCGTGGTGTTCCCGGCCGCGGCGTCCTGCCAGGCGACCGGGGCCCGCATCCCCTTGACCAGTTCGAGGATCCGCCGGGCGGGCAGCGAACCGGCCCGGTAGCCCGGCAGCGCCCGGTCCGCGACGGAGAGCCGGCACGAGGGGCTGATCTGGGCGAGGAACGGCACACCGCCCGCGGCGAGGCGGCCGGTCGCGGCCGAGATGCCGCCGCGCCGCAGGTCGAGCAGGACCGGGCGGCGCGGAATGTTCCACTGCCGCGCCATCTGCACGACGGCGGCCACCGCACACTCCTCGGCGCTCTCCGACCGGTGCCCCTCGGGTACTTCGGCCTGCTCGCGCAGCTCGGGGTCGGTGACCCACGGCTCCGGGAGCACCATCCGCCAGTTGACGGGGGCGCTCAGCTCCGGGGAGGCCAGCCAGACGCCGAGCGCCTGCTGGCCGCGGAAGACCTGGCCCAGGTGCGAGGCGAACTGCTGGTCCACGCCCACCGAGTGGCGGCCCGCCTTGGGTATGTGGATCGGCCGCACCACCCAGGCCTGCGGGGCGGCGGTGTGCTCGACGTAGTCGGCCAGGGCGGTGCGCAGCGGGTGCCAGTCCCAGGCGGAGCTGGAGATGAAGTGGTGCAGGCTCTGCTCCATCGCGGCGCCGCCCAGATGCGCCGCGATGTTGCGGATGGACTTGCGGCCCGGCGTGGTCAGCAGCCCGTGCAGATACTGCTCGGCCCTGCGCCGCCGGTCCTTGCGGCCGAGCAGGGAGAAGAGGGCGGTGGACAGCTCCGCGACGACGTCGTCGGACAGGCCGGCACCAGCGGGGATACAGCGTTGGCGAGGCACTGTCAGGGTGTCGGCGGCGTAACGGTTCCCGAGGACAATTGCGTTCACGATGCTCCAACCGTGGTCGGGCAGCACTGTTCGGCTGCCCCATCACCTTGGCTGGCGGAGCACCCCTCCCACGAGGTGCGCCGGGCACCTGAATGGGGGTGTTCCCGCACCGGTGACCACCTGCCGCCGGCCGCCGGGAGCCACGCCCTGGGACGCGCTTGACGAGGCCTTTACGGTCCTTTGGGGTGCCGCTGAGGGGGTGTGGCGGGACCACCATGGACCGGGCTCCGGTGTGGGGTGCGGCCCCACACCGGCCGGTGTCCGCCGGGCTAGAGGGCCAGATTGTCGAGGTACGACCGCACGTTGCGCCGGGTCTCGGGCACGCTGTCGCCGCCGAACTTCTCCGCGACCGCGTCCGCGAGCACCAGGGCCACCATCGCCTCGGCGACGATGCCCGCCGCCGGGACCGCGCACACGTCCGAGCGCTGGTGGTGCGCCTTGGTCGCCTCACCCGTCACCACATCCACGGTGGCCAGCGCGCGGGGCACGGTCGCGATCGGCTTCATCGCGGCCCGCACGCGCAGCAGCTCACCCGTGGTCAGACCACCCTCCGTGCCGCCGGAACGCCCGGAGGTGCGCTTGATGCCGTCCTCGGTGGAGACGATCTCGTCGTGCGCCTTGGAACCCGGCACCCGCGCCAGCTCGAACCCGTCACCGACCTCCACCCCCTTGATGGCCTGAATACCCATCAACGCGGCCGCCAGACGGGCGTCGAGCCGCCGGTCCCAGTGCACGTGCGAGCCCAGCCCCACCGGCACGCCGTAGGCCAGCACCTCCACGACACCACCGAGGGTGTCGCCGTC
>NZ_JBITGM010000020.1:0-25321 GCF_044457025.1 Streptomyces sp. NPDC050658
CCCGCGGAGCGGGTACCACATCGCTGCGCGATGTGCAAGCGAACTGGGGTGCTTCGCACCCCAGTTACGCTCCCGCTCCGCGTGAGCGGAGCGGCTCGCTTCGCTCACCGCAGGTCCCTCCGCTTCGCTCCAGGACCCAACAGCAGGGAACCGGGCCGCGTTGCGGCCCGGAGTCGGCCTCTGGCCGACTAGTGGCCTCCGCTGCGCTCCAGCCACCCATGACGCTCCGCGTCACCAGGCGTGCCACGCTCCGCGCGGCCCACCCACGGGCCTAACGGCCCGGCAGCAAGGGGGCGTGGGGGCTGTCTGTGTGCGCCCCCAACCAAAACTGACGCACCATTAGGAAGGAGTCCTAGAAACTGACCAACCGTCAACTCTGGCCAGACTCAGGACCGGATCAAGGTTGCCTGCTTCATTTTTCTATCCGGATAGGAACTGGAACAAGATCCCGGCACCGCAAGCCCACACACGCGACAGCAGATCTTCAGCGAGAAACGACACCGGCCTTCAGCAGAAAAACGACACCCCACAACCCACCCACCAGCAAAAAAACCTACTGAAAGCCCTGTCGCCAACCACTGAAAATCACACGTCGCGCATCAAAAACAACACCCCAGACCAGGCACCCACCCCACGCCCGGGACATCCCATACAGACCAGCGCCAAACCCACTCACATTCGCAGAGCAAACCCAACCAGGGTGCTACCTCTTCAAGATCTTTTGCCACCGCACTACAGCCAGGCCGTCATCCCCGACTCTTGGTTCAGGTGTACCTCACCAAAGACGAATCGCCTCGCTCGGCCTAACCTTTGGCCGTCCGGGGCCCGGTGGAGTGCAGTACGCGGCCCGGCACTTGGAGAAGGAGCTGAACCATCCAGTCGGCGCCTCGATCACCGGAACCCGCCGGTCCCGCCGTCTCCTCCAGCTACTGGCTGTGAGTAGTGAGTACTGCGTTTCGTACACGCACTGAGTATTCCCCCTGATTCTGGATCAGTTGGTGTTTGTGGTGCCGGAGGTCGGCCGGCGGGGGATCGGTTTTCGGGGCTGGAGTTGTCGCCGTGGTTCGTCTCAAGCGTGGCGGTGGTAGGTCTTGTTGGCGATGTGCCAGCTGTTGTCGGTGTGGACCAGCAGGAAGATGTCGGTGAATGTGTCCGGGCCGTGTGTGAGGGTCATGGTTGCGGTCCCGACGGTGCCGTGGATGTCGATGGTGTCGATGCGGCGGGAGCGGGTTGGTTCGTCGGCGGCGGGGTGGCCTGGGAAGAGGGCGCAGTAGTCGTCCAGGGACCAGGAAACGAAGGTGCCGTTGCGGATTCCTTCGATGTGGGCGGTGGGCAGGAACGCGTGGCGGAAGTGGGTGGGGTCGCCGGTGGCGTGTCCGCGGATGTAGGCGTGCAGTGGTTGGAGTGCGGCTTGGTGCGCGGTGGGGGTGGTGGCGACGGTGATGTCGGCCTCTGGGTCGGCGGGGGTGTGGGTCAGGGCGGCTGCGCTGCGCAGGGGGGTGTTCGATGCGGCGGCGAGGAGGGCTGTGTCCTTGGTCAGGGCGCCGATCGTGAAGTCGGTTGTGCGGGGGGTGGGGTGGCCGGTGAGGTAGGGGCGTTTGCGGGTCACGAGTGTGCCGAGTTGGCCGAGTTCGAGGATGTCCAGGACCTGGGTGCGGGGCAGGTCGAGTGCGTCGGCCTGGCGCAGGGTGTCGCGTAGTGCGAGCACGGCGCCGGTGAGGCTGTTGTTGGCGATGAGTTTGAGGGCGGCGGCGGTGGGGGCGTCTTCGATTGGCCGTACCGTGCCCAGTGTTTCCAGGAGTGGGCGTGCCCGGGCGAGTGTTTGGTGAGGTGCGGCGGCGAGGATCTGGAGGGTGCCGGAGGTGGCGGCCGGGACGGAGCCGAGTACGGGTGCGTGGATGTATGTCGGGCCGGTTTGTTGGGCCAGTTGTGCGGCTTCGGTGGGGGCGATGGTGCTGGTGTTGATGACGATTGTGTTTGTTCGCAGTGCGTCGCGGATGGTGTGGAGGACTTGTCGGCAGGCTGGGCCGTCGTAGAGGGCCAGGAGTACGTGGTCGGCTTGCGCGACGGCGTCGTTGGGGTCGGTGGTGGGTGTGATGGTGTCTGGTGTGCGCCCTGAGCGGGTCCAGCCGGTGACGTGCCAGCCTTGGGCGGCCAGTCGTGTTGCGATCGCGGTGCCCATCCGGCCCAGGCCCAGGACGGCGATCGTGTGCGGTGTGGTCATGTGCGTCACGGTGGTGGATCCGGATGGTTGCGACAAGCGCAGGTGTCGCATGGCTGTTCTGCGTGGTTCGCATATCGGCTGTTCATACTGGGCGGCATGGATTTGACGGTGTGGCGGACCTTCGTGACGGTGTGTCGGCTGGGGTCGTTGTCGGCGGCGGCTGCCGAGCTTCATCACACGCAGTCGGCGGTGTCCCGGCAGATCGCCGGGCTGGAGCGGCAGGTCGGTGTGCCGTTGATGGAGCGTCATGCGCGTGGTGTGCGTGTGACGTCGGCCGGTGAGGTGTTCCGGCGTCATGCTCTGGTCACGCTGAACGAGGCCGATCGGGCGGTCCGGGCCGCGCGGGATACGGGTGAGGGGGGTTTGGGTCGGGTGCTGGCGGTCGGTGCGACTCCTTCTCTTGCCGCGGGGGTTGTTCCGGAGGCTCTGCGGGCTTTGCTGGAGCAGGGTGAGGCTGTCCGGTGGAGTCTGTTGCCGGGGCTGAGTGCTTCGCTGTACGAGCGTGTGGTTGCCGGTGATCTCGATGTTGCCGTGGTGACGGATGCTCCGCCGGGGCTGCCTCATGATCCTCGGGTCGAGCATCGGTTGCTGGGGCTGGATGCGATGGTCGTCGCGCTGCCGCTGGGTCATCCGCGGGCCGGGGGTGGGCCGGTGTCCATTGAGGTGCTGGGTGATCAGACGTGGGTGGAGGACAACGATGGTTCGGCGGCGTTGTTGCGTCGGCATGCCGCCCGCGCCGGGGTCAGTGCCCGTGTCGACCTCGCTGCGGCTGATCTGCCCGGCAAGCTGGCTCTGGTGGCGACCGGTCATGCCATCGCGTTGATTCCCGGGGTGCTGGCGGGTGCGTTGCGGGCCGATGTCACCACGGTGGGTCTGGTCGATCCTCCGGCCCGCGGTGTCTACGCGGTCATGCCATCGGGTGATCCGCATCCGTGCGCGGCGGCTCTGGTCGGTCGGCTTGCGGGGGCTTTTGCGGCGGCCTGTCCGGAGGGGGTCGTCGGTGGGTCGGTCGGCGTCGCCTCGCCGTGTGGGGACCGGTCCAGGACTCAGGTGGAGGCCGGTGTGGCTCCTTGGCAGGGGCTGCGGTGATCAGGTGGCACGGTTGTGTACATCCTGGTCAGGGGGTGGGGGTGCCGCGGTGCTCGGGAGCGGTCGGGAAGCGTCCGTGCGCCGGGGGGGTGCCACTGCTGGTGGGCGCGCGGTTGCAGCGATGTCGGTGCGTGTGTCAGCGGTGTGGTCAGCCGCCGATGGGCTGGGCCTCTTTTTTCATGGATGACAACATCCGCCGTATGTCCGATTGATTCGGAAATTGGCTTTGGGTGTGCTTGGTGATTTATGCGGGTTTTTGCTATGACTAGCGCTCTACGGGTGGGATGGCGCATCCCTGGGGGCTTCGGGTCTTATATCTGGTTGCATTTCGTTCGGTGAAACGGGTCACAGCGGCGGCCGTGCTTCCGGCGTCCGGTCGGCGTCATTTCCGTTGCGTGCAAAGAAGTTGGGATTCTCGATCATGCGGGGGCGGGGGTTTCCGGTTGTCGGGGGTTCGCTTTGGTCGTTTCTTTTGCAAATTTGGGGCTTGTTTCGTTTGGGTTTTCTCGCCTAGCGTCACCGTCGATCCGGGCGGAACGCCGAATCCTGCCGCCGGCCGGAAAGCCTTTTACCTTCCCATTCACTGACTCGCGCCCGGCAGGAGCGGGGGACCCAGGTAGGCCGCCGGTCCGGTTTCCGGAGCGGCTCGGGGTGAAGTCGCTTTCGCGGCGGCCGGACATCTCCCGTCCGAACCCGACAGCTCACCTCGCAGGCGACGGAGAGGAATTCGTCATGCCCGCAAAGGGAAAGCACCGTCGTCCCAAGTCCGGTTCGTTCAGGCGGGGTATCGCCGTCGCAGGCACGGGTGGGGCCGTGCTCGTTCTTCCGGTCCTGGGTGCGACCGCTGCCGGTGCGGCGCAGGCCCCGGCGGCCAAGCCGTCCGCCGCCCCGGGGAGCTACGTCGTCGTCCCGGGCGACACCCTCACCAAGATCGCCCGTGAGCACTCCCGGCACGGCAGCTGGAAGAAGCTCTATCAGGACAACCGGAGCGTGCTCGGGGATGATCCGCGGCTGATCCGGCCGGGGGTCAAGCTCGCCCTCGGCGCGGAGGAGGGGGCCGGCTCGCGGGGCTCCTCCGAGCGGGCCGATCGTTCCGAGCGCAAGAGCACCGCCCAGCCCGCCGCGGCCAAGAAGGCGTACGCCGACAACCTCGACGGGTGGATCAGGGAATCGCTCGACATCATGGCCCGGCACGGCATCCCCGGCAGCTACGAGGGGATCCACCGCAACATCATGCGCGAGTCCTCCGGCAACCCGCTGGCCATCAACAACTGGGACTCCAACGCCGCCGCGGGCACCCCCTCCAAGGGACTCCTCCAGGTCATCGGCCCCACCTTCGACGCCTACCACCTGCCCGGCACCTCCACCGACAGCTTCGACCCCGTCGCCAACATCACCGCCGCCTGCAACTACGCCGCCGACCGCTACGGATCGATCGACAACGTCAACGGCCCCTACTGAGCCTCATCCGGGCCACCGCGCGGCATGGCGGCGGGCCGCGGGGGCGGTGCGCCGGGATGCTGAGGGCCACACCAGGCAGGAGAGGCCATGGACCAGCCCGGCGCGCGCCGCCATGTTCCCGACCAGTCCGGCGTCATCGGCATCGCCCTCGGCGCCGTGCTGACCGCCGCGCTCGCCCAGGGCTCCTGGCAGTGGTTCGCCACCTACATCGGCGTGACACTGCTGGCCGTGCTCCTGTGCCTCTACCGCAGGCCCGCCTGGACACCCGGCCTGCGCTCCGCCTACACCGCGAACCTCGCCGCCTACTGCCTGGTCCTCGGCCTGTGCGCGGCGATCGCCCTGGCCCCCCTGCTGCAGCGCTGGGCCTGGCTGTTCCCGATGCCGGGCACCCGCGCGCGGTGTCCCGCGCTGGGCGCCTACGAGAGCATCCGCACCGAGGCCGCCCTCGCCGGCCTGGCCGGCCGCGACCCGGCCGCCCTGGCCCGCGCCCAGGACATCCACCGCCACGACGCCGTCGCCGACTGCCTGTCGGCCACCACGACCCTGTGGCTGCCGCTGTACGCCGTCGCCGTCGCCGTGCTGGCGGGGGTGGGCATGTGGAGCGCCGACCGGATCCGGGCCGGGCGCCAGGGCCTGGCGGACCGTCGGGGCTGAGCGGGCCTTTGCACCGGCACGCCGGTGGGGGGTCAGTCGATGCCTCGGACGATGTGCGGCTCGTCCGCGACCGCCGCGTCGTCGTCCGCGCCGGCCAGCCGCAGCGGCGGCGCATAGGGCGAGATGGGTCGGAATGGCCTGCTGTAATCCGCCGGCTCGTCGTTCACCGGGTCTCCCTTCGTCGGGGTACGCCGCCCCGGACCGCGCCCGGGGCGTTCCGATCCGGCCAGCGTGCTCCCGTCCGGTCGAGAACCGCTCAAGACCCGCCGGAAGCCCGGTCGGGGATGTCTCGGGTGCGCAGCCGTCAACTCCCGTTTCTTGCCGGTGAGTTGGGGTGGATGGCGTGTGCGCACGCAAGTCGGCCGCCGTGCGTCGCGGAGGTGCGGACGCACAGCGGCCGATCCGACCGCCGGTGAGTGCCGCTCGGGGTGGAGCGGCAGCGCTCGATGGCCTTGTGGGCCGGTCGCGTTCACCGTGCGGACATCCGTCCCGCCGGCCGGATCCCGGCGCGGCAGGCAAGTCAGATATGGGGCGGAGGGGGCTGGTGTGGTGCGGGAGGTCTTTCCGGTCCCGCCGGATCGCGGCGGTCCGGGCAAGTGCCTCCGAGGCGGCAGCCGGCCGGTCGCGGTGGCGGGCGTCCGGTGTCACCGGTGCCCGGCCGCTCCGCCGGTATCGCTGCCTGCCTCTGCCTTCCCGTGCAGGTTGATGCTCCGACTCTGCCCGCCCCCGTTCGAGGATCGATTGACACCCGGTCAGGTTTCGGTCGACGGCCAGTCGGCCTGTGGTTGAGGGGGGCTGGAGCGGGCCCGCCCGCCCGCCTGCCCGCCTGCCCGTCTGCCCGGAGGCCGGCACGGCTGCGGCCGCCGCGTCCGCAGGCAGACACGACGGCCGGTCGGCCGTCCGTCGCGGGCGCGCCGCTGACGGACGTACACAGAAGAGACGTACAGAAGAGAGGCAGGGCATGCCGCGGCCCGGCGGCGCGGCACTGGCCCGTCCGCCACCGCACACAACGGACGGACCAGTGCCGCACCCGCCGGGCGCGGCGTTGCGGACCTGTGGTGCTACCAGGTCACCGGCAGGCAGTCCAGGCCGTACACCAGGCTCTCGTGGCGGAAGGGCAGTTCCTCGGCCTTGCCCACCAGGCGCAGGTCGGGCAGGCGGGAGAAGAGCGTGGTGATGGCGATCTCCACCTCGCGGCGGGCCAGCGAGGCGCCCGCGCACAGGTGGGTGCCGAACCCGAAGGCGACGTGCCGGTTCTCGCCCCGCTGCAGGTCGAAGTTCTCCGGGTCGGGGAACGCCTGCGCGTCGTGGTTGGCCGCGGGCACGGCCAGGATCACCAGTTCGCCCACCGACATCTTCGCCCCGGAGTACTCCATGTCCGCATCGACCACCCGCAGCACGTTGTCCTGCGAGACCGACCAGAAGCGCAGCGACTCCTCGACGAACGCCGCGATCCGCTCCTCGGGCTTCTCCATCAGCTCCGTACGGACCTTCGGGTTGGTCATCAGCGTCAGTGCGCTCAGCGCGATCTGACTGGTCGTGGTCTCGTAGCCGGAGACGAGGATGAAGCGGACCATCGGCAGCAGGCCCTCCCGGGCCAGCTCGCCGGTCTGCACCCGGTCGACGATCAGACGGCTGATCAGGTCGTCCTTGGGCGCGCGCTCCTTCTCCTCGATGAGCCGGTTCAGATAGTCGTTCATGTCGTTGAACGCGGCCCACGACACCTCGGGGTTGTCCAGGCTCAGCACCTGCCGGCTCTGCTTGGCGAAGGTGCGGTAGTCCTCCTGCGGCACTCCAAGGAGCAGGGCGATCACCTGGGTGGGCAGCGCCAGACAGAACTCGGAGTACAGGTCCAGCGGGCGCGGCAGCTCCTGCAGACGGTCGATCAGCTCGTCCACCAGTGCCTGGATCCGCGGACGCCACTCCTTGATCTTGTGGGCGGTGAACTCCGTCATCATCATGTGCCGCAGCCGGCCGTGCTCCGGCTCGTCCTTGCGCCAGAACGAGTTCAGGTCGTGGCCGGGCGGCAGCTCGGTGCGGGCGCGGCCCATCTTCTCGTCGTCCGAGCTGAACCGCGGGTCGTTCATCGCGGTGCGGACGTCGTTGTAGCCGGTCAGCAGCCAGGCCCAGCCGCCGTCGGGCAGGTCCACCTTCGCCGGACCCTGCTCGCGCAGCTCGGTGTACAGGCCGGGCGGGGCCATCGGGCACTGGCGGGCCATGGGATAGGTGGGATTGGCCATGATCACACGTCCTTGGGGGTGGGGAGAGCGGTCCGGGGAGAACCGACCGTACGGTTGGTCGATGACGTTCCGCTGACCGTCTGCTGACGGGCCGTCGCGACCGGAGGGGGAGGTTCAGGCGGCGGGGGCGGGGGTGTGGAAGCCGCGCCGGTACCACAGCAGCGGCGGGGCGGCGGCGTCCCGGATGCGGATCTCGGCGGGCGTGCCAAGGAGCAGGTCGTGGTCGCCGGCCCGGATGACCTCCACGGCGCGGCAGCGCAGCAGCACCTTGGCGTCGGGCAGGCAGGGCAGGCCGTGGGAGCCGTCCCAGGCGGCGAAGTCGCCGGCGGCGAACCGGTCCACGCCGCGGGCCGCGAACCGCTGGGCGACGTGCTGGTGGCGCTCGCCCAGCAGGTTCACCACGAACTCCCCCGCCCCTGCCATCGCCCGGTGGCAGCTGGAGGTGAGCGCGATGCCGACCATCAGCAGCGGCGGGTCGAGGGAGACGGAGGACACCGAGGAGGCGGTGAACCCCCAGCGGCGGCCCGCCCCGTCGAGAGCGGTGACCACCGAGACCGGGGCGGCGAGCTGGGCCATCGCGTCCTTGAAGGCCTGGGCGTCGGCCACTGCCGGTATCTGTTCCTGGACTGGACTCATCTGGATCCCTCCGTGGAAGCCGATCGCTCCAGACCCTGCCAAGGACTGCTCAAGACCGGCTGGAGAACCGGGCGAGCCGTTCGCTTGCCGGCCGTGCGGTCAAGCCGGGGTTGAGCGGCGGGGAGCAGGATGAACGGCGTAGGCAAGAAAGGGCCGTGGGCAGATGCCCGGGGACCTGCTAAGGACACAAAAGGAGCTGCTCATGGCGGACAGGGAGCCGGTCATGTCCGAGAGTGAGATTCTCGGCTGGCTCACGGAGAGGCTGGGCACCCAGGTGTCCCAGCCGATTGCGCAGATCAACCCCGATGTCCCGTACGTCGAGTACGGCCTGGACTCGGTGGCGGCCCTGGGGCTGTTCGGCGACATCGAGGAGAAGTTCGGCCTCGTCCTGGACCCGAGCATCGCCCTGCAGTACTCGACGCTGACCCTGATGGCCGGTTTCCTGGCCGCCGAGCAGCACGAGGTCGTCCACAGCTGAGCGGGCGCGCCCCGCGGTCCGGGGCGCGCGTGAAGGGGCGGGGCCCCATCCCTTGTGACCAGGGATCGGGCCCCGCCCCTCACCGCTGTCCGCCGCCCGCACGGGTGCGGGTGGGAGGCGGGGGTGTTGTCAGTCGCGGTCCACGGAGACGCCCGTGGTGCGGCCCCCCAGCACCAGGACGACGGCCACCAGCGCCGTCATCGCACCGGCGATGACGGTGAACATGGTGCCCGGGCCGTGTTCCTCGAGCACCGGGAGCAGCGCGAACGGCAGGGCCGCGGCGCTGAGTTTGGACAGCGAGTAGGCAAGCCCCGTCGCGGCCGCCCGGATCGCGGTGGGGTACTGCTCGGCCAGATAGACGTGGCTGACCGTGGAGAAGATGTTGCTGACCAGGGTGTAGACGACGCCGAGCAGCATGATCAGTGTGGCCGAGGAGGCGTAGGCGAAGCCGATGCCGGACAGGGCCATCGCCGCGGCCGACAGCGCCACCAGGCGTTTGCGTTCCATCCGGTCCATCACCGGCACCGACAGCAGCGCGCCGATGGGGTAGCCGATGAAGGACACCGCGGTGAAGCCGATGCTGGTCACCACGTCGTAGCCCTTGGCGGCCAGGATCTGCGGGGCCAGCGCCCCGAAACCGTAGTAGCCCACCACCGACAGCGTGCAGAACAGCCACAGCATCGCGGTACGCCGGCGAAAGCGCGCCTGGAACACGTCGCGCAGGCGGGCGGTGCGGGCCGGTGCGGCCGCCTGCGCCGCGGCACCCGTCTCCACCGCGGGACCGGCGGGACCGGTCTGGGCGGCGGCGGCCGGCACGGCGGTGGCGGGGACCTCGGCCTCCATGCGGGACACCAGCGCCTCCGCCTCGTGCTCGCGGCCGTTGGCGGCCAGCCAGCGCGGCGACTCGATCAGGTTGCGGCGCAGCACCCACACCACCGCCGAGCCGAGCGCGCCCAGCACGAACAGCCAGCGCCAGCCGTCGATGCCCAGCGGGCTGAGCGGCACCAGCCACAGCGCGGCGAACCCGACCGCGGGCACCCCGCAAAAGGCGAGGGTGTAGGCCCAGGCGGTGTAGCGGCCGCGCTGCTTGGCGGGCAGCACATCGGCCAGGTAGCAGTCGGAGAGGGACTGCTCGGCGCCGATGCCCACCCCGGCGAAGAAGCGGGTCACGATCAGCCAGGCGGCGTTCGGGGAGAACGCGCCCAGCAGCGAGAACCCCGAGTACAGCGCCAGGTTGATCAGGAAGGCGCGGCGCCGTCCGTAGCGGTCGGCGACGCGGCCAAGGACCACCGAGCCGACGAACTGCCCGATGAACGCCGAGGCCAGAACGAGCTTGAGGGTGGTGCCGTTGAACGCGAAGTCCTCCTGCAGCACCTTGGAGATGGTGCCGGCGAGGTTGTTCTCGAAGGTGTCGAACAGCAGGCCCACCCCGACCACGGCGGTGAGTCTGCGGTGGGTGGGCGTGACGGGCATCCGGTCGATCCGGTCGCCGATGGAGGGCGCCGCAGCGGTGGTGTCCCGCAGCGCCGTCGGTTGTGACATGGGGCTCAGAGCTCCTGGAAGGGTCCGGTCAGAGCGGGGTCTCAAGCGCCTCCGCCCCGGCAGGCGGCCGGGGCGGAGGCGGGAGTCGTACGCGGGGAAAGAACACACGACACGGAAAGAAGGGGGGACGCGCGCCGAACATGCGGGGGGGGGTACGCGCGGCCGTGCAGGGGGGTGAGGCCACGCGGGGTGCGTGACGGGGTACGCGCAAGGGGGTGCGCGCGGATGTCAGGCGGCCGCCTTCTGGCGGGTCGGCTCGCTGACCTCGTGCAGGAAGGTGGCCACCTGCCGGTAGGACTCCCAGAAGCTGACCTCGAGGTAGGGGATGTTCCGCTCGGCGCAGTACTCGCGGGTGAGTTCGCGGGCCCGGGCCAGGTTGCGCTGCGGCATCGCCGGGAACAGGTGGTGCTCCACCTGGTAGTTCAGCCCCCCGTACAGGAAGTCGATCCACCAGTTGGGGCGGATGTTGCGGGAGGTCAGCACCTGGCGCTCCAGCCAGTCCAGCGTCTCCTTCTCGCCGTCACGGACCTCCATGCCCTTGTGGTTCGGGGCGAACATCAGGCCGAAGTAGACGCCGAGCGCGGCATGCTGCACCGCGATGAACGCGATGGCCTGCAGCGGGGTCAGCACGGTGAAGACGGCCGTCAGATAGATCGCGGTGCGCAGCACCACCAGGCCGATCTCCAGGTAGCGGTGCTTGGCGTCGCTCTTGGCGAGCTCCTTGACCGTGGTCTTCTCCATCTTGTAGCCCTCAAGGACCAGCAGGACGAAGAAGAGGACCCGCTGGTGGCGGACGATGAAGCGCTGCACGGGCGTGCGGGTCGCGTACTGCTTGATGTCGAAGATCGCGGTGCGGCGGCCGATGTCGGGGTCCAGCGAGATGTGGTTGGGGTGGCTGTGGTGCCGGTTGTGGTGGTTGACCCACCAGGCGTAGCTGACCCCGCTGAAGAAGTTGGCGTGGAAGTAGGCGGTGAGCGTCCCGATCTTCTTGTCGCGGAACATCGCCTTGTGGCCGACCTCGTGCCACATGTAGGCGCTCTGCACCCCGCACAGGCCCATCCACACCGCGACCGGCATCTGCCACCAGGACTCGCCGATCAGGAAGAACGCGACCAGGCCGGCCCCGATGAGCGACATGTTCAGGGCGAGCCTGCGGTAGTCGTAGCGGGTGTCGAGGTCGAGGAGTCCCTCGGCCTTCACCCGCCGAAGCAGCTCGGAGAAGCTGGCGGAGGCACCCTTGCTGCTCAGCTCCCCCGTCGCGACCGCAAGGCCGGGATCGAGCTGCCGTACTGTGCCTGACTCTGTCTCACTGTGGTTCGGAGACTGCATAGAAGGATCTCCTTGGGCAGGACGTATCCCGGCGCGGGGCGCCGGATGAAAGCACGCTTCAGCCTCGGACAGCGCGCTGATGAGCCGCTGATGGCTTCCTGGAAAACCGCCGGGGGCACCCGCACCGGCGACGGGGCGGGTGCCCGTCCGCCCTCTCACACGGCGGCCGGCTCGGCGGGGACCGCCGCCTCGGCGGCCTCGGCGGCCTCGGCGGCCAGGCGGGCCTGGAGGGTGTGCAGGACCTCGTCGGCGGCGCGCGCGACACCGACGTCGTCGGGGGCGCCGATGACGCCCATCAGGGACTCGACCAGCTGCTGCTTGAGCGCGTCCGTCCCGGACGGCGCGGACGGCGCGGACGGCTCGGCCTGAGCGGTCTGCTCCGTCTGGGCGGCCGGCTCGGCGGGGGCGGCGGGTTCGGCGGTCATCTGGGTGGGCTCCTGTCTCCGCCGCACGGGCGGGCCGTTCGGCGATGAGGTGGGGTGGGGTGGGGTGGGGGTGTGGCGGGGTGATGGTGTGTCAGAAGGCGTTGCAGGCGCGGAAGATGTGCGCGAACGCGGCGATGGAGGCCGGCCCGTCGAAGGCCACGTACTCCGGGATGGGGTCGGCCGGCGCCCACTTCTCCTTGTAGGCCAGCTGCGTCTGGGCGGGGTACAGGGCGGCTCCCTGGTCCCACAGGAAGTGCATCAGCCACTGGAAGGAACTGCTGTGGCCCGCCAGCTCGTTGGCCTGCTCCAGGCCGGTGAACGGGGTGAACCCGAAGTGCAGCCACTGCTCGCCCTCGGCCCGCAGGACCTCGATGACATGGGAGTTGATGGCCTCCATCAGCCCCGGGGTGCCATCGGGGATGCGCCGGCTCAGGTCGTGCATCCAGCCCGCCCGGGCGCCGTAGACCGGCGAGTAGGAGATGTAGCCCACCGGCCGGCCCTCGATGGTGCCCACGAACAGCCGGCGGTGTTCCTGGGCCGGGCCGCCCAGTTCGCCGACCAGGAACTCCAGCGGGCGGGCCTCCTCGCCCTTGGAGCCCAGCCAGGCCGTGTCGATGGCGGCGATCGCCTCGCCCATGCCGGCCGCGGGCACCTCGCTGACCTGCAGGCCGCTGCGGAAGGCGCGGGAGATCTTGTTGCGCATCCGCATGAAGCGGGTGCCGCGCAGGGTGAACTCGGGCAGGTGCACCACCCAGGAGGAGCCGAACTGGTTGACGGTGAAGCCGCGTTCGGCATACGCCTGGGCGTCGTGGCGCTGCAGCTGTGCGCCCACCACCTTGCAGCCCTGGCCGTGCGCGTGGGCCACGAACGTGTCCAGGAGCGGGCCGTAGGCGTCAGGGGCGGCGAAGGGGCCGCCGAGCTGGACCAGGTAGCGGCCCGCCCGGCGGTAGGCGATGGCCCCGTCGAGGCCGGGCGCGGTGAACGCGGCGGTGTTCTGGCTCATCGCCAGAAAGGCGCTGGGGTTCTCCGCCTGGGTGTGTGTCTTGATCGCGTGGAGAACGGTGTCGTACGCCGCCGATTTTCCCGGTGCGGCATTCTCCAACAGGTCTGGTGAGGGCATCGAGTCTCTTCCTTCCCGTTCTGGACCGAAACTGGACTGAGGGAAGTAGAGCACCCGGTATTTGAGTCTCGGAAGAGCCGGAATTCCGGGCGCGATGGATATGTCAGCGGGCGGTCAGGCGGATATCAGAGGAGGGTGCGAAGGTTTGTGTCGTGACCGGGAAGCACGGGAGTCCCGGGAACAGGGAGAGGTGCCCGGAGTGGTTTATCGGGGACCGGAGTTCGCTTCAGTCGGGTGCAAGCCCACGCAGGTTCGAATCCTGCCCTCTCCGCCCATTCTTCTGCTCTTCTTGCTCTCTTCTTTGCTCTCTTCTTTGCTCTCTTCTTTGCTCTCTTCGGCGCCGGGCACTGCCGTCCGCCCGCCGGTCACCGACGCAGTGTCTGGAGACTCGCCTCATGCCCATCGCGGCCTCCCCTGCCCCCCGGCGGGCCCTCGTCGTCGTCAACCCCACGGCGGGCACCACCGGTCGGGAGCTGGTCGAGCAGGTGCTCGGGCTGTGCGGCCGGCATCTTGACTCCGTCGCGGTGCACCGCACCACCCACCGGGGCAGCGCCACCCAGGCCGTGCGCACCGCACTGGCCGCCGCGGGCGCGCAGCGCCCGGACCTGGTGGTCGCGGTCGGCGGGGACGGCACCGTGCACGAGGTCGCCCGGGCCCTGACCGGCCCTGGGGACCGTGCGCACCCGGCGGCGCTGGCGATCGTGCCCGCGGGCACCGGCAACTCCGACTACCGCATGCTGTGGGGCCAGCAGCCCTGGCAGGCCTCGCTGTCCGCGACACTGACCGGCGCGGCGGGCGGGGCGCGGCTGCGCCGCATCGACCTGGGCCTGCTGGCCCAGACGGGGCAGCCGGTGCTGCTGGGCGCCTGCTCCGGGCTGATCGCCCAGGGGCTGATCGCGGCGCGCGCGGTGAGCGCGTCGGGCCGCGAGAAGTACGCCCGGGCGCTGCCCGACGCGGCCGCCGCCTTCACCCCCTATCCGGGGCGGGTCACCGTCGACGGACGGATCCTGCACGAAGGCCCCACCGTGCTGGCCAACGTGGGCGGCGGCCGCTACCGCGGCGGCCAGTATCTGCTGCTGCCCGACTCCGAGCTGGACGACGGGCTGCTGGACGTGTGCGTGGTGGGCGAGCCGGTGGCCGCCACCGACGTGCCGCACCTGGCCCGCCAGGGCCAACTCGCCGCCCAGAGGGGTGTGGTGCACGGCCGGGGCCGGCGCATCGTGGTGGAGCGCACCGACGGCCGGCCCCTGTGTTTCGAGCACGACGGTGAACTGCAGCACCTCAACTGGACAAGCATGACCGTCGAGGTGCTGCCGGGCGCGCTTCCGGTCTGGGGTGCGCCCAAGGAGGAAGAAACGCGTGTCGATACTCAAGGAGCTGTGCCGCTGGGCGGCCTGGCTGCGACCTGAGGACATCCCGGCCCGCGTGCGGGCCCTGGCCGCCAGCCAGCTGCTCTCCCAGCTGGCCTCGATCAGGGCGGGCGCCGCGCACCCGCTGGGCGGCCGGCTCATCGACGGGTTCGGGCCGCCGCTGCAGGCCGACCCGCGCCAGTCCGCGTGCGTGCTGTCCGGTCTTGGCTCCTGGCTGAACCTGGACGACACCGCCTACGCGGGTCATCTGTCGAACTCCACGGTGTCGGTGCCGCTCGCCTTCGCCTACGGCCGCCGCCTGGAGGGCGCCGCGCTGCTGACGGCGGTGGTCGCGGCCAACGAGTGCGCCGCCCGCATCACCGCGGCCGCCACGCTGGGGCCGCTGCGCGGCCACAGCGCCGTGCACACCCATCTGGCCGGCGCGGTCAGCGGGCGGCTGCACTGCGAGGGCGCGGACGACGCGGTGTGGTCCAACGCGCTGGGCCTGGCCTTCGCGATGCCCAACTGGCCGCTCATGCGGGCCTTCTTGGCCAGCGACGCCCGGCTGTTCAACACCTTCACCCCGGTGCGCACCGCGATGGACTCCTGCGACGCGGCCCGCGCCGGGCTGCACGGCGCGCTGGACATCCTGGAGCACCCCGACGGGTTCTTGGACCATTTCGCCTCGGTGCCGCTGCCCGACGCCGTCAGCGCGGGCCTTGGCACCCGCTGGCACACCGAGACCCTCTCCTTCAAGATGCACCCGGGCGGGCCCGGGGTGGACGCGGCCGTCGACTGCGCCGCCGCCCTCCACCGCCAGCTGGGCGGATGCCGGCCCGAGGACATCGAGGAGATCGTCGTCGAGGCGTCCCTGTACACGCTGTTCGCGGGCAAGAAGGCCGCCTCCTACATCGTGGGCCCCGGCTCGCCGCTGGGCGCGCTGGTGCTGCACACCCCCTACCCGGTGGCCACCGCGCTTTTGACCGGCGGGCTGACCGTCAACGACTTCGCCGCCCCGCTGCTCAACGACCGCGCCCGCTGGGACGTGGCCGACCGGGTGCGCCTGGTGCACGACCCGGAGCTCACCAAAGCGCTGTTCGCCTCCGAGGCCCCCTTCGGGGAGGCGGTGCGCCAGGCCGGTCCGGCTGCCGGGCCCTGGCTGAAGGCGTTCGCCGGCGAGGAGGTGGCCGCCCTGGCCCAGGACGCGGCCGGCGACCGGGCCCGGCCCGGATTCACCGCCTCGGCCAAGGCCACCGGCGCCCGCGTCACCGTGCGCCTTTCCGACGGACGTACCGCATCACGCCAGCGGATGATCCCGATCGCCGCGGCCGGCCCGCACACCCGCGCCCACCACGCCGAGCTGATGCGGGAGAAATTCCTCGAATTCGGCGGCCCCAAAGACGTCGCCGATGCGGCCGTCGACGTGGAATCGATGGACGCCGACACCCTGCGCGACTGGATCGAATCCGCGCTGCGGTAATCCGCGAGGCGTTTGTCAGCGTCGGGTCAGGTGCCGCTGGAAGGATCGTTTCCCGGTGGACCAGTGGACAGTGAGCAGGACCATAGACTTGGAAAGGTCCTTTGATGCCTGAAAAGGAACTCCGCAGCTACAAGCTCTACATCGCGGGCAAGGATGTCGAAGGCGACGGCTGGGTCTATACGGTCAGCGCCCGATCCCTTCTCGAGGACGTCTTCACCAGCGTCAGCCTGAAGCGGGAACTCGAACAGAACCCGGACTCCGATGCGGCCGACCACCCCTATGTGGTGGGCCGGTGCGCCATCGCCTCGGATGCCTCCATCGACCTGGCCACGGAGGCCGCCGCGACCGCGGCCGCCGCCTGGGCCGAGGTGCCGCTGGAGCGCCGGATGCGCCTGGGCAGCATGTTCCGCGAGGAACTGATCCGGCGCGAGGACGAGTTCCTGGACATCCTGACCTCCGAGGCGCACCCGCTGCGCCTGGCCCGCTGGGAACTGAGCTGCATGAAGCAGATCTACAGCGACGAGAGCCTGTACTGGTACCGGCAGCGGATGCACACCGAGTTCGAGCACGAGGGACGGCGGCTGATCGTGCGCCGCCAGCCCGACGGTGTGGTCGCCTTCAACCCGCCGCAGAACGCCCCCGCGCCCAGCGCCGCCCTGGCCGTGCTGGCGCTGATGGCCGGCAACGCGGTCGTCATGCGCGCCCCGCGCTCCATCGCGCTGTCCACCATGTGGCTCATGCGCGACGTGGTCGGACCGCTGTTGGAGGAGATCGACGCGCCGCCCGGCATCCTGAACGCGGTCTGCTCCAACCCGAAGCAGACCCTGGACCGCTGGGTCGCCTCCCCGCTGGTCA
The DNA here is from genome assembly GCF_044457025.1 of Streptomyces sp. NPDC050658. Classification (NCBI taxonomy): domain Bacteria; kingdom Bacillati; phylum Actinomycetota; class Actinomycetes; order Kitasatosporales; family Streptomycetaceae; genus Streptomyces; species Streptomyces sp. NPDC050658. The sequence goes on from NZ_JBITGM010000020.1 coordinate 16,883, forward strand.
ACGACATCTTCTACATCGGCGGCAGCGAGGAGGGCCTGCGCTTCCAGGAACAGTGCGTGGCCAACGGCAAGAAGCCGATCCTGGAGCTGGCCGGCAACGACACCATCGTCATCTGGAAGGGCGCGGACCTGAAGAAGGCCGCCGAGGCGATCTGCGAGTCGTTCTACGGCTCCGGGCAGATCTGCATGGTGCCCAACTGCGTGCTGGTGCACCCGGAGATAGCCGAGGAGCTCATCGAAGAGGTCCAAGAGCGCATCAAGCTCGTCAAGCCGGGCTTCCCCGAGGACGAGGACGTGCTGCTCTCCCCGGTGCGGCGCAGCGAGAAGTTCTTCGCGCTGCTGCGCCAGTCCCTGGACCTGGGGGGTGAGATCATCACCGGCGGGCAGCGCACCGAGGTCGACGGGACGCCCTCGGAGACCGGGGTGTTCCTGCAGCCCACCGTGGTGCGGGTGGACGGCCTGGCCGGGGCCCGCCAGCACGACATCGTGCGCAGCGAGACGTTCTTCCCGCTGCTGCCGATCGTGGTGCCCCAGCCCTCGGACGCCAACGGCGAGGACGAACTGCTCAACACGTTCATCGAGTTCGTCAACTCCAACGAGTACGGGCTGCGCAACTCGCTGTGGGTCAAGTCCGCCCGCGTGATGAACGCGTTCGTGCAGCGCGTCGTCAACGGCGGCCTCCTGAAGATCAACGACTCGCACATCGGGTTCCTGCCCTACCTGCCCAGCCACGGCGGCACCGGCCTGACCGGCGGCGTCTACGGCGAGGCGAACTACCCGATCCTGAAGACCTCGCACATCCAGGGCGTGAGCATCGCCCACGACGTCAGCCCGCACGAGGCGGTCTTCGGGCCCTGACCGGCCCCGGGCGCGGCGGGGCCGCAGCAACCCTTGCGGCCCCGCCCTCACTGCTTGGCGGCTTCGGCCGCTCCCCCTCATCTTTCATGTCCAACGGAGGTGTTTGTCCGTGCGCTCCCTCGACCTGGCCCGCGCGGTCTGCGACCGCTACCACCCCGGGCTGCTCAAGGCGCTGGAAGAGCTGCCCTTCGCCGAGCGGGAGGCGCTCGGGAGCCCGGCCGTCGACCTGTTCCGCACCCACGGCGGTGTGGGGCTGCTGGTGCCCGCCGAGTTCGGCGGACACGGCGCCGACCCGCTGGATGCGGTGCGGGTGCAGCGGGCCATCGGCGCCGCCTCCCCCTCGGTGGCCGCCGGCGTGACCATGCACCACTTCACCGTCTCCATGCTGTACTCGCTGGCCAAGGAGTCCGGACGGCTCGCGCCGGGCCAGCTGGACCTGCTGCACCGCATCGTGCCCGACCAGGTCCTGATGGCCTCGGGATGGGCCGAGGGCAAGACCCAGCAGAACATCTTCACCCCCTCCGTCGTCGCGAAGCCCGTCGAGGGCGGCTACCGGCTCAACGGCGCCAAGAAGCCCTGCAGCCTGGCCCACTCGATGGAGCTGCTCACCGCCTCCATCGCCGTCCCCGGCCCCGACGGCGCTCCCGAGCTGGCGCTGGCGCTGGTGCCCGCCACCTCGCCGGGGCTGAGCGTGCACCCGTTCTGGGGCAACGACGTGCTGGCCGGCTCGCAGAGCGAAGAGGTCCGTCTGGAGGACGTGTTCGTCCCCGACGCGATGGTCGTACGCACCACCGCCGAGGACCCGCACCGCCTGGACGACCTGCAGACCGCCGGCGTCATCTGGTTCGAGATGCTCGTCTCGGCCGGCTACGCGGGAGCCGCCGCCGCCCTGGCCGAACAGGTCCTGGAGCGCGGACGGGGCAGCGCCGGGGAGCGCGCCGGCGTCGTCATCAACACCGAGAGCGCCTTCGCGCTGCTGGAGGGCGTGGCCCGCGCGGTGCGCGACGGACTTGCGGGCGAGGAGGCGGTCGCCCAGGTGCTCATCGCCCGCTACGCCGCCCAGGACCTGCTTGCCCGCTCCGCGGAGCTGAGCCTGGAACTGCTCGGCGGCATCGACTTCATCCAGAGCCCCCAGCACGCCCGCCTGGCCGCCTCCGTACGGCCGCTGATCTTCCACCCGCCGGGCCGGGCCGCCACCAGCGGGCCGCTGGCCGACTACTACAACGGCGCCGGCCTCGACCTGTCCTAGGCGCGCACCGACCCCAACGCCCGTCTCTTTCCAGGGAGTTATCCGTGACCGTGACCCAGGACATCCGGGTCGACACCGAGGAAGAGATCCTCGGCCTGTACCGGGCCCACCTCAGCAAGGGCCGGGCCACCCTGGCCGAACTGTTCGGCAGCCACATGGAGGTCGAGTCGTCGGGGAACTGGCTGACCACCAGCGACGGCGAGCGCTTCCTCAACGCGGGCGGCTACGGCGTGTTCATCATGGGCGCCCGCCACCCCATCGTGATGGAGGCCGTCCAGCGCCAGCTGGACACCCACCCGGTGGCCACCCGCATCCTGCTCGAGCCGACCGTGGCCCGCGCCGCCGAGGCGCTGGTCTCGGTGATGCCGCCGGGCCTGGACCGGGTGCACTTCGCGCTCTCGGGCGCCGAGGCGGTGGAGACCGGCCTGAAGCTGGCCCGCGCCGGCGGCCGCAAGCGCACCGTGTCCATGGGCGGCGGCTACCACGGCAAGACGCTGGGCGCCCTGTCGGCCACCGCCAAGGAGGTCTACCAAAAGCCGTTCCGCCCGCTGATCCCCGACGTCAGCCATCTGCCGTTCGGTGACGCGGACGCGCTGGAGGCCGAACTGCGCGCCCACCCCGGCGAGGTCTGCGTGATCCTCGAGCCGGTGCAGGGCGAGGGCGGCGTCATCATCCCGCCCAAGGGCTACCTCAAGCGCGTCGAGGAACTCGTGCGCGAGTACGACGGCTTCCTCATCCTGGACGAGGTGCAGTCCGGCATGGGCCGGCTGGGCGAATGGTGGGGCGCCGACATCGAGGGCATCGTCCCCGACGTGCTGCTTGCCGGGAAGGCGCTGGGCGGCGGCGTGGTCCCCGTCTCCGCGGCCATCGCCACCCGCAAGGCGTTCCGCCCCTTCGACAAGGACCCCTACGTCCACACCGCGACGTTCTCCGGACAGCCCCTGCTGATGGCCGCCGTCCAGGGCGCCATCCGCGCCGTCCAGGAGGAACGCCTGGTCACCAAGGCCATGGACCTGGGCGCCCAACTGCTGCCCCGCATCGCGGAGATCGCCCGGCGCAACATCCCCGACCTGGTGGTCGACGTGCGCGGGCGCGGCCTGCTGATCGGCGTGGAGCTGGCCGAGCCCGGACTGGCCGGCGAGCTGCTGATCGAGCTGTTCAACCACGGGGTGGTCGCCAACCACTCGATGAACGGCAGCTCGGTGATCCGCTTCACCCCGCCGGCCACGCTCACCCCCCTGGACGTGGAGTTCCTCCTCAACTCCTTCGACAAAGCAACCCTCGATCTGGTCGCCGGTTCGGCCAGGATGCCGGAAGGCGGTAACAACTGATGCGGCACGTGGAACTGGACGCACTGGTGCTGGGCGAGGACGCCCGGACCGTCTATGAGTCCGTCGCCAGGTTCGACCGATTCCCCCAGCTGGCCCCGCACGTCTCCTCCACCACGGTGCACGCCACGCTGCCCGAGGCCAAGGGCAGCTCCAGCTGGGAACTGCACTTCCGCAGCGGCCTGCTGCGCTGGACCGAGACCGACGTGTTCGACCGCGAGGGCCTGCAGATCCGCTTCGAGCAGGAGGACGGCGACTTCGACACGTTCACCGGCACCTGGGCGCTGACCGAGCAGGGCGAGGACGTGCTGGTGCACTTCGAGGTCGACTTCGACTTCGGCATCCCCAGCCTGGAGGGCATCCTCGACCCGATCGCCGAGCGGGTCATCAAGGAGACCGTGGCCTGGGCCGTGACCGGCCTGTTCGACCGCACCCAGCTGCGCGGCGAGGTCGAGCTGGGCACCCCGGCCGACGTCGTCAGCGCCTGAGAGAGGGGGCTGACGATGGACCAGGCCAACCCCTTCGAGACACCGCGCACCTTCGCCCTGCACCGGGCCGAGTACCTGCTCGGCTTCGCCGTGTCGACCGGGCTGATCATCGCGAACTTCGGCGAGATCCGCTGGCCGGTGTGGATCGCGCTGTTCCTCTACATCGACCTGATCGGCTACATCCCGGGCGCGATCGCCTTCAAACGCAGCGGCGGGAAGCCCATCTCCAAGGCCTACTACGTCCTGTACAACGTGATGCACAGCCTGATCACGCAGGGCGTCGTGGTGGGCGTGTGGTGTCTGACGATCGGCCCCGAGTGGGCGCTGCTGGCCATCCCGTGGCATCTGAGCGGGGACCGCGGCCTGTTCGGGAACTTCATGAAGTCCTTCGCGCTGCCCTATGAGCCGGTGCGGCAGAAGGGCTACCTGCGCCTTTTGGACGACCTGCGCCTGGCGCACCCCAAGCCGGTGGGCCATGCGATGGACCCCGAGCCGGTGGGCCACCTGGCCCCGGTCGCGCCGGTGCCCACCATCGGCCGGGCCGGCTCCGGCGACCATCCCGGGCGCGGGGCGGCCGAGCGGCCGGTGTCCCCCGCCGCCCGCTGACCGCCACCCGGCCGCGCCGATCTGTTCTGTCGTTGCATCCCGCTGCCCCCGGGCCCCCTGGTGTGGGGGCCCGGGCCGAAAGGAGCACCACCCGCCATGACCGGTTCCCCGACAAGCACCGTGGCGCAGGAGGCCGACTGGGACACCGCTCCTGGTCTGCTGGACGGCGCCAAGGAACTCACCCTGGGCCCCGACGAGTGCAACCTGGCCTACTGGATCACCCAGGTCGCCCAGGGCACCCTGCGCGAGCGCGGCATCACCGGCCACCACGTGAATGCCGGGGTGCCCGACTTCCTCAAGGCGCCGGGCCCGCTGCGCGAGGCCCTCGTCCTGGAGTTCGGGTTCCGCGGCCTGTCCGAGGAGGTCGCCACCCGCATCCTGGCCCCCTATGTGGCCATCGCCCCCGGCATCCCCGAGCTGGAGTTCTACGCCACCCAGCTGATCGACGAGGCGCGGCACGCCCGGGTGTTCCGCAACCACCTGGTGGAGCTGGGCATGCCCGAGGCGACGCTGCTGGGCGACATCGAGGAGATGGCCGCCGACTACCACCGCGAGGTGCTGCAGCCGGTCATCGACTTCACCCTCGACATCGTGCAGACCCAGCGCGACTTCCCCGGCGGGGTCGCGGTGTTCGCCATCGTCATCGAGGGCGTGCTGGCCCCGGCGGCCGAGCTGAGCGAACGCAAGTGGACGCCGCTGTCCCCGGCCACCGGGGAGATCTCCCGCGGCACCGCCATCGACGAGATCCGCCACCTGACCGTCGCCTCCACCATCCTGCGCGACCACGTCAAGGCGCACCCCGAGTACCGGCCGCGGCTGATGGAGATCCTCGCCGCCGGCGTCAAGCTGTGGGACGAGATCGACGACCGCAAGTTCGTCATCCACCGCGAAGAGCTGTTCCAGCAGGGCATGGCCGAGCACGCCGACAAGATCGGCGACTACGAGATCTGGCCCGGCACCCGCCTGCTGGACACCACCCCCGAGCAGCGCTACGACATGGCCGAGCAGTGGACGGACGAGATGGCCGCCTCCCGCATGGCCTACATGGGCCTGCCCCTGGAGGCCCTCAACTCCCCTGCCCCCGGCGGGACTTCCGGGGCCGGGGCATGAGGTCCGCCGTCATCGCGGGCGCCGGCTGCTACCTGCCGCCCACCCTGGTCACCAACGACGACCTGGCCGCCCGCCTGGACACCAGCGACGAGTGGATCCGCACCCGCACCGGCATGTCGGTGCGGCACGTGGTCAAGCCCGGCGATGCCACCTCCGACCTCGCCGTCGAGGCCGGCCGCCGCGCCCTGGCCTCCGCCGGCCAGGACAGCGGGGTGGACGCGCTGATCCTGGCCACCACCACCCCCGACCGGCAGGTCCCGCCCACCGCACCGGAGATCGCCCACCGGCTGGGTTTGGGCGCCCTGCCCGCCTTCGACCTGTCGGCGGCCTGCGCCGGGTTCCTCTACGGGCTGTCCACCGCCGCCGGACTGATCGCCACCGGCAGCGCCCGGCGCATCCTGCTGATCGGCGCGGACGCCTTCACCACCATGGTCGACCCCGACGACCGCGGCACCGTCGTGCTGTTCGGCGACGCCGCCGGCGCCGTCCTGCTGCGCGCCGGCGACAGCACCGAGCCCGGCGCGATCGGCCCGGCCGTGCTGGGCAGCGACGGCTCGCTGGCCGACCTGATCCAGGTCCCGGCCGGCGGCTCGCGCTCCCGCTCCAGCCAGCCGCCCAGCAAACAGCCCGACCCGGGCGACGTGTACTTCAAGATGAACGGCCGCGAGACGTTCCGGCACGCGGTGGGGCGGATGAGCCAGGCCTCCCGCCAGGCCGTCGAACAGGCCGGCTGGCAGCTGGCCGACGTCGACCGGCTCGCCGCCCACCAGGCCAACCTGCGCATCCTGGCCGCCGTCGCCGACGAGCTCGGCTTCGAGGAGGCCCGCCGGCTGTCCAACATCGCCGCCGTCGGCAACACCGCCGCCGCCTCCCTGCCCACCCTGCTCGCCCAGGCCGCCGCCGACGGCTCCCTCAAGGCCGGACACCGGGTGCTGCTCACCGCCTTCGGCGGCGGACTGTCCTGGGGAGCGGCCACCCTGACCTGGCCCGACATCACCGTCGGCTGACCCCCCACACCCCACGCCCTGCCCCGTGTGACCGTGTGAAAGGAAACCCCGCCATGTTCGAGACCCTCAAGGAGATCCTGGTCTCCATGCTCAAGGTCTCCCCCGACCTGATCACCGAGGACGCCACCCGCGAGGAGGCCGAACTCGACTCCCTGGCCGTCGTCGAACTCTCCATGCTCCTGGAGAAGGACTACGGCATCCGCATCAGCGACGACGAGCTGATGGAGGCCGAGAGCATCGGCGCCATGGCCCGCATGATCACCGAGCGGCGCGCCGCGGTCTGACCGCCCGCCCCCTGCCCCGGCCGCCCCCGCCACCCGGCCAGCCCCAAGGGGGCGGCCGGCCCCGCCTGCAAGGAGACAGTGCCATGCACGACGTACGCGAACTCCTGGAGCTGGGAGAGACCGCGGTGCGGCGCCTGGCCCGCCGCCGCCACACCCTGGACCCGGCCGCCCTCGAGGCCGCCCACCGGCGCCGCGCCGACGCCCTTGGCGCCGTCTCCGACCTGCGCGCCCGCCTCAAGACCGCCGCCCGCGGCCACGGCGGCGGCGCGCCCACCGACGAGGCCCGCGAGGCGGCCCGGCAGCTGCGCGAGCAGGTGCAGCAGGCCGAGAGCGCCGCCCAGCTGGCCGAGGCGGAGCTGACCGCGCTGCTGCAGGCCATCCCCAACCTGCCCCTGGACCAGGTGCCCGACGGGCACAGCGAGGCCGAGGCCGTCGAGGTGCGGCGCGGCGGCCCGCCCCCCAGGCCCGCCGACGGCGCCCGCCACCACGCCGACCTGGGCGAGCAGCTGGGCATCCTGGACGGTGCGCGGGCCGCGAAGCTCTCCGGCGCCCGCTTCACCGTGACCCGCGCCGCCGGCGCCCGCCTGGAGCGCGCCCTGGCCTCCTTCTTCCTGGACCTGCACACCCTGGAGCACGGCTACACCGAGCACGGGGTGCCCTACCTGGTCAACCGGCAGACGATGACCGGCACCGGACAGCTGCCCAAGTTCGCCGAGGACCTGTTCGCCACCCAGGTCGGCGACCGGGAGCTGTTCCTGGTGCCGACCGCCGAGGTGCCGCTGACCAACCTGGCGGCCGGCGAGGTACTGGAGAGCGCCGAGGTGCCGCTGGCCTTCACCGCCCGCACCCCCTGCTTCCGCGCCGAGGCCGGCAGCTACGGCCGCGACACCCGCGGCATCCTGCGCCTGCACCAGTTCGAGAAGGTGGAACTCGTCCGGATCTGCGCCCCCGCCGACGCGCCCGCCCAGCTCGAACTCATGCTGGAGCACGCCGAGGAGTGCCTGCGCCGCCTCGAGCTGTCCTACCGGGTGGTGCAACTGCCCGCCGGCGACCTGGGATTCAGCGCCCGCACCACCTACGACATCGAGGTGTGGCTGCCCGGCTCCGGCGCCTTCCGGGAGATCTCCTCCGTCTCCGACTGCGGCACCTTCCAGGCCCGCCGCGCCGGCATCAAGGTCCGCACCCCCGGCGGCGGCAAGGAGTTCGCCGCGACCCTCAACGGCTCGGCCCTGCCCGTCGGACGCACCCTGGCCGCCCTGCTGGAACAGGGCCAGCGCCCCGACGGCTCCATCGCCCTGCCCAAGGCCCTGCACTCCTATACGGGCTTCACCCGCATCGCCCCCGACGGCGCCCCCGCCTGACAGCCCGGCACCCGAAACGCAGAAAGAAAAAAGGAGGGGGTTGGGGGCGGGGGGGGGGGGGGCGGGCCCCCCCCCCCGGGCGCGCCCGGCGAGGCCCCATCCGGGGCCCGCGCCCCCGCGCCCCCCACGCCGGCCCCCGCGCCCGGGCC
>NZ_JBITGM010000020.1:25331-57812 GCF_044457025.1 Streptomyces sp. NPDC050658
CCACACCCGGCGCCCCCCCGCCCGCCCCCCCCCCGCCCCCCCCCAGCCACCCCCCCCCACCCAAACCCAAAAACAAAAAAGGGGGGGGGGGGGGGGGGGGGGGGGGGGGCCCCAACCCCCTGACTGGTGCGGCCGGGCTAGACCAGCTGCGGTGCGCGCGCCGCACGCGCCGCACGCGCCTCGCGGGCCGGAGCGGCGCAGGCCGGCGACTGGTTGAGCATCTCCAGGAACCGCTCGCGCAGCTGCGGCGAGGGCTCGGTGCCCAGCTCGGCCACCATCCGGGTACGGGCCGCGTGATACGTCTCGATCGCCTCCGCCTGCCGCCCGCAGCGGTACAGCGCCAGCATCAGCATCTCGGTGACCCGCTCCCGCCACGGATGCACCACGCTCATCCGCTTCAACTCCCCTATCGCCGAGGGCACTTCGCGCTCCAGGTCCAGCCACAGCTTGTCCTCGGTGGCCGCCAGATGCTCCTCGGCCAGCTGCACCGCCACCGACTGGCACAGCAGCCCGCCGGCCACTCCCTGCAACGCCGTGCCCCGCCACAGCCCCAGACTCTGCGCCAGCAGCGCGGCCGCCCCCGCCGGGTCCAGGTCCATCGCCGCCCGCGCCTTGGCCACCCCGCGCCGAAAGACGTTCATGTCCAGATCCTCCGCCGGCACCTCCAGGCTGTAGCCGGTGGAACGGCCCACCAGCGCCGGCGCGCCCGGCCCCCACTCCTGCAGGGTGCGGCGCAGCCGCGACACATGGGCCTGCAGCGCGTTCTCCACCGTCACCGGCGGCTCGTCGCCCCACAGTTCGGCATACAGCTCCTCGGCCGGCACCAGCTTGCCGCCGTTGACCAGCAGCACCGCCAGCAGCACCCGCTGATGGCCGCCCCGCACACCGTGGAAATGACCCTGAACCTCGACCCCCACCGAGCCGAGAACCTTGAACTTCACTGACTTCTCCTCCCTGCCCGTCGCCCCCGTGGTGGTGCTCCGGCGGCGGTACGGAGTGTGGTGTCCGCGTCGTTGAACGTCGCACCGGCTCCTTGAGCGCGGCTGGAGATGCGCCATGAGAGCGGCCGGGAACCGGCAGGCGCCCGGCACAGACCCGCAACATCCGCGACAGCCCCGAAACCGGGTGCCTGTTTCCGGGGGCGGGCGGGGGCGGGGCCGGGCTCGTGCGGGGGGAGGGGCCGGGCTCGTGCGGGGGGAGGGGCCGGGCTCGTGCGGGGCGCGAGAGAGGCCCGCCCGCATCTCAAGTTGTCCTCAAGTGCCCCTTGAGTCGGCTCTGTCACAGTGAGTCCTGGTGCCGCCCGCAGCCTCGCGCGACGGCGGCACCCGATACGTAATCGCTAGCGATCAAGGAGTACTTGTGAGTGACCTGACCGAACTGGCCGGCCGTTACATCGCCATCTGGAACGAGTCGGACGAGACCCGGCGCGCCGCCGCGATCTCCGGCCTGTTCACCGCGGACGCCACTTACACCGACCCGCTGGCCGACGTCCAGGGCCACGACGGCATCGGCGCCGTGATCGCCGGCGCCCGTGACCAGTTCAAGGGCTTCGACTTCAAGATCCTGGGCGAGGTCGACGCCAACCACCACATCGCCCGCTTCCAGTGGGAGCTGGTGCCCGCCGCCGGCGGCGAGAACATCGTCATCGGCTTCGACGTCGTCGCCACCGACGGCGCCGGAAAGATCAAGGGCGTCTACGGCTTCCTCGACAAGGTGCCCGCCGGCGCCTGAGCCCGGCCACGGCACGGGACTTACCGGGCGGATCCCCGCGACGTGGGGGTCTGCCCGTTTCCGTCCCCGCACCACCACCCCGCACCACCCCGCACCGCCCCGCACCGCCCCGACCTTTCCCCCAAGGAGCACCACGATGACGACGGACTCCGGGTCCGACACCAGGCTCGAACACGAGGTGACACCACCGGCAGCCGCGCAACGCGCCCCCGGCTGGGGTGCGCTGGCCATCGTGATGGTGGGCACCTTCATCACCGTCCTCGACTACTTCATCACCAACGTCGCCGTGCCCACCATCCAGGCCGACCTGGGCGCCAACCACGCCCAGTCGCAGCTGGTCATCGTCGGGTACGGCGTCGCCTTCACCGCCGGCATGATCACCGGCGGACGGCTGGGCGACCTGTACGGGCGCCGGCGCATGTTCTCGCTGGGCATGCTCGGCTTCACCATCGCCTCCGGGCTGTGCGCGATCGCGCAGAGCCCCGACGCGCTGATCGCCTACCGCGTCCTGCAGGGCGCCGCCGCCGCGCTGATGGTCCCCCAGGTCCTGGGCATCCTCGGCGTCGTCTACACCGGCGCCGCCCGCGCCCGCGCGTTCGTCGTCTACGGCCTGGTCGTCGGCCTGGCCGGGGTGTTCGGGCAGGTCATCGGCGGCGCGCTGATCTCCGTCGACGTGGCGGGCCTGGACTGGCGGACCATCTTCCTGATCAACCTGCCCGTCGGCGTCATCGCCCTGGCCCTGACCCCCCGGCTGATCCCCGAGTCCCGCAGCCCCGAGGGCGGCAGCCTCGACCTGGCCGGCGCCCTGCTGTCGACGGTGACGCTGGTGGCCGTGGTGTACTCGCTCATCCAGGGCCAGGAGGAGGACTGGCCGCTGTGGAGCTGGCTGCTGCTGGCCGCCTCGCTGCCGCTGGGCGCCGCGTTCGTCGCCCACCAGCGCCGCCGCACCCGCCAGGGGCTCAGCCCGCTGATCGACCTGGCGATCTTCAGCAGCCGCACCTTCTCGGTGGGCCTGGCCGGCATGCTCTCCTACTTCCTGGCCATGGGCTCGTTCTTCTTCCTCCTCGCGCTCTACCTGCAACAGGGCCGCGGCCTGAGCCCGGCCGAGGCCGGCTGGGTCTTTCTGACCCTGGGCGGCGGCTACTTCGGCTCCTCGATGCTGTCCACCAAACTCGCCGCGCGGCTGGGCCACCGGCTGTACTCGGCCGGACCGCTCACCCTGGCGGTCGGCTACGTGCTGACCGGGCTGACCGCGAACTGGCTGGGCAGCGACGGCTCCATCTTCTGGATCATCCCCCCGCTGGTCCTGGCCGGCATCGGGATGGGCATGACCACCGGCCCGCTGACCGGCGCCGTCCTCGCGGGCGCCGACCCACAGCACGCCGCCGCCGCCTCGGGCACCGCCAACACCGTCCAGGAGGGCGGCGTCGCCATCGGCGTGGCCCTGGTCGGCGCCGTGTTCTTCCCCGCACTGGAGGACTCCCCCGGCGACTACCCGCACGCCTTCGGCATGGGACTGATCCCCCTGGTCGCCTGCTGCCTCGCCGCCGGCGTCATCGTGCGCTTCATGCGCCCGCGCGCCCAGCGCTAGACCCACCCGCCCCTCTTCGACTCCCGTGCCGCACACCAGGGCCGGGCCGGCGCACCACGCCGGCCCGGCCCTTTCCCATGCCCGCCCCCTCTGCCCCTCCCGCCCGCCTCTTTCGCCTCTCCCGCCCCGCACACCCCTCCTGTCCGCTGGTCCGCCTGTCCGCAAATGAGGGGTGAGTGGCCGGTCAGCGACGTGTCAGGGCCCGGTGCTTGGCTGGCCGCCCATACGCCGGCGCACGCCGCCGGCCCGTAACTCCGGATCGGTCACCACATGTCTGACACCCACATATCCGCCGGGCAGCTGCGCGAGCTGCCCGCCCACGAGATCAGGGAAGAGATCGAGGCCCTGGTCGAGGAGCTGTTCAAGGACGCCCTGCTGATGGACGCCGACGAGGAACTCCCCCTCGCCGTCAGCTACTTCGACCTGGGGCTCACCTCGCTGCGGCTGACCCGCATCAAGCAGCAGCTGGAGGACCTGCTCGAGCTGTCCATCAACACCAACGTGCTGTTCAACGAACCCACCGTCGAACAGCTGGTCTTCTACCTGACCGACCTGCTCGCCGGCGCCTCCCCGGCCCAGCTGCCCGCCCAGTAACCGAACACCGGAGACAAGGAGCCGCGGACATGTCGCGCGACACCCGCCCCGTCACCACCCCGGCCGCGGCCGGCACATCCTCCGAGCCCGTCGCGATCGTCGGGGCGGGCCTGCGCTTCCCCGGCGGCAGCGAATCCCTCGACGCCTTCGAGACGTTCTTGCGCACCGGCAGCTCCGGCATCACCCCGCTGCCCACCGACCGCTGGGACGCCGCCGCCTTCACCCCCCAGGGCCCCGACGACAAGGGCAAGATACGCGCCACGGCCGGCGGCTACCTGGACCGGATCGACCTGTTCGACGCGGGCTTCTTCAACATCTCCCCCAAGGAAGCCCAGTACATCGACCCCCAGCAGCGGATGCTCCTGGAGACCGCCTGGCAGGCACTGGAACACGCCAACATCGACCCCACCGCGCTGCGCCGCTCCAACGGCGGCGTCTACATCGGCGCCAGCTCCGTCGACTACGCCCTGGAACTGGACAGCCTGGACTACGAGCAGCTCGACGGGCACCTGGCCTCCGGCATCACCCTCTTCCCGCTGGCCGGCCGGCTCTCCTACTTCCTGGGCTGGCGCGGCCCCAGCATCAGCGTCGACACCGCCTGCTCCTCCTCGCTGGCCGCCCTGCACATGGCGGTGAGCGCGCTGCGCCGCGGCGAATGCGACATCGCCCTGGGCGGCGGCGTCAACGCCCTGCACAACCCGCGCATCCCGGTGATGTTCTCCAACGCCCAGATGCTCGCCCCCGACGGCCAGTGCAAGACCTTCGACGAATCCGCCGACGGCTACGCCCGCGCCGAGGGCTGCGGCGTCCTGGTCCTCAAACGCCTGGCCGACGCCACCCGCGACGGCGACGACGTGATCGCCGTCATCCGCGGCACCGCGGTCGGCCAGGACGGCGACAGCGCCGGCCTGACCGTGCCCAACGGCCCCGCCCAAGAACGCGTCCTCAAACTCGCCCTGGCCGACGCCGGCCTCACCTCCGGCGACATCAGCTACGTCGAGGCACACGGCACCGGCACCCCGCTGGGCGACCCCATCGAGATCGGCGCCATCAGCAACGTCTTCGCCGACTCCCACACCCCCGAGGACCCGCTGCTGGTCGGCTCCGTCAAGACCAACCTGGGCCACATGGAACCGGCCTCCGGACTGGTCGGCGTCATCAAGGCGATGCTGCAGATCCGCACCGCCACCATCTACCCGCACCTCAACTTCACCACCCCCTCCCAGCGCATCCCCTGGGAGGTCTACCCCGTCCGCATCCCCACCGCCTGCGAACCCTGGAAGGCCCCGGTGCGCCGGGCCGCCGTCAACAGCTTCGGCTTCGCCGGCACCATCAGCGCCGTCGTCCTCGAACAACCCCCCACCCCCACCGGCGACGGCGGCCGTGACGGCGACGGCGCGGGCCAACAGGCCGCGGCCGCCCCGGTGTTCACGCTGTCCGCCAAGAGCAGCGCCGCCCTGCGCGCCCAGGCCCAGGCCTACCGCGACCACGCCGAGCGCCACCCCGACCTGGACGTGACCGCCCTGGCCTACACCGCCAACACCGGCCGCGCCCACTTCACCCACCGCGTCGCCGCCCCCGTCACCGACCGCGCCGGCCTGCTCGACCTGCTCGATGCCGCCCGCCGCCCCGACCACGACGTCGAACCCTCCGGCATCCGCAAGGTCGCCTTCATGTTCACCGGGCAGGGCGCCCAGTACGCCGGCATGGGCGCCGCCCCCTACGCCCGCCTGCCCCTGTTCCGCCAGACCGTCGACGCATGCGACCGGCTCTTCGCCCCCCACCTGGAGCACTCGGTCCGCGACCTGCTGCTGGGCACCGCCCAGGACCCGCAGGCCATCGACCAGACCCTCTACACCCAGGCCACCTTGTTCACCCTGGAATACGCGCTGGCCCGCCAGTGGATGGCCTGGGGCATCAAGCCCAACGTGCTGATCGGGCACAGCATCGGCGAGGTCGTGGCCGCCACCGTCGCCGGACTCTTCTCGCTGCCCGACGCGATCACCCTGGTCGCCGCCCGCGCCCGCCTGATGCAGTCGGTGACCACCCCCGGCTCCATGGCCTCCGTCGCCGCCCCCGCCGAACAGGTCCAGCCGCTGCTGCAGGACCACCCCGACGTGGCCGTCGCCGCGATCAACGGCCCCCAGCAGTGCGTCATCTCCGGCGCCGACGCCCCGCTGGCCCAGATCAGCGCCCGCCTGATGCAGGACGGCATCCGCGTCCAGCCCCTGTCGGTCTCCCACGCCTTCCACTCCCCGCTGATGGCCGAGGTGTTCGACGAGTTCCGCACCGCGCTGGCCTCCATCACCTTCCGCGAACCGACCATCTCCCTGGTCTCCAACCTCACCGGCAAGGTCGCCCGGATGCGGGAGATCGCCACCGCCGAATACTGGGTCCGGCACATCGGCGAACCCGTCCGCTTCATGGCCGGCATGCGCGCCGTCGCCAAACGCGGCCGGCACGCCTTCATCGAGATGGGCCCCTCGGCCATGCTGTGCGCGCTGGGCAAACAGAGCGTCAGCGCCGCCGACCACCTGTGGCTGCCCAGCCTGCGCCGCAACGACACCGACGGCGCCGCCACCCTGCGCGCCCTGGCCGACTTCTACGCCGCCGGGCTCCCCGTCGACTGGCACGCCTACCACGGCGGATCACGCCCGCCCCGCCTGCAGCTGCCCACCTACGCCTTCCAGCGCAAGCCCTACTGGCTGCCCGTCAACCCCTCCCGCGCCTCCCGCACCGCAGGCGGCCCCGCCCACCACCCGCTGCTGGGCCTGGAGGAGAACAACCCGGAGGAGAACGGCAGCGAACTGCCCGCCGGCATCCGGGAGTTCCGTGCCGAACTCGGCCCGGAACAGCTCGGCGAGATCGCCGGCCACCAGACCGGCCACCAGCCCTGCCTGCCCCCGGCCGCCTGGGCCGACCTGCTGCTGGCCCTGCAGGACGCGGTGTTCGGCCACACCCGCGCCGCCGTCACCCAACTGCGGCTGCCCCAGCCCCTGCCGCTGCCCGCCGACCGCCGCATCCGGCTGACCACCCGCCTGCACCCCACCGGCCCCGACGCCGCGGACGTCGAGATCACCGCCACCCTCACCCGCCCCGCCGCCCGCGACAGCCAGGAGCCACAAGACGCGCCGCAGGACGGGGGCGAGGAGGTGCTGACCCTGCTCACCGCCCGCATCACCCCCGATGCCCCCGGCGCCGCCGACGCAGCCGCCGCCCACGAACTGCGCGCCCTGGCCGCCGCCCCCGGCCCCGTCCTGGAACAGGCCGACGCCGAGGACCTGGCCTGCGACCTGGCCGCCGTCGGCCGCGGCCTGGGCGAGCTGCCCACCCGGCTGCTGGGCGCCGCCCGCCACCCCGGCGGCGTGATCACCGGCGACCTGGCCGGCGCCCCGGCCACCGCCGTGGAACAGCTGCCCGCCGCGCTCCTGGAGAGCGCCCTGATCGGCGCCGTCGCCCTGGACGAGGACGGCCCGCTGCACGTCATGGACGGCGCCCGCAGCCTGCGCCTGTTCAAGAAGCCGCGCGGCGAGCGGCTGCGCCTGGTCGCCCGCCTCAGCCCCGAAGCACCCCAGCTGCCCGAGGGGTCCGGCAGGCTGGCCGACCTGCTGCTGCTGGAGGACGACGCGCCGGTCGCCGAGCTCCTCGGCGCCCGCCTGACCCGGCCCCACACCCCCGACGGCGGCCCGCACTTCACCCACCGCATCGACTGGCTGCGCCGCACCCTGCCCCCCGCCACCACCGGCCCGGCGGAACGGCATGTGCTGCTCGCCGGCACCCCCGCCACCGACACCGGTGCGGGCTCGCGGGAGGCCGCCGCGCTCACCGCGCTCAGCGCCCTGAGCGGCACTCAGGACACCGCAGGAGTACGGCTGAGCCGGGCCGCGGACAGCACGGCCCTCAACGCCGCGCTCGCCGAGGACCCCACCATCACCGACCTCGCCTGGTTCTGGCAGCCGGCCGCCCAACCCATGTCCGACGCCCGGCTGCGCGCCGAACTGGCCGACAACTTCCGCTCGCTGCTGGCCGCGCTGGCCGCACCCGGCCTGGCCGAGGCCCGCACCACCCCGCGGGTGTGGCTGGTGACCGAACGCGCCCAGTGGCTGCCCGGCGACCAGGCCGACGGCGACGAACAGCTCGCCGCCGCCGCCCTGTGGGGTTTTGGCCACGCGCTGCTCAACGAACACCCCAAGCTGAAGGCGACCCTCGTCGACACCGACCGCGACGGCCCGCCGGCGGCCCGCGCCCTGCTGGCCGAATGGGCCGCCCCCGAGGCCGACGAGTACCAGATCGCCTACCGCGCCGGACGCCGCCACGTGCGCCGGCTGCTGCCCGGCGACCACGCCCCCGGCCCGGCGGGCGCCTTCGAGATCCACACCGACACCGCCGAGGGCGGCAGCGGCGTACCGCACGCCGTGCCCGCCGCGCCCCGGCCCCCGCAGGACGACGAGGTGCAGATCCGCGTCAGCGCCGCCGCCCTGACGACCGCCGACCTGCCCGCACCCGCCGCCCCCGACACCCTGCCCGACACCGACACCGACACCGGCACCGGCACCGGCACGGCCGGGGCCGGGGAGCCGGTGCGCAGCCCGCTGACCACGACCGCCTGCGCCGGCACCGTCGTCGCGGCAGGCCCGCGCGCCGCGCTCGCCGTCGGCACCCGGGTCGCCGTCGCCCGCCCCGGCACCCTGGGCTCCCACCTGACCCTCCCGCAGGACGCCGTCAGCGTGCTGGAGCAGAACGAGGAGCCGGCCACGGCCGCCGCCCGCACCGCCGCCACCACCACCGGCAGCGGCAGCGGCAGCGGCAGCGGCAGCGGCAGCGCCTTGTCCGGCGCGGTGGACACCTACCGGATCGAGGAGACGGACCAGGCCCTGCGGGCCGCGGCCGCCCGCCCCGGCCCGGCCGTCGTCACCCTCGACCCCGAAGACGACACCGGAACCGGCACCGGCACCGGCACCGGCACCGGATCGGGCGGGGAGGCGGAGGAGTTCACCGTCCGCGCCGACCGCACCTACGTCATCACCGGCGGCCTGGGCGGCCTGGGCCTGGTCACCGCCCGCAAGCTGGTCGACCTGGGCGCGCGGCAGCTGGCCCTGGTCAGCCGCAGCGGACGGGCCACCGAGGAGGCCGCCGCCATCCTCGATGACCTCGCCGGCCGCGCCGAGATCTCCCTGCTCCGCGCCGACCTGGGCCAGGCCGCCGAGGTGGCGGACCTGGTCGCCGAACTGCACGCGCTAAAGCACCCGGTGGGCGGCATCGTGCACGCGGCCGGCGCCATCGGCAGCGAACTGATCTCCGCCCTTGACTGGCCGGCCATCGAACAGCAGCTGGCGCCCAAGGTGTATGGCGGGTGGCTGCTGCACGAGGCCGCCGCCTCCTTTGCCGAGCTGGACTTCTTCACCGTGTACTCCTCCATCGCACCGGTGGCCGGCGCCCGCGGCGCGGTGGGCCAGGCGCACTACGCGGCCGCCTTCTCCTTCCTGGACGCGCTGGCCCACTGGCGCACCCGCCGCGCGCTGCCCGCGCTCAGCGTCAACTGGGGCTCCTGGGGCCGGGTCGGGGTCTCCGCCCGCCTGGACGCCTCCTACATCCGCGAGATCGAACGCAGCGGCGTCCGCCTCTTCTCGCCCGCCTGGGGCCTGCGCGCCCTGCACCGGCTGTGGCAGCGCCCGCAGACGGCCCAGCGGGTGGTGAACGTCTTCGACTGGCCCCAGTTCACCGCCCGGCTGCCGCTGCCCAACGCCCTGTTCGAACGGGTCGCGGGCCCGGGCAGCGCGGACGGCGGGGAGACGGGCACCGACCTGGCCGACCTGCTGTCCCGCCCCAAGCCCGAGCGGCTGAAGCTGATCGGGCGCACGGTGGGCGAACGGGTCGCCGCCGTCCTGCACTTCGCCTCGGCCGACGAGGTCGAGCCGGGCGCCGACTTCGTCACCCTGGGCCTGGACTCGGTCATGGGCATGGACGTCAAGTCCGCCCTGGAGGCCGACTTCGGCCTCAACCTGCCCGCCTCGCTGACCTTCGACCACCCCTCGGTGGGCCAGATCACCGCGTTCCTGGACGGCCAGCTCACCCAGGACGCCGGATGACGCCCCCACCCCAGCGCCGTACAGAAGGCGATGTGACGACGTGAACCACACCACCCACCCTGCACCCACCCCACCCGCCCAGGCCGCCCAGGCCGCCGAAGCCGCCGGGGGGCGGGCCGGCTGGACGCTGGCCCGGGCCTGTGCCCGCAACGCCGCCGAACGGCCCGAACACACCGCGCTGATCTGCGAGGACCGCCGCACCAGCTATCTGCGCCTGCACCGCGACAGCAACCGGGCCGCGCACGCCCTGAGGGCGGCGGGCATCGGCCGCGGCAGCCGGGTGGCCTACCTGGGCCGCGAGTCGGAGCACTACTACCTGACCATCCTGGCCTGCGCCAAGGCCGGCGCGGTGATCGTGCCGGTGAACTGGCGGCTGACCGCGGCCGAGGTGGAGCACATCCTGACCGACTCCGGTGCCGAACTCCTCTTCCTGGACCAGGAGTTCGCCGCCACCGCCGACCAGATCACCGCCGGCGCCGGGCTGCCCGCCCTGCGCCACGTGGTGCGCCTGGACGGCACCGCACCCGACGGCAGCCCGGACCGCGGGGCGGGCCTGGCCGCCTGGTCCGCCGCCTTCGCCGACCACGCCCCGGACCCGGGCACCGGCCCCGACGACGCGGTCCTGCAGATCTACACCAGCGGCACCACCGGCCTGCCCAAGGGCGTGGTCATCGCCCACCGCACCTTCTTCACGCTGCCGGCCGCGATGCGCGAACAGGACATCGACGGCGACGACTGGATCGACTGGCGCGCCGACGACATCAGCCTGATCTCGCTGCCCGGCTTCGGCATCGCGGGCATCGGCTGGTTCCTGCACGGCTTCACCGCCGGCGCCACCCATGTGGTGCTGCCGATGTACTCGGCGAGCGAGGCGGTGCGCCTGATCCGCGCCTACGGCGTCACCATCACCTTCGTGGCGCCCGCGATGCTGCAGATGATGCTGGAGGAACGCGGCGTCACCCCGCAGACCTTCGCCTCCCTGCGCAAGATCGCCTACGGTGCGGCGCCGATCTCCCAGAAGCTGCTGCTGCGCAGCCTGGACATGTTCGGCTGCCAGCTCGCCCAGATCTACGCCAGCACCGAGGCGGGCTCGGTGGCCGTGTGCCTGCCGCCCTCCGTGCACCGGGCGGGCAGCGAACTGCTCAAGGCGGCGGGGCTGCCCTGCCCCGGCAACGAGCTCAAGATCGTGGACCGGGAGGGCACCGAGCTGCCCGCCGGGCAGATCGGCCAGGTCTGCATCCGCACCCCCGCCCACATGCTCGGCTACTGGAACAACCCGCGCGCCACCGAACAGGCCCTGGTGGACGGCTGGCTGCACATGGGGGATGCCGGCTACCTGGACGAGGCGGGCCATCTGTTCCTGTGCGACCGGATCAACGACACGATCATCGTGGCCGGGCAGAACATCTACCCCGCCGAGGTGGAAAAGCAGCTCGCCGAGCACCCCGCGGTCGCCGACGCGGCCGTGGTGGGGGTGCCCGACGAGCACTGGGGCGAGGCGGTGCACGCCGCCGTGGTGCTGCGCGAGGGCGCCGCCGCCCGCCCCCGCGACCTGCTGCTGTTCCTGCACGGACGGCTGGCCGACTACAAGATCCCCGTCCGCTACCACGTGCTGGACGCCCTGCCCCGCAACCCCTCGGGCAAGATCCTGCGCCGCCAGGTGCGCGAACACCTCGCCGCGCAGCAGCAGACCGCACCGGCCTGACCCGCTCTGCGCCTGCCGCCGCCCGGCGGCGGGCGCGCCCCCCCCTCTTTTGGGCCGCGGTGTGCTGCCGCGGCCCATCCGACCTCGAACGGAGTGCGATCCATGGGCACCTCACCGGGCCCTGCGTCCGTCGGCGTTCTGCTGCCGACCCGGGAGCAGGCCATCAACGGCACCTATGCGGCAGCCCCGCTGCTCGACTTCGCCCGCCAGGCCGAAGACCTCGGCTTCGACTCGCTGTGGGCGGGCGACTCGCTGACCGCCCGCCCCCGCCTGGACCCCCTGGTGGTGCTGTCCGCCGCGGGCGCGGTCACCCGCCGCGTCACCCTGGGCACCGCCGCCCTCACCCCGGCCCTGCGCCACCCGCTGACCGGCGCCCACCAGGTGGCCAGCCTGGACCACGTCACCGGCGCCCGGCTCGCGCTCGGCCTGGGCTCGGGCTTCCCGATGCCCGAGACCGAGGAGGAGTTCGCCGCCGTCGGCGCCTCCTTCAAGGGCCGCGCCGGACGCCTGGACGAACTCACCGCCCTGTGGCGCACCGCCTGGCGCGCCGGCGAGGCAGGCGCCGCCCGCGACTTCGAGGGACGCCACTGGCAGGCCCAGGGCCTGGACCGGCTGCCCGCCCCGCAGCGTCCGGGCGGCCCGCCGCTGTGGCTGGCCGGCAGCGACACCCCCAGGGTCCTTGAGCGGGTGGCCGCCCACTACGACGGCTGGATGCCCTTCCTGCCCAGCGCGGCAGCCTACGGCGCCGCCTGGCAGAAGATCGGCGAACTGGCCGCGGCGGCCGGCCGGCCCGACGGGGCGATCACCCCGGCGCTGTATGCCACCATCACCGTCAACCCGGACCCGGACGCCGCCCGCGCCGAGCTCGAGCACTACATCGAGCACTACTACGGGCGCACCCTGGAGCAGATGGCCACCGTGCAGGCCTACGCCTGGGGCAGCGCGGAAAGCTGCGCCGACGCGCTGGCCGCCTACGTCCGCGCCGGCGCCCGCCACCTGATCGTCCGGATCGGGTCGCTGACCCCCCAGCCGCAGCTGCAGCAGATCGCCGATGTGGTGCTGCCCCGTATCAAGGAGATGACCCAGTGAGCGACTACGGGCAGGACATGTCGACGGCCGGCTCCTGGTTCCACCCCGTCGAGCCCGACCCCGACGCCGCCATCCGCCTCTTCCTGCTGCCCCACGCCGGCAGCGGCGCCATCATCTACCGCGACTGGCCCCGCCTGCTGCCCCCCGACATCACCGCCCAGGCCGTCACCCTGCCCGGCCGCCACAACCGGCGCGAGGAAGAAACCTATGAGGACTTCGAGCCGCTGCTGGACGCCCTGTACGAGGCGGTCCTGGACGAGCTGGACGACGAGCGGCCCTTCGCGATCTTCGGGCACTGCCTGGGCGCCCAGCTCGGCTTCCGCGTCGCCGTGCGGCTGCGCGAGGAGGGCGAGCGCCAGCCCCTGATGCTGGGCATGTCCGGCTGGTCGCCGATCGGGTTCTTCAAGCCGACCGAGGAACAAAGCCGCATGCCCGACGACGAGATGCTCCAGTGGATCAAGAAGCTGGGCTCGTTCCCCGCCGAGGTCTACGACAACCCCGACATGCTCGCCCTGATCGTGCCCGCACTCCGCGCCGACCTGCGCGTCTCGGCCCAGTACGAGGACGACGGGGCCGGCGTGTCCTGCCCGCTGGCCTCCTACGGCGGCGACAGCGACCCACTGCAGGAGGCCCCCGACGCGATGACCCACTGGGCCGGCCGCAGCCCGCACTACCTGGGCCACCGCGGCTTTTCCGGCGGCCACTTCTACATCGACAACCACGCGCTCGCCGTCACCGCGGACTTCTCCCGCCACCTCAGGCGCCTGGCCGCCCAGCCCACCCCCTGACCGCTCGTCCTCTTCTGGCCCTGTCCCACTCCTGCCACCGGGGAGACCCCCATGCCCTTCGTCACCGCCAAGGACGGCACCCGGCTCCACTACGAGGACTGGGGGGCGGGCCGGCCGGTCGTCCTTCTGGCCTCGGCCACCATGAACTCCCGCATGTGGGAGTTCCAGGCCCCCTACCTCGCCGCCCGCGGGCTGCGCTGCATCCTGCCCGACCGGCGCGGCTTCGGCCGCTCGGACCGGCCCTGGCAGGGCTACGACTACGACACCCTGGCCGACGACCTGGCCGCCCTCATCGACCACCTGGACCTGGAGGGGATCACCCTGGTCGGCTACGCGATGGGCGGCGGCGAGGCGGTGCGCTACCTGGCCCGGCACGGCTCGCGGCGCATCGCCCGCCTGGCCCTGGTCTGCGCCACCACCCCCTACCTGCTGCACGCGCAGGACAACCCCGCCGGCATCGACGCATCCGTCCTGGACCAGATCACGACGGCGATGACCGCGGACCGCGCCGGATACGTCGACCAGATCGCCGCCCCGTTCTTCGGCGGCCCCCAGGCCACCTCCACCGACGCCCTGAACCTGTCCGCGCCGCTGGTCAACTGGCTGACCCAGCAGGCCCTGGACAGCTCGCCGCGCGCCACCGTCGAGATCACCCGCACCCTGTTCACCGAGGACCTGCGCAAGGACGTGCGCGCCGTCGACGTCCAGACGCTGATCGTGCACGGCGACCAGGACCCCAGCGCCCCCCTGGAGCTGTGCGCCCGGGCCACCGCCGGCCTCATCCAGGACAGCCGGCTCGTCGTCTACGAGGGCGCCGCGCACGGCCTGTTCGCCACCCACGCCGACCGGCTCAGCGCCCAGCTCCTCCAGTTCGCCGCCCCCTAGCCCTTCCGCCCGCCCTTCCGCCCGCACGCCGGTGACCGCGCCCGCATCCCCGCCCCGGGGGTGCGGGCGCGCCGCTGTTGAGGGGCGGCGCAACGCCTCGGCGCCGCCCCAACGGACGGTTCAATGACGGCAGTTGGGTACGTCAGTGGGGCGTCAGGGGTGTGTCAGGGGGTGCTGGCATGCTTATGGGTGTCGGAAGGGAACAGGACGGAACGCAACATCCGAACCGCCCCCCTGGACGACGAGGAGAGGTGCCCGGAGTGGTTTATCGGGGACCGGAGTTCGCTTCAGTCGGGTGCAAGCCCACGCAGGTTCGAATCCTGCCCTCTCCGCCACCATCGGGCCGTCAGAGCCCACACGCCAAGGGACCGGCCCCCACCTCAGGGGGCCGGTCCCTTGGCGTGCTGCCCTACGGGGCGGGCGGGGCGGCCGGGCCGCCCGGCGGGCCGCCCGGCCGGTCAAGGACGGTCAAGGACGGTCACAGCAGGGCGGCGGTGTCCGCCGTGGCCGTCCACCGCTGCGGGCGCGGCGAGCGCAGCAGCGCGTCCACCATGCCCTCGTCCAGCATCGTCTGGGCCGCGACGTCGACCGCGGCCTCGAAACCGAGGTCGACCAGGGCCAGGCTCACCGTGTACTGGCCGGCCACCGACCAGGTGCGAAAACTCCACTCGTCGCCGGTGCCCGCCGTGCCGTCGGGCCGCAGCACCTGCACCCGTCGCGCGCCGGGCGCGAACCCGAACTCGGTGAACCGGAAACGCAGCCCCTGCCCGATCGCCTTGCTGTAGGCCTCCTTCAGCGTCCACAGCCGCACCAGCGCCGCGTTGCGCCATCCCTCCCCCATCCGCGCCAGCAGCTCGGTCTCGTGCGGGGTGCAGATCTGGCGCTCCACCGCCGAGCCGCGCAGCCGCCGGCTGGACAGCTCCGCGTCCACGCCGATCCAGCCGCGCCGGGTGATGCCCACCACCAGCAGGTCGGCGGTGTGGCTCAGGCTGATGTCGATCTGGTCGCAGCCGCGCAGATAGGGCCGCCCGCCCGGCTTGTAGGCCAGGTCGATGTCGGCCGGGCGGGCCTCCAGGACCGCGCCGGCCGCGTACTTGAGCAGCAGCCGGGAGGCCAGAAACCGGGCGCGCACGTCCTGGTTGGTCATCTGCGCGAAACGCTGCCAGTCCCGTCCCAGCAGCGCCGGCAGCGCCGACCCGGCCCCCGCCCCCAGCCCCAGGGCCTCCTCGGCGCCCGCATCCGGGTGCGAGTGCGGGTCCTGGCCGGCGGGGGCGGGGGTGTCGGACTGCCAGTCGCTGAGCCAGTCCTCCAGGCGGGCGAAGACCACCACGCTGCCCCGTTCGGCCAGTTCACGCCGGACCGCGTGCCAGGGCCCCTGCGGGGTCACCTGCAGCGGGTCGGCCACCGCCGCCGACGAGGAGGGAGGGGCGGGTGGGGCGGGCGGGGGCGTGTCGGCCCCGGCCCACCTCACGCCGTGCTCTCCTGGTCGGCGGCGGTGGCGCGCAGCAGTTCGGTCAGCGAGCCGATGTCGGCCATCCCGCCGACCATGTCGGGCAGCGGCAGTTCGCCCAGCGCCGGGCGGCGTTCTTGCAGCCGGTCCACCAGCTCGATGAGCATCAGCGAGTCGAAGCCCAGGTCCTCATAGAGCCGGTCGTGTTCCCCGGCCGGGGGCAGCCCCGACTCCAGGGCCGCGACGACGTCGTCGGCGACCCGGTCCAGCAGCAGTTCGCTCATGGTGTCCTCCGGTAGGCGGTGTCAGCGGCGCGCGCGGTCACCGGGCGCCCAGCTCGGTGTCGTACAGGTCGAAGCTGGTGGCGTGGGTGAAGCGGCGGGTCAGCTCGGAAAAGACCTCGGCCTCGGGGCCGGGCGCGTGGGCGGGGGTGCCGATGCCCAGGCGGGTGCAGATCCGCAGCAGCGCGCTCACCAGCCAGCCCGACCCGGCCAGGAAATCGTCCTGGCCGCCGCCGTTGCCCTGCTGGTGGCGCCATACGCCCAGGCAGGCGGCGGCGGCCAGGACCAGGGTGTAGCGGTCGGCCAGGGCGTAGGTGTGCGGGTTGGCCAGGCTGTGCCGGCTCAGGGGGGCCAGTGAGCCGCAGGCCTCGCGCAGCCGGCGCAGCTCGTCGACCAGGTGGCGGGCGATGGGCCGCAGCACTCCGGTGAACTCGCCCTCGCCCTCGGCCTCCAGGGCGTGGGCGGCGGCGACCAGTTCGGCGCACAGCGGGTCGGTGCCGGCCCAGGTGCCAAGGCGGCGGAAGTCCAGGACGGGCAGGTCGGCGCGGGGCTGGAACAGGGTGGGGTGGGAGGGGGCGTCGGTCAGCCAGGAGCGGCGGGCCAGGGCGGACAGCTGGGGGCTGATGGTGGACAGCGCGGCGGCCGCCCCGGCGTGGCCCAGGCTGGTCACCGGCAGGTCCCGTACGTGTTTTTGGAAGATGCCGAACTCGCCGTCGCGGGCGTAGATGCTCGAGCCGAGCAGCACCGACAGTTCGTGCACCGCGTCGTGCAGCAGGATCGGCAGCAGGTATTTGGCGGCGGCCGCGTACACGCCGGTGATGCCCAGGCCAAGTCCGGCCGCCCGGGTGCCGGCCAGGGCCAGGCTGTCGCAGATCAGCAGGTCGGTGAAGGCGCCGGCCAGGGTGCGCCGGGCCTGCGGGTTGCGCTCCACGGGCCGGCCGCCCACCCCGCGCGAGACGGCGAAGCGCAGGGCGGTGCGCAGGGCGGTGTCGCCGCCGCCCAGCACCATCGAGGGCAGGATGGAGCGGGTGAAGGCGAAGGAGCGCAGGGCCAGGTCGACGCCGTCGCCCGCCTCGCCCAGCAGGCTGGAGGCGGGGACGGGGCAGTCGGTGAACTCCAGGCCGGAGACCGGGCAGCCGCGCATCCCCACCATCGGGTAGCGCTCCAGGTCGCGCACTGCGGAGGCGGGCAGCGCGGCCCGGTCCAGGAGCAGCGTGGAGTGGGCCTGGCTGCCGGCCTCCGGGGAGCTGCGGCACACGATGACCAGGCCGCGGGCCCGCTCGGCGTTGATGATGACCCGTTTGGCGCCGCGCAGCACGGAGGTGCCGGCGGCGGTGTCGAGGGTGAACTCGTCGCGCAGGAAGGCGTTGCCGTGCGCCAGTTCACGGTAGGAGACGGCCAGCCGGCCGCCGCCGAGCAGCAGGTCGGCGGCCCAGCGTTGCTGGGCGCGGTTGCCGCCCGCCCACACCGAGGCGCCGGCCAGTATGGAGAAGGCGCCGTATCCGGTGCCCAGGGCCTGGTCGCGGCGGAAGACGGGGCGCAGTACCCGGGCCAGGGTGTCGGCGCGTACCAGGCGGCCGCCCAGGGCGGCGGGCACGAACTCGGCGTTCAGCCCGAACGCGTCCAGGAGCTGCTCGGCCTCGGGCTGCAGGTGGCCGCGCTCGTCGGCGTCCAGGATCCCTGCGTGGCCCAGCGGGTTGCCCGGGTCCCAGGGGTCGCCGAAGCGGGCCTCCAGGTCGGCGACCCGGCCGGCCACCGCCGCCTCCGAGTTCAGGGGGTCCGCCACGCGCGGCCGCGCCGCGGGCTCCCCCTGTACGGCGAGCGTCGTCAGTGCCATCGATGAGCCACCTTCCGCCGGCAGGCCGCCCCTGCCGTGCGGCGGCCCTTGAAGCAAACCCTTGTCCGCCGAGCCTCACCAACCCTGCTGGAGGACCGCTTGAGATCTGCATGGGGGCTGGCACAGGGCGGGGGCGGAGGGGCGGGGCGGGGTTGTGGCGGGCGGGGGGGGCGGTGCGCGCGGGGTGGCTGCGGTGGGGCGGGGCGGGGTTGTGGCGGGGCGCGGGGGGGGGCGATGCGCGCGGGGTGGCTGCGGTGGGGCGGGGGTGGCTGCGGTGGGGCGGGTGAGGGTGGTGGTGGGGCTGCCGGTGGGGCGGGGGCTGCCGGTGGGGCGGCGCCGGGCGCGCCTGTTGGGCGGTGTCCGGTGGTGTCCGGGCCGGGCCGGTCTCGTCCGGGCCGCCGTGCGGGCGTGCGGGCGTGCGGGCGTGCGGGCGTGCGGGGGGGGTGGTGCCCCGGGGGGGGGTGCCGGGCCCGCCCCAGGCGGCCGGGGTGGGGTCAACTCCGGTGTGCTGCCTGCCGGTTGGCCGGTGCCCTGTCCGCCGGTGTCCGGTCTGGTCCGGGCCGCCGTGCGGGCGTGCGGCCGGGTGTTCGGTGGCGGGCCCGCCCGGGGCGGCCGGGGGCGGGCCAACTCCGCTGGGACTCCCACCGGTTGGACGGGCCGGTGCCCTGTCCGCCGGCGTCCGGTCTGGTCCGGGCCGCCGTGCGGGCGTGCGACGGGGGGCGCCCCTGTGCAGTCGTACGGCAAGAGCCGTTCGGCGGCGGGCCCGCCCCGGACGGCCGGGGCGGGGGCACGTCCGGTGGGCCGGGGCGGGGGCACGTCCGGTGGGCCGTCTGCCGGTTGGCCGGGCGCCGTGCGGCCGGGGCCCGTGCGGCCGGGGGCTTTGGTGCTGGGATTGCCCGCCCGTTCACCGGCCCTCCTCTTTTCCCGCCCCCTTCGCCATTCCGGGGTGCTTTCCGGGGATTTCTGTCCGCTCTGCCGCCTCTCTTCTCTTTCCGGTTGTGTTGTGCGGAGTGGGTGCGGGGATTCGTTTCGCGGTTGCCGGTATGCGGGAGGCGTACGCGGGTCATGTCCCGTCGCCTGAAAGGTGCTTGAGGACGGTCACATCGGCGGCGGAATTCTCCTGGGGCGCGCTCCCCGCTTTCCGCGTACCGGCTATGGTCCGAAAGTACATCCGAAAACCACCTTCGTATTGGCGCGGCCGCCCTCAAGGCCCCACCCGGCACGGGGCGTTGCACGGCATGGGCCGGTGCGGCGGCGCCGGCCGCGCCCGGCCATGACCCCAGGCCGCGGGCAAGGCGGCCCGATCCCAGGGAGAGCGATGGACGCCACCCCACCGGCCCTGCGCCTGTTCGTGTTCCACCACGCGGGCGGCTCGCACGTGCCCTACCGCCAGTGGCCCGAGCTGCTGCCCGCGCAGTGGGACGTACGGCTGCTGGACGCGCCCGGGCGCGGCCGGCTGGGCGACCTGCCGCAGTTCGACGACGCGGGCCGGCTCGCCGACTTTTTCCTGCGCCGCCTGCACGACGAACTCGAGGGCCCCTACGCCTTCTTCGGGCACAGCATGGGTGCCCTGGTCGCCTACGAGATGACGGTGCGGCTGGCCGCCCGCGGCCGTGCCCTGCCGCTGTGGCTGGGTCTGTCGGCGCGGGGTGCGCCCGGCCCGGCGGCCGCGCCCGGCCGCCACCATCACCACCTGCCCGACGCCGAGCTGCAGGCCCATCTGGAGCTGCTGGGCGGCACTCCCGACGAGGTGTTCGACGACCCCGGCCTGTGGGCGCTGTACGAGCCGCTGATCCGTGGTGACATGCGGCTGGTGGAGACCTGGCAGCCCAACCCGCGCACGCCCGCGCTGCCGGTGCCGCTGTCGGTGTTCGGGGGCAGCGAGGACACCTCGGTGCCGCCGCGGCGGCTGGCCGGCTGGGAGCAGCGCACCGACCGTTTCCTGGGTCTGCGGGTCCTGGACGGGGGCCACTTCTACTTCCTGGAGGATCCGCGGCCGCTGCTGGAGCGCATCCGCCAGGACGTGGCCCGTGCCGCCGCCGTGCACGCCGGGCCCGCCCGCACCTGACCCCCGCGCAGGCCCCGTCCCGCGCGTTGTTCTGCCGGCCGCCCGTAGCTGTTGGCCCGTCACCCACTGCCCGCCTTGCGACATGAGGGGGAGAGATGCGGTTCTGCATCCTCGGTCCCGTGGAGATCCAGGACGAGCGCACCGGTCTGCGGATCCTTCCCACCGGCGCCAAGCAGCGCGCCCTGCTGGGCGCGCTCGTGGTCAAGGCCGGGCACGACGTGTCCGCGCACCGGCTGATCGACGAGTTGTGGGGCGAGCATCCGCCGGCCGGGGTCGCCAACGCGCTGCAGGCGCACGTGGCGCGGCTGCGCCGCCGCCTGCCCCAGCCAGAGGGCGCGCCGGGCACGGCGGGCACGGCGGGGGCGGCGGGGGCGGCGGGGGCGGCGGGGGCGGTGCACGAGTGGATCGCCACCGGCTCGCTGGGCTATGTGCTGCACCTGGGGCCGGCCGGCACCGACGCCCAGCTCTTCCACCAGCTGACCGCCCAGGGCCGGCAGGCCGCCGCCGGCGATCCGGGCCGGGCGGTGCAACTGCTGCGCCAGGCACTGGCGCTGTGGCGCGGCCCGGCCCTGGAGGGCAGCGCGCACGGCGACATCTGCGCGGCCGAGGCGGCGCAGCTGGAGGAGCACCGGGTGACCGCCCTGGAGCTGTTGTACGACGCGTCGCTGCGGGCGGGGCGGCACGGCGAGGTCACCGGCGAGCTGGAGGAGCTGACCTGTGATCATCCGCTGCGGGAGCGGTTCTACGAGCTGTTGATGGTGGCCCTGTACCGGTGCGGGCGGCAGGCGGAGGCGCTGAGCGTGTACGACCGGGCGCGCAAACGCCTGGTGCACGAGCTGGGGGTGGAGCCGGGCCCGGCGCTGCGCGGGGGCATGGAGGCGATCTTGCGCCAGGACCCGGTGCTCACGCTGCCCGCCCCGCCCTGCCCGCGTCCTGCGGCCGGCCCGGGCCCCGGCCTGGTCCCGCAGGCGGGGGCGGAGGGGGGCGGGGGCGAGCCGACGGTGTCCTCGCTGGGCAGCGAGATCGCCCGGCTGCAGCACCGCATCGAGGGGCTGCGGCTGGAGCAGGAGCAACTGCTGCGCCGCTTCGAGCAGTTGACGGCCGCGGCCGGCATGCCGCCGCCCGCGCCCTGACCCCGCCCCGCGGCGCAACCCGCCCCGCGGTTCGCCCCGCCCCGGAGCCCCGTGTTGGAGTCCCGCCCTGGAGTCCCGTGCGGGAGTCCCTCGCTGAGGCCTCATGCTTGACGCCTCGTACTGGGCGCCTCGTGCTGGGCCGACCCCCGCCCTGGACTCCCGTGCCTGCCGCCTCGTGCTGAGGCCTCGCGCTGGAGTCCCGCCCCAGATCCCCGCGCCGGAGTCTCGTGCTCAGGACTCGTGCTGGGCACCCCGCCGTGGAGCCCCGCCCCATGTTGAGGCCCCGCGCCCGTCACGTGCCGGAGCCCCGCGCCGGAACCCCGCGTTGAAGCCCCGTGCCCGCCCCGCGTTGAGGCCCCGCGCCCGCCCCGCGCCGCAGCCCCGTCCTTGGTCCGGGGCTCCAGGGGGCCTCCAGGCCCGCTCCGGCACGGCCCGGCACGGTGGCGGTGCCAGGAAACGGCCGGCCGCCCCGCTCCCCCCCTTGTGGTGCGGCCGGGCGTGTTCCTGGCCGCTGATCCGCGGCGGCCGCCCGGGGCCTTCCCCCGCCTCCGGGCCGGCCGCCGCGCCCTCTCCCTCGCCCCTCGCCCCTCGCCCCTCGCCCCTCGCCCCCGGCACATACTTCTTCGCCGCCCGGCTGTCCCCGGCCGGGTGCGCACTCAGGGGCGGCAGGCGGCGGCGAGCGCGCGGGCCAGGTCCGCGGCGCCTTCCCCGGCGGGGCCGGGGCCCAGGACCACCGGCGGCGCCGTGTGGCCGGCGGCCGCGATGTGCCGGGCCAGTTCCAGGGCCAGCGCGCCCGATCCGGAGTAGCCGCCCAGGACCAGGCGCTGGCGGGCGCCCAGCAGCGGGCGCAGCGCCGCCAGGCACTGGGACAGCCGGGCCGGGTGCGCGCACAGCGCGGTCAGCGCCTCCGGTCCGCCGTAGCGGCGGGCCAGTTCGCCGTGGCCGGCGTCGCCGGCGGCGGGCGGGGCGATCAGGCAGACCACCGCGGCGCCGGGCTCGCGGGCCTCGCGCAGCCAGGCCAGGCGCCCGCCCACGCGGTCCGGGAGCGGGTCGTGCAGGCGCGGCGGGTCGGTGCCGGCCGGCACCGTCAGCGGCGCCAGCGCCTGGGCGATGGTGGTGTCCTCGCCCGCGCTGTCGGGCAGTTGGCGCAGCAGCCGGGCGCTGTGCGCGATCAGCTGGGCGACCTGGTCGTCGCCCAGCCGGGCGCGGTCGTGGACCGCGCTGAGCACCAGGCCGCCGGAGCTGTCGTGGTGGGCCAGCACGCCCAGCGGGAACGCGCCGGGCACCGCGGCCGGGTCGGCGTCCTCGACGTGGATGCCGTGCGCGGCCAGTTGCGCGGCCAGGTCTCCCGGCGGGCGGGGCGGATGGTCGACGCTGAGCAGGGTGTGCGGCAGTTCCGGGGCGCGGTGGGGGCCCAGCCACTGCCGGATCTGCCCGGCCGAGACCCATTCGTAGGCGGCCAGGTCCAGGGCCCGGTCGCGCACCGCGCGCAGCAGGGCGGGCACGGTGCCCGCCGGGTCGATGTCCAGCACCATCGGCAGCGGGTTGTCCAGCGGTCCGGGCAGGCGGGCGACGCCCTCCATGGGGATGCCCCGCCCCGAGACCGTGACGCCGAAACTGACCGGCAGCCGGCCCCGGTGCACGCCGCCGGCCCGGTAGAGCACCATCGCCCACACCGCCTGCAGCGCGCTGGACTCCGCGGCCCCCCAGCGGCCCGCCCAGCGCGTCAGGCGCAGCGCCTCGGCGCGGGTCAGGCGGGCCAGGGTGCGGCCGCTGCCGTGCCGGCCGGTGACCGCGCCGGGCCGGGCCCGCGGCAGCGTGGCCCGCAGGGCGCCGCCGGTGCGCCGCCACAACTCGCGGGCCGGCGCCACGTCCTGGCCGGCCAGCCAGCGCCGGTAGTCGCGCAGGTCGGGACGGCGCTCGCCGCCCAGCGGGGCGCCGGCGGCCAGATAGGCGCGGTAGAACTCCTGCAGCAGCAGGTGCACGCTGCGCCCGTCCAGCAGCCCGCGGTGGTAGGTCAGCACGATGTCGGTGGGCGGGATGTGGCCGCCGGGCGGGCGGTGCGGGCCGCCGTCCAGCAGCGCGGTGCGCAGCAGGCCGGGCCGGGCCAGGTCGAAGCCGCGCCCGCGTTCTTGCTCGATCAGTTCCTGGCGGGTCAGGGCGCCGTAGGGATGGCGTACGACGTCGGGGCGGGCCCGCTCGTGCAGCGCCAGACGCGGCTGCGGGGTCCACACGAACGCGGTGCGCAGCACGCTCTCGTGGTCGAAGACCCGCTGCCAGGCGGCGGTGAACCGGCCGGTGTCCAGCGGCCCGTGCCAGCGCCACACCAGCTGGGCCACCTGCCGGTGGGGGCAGGCGGCCTCATCGGCCAGCAGGTCGTGCTGCAGCGGCGTCAGCGCGAACCGCTCCACCACCGCCACCCCGCCCAGAGCACCAGAAGCACCAGAAGTGCCAGAAGTGCCAGAGGTATCAGAGGTATCAGAGATGTCGGGGGTGTCGGGCGGGGCGGCGGTGAGCAGGTCGGCGAGCGCGCCCAGCGGATAACAGCCGCCCCCCGCACCCGGCTTCACCCCTGCCTCCGCCTCCGCCGCTGTCTCCGCCGCTGCCTCCGTCTCCGTGTTCGCGGCGGGCGCGGGGGTGTGCAGGACGTGGTGGTGGGGGCCGCGGCGCTCGGTGTGCGGGCGCCGGTGGCGCAGCTCGGGCCGGTCGGCGGCGATCCGGTCGAGCGCGGCGTCCAGCCGCGCGGCGTCCAGCGGGCCGCGCAGTTCCAGGGTGCAGGGGGCGTGCGCCGCCGGGCCGTCCAGGACGAGCACGGCGGTCAGCGACACCTCCACATTGCGGTCGAGGCTCATCGGCTGCGCGGGGCCCGTACGCCCGGGCCAGGCGACGGCACACTCCCCTGCCTCCTCTCCGTGGAGCGCGGGGTTCGAGTATGGGCCGCGCTCCCACGGGACGCTGACACACCGCTGACGCGCGGCCGTGCCTCACCCGCACCCGCCGCCGTGCCCGCCGCGCCCGCCCTCATCCGCCGTCCCTCCCCGCCCCTTGCCCGCACCGTGTCGCGCCCTGTCATGCCCT
This sequence comes from Streptomyces sp. NPDC050658, assembly GCF_044457025.1. Taxonomy (NCBI): domain Bacteria; kingdom Bacillati; phylum Actinomycetota; class Actinomycetes; order Kitasatosporales; family Streptomycetaceae; genus Streptomyces; species Streptomyces sp. NPDC050658. The sequence goes on from NZ_JBITGM010000020.1 coordinate 49,651, forward strand.
GTCATGGCCTGTCATGCCCAGTCGTGGCCTGTCGTGGCGTGTGCGGTCCATCCAAGGCGGTGGTGTTGGAGTCCGGCTCGAGCCGGAGGCCGCCCTCGAGCCGCCCTGACCGCCCCCTCGAGCACAGGGCGACGCAACGGCACGGCAGCCGGGGGGCGGCCGGGGGCGGCCGGGAGGTCACAGGACGCGGACGGCCGACTCGGCGTGCCGGCAGGCCACCTGCAGGGTCTGCCGGCTCTGGTGGCCCAGGTCGGCGCGGACCTTGCGGCGGGCATCGGCCAGGGTGGCGCCGGCGCCCAGGACCCGTTCGATGTCCTTCTCGCGCAGCACGGCGTGGTGCTGGACCAGGACCGTGACGCCGCTCTGGTCGGGCAGCACCGAGTACTCGCCGCAGTGCGCGGCCAGCAGGTCGCCGGGCCGGGTCTGCTTGAACACGATGCGTCCGGCGTGCGGGAAGCACACCCGCACCGAGCTCACCTGCTGGACGGTGCCGTCGGCGCCGGCCAGGTCCAGGGCGGCGTGCTGGACGCCGACCTGCGGCTCGTGCAGGTCGGCGGCCAGCACGCCGGGGACCTGGCCGGGCCAGTCCGCCACGTCGTAGAGGAAGCCGTAGACCAGCTCGGCGGGCCCCTTGACCCGCAGCGACTCCTCGAAGGAGAGGACCAGTTCGTCCAGGCGGGCCCACCGCTCGGCCAAGAACCGCACGCTTTTGAGGTCGGAGCGGGCGTTGGCGATGGCGGCCCGCTCCAGCCAGGCCTCGTCCTGGGGCCGGCCGTCGGCGGCGGTGAACACGTGCTCCACCGTCAGCCGGCAGCGCGCCGGGCCCAGTTCGGTCACATGCCAGGTGCCGCCCATTGAGGCGGCCTCCTCCACCGTGCGGTCCTGGTCGAAGCTGACCGTGCGCCGCGCGGCGTCCTGCACGCGCTGTGAGGTCCAGGACTTGACCTGTCCCTCGGCCACGCTCCAGATCCGCAGCCGTTCGCGCACCCCGTCGAAGTCGAGCCGTTCCACATGCACGTTGGGCGGGAAGTACAGCGGCCAGCGCTCGGCGTCCGCGACCAACTGGTAGACCACTCCCGCGGGCGCGTCCACCTCGGCCGCGTGCGAAAGACGGCGTACACGCTCACCCGACACCCCAACCACCTTCTCCTGCCGCAGCGGGCCGCCCGGGCCGTGCCGGGGCGCGGCCGGCAGCCGCGGGCGGCGATAGTCAACCGAGCCTGTCCGGCCCCGCTGGAGAACGGCTTGAGCCCGCCTCGCGCCCGCCCCGGCGGCGGAAAGAAAAAAATGGGGGGCGGCGGTCTCAGGCGGCGTACAGGTCGAAGGTGGAGGAGCGGCGGGGGCCGGCGGCGACGTCCAGCTGCGGGTCGACCGCCAGCATCGCCTGGTGCAGGCGCTGCACCTGCGGGGAGGGCTCCACGCCCAGCTCCTCGATCAGCCGGATGCGCAGCTTGCGGTAGATGTCCAGGGCGGAGGCCTGCCGGCCCGAGCGGTACAGGGCGACCATGGCCTGCGAGTGCAGCCCCTCGTGCTGGGGGTAGCGGGCGGTCAGCTCGGTCAGCTCGGCGATGAGCTCGGAGTGCCGGCCCAGGCGCAGGTCGGCGTCGATGCGCCGTTCCACGGTGCCAAGGCGGCTCTCCTCCAGGCGCATCACCTCGATCTCCAGGATCGGGCCGACCCGCACGTCGACCAGCGCCGGCCCCCGCCACAGGTCCAGGGCCTGGCGGAAGCAGCCGGCCGAGACGTCGTCGTCCCCGGCCTCGAAGGCGGTACGGCCCTCGGTGACCATGCGTTCGTACTCGTGTACGTCGACACTGGCCGCCGGTATCTGCATCAGGTAGCCGCCGTGCCGGGTGGCCAGGACCTCCTTGGCGGCGCCCGGCGCGTCGGGGCCCATCGCGGTGCCCAGGCGCCGGCGCAGCTGCAGTATGTAGGTCTGCAGGGTGGTCAGCGCGCTCTGCGGCGGCTCGGTCCCCCAGATTTCCTCCATGAGCATCGGGACGGGCATGACCCGTCCGGGATAGAGGGCGAGCAGAGACAGAATCTGCCGCGGCTTACCGGCCGTGGGGACAATCGATCCCCCGTTGACCTCGGCACTCAACGGACCCAGAACCTGAATCTTCACTGGTTTCCTCCCCGTACCTCGTCGAGTTTTCTCTCAGTGACTGATTCCGTCGCCGCGAGCACACTAGCCGGAATTGCCCGTCGCCCTCCTTTCCGTCGACCCAGGCTCAAGGAGATTCCAACTGGCCCTCCCTGCCGGTGAATTGGGGACCGGCGCTCGAGCCGCACTCGCACCCCCGGAAATAGGGGTTCCTCTTTTCCTTTATGAGCCCCCTCCCTTTTCCGGCGCACCGGCGCGGCGCGGGGGCGGCGTGAGGGGCGCCGGGGCGCTGGGGTGCTAGGGCGCCGGGGGTGCCGGGGGGTGCGCGCTCGCCCGCCGCGCGAAGGGGCGCGGCGGGCGAGTTCGGCGGGGAGGCCGGACAACGGGCCCCAAAGGGGCGGGAGATGCAGAATGCGCGCAGCAGGCGCCCGAAGTGCTGGGGCGCCGGGAGCGCGGGCGCCCGAAGTGCTGGGGTGCCGGAGGTGCGGGCGCCGGGGCGCCGGGGTCAGCTGGTGGGGACCAGGCGGTCGTGGGGGGCGTCGGGGGCGGTGGGGGCGGATTCGGGGTTGGCCATCAGGATGGAGCGCTGCAGCCGGTGCAGGCCCGCCGAGGGTTCCAGGCCCAGTTCGCGCACCAGGGTGGTGCGCAGCTGCTGGTAGGCGCTGAGCGCCTCGCCGCGCCGCCCCGAGCGGTGCAGGGCGAGCATGAACTGGGCGTGCAGGCTCTCGTGGGTGCGGTAGCGGTTGACCAGGACGGTGAGTTCGGCCAGCAACTCGCGGTGGCGGCCCAGCTGCAGGTCGGCCTCGATGCGCTGTTCCAGCGCGCACAGCCGGCTCTCCTCCAGGCGTTTGATCTCCATCTCCAGCTGGGTGCCGGCCTGGACGTCGGCGAAGGGGGTGCCCGACCACAGCCCCAGCGCGCCGGACAGCTGGCGGGCCGCGCCGGGGAAGTCGCCGGCGTCCATGGAGCGGTAGCCGGTGCCGGCCAGCCGCTCGAACTCGCGTACGTCGCTGCGGCCGCCGCCGCTGGAGAGGAGGTAGCCGCCCGGCGTGGTCATCAGCACGTCCTTGGCGGTGCGCCGCTCGGGGCCGCCGGCCGGCGCCTGCCCCTGGGCCAGCGCGGCGGCGAGCAGTTCGCGCAGCTGCAGCACATAGGTCTGCAGGGTGGTGCGGGCGCTGCGCGGCGGGGTGGTGCCCCACAGCTCCTCCATCAGCGCCGAGACCGGGACCACCCGGTCGGCGTGCAGTGCCAGCAGGGCCAGGACCTGCCGCGGCTTGGGCGCGGTGGGCGTGATGGAGATCCCGTTCTCCTGTACGGCCAGCGCGCCGAGTACGTCGATGTCCACAGCGTCTCCCTGAAACGTGGATGATGCCGCGGGGGCGATCCCCACCACACAGCGATTCAAGGAGATCCGAGCCCCCCTGTCAATACAAAACCGCGCGAGTGGTTTGTATTTTTCGGCAAAATCAACCGTTCCGCGGCCCGGTCCCGTCCGTCCGGCGCTGCCCCAACCAGTGGTTCTCTAGCCGGAGTTGAGGGGAAGAAGGCGGTCCGGGCGCCCATCACGGGGGCGGGGGCGGCGGGGCGGCGTCCGGCGGGGCGCCGCCTGCCGTTTCTCTAAACAGCGGCTACGGTTTGTTTAGTGGGGGTGGGGTGCGGGTCCGTGGGGGCTCAGGGCGGGCAGCCGGTCGGGGGCGGCCAGGCGGGGCAGCATGAGCTCCCAGTACTGGCTCAGGGTGCGGTGCGAGACCCAGGTGGGGTCCTTGACGCCGAGCACCTCGAAGCCCACGGTGGCCGCGGTCACCGCGGCGGCGGCCTGGTCGGGGGTCACGCCGTGGGCGAGCTCGCCCCGGCGGCGGGCGGTGTGCAGCACGGCGGTGATCCACTGCTGCCACTCGCCGCGCAGGTCGGCGGCGTGCCGGCGGCGGGCGGCGGTGCCCAGCAGCTCGAAGCCGGCGCGCACCACGACGTCGTGCTCCAGGTGGCTCATCAGACGGTGGGTGGCATCGACCAGCTCCTGCAGCGCGCTGCCGGCCGCCTCCCCGCCGGGCTCTGGCGCGGGCTCTTCGGCGGGCTGCGCGGCGGGCTGGGCGGCGGGGCGGGTGATGCGGCGTACGGCGTCGACGGCGGCGGCCTCCACGGCGCGGGCGAGCACGTCCTTGTTCTCGAAGTGGAAGTGCAGGGCGCCGTTGCTGACGCCGGCCTTCTTGCTGATGGCGCTGAGCGTGGTGGGCACGAAGCCGTCCTCGGCGAACGCCTCGGCGGCCGCCCGCATCAGTGCCTCGCGCGTGCGCGCGGCCCGCTCCTGCTGCACCATCGTGTGTCTCCTGACTGGAAAAAAAGGGGTGGGGGCGCGCGGCCGGCTGCCTGCCGGGCCGGCGCCCCGCCGGGGGTGGGGGTAGCGGTTACTGGGGCGGGTTGCCGTGTTTGCGCGAGGGCAGGGCGGCGTGTTTGGTGCGCAGGCAGGCCAGCGCGCCGATGAGGACCTCGCGGGTGGCGGCGGGGTCGATGACGTCGTCGACCAGGCCGCGTTCGGCCGCGTAGTAGGGGTGCATCAGCTCCGCCTTGTACTCCTTGACCATGCGCGCCCGCATCGCCTCGGGGTCCTTCGCCGCGGCGATCTGGCGGCGGAAGATGACGCCCGCGGCACCCTCGGCGCCCATCACGGCGATCTCGTTGGTCGGCCAGGCGTAGGTGAGGTCGGCGCCGATGGACTGGGAGTCCATCACGATGTAGGCGCCGCCGTAGGCCTTGCGCAGGATCAGCGAGATGCGCGGCACGGTCGCGTTGCAGTAGGCGTACAGGAGTTTCGCGCCGTGCCGGATGATCCCGCCGTGCTCCTGGTCGACGCCGGGCAGGAAGCCGGGCACGTCCAGCAGGGTGAGCAGGGGGATGTTGAAGGCGTCGCACAGCTGGACGAAGCGGGCCGCCTTCTCCGAGGCCTCGATGTCCAGCACCCCGGCCAGCACGCTGGGCTGGTTGGCGACGATGCCCACCACCTGGCCGTCCAGCCGGGCCAGCGCGCACACGATGTTGCGGGCCCAGCGCTCGTGGACCTCGAGGAACTCGCCCTCGTCGACGATCTCCTCGATCACCGCGTGCATGTCGTAGGGCCGGTTGCCGTCGGCGGGCACCAGGTCCAGCAGCGCGCAGGTGGGGCGGGCGGGGCTGTCGGCGGGCGGCTGGGCGGGCGGGGCGCTTTGGTTGTTGGCCGGCAGCAGCGAGAGCAGGTAGCGCACCTCGGCCAGGCAGGTCTCCTCGTCGTCGTAGGCGAAGTGGGCCACGCCCGAGGTCTCGGCGTGCACGTCCGCGCCGCCCAGCCCGTTCTGGGTGATGTCCTCGCCGGTGACCGCCTTGACGACGTCGGGGCCGGTGATGAACATCTGCGAGGTCTCACGGACCATGAACACGAAGTCGCTCAGCGCCGGGCTGTAGGCGGCGCCGCCCGCGCAGGGGCCCAGCATCACCGAGATCTGCGGGATGACGCCCGACGCCTTGGTGTTGCGCTGGAAGATGCCGCCGTAGCCGGCCAGCGCGCTGACCCCCTCCTGGATGCGGGCACCGGCGCCGTCGTTGAGGGAGACCAGCGGGGCACCGGCCGCCAGCGCCATGTCCATGATCTTGTGGATCTTCGCGGCGTGCGCCTCGCCCAGCGCGCCGCCGAAGATGCGGAAGTCGTGCGCGTAGACGAAGACGGTGCGGCCCTCGACCGTGCCCCAGCCGGTGATCACCCCGTCGGTGTAGGGCTTCTTGTCCTCCAGGCCGAACCCGCTGGCCCGGTGCCGGCGCAGCTGGCCCACCTCCGCGAACGAGCCGGGATCCAGCAGCAGCGCGATCCGCTCGCGGGCGGTCAGCTTGCCCTTGGCGTGCTGCGCCGCGGTGGCCTTCTCGCCGGGCCCGGCCAGCGCCAGCGCCCGCACCGCCTCCAGCTCGGCCGCACGCCCCCGCGCATCGCCCGCATCGCCAACCGCGTCCCTCTGGCCCGCCGTATCGCCCGCCGCGCCCGCCGTGTCGCCCGCCGTGCCCGCCGTGTCGCCCGCCGTGCCCGTCGTGCGGGCGGAGGGCTCCGTCACCGTCGCCATGGCCGTCCCCTTTCCTCCGGATGTCCTCCGGTCGTCCTTGCGGATGTCCTTCACCTCGAGCACGCCCCGCGTGCCCCGTGTCCCGGGCCCCTGTGCGGGTCCCGGATGCGGCGGGCCGGGCGGCGGGCACGGCCGGTGGGGACCGCCCCCGCAGAATAACAAACCGCATGGGCGGTTTCTAAGGGTGGGGGTGAAGATGGCCGGTCCGTGCCGCCCGCCCCTCCCCCGGTGTCATCTCCAGCTGTGCGGCGCCCGGTAGGCGCCGGCGTCGCCCGCCTCCCGCCAGGGCCCGGCACCGGGCGGCTCCGCGTCCCCGCCGCCCTCCCCGGCACGCCGGGCGGCCAGCGACAACAGCGTCACGGCCACCGCCGCGAGCTCCTCCTCGGTGGCCCGCCCCCGCTCGACCCGCAGCAGCGCCGCCCCCTCCTGCACACCGCGCACCTGACCCACAACCCCTCCTCGCCTCGGGGCCCCACCGTCTGCCGCCCGGCTCAAAACGGGCTCGGGTTCCGCTTGAGGCGGGGGGCAGGAACGCTTTACGGGGGGCGGGGCGGGGGCGGGCCGGGGATGTTCCGGGGGCGTTGCGCGGGGGGGGCGTTGCGGGGGCGTTGCGGAGGGATGGGAGCGGGGGGGCGTTGCGGAGGGATGGGAGCGGCGGGGGCGGGAAGGTCGGGAGCGGGAGGTCGAAAGCGGGGGTGGGCTAGGGCGGGCGCCGGGCCCGCGGGGCGCGGGCGGGGGCGCGGGCGGGGGCGGCTCGCGGGCCGGGGCTGGTGCGGCCGTGGGGTAGGGGCCCTTGCCGCGCAGGGGGCGGCGGAGGACTTGGCGGGCTGCCGGGGTGCAGGGGCGGGGGCAGTGGGACGGGCGGGGGACGCGGACGGGCCGGTCGGCGGCCGGGGTTTCGGGGGTGCGGGCGGGAATCGGGGGCCCGGTTCGCGGGCCGGACGGAAGCCATGAACCGGGCGGGGGTCCGGCGCTTTCCCGTCCAGGACGGGCGAGGGTCCGGCGGCCGACCGGGGGCGGGGCAGCGAAAGGGGCGGCGGACCGCGGGGCGGGCCGTTCGGCGCGGCGCCCTCCCGCGTACGGCGGACGGGGGCTCGGCGGTCGGCGGGGAGCGGTGGGCCGTCCGCCTTGCCGCCGCGCGGCCCACCGGCGGCAGCCGCCGCCCGGTGTAAGGCAGTTGAGGGACGGTGCCGTGCTCGGGGCGCGTCGGCGTCGGGGCCCATGGGGTGCCGTGCGCCTGCCACCTGCACGGCAGCGGCCATGCCGGTGCCGTGCGGCTTCCCCGGGCAAAGCGCTTGAGGCACCTTCCGCCCGGCATGGGGCAGTTGGGAGGCCCGGGGCCCGCGTGCGGGGGCAGAGGGCGGGCTGATGGGTTCCAGGACCCGGGCGAGGGGGTGTCGCACGGCCCGACAGCACCGGCCGCTTTCGGCGCGCGGGCCGCAACCGCGCCTTCGGGCGGGGCGCGGCGAGCAGACCGGGCAGGCATCCCCGGGCAGGGCAGGGCGGGGCGGGGCAGGGCGGGGCAGGGCATCCGGTGCGATCCCCTTCCCCCGTACGGCAGTCGGGGCGGCGGGGCGGCGGCTCCTGGCCGGGGCGCGGCGAGGGGCGGCGGGGCATCCGGTGCGATCCCCTTCCGGCATACGGCAGTCGGGGCGGGGCGGTTGGTGGCCGCAGGGCCGGGGTGGGCATCGGGGTGCCGGACGCGGCGCCCCGATGCGCTGCCCGCGCCCGGCGGGTCGGCGGTGTGCGGGGTCCGTGCCCTGCGGGCCGGGGCTGGTGCGGCCGGGCAGGGACAGACATCCGTACCAACGGGGGTCGAGGGGGGGGGCAGGGGGCGGGGCGCCGGCCCTGCCAGGGGGGTGCCGCCGGGCGGGGGGGGCGGGGGGGGGGGGCGGGGGGGCGCGGGGGGGGGGGGGGGGCGCGCGCGCCCCCCCCCCCCCCCCCCCCGCCCCCCCCCCCCCGCGGGGGCCGGCGCG
>NZ_JBITGM010000021.1:0-42986 GCF_044457025.1 Streptomyces sp. NPDC050658
CTGTGGGAGAGTAGGACGCCGCCGAACTATTTTTGAATGGAGACCCCCGCACCGGGATACGGTGCGGGGGTTTTCTGCGTTTAGGGTCGCCATATCCGAACCGTTGTATCCGAACCACTATTCCGGCCGCACCAGCTTCGTGTCGTACGCCAGAATGACCGCCTGCACCCGGTCCCTCGCCCCCGTCTTCGCGAGAATGCGGCCCACATGGGTCTTCACCGTCGACTCGGCGAGATGCAGTCGCCCGGCGATTTCCGCGTTCGTCCAGCCCTGGCCGATGACCGTGAGGATCTCCAGTTCCCGCTCGGTGAGGGACGACAGACGGGGATGGCGGGTCGGGTCCGTGCCGTCCGTTCCTGTGCGGACCGGGAGCTGGTCGGCGTATGCGTCCAGGAGCCGGCGGGTCAGGCTGGGGGCGACGACCGCGTCTCCCGTAGCGACTGCGCGGATGCCGGAGAGGAGTTCCTCCGGGAGGGCGTCCTTGATGAGGAAACCCGATGCGCCGGCGCGCAGGCCCGCGTACGCGTACTCGTCCAAATCGAAGGTGGTCAGGATCAGTACGCGGGTGCGGTCGCCGGCCGCCACGATGCGACGCGTGGCCTCGATGCCGTCGAGGCCGGGCATGCGGATGTCCATCAGGGCGACGTCCGGGTGGAGTTCGGCGGTCATACGGATCGCCTCGCTGCCGTTTCCCGCCTCGCCCACCACCCTCATGTCGTCCTGGCTCTCCAGGAGCATGCGGAAGCCGAAGCGTTGCATCGGCTGGTCGTCGACGATGAGCACGGTCGTCACTGGGCGGATTCCTCGGGGAGACGGAGTTCTACGTGCCAGCCGCCCGGTGGGTGCGGCCGGGGGCCTGCCTCAAGTGTCCCGTTGTAGAGGGCCGTTCGCTCGCGCATTCCGGTGAGACCCCGGCCGCCGGAGTCCAGCCCCGGTGAGCTGCCGCCAGTGCCAGTGCCAGTGCCCGTGCCCGTGCCCGTGGCAGTCCCAGTGCCGACGCCCGTATCCGTCACCGCCACCCGCACCCCACCCCCGTCCCCGTACTCGACGTCGACCGTCGCCGTTGCCTCCGGGCCGCCGTGCTTGAGCGTGTTCGTGAGGGCCTCCTGCACCACCCGGTACACCGCGAGTTGCCGCCCGGGCGAGAGCGAGTCGGCCCGGCCGCGCACCGTGCTGCGTACAGGAAGGCCCGCGGACCGTACGCCGGCGATGAGTTGGTCCAGGTCGGTGAGGGCGGGCTGCGGGGAGAGCTCGGCGGCCCCGGCATCCGACTCCTCCTCCCGCAGTACGTCGAGCAGGCGGCGCAGTTCCGTCAGGGCCTGGCGGCTGGTGCTGCCGATGGCGGTGAGCGCCTGGGCCGCGCGCTCCGGGGACTTGGCGGCGGCGTACGAACCGCCGTCGGCCAGGGTGGTGATGACGGAGAGGTTGTGGCCGATGATGTCGTGCATCTCGCGGGCGATGCGGCTGCGTTCGGCATGGGTGGCGAGCTGCGCCTGCTGGTCCCGTTCGACCTCAAGCTGGCGGGCGCGCTGCACCAGCGAGGCCGTGTAGTCCTGCCGGGTGCGGACCGCGATGCCGAGCAGGGCGACGATCGCGAAGCTCATCATCGTAGGGATGACCTGCTGGTCCCAACTGCCCTGCGGATAGCGGAGATGGCCCGTCACGAAGGGCACCAGGAGCAGTCCGTACGTCCATGCCAGCGTCCGCAGCGGGCAGCGCATCGCGATGTTGAAGAGGACGATGAGCATCGTCAGCGAGGCCTGCATGACGGCGCCGGTCCAGTAGTTGGCGAGCATCGCCACGTACATGACCGTGTAGACCGCGAGCGGATGTGTGCGGCGCCAGAGGAGCGGCACCGAGGCAGCCAGAGTGATCGTGAGCAGCAGCCAGGGTGCGACGTCCTCGTTCTGCGCGATGTTGCGCCAGCCGTCGCCGAGCAGGTCGACGAGCGCGGCGAACACGAAGAACCCGGCCAGGTGCAGGTCCCAGGGCAGCGGGTGGCGCCGGTCGAAGGAGCGGACCCATTGGAGGCCGCGTTCGACGTGCCGGGTCAGCGGTTGGGCGCCCGCGGACCAGTCGCGGTCCGGGGCGCCCTTGCCGTCGTCGTGCCGGGTTGTCCGTGGCTTCACGGATTCATCCTCGTACGGAAGGGATTCATCCTCGTACGGAATGGAGGCGGGGGAAGGAAGAGTGGGTTCATACGTCACGCCGCTTCAGCAGATACGCCGCTCCCGCCAGGGACGCCACCGCCCACGCGCACAGGGTCAGCAGGCCCATGCCGGGGGAGAGGTCGCCGGGGGCGGTGTGCAGGGCGGCGAGGGACTCGGCGGCCGGCAGCGGGAAGTAGTTGAGGACGTCCTGCACGGTGTCGCCGGGGATCGCCGTGGCGAGCTGGGGAAGGAGGATCAGTCCGCCTACGTACGCGCTGATGGCGCCCGGGATGCTGCGCAGCATCGAGCCGAGGCCGAGCACGATGAGGCCGATCAGGGTGGTCCCGGCGGCGGATCCCGCCAGGGCGCGGGCGATGCCGGGGTCGCCGAGGGACGCTTCCAGGTCGGTGCCCTCCAGGAAGGGCTGGGCCAGCGGGAACGCGAGGAAGTTGGTGACCAGGAGCGTGCCGAGGGCGATCGTGCCGTAGACGGCGGTCTTGGCGCGGAGCACCGGCACGCGGCGCGGTACCGCGGTCATCGTGGCCCGCACCATGCCCGTGGAGTACTCGCCCGCGGTGATCAGGATGCCCAGGACCGCGATGGCGACCTGGCCGATCTGGGTGCCGAGCAGGGTGTACGTGACGGGGTCGAGGTCGTTGTCGGAGGACGGGGAGTAGGACGCGGCGAGGATCATGGCGAGTACGACGGTGAAGACGCTCGCCAGTGTCAGCGTGATCCACGTCGAGCGGAGCGTCCACAGCTTGTGCCATTCGGAGCGGAGGATGCCGCGCGAGGTGAGGCGGTAGGGGGACCTGAGGGTGGACCTGAGGGTGGTGGTCGCGGTGGTCATGCCGCTGCTCCTTCCTTGATGTCGGCCTGCTCGTTGTTCTCGGCGGCCGGTCCGTCGACCGACGCCACGTACTCGACCGAGTCGCGCGTCAGGTCCATGAACGCCTGCTCCAACGAGGCGGCGTGCGGGGTCAGTTCATGCAGCGTGATGCCGTTGCGCGCGGCCGTGTCGCCGATGTGCACGGCGTCCGTGCCGCGTACGTCGAGGACGCCCGCCGTGTCGCTCGTGATCCGTACGTCGGGTGCGGCGAGCAGTTCGCCGAGCCGGCCCGCGTCGGGCGTGACGACCTTGACGGAGCCGGTGCCGGAGTCCCGTACGAAGGCCTCGACGGTGGTGTCCGCGAGGAGCCGGCCGCGGCCGATGATGATCAGGTGCTCGGCGGTCAGCGCCATCTCGCTCATGAGGTGCGATGAGACCAGGACCGTACGGCCCTCCGCGGCAAGGGACTTGAGGAGGTTGCGGATCCACAGGACGCCCTCGGGGTCGAGGCCGTTGACCGGCTCGTCGAGGATGATCGTGGCCGGGTCGCCGAGCAGCGCGGCCGCGATGCCGAGCCGCTGGCCCATGCCGAGCGAGAAGCCCTTCACGCGCTTGCGGGCGACTTCGCGTACGCCGACGAGGTCGAGGACCGCGTCGACACGGCTGCGCGGGATGCCGTGGGTGTGCGCGAGGGCCATGAGGTGGTGGAAGGCGGTGCGGCCGGGATGCACGGACCGCGCCTCCAGGAGCGCGCCCACCTCGTGCAGGGGCGCGGGGTGCGCCGCGTACGCGCGGTCGCCGATGGTGGCGCGGCCGCGGGTGGGGGCGTCGAGGCCGAGGAGCATCCGCAGGGTGGTGGACTTGCCGGCGCCGTTGGGGCCGAGGAATCCGGTGACGGTGCCGGGCCTGACCGTGAAGGTCAGGTCCTCCACGACGGTCTTTTCGCCGTAGCGCTTGGTCAGTTCGTATGCCCGAATCATGTCCTTGATGCTGGCGTCCGCGGGGGCGCGGGGCGTCGGACCTGGGGCGGGATGTGGGCGGTGGGGGTAGTACCGGGGTACGACCTCGACCCTGAGCCAACCGGCCGGCTAGTCCTGTAGTTCCGCGTGCGGCCAGCGGGTGCGGGCCTGTTCGCGGGAGCGCAGGAGGGCCAGCGTGGGCAGACCGCGGTCGGCGCCGGTGGACAGGAGTTCCGGGAGCTGGGGGAGCGGGGCCACGGCCGCGACGTCGTCGAGGACCAGCGTCATTGGTGGGTCGAGCCGACCGGAGGATGACCGTTCGGCCATGCGCCGGCCGTGCTCGACCACGCTTGCGGCGAGAGCCGTCAGGAACGGCATCGCGCCGGGTCCATGGGGTGACTTGGGGTCCTCGATGGCTTCACCCACCACGAAAAGCGTGCCCCCTTCATCGATGAAGGAATCCAGCGTGAGGGCATCAGTTCGGTTTGGGGCGCAGGATTCTCGTACGTTGACGGTGAAGAGAGAGGAGAGTGCACGGGCGGTCAACTCCTGGGCCATGTCCCGGCGTTCGGGGTACGCGGTGAGCGCGGCCTCCAGTTCGCCGGCTGCGCCGGAGGCGGCCTTGGGGTGGGCGCGGAGGACGCGTACGGCGTCCTGGACCTGGTTCCCCTGGGCCCAGCGGTGGACGTGCTTGATGGGGCGGCCGTCGACCGCGGCGGCGTGCAGGAAGCTGCGGAGGAGGGTTTCCGCGGTGTCGGCCACCGCGCCGTCCAGTTTGGCGCTGGGCCTTATGGGGGCGAGCAGGGCGGTGGCTCTGTGGGCCGCGGTTTCCTTGTCCTCGCAGTTGCTGGTGGGGGACCAGTGCATTCTTGCGGGGGTGTCGCAGCGGTGGGTGGGGTCGTAGACCAGGACCGGACCCAGCTTGGATCTTGCGTCCTTGGTTTCTTCCCAGAGGGTGGGGTCGGAGGTGATGACCAGGGCGGCGGATTCGGCGTCCTGGATTGCTTGGAGGGAGTGGGCTCGGCGGGTTTCCTTGGGGCCGAGGACGAGGGGGGTGCGGGGAGTTGGGACGGTGCTCGGGGTTGGCGGGGTGCCGTCCCCTGTGTCTTGCTCGACGCCCGTTTCATCGGCGCCCGGCGCTTGGGGCTGTGCCCACCCTTCCCCAAGCTCTCGGCTCCGCTCGACCAGGGGAGGCCCCACTCGCCCTGCGGAACGCCTGCCCACAGCCGGCGTGGGGGTGGGGGTGAGGGTGGGCTCGTCCTCCTCGTCCCGCTCTGCGGAACGCCTGCGCGCAGCAGGGACGGCCGGCTGTGTCCTCCGGGCCCTCCGCACCGCCCGCCACCGCGCAAACGTCCCCATCACGAAGATCGTCAGGACGACCAGGACCATGAACTGGCCGATCAGGAGGCCCCAGAACAGGCCGTACCCCGACAGCTGGGCGCTCGGGGTCTCCGGCCACGCGCCCGCGATGTCGTGCGGCTGCTGGACCAGGTGGCGGACCGCGGGGGGCGTATGGCCGAAGGTCACGTTGTCCGGCCAGGAGCCGTGGGCGAAGAAGCCCGCGAGGCCCGTGCCCGACCAGACCAGGACCGTCATGCCGAGGATGAAGGCGAGGCCGCCGACGAGGAGTCCGTCGGGGATGCCGCGTTCGCGGGACTCGCGGCGCCCGCCCCGGTCGCGGTAGTCGGGTTCAGGCTCGCGGTATCCCATGGCTCATGCCACCCCGGAACGTGACGACGAGGGACCGTTCATCTGCTGCTCCATGTACGCCGCCCGCTCCTCCGCCTCCAGTTCGGCGGCCCGCAGCGGGTCGTCGTCCGGGAGGTCCGCAGAGGATTCCGTCATGGCCCGGTCGGTGAAGACCAGGGGCCGTTCCGTCTCGGTGATCAGATGCTTGACCACCTGGACGTTGCCGTTGACGTCCCACACCGCGATACCCGGCGTGAGCGTCGGGATGATCTCGACCGCCCACCGTGGCAGGCCGAGCACCCGCCCCGTCGCCCTCGCCTCGTCCGCCTTCTGGGCGTAGATCGTCCTGGTGGAGGCCATCTTGAGGATGGCCGCGGCCTCCTTGGCCGCCGCTCCGTCCACCACGTCGGACAAGTGGTGGACCACCGCCACGAACGACAGACCGAGCCGTCGGCCGAACTTCAGCAGGCGCTGGAACAGCTGCGCCACGAAGGGCGAGTTGATGATGTGCCACGCCTCTTCCACCAGGAAGATGCGCTTCTTGCGGTCGGGCCGGATCCAGGTGTGCTCCAGCCATACGCCGACGATCGCCATCAGGATCGGCATGGCGATGGAGTTCCGGTCGATGTGGGAGAGGTCGAAGACGATCAGGGGGGCATCGAGATCGATTCCCACCGTCGTCGGGCCGTCGAACATGCCCCGGAGGTCACCGTCGACAAGGCGGTCCAGCACAAGCGCGACGTCCAGACCCCACGCCCGTACGTCGTCTATGGCCACGTTCATGGCCTCGGCCGACTCCGGCTCCGGGTGCCGCAGCTGCTCGACGATGTCCGTGAGGACCGGCTGCCGCTCGACGATCGTCTCGTTCACATACGCGTGGGCGACCTTCAGGGCGAAGCCCGAGCGCTCGTCCAGGCCGTGCCCCATCGCGACCTCGATGATGGTCCGGAGCAGCGCGAGCTGCCCGGTGGTCGTGATCGCCGGGTCGAGCGGGTTGAGGCGGATGCCCATGTCCAGGGCGGCCGTCGGGTCGAGGCGGATGGGGGTTATCCCCAGCTCCTGGGCGATGAGGTTCCATTCGCCCACCCCGTCCTCGCCCTGCGCGTCGAGGACGACGACCTGCCGGTCCTTGAAGCGCAGCTGCCGCAGGACGTACGTCTTCTCCAGCGCCGACTTGCCGTTGCCGGACTCGCCGAGCACCAGCCAGTGCGGGGCCGGGAGCTGCTGTCCGTACAGCTGGAAGGGGTCGTAGATGTACCCCTTGCCGGAGTACACCTCGCGCCCGATGATCACGCCCGAGTCGCCGAGGCCCGGCGCGGCCGTCGGCAGATAGACCGCCTGGGCCTGCCCCGTCGACGTACGCACGGGGAGTCTGGTCGTCTCGACCTTCCCGAAGAGGAAGGACGTGAAGGAGTCGGTGAGGATGGTCAGCGGATCCCGCATGGTGGCAGCCCTCGCCTCTAGCGTCGGATGCCGGTCGCGAACGGCAGCGTGTTGACGAAGGCCCTGTGGTGCTCGCGGTCGCACCACTCCAGCTTCAGATACGACTTGCCGGCGGAGGCCCTGATGGTGCGCTTGTCGCGCGCGAGGGCCTCCGGGGAGCGGGAGGAGACCGTGATGTAGCCGACGAGGTTGACGCCCGCCGCGCCGCTCGCCAGGTCCTCGCCGCGCTGGTCGAGGCGGGAGTGCGAGGCGATGTCGCGCGGGTCGACCGTGCGGTTCAGCTTGGCCTGGCGGCTGGCCTCCGCCTCGTCGTTGGTCTTCTCCGTCAGCATGCGCTCGATGGCGACCTCGGTGGGTTCGAGGTCCATCGTCACGGCGACCGTCCGGATGACGTCCGGGGTGTGGACGAGCAGCGGCGCGAGGAAGTTGACCCCCACGGGCGTCATCGGCCACTCCTTCACCCATGCCGTGGCGTGGCACCAGGGGGCGCGGGTGGAGGACTCGCGGGTCTTGGCCTGGAGGTAGGTGGGCTCCATGGCGTCGAGCTCGGCGGGCCAGGCGTTGCGCTTCGTCATCGCCTGGATGTGGTCGATGGGGTGGTCCGGGTCGTACATGGAGTGGACCAGGGACGCGAGGCGGCCCTGCCCGAGGGGCTGGCGCACCCGGATGTCGGCTTCCTGAAGCCGCGAGCAGATGTCCGTCAGCTCACGCGCCATGACGACGGCGAGTCCGGCGTCCTTGTCGAGCTTCCGGCCGCCGTGCGGGCGGGCCGCGCGGGCCATCGCCTGGGCCTCGGCGGCGAGGTCGCGTGAGTAGTGCATGCAGGCGACGAGATACGCCCGGTGCTGCTCGCTGCTGGTGGAGACCATCGACTGGAGCTGGTCGTACGACTGCTGCAGCCAGGGCAGCGCGCGGTCGTCGCCGCGCTGGCTGACGTCCTTGGCGTGCGCGTCGGGGTCGGCGGGCAGAGTGCGGGCCAGCATCTGAAGCCGGGTCACGAACCCGTCCCCGTTGGCGACATGCTTGAGCAGCGTCCCGAACCGGTCGACGAGGGCCTCCTGGTCCTCGCTGTCGCGCAGGCCGACGCCAGGACCCTCGATCTCGATGGCGGCAGTGACGGTCCTGCGGTCGGCGTGCAGCAGTACGGCGATCTCGTCGGGCCCGAAGGGCGCGGCGAGCCAGCTGATGCGCCCGATGCCGGGCGGCGGGCCGACCTCGACCTCCTTGCCGTCGAAGCGGACGCCCGCTTCGGGGGCGGCGGAGCGATAGGCGGTCCCGCGCTTGAGCGACCGCTTGTAACTGCGATTGATCTCGAACCACTTAAAGAACGTCCGCCCCTTGTACGGGACGTAGACCGCCGCGATGGCCAGCATCGGGAAGCCCATGAGCAGCACGATGCGCAGGGAGAGGACGGGGACGAGGAGTCCGCACATCATCCCGAGGAAGGCCCCCGCGATGATCAGCGCGATCTCTCCGGTCTCCCGGTTCTTGCCGACGATCGCGTTCGGCCGCGCACGGCCGATGAGATATGTGCGGCGGGGCGCGACCGGCTGGGACACGTGGGACTGGGTGGTCATGAACGCCCTTCACCTCCTGAGCGGTTGTTGCGTGAGCTGCTTCCTGATCCGCCTGTTCCGCCGCCTGAGCCGCGGTTGCGCGCGTGCGGGGTGCTGGTCGCGCTGTTGCGGGGAGCGGGTGCGGCGGAGGGGACAGATCCGCCGCCGTTCGAGGAGCCGCCGCCTCCGCCTGAGGAGCTGCGGCTGCTGTGGGCGGCCATGCCGCCGCTCGCGGCGTTGGCGGGCTGCGCCTGGCTGCCGCCGCCTCCGCCGCTGCCACGGGAGCTGTGGGTCTTGATGCCCTGGGAGACGAGGGACGCGGGGGAGCTGATGACGGCGGCGGCCTTGTTCTCGGCGCCGCGCATGATCCGGTTGTTCCGCGAATTGGCGATCTCGTCCCCGAAGCCCGGGACGAACCGGTAGATCATGGCGCTCGCGAAGATGGCGAGCAGGATGATCGAGAGTCCGGAGACGACGGCGGAGAAGGAGTCGGGCCCGTCATCGGCGGAGAGCGCCCCGGCGAGGCCGAGGACAATCACGATGATGGGTTTGACCAGGATCACCGCGATCATGATCCCCGCCCAGCGGCGGACGTGCGTCCACAGGTTCTTGTCGACGAGCCCCGCGTAGACGACGGTGCCGAGCAGCGCGCCGACGTACAACAGCGCGGCGCGCAGCACGAGCTCCAGCCACAGCACGCCCGCGGCGAGGATCGACACCAGCGAGACGACGATCAGCATGATCGGCCCGCCGCCGATGTCCTCGCCCTTCTTCAGCGCCCCGGAGAACGTCCCGAAGAACGTGTCCGTCTGACCGCCCGTCGTCTTCGCGATGACGTCCGTGATGCCGTCCGTCGCGGATACGACGGTGTAGAGGATCAGCGGCGTGAACGCGGAGGCGAGCACCGTCAGCCACAGGAAGCCGATGGCTTCGGAGAGGGCGGTGTGCAGGGGGACGCCGCGTACGGCGCGCTTCGCCACCGCGAGGAGCCAGAGGAGGAGGGTGAGGACGGTCGACGCGGCGAAGACGACGGCGTACTGCTGGAGGAAGTTCGGGTTCGTGAAGTCGACCTCGGCGGTCTCCTTCACGGCGGAGGACAGCTTGTCCACGGTCCAGGATGCGGCGTCCGCGCAGCCCTTCGCGAGGGAGGAGAGGGGGTCGAGGTTGGAGCTGATGGGGTCGTCGGTGGGGTACTTGCCGTCACCGCCGGCGCTGCCGCCGTCTTGGCCTTTTTCGCAGTACTCCTTGGCAGGGCCCCGGATCAGATCGCAGGGATCGTCGTCCTTGGGTTCGGGCGCGGCGAAGGCCTGCGCCGCGAACAGCACGGTTGCGGTCTGCACAGTCGTGACGGCTGCTGCGAGCGTGAGGGTGCGGCGGCGATTGCTAACGGGCATAGGTGAACCCTCCGTACTCCTCCACAGCCTTCGCCATGTCGTCGGCTGTTGAGGCCCTCTGGTCACGCCCGACGGGGACGGGCCCGTCCTTCTGCTTGAAGTCGGCGACCTTCCAGTCGCCACCGACCCACCGCAGCTCGTACGTGTTCGTGTACCAGCTCTCGGATACGGGGTTCTTGGCGCTCTCCCCGGCGAGGCCGAAGAGCGAGGAGTACCAGATCTCCACCGTCGCGGAGTCGCCGCTGAGCTTCGTGGCCTTGGTGCCCACGGGGATGATCCGTGAGACGAACGTCGTGCCGCTCGGCGCGCTGCCGTCGGGGTTCAGGCCGATGCCGGTCAGGAACTCCTTGCCGGAGTACACCTTGTCCAGCGAACCCTGCCGCTGAGCGGCGACTTCCGGCGTGTACACGGTGTCGACGATGGTGTGGCGCAGGTCGGTCTTGAACATGTCCGCCGAGCCGAGCGCCACCGCGTAGTTCGCCGCAGCCGACTGCGCCCCCTGCTCACTCTTCGCGAACCCCGAAGGAATCCCCGACGTCTTCCCATCGACAGGCCGCTCCCCGGAGGGGGCCGTCGCCGCCGCCCCCGCCTTCTTGCCGTCCCCGTCCCCTGAAGAGGAATCGTCGTCGCTCCGGTTGGCAAATGCGATCGCCGCAACCAGCAGCACGACCACCCCCACCACCGTCACCAGACTCCGTGACGAGGATCGGGAAGAACGGCCGGATCTGCGCGCCCCCCCGTACACGTCATGGCCGCCCCCCTCGCCCTCGGGGAGCCGCGTCCGCGTCTCGCCCGATCCGCCGAAGAGGCCGTCGTTCCGCTCGTCGTCGGGACTCATGCCGCGTACGCCCCCTCAACCTCTCGGTGAACCGCCACGTACGACGGTAGCCGTGCTGGTTCCCGCGCGGGCGCGGTGTGGTGACTCGACATCAGGGAGTTGCAACCTCAGCCGGTGGGCACGACGGATGGGTGGTGTGGAGGGGGACAGGGAGAGGGGACGTGGGGACGAGGCCTGAGGGAGGGGAAGAGGCGGCTAGACCGCCATCCCGTACACGATGGTGAAGACCGTGCCGAGTGAGCCGATGATGAACACGCCGGTCAGGCCCGCGATGATCAGCCCCTTGCCCTGCTCCGCGCTGAACGTGTCGCGCAGGGCCGTCGCGCCGATGCGCTGTTTGGCCGCGCCCCAGATCGCAATGCCGAGGCAGAGGAGGATGGCGATCGCCATCACGACCTCGATCATCACCCGCGCCTCGTTGCCCAGGCTCCCGAAGGGCCCCCAGTCGGGGGCGATCCCGCCGATGATGGTGGTGATGTCGCCCTTTTCGGCTGCCATAAGCATGTGTAACTCACCGCCCCTAGTGGGTTGTTCTGTCACCTCTGCCTACCGCAGTACAGAGGACAGCTCATTCTCGCCGACAAACGGGCCAGTGCATGTCGACTTGGCGTCATTCGTTGGCTGAAACGTATGGTCACTCTGTGTATCACGCTGGGTGACGCCGGGCAATGACGGCCCGGCGTGCCCTCTGACCAGGTCTCACATCATCGGTCACGTACGGCCGTCGGGGCCAACCGGGTCCGACAGGTGGTCCTCCCGGCGCTAAAGCCCCACAAGCCCCACAAGCCCTACAGGTCCTCCAGGCCGTCGAGGTCGTCGAGGCCGTCGAGGTCGTCCAGGTCCCCCAGACCCCCGCCGCCCGTCACGACGTACGAGCAGTCGGTGTACCGGTAGCCGGGCTGCACCTTGCTGCCCTCGGTGTTGTTGCGGACGCTGCCGACGCCGCTGGAGCCGCGCTTGTAGAGGAAGTGGTAGTCGCCGGGCGGCAGGCGCAGGGTCTTCTTCGGGTAGCCGTTGCCCGCGAGGCAGGCCTTCTTCCCCTGGGCCTTGGTCGGGTACGTCTTGCAGCCGCCGCACGACTTCAGCTTGAGGGTGCCGGTGGTGGGCCCGGTGTAGAGGACCTCCAGCTCGCCGGGGCCGCCGTTCTCGACGACGTACTGGAGCCTCGACCCGCCCGGACTCTTCGTCGGCGGGAGGCTGCGGCCGGCCTGCGGGCGGGCGGCGGCGATCTCGGCGGCGATGGCGATCTGCTTGGCGCGGTCGCGCTTGCCGTTGCCCCGGTAGGTGTCGGCGAAGTCGTTGAGGGTCTTCGCGGACTCGCCGAACCTGCCGTCCTCGAATTCGTCGACCCCGCAGGCGTACGTACCGGACTCGACGGCGCTGTCGGCGTCGCCGGAGAGTGTGCTGCCCGCGTCGTCGGGGAGGGCCTCGGCGGTGGAGCCGATGCTGCGGAGCTCGTCGGTGGCCTTGCAGGGGTCGGAGCCCTTCAGGTCCGCCGCGCGCCGGTCGATGGCGTCGCGGATGGCGGGCTCGACCTTCCCGGCCTGGTCGGAGTCGGGGAAGGTGCGCAGCAGCTCGCCGAACTCGTCGCTGCCGCCCGATCCTGTGCCGAGGCCCTGGGCGCCGCATTCGTACAGCGAGGTGGCGAGCCGGTCGTCGGGCCAGGTGGCGAGGGCGCCGAGGCGGTCCTTGCCGAGGTCGTCGGGGAGGGTTCGGAGGTACTTGAGGGGTTCGAGGGCGTCGCAGTACTCGCGCTTCTCGTAGGGCGTGGCGACGGTCTCGTAGTACGTCTTCAGGCTGTCCGGGAGGCGTTCGGCGGCCTTGGAGCCGGGGTGGTCGTCGCCGAGGTCGCGGTAGACGGCGAGGGCGGAGCGGTAGTCGTCCTCGGCGGAGCCGAAGGGGCGGCCGTCGGCGGCCGCGACCTTCCTGTCGGCCTTGTCGAGCCGGTCGAGCAGCATCTCCTCGACGGCGTCGTCACGGGCGGCGTCGTAGGCGACGACGCCGCCGGCCGGTACGGCGAGCAGGACCAGGCCGAGCCCGACGGCGAGCGGTGCGCGCAGCGGCCAGTGCCGGTGAGTCCGCAGGGCGCGGCGGGCTCCGTCGGCGGCGGCGAGGACCAGGAAGGCGACGTAGCCGATGACTACGCCGCCGGGGACGCCGTCGACATCTGCGGGCAGCGCCACGAAGAGGAGCGCGGCGGTCGCGGCCCAGCAGAGGGCGGCGGGCAGCCACCGCTTCAGCAGGACGTAGCCGAGGCCGAGGCCGCTGAGGTTGAGCAGGGCGGTGGAGAGGGCGTGGAGGGCGTCGGGTGGGGGCGGTGGGGGTGCCGGGGGTGCGAGGGGTGCGAGGGGTGGTGGTGGGCCGATGGTGGGTGGGGCTGGGGGAGGCGGGGGCGGGGGCGGAGGTGTGGCGGGTGGCGGCGGGCCGAACTGGCCTGGTACGGCGTCGTGCTGGCCCTGTTGGTCCTGCTGGCTCTGTTCGCCCTGCCGGTCGTGCTGGTCCCCAGGTTGCATTTCGGCTCCCCCCAGCCGTGCATGCAGGGCGTTGATTTACGCCCAATTCCCCTACGATCGGGGAAAGTTGGACACCCGTCAACCGCGCCGGCCGAGCGCTTTCGCCCGCGTGTGGGACCAGCCGGTCAGGAGGACGCCGGCGGCGAGGGCGACGACGTACGCGGCCATGAGGACCGGGAAGTCGCCGGGGAGCCAGCCGAGCATGCCGTCGTAGTCGTGGTCGAGGAACAGTCGGATGCCGCCCTGCGCGGAGAAACACATCAGAACCGCGCCGACGATCTGCAGGAAGTCGAATTTCACGTTACGAACGTATCAGCGAGGGTGACGGAATTCCCTTTGCTGAAGCCTTGAACTCTCTATTACGTCACACATTCTAAGTTCTATAGTGGGGGATGTGCGTGACGAAAAGATGGCTCCTGGCGAGGCCCGAGGCGGGGCCCGCGGCAAGACCCGCTGCACCCTCTGCCGTACCGAGATGAGCCCCGCGGGCAAGCGTGGCCGCCCCGCCCTCTACTGCTCCCGCAGCTGTCAGGCGAGGGCGTACCGGCGCCGCAAGCTGCCCCCCGAGCCGGCGGCCGAGCGCCCCGCGCCCACGCCGACGAGCGTGCGGTCGGACAAGCGGCGCCGCCAGATCGCGGAGGCGGTCTGGCGCATCGCGGCCGAGCGGGGTCTCGACGCTGCGAGCATGCGGGAGATCGCGGCGGAGGCGGGGGTGTCGCTGCGCGTGGTGCAGTACCACTTCGGCAGCAAGCACCAACTCCTGGTCGCCGCCCTGCACATGCTGCACGGCGAGAACGAACGCCTGGCCCGCACCCGCATCCGCTTCGACCCGGCGGACCTGCGCGGAGTGCTCCGGGGACTGCTCGACGAGTTCCTCCCCCTGGACGCCCAACGGACCATGGCGCTGCGGGTGTTCTCCGCGTACTACGCCCGCAGCCTCACCGACCCCGCCATCGCGGCGGTCTTCCTGAGCGACGACCACCCCCTGGAGGACCTGGTCGCCGACTTCATCGCGACGGCACAGGCGGACGGGCAGACGGCACCGTCCCTGAACGCGCGACGCGAGGCGGATCTGCTGGTGGCGGGGGCGGTGGGGCTCGGGGGCGACGTGCTCCACGGGCGGCGCACGCTGGAGGACGTACGCGAGACGCTGGACTACCACCTGGCGAAGATCTTCAGCCCGGCCGCCGCCTAGCCGCGGCTCGGTCTTCGGGAGTACGCCGCCGGGCCGACCGGGGTTGGGGCCGCGGCCCGATCACCTTTCCCCCAGGGCTGGTTAGCGTCGCTGCCATGCGAATTGGACTGCTGGGTACCGGAAATGTGGCGCGCGCACTGGCGACCGGCTGGAGCGCGGCGGGGCACGACGTCGTACTGGGATCGCGTTCGCCCGAGGAGCGGGGTGCGGCCGGGGAGCTGGCGGGGTTCGCCGTCGTCGGGGTCGGGGAGGCCGCCGCGCACGGCGAGGTGGTGGTGAACGCGACGCCGGGTACGGCCTCGATGGACGTACTGAAGGAGATCGGCGGGGCCGCGATCGCCGGGAAGGTGCTGGTCGACATCGGTGTCGGCTTCATCGGGGACATGGACCTCTCGCACCCCAACCACAGCCTGAGCGAGGAGATTCAGGCGGCCTATCCCGAGACGCGGGTGGTCAAGACGCTCGCCACAGTGGACTCGGTCGTGATGACGGCCCCGGAGAGCCTGGAGGGGCCGAGCACGGTCTTCCTCTCGGGCGAGGACGACGCCGCCAAGGGCACGACGCGGGGGCTGCTGGGCGACCTGGGGTGGCCCGATGCCTCCCAGCTCGATCTGGGAGGCATCAGGACGGCGCGGGGTCAGGAGCACTTCGCGCTGCTCTTCATCGGCATCGCGCAGTCCATCGGGTCGTACGAGTTCGGCATCCGGGTGGTGCCTCAGCGGGCCGCCTCTTAGCGAGGTGGCGGGGCGGCCGCTGCTGTCCCGGCCGGGCTCTTCAGCCGGCGGGGGAGTCGCTGACCTTGCCGACGGGGCTGATCTCCAGCTTCGGGCCGCCGCTCTCGCCGTCCGTCACGGGGAGCGAGCCCGCGGGCCAGTCGAGGGTGACGTGCTTGGTCTCGTTCGGCGGGGTGACGACGAGGTTGGTGATGTTCACCCCGGAGCCGCCGGAGTTGTTGATCGGGAACGTGATGTTGAAGGCGGCGGACTCGCCGTCCTTCAGGATGTCGGGGTGCGGGGCCTCGCCGTTGCGGTCGACGGAGAGGGTGTCGCCCGTGGACGCCTTCAGGTCGACGCCGGCGTAGCCGCTGATGGAGCAGTCGCGCCCGCCGCCGTTCTTGAAGACGACGGTGACGACGCCTTCCGTCTTGTCGGTGGAGTTGTCGAGGGCGTTCACTTCGAGCTCGTCGGTACGGCAGATGTCGATCTCGCCGTCGCTGTTGTCGCCGGTGCCGGCGGCGGTGCCTTGACCGGCGGTGCCTTGGTCGCTGGAGCCTTGGTCGGTGTTGCCGCCGCTTTCGCCGGAGCCGGTGCCTCCGCTGCCCTTGTCGTCGCTGTTGCCTCCGCTGCCGTTGTTGCCGCTGTTGTCGCTTCCCTTGCCGCCCGAGTCGACGGGGGAGCTGGCGGAGGTGTCGGCCGAGGTGTCCGACGAGGCGTTGTCGTCACCGTTGCAGGCGGTGAGCGAGAGGGCGGCGACGAGGCCGATGGCGGCGATGACGGACTTGCGGGTGCGCTTGTTCATGGGTCCCCCCGGAGTAGCTGCTGGTGCTGCTGGGCTGTCGTGATCACAGCCAACGGGGCGGTCCCCCGCGGCGGCAAGAGCTGCCGTCCCATCCGGGACGCTGGAATGCTTCCAGGGGGTCTGACCTGCTGAAACGCCCCTTGCCTGGAATGCCGGAGTGGGACGCGCGGGGGGCGGTTTGATCATGCACATGCGCTTGCTCTAAGGTCCCGGCGTCATGAATCGGCGGGGGAACGGATCACACCATCATGCGTACGAGGTCCAGGCGGGCGGCAGTTGTCGGTGCGGCGGCGGTACTTGCTCTGACGGTGACGGGGTGTGAGGGGGAGGACGAGGCCGCGGGGGCGTCGGAGGCGGGGGCGATAGCCGGCGCGGTGGCGGGCTCCGGCTCGGACTCCGGCTCGGACCCCGGCTCGGACTCGGGCTCGGGCTCCGGCTCGGGCGGTGGCTCGACCGCTCCGACGCCCAGCGTTGATTCTGGTGCGGGGTCTGCCCGCAACGGCGGTGCCAGCGGAGGCCCCGAGGCGCGTCAGAAGATGATGCTGGAGAACCTGCCGGAGGCGAAGACCGTCATGGCGGCGGGTGAGTACCTCCAGCGGTTCACCACGTGCGAGCGGTACAGCATCGACCCCTCCGACGAGCGCTACTACCCGATGGACGAGAAGTTCGACGCGTCGTGGGGCGTGCAGTTCCGGGGGACCTGCGACGACGGCGGGGGCAGCTATATGCGGGTCTTCAAGACCAGCGACATGAAGCAGTTCCAGACGGCGTACAAGGCGGACCTCGCCGAGGAGATGAAGGACGACGAACTCGCGGACGTCGAGGGCGGCTTCGCCATCGGCAGGGACTTCGTGGTGATAGCCCCGGACGACGACACGGTCCGCGACCTCTCGGCCTCGGGCCTCCTGGAACTGAACTGCAACCCGAACTTCAAGCCGTACGGAGACGTAAGGACGGCCCCGGCGCTGGTGGAGGGCTGCGTACTGACGGACGAGTTCGTGGAGCAGTAGGGGCTGGCGGCGCGGGCAGGGCTCTGCGCGCTGTCCCGGGGCGCGCTGCCCCTGCATCTCGGGGCTCCGCCTGCTCCCCACCGGTGAACGCCGGTCGGGCGGGAGCTTCTGGTGGGCCGGTGGTGCATCGGCCCCGGCCACGATCGAAGGCACCAGGCCCGCGCCGGCGAGACCGTCAGCGGTACCGGTGACGACCGAGGCGACTGAGGCGACTGGGACGAGCCGGGGCTAGTTGCCGATTCCCAGGCCCGCACCGATCAGCTGCACCCTGATCCCGTCCTTCTGGACGCTCACGTCCTTCAGCCACACGTTCCCCGCCCCCGGCAGCTTCGGCAGCCGGAAGGCGAGCGTGAGGCGGTCGGCGAGTACCGGGCGCGTCAGCTCGGAGAGGCCCTTCAGGAGGGCGGGGTCCAGGCCCAGCTTCTTCAGGAGCTCGGGGTGACCCATCGCCACGTCGATGAGGTTCAGGCCCATCACGTCGTTGATGAACCTCGGGGAGCCGACCAGCTCGTTCAGCTTCGCGTCGCTCTGGAGCGCCGCGCTGATGACCGAGTCCGGCACGCCGATCCGCTTCACGATCGAGGGGACGGAGAGGAGCGCCTTCGCCTTCGCCGTCTCCTCGTTGAGCTTCTCCACGGAGCTGCGGCTCAGGTGCAGGCCCTCGGAGTCGCGGACGCCGGGACGGTACGTCGCCAGGTCGCCGATCTGCAGGCTCATCCGGCCGATGTCGGTGGAGATGCCGCGGTCGCCGTTGCGCTGGATACGGGCGTCGGCCCGCACCTTCAGGTCATGGCCCGCCACGGGCAACGTACCGCGCGCGAGCACCTGGTCGCGGCCATGGCCGCTGAACGTGACCTGGGACGCGCCCAGTTCACGGTTGAGGTCCTCGAAGGAGAGCAGCACCTCGCCGTGCATCTCCCGGATGAGGGCGCCCTTGATGTCGGTGGGGCCGTCGCCGTTGATCTGTACGTCGTTGGCCGTCGCCGTCACCTGGGCCAGCGAGATCCGGTCGGCCGCGACGTCGGGGACGGTGACCTTGACTTTGTCGATGCGCTGGTCGAGCACCTGGGTCAGGAAGGGAAAGCCCTCGATGTCGACCTCGGGCGCCGCGCTCAGGTGCATGGACTCCTTGAGCTTCTCCGCGGCCTCGTGCTCGGCGTAGAGCAGGGCCCAGCGGTCGCCCAGGGCGAGGAAGGCGGTGGCGACGAGCAGCGCGACGACCAGCTTTCCGGCGATCGGAAGCCCGGCGAACCGGTTGCGGCGGCGGCTGCCGCGGCGGTGGTTCGGGGGCTGCCAAGGCGCTTCGGAGTCGTCGGCGTCGTCGTCGGCCGTCTCGTGGAGGAACTCCTCCAGCGGGTTCGGTGCGAGGGCGCCCAGTTCGTCGTACGGATTGAGCGGAGCGGTCGTCTCGGCGGGCGCTTCGGGCATCGCCTGCGCTTCCGGGGGAACCGATTCGTCCTGCCAACCATCAGACGGGTAGGCCTGGTTGTGATCGGACGGAAGCGTGGCTATGCGGTGGGGGGAACGCATCAGCTGATTTCACCATACGTTCACACCCCACCCCAAGCCTTACCACCAGTAAGAGCCGGTTTCGGCCACTTACGAATGCGCCTTATTTACGCGCCGTTCACTCAGCGGCCCGCTCGACCCCTCACTTCACGACCGTGATCCTGTCACTTCACGACCGTGATCCTGTCCGCCTTCGGCGGCGCGATCGGCTTGTCCGCCGAGGAGTTGGCGGTCAGGTAGTCGTTGAGCGCCTTCAGGTCATCGCCGCCGACCAGCGGCTTCGCGCCCTTGCCCAGCTCCGCGAAGCCGTCGCCGCCGCCCGCGAGGAACGAGTTCATCGCCACACGGTAGGTCGTGGCCGGATCTATCGCCTTGCCGTTCAGCTTGATCGAGTCGGTGACGACGCGGTCCGCGCCCGACTTGGTCAGGTCGAGCGTGTACGTCAGGCCGTCCGAGACCTGGAGAATCTTCGGGGATGCCTCGTTCGGGCCGCTCACCTGCTGCTTCAGGCCGGTGATGATCTGCGCGCCGGTCAGGTCGACCAGATTGACCGTGTTGCTGAACGGCTGCACGGTGAAGCCCTCGCCGTACGTCACCACCCCGTCGCCCTCACTGCCGCTCGCCTTGAAGACGAGGTCGGAGCGGATGCCGCCCGGGTTCATCAGCGCCAGGTCGGCCTCGGGGTCGAGGGACTTGGCGTGGGCGAGCTGCGCGTCCGCGATCAGGTCGCCGAGCGGGGCCTCGGGGGCGCCGGAGCCGCGGCCGGGGATGTCCGCCGAGATGTAGCCGACCGGCTTGTTGGCGACCGGCTCCGCGAGCTTGTTCCAGCGCCCGATCAGCGAGGTCATGTCCGCCGCCTTGGCCTGGTCGCGGCTGACGACGTGGTTCGCGGACTTCACCGACGTACGGACTATGTCCTTCGTCTTGCGGTCGTACGTGAGCGTCGTGTCCGTGTACAGCTTTCCGTACGACGATGCCGACGTGACCATCCTCGGCTTGCCCGCCGGGTCCGGGATCGTGCAGACGTAAGCGGAGTGCGTGTGGCCCGTGACCAGGGCGTCGACCTTGGGCGTGATGCCCTTGGCGATGTCGGTGATGGGGCCGGAGATGCCGTCGCCCGCGCCCGGGGAGTCGCAGTCGTAGTTGTAGCTCTGCGAGGCCGGGGAACCGCCCTCGTGGATCAGCGTGACGATCGACTTCACGCCCTGCTTGTCGAGCTCCTTGGCGTACTTGTTGACCGTCTTGATCTCGTCGTGGAACTTGAGCCCCTTGACGCCGTCGGCGGAGACGATGTCCGGGGTGCCCTCAAGGGTCACGCCGATGAAGCCGATCTTCACGCCCTTGTGCTTCCACACCCAGTACGGCTTGAGGATGGGCTTGTCCGTCTTCTCGTCGGTCACGTTCGCCGCGAGATAGGGGTAGTCGGCCCCCTTGAACTCCTTGCCCTCCTCGAAGCAGCCGTCCTTGGGGTGACAGCCGCCGTTCTGCATACGGGCCAGCTCCTTGGCCCCCTCGTCGAACTCGTGGTTCCCGACGCTGGTGACGTCGAGGTCCAGCTTGTTCATCGCCTCGATCGTCGGCTCGTCGTGGAAGAGGCCGGAGAGGAGCGGGCTCGCGCCGATGAGGTCGCCGGCCGCCGCCGTGACG
This sequence comes from Streptomyces sp. NPDC050658, assembly GCF_044457025.1. Lineage (NCBI taxonomy): Bacteria > Bacillati > Actinomycetota > Actinomycetes > Kitasatosporales > Streptomycetaceae > Streptomyces > Streptomyces sp. NPDC050658. Next base: position 20,251 of record NZ_JBITGM010000021.1, read on the forward strand.
GTGTACGGCTTGTCCTTGCGGGCCGTGCGGAGGGACGTGGCGAGGTACTCGGCGCCGCCCGCGTCGATCTTCTTCTCGGTCCCGTCCGGCTGCTTCTCCGTCACCTGGCCCGAGGACCCGGCCGGGGGCTGCAGATTGCCGTGGAAGTCGTTGAAGGACAGCAGCTGCACGTCGACCGTGCGCTTCTTCGTACCCCCGCCCGCGTGGTCCTGCCCCGCGTTCGCCGGCAGCGCCGCGGCCAGTGCGCCGAGCGTCGCGAGACCGGCGGCAGCGGCGAGCACGCGCGTGGTCCGGCGTCTGGGCCGGGGCGGCTGTGGTGGCTGTGCTGTGGTTGACACGTGTCCCCCTGGGTGAGGTGAGAGGCGGCTGGAGGCTGTGAAACTCCGTGCGCAGCCTAGGGTCAACGCGCGTAGCACGACAGGGGGTTGCGGGTTACGGGCCGGTTGCCATCGGGGGCGTTCCGGACGCTCGGGGCGAACCGGACACCGGTCCTGGACACCGGCCCTGGACACCGGCCCCGGACACCGGCCCCGGACGGCATCGCGTACGTCCGGTGAACTGCTCCGGGACCTGCGCTCGCCGTACCCTCGACACCATGACTGACGAGCAGCAGCCTCCCGCCCCCATGCGGCAGATCGACACCGTCGACGCCCTCGCCCCCGACCAGGCCGAAGCCGTGCTCGGGCTCATCGCGGACGCCGCCCGCGCGGACGGCCAGCAGGCCGTCTCCGAGCAGGGGCGGCTGCAGTTGCGGGGAGGTGCGCGGCAAGGGGTGCGGCATCTGCTGCTGACGGTCGACGGCGAGTTCGTCGGGTACGCGCAGCTGGAGGACACCGACCCGATCGAGGCGCCCGCCGCCGAGCTGGTCGTGCACCCCGCGCACCGGGGCCGCGGGCACGGCCGCGCGCTCGGCACGGCGCTGCTCGCGGAGTCCGGCCGCCGGCTGCGGGTGTGGGCGCACGGCGGGCACTCCGCCGCCCGGCATCTGGCGCAGGTCCTCGGGCTCACGCTCTTCCGCGAACTGCGGCAGATGCGGCGCTCCTTGGGCGATCTCGACCTGCCCGAGCCGGTGCTCCCCGAGGGTGTCTCCGTACGTACCTTCGTGCCCGGCGATGACGACGCCGCCTGGCTCGCGGTGAACGCCGACGCGTTCGCGCACCACCCCGAGCAGGGCTCCCTCACCCAGCGCGACCTGGACGACCGCAAGGCCGAGCCGTGGTTCGACCCGGCGGGCTTCTTCCTCGCGGAGAAGGACGGCGAGCTGGTCGGCTTCCACTGGACCAAGGTGCACACCGAGGAGGGCCTGGGAGAGGTGTATGTCGTCGGCGTGCGCTCCGGGGCGCAGGGCGGCGGCCTCGGCAAGGCGCTGACCACGATCGGCCTGAATCACCTCGCGGCGGCGGGGCTGCCGACGGCGATGCTGTACGTCGACGCGGACAACAAGGCGGCGGTGAGCGTCTACGAGCGGCTGGGGTTCATCACGCACGAGACGGACTTGATGTACCGGACGGAGTCCTGAGCACCCCGAAGGGGCGCGGGCTCTCCCGCGCCCCTTCGGCCACCGCTGCTTCGGCCGCTTCGGCTACTTCGGCTCAACCGGCGTAAGGCACATCTCGAACTGCACCCGCCCCCGCCGCGTCTCCTGGTACTGCGACTGGCCCGGCTTGCACTCGGCCTCGTACTTGCTCGCGACCTTGTACTCGGCCTTGGCGCTAGAGCAGTCGATGAGCTCCATGTCGGGGCTGCCGTCGGACCCCTTGTTCTCTACGCAGTCACCGACCTCGGCGACCGCGGGCGCCTTGGCGGACTCGCTGCCGGGGCCCGTGGTGTTGCCGCGGCTCGTGTACCACCAGACGCCGGCGATGACCGCCGCGATGAGCAGGACCACCACCTTCATCAGGGGCGACTGGCGGCTGAAGGATGAATTGGACAAGGTAAGTCCCCCGACTTCCGTGCGTGTTCACGTCAATGCTGAGCCGCAGACCTTACAAGATCGCCGGGCCCTTGACGAAAGACGCCCCCGCCGCGGCGCGGAGCGGCACGCGGCCCTCGCCGAACATGTCGTAGAAGAAGGGGAGTTGGGCGGTGCGGGCCGGCCCCCGGACGCGGATCGGACCGACCCCCGGACGAGCAACGGACAGACCTCCGGACGTGTAGACGTCCGGGAGTCCCCGGCACATGTCCCACACGTCATGTCTCCGTAACCAACGATTCAGACTGGCTTGCGACCCTCGCTCAATGCAGCCCGCCGTGCCCGACCCTCCCCCCATGAACGGGAAGCTTCGCCTCACCCCGGCACTCTCCGACGCGCCCATCGGGGTCCCCGCGCGGAAGAATGGGGCCATGAGCCAGCCCAGCACGCAAGGACAGGTCCAGCACGCCCAGCCCTCCGTGGGCTCGATCGCCGCGCACCGCCCGCACACGCTCGCCGCCGCGGTGTCGGATCTCGACCCCGACATCGACGCGGATCTCGACGCGTACGACGAGGACGGCCAGGTAGGACACGACGGCGCCGAGCTTCCGCAGGGGCGCTTCCTGGACCGGGAGCGCAGCTGGCTCGCCTTCAACGAGCGCGTCCTGGAGCTGGCCGAGGATCCGCACACCCCGCTCCTGGAGCGGGCGAACTTCCTCGCGATCTTCGCCTCGAACCTCGACGAGTTCTTCATGGTCCGGGTGGCCGGCCTGAAGCGACGTATCGCGACCGGTGTCGCCACCCGTTCGGCCTCAGGCCTGCAGCCCCGTGAGGTCCTGGAGCTGATCTGGAACCGCTCCCGCGAGCTCATGGCCCGGCACGCCGCCTGCTACCAGGAGGACGTCGCCCCCGGACTGGCCGACGAGGGCATCCACCTGGTCCGCTGGAACGAGCTGACCGAGAAGGAGCAGTCCCGCCTCTTCACGCTCTTCCGGCAGCAGATCTTCCCCGTCCTGACCCCGCTGGCCGTGGACCCCGCGCACCCCTTCCCGTACATCTCGGGGCTGTCGCTGAACCTGGCCGTGGTCGTGCGCAACCCGGTCTCGGGGCACACTCACTTTGCCCGTGTGAAGGTTCCGCCGCTGCTCTCCCGCTTCCTTGAGGCATCGCCTCAGCGGTACGTCCCCATCGAGGACGTCATCGCCGCGCCCGCGCACCTCGCGGAGCTGTTCCCGGGCATGGAGATCCAGGAGCACCACATGTTCCGGCTCACCCGGAACGAGGACCTGGAGGTGGAGGAGGACGACGCCGAGAACCTGCTCCAGGCCCTGGAGAAGGAGCTCATGCGGCGCCGCTTCGGGCCGCCGGTGCGCCTTGAGGTCGAGGAGTCCATCGACCGGAACGTGCTCGATCTGCTCGTGCGCGAGCTGAAGATCAGCGAGGCCGAGGTCTACCCGCTGCCCGGCCCGCTCGACCTGACCGGGCTCTTCGGCATCGCGGCGCTCGACCGGCCCGAGCTGAAGTACCCCAAGTTCATCGCGGGCACGCACCGCGACCTGGCCGAGGTCGAGTCGGCGTCCGCCCCCGACATCTTCGCTGCCCTTCGCGAACGCGACGTACTCCTGCACCACCCGTACGACTCGTTCTCGACGTCCGTGCAGGCCTTCCTGGAGCAGGCGGCCGCCGACCCGGACGTGCTCGCGATCAAGCAGACGCTGTACCGGACCTCCGGCGACTCCCCGATAGTCGACGCGCTCATCGACGCCGCCGAGTCCGGCAAGCAGGTGCTCGTCCTCGTCGAGATCAAGGCCCGCTTCGACGAGCAGGCCAACATCAAGTGGGCGCGCAAGCTGGAGGAGGCGGGCTGCCATGTCGTCTACGGCCTGGTCGGCCTGAAGACGCACTGCAAGCTGTCGCTCGTGGTCCGCCAGGAGGGCGAGTCGCTCGTCCGCTACTCCCATGTAGGGACGGGCAACTACCACCCGAAGACGGCCCGGCTCTACGAGGACCTCGGGCTGCTCACCGCCAAGCAGGAGGTGGGCGCCGACCTGTCCGACCTCTTCAACCGGCTCTCCGGCTACTCGCGCCGCGAGACCTACCGGCGGCTGCTCGTCGCCCCCAAGTCCCTGCGCGACGGTCTGATCTCCCGCGTGAACAAGGAGATACAGCACCACCGCGCGGGCCGCCCCGCCTACGTACGCATCAAGGTCAACTCGATGGTCGACGAGGCGGTGGTGGACTCCCTCTACCGCGCCTCGCAGGCCGGAGTCCCGGTCGACGTGTGGGTACGCGGGATCTGCGCGGTGCGGCCGGGCGTGGCCGGGCTCTCGGAGACGATCCGGGTGCGTTCGGTCCTCGGCCGCTTCCTCGAACACTCCCGCGTCTTCGCCTTCGGCAACGGCGGGGAGCCCGAGGTGTGGATCGGCAGCGCCGACATGATGCACCGCAACCTCGACCGTCGTATCGAGGCACTGGTCAGGGTGACCGACCCGGCACACCGGGCGGCGCTCAACCGGCTCCTGGAGACCGGCATGTCGGACACCACCGCCTCCTGGCACCTGGGCGCGGACGGCAACTGGACCCGGCACGCGCTGGATCCGGAGGGCCAGCCCCTGCGCAACGTACAGGAGATGCTCATAGACGCCCGGAGGCGCCGGCGTGGCACAGCTACACCTTGACGAGTCGACGGCGGGCGAGGTCCTCGCCGCCCATCTGCGGGGCCAGGCAACGGAGTTCCTCCGCTCGCTGCGGCTGCACCGTGAGTCGACGACGGACGCGCAGGGCGCCGAGGAGTCCCTGGAGGCGGCCCGCGCCCTGCGCCGCGCGGCCCGCCGCATCGGCGGCACGCTGCACACGTTCCGCCCGCTCCTGGACCAGGAGTGGGCGACGGAACTCCGCCCCGAACTGGCGTGGCTCTCCGGCACGTTGGCCCGCGAGCACGCGTACGCGTCCCGCTTGGAGCGGTTGCTGGAGGCATTGCACCGCTTGTCGGGCACGCCGACTGTTCCACCTCCTACAGAGGAGGCGGCCGCCATCGCTGTGGGCAGGCGTTCCGCAAGGCGAGGGGGGTCCCCCCGCTCGAACGGAGTTGAGAGTGGGGGAGGGTGGGCACAGCCCCAAGCGCCGGGCGCCGATCAACAGGGCGGTGCGCCAAGGGGTTTGACGGTCGGCGCGGCCAAAGCCGCAGCCCTCCTGGAGCGTCAGCTCACCCTCGCGCGGACGCGGGCCCACTCCACCGCGCTGCAAGCCTTCGGCTCCTCCCGCTTCCACGCCGTCGCGGACAACGTGGCCGTACTCGCCAGCGAGGTCCCCCTCAGCGGCAGCAGGGGCGACCTCAAACAGCTGGCGGCGAAAGCCGAGGAGAACCTCGCCGAAGCCGTCGCCGCCCTCCCCCTCGGCCAGGCGGGCCACCCGTACAACGCCGAGGCCCTGGTGCACGGCCTCGCCGCGGCCGAGGCCCCCGAGGCCCAGGACGCCCCCTGGCTGAAGACCCGCGCCCTCCTCCGCCTGCACCGGTACGCCCGGGAAGTCCTCCTGAGCACGGAAGCGGCGGACCGGCAGCCGGACCTCCGCCTCGCCGACGCGGGCCACGCCCTGGACCGCCACCGCGAGGCCGCCGAAGCCGCGGCGGCAGCGGCGGCGGCGGCCCGCACCCCCCGCATCGCCCCCGCGACGGCGTACGCGCTCGGCGTCCTGCACGCCGACCAGCGGCACGAGGTCGAGGCGGCCCGCTTCGACTTCCACCAGGCCTGGCTGCGGGAGGCGGTCCGCACGCCATGACGACCGGCAGCGACCCCATCCGCGCCGCGGGCTGCGTCCTGTGGCGCCGCTCCCCGTTCGACGGGGAGCTGGAGATCTGTCTGGTCCACCGGCCGAAGTACGACGACTGGTCGCACCCGAAGGGCAAGCTGAAGCGCGCCGAGGACCCCCTCGCCGGGGCGCTGCGGGAGGTCGAGGAGGAGACCGGCCACCGCTGCGTCCCCGGCGCCCGCCTCCCCACGGTCCGCTATCTCGCCCAGGGCCGCCCCAAGGAAGTCAGCTACTGGGCCGCCGAGGCGGCCGAGGGCCGCTTCGTGCCCAACAGCGAGGTCGACCGCATCCGCTGGCTGCCCCCGGCCGCCGCCCGCAACCGCCTCACCCAGCCGCGTGACCAGCGGCTCGTCGACGCCCTGCTCAGCGTTCTCAACCCTGCGTGATTACGCCGTCACTTTCCGTGGCAGATTCTCTAACCAGGCCGACCGCCGAGGTTCACCCGCCGTTCACTCGTGCCCATCGGCCGCTTCACCTGCCCTGCCTAATTTCGGCCTTACAACACGACGTAAGACCGAAACGACGTAAGACCTCGCACGCCGCCACCCCAAGGACGGCGGCTCCCGGAAGGAACTCCGAAAGTGAAGCTTCAGCGCAAGAACCGGCTCCGCGCCCTTTCGCTCGGCGCCATCGCCGTCTCCGGCGCCCTGGCCCTCACGGCGTGCGGCTCCGACGACACGAGCAGTTCGGGCGGTGGCAGCGGCAAGGAGACGAACGCCAACGCCAACATCAAGTGTGATGACGCCAAGGGCCAGCTCGCGGCCTCCGGTTCGTCCGCGCAGAAGAACGCGATCGACGCCTGGCGCAAGGTCTACTCGACCGCCTGCAAGGACGTCCAGCTGAACTACAACCCGACGGGTTCCGGCGCCGGCATCACCGCGTTCACGCAGGGCCAGACCGCCTTCGCGGGCTCCGACTCGGCGCTCAAGCCGGAGGAGGTCGAGAAGTCGAAGAAGGTCTGCAAGGACAGCCAGGCCATCGACCTGCCGATGGTCGGCGGCCCGATCGCCGTCGGTTACAACGTGCCGGGTGTGGACAACCTCGTCCTGGACGCCGAGACCCTCGCCAAGATCTTCGACAACAAGATCAAGACCTGGGACGACAAGGCCATCCAGAAGCTGAACCCCGACGCCAAGCTCCCCGGCACCAAGGTCCAGGCCTTCCACCGCTCGGACGAGTCCGGCACCACGGACAACTTCACCAAGTACCTCAAGGGCGCCGCTCCCGACGCCTGGTCGTACGAGCCGGGCAAGTCCTGGGAGGCCAAGGGCGGCCAGTCCGCCAACGGCTCCTCCGGTGTCTCGGCCCAGGTCAAGCAGACCGCCGGCGCCATCTCCTACTTCGAGCTCTCCTACGCGGGCGAGGGCATCAAGACCGTCGACCTGAAGACGGACGCCAAGGAGCCGGTGAAGGCCACCGTCGACAACGCCTCCAAGGCCATCTCCGAGGCCAAGGTCGTCGGCAAGGGCAAGGACCTCGCGCTGGAGCTGAACTACAAGCCCACCGCCGAGGGCGCCTACCCGATCACCCTCGTGACGTACGAGATCGTCTGCGAGAAGGGCAACAAGGCCGAGACCCTCGCCGCCACCAAGTCCTTCCTGACCTACATCGCCAGCGAGGACGGCCAGAACGTCCTCAAGGAGAACGACTACGCGCCGATCCCGGCCGAGATCATCGCCAAGGTCCGCACGACCGTCGCGGGCCTGAGCTAGCTGAACCGAGTGCGGCCGGCCCCGCAGGACCGGGCCGGCCGCACCGTCCGGTGCACCGCCGCCACGGAGCGCCTGCCTGAAGCGCAGTGCGCCTCCGCAGACCGGAGAACCCCATGGATATACCAAGCAATACGACCGCACCTCCACCCGTCGACGACGTGCAGCCCGCGGCTCCCCTGAGCAAGGCGGCCGCCCGAGGCGCCGGCCGTCTCGGCGACAAGATCTTCGTCGGCCTCTCCCGAGGTTCCGGCATCGCGCTGCTCACGATCATGGCCGCCATCGCCGTGTTCCTGACGTACCGCACGACGATCGCCCTCGCCGACAACACCGGCAACTTCCTCACCACCTTCGAGTGGGACCCGGCCGGTGCCACCACCGGCGGCAAGCCGTACTTCGGCATCGCCGTCCTGGTCTTCGGCACCGTCGTGAGCTCGGTGATCGCCCTGCTGATCGCCGTCCCCGTCGCGATCGGCATCGCGCTGTTCATCTCGCACTACGCGCCACGCAGGCTGGCCACCCCGATCGCCTTCGTGATCGACCTGCTGGCCGCCGTGCCCTCGATCGTCTACGGCCTCTGGGGCGCCCTCGTGGTCGCGCCCAACCTGACCGGCCTCTACAGCTGGCTCGACGACTACTTCGGCTGGACCGGGATCTTCGAGTACCAGGGCGGCGCCCCGCGCTCCCTGATGACCGTCGGCATCCTGCTCGCCATCATGATCCTGCCGATCATCACGAACGTGAGCCGCGAGGTCTTCCTCCAGGTCCCGAAGATGCACGAGGAGGCCGCGCTCGCGCTCGGCGCCACGCGCTGGGAGACCATCCGCATGTCGGTGCTCCCCTTCGCCCGCTCGGGCATCATCTCCGCCTCGATGCTGGGCCTCGGCCGCGCGCTCGGCGAGACGATCGCCGTCGCCACCGTGCTCTCCCCGACCTTCGTGATCCAGGCCTCCGTGCTCGACTTCGGCGGCGGCACGTTCGCCCAGAACATCGCCAGCAAGTTCAACGAGGCGAGCGAGTACGGCCAGGACGCCCTGATCGCGTCCGGTCTGGTCCTCTTCATCATCACGCTGCTGGTCAACGGCGCGGCCCGCATGATCATCGCGCGCCGCAAGGAGTACTCGGGGGCCAACGCATGAGCACCACGACACCCACCCCGCCCAATCCGCTGGTCAAGCGTCCCTCGACGCTCAAGGCCGCGACACTGCCGCGCTGGTCGCCGGTGGCCGTCGCCGTCGGCTCGGCCGCCGCCGCGATCGCCGTCGGCGTCGGGGCCGGCCTGGACAGCCGTGTGCAGTGGGGCCTGATCGCCGCCCTCCTCTTCATCGTCGCGTCGTACGTCCTCGCGGTGAGTGTCGAAGGCGCCCGCCAGGCCAAGGACCGCCTCGCGACCTCGCTGGTGTGGGTCGGCTTCCTGCTGGCCGTCGTCCCGCTGGCCTCGCTGATCTACGAGACCGTGCAGCGCGGCATCAAGGTCTTCGACGTCTACTTCCTGACCCACTCGATGGGTGTCGTCGCCGACGACGAGGTGGGCGGCGGTGTCTACCACGCCCTCATCGGCACCCTGGAGCAGGTGCTCCTGGCCTCCGTGATCGCCGTACCGATCGGCCTGCTCACCGCGATCTACCTCGTCGAGTACGGACGCGGGAGGCTCGCCAAGGTCGTCACGTTCTTCGTGGACGTCATGACCGGCATCCCGTCGATCGTCGCGGGCCTGTTCGTCCTCAGCTTCTGGATCCTGATCCTGGGCTTCGACTTCTCCGGCTGGGCCGGCGCCATGGCGCTCGCCATCCTGATGATGCCGGTGGTCGTGCGCTCCACCGAGGAGATGCTCAAGCTCGTACCGAACGAGCTGCGCGAGGCCTCGCTCGCCCTGGGCGTACCGAAGTGGCGGACCATCCTGAAGGTGGTCCTGCCCACCGCGATCGGCGGCATCACGACGGGCGTCATGCTCGCCGTCGCCCGTATCGCCGGTGAGACCGCGCCGGTGCTGCTCCTGGTCTGGGTGAACCCCCTGATCAACACGAACCCCTTCGAGGGCTCGCAGGCGTCGCTGCCGCTGTACATCTACCAGCAGTACGCGGCGGGCAACGAGGCCGGTTACGACCGTGCCTGGGCCGCGGCGCTCACCCTCATCGGCTTCATCATGATCCTCAACCTGGCGGCCCGCGGCGTAGCCCGCTGGAAGGCCCCCAAGACGGGCCGCTGACGCGGCCATAGGGCGGCTCCACGGAAACGGAGCCACCTCAGCGACCCTCTCGTACCCCCCGAAAGCAGTGATCCCCATGGCCAAGCGAATCGACGTATCGGGCCTGACCGCTTACTACAGTGCCCACAAGGCCATCGAGGACATCTCGATGACCGTGGAGCCGCGCTCCGTGACCGCCTTCATCGGCCCGTCCGGCTGCGGCAAGTCCACCTTCCTGCGCACCCTGAACCGCATGCACGAGGTCACCCCCGGCGGCCGCGTCGAGGGCAAGGTGCTCCTGGACGACGAGGACCTGTACGGCACCGGGGTCGACCCGGTCGCGGTGCGCCGCACGGTCGGCATGGTCTTCCAGCGCCCGAACCCGTTCCCGACGATGTCGATCTTCGACAACGTGGCGGCGGGCCTGCGGCTCAACGGCTCGTACAAGAAGGCCGAACTCAGCGCCATCGTCGAGAAGTCCCTCAAGGGCGCCAACCTCTGGAACGAGGTCAAGGACCGCCTGAACAAGCCGGGTTCGGGCCTCTCCGGCGGTCAGCAGCAGCGTCTGTGCATCGCCCGCGCCATCGCGGTCGAGCCGCAGGTGCTCCTGATGGACGAGCCCTGCTCGGCCCTCGACCCGATCTCCACCCTCGCCATCGAGGACCTGATCGGCGAGCTGAAGGAGCGCTTCACGATCGTCATCGTGACGCACAACATGCAGCAGGCGGCGCGCGTCTCGGACCGTACGGCGTTCTTCAACCTCGCGGCGGTCGGCCAGCCCGGCAAGCTCGTCGAGATCGACGAGACGGAGCGGATCTTCTCCAACCCGTCGGTGCAGGCGACCGAGGACTACATCTCGGGCCGCTTCGGCTAGGCCGTCAGGCAGATCCCCCGACTCCCCGCGGTGCTGCATGGCGGTGCCACCGCAGGGGCAACAAGAAAGGCCCGCCCCCTGGCTCCCGGGGGGCGGGCCTTTCCGTGCCCCGCAGGGGCGCGGGGAACTGCGCGACCAGCCGAAACGGGCCCGCAGCCAAAGAACTACAAGAACGCCAGATTCACGATCCAGAAGCTGAGCGCAGCGACCAAAGCAGCCGCGGGCATCGTGATGAACCAGCCCAGGATGATGTTCTTGGCGACACCCCAGCGCACCGCGTTCACCCGCTTCGTCGCGCCCACACCCATGATCGCGGAGGTGATGACGTGAGTCGTCGAGATCGGCGCGTGGAACATGAACGCGGTCGTGAACATGATGCCCGCGCCGGTGGTCTCGGCGGCGAAGCCCTGCGGCGGGTCCAGCTCGATGATCTTGCGGCCGAGGGTGCGCATGATGCGCCAGCCGCCCGCGTACGTACCGGCCGACAGCATCACCGCACAGGCGATCTTGACCCACACCGGGATCGGCGCGTCCGCGCTCTGCACATCGGAGATGACGAGGGCCATTACCACGATGCCCATCGTCTTCTGGGCGTCCTGCAGACCGTGACCGAGGGCCATTCCCGCCGCCGACACGGTCTGCGCGATACGGAATCCGCGCTTGGCCTTGTGCGGGTTGGACTTGCGGAACATCCACATGATCGCGCACATCACCAGGTAACCGGCGACGAGGCCGACCAGCGGCGACAGGAACATCGGAATGACGATCTTGTCGACGACCCCGGACCAGATGACCCCGATGCCGCCCGCGAGCGCCGCGCCGACCATTCCGCCGAACAGCGCGTGCGACGAGGACGAGGGGAGTCCGAAGTACCAGGTGATGAGGTTCCACACGATGGCGCCGATGAGCGCCGCGAAGAGGATCCACATCCCCTTGTCGCCGTGCGGGGTCTCGATGATCCCCTCACTGACGGTCTTGGCGACCCCGCTGCCCATGAAGGCACCGGCGAGGTTCATCACCGCGGCCATGGCGAGCGCCGCGCGCGGCGTCAGCGCACGCGTGGAAACGGACGTGGCGATGGCGTTCGCGGAGTCGTGAAAGCCATTCGTATACGTAAATCCGAGCGCGACGCCGATCGTCACGATCAAAGCAAAGGTGTCCATGGAGGGGATCAGGACTCCTTGACCGCGATGGTCTCCACCGTGTTGGCCACGTGCTCGAACGCGTCGGCTGCCTCTTCGAGCACATCGACGATCTGCTTGAGCTTCAGCACCTCAATGGCGTCGTACTTGCCGTTGAAAAGGTGCGCGAGGAGCTTGCGGTGAATCTGGTCGGCCTGGTTCTCCAGACGGTTGACCTCGATCCAGTACTCGGTGAGGTTGTCCATGGTCCGCAGATTCGGCATGGCCTCGGCGGTCAGCTCGGCGGCCCGCGAAAGGACCTCGATCTGCTGCTCGACACCCTTGGGGAGCTCCTCGACCTGATAGAGGACGACCAGGTCGACGGCCTCCTCCATGAAGTCCATGATGTCGTCGAGGGACGAAGCGAGGGAGTAGATGTCCTCGCGGTCGAACGGCGTGATGAAGGAGGAGTTCAGCTGGTGGAAGATCGCGTGGGTCGCGTCGTCTCCAGCGTGCTCCGCTGCCCGCATACGCTCTGCGATCTCGGCTCGGGCGGAGGCGTCCGCCCCGAGCAGTTCCATAAGGAGCTTCGAGCCCGTGACAATGTTGTCCGCGGATGCGGCGAACATGTCGTAGAAGCTCGTCTCCCTGGGGGTCAGACGAAAGCGCACGTGGGGTCCTCGGGGTGCTTTGGATTCGGTCAGGCTGATGCTAGGCGCATCATCCGGCCACGGCTAACCGGCCAGACCCCAGTGTCGCCCATCAGGCACAGTGATCAGCACACCCCCCGGGGAATCGAGTATCCTATACCCACCCGGGGTATAGGGAAGCCAGTGACTGTCCAGGCACTGTCCAGCAGGAGGACGCGATGACGACCACCGAGGCGGCCGGCGTGGCCACCACCACCGAGGCGCCCTCCGAGCACGCGGGCCACGACCAGGGCGTGCACGGCTACCACAAGCAGAAGGACGAGCACCTCAAGCGGCTGCGCCGCATCGAGGGCCAGATCCGCGGCCTGCAGCGCATGGTCGAGGAGGACACCTACTGCATCGACATACTCACGCAGGTGTCGGCGAGCACGAAGGCCCTGCAGTCCTTCGCCCTCCAGCTCCTTGAGGAGCACCTGCGGCACTGCGTCGCCGACGCGGCGGTCAAGGGCGGCGCGGAGATCGACGCGAAGGTCGAGGAGGCCACGAAGGCCATCGCCCGCATGATGCGTACGTGAGACACCGGCTGCGTACGTGAGACACGGCGGGGCCCGGGCCGTGCCCCCCCCGGCCGAGGGTGGTGGCGGGACTAGTCCCGCTCCCCGGCCCGCTGTTCCGTCTCCCTGGAGACGCTCTCCGTGGAGACATTCAGAACCTCGTCGATGCGATCGGCACTGAGCCGTTCGCCCCGCGCGGCGGACGCAGCGATGATGAGTTCGCCGCACAACTCGATCTCGGCGAGGGCGACGTGGTCCTGAACAGTCGTACCGCGTCCCAGAGCCACGTGCATCACCTCTTCCTGACCTTGCGACCTTGCGACCTTGCGACCTGTCGGCCTGACGGCCGTGTGGCCTTCGGACCGTGCTTCCCGGCGGTCCTGGCGGTACCGACTTCCTAGAGTAGGGAGCGCCCTACACGCCGCGCATGGCACGGACGGACCATTTCCATACCGCCGGACGCGACTAGCCGCGTACCCCGTACCCGCCCCGGCAAGCCGCCGTGCGCGCCGCTATTTCTCGGCGATCTTCCCCGCGAAGATGTCCTCGCTCGCCGGCAGCCGCACGTCCACCCGCACCCCGAAGTCGTACAGCAGAGTGGTCGACGCCACCGCCGCGTTCGAGACGCTGAACTCCTGGCGCAGCTTCCGCAGCCGCCCCTGTTCGTCGAGGTAGGCGTCGAACGGCACCCGCCCCTTGCTGAACCCTTTCGCCGCCGCCCCCAGCGCCTTCCGCTGCCCCTCCGAGGCCGCCCGCGACGCACGCGGCAGATCGGCGCTGCCCCGGTAGTGCCGCACCGGCACACCCGCGACCTTCGTCTCGCCCACGTACGTCGCCTTGCTCGCGCCCCGCAGCAGCTCCGCCGCGGCCAGCGGATCGGTCGCGCCGCCGGTGACGAGATTGCCGTCCGAGAGCGTCGCCGTGTCGATCCGCACCCACTTGTCGGCGGGCACCCCGGCGCCGCGGTTCTTCATGTAGAGCGCGCCGCTCGCCATCAGCTCCGTGATGGGCCGGTGCTCCTCCGCGCCCGCCGGGTCCTTCGGCAGCACCACCACGAACCGCCCCAGCTGCTTCCTGAAGTCGTACGCACCATGCCCTCGGATGGTGACGCGGGTCCCGCCGCTCGCCATCTCCATGGACGTACGGGCCTTGGAGCTGCCCGCCCGGACCAGCGTGTCCGCGGAGCCGCGCACCGCGTCGACGGCGTCCTCGGCGCTCGGGCTGTCGTCGGCGGCGGCCCCGCTGCCCGAACAGCCCGTGGCGACAGCCATGAGACCCACCGCGGCGGCCGTGACCACCGCCCCGCCTGTGCGCCTGTGCCGCTGACCCATCGCCTGCCTACCCCCAAGCCTTCCCGTGCGGAGCCGTGTCCCCCTGTCGCCTCGTGTAACGACCGGTACGTTGACCCGTCACGCGGAAGAGCGTCGGCCCAGGGTGGGTACGGTGGAGCGGTGGCCGAGCAGCAGGGACAGGAACCGCACCGCACGACGACGATCGAGCAGGGCCGCTTCTGCGCGGCGCGCTGCAGCTGCGGCTGGCGCGGACCGGCGCGCAGGGCACGCAGCAAGGCGCGGACGGACGCGGAGTCGCACGCCTCGGAGGCGTAGCCCCGGCTCGCGGAACCCAGGCGCCCCGTACGCCGTCTCGTACTCCGGGAAGCAACGGGGAGGCGCGTCATGGAGCGACGGACGTTCATCGGTACGACGGCTGCGGCAGCGGCGGCACTGACAGTGGCGGGCTGCAGTGGTTCGGGCGGCGGTGCCGCTCCGCGTGGCTCGGCGTCCCGCTCGGGCACCCCCATCCGCACGTCGAGCGCCGCCACGTCGGCCGCGGCGAACCTGACCGCCCTCGGCAAGGACCTGGACGGCACGCTGGTCAAGCCCGGCGAGGCGCAGTGGGCGGCGGCCCGTCAGCTCTACAACACCCGTTACGACAGCCTGAAGCCGACGGCGGTCGCGTACGTGGCGAACGCGGACGACATCCGTACGACGATGAAGTACGCGCGGGCCCATGACGTGCCGATATCGATCCGCAACGGCGGCCATTCCTACGGGGGTTGGTCCTCCGGCACGGGCCGCCTGATCATCGACGTATCGAAGCTGAACAAGATACGCGCGGGCGGCGGGGCGGCGACGGTCGGCGCGGGGGCGAAGCTGATCGACGTCTACCGCGCGCTCGCCGCGAAGGGCGTGACGATTCCCGCGGGCTCCTGCCCGACCGTGGGCGTCTCGGGCCTGACGCTCGGCGGCGGCCACGGTGTGGTCTCCCGGGCGTACGGCCTGACCTGCGACAGCCTGACGGCGGCGACGCTGATCACGGCGGACGGCAAGGAGCTGCGGGCCGACAAGAGCGAGAACAAGGACCTGTTCTGGGCGCTGCGGGGCGCGGGGAACGGGAACTTCGGGGTGGTGACGGGCCTTGAGTTCCGCACGCACGCCGCTCCGCAGGGGGTCTCTGCGTACATGACGTGGCCGTGGTCGAAGGCGGCCGCGGTGATCAAGGCGTGGCAGGAGTGGGGCCCGGACCAGCCGGACGAAATATGGTCCTCGGCGCACCTGGCGAACACGCCGGGGGGTACGCCGACGGTGTCGGTCGCGTGCTTCTCCCTGGGCACGTACGGCGACCTCCAGAACGCGGTGGACCGCCTGGCGGACAAGATCGGCGCGCCGGCGCGCAGCGTGTCCCTGAAGCGCCGCTCCTACGAGGAGTCGATGGAGGTCTACGCGGGCTGCGCCTCCTTCTCCTCGGACGCGCAGTGTCATCTGCCGGGTTCGACGCCGGGCCGCAGCCCGCAGGGAGCGCTCAACCGCGAGACGTACGCGGCGAGTTCGGACTTCTTCGACCGCTCGCTGTCCTCGGCCGGGGTGCGGGCGATGCTGACGCAGATCGAGAACGTGACGGGGGCGAGCGCGGGCAGCATCGCGCTGACGGCACTCGGCGGCGCGATCAACCGGGTGGATCCGGGCGCCACGGCGTTCGTCCACCGCCGCTCGCGGATGCTGGCCCAGTACATCGCGTCGTGGCGCCCCGGAACCTCCGGCACCGGCGCCCAGGCCTGGCTGAAAACCGCCCATGCCGCGATGTCCCGCTACGCCTCGGGCGCGGCCTACCAGAACTACGCGGACCCGACCCTCCGCGACTGGCGCAAGGCGTACTACGGGGATGCGGCACCGCGCCTGCAGAAGCTGAAGCGGCGGTATGACCCGTCGCGGGTGTTCGACTACAAGCAGGCGATCTAGCTCTTCTGCAAGCAGGCGATCTGGCTCTTCGGTCCTCCGTGGCCGGGAGAGTCGCCGGTACCCCAGACGAACGACACCGCAACTCGAACAGCCCCCGCGACACGCCCTCGGGTGGCCCACTGCGCAGGACCCCGCTGCCCTGAAGGCATGACCTCACGAATAGCGGCCTCGGCCGCGGCCACCGCGGCCGTCCTTGCCCTCTCCGCGCCCACCGCCCACGCCGCCACCCGGGAACACCCCGAGGCCGGCCCCCTCGCCGCCGCCTCGGCCGGCGTCTCTGCCGCGGCCGCCGGCACCGGCTGGTGGCTGCTGCGCCGCCGCCGCGAGGCGGCGGACGACGCTAGGCCGCCAGGTCCCGGTCGTCCGGCGCCACAGCCGACGACGCCGAGCGGGGCTGAGCCACCGCCGCCACCTCCCGCGGCCCGGCCCACACCAGCCACGCACCCCGCCCGGACCGCCCGACAGCCTTAGCCAGCGGCGTCAGCAGGGCCATGGCCAGCGGGGAAAGCAGCAACGCCACGGCAGTGCCCAGCGCGAACCCGCCCACGACATCGGTCGGATAGTGCACGCCCATGAAGACCCGGCAGAACCCTTCGACCAGTGCGATCGCAATGCCCGCCAGACCGAACTTCCGGTTGGCGACGAAAAGCCCGGCACCCAGAGCCATCGCCAACGTCGCGTGATCGCTCACAAAGGAGAAGTCGGTCTTTCCGTCGACAAGGACCTCAAGCCCGTCATGGACCTTGAAAGGCCGAGGCCGTTCCACAAATCCGCGGATCGGCACATTTACGAGCACCGCGATCCCGGCGGCAAGCGGCGCCCATACGACGGCGGCCACGGAAGCGGCCGCCTCATCGAGCGACCCTCTCTTCCGCTGCCCCCACCAGCACCAGACGACCAGCAGGACGAGCGCGAGCAACAGCCCGTACTCACCGATGAATTCCATCGACTTCGCCAACCAGCCCGGCGAATCCTCGGCCAGGCCGTTGATGTCGTAGAGCAGGCTGACGTCGGGGTTCGACCCGGTTGTATCGAGTCCAGCCATGGTGCCGCGGCCCCTTGTCTTCGCATCGGTCTACTAGTTGTGGGCGCACATTTCGTACGCCCTCCATCAACCCCCGTGATCAGTGCCGCTCGCTGCGTGGTCAGTGCTGCCTGCTGGGTGGGTCTCGCCGTTCAGTCACGTTCAGTCGCGTCCAGTCAAGGGAACGCATGGCCCCCTCCACTACGTTCCGCTCTCCACCGAATGATCACTCAGACGTTACCGAAGAGAGACTCATCACCGCAGCTCAGGGGGGCGCGCTGACGGAGAGTTCAAGCCACATCACACCCCGCGTACACCCAGCGCACGCCCCCGGTTCGGCTTCCCTCGGGCGTTCCCTCGGGTGTTCCCTCAGGCGGCCGACGGCTTGTCCGGCAGGGCCTTCGCCCCGTCCTCCGTGACACGAGTCGCGCCAAAATAGTCCGGCGTATCGATCGGGTCGAAGCGGATCACGGCGCCCGGTCGCGGCGCGTCGATCATGTAGCCGCCGCCGACATAGATCCCGACGTGCCGGATGGCCCGGGAATTGGTGAGGTCGTCGGAGAAGAACACCAGGTCACCGGGGAGAAGCTCGTCCCGTTTCGGATGCGGCCCCGCGTTGTACTGATCGTTGGCGACGCGGGGCAGCGTGATGCCGACGCTGCGATAGGCGGCGAGGGTAAGTCCGGAACAGTCGAATCTTCCGTTCTGCTCGGCGGTTCCATTACCGCCCCACAGATACTCGGTGCCGAGCTTCTTCTGCGCGTAGTAGATGGCTCCGGCGGCCTGCTGCGAGGGCTGCACCCGTCCGACGGGCCGGGCGAAGCTCTTCTCCAGGGTCGTGATGGTCTTCACGTAATTCTGGGTCTCGCGGTAAGGGGGTACGCCGCCGTACTTGATGACGGCGTACGCGCCGGCGTTGTAAGCGGCGAGCATGTTCTTGGTCGGGTTGCCGGGCGCGTCCTTCACATAACTGGCGAGTTTGCAGTCGTACGAAGCGGCGGACGGAATGGCGTCCTGCGGATCCCAGACATCCCGGTCCCCGTCCCCGTCCCCGTCAAGCCCGTGCGTGGCCCAGGTCCCCGGAATGAACTGCGCTATCCCCTGAGCCTTCGCCGGACTCTTGGCGTTGGGATTGAACCCGCTCTCCTGATACAGCTGGGCGGCGAGCAGCGCGGGGTTGATGGCCTTGCAGAGATTCCCCCACTTCTGCACGAGCGGCTGATAGGTGGCGGGCACGGCCCCCTTCGCCAGCCCGACGTTCCCCTGCCCGGCCCCGCTCGCGATGCTCCCGGCGGCCATGTACGTCCCCACGACGAGCAGGGCGACGAAACTCATCGCCCCGCCCATACTGACGGCTGCGACCAGCCAAGCCTTACGCACCGTCAACCACCCCTCAGCACACGGGAGTCCACCGCGGGTAAGTGTAGAGGGGGCGCCTACGCCTAAGGGTGATCTTGGCCCGTGCGCGCCAGGTCACTTCCGGGCGCACTCGGCCCAGAGCAGCTTGCCGCTGGGCCCACCGCCGAGCGGAACCGCGCCCCATGCGTCCGCGCAGGCCCGCACGAGCTCCAGCCCCCGCCCGCTCTCGGCGTCCACGGGGGCGGGCGGCCCACCGGTGCCGCCGAATCCGGGCGGGATCTGCGGGTTGGAGTCCCACACGGCGACGCGGATCCCCTGCGGGGCGGCCTCGCGGAGACGGAGGGGGCGCGGGGGTCGTGGGGGAGTTGGAGGGTGTAGGCCCAGGGCGGGGATACGGTTGTGGGGAGCATGGAACTCTCCGTTCAGGGATGGCAGTTGGTCGCGGTACGGATCTGTGTCCGGTGACGTTGCCGCTCCGTCGAGCGGGGTGCTTCCGGGGGTTGGCGCCACTCGTAACGTAGCGACGTCTGGTTAAGCTGTTAATCGAAACCCTGCAAAGTTCTTCACGGCCACTCGTGTGAGTGACTGGACAGAGGAGAGGCGAGCGCGCCCGTGAGAACCAACCCGACGGGACGTCAACTCCGGCTGGGCAGTGAGCTGCGCAAGCTCCGTGAACGTGCCGGTCTCACGTCGACGGAGGCAGGAAAGCTGCTCGGCGTGAAGCAGAACCAGGTCAGCAACATGGAGTCCGGGCGGCTTGGCGTCAGCCCGGAGCGTGTGCGGGTGCTGGCCCGCCAATACAAGTGCTCGGACAAGGCACTCATCGAGGCCATCGCCGACATGACGGGCGACCGCAAGCGTGGGTGGTGGGAGGAGTACCGAGAGATCCTGCCCGCCGGACTGCTGGATCTCGCCGAAGTCGAGCACCACGCCACGCGGTTGCGTACGGCCATCACGGTTCACATCCCCGGGCTGCTCCAGACCGCCGAGCACGCCCGCGAGCTGTTCCGGCAGGTCGTCCCCGAGTTCACGCCGCCGGACGTGGAGCACCGGGTGTCGTTCCGGGTCAAACGGCAGGCCGTCCTCTTCGGAGATCGGCCGAGCCCGTACCTGGCGATCATCCACGAGGCGGCCCTGCGGATGCAGTTCGGCGGAGCTGTCGTCGCCAAGGGGCAGTTGCAGCACCTGCTGGACATGAGCGAGCGGGACCACGTCACGGTCAAGGTCCTTCCGTTCGCCGCCGGGTCCTTCCCCGGGTCGGGGCAGTCGCTCTTCTACTCCAGCGGCCAGGTCCCGCAGCTGGACACCGTCCACCTGGACCAGTCGCACGGGCCCGCGTTCCTTGATGCCGAGGCCCAGTTGGAGATGTACCGCGTGCTTCTCGACAGAGTTGAGGACCTCTCCCTGGACCCGACGAAGTCACGGGATCTCATCCGCAACCTGATCCACGAACTCTGAAGGGAACAACATGCCCCGTGCCCTCGACTGGCAGCGCTCCTCGTACTGCGGCCAAGGTGACTCCTGCGTACAAATGGCCGCATCCCCCACCGGCACAACACTCCATCTGACCGAAAGCGCCGACCCCAGCGGAGCGATACTCGCCGCACGACCGGCGGCTTTCGAGGTGCTCCTGCGAACCCTCGCCCCCAGGAAGGCCCCCATGCCCGAATCCATCCCCACTGACCTCGACTGGATCCGCGCCGCCCCCGAGGGCGAGCAAGGCCCCGGCCCCTGGATCGAAATCGCCTTCGGCCCGGGCGACGCGGTGTACCTCCGGGAGACCAGCGACCCGGAGAACGTCGTCACCACCACCCAGAAGAAGTGGGACGCCTTCGTACTCGGCGTACAGGCGGGCGAGTTCGACCACTTCGTCGAGGGAGTCGAAGGGATCTAGGCCATCACCAGCGACTACACGGTCAGGGAAATCCACGCCGACGACTGGCCCGCGGCCAAGCGGCTCCGCCTGGAGGCCCTGCGCGACCCGGCGGCGCCCATCGCGTTCCTGGAGACGTACGAGCAGGCGGCGGCCCAGCCGGACCAGTTCTGGAAGGACCGCGCTGCCGGCAGCTCCGAGGGCGGGCCGAACAGGCAGTTCGTGGCGGAGGGGCCACGCGGCGACTGGGCGGGTTCGGTGACGGTACTCGTCGAGGAGCCCGGGACCGAGGACTTCACAGGGCGGCCCATCGAGCACCGTCAGGCGCACGTCGTCGCCGTCTTCGTACGGGAGGAACACCGAGGCGGCACGGTCGCCCCGAACCTGTTCCGCGCGGCCGTCGCCTGGGCCCTGGCCCAGCGGGACATCACCCGCGTACGGCTCTTCGTCCACGTGGACAACGCCCGGGCGGAGGCGGCGTATCGCAGGGCGGGGTTCGAGCGGACGGCGGTGGTGGGCGATGAGTACGAGATGGAGTACCGCTGAGCAGGGGGACGTGCGATGAGCATGTACTTCGACATCGGTGACGAAACGCTGTGGAACCCATCGAACGGTGCCGGCCGCCTCTTCCTGCGGCAGCTAGAGGTCTTCGAGGCGGAGCTCGGCCTGCCCTCGGGAATCGGCCAGGGAAGGCATTGGGGTGACCCGGACACGCTCGAGGTGGATCCGGCGGTGTACGCGGAGTTCACACGGGGCCTGGTCGCCTGGCACTGCCGGACGGGGCACTCCGTGATCCTCGCGCTCTCCGAGGGTTTCGCGGCGACGGCGCTCGCGCTTGCGTGGCGTGCGGGAATCGAGGTGGAGATGCCCGAATCGGTGTCCGCCCACGCGTGCGGCGACGCCCAGCAGGACGTTCAAACGCCCGGCCGCCCCTGGGCCGCCCCGTCACCCGACATCACCGCGCTCGACACACGGGCCCGGGAAATGGCCCACTGGATGCCCCGCTGAGCCAGGCGGGGCTCGGTAGGGGCAGGGTGCTTTGGGTGGGCCGGTGTCGTTGATGGTGGCCGGGGCCGCCCGGCTTCTGCGGAGTGTGGCGGTTCCGGCGCCCCTGTAAAGGGCGCCCTACGGGCGTCGGCTTCGCCGATTCCGCTTGCGCTCCACCCTTGACAGGCCCACCTCCACCGCAGAGACCTTCTTGACCGGGCGGCCCAGGGGGTGGGGCTCACGGGGAGGACCGGTGGGGCGGTTCGGTCTTCGTGCCGGGTGCGGACTGGTTCGGTACGGCTCGGTCAGGCGAGGGGGAGCCGCCCGACAGGCCGGCCTGGCTCCGGTGGCGGTGCCGGGCCGTCCGGCCGTCTGCGGACTGGTTCGGTGCGGCTCGGTCATGAGGGGAGGGCGCCGCCTGCCAGGCCGGCTTGGCTCCGGACCCTGGGCGGCCGTCGTGCCGTCTGCGGACTGGTTCGGTGGAGCTCGGTCACCCGGTGAGGCCGCCCGGCGACCGGCGGAGGGAGGGCAGGGCTGCTTCGGTGGCAGACGGCAGAGGTCCCGTGAGGGGGTCAGGGATCGCCCGAGGGGACTTCCCGAGGGGACTTCCTGAAGGGGCTTCCCGAAGGGGGCTTTGGTGCAGGCTTGGGGGAAAGTCCCACGACACGCCGCCATCTGGGGCCATTCCGCGGGACTTTCCTGGATCCCGCCCCCAATCAGCCCTCTCGGCACCCGATATGACCGATATGCCGGGATGGAGTGAGGGTGTGGGAGGGCTGCGAGACCACGCCAGTCACACACACCCCGGCCGCCTCCCCTTCATCGCCGCCGCCCCCCGACCCGCGACGCGTCATCCACCATCCGTCATCCGGCATCGGTCAACGCTGGCCCGGCCGCACCCGGATCCTCACTAGCGCGATTGCCGCTGACCGTTTGCCAGACTCGGGGGCCAGGCCCCGGGGGTCGGGGGCCTACTTCGGCAAAGTTGTGTTCTGGCACAAGGGGGGCGCACGGCACAGGCAAACGCAACCTTGCCGAAGTAGGTCCCCACCCCCTCCGGCCCGACCGGAGCCGATGAGGTGGCCCGGTCCGATTCACACTGGCCAGTGAGCCAGTTCACCGTCCGCCTGACGCCTGACGAGACCGGGACCCATTCCCGGACCGATCGCGCACCCCCGCTCCTTCCATCCGGCGGCGCCCTGCGCGAACCAGTCCGCAGACGGCACGACGGCCGCCCAGGATCCGGAGCCAAGCCGGCCTGGCAGGCGGCGCCCTCCCCTCATGACCGAGCCCCAAACGAACCAGTCCGCACCCGGCAGGAAGACCGGGCACACGATGGGTCCTCCCCGTGAGCCCCACCCCCTGGGCCGCCCGGTCAAGAAGGTCACTGCGGTGGAGGCGGGCCTGTCAAGGGTGGAGCGCAAGCGGAATCGGCG
>NZ_JBITGM010000022.1:0-42231 GCF_044457025.1 Streptomyces sp. NPDC050658
TTTCCCTTTCCGGCGGTTCCGACTCTATCAGATCCTTTCGGGCCTGATTCCCAGTCAGAGTGGGTTGTCCTCGCGGCTGTTGGGCCGTTCCGACGAGTGAGACTTTAGCGGATTCCTGGCTCCCGAGCTAATCGGGGGCGTCCTTTCGAACGCGGATTCCTCATTTCGCAAACACACATGAAAACGAACAGCAGACGGCTCACTGAAGAGACACGACGTCGATCGCTTGAATGGTTCTTGCGGAATGGCTGCCCGGGGACCGACCAAGTGGTCGACGCTCACGTCGGGCAACTCGGAGAACACTACGTATCGGCTCTGGGCGTGTCAACCCTGGGCCGCGACCCCACCCAGGGGCTACGGTAGGAGGCGTGACTACACATGCGTACACCCAGCTGTGGTGGGCCGCCTGAGGGCGGCCGTACATACGCATGTACTTCAACGGCCGCCGCCTCGGCGGCCGTTCGTGTTTCTCCCCCTGGAGGACCCGGAGCCCGGTCGTCGGGCCGGCGGTTCTGACCAGGAGGTAGAGAGAGATGACGCGGATCTTCAGTGGGATCAAGCCGACCGGGCATCTGACCCTGGGGAACTACCTGGGTGCCGTACGGCAGTGGGCAGAGGTCGACCAGCACCGGGCGGAGTCGCTGTTCAGCATCGTCGACCTGCATGCCCTGACCGTGGAGCACGATCCCGGCCGGGTGCGCAGGCTCAGTCGGCAGGCGGCGACGCTGCTGCTCGCGTCGGGGATCGATCCTGGGCGCGCCACCGTGTTCGTACAGAGTCATGTGGACGAGCACGCCCGGCTCTCCTATGTACTGGAGTGCGTCGCGACCGACGGCGAGATGCGGCGGATGATCCAGTACAAGGAGAAGTCCGCGCAGGAGCGGGCCCGCGGCGGGAGTGTGCGGCTGTCGCTGCTCACCTATCCCGTGCTGATGGCCGCGGACATCCTGGCGTACGGGGCGGACGAGGTGCCGGTCGGGGACGACCAGACGCAGCACGTCGAGCTGACGCGCGATCTGGCGGTGCGGTTCAACCAGCGGTACGGGGCGACGTTCGTGGTGCCGCGGGCGACGAATCCGAAGGTGGCGGCGCGGGTCATGGACCTGCAGGACCCGACGTCGAAGATGGGGAAGTCCCATGACTCGGGTGCCGGGATCATCTATCTGCTCGACGAGCCGGACGTGATCCGGAAGAAGGTGCTGCGCGCCGTCACCGACAGCGGGAGCGAGGTCGAGTACGACCGGGAGGCCAAGCCGGGGGTCTCGAATCTGCTGGAGATCCTCGCGTCTTGCGAGGGTGGGAACCCAGAAGCCTTGAGCGGTGTATATGAGTCGTACGGCGCTTTGAAGAAGGACACCGCCGAAGCCGTGGTGGAGCTGCTCAGGCCCGTGCAGGAGAGGCACAAGGAGCTGGTTGCGGACCCCGCGTATGTAGAGGAGGTGTTGCGGCAGGGGGCCGAGCGCGCCAGGGGGATGTCCAAGCCGACCGTGGACACCGCCTATCGCGCGATCGGTCTGCTGCCATCGGTGAACGAGTCCCGGTAGGAGCGTGGGCAGGCAGGCGCGTGCAGATGCGTGCGTTCGAGGTGTCGCCGGGGGCGTGTGGCCCCCGGCGGGGCGTCGTCAGGTGTTGTTGCCGGAGGCCAGTTCGCGGCTGCGGTCGCGGGCTGCTTCCAGGGCGGCGATGAGGGCGGCGCGTACTCCGTGGTTCTCGAGTTCGCGGATGGCGTTGATGGTGGTGCCGGCGGGGGAGGTGACGTTCTCGCGGAGCTTGACCGGGTGTTCGCCGCTGTCGCGGAGCATCACGGCGGCGCCGATCGCGGCCTGGACGATCAGGTCGTGGGCCTTGTCGCGGGGCAGGCCGAGGAGGATGCCGGCGTCGGTCATGGCCTCGACGAGGTAGTAGAAGTACGCCGGTCCTGAGCCGGAGAGGGCCGTGCAGGCGTCCTGCTGGGTCTCGGGGACGCGGAGGGTCTTGCCGACGGCGCCGAAGATCTCCTCGGTGTGGGCGAGGTGGGCGGCGGTGGCGTGGCTGCCCGCGGAGATGACGGACATGCCTTCGTCGACGAGGACGGGGGTGTTGGGCATGACGCGGACGACGGGGGTGTTGTCGGCGAGGCGTTCTTGGATGAAGGAGGTGGGGATACCTGCGGCGGCGCTGATGACCAGGCGGTCGGGGGCTACGTGCGGGGCGAGTTCGTCGAGGAGCTTGCCCATGTCCTGGGGCTTGACGGCGAGGATGAGGGTGTCGGCCTGCTTGGCGGCCTCGGCGTTGCTGACGGGTTCGACGCCGTAGCGGGTGCGGAGTTCCGCTGCGCGCTCGGCTCGGCGGGTGGTGACCAGGAGGTCGGCGGGGGCCCAGCCGGCCCGGATCATGCCGCTGAGGAGGGCTTCGCCGATCTTGCCGGTGCCGAGGACTGCGACGGGCTGGGGCATGTGTGGGTCACCCTCCAGGTGCGGGTCAGCGTTCGGTCAGCGGTACCGGCGGTCGGGCGGAGTGCCGGTGCGGCTGGGTGGGGTCATCCTCGCATTGGGGCGGGTCAGGCGGTGCGGCGGCGGAGGGTGGCGGCGCCCAGGGCGAGGACGAGTACGGCGCAGCCCGCGACGATGACGGCGTCGCGGACGAAGTCGCCGGTGACGGAGGGGTGGCGGAGGACTTCGTTCATGCCGTCGACGGCGTACGACATGGGGAGGACGTTGGAGACGGCTTCCAGGGCGGGCTGCATCTCGTCGCGCGGGGTGAACAGTCCGCAGAGGAGGAGTTGGGGGAAGATCACGGCCGGCATGAACTGGACGGCCTGGTACTCGGAGGCGGCGAAGGCCGAGACGAAGAGGCCGAGGGCTGTGCCGAGGAGGGCGTCGAGGAGGGCGACGAGGAGCAGCAGCCAGGCGGAGCCGGCGACGTCCAGGCCGAGGGCCCAGAGGGAGAGGCCGGTGGCGAGGGCGGACTGGATGACGGCGAGGGTGCCGAAGGCGAGGGCGTAGCCGGCGATGAGGTCGCCCTTGGCGAGGGGCATCGCGAGGAGGCGTTCGAGGGTGCCTGAGGTGCGTTCGCGGAGGGTGGCGATGGAGGTGACCAGGAACATCGTGATGAGGGGGAAGATGCCGAGGAGTGAGGCGCCGATGGAGTCGAAGGTCTGCGGGCTTCCGTCGAAGACGTAGCGCAGGAGCAGCAGCATCACGCAGGGGACCAGGAGCATCAGGCCGATGGTGCGGGGGTCGTGCAGGAGCTGGCGCAGGACGCGGGCCGCGGTGGCGAGGGTGCGGTAGGTGTTCATCGGGGGCTCCGGGTGCTGTCGCTGGTGCGGTCGGTGTCGCTGGTGCCGCCGGTGCTGTCGCTGCTGGTGGGGGATTCGTTGCGGGCTGCGTTGGCCTTGTCCACCAGGTGGAGGAAGGCTGCTTCGACCGTGTCGCAGCCGGTGCGGGTGCGCAGGGCTTCGGGGGTGTCGTCGGCGAGGAGTTCGCCTTCGCGGAGCAGGAGGAGGCGGTGGCAGCGTTCGGCCTCGTCCATGACGTGTGAGGAGACGAGGATCGTGGCGCCGCGGTCGGCGGCGATGGAGTGGAAGAGGTTCCACAGGTCGCGGCGGAGTACGGGGTCGAGGCCGACGGTGGGCTCGTCCAGGACGAGGAGTTCGGGGGTGCCGAGCAGGGCGACGGCGAGGGAGACGCGGCTGCGCTGGCCGCCGGAGAGGTTTCCGGCGAGGGAGTCGGCGTGCGAGGTGAGGTCGACGTCGGCGATGGCGGCGGTGACGTCGCGGTGGCGGCGGTCGGCGGCGGGGCCGGGGCCCGGGTCGAGGATGGCGGCGAAGTACTCGAGGTTCTGCCGGATGGTCAGGTCGTCGTAGACGGAGGGGTTCTGGGTGACGTAGCCGATGCGGGAGCGGAGTTCGCGGGAGCCCGCGGGGCGGTCCAGGACGTTCAGGGTGCCGGTGACCTTGGCCTGGGTGCCGACCACCGCGCGCATGAGGGTGGACTTGCCGCAGCCGGAGGGGCCCAGGAGGCCGGTGATCTGACCTGGGGGGACGGAGAAGGTCAGGGAGCGGAGGACTTGGCGGGGGCCTCGTACTACGGAGAGGTCCTTCGCCTCGATGGTCGGCTGGATATTCATCATGTGATGATTATTGCGCGCCGGGCGCCGGGGGCGTCAAGGCTTGGCTTCCGCTTCGTGGCGTGGCGTGGCGTGGCGCGGGACGGGTGCCGGGCGAGTACCGGCCAGGTGCGGGCCGGGTGCCCCGCGGTCCGGATTCCAAAGGGGGGGCGCTCGCGGCTTTCGGGCGGTGGGGGTGTGCTCCTGTGCTTCCGGGTTCACCTGGTGCTCACAGGGAATCCCGGAATGCCCCAACTGGCGTACGTGACAATGGGATTCAGGTCCAGGAACCCCCCTCGCCCGGGCCCGCCCACGCATCTCCCGTGTCCGTCCGTGCGTACGTACGCAGTCGGAGGTGCCGTCCCTTGTCCGTCCCTCGGATGTCCAAAGCGTTGTCCGTCCCTCGGTTCTCCCAAGGGTTCTCCCAGCTCTCGAAAGGGTTCTCCGCGGCTCGGAGTGATCTTGGTGCTTCTCTGGTCGTCTTTCTGGTCGCTCTGCCGCTCTGTGCCGGTGTCGCCGTCGCCTCCGGTGTGCCCGCCGAGCTGGGGCTGATCACCGGGATCGTCGGCGGGCTCGTCGTCGGGTGCATGCCCGGCAGCAGTCTGCAGGTCAGCGGGCCTGCCGCCGGGCTGACCGTGCTCGTGTACGAGGCCGTGCGGGCCTATGGGATCGGTGCGCTCGGGGTGCTCGTGCTCGGGGCGGGGCTGCTGCAGATCGGGCTGGGGGTGCTGCGGCTCGGGCGTTGGTTCCGGGCCGTGTCCTTGGCGGTGGTGCAGGGGATGCTCGCGGGGATCGGGCTCGTGCTGATCGCCGGGCAGCTGTATGCGATGGGGGACGCGGCGGCGCCCGCGGGCGCGGTCGCCAAGCTGGGCGGGCTCTTCCGTCTGGCCGGTCTCGCCGACCCCGCGGCCCTCGCGATCGGCGGCGGGACCGTGCTGGTCCTGGTGGTCTGGCCCCGGTGGCGGCGGGCCGCGCGGCTGGTGCCGGCGCCGCTGCTCGCGGTGGGGCTCGCGGCCGCGGTGACCGCGCTGCTGGGGCTGCCGGTGCGGCGGGTCGAGGTGCACGGTCTTGTCGAGGCGGTGCGGCCGCCGGGGGCTGCGGAGTTCGGGCGGCTCACGGAAGTGGGCGTGGTCGGTACCGTGCTGGCCTTCGCGTTGATCGCGTCCGCGGAGTCGCTGTTCAGTGCGGCGGCGGTGGACCGGCTGCACCAGGGGCGGCGTACCGACTACGACAAGGAACTCATCGCGCAGGGCACGGGCAACGCCGTCTGTGGGGTGCTGGGTGCGCTGCCGATGACCGCGGTGATCGTACGCAGCGCGGCGAATGTGCGGGCGGGGGCTCGGACCAAGGCGTCGCGGGTGCTGCACGGGGTGTGGCTGCTGCTGTTCGCGGCGGTGCTGCCGGCCGCGCTCGGGCTCATTCCGGTGGCGGCGCTGGCGGGGCTGCTGGTGCATGCGGGCTGCAAGCTCGTGCCTGTACGGGAGTTGAGGCCGTTGTGGCGGGAGCATCGGGGGGAGGCGGTGGTGCTCGGGGTGACGGCCGTGGCGATCGTGGCGACGGATCTCTTCGAGGGGGTGCTGGTGGGGCTCGCACTGGCCGTGGCGAAGACGGCGTGGGACATCAGCCATGTGCAGGTGGAGACGGAGGACCGGGGCACGGCGGGGCTCGTCGTGCGGGTCACCGGCAACGCGACGTTCCTGCGGCTGCCGAAGCTGCTCGACGCGCTGGAGGCGCTGCCGGGCGATCGGGCGGTGCGGCTGGAGCTTGCGGGGCTGCGGCATGTGGATCACGCGTGTGCGGCGGCGCTGGAGGGGTGGGCGGAGGGGCGGCGGTCGCGGTCACCCGCGCCGCCGGCCGGTGCGGCTCAAGGACCCGCGGCTCACGGACCCGCAGCTCACGGACCCGCAG
Organism: Streptomyces sp. NPDC050658; assembly: GCF_044457025.1. Lineage (NCBI taxonomy): Bacteria > Bacillati > Actinomycetota > Actinomycetes > Kitasatosporales > Streptomycetaceae > Streptomyces > Streptomyces sp. NPDC050658. The sequence continues at coordinate 5,995 of NZ_JBITGM010000022.1, forward strand.
CTCACGGACCCGCAGCTCACGAGTCTGCGGCTCAAGGGCCCGGGCGGGTCGCCACCAGTAGGTCGACGACGTAACCCTCCTCGACGAACCCGTCGGGGAAGACGGTCAGGAGCCGCGTGCGCTCCTCGGCGAAGAACGCGGTCGCGCGTTCCTCGCCGAGCACGAGGAACGCCGAGTGTGTGCCGAGCCCGGCGAGGTGCGTGTCGACGGAGACCCGGCGGGTCCAGCGGACCCGCTCCGCGCGGAAGTCCAGTGCGGACGTCAGCTCGCTGGTGCGGGTCCGGTCGGCGGTGTGCCGCGCGCCGTCGTCGAAGCCGAGGCAGCGGCTGATCCGCTCCCCCTGCTCGGCGAGCCACGGCAGCGTCGTGTCCGGGATGTTCCACCACAGGGCGAGGGCGCCGCCGGGACGCAGCACACGGACGGCCTCCGGTACGGAGCGGGTCTGGTCCGGCCAGTGCCAGGCCTGGGCGTACGTGATGAAGTCGGCGGAGGCGTCCGCGAACGGCAGGGCGTCGCCGTCGCCCCGCACCAGCGGCACCTCGGGCAGGGCCCGGCGGAACTCGCGGGCCATGCCCTGCCCCGGCTCCACCGCGACGACGTGCGCGCCGCGGTCGACGAGGAGGGCGGTCGCTATGCCGGTGCCCGCGCCGACGTCGATCACGTCGGCTCCGGCAAGGGGCCGGCCCGCCAGCGTTTCGGCGGCGTCGAAGAGGGCGGCGGGGTAGGAGGGCCGGTGCGCCGCGTACTGGGCGGCGGCCGTGTTGAAGGAGTGGGCTCGGCGCGAAGCGGGTGCGGTCATGTTCCGCATCCTTCCCCCGCGCCCCCGCGCCGCGTCAGGCCTTGCGCTCCTTGCGTCCCTTCCGGGACGGGTTGCCCGTGCGGCGGGACGTGCGCTTGGCGTACTGGGCCTGGGCCGTCTCGTACTCCTCGCGGTGCAGCTTCTCGCCCGGGGCCTCGGTGAGGGAGCGGAAGAAGTAGGCCAGGAGCGAGCCGACGAAGCCGATGGTCATCAGGCCGCGCATCGACGACTGCGCGGCGGGGTCGTGGCGCCGTGTGAACCCCTCCCACGTACGGCGGAAGGCGATGGCGCCGCAGATCGCGAACATGATGACGACCAGGAAGTTCACGAACGAACCGACGTCCGCGATCGCCATGCCGTCGTACGCGAACCGCAGCACGAAGCAGCCGGCCGCCGCCCCGAGCAGCGAGCCGGCCGCGACTCCGGCGCGCCGCAGGGCGTAGCCGTCGTCGTGGGCGACCCAGCTCGTGCCGAAGAAGCGGAGGGGCTCGGGCTGCGGGCCGGGGGCGGTGCCGGCCGCCGGGCGGGAGGTCTCGGAATCTGCGCTCACCCGTCGAGTATCGCGCGGCGGCGTGCCGCGGCCCCCGGCCGGTGCGTGCCGGGCGCGCCCTATTCGTCCCCCGCCTTGCCCTGCCGTACGGACCGGCCGCTAGTTTGTGCGGCAGAACACGTACGGGACGCACGGGGGACGGGAGGTCGGGGAGAGTGTCGCTGCGCGGAGGTGACCCGGCTGAGATCGGCGGATATCCGCTCGAGGCGCGGCTCGGTTCGGGCGGCATGGGCACGGTCTTTCTGGCGCGTACGGCTTCGGGGCGGCCCATCGCGATCAAGCTGATCCATCAGCAGTTCGCGGGGGACGAGGAGTTCCGCATCCGTTTCCGGCAGGAGGTCGCGGCGGCGCGGCGGGTGAGCGGCGCGTTCACCGCGGCCGTGGTGGACGCGGATCCGGAGGCCGAGCACCCGTGGATGGCGACGGCGTACATCGAGGGGCACACGCTCGCCCAGCGCATCGCCAAGCGGGGCCCGCTGTCCGGCGCGGAGCTGCGCACGCTCGCCATCGGTCTGACGGAGGCGCTGCGGGACATCCACCGTGCGGGCGTCGTGCACCGTGACCTGAAGCCGTCGAACGTCGTGCTGTCGTCCGAGGGGCCGCGGGTCATCGACTTCGGCATCTCGCGGGCGGCGGACCAGCAGACGCTGACGATGACGGGGCGGGTGATCGGCACGCCGCCCTTCATGTCGCCGGAGCAGTTGCAGGCGCCGCGTGGGGTCGGGCCGCGGTCGGATGTCTTCTCTCTGGGTACGTTGCTGGTGTACGCGGCGACAGGGCAGGGGCCCTTCGACGCGGACAGCCCGTACATGACGGCGTACCAGGTCGTGCACGAACCCCCGTCGCTCGGCGCGGTCCCCGCGGCGCTGCGGGCGGTCGTGGAGCCGTGCCTCGACAAGGACCCCGATGCGCGCCCCTCGGCGGACGAGCTCCTGGAGCGGCTGCGGGACCTACCAGTCGAGATGGGCGCGACGGTCGGCGCGAGCGGCAGTCGTACGCGGGACACCGATACTCAGCACCACCGGTCGGGGGACGGGGAGGACACCGGCACTTCAGACGCTCCGGACGACCCCGCCAAGCCGGAGGGCACCCTCATCGGCCGTCATCTGCGCCGCCGTTGGCGCCCGGTGCTCGCCACCGCCCTCGCGGTGGCCGCCATCGGGGGCGGCGTCGCGTGGCTGCAGCTGGACGGGGCGTCCGATACCCCGAGCGATGGTGGAAAGGGCCGCGAGGAACACACCGTCAGCGCCGCCGACGCACCCCTGCCCGAAGGCTTCCGGCCCTGGCGCACCACCGTGCCCAACGGCAAGAACCCCCCGGACGAGTTGCGCTGCGTACCCCGCGGCGACGCGCTGTTCTGCGGCGGCGGAGGTGTCGTCGCGTCCCGGCTGCGGATCTCCGACGGCAAGGAGATCTGGAAGGTCAAGAGCGACGGGGTACCGGTCGAGGGCATGCACATCGTGGGCGCCACGCGCGACACGGTGCTCGCCTACCGCCCGCCGACCGACGCGGGCGGGGCGACCAGCGCGCCGACAAAGGTGGTCGCCCTCGACGCCGAGACCAGCAAGGAGCTGTGGTCCACCGGAACCGGCGCGCAGTCGACGGCGCTGCTCGGCCGGACGCAGGACGCCGTGCTCTTCGGCTCCAGCGTCCTGACCGTCGACCTGGACCGCACCCGCATCGAGGCCCGCGAGGCCCGCGGCGGGGGCCGGCTCTGGTCGACGCCGATGCCCGCGGGCGCGGAATGCGTCCCGTACGGCGCGGGCGAGCGGCTGTACGCGGTGTGCGCGCCGCGCGCCGAGATCGAGAGCCTGGAGCTGGAGCACCCCGTGGTGCACACCATCGACCCCGAGTCGGGGGCGCTGGGCAAGGGCGTCGCGGTGCGGGGTCCCGTGCAGCCGGTGGGGGGCGACGAGCGGGGGCTCGTGCTCCTTCATCAGCGCATGAAGGGGCCGGAGTTCCTCGGGTACGACCAGGTGGTGCGGGTCGACGCGGGGAGCCGTGATGTCGCGTACCGGCCCCTGAAGAGCACGTACGGGGCGACGCCCGGGATGGTCGACGGGACCGTCTACTTCGCCGGGCCGACCGGTCTGATCAGCGCTGTCGATCCCGCGACGGGGCGCCAGAAGTGGTCACGGCAGACGAGCGTGGAGAGCGCATCGGGGCCGGTCGCCGGGGACGGCGCGCTGTACTTCAGCTCGGCCAGCGGCCGTGTCGTCGCGCTGACGCCCGGGGGCAGGACGCTGTGGAGCGGGGATCCGCGGGCCGAGGGGCTCGGCGGTGGGGTGAACTCCAGTCCACGCGTGGTGGTTTCGGGGCGGGTGGTCGTGGTGGCCACCGCCGGGAACACGGTGTTCTCGTTCGACGCGAAGAAGCCGCCTCGGTCAGGGTGAGTCCCCCGGCCTCGGCGGCTTCCGATGTGCGGGCTTGCTCAGCAGCGCGGCGCCACGTACCCGTCGCTGCCCGTGCGGACGTACGTGTCCGAGATGTAGCGGCCGCTGCCGATGCGGTCCCAGATGCTGGAGGTGCCGGTCGGGCCCGTGACGGTCTCGCCGGGGCGCTGGCAGTACAGCGTGACGCGGGAGCCGCCCTCCAGGCGGCCGACCTTCGGGTACGAAGTGCTGGGGCCCGAGCGGACGTTGACGTCCGCAGCCACCGGGTACGACTTGGCTGCCGCGGCCTCGGCGGCCAGTTCAGGCGTGATGACGTTCTCGCTCATGCTTCTGCTCCCCCGTGAAGCAGGGGCCGCTTTGGGCGGCCCCTGGCTTGTTCGTCGTGTATGTAGACGCTTGGGGGTGGTGGGACGGTTGCAGCGCGGCGTCAGCCCAGCTTCGACGGGGCGTCAGCCCAGCTTCGACACGTCCCGCACCGCGCCCTTGTCCGCGCTCGTTGCCATCGCCGCGTACGCCCGCAGCGCCGCCGAGACCTTGCGGTCGCGGGACTTGGGGGCGTAGACGCCGTTCAGGGACTCGCGGCGGCGGGTCAGCTCCGCGTCGGGGACGAGGAGTTCGATCGAGCGGTTCGGGATGTCGATGCGGATGCGGTCGCCGTCCTCGACCAGGGCGATCGTGCCGCCGGACGCCGCCTCGGGCGACGCGTGGCCGATCGAGAGGCCCGACGTGCCGCCGGAGAAGCGGCCGTCCGTGACCAGCGCGCAGGTCTTGCCGAGGCCCCGGCCCTTCAGGAAGGAGGTGGGGTGGAGCATTTCCTGCATGCCGGGGCCGCCCTTGGGGCCCTCGTAGCGGATGACGACCACGTCGCCGTCCTTCACCTGCTTGTTGAGGATCTTCTCGACGGCCTCTTCCTGCGATTCGCAGACCACGGCCGGGCCCTCGAACGTCCAGATCGACTCGTCGACGCCGGCCGTCTTCACGACGACGCCGTCCTCGGCCAGGTTGCCCTTGAGGACCGCGAGCCCGCCGTCCTTCGAGTACGCGTGGGCCACGTCGCGGATGCAGCCGCCAGCGGCGTCCGTGTCCAGGGTGTCCCAGCGCTCCGACTGCGAGAAGGCCTGCGCGGAGGGCTTGCAGCCCGGCGCCGCGTGCCACAGCTCGACGGCCTCGTCCGAGGGCGAACCGCCGCGCACGTCCCAGGCGTCCAGCCACTCCTTGACGGACGCGGAGTGGACCGTGTTCACGTCCTCGTGGAGCATGCCGCCCCGGTACAGCTCGCCGAGCAGCGCGGGGATGCCGCCCGCGCGGTGCACGTCCTCCATGTAGTACGTGCCGCCGGGCGCCACGTTCGGGGCGACCTTGGCCAGGCAGGGCACGCGCCGCGAGACGGCGTCCATGTCGGCCAGGGTGTAGTCGAGCCCGGCCTCCTGGGCGGCGGCCAGCAGGTGCAGGATCGTGTTCGTGGAGCCGCCCATGGAGATGTCGAGCGCCATGGCGTTGTCGAAGGCGGCACGGGTGGCGATGGAGCGCGGCAGGACCGACGCGTCGTCGTCGCCGTAGTAGCGGTGGGTGATCTCGACGACCGTCCGGCCGGCACGCTCGTACAGCGCCTTGCGGGCGGTGTGCGTGGCGAGCACCGAGCCGTTGCCGGGGAGCGAGAGGCCGATGGCCTCGGTCAGGCAGTTCATGGAGTTGGCGGTGAACATGCCGGAGCAGCTGCCGCAGGTCGGGCAGGCGTTCTCCTCGATACGGAGGATGTCCTCGTCCGAGATGTTCTCGTTCACCGCGTCGCTGATCGCGTTGACCAGGTCCAGTTTGCGGACCGTGCCGTCGACCAGCGTGGCCTTGCCGGCCTCCATGGGGCCGCCGGAGACGAAGACCGTCGGGATGTTGAGCCGCAGGGCCGCGTTCAGCATGCCGGGGGTGATCTTGTCGCAGTTGGAGATGCAGATCAGGGCGTCGGCGCAGTGCGCCTCCACCATGTACTCCACGGAGTCCGCGATCAGGTCGCGGGAGGGCAGCGAGTACAGCATTCCGCCGTGGCCCATCGCGATGCCGTCGTCCACCGCGATGGTGTTGAACTCGCGGGGGATGCCGCCGGCGGCCTTGACCGCCTCGGAGACGATGCGGCCGACCGGCTGCAGGTGGGTGTGGCCGGGCACGAACTCCGTGAAGGAGTTGGCCACGGCGATGATCGGCTTCCGCCCGATGTCGGCACCCGGTACACCGGAGGCGCGCATAAGGGCGCGGGCGCCCGCCATGTTGCGGCCGTGGGTGACTGTGCGGGACCTGAGCTCGGGCATCGTCGCTCGCTCCTTCAGGATCTACGGAGTGACTTCAGGGGTCTGGGGAGACTTCACGGAGAAAAGAGAAGTCTCGACTGTTGTCGAGCGTACGCCGCCGCTCCACGATCTGGACAGGCTGTCCGGATTGCGGGACGGCCGTCTCGGTGAGCGGCCTGCGCAGGTACTCCCGGAAGCCTCACAGGGGCCGCTCAAGGCCCGGTCAGATGCCCCTGGACCACCGGTGCGATGCGCGCGATGATCACTTCCGGGTCCGCCGACGCCAGCGGCTCCACCTGGACGACGTACCGGAGCATCGCGGTCCCCACGAGCTGCGCGGCCGCGAGTTCCGCCCGCAGTTCCGCGTCCGGCTGGTCGACGCGGCGCGCCATCCTGCCGAGCAGCTGCGCCATGATCAGGCGGCGGAAGACGGCCGCCGCCGTCTCGTTGTTCACCGCGGACCGCACGATCGCGAGCAGCGGCGTACGGGTCGCGGGGTTCTCCCAGATGCCGAAGATGAAGCGGGTGAGGCGCTCGCCGACCCCGTCGAGCGGGCCCTCGATCGCCTGGGGCGCGTCGAGCGCCGGCGCGAAGGCGACCTCGATCGCCGAGGCGAAGACCTGCTCCTTCGTGCCGAAGTAGTGGTGCACCAGCGCCGAGTCCACCCCGGCGGCCTTCGCGATGCCGCGTACGGACGTCTTCTCGTACCCGCGCTCGGAGAACTCGGTGCGGGCCGCCTCCAGGATGCGGTCCCGTGTCGCCGGGCCCTGTGCCGACTCCGTACGCGAAGGGCGTCCCCTGCGGCGCGGTGCCGTGCCGCCCTGTGCCGCCGGCGTCACGAGCGGGGCACCTTCACCGCGGACGCCAGATGCAGCCGCGTATAGGCGAGGGCCTCGGCGAGATCGGCCTCACGTTCGGCGCTGGACATCGCGCGCCGCGTATTGACCTCGATGACGACGTGCCCGTCGAAGCCGGTCGTCGCGAGGCGTTCGAGCAGTTCGGCGCAGGGCTGGGTGCCGCGGCCCGGCACCAGGTGCTCGTCCTTGGCGGAGCCCTTGCCGTCGGCGAGGTGGACGTGGCCGAGGCGGTCGCCCATGCGGTCGATCATCTGCATCGCGTCCGTGCGGGCGGTCGCGGTGTGGCTGAGGTCGACCGTGAAGTGGCGGTAGTCGTCCTTGGTGACGTCCCAGTCGGGGGCGTACGCGAGCATCTCGCGGTCGCGGTAGCGCCAGGGGTACATGTTCTCCACGGCGAACCGGACGTCCGTCTCGTCGGCCATCCGCCAGATGCCCTCGACGAAGGCGTTGGCGTACTGCCGCTGCCAGCGGAAGGGCGGGTGCACGACGACGGTGGACGCGCCGAGCTTCTCAGCGGCGGCCTGGGCCCGCTGGAGCTTGACCCAGGGGTCGGTGGACCAGACCCGCTGGGTGATCAGCAGACAGGGGGCGTGTACGGCGAGGATCGGGATGCGGTGGTAGTCGCTCAGGCGGCGCAGGGCCTCGATGTCCTGGCTGACCGGGTCGGTCCAGACCATGACCTCGACGCCGTCGTAGCCCAGGCGTGCCGCTATCTCGAAGGCCGTCGCCGTCGACTCCGGATAGACCGAGGCCGTCGACAGGGCGACCTTCGCATCCGGGATGCGCACCACTGGTTCTGCCACGAGGGACAGCGTACGGGCCCCGCAACGGCGCCGGGGAGGTGGTCCCGGGCCACCCGCCCGTGGGTCATGTCACCGGGGAGTGATCGCCTCCGGTGTCGGCAGGTGGTCGAGGCGGCGCAGGATGACGCCCTCGCGCAGCGCCCACGGGCAGATCTCCAGGGTCTCCACCCCGAAGAGGTCCATCGCGCCCTCCGCGACGAGCGCGCCCGCAAGCAGCTGGCCCGCCCGGCCCTCGGAGACGCCGGGCAGCTCGGCTCGTTCCGCGGCGGTCATCGCGGCGAGCTGCGGGACCCAGTCCTCCAGGGACTTCCGCTTCAGTTCGCGTTGTACGTAGAGGCCCTCGGCCGAGCGTGCGGCGCCGGCCAGCCTGGCGAGCTGCTTGAACGTCTTCGACGTCGCCACGACATGGTCGGGGTTGCCGAAGCGGCTGAACTCGCCGACCGTGCGGGCGATCTGGGCGCGGGCGTGCCGGCGCAGCGCCTTCACGTCCGCCGGGTCCGGCGGGTCCTGGGTCAGCCAGGCGGAGGTGAGACGACCCGCGCCGAGCGGCAGGCTGACCGCGGCGTCCGGTTCCTCGTCGATTCCGTACGCGATCTCCAGGGATCCGCCGCCGATGTCGATGACCAGGAGCTTTCCCGCCGACCAGCCGAACCAGCGGCGGGCCGCGAGGAAGGTGAGGCGAGCCTCCTCGGCGCCGGTGAGGACCTGGAGGTCGACGCCGGTCTCCTCCTTCACGCGGGCCAGGACCTGGTCCGCGTTGCTGGCCTCGCGGACCGCTGAGGTCGCGAAGGGCAGCAGGTCCTCGACGCCCTTGTCCTCGGCCGCCTCCAGGGCGTCACGGACGGTGGCGACCAGGCGGTCGACGCCTTCCGGGCCGATGGCGCCCGCCTCGTCGAGGAGCTGGGCCAGGCGCAGGTCCGCCTTGTGCGAGTGCGCGGGCAGCGGTCGGGCACCGGGGTGGGCGTCCACCACCAGCAGATGCACCGTGTTCGAACCTACGTCGAGGACACCGAGTCTCATATACGGAACGCTACTGCGCGCACGGCGGTCGCTGGTCCTCGGACCGGGTACGGCGCGCATACCCTGGAGTCGTGCCAAAGACGAAAAAGGCGAAGACCGACAAAACGAAGTCGAAGTCGAAGAAGAAGTCGGGGAAGCCGGAGAAGGCGGTGTCGCCGGACGAGAAGGGGATTGACTTCGCCCGCGCCTGGGTGGAGTTCCCGGACCCGGCGGACGACGAGCAGGTCTTCCGCTGCGATCTGACATGGCTGACCTCTCGGTGGAGCTGCATCTTCGGCAGCGGCTGCCAGGGCATCCAGGCGGGGCGCGCGGACGACGGCTGCTGCACGCTGGGGGCGCATTTCTCGGACGAGGACGACGAGAAGCGGGTCGCCGGGTTCGTGGACCGGCTGACGCCGGAGATCTGGCAGCACCACGACGTCGGTACGCAGACGGGGTGGGTGTCGACGGACGAGGACGGCGAGCGGCAGACCCGTCCGTACAACGGGTCGTGCATCTTCCAGAACCGGCCCGGCTTCGCCGGGGGCGCGGGGTGTTCGCTGCACATCCTCGCCCTCAAGGAGGGGCGCGAGCCGCTGGAGACCAAGCCTGACGTGTGCTGGCAGCTGCCGGTGCGGCGGACGTACGAGTGGATCGACCGGCCGGACGACACACGGATCCTCCAGGTGTCGATCGGTGAGTACGACCGTCGGGGCTGGGGCCCCGGTGGGCACGATCTGCACTGGTGGTGCACCTCCGCGACGTCCGCGCACGGTGCCGGGGATCCGGTGTACGTGTCGTACGGCCCCGAACTGACCGAGCTGATGGGCAAGGCGGGCTACGACCGCCTCGTGGAACTCTGCGAGGAGCGCCTGGCGTCGCAGCTGCCACTGCTGGCCCCGCATCCGGCGGATCCGGTGAAGTAGCGGCCGGCGGACCCGCTAGCTGCCGCTCGGGCTCGGTTCTCCCGTGCTGTCCGTCGGCGTCGGGGTCGGGTCCGGCTCCGAGGGGGTCGGGGTGGGTGTCGGCGTCGGGTCCGAGGGGGTCGGCGTGGGCGTCGGTGTCGGGTCCGGAGGCGTAGGCGTCGGGTCCGTCGGTGTCGGGCGCGGGACCGGAGTCGTCGGGCCCGTCGCGCCGCCGTAGCCGTCGATCGAGATGATCGCCCCCGCCGGGGCGATGGAGACCCGCGCGCTCCAGTGCCCCGCGGGCTCGCGGCTGTGGTCGACGTACACCCGGATCGTGGACGTCTCCCCCGGCTCAAGCGTTCCCGACGAGCGGCTCAGGTAGAGCCAGGAGGCGCCCGCGCTCGCCGACCAGTGGACCGGCTTGCCGCCCGATGCCGTGAGGGTGATCAGTGTCGTGCCGCCGCTCGGCTGCGCCGACACCGTCAGGCGGCCGGGTCCCGTCGACGAGCGGGACGGGGGCGAGCCCGGGCTGATGACCTCCACGGAGACGTCCGGCGAGTGGCTGCCCGCGGTGAAGCGCGGGTCGGGCGGGGTGTGCGCGTTGCCCGCGTTCTCGTAGTCCTCGCGGCGGCGGTCGCCGTCCATGCTGCCGGGGCCGCCCGCCTCGGTGGCGCTCACCGACGTGCCGTCCGCGCCCTCCCCCGTCAGCGGCGCCCCGCGATAGGCCGCCCACAGCGCGAGCACCGGCGCCGCCACGACCGTCGCGACGACGGTCGTCGTCAGGGCCCGCGCCCGCATCCGGTCGCGGCGGGCCGCGTGGTCCTTGGGGTCCATGGGGAAGCCCCGCCGGTCGAAGCGCGGACCGCCGCCCCGCGCGCGCGGGACATGCGCCATCGCCACGTGCACGGCGGGCCGCGGCGCCTCGATGACCGGCAGCGCGGCGGGCGAGGCCGCCGTCCCCGGCCAGGCCCCGGAGCCCGCGCGCTCGGCGGTGATCCGGCAGCGCGGGCAGTCGTCGACGTGCCGGACGAGCTCACCGCGCAGGGCCGTGCCGAGCAGCAGCTGGTTGTCGCCGGTGAGGCGGGCGACGATCGGGCAGGTGCCGGTCTCCACGACGGCGAGGGCGGCCCGTGTGCGCTCCACCTCGCAGGCGGCGGAGGCGAGCAGATCGCGGGTCCTGCCGAGGTCGAGGCCGATGACGGCGGCGACCTCCTGGGGGGCGAGCTGATGGCGGACGGCCAGTTCGAGCGCCTCGCGCTGCTCCGGCGTGGTGCCCGCCGCCTCCGGCCAGGCCAGCCGGGCGAGTTCGCGGCGCCGGTGCCGGGCGGTCTCGTCCGGTACGTCGGTGGAGGCGTCGGCGTCGGCGGGCTTCGCGGCGTGCGCTCCGGAGGCGTGCGCTCCGGAGGCGTGCGCTCCTTGCCGCTTGCGCCGGGCGTCGGCGAGGGCCCGCAGGCAGACCCAGCGCGCGAGCGCGTACAGCCAGGGCCTGAGGTCGGACGCGGCGGCGGGGGCGCGCGAGCCGCGGCGCTCGGCGATGGCCAGGACATCGCCGAGCGCCGCGGTCGCGGTGTCGTGATCGCAGAGGACGGACAGGCAGTACGTGAACAGGCCGTCCAGGAAAGGTTCGTAGCGTGCGGGCGGCGTCTGCGGCACCGAGCGGGGCACCACGCGCTGGCGCGCGTCTCTGTGCGCCCGGTGTGCGCCGGTTGCTTGCGTGGGGGATTCCGGCCTGCTGCTCATCACCCGTGCGAAGTTAGGCGGATGATGCCGGGCCTCTCTCGCCTCTTGAGCACATTTAACCCTTACGGGTGAACAGATCCCTCAAAAGGGGACAGGAACCCATGATTCCGTGACCCGCCCCCGGTCGAGAGACTCCAGAAGTCGGCATAGCGGCCGCCCCGCTGCAGCAGCTCCTCGTGGCTGCCCTCCTCCACCACCCTGCCCCCGTCCAGGAAAGCGATGCGGTCCGCGCGCCGCACGGTCCGCATCCGGTGCGCCACCATCACCACCGTCCGGCCCGCCATCAGCCGCTCGACGCCCTCGTGGACGGCGGCCTCGTTCACCGGGTCGAGCGCGGAGGTCACCTCGTCGAGCAGCACGATGGGCGCGTCCTTCAGGAGGGCCCGCGCGATCGAGACCCGCTGGCGCTCGCCGCCGGAGAGCAGCGCGCCGCCCTCGCCGACATGGGCCGCCCAGCCGCCGGGCAGCCGCTCGATCACCTCGTCGAGGCGGGCCGCGCTAGCCGCCGCCCGGACCTCGGCCGCATCGGCGCCCGGACGTCCGAGGCGTACGTTCTCCTCGATCGTGCCGTCGAAGAGGTACACGTCCTGGAAGACGACGGCGATCCGCGCCATCAGCTCCTCGGTGCCGATGTCCCGTACGTCCACGCCGCCCACCCGCACCGCGCCCGCGTCCACGTCGTAGAAGCGGGCGAGCAGGTGCAGCAGGGTGCTCTTGCCCGCGCCGGACGGCCCGACCACGGCGAGCCGCTGCCCCTCGGGGACGGTGAGCGTGGCGCCGTCGATCACCGTGCGGTCCCCGTGCCGGAAGGCGACGGAATCGAAGGCGACGTCGTGGCCCGTCGGCCGGACCGGTTCGGCGGCCTCCGGCAGCGGTTCCGTGCGCAGCACCGTGTCGAGCCGCTCCAGCACGGAACGCGCGCCGCGGAGTTGGCCGCCGACGTCCGTCAGCGAGAGCACCGGGGCCGCGCAGCGGGCGGCGAGCACAAGGATCGTCAGGACCTCCGCCACGCCGATGTCGCCGCCGAGCGCGAGATACGCCCCGAGGACGAGCAGCACGGTGAACACGACCTGCACCGTGAGCGTCAGGCCCACCGCGCCGGGCAGCGCCGACAGCGTGGACCCGCGGGACGCGCGCCGGACCTCCCGCAGCGCGTCGTCGAGCAGCCGGAAGCGTTCGGCGCTCCGGCCGCCCGCGCGCAGCACCGGCTGGGCCCGGAGATATTCGATGACCCGCCCGGTGGCCTCGTGGTCGCGTTCGGCGGCCTCCGCGTCTGCGGCGGCCGTCGAGCGGGCCGTCCGGATCTGGATGACTGCCACGACCGGTACGGCGATCGAAGCGGCGAGTCCCAGCTGCCAGTTGAGGGCGGTCATCACGGCGAGGATCGTCAGGGGGGTCACCGCGGCGGAGACCAGCGGCGCGAGGAGATGCGCGATGGCGCCCATCGCCCGCAGGACGCCGCTGCCGGCCAGGACCGACACCTCGCCGACGCGTGCGGCACCGTACCAGCCGACGGGCAGCCGGGCGAGATGGTCGCCGATGCGGTGGTACATGCCGCGCAGCAGCGCGGCCCCGACGAGGAAGCCGGAGAGATCGCTGACGTAGCGCAGCACCGCGTACACCGCGATCGTGCCGCCGAACGCGGTCAGCCAGGGCCAGGCGTCCTCGGGGGCGGGGCCAAGGAGCGCCCGCAGCACGGGCACGAGGAACGCGTACGAAAGACCCTCGATCACGGCGGCCGTCGCCATCAGGGCGAGGGTGCGGCGCAGCGGCCGGGCGTACTCACGGCCCAGGACACGGAGGAGCGTCTGGATCATCGGGGTTCGTCTCCTCGTGCCGTACCGGCGTGGGCCGGTGCGTCGTGGACTTGTGCCGTGTCGGTGGACGCCGACGCGTGGGAGCGCCAGAACTCCGCGAACTTCCCGTCCCGCGCGAGGAGTTCGGCCGGGCTGCCGCGTTCGACGATCGCCCCGTCCGCCAGCATCACGACGGTGTCGGCGTCCGTGATCGTCTCCAGGCGGTGGGCGATGACCAGCACCGTCCGCTCGCCCTCCAGGCCGGCCAGGGCCCGGCGCACCGCCTGCTCGGTCTGCGGGTCGGCGAAGGCGGTCGCCTCGTCGAGCACGAGGACGGGGGTGTCGGCGAGCAGCGCGCGGGCGAGCGAGATCCGTTGCGCCTCGCCGCCGGAGAGTCCGGCGTCCTCGCCGATCACCGACTCGTATCCGCCCGGCAGTTCGAGGATCCGCTCGTGGATTCCGGCGAGGCGGGCGGCGCGCACCACGTCGTCGGGGGCGGCGTGCGGTACGGCGAGGGCGATGTTGTCGGCGACCGAGGCGCGCAGCAGCCGTACGTCCTGGAAGACGAAGGACACCGTCCGGTAGAGCTCCTGGCTGCCGAGTTCGCGCAGATCGACGCCGCCGAGGAGCACCGAGCCGTGCGTCGGGTCGAAGAACCGCGGCAACAGCTGGACCAGCGTGGACTTTCCGCCGCCGGAAGGGCCGACGAGCGCGGTGACCGTCCCCGGTTCGAGGACGAGGTCGATGCCGCGCAGCACCTCGCGCCCGGCGTCATACCCGAAGCGGACGTCCCGCAGCTCCACCCGGTGGCCGCGGGGTGCGACCGGGTGGGCGGGTTCCGGCAGGTACGGCACCGCGAGTACGTCCCTGATCCGGCCGACCGCGCGCCGCGCCGCCTGCATGTCGTCGAAGCCGTGGCCGAGCGCGGCGACCGGGGCGGTCAGACCGAGGCCGAGCAGCAGGAAGGGCAGCAGGTCGGCGGGGGCGAGGCCGCCATTGGTGATCAGGGCCGCACCGCCGGTCAGCACGACGAGCAGCACGAACGGCGGCGAGAGGACCAGCTGCATCCCCGCGGCGGTCCGGGAGATGCCGTGCACCCAGCGGCTGAAGGTGGAGACGAACTCGTCGGTGGCCGTGCGGAACCTGTGGTGGGCGCGCCCGGATCCGCCGAACGTCTTGACCACCGCGATGCCCTGCACGAACTCGACGACGGAGTCGGTGATCCGCCCCATCGCCGCGTCGAACTCCTCCTGTTCGCGCAGCCGGGCCGGGGTCATCATCAGCGGCACCAGCGCGATCGCGAGCACCACCGGTATCAGCGTGATGAGCGTGAGCCGCCAGTCGACGGTGAACAGGTAGACCAGCGAGGCGAGCGGCACGACGAACGCGGAGACGAGTTCGCCGGGGGTGTGCGCGATGAACGGATGCACGGCGCCCACGTCGTCGCCGACGACCTTGGCCAGCTCACCGGTCCGGCGCCGCGAGAACCAGCCGATCGGTACGCGTCCCAGGCGGGCGGCCAGTTGGCGGCGGAACGTCAGTTGCACCTTGCCGTCGAGCAGGTGGCCGATGCCGGACGAGGCGGCCGTGCACAGCAGTTGGACGAGGAGGCCCGCCGCGCCCGCGGCGACCACGGACCAGACGTGGCCGTCGTCGGCCGGGCCCGGCGCCGGCAGGGTGCGGCCCAGCTCGACGACCGCGAGGAGCGGTGCGAGGCCCGCGAGGGCGCCGACGACCTGGAGGGCGACCACGGCGGCGAAGCCGGGGAGGTGGGGGCGTAACAGCCCGGCCATGGTGGGTGGATCCGATGGTGGAGGCGATGGTGGACGCGACGGTGGAGGCGACTTTCGGAACATGTTCCGAAAGTAACACCGAGGCGAGCCGTCGCGCACCCGGTCGGACATACGGCCCGGCATGATGGGCCCATGCCCCGAACCTCCGCACCACAGGGCCGCACCGGCCGGCCGCCCGTGACCTCCCGCGCGCAGATCCTGGCGGCCGCCCGCCGGATCATCGACCGGGACGGCTGGGAGAAGCTGACCATCCGCCGGCTGGCCGCCGAGATGGGCATCGGGGCGACGACGCTGTACCACCACATCCAGGACAAAGAGGATCTGATGGTCCAGCTGCTCGGCGACCACATCGGCCGGATGGAACGCCCCCGGATGCCCGGCGATCCGCGGGACCGGATCGTCGTGGCGGCCACCGCGATGCACGACGCGCTCACGGCCTGGCCCTGGGCGGCGGAGGTCATCGCCGCCGACGGCTTCGTCGCGCTGCTCGGCGAGGACGCCATGTGGATGGTCGAGGAGATCGTGGCCGGGGCCGACGCCCGCGGTTGCACGCCCGAGCAGGCCGTCGACGTCTTCCGCAGCATCTGGTTCTACACCGTGGGCGAGATCCTCGTCCGCGCCCGCTCCCCGTACCGCAGGGCGGACGGCACCCTGCCCGAGTACCGGACCACCTTCGACGCGTCGAAGGTGCCGTACCTCGCCGCCATCGGCTTCGACCGCTGGGCCGCGCAGGCCGCGCGGGACACGTATCCGGAGGGCCTGCGCACCTTCGTCGACGGGCTGCTGGCGCGGGCCGGTTCGTAGCGTCGCAGCAGGGCCGGGCGGGGCGGGGCCCCGGGAACGTACGGCGTTGTCGGCGTTGTCAGTGGCGACCGCTACGGTTCCGTCCATGGCTGCCCGTACGAAATCCGCCAAGGACCGGCCGTCCTACCGCTGCACCGAGTGCGGCTGGCAGACGGCCAAGTGGCTCGGCCGCTGCCCCGAATGCCAGGCATGGGGGACGGTCGAGGAGTACGGCGCGCCCGCCGTCCGCACCACGGCCCCCGGCCGCGTCACCTCCTCCGCCCTGCCCATCGCCCAGGTCGACGGCCGCCAGGCCACGGCCCGCTCCACCGGCGTACCGGAACTGGACCGCGTCCTCGGCGGCGGTCTCGTCCCCGGCGCCGTGGCGCTGCTCGCGGGCGAGCCGGGCGTCGGCAAGTCGACGCTGCTCCTGGACGTCGCGGCGAAGGCGGCGAGCGACGAGCACCGCACGCTGTATGTCACGGGCGAGGAGTCGGCGAGCCAGGTCCGCCTGCGCGCCGACCGCATCAAGGCCATCGACGACCACCTCTACCTGGCGGCGGAGACCGATCTCGCCGCTGTGCTCGGCCACTTGGACGCGGTGAAGCCGTCCCTCCTGATCCTCGACTCGGTCCAGACGGTCGCGTCCCCGGAGATCGACGGGGCGCCGGGCGGCATGGCCCAGGTCCGCGAGGTGGCGGGCGCGCTGATCCGCGCCTCCAAGGAGCGCGGCATGTCGACACTCCTGGTCGGCCACGTCACCAAGGACGGCGCCATCGCGGGACCGCGCCTCCTGGAGCACCTCGTGGACGTCGTGCTCCACTTCGAGGGCGACCGGCACGCCCGCCTCCGTCTCGTCCGCGGCGTGAAGAACAGGTACGGCACGACGGACGAGGTCGGCTGCTTCGAGCTGCACGACGAGGGCATCACCGGCCTCGCCGACCCCAGCGGCCTCTTCCTCACCCGCCGCGCGGAGGCCGTCCCCGGCACGTGCCTGACCGTCACCCTGGAGGGCCGCCGCCCCCTGGTCGCCGAGGTCCAGGCGCTCACGGTCGACTCGCAGATTCCCTCGCCCCGGCGCACCACGTCCGGCCTGGAGACCTCCCGCGTCCAGATGATGCTGGCCGTCCTGGAGCAGCGCGGCCGGATTTCCGCCCTCGGCAAGCGCGACATCTACAGCGCGACGGTGGGCGGAGTGAAGCTCTCCGAGCCCGCCGCGGACCTCGCCATCGCCCTCGCCCTGGCCAGCGCGGCGAGCGACACCCCGCTGCCGAAGAATCTCGTCGCGATCGGCGAGGTGGGCCTCGCGGGCGAGGTCAGACGGGTCACGGGCGTGCAGCGCAGGCTCGCCGAGGCGCACCGTCTGGGCTTCACGCACGCCCTCGTGCCGGCCGATCCCGGCAAGGTCCCGGCCGGTATGAAGGTCACCGAAGTCGCCGACATGGGGGACGCCCTGCGTGTCCTTCCGAGGTCGCGTCGCAGAGAGGCCCCACGGGAGGAGGAAGAGCGCCGGTAGACTTTGCCCTGGTCTCGCCCATCCGTACGAAGCAGTCGTACGGGACCGGGGCTTGGACAACCCGCGACCCGAGGAGTGCAGTGGCAGCCAACGACCGGGCGTCAGCTCCCGGCAAGCCCGGCGGAAGCTCCGGTGCAGATGGGCTGATGCGCGCCTCCCTGAGCGCGGTCGCGCCGGGCACAGGCCTGCGCGACGGCCTCGAGCGGATCCTCCGCGGCAACACCGGAGGGCTCATCGTCCTCGGCTGGGACAAGACGGTCGAATCGATGTGTACGGGCGGCTTCATCCTGGACGTCGAGTTCACGGCGACGCGCCTGCGCGAGCTCTGCAAGCTCGACGGCGGCATCGTCATCGACAAGGACGTCACCAAGATCCTGCGGGCGGGCGTGCAGCTCGTCCCCGACCCGACGATCCCCACCGAGGAGACGGGCACGCGGCACCGCACGGCGGACCGCGTCTCGAAGCAGGTGGGCTTCCCCGTCGTCTCCGTCTCCCAGTCCATGCGTCTGATCGCGCTGTACGTGGACGGACAGCGCCGCGTCCTTGAGGACTCGGCGGCGATCCTGTCCCGGGCGAACCAGGCCCTGGCGACCCTGGAGCGGTACAAGCTCCGCCTCGACGAGGTCGCGGGCACGCTCTCCGCCCTGGAGATCGAGGACCTGGTGACGGTCCGCGATGTCACGGCGGTCGCGCAGCGCCTGGAGATGGTGCGCCGTATCGCCACGGAGATCGCCGAGTACGTGGTGGAGCTGGGCACGGACGGGCGCCTTCTCGCCCTCCAGCTGGACGAGTTGATCGCGGGCGTCGAGCCGGAGCGCGAGCTGGTCGTCCGGGACTACGTCCCCGAGCCCACCGCGAAGCGGTCCCGCACGGTCGACGAGGCGCTCTTCGAGCTGGACGCCCTGTCGCACGCGGAGCTGCTTGAACTGCCGATCGTGGCGCGGGCGTTGGGGTACACCGGGTCCCCCGAGGCGCTGGACTCCGCGGTTTCGCCGCGGGGCTTCCGCCTTCTCGCGAAGGTGCCTCGCCTGCCGGGGGCGATCATCGACCGCCTGGTCGAGCACTTCGGCGGGCTGCAGAAGCTGCTCGCTGCGAGCGTCGATGATCTGCAGACCGTGGACGGGGTGGGGGAGGCTCGGGCGCGGAGTGTCCGCGAGGGCCTTTCGCGGCTCGCGGAGTCGTCGATCCTGGAGCGGTACGTCTAGGGCCCAGCCGGGAGTGAGATGTCTGCGGGCCGGCGGGGGCTGGTCGCGCGGCTCCCCGCGCCCCTACAGGGGCGCGGGCATCAGCTGTCCTCAAGCATGAACGACGCCTGCGCCGAGCCCAGGCCCGGGGACTTCGCCTCGATCAAGTACGTGCCCGGGGCCGCGCTCCCCGCCGAAGGAGTCGCGCAGCGCGGCTCGCTGGCCCGGCGGTCCCACTCGACCGTGTGCGTGACGCGGCCGTCGCCCGGCACGCGCAGCAACAGGCTGCCGCCGCCCGCGGGGCAGTCCTTTGAGGACCAGATCTCCTTGTCGCCCTTGGCCTGAGTGATCGTCAGGACCGTTTCCTTGCCGCCGAGATCGACCTTGCAGGCCTTCCCGGCGGTGTTCTGGGCGATGAGCTCGAACTTCGGCTTCTCGCCGATCTCGTACGTGTTCTGCACGCTGCGCAGCTTCAACTTCACCGCGCCGCTGGTGCAGTTGGGCAGGCTGGACCCGGCGGGAAGCTGACCGCCCGCGCCGCCGCCACCCTTGGCGCCGTCGTCGGAACCGCTGCCGTCACCGCCGCCGCCCGCGGAGTCCCCGGAGCCGGAGCCCGAGCCGTCGCCGTCGCCTGAGCCGCCCGAACCGCCGGAGCCCTCGTCGTCCGACTCGTCGCGCCCGCCGGGGTGTTCGCTGATGGCGGGCCCCGAACCGGAGGGGCCGGGCGTGATGGACGTGGCGGGCCCGGAACCCGACGGCCCGTCAGCGGTGTTCTTGCCGCCACCGCCGCCCATCGTCAGCACCCACACGACGAGGAGTGCCAGCAGCCCGACGACGGACAGCAGAACGGCCCTCCGACGCCAGTAGATGGTGGAGGGAAGCGGCCCGACCGGATTGCGCAGAGATCCCACGCCCAAACCTTACGAGAGATCCGCGGCTTCTCCTGCCCCACCCGCCGCCCCGGACGACAAAGTTTGCGGATCATCATCTCGGAATGAGCCACTCCGGTTACCCCGCCGGGTGACCCGCCGGTGCCGCACCCCTGTCTGTCGTCAGGGGTGGTCACCGGTCGATCGCCGGATGTGACGATTCGGGCCCACTCCGTACCGTCCGTAATCATGGACACCATGACCGACGATCTCTACCGCGACATCACCGACTTCGCCCATGACACCCCCGGCTGGGTGCAGCACACCGCCGAGGTGTGGACGGAGCTCGGACTGCTGCTCTTCGGCGTGCTCTTCATAGTCGCCTGGTGGCGGACCCGGCGCGACGAGCCGCGCGCCCTCGCGATAGCGGTGCTCGCGCCGCTGGCCACGGCGGTGGCGTATGTGTGCAGCGAGTTGATCAAGTCCGGGATCGACGAGGAGCGCCCCTGCCGGGCGGTCTCCGGCGCGCTCGCGCCACTCGTCGACTGCCCGCCGTACGGCGACTGGTCCTTCCCGAGCAACCACTCGACGATCGCGGGCGCCGCGGCCGTCGGCCTCGCCATCGCCTGGCCGCGCATCGCGGCACTGACGCTGCCGATGGCGGTGCTGATGGCCTTCTCGCGGGTCTTCGTGGGCGTGCACTATCCGCATGACGTGGCGGTCGGCCTGCTGCTGGGAGCGGCGCTCGCCTTTGTGCTGATCCGGCTGACGACCCGTCCCGTGACACGTGTCGTCGAGACGATGCGGGGGTCTTCGACGGGGGTGGTCCGCTGGTTCGCGGGGCCGGGCCCGGCGACGTACGCGACACCGCGCGTCCCGGCATCGCACCGCCGCTGACAGAAAACCGCCGAACGGGCCGCCGGCTACCCGCCCACAAGGCCCGCCTCGTACGCGACGATCGCCGCCTGGACGCGGTTCTTGACCCCGAGCCGGTCGAGGACCGCGCTCACATAGGCCTTGACGGTGCCTTCGACGAGATGGAGCCGGGCGGCGATCTCCGGGTTGGACAGGCCCTCCCCCACCAGACCGAGCACTTCCCGCTCGCGTGGGGTGAGGGCCTCCGTGCGGGCGCGGGCGGCGGCGCCGCGGCCGACGCGCCGGGCTCCGTAGCCGTCGATGACATGCCGGGCCACCTTCGGCGAGAGGAAGGCCGCGCCGCCCGCCACCGCGCGTACGCCCGCGATGAGTTCGTGCGGGTCGCCGGATTTGAGCAGGAACCCCGTGGCTCCGCCGGCCAGGGCCCGTGCGATGTACGCGTCCTCGGAGAAGGTGGTCAGCATCGCGACGGCGGTGTCCGGCACCGTCCGCACGATCTCCTCCGCCGCGGCGAGCCCGTCGAGCCCCGGCATCCGGATGTCGAGCACGGCGACATCGGGCCGGTGGGCCTGGGCGAGCGAGACGGCCTCGCGTCCGTCGCCCGCCTCCGCGACCACCTCGATGTCCTCGCCGGCGCCGAGGATCGCGCGGACGCCCGCGCGGATCATCGCCTCGTCGTCGGCCAGCAGTACGCGGATCACCGCACCCATTCCTTCTCCTCTTCCTTCTCCTCTTCCTCCTCTTCCGACGCCTTCCGCGCGCCGCCGGCCCTGGGGATCACACTCTTCTCCACGAGAACCCCGCCGTCGAAACAGACCCTGAAGTGCTCGACGGTGACGAAGAGTTCACCGCCTGCCCGGTAGTAGCGGCAGTCGGCGCCCGCCGGTGGCGGGGTCGGGGCGCGCTCGGAGGGCGGATCGGAGGCGACACGGTCGGGCAGCAGCCGCTCGGCCGTCTGCTGCGGCTGGCCGATCCGGAGCCGGGCGAAGTCGGCCGGTTCGAGGACCGCGTTCGAGCGGGAGTACACGTACCAGGCGAAGGCGCCGCCGACGAGCAGGACGCCGGTGGCGACGGCGGCTCCGAAGCCGAGGAGTGTGCGTCGTCGCGCGTACGAGATGACGGAGCCGCGCGGGGTGGCGGCGGGGGCGGGTTCGCCGCCGCGTGCCGGGAGCCGGGCGACGACCCGGAAGCCGTCGCCGTGCGGTCCGGCGTCGAGGGTGCCGCCGAGGTCGGCGGCCCTGGCCCGAAGCCCGAGCAGGCCTGAGCCGCCGCCTGACGCGGGGGCGGGCTGCTGGGCGGGGCCGTTGGTGACGGTGACGGTGATGCCTGCCGCGTCGGTCGCGGTCTCCACGGTCACCTCGGCGCCGGGGGCGTGCCGGGCGGCGTTGGTGAGGGCTTCCTGGACGACGCGGTGGACGGTGCGGCCGGACTCCGTCCCGGTCAACTCGGCGGTCGTCGCGTCACCCCCCGCGATGTAGTGGACCGGCAGGCCCGATCCGGCGGCGCGCTCGACGAGTTCGGCGACGGTCTCGCCCGCCGGGGCGAGGGGCGCGGTCTCGTCGCCCGCCTCCCTGAGCAGCCCGATGATCTCGTGCAGCCGGTCGGTGGCGTCCGACGCGGCGGCACGGAGGTCGGCGGCGGCTGCGCGGTGCCGGTCGGGGAGGTCGGCGGCGACCTGGAGGGCGCCGGCCCGCACCGCGATGAGGCTCAGCTCGTGGCCGAGGGAGTCGTGCATGTCCTGGGCGATCCTGGTCCGTTCGCGCAGCCGCGCGCGGTCGGCGACGATGCGCTGCTCTCGCTCCAGCTGTCCGGCGCGGGCCCAACCCGCGGCGGCGAGTTCGCGCCCCTGCCGCCAGTAGCGCCCCGCGAGCCACGGGAACACGGCCCCGAAGAGCAGGGTCCCCATCAGCACGAGCCACTCCACGACGGGGTCGACTCCACGTACGAGGATCTTGGCGCTGCCGAGTACGGCGATGGCCCCGAAGGCGAGGAGTGCGGGGCGCGTGTAGGGGGCCCTGCGGCCCATGAGGAGGGCGAAGAGGGCGAGGGCGGGGCCGTAGGAGAGGGTGAAGAGGGAGGGGGCGCTGATGAGCCCCAGGGCGGCGGCGACCCCGAAGGCGCCCAGGGGACGCCTTCTCCACAACACGACCGCGCCCCCGAGTGCGGCCAGCCCGGCCAACTCCGCCCACGCGCCGCGCGGCTCATTGAGCCCGACCCGGTCAACACCGACCGCGGGCAGGGCAACCCCCACCCACATCCCCAGGTCCACCCACCACCATCGCCTCACCCCCTCGACGCTACGTCCCTCCCACACTCCTTCGCCCCTGCCGATAGTCATGTCCCCGCCTGCCCTCACCCCCGGCTGAATCGCTGGACCGGCGTCAGGCTGTGCCCACCCGTTCCGCCCCGCGGAACGCCTGCCCAGAGCGAGGGGGGCAGGAATGCGGCAGGAGAGGCGGATCGCCGGACTCACCTTGAGGTTGGCCCGAGCCCCGTCGCCCCCATGGCAGGATCGTCCTGCCATGACTGCGCCCATGAAGCCCATGCCGAACGCCCCCGAGCGAGAGCCCGCCGGCGAGGCCCTGCACGCCCCCGTCATCGCCTGGTTCGACGCCCATGCGCGCGACCTGCCGTGGCGGCACCCCGATGCGGGGCCCTGGGGCGTGATGGTCAGTGAGTTCATGCTGCAGCAGACGCCGGTCAACCGCGTGCTGCCCGTGTACGAGCAGTGGCTCGCCCGCTGGCCCCGCCCCGCGGACCTCGCCAAGGAGGCGCCGGGCGAGGCCGTCCGCGCCTGGGGACGGCTCGGCTACCCCCGCCGCGCGCTCCGGCTGCACGGCGCCGCCGTCGCCATAACGGAGCGGCACGGCGGCGACGTACCGACGAGGCACGCCCAGCTGCTCGCGCTGCCCGGCATCGGCGAGTACACGGCCGCCGCGGTGGCGTCGTTCGCGTACGGGCAACGGCACGCCGTGCTCGACACGAACGTGCGCCGCGTCTTCGCGCGCGCCGTGACCGGCGTCCAGTACCCGCCCAACGCCACCACCGCAGCCGAGCGCAAGCTCGCCCGCGCCCTGCTCCCCGAGGACGAGCGCACCGCGTCCCGCTGGGCCGCCGCCTCCATGGAGCTCGGCGCCCTCGTCTGCACGGCGAAGAGCGAGGACTGCGCGCGGTGCCCGATCTCCGGTCAGTGCGCCTGGCGCGCCGCTGGCAAGCCCCCGCACGAGGGCCCGGCCCGCAAGGGCCAGACCTACGCCGGTACGGACCGCCAGGTGCGGGGCAAGCTGCTCGCCGTACTCCGCGAGGCCGTCGCGCCCGTGCCGCAGGCCGCCCTGGACCGGGTGTGGGACGAGCCCGTGCAGCGGGCCCGCGCGCTGGACGGCCTGGTCTCCGACGGCTTGGTGGAACCGCTCCAGGGCGGCTTCTACCGGCTCCCCCTCACCTGAGAAACCGGGCAAACACCCCGCCTGACGCCTTCGGTTTACGCCCCGCCTACTTCTGTTACACAACCGACGGAAGGCCGTGCGCCCTCCGCTGGCTGCTCCGCACAGCCTCGTGACAAGCCCTCCGTAGCTTCATTCCCGTACCGCACAAGCGGTGGTCGGTGAACGGAGGCGGTCAGGTATGGCGCACGGCGAGGTGCTCGAGTTCGAAGAGTACGTCCGCACTCGGCAGGACGCCCTGCTGCGCAGTGCCCGGCGCCTGGTGCCCGACCCCGTCGACGCCCAGGACCTGCTGCAGACCGCCCTCGTGCGGACGTACGGCCGCTGGGACGGCATAGCCGACAAGCGGCTCGCGGACGCCTATCTGCGCCGTGTCATGATCAACACGCGTACGGAGTGGTGGCGGGCCCGCAAGCTCGAAGAGGTGCCCACCGAGCAGCTGCCCGACGCGAGCGTGGAAGACTCCACCGAACAGCACGCGGACCGCGCCCTGCTCATGGACATCATGAAGGTCCTGGCACCCAAGCAGCGCAGCGTCGTCGTGCTGCGACACTGGGAGCAGATGTCCACAGAGGAGACGGCCGCGGCACTCGGCATGTCGGCAGGAACGGTCAAGAGCACGCTGCACCGGGCGCTCGCCCGGCTCCGCCAGGAGCTGGAGAGCCGGGACCGCGAGGAGCCCGCGGGCGGCGCGCTCGAACGTGAGGAGCGGGAGCGTTGCGCGGCCTAAGCACCCGGGCCAGAAGGACGATGCGGGCGGGGAGCACGGCGGCGGCCGGGCTCGCCGCCATCGGCCTTTTGCTCACCAGCTGCGCCACCGGCGGTTCCGGCGCCCGCGACGAGGGCCCGGCGGGCCGCGGCGACGCCGTGGTGTCGCCCGCGCCGTCCACGGCCCCGTCATCGACGTCCTCCGCGCCCGCGCCGCCCGCCGATGTCGACGCGGTGAAACTGGTCAAGGAAGACCCGAAGGTCAGCCAGTCCGTCAAGCGCGACCTGAAGCCCTGCGTGGCCGACGAGTACCCGGTCGACGTGTCCTACGGCAACCTGACCGGAGGATCTTCCTCCGACATCGTCGTGAACATCATGACCTGCGGCGATGCCGTCGGCACGAGCAGCTACGTCTATCGCGCCGAGGGCAAGAAGTACCAGAATGTCTTCCAGGACGAGGAGCCTCCCGTCTACGCGGAGATCGACCGGGGCGACCTGGTGGTCACCAAGCAGGTGTACGAGAAGGGCGACCCGGTGGCGTACCCGTCCGGCGAGGAAGTCGTCACGTACCGCTGGACCACGGACCGCTTCACGGAGACGGACCGCACCCGCAATCACTACAGCAGCGCGGTGGGCGACGCCCCCGCACCCGCGGAGAACTGAGAGCACCCGATGGCAGAGCACACGCATGTCCTGTTCGTGGAGGACGACGACGTCATCCGCGAGGCGACGCAGCTCGCGCTGGAGCGGGACGGCTTCGTGGTCACCGCGATGCCCGACGGTCTGCGCGGCCTGGAGGCGTTTCGCGCGAACCGCCCCGACATCGCGCTGCTCGACGTGATGGTGCCGGGGCTCGACGGCGTCTCGCTGTGCCGCCGGATCCGCGACGAGTCCACCGTCCCGGTGATCATGCTCTCCGCGCGTGCCGACTCCATCGACGTCGTGCTCGGCCTGGAGGCCGGCGCCGACGACTACGTGACCAAGCCGTTCGACGGTGCCGTGCTCGTCGCCAGGATCCGCGCCGTGCTGCGCCGCTTCGGGCACGCGAGCGGCTCCGAGTCGGCCTCTTCCGCCGCCGGCGGGGACGGTTCCCCGGACGGCGGCGTACTGCACTTCGGTGACCTGGAGATCGACACGGAGGGCATGGAGGTCCGCAGGGGCGGCGCCCCGGTGGGGCTGACGCCGACCGAGATGCGGCTGCTCCTCGAGTTCTCCTCCGCGCCCGGCACGGTCCTCTCCCGCGACAAGCTCCTTGAGCGGGTGTGGGACTACGGCTGGGGCGGCGACACCCGCGTCGTCGACGTCCACGTACAGCGACTGCGTACGAAGGTGGGGCAGGACCGCATCGAGACGGTCCGCGGCTTCGGCTACAAGCTCAAGGCGTGAGCCGGCGGCGTGACGGATGACGTGACGGATTTCGACGGCTGCCCGGCAGGGCACGGCAACTGCCCGGCGGGGCACAGCAACTGCCCGGCGGGGCACAGCAGGAGACGCATATGAACAGGGGCCCGGCGGCGGTGCCGCGTGCCCGCCTCCGCGGCGTGCTCGGCTCCCGGCTGCGCACCGGCGTGCGCTGGAAGATCAGCGCGGCGATCGCGCTGGTCGGCGCGTTGGTCGCGGTGGCGCTGAGTCTCGTCGTGCACAACGCGGCGCGCGTCTCGATGCTGGACAACGCGCGCGATTTCCAGGACAAGCAACTCGCCTATCTGCAGCGAGGGTACGAGAACTCGGCGGGGCGCGCGGCCGGTCTGGAGATCGACGACCCGGATCTGCCCGAGGAGCTCAGGGAGAAGGTCGTCGCCGGGCGGCGCGCGACCTATGTGCAGGAGCGGTCGGACGGGGTGCCGGACATCTGGGCGGCCGTGCCGCTCGCCGACGGCCGCATCCTGTCGCTGCACACCCGCTTCACGGACCGGAACACCACGGTCATGCGGGACCTGGACCAGGCCCTGGTCATCGGCTCGATCTCGGTCGTCTTCGGCGGCTGCGCGCTCGGCGTGCTGATCGGCGGCCAGCTCTCGCGCCGCCTGCGCAAGGCGGCGGCCGCGGCCCAGGAGGTCGCCCAGGGCCAGACGGACGTCTCCGTACGTGAAGCCATCGGTGGGGTCGTCCGCGACGAGACCGACGATCTGGCGCGCTCGGTGGACGCGATGGCGGACGCGCTGAAGCAGCGCCTGGAGGCCGAGCGGCGGGTGACGGCGGACATCGCGCACGAGCTGCGTACGCCGGTGACGGGTCTGCTCACGGCGGCCGAACTGCTGCCGCCGGGCCGCCCGACGGAACTGGTGCGGGACCGCGCCCAGGCGATGCGCACGCTCGTCGAGGACGTACTCGAAGTGGCCCGTCTGGACAGCGCGGCCGAGCGGGCCGAGCTGCAGGACATCATGCTGGGCGAGTTCGTGACCCGGCGGATCGCGGTCCTGAACGCGGACGTGAAGGTGACGGTGGTGCACGAGTCGGAGGTCACCACCGACCCGCGCCGCCTGGAGCGCATCCTGGGCAACCTCCTCGCCAACGCCGCCAAGCACGGCAAACCGCCGGTCGAGGTCAGCGTCGAGGGCCGCGTGGTGCGGGTCCGCGACCACGGCCCCGGTTTCCCGGCGGGCCTCCTCGCCGAAGGCCCCAGCCGCTTCCGCACGGGCAGCACGGACCGCGCGGGCGTGGGCCACGGCCTGGGCCTGACGATCGCGGCGGGCCAGGCGAGGGTGCTCGGCGCCCGCCTCACCTTCCGCAACGTCACCCCGGCGGGCGCGGGCCCGGACGACCCGGCGGAGGGCGCGGTAGCAGTCCTCTGGCTCCCGGAACACGCCCCGACGAACACGGGCAGCTTCCCGATCTTGCAGCTGCCGGAGAAGTAGGCGCCCGAAGGGGCGCGGGGCTGTGACATACGCGGCTCCGCCGCGTGGGCGCGACAAGCCCCCACCCACCCGCAGACAGACAGACACACGGCAACGGCCCCCGGCGCAGAAGCACCGGGGGCCGTTTCAACAGCCGGACCGCAGGTCAGACAACCTCGGCAATCTCAGACCGAGGCTTCACCTCAGCAGCATCATCAGCCCCCGCAGGCCCCGCGTCCTTCGGCCCAGCCCCCCGCAGGGGAACCTCCTTGACGAACAGCGCGGCGATCAACGCGACGACACCAACCGCCGCCCCCAGCAGAAAGGCGGAGTGCGTCCCCGCGGACACCGCGTGCTGATACGCGTCCCGCACGGCCTCCGGCAGCTTCGCCAGGGACGCCGCGTCCAGCTGCGCGGACTTCTCGGTGACGTTGCCCCCCATGGACCCGGCACGCTCGGCCATCACGTCCTGCACCCGGTTGTTGAACAGCGCGCCCATGATCGCGACGCCGAACGAGGAACCCAACGTACGGAAGAGCGTGGTCGAGGAGGAGCCGACGCCCATGTCCTTCATCTCGACGCTGTTCTGCGCCACCAGCATGGTGATCTGCATCAGGCAGCCCATGCCCGCGCCGAGTACGGCCATGTAGAGCCCGGAGGTGAACCGCGAGGTCTCCGTGTCCATCTGCGCGAGCAGGAACAGACCGACCACCATCAGCGCACCGCCGACGATCGGGAAGACCTTGTACCGCCCGGTGTTGGTGGTGACCCGCCCCGCGATCAGCGAGACGACCATCATCGCGCCGAGCATCGGAAGCAGCAGCAGACCGGAGTTGGTGGCCGAGGCCCCCTGCACGGACTGCTGGTAAAGCGGCAGGAAGAGCACCGCGCCGAACATCACGAAGCCGGTGATGAAGCCGATGACGGACATCAGCGTGAAGTTGCGGCTCTTGAAGATGTGCAGCGGCATGATCGGCTCGGCCGCCTTCGTCTGGACGAAGAGGAAGCCGACGATCGAGGCGACGCCGATGCCGATCAGCTCCATGATCACGGCGGAGTCCCAGGCGTACTCCGTGCCGCCCCAGGTGGTGACGAGGACGATGGAGGTGATGCCGACGGTCAGCAGGGCCGCGCCCAGATAGTCGATCCGCACCTTGGACCGCTTCTTCGGCAGGTGCAGTACGGCGGTGACGGCGGCCAGCGCTATGACGCCGAGCGGCAGGTTGATGTAGAAGGACCAGCGCCAGCCCCAGTGGTCGGTGATGGTGCCGCCGACCAGCGGTCCGCCGATCATGGCGAGCGCCATCACGCCGGCCATCATGCCCTGGTACTTGCCGCGCTCCCGCGGCGGCACGAGGTCACCGATGATCGCCATGACGCCGACCATCAGACCGCCGGCGCCGAGGCCCTGGAGGGCGCGGAAGCCGATGAGCTGCCCCATGTCCTGGGCCATGCCGCTGGTCGCGGAGCCGATCAGGAAGATCACGATGGAGGTCAGGAAGGCGCCCTTGCGCCCGTACATGTCGCCGAGCTTGCCCCAGATCGGGGTGGAGGCGGCGGTGGCGAGGGTGTACGCGGTGACGACCCACGACAGATGCTCCAGGCCGCCGAGCTCGCCCACGATGGTCGGCATCGCGGTGCCGACGATCATGTTGTCGAGCATCGCGAGGAGCATGGTCACCATCAGCGCCAGCATGACCACGCGCACACTGCGCGGCCGTGGCTCCTCCTTGGCCGCCGGCTGCTTCTCGAGTTCCGCCATGATCCCCACTCCCCGGTTCCCCGACTACGTACTGCTGCTGCTTCGGCTTCTGCCGTTGCTACTTACTTGCCGCCCGGCAAGTTGACTACACTGAGGGAAGGTAGACCCCCAACTAGCCGGGCGTCAAGTAAGTTAAGTCGCGTCCGAGGATTCGCCGAGCCGAGTCCGAGGATTCGAGCCGAGGGAGCCGAGGAGCACCACGATGGACACGCGCACGGGCAAGCAGCAGCGCCGCGGGAACACCCGTCAGCGCATCCAGGACGTGGCCCTCGAACTCTTCGCCGAGCAGGGGTACGAGAAGACGTCACTGCGCGAGATCTCGGAGCGCCTGGACGTCACCAAGGCGGCGCTCTACTACCACTTCAAGACCAAGGAAGACATCCTCACCAGCATCTTCGACGACCTGACGCGGCCCATCGACGAGCTGGTGGCCTGGGGCAAGGAACAGCCCCGCACCCTGGAGATCAAGCGGGAGATCCTGACCCGCTACAGCGAGATCCTCACCGACGCGGCGCCGCTCTTCCGCTTCATGCAGGAGAACCAGGCGACGATGCGGGACCTGAAGACGGGCGAGACCTTCAAGGACCGCATGCTCAGCCTGCTCGACATCCTCAGGGAGCCGGACTCGCCGATGACGACGCAGGTGCGCTGCTTCAGCGCGCTGTTCACGATGCACGGCGGGATGTTCGTGCTCAAGGACGCCGAAGGCGACCCCGAGGAGAAGCGCAAGGCCATCCTCGAGGTCGCCATCGATCTGGTGACACAGGCGCACGAAGGCGCCTAGGGTCTGTCCGGCGGATCTGTCGTCAGACAGTGACGCCGTTGGAGCGCAGGAACGCGACCGGGTCGACCGCCGAGCCGTAGTTCGGGGTCGTACGGATCTCGAAGTGCAGGTGCGGGCCGCTGGAGTTG
Source organism: Streptomyces sp. NPDC050658 (assembly GCF_044457025.1). Taxonomy (NCBI): domain Bacteria; kingdom Bacillati; phylum Actinomycetota; class Actinomycetes; order Kitasatosporales; family Streptomycetaceae; genus Streptomyces; species Streptomyces sp. NPDC050658. Next base: position 35,802 of record NZ_JBITGM010000022.1, read on the forward strand.
CCGGTGTTGCCGGAGGCGGCGATGTGCTGCCCGGTGGCGACGGCCTGGCCGACGCGCACGTCGATCCGGGACAGGTGCGCGTACTGCGAGAAGGTGCCGTTGTCGTGCTTGATCACGATGGCGTTGCCGTAGGCGGGGCCGTCACCGGCGCCGTTGCCGCCGGCCTTGACGACGGTGCCGGCGTGCACGGCCTCGACGTTCGTGCCGATCGGCACGGCGAAGTCCTGGCCGGAGTGCTTGTGGGACCACATGCTGCCGCCGAGCCCGAAGGAGGCGGAGAGCGTGTACTTCTCAACCGGGTCCTGCCAGGAGGCGGCCTTCTTGGCGGCGGCCTGCTTGGCCTGCGCGGCCTTCTGCGCCGCGGACTGCTTGGCGTGCTCGGCGGCCTTGGCCTGAGCGGTGGCCTGCGCGGCGATGGAGCCGGCGGAGATGCCGGGCAGCGCACCCGCGTTGTCGGCGGCGGCCGCGACACCGGATCCGAGAACTGCCGATGCTCCGAGCCCAAGGGCCGCGACGGTGACGACGGCCGTCCGCGTACGGAGCATGGACAGGCCGGAATGGTGGGTCTTGGCGCGCTTCGACATGGCGGATTTCCTCCGGGATGGGGGAGCGTGTGCGGGGCTTGGTGCGGCTACGCGGCCGGGATGGCTGCGTGGCCCGTGCGGCTGCCCGGCCGGTGCGGCCGGGTGCCTGTTGCGACCCGCGGGACATAGAGCGACCCGGCACACGCTTCGCTGCGCACCGCCGGGGCCATCCCTTGGTAACCCGCACCCCACCCCTCGCTCAAACCCCCCATCTACTACGAAAAGCAGTAGCTCCGCCCCACCCTTTCCTCCCGCCCTCACCCCCCAAATCCGACAATTCCCCCTTCAGCTACTTGCCAGAAATAATCGCCCAAGCCGGGTTTAACCCCACACGACGGAGCCCCCTCCGGCCCGCCCGCACCCGCATCGAAGGCTCCGCACCCCGAGGCGCCGAAAGTCCCGGAGGTTGCGGACCGAAGGTCCCACCACCCCTTCCCGGCAGCTCCACTATTCCGCCTAGTACCGGACATAACGCCTGTGCGTCATGTCACCGGCGGCCAAGATCGACCGCCCCGCGAATGTGACGGGCACTACGCTGCGGCGCATGGATCCGGCGGTCATAGGCACCCGACTCGTGTCGAGCGCGGTAGCCCCTCTGATCAAGAAACTCTTCGTACGAGAGGGCCCGGGCGCGGGCCTGGTGGACCGCCCCGTACGCCTCAGTGGCCTGGTGTCCTTCAGGGGCGAGAAACGGACGCTGACCAGGCAGGACCTGGCCGGGCTTGCGGCGGAACTGGTCCGCCACGCGTTACGCGCCGGCGAGCGCCCCGTGACCGCCGACGAACAGCAGGCGGTGACGGACGCACTGACCCGCACCCTGCACGCGCTCGGCGATCTGTCGCTGACCGACGTGGAGGCGGTGGAACTGGGGCACGAGGCGCTGGCCGTACGACTGCGGCGCGCGGCGCCCGCCCCGGAACGCGAGCTCTCGTCCGACGCGACGTACTTCTACGAGCGCCTGCTGGAATCGACCTGCCTGCACGTCCTGCACTTCTTCACCCAGCGCTCGGCCTTCGTGGCGGCGACGCTGGTGGCGCAGAGCCGCCGCCAGAGCGAGCTGATAGCGAAGACGGACGAACTGATCGCCCGCAACCCGCTCCCCGGCGCGCAGGACGTGGCCTTCGAGCAGCGCTATCTCTCGTACGTCGCGAAGAAGCACGGCAAGCTGACGATCTTCGGCATCGACCTGGCGAACTCGCCGGGGAAGTGGCCGTTGGACGCGGCGTACATGTCGTTGGAGGCGACGGCCCCCGCGCGGGTGGCCACGATGCGCTACCTGGAGGGAACGGAGTACTACGCGGACGAGGTGGAGCTGGTCGAGAGCGCGCCCTCGATCCCCGCGGACCAGGCCCTCACCGCCCATGACCGCGTCCTGCTGCGCGGCGAGGCGGGCTCCGGCAAGACGACCCTGGTCCAGTGGCTGGCGGTGAGCGCCGCACGCCATGCCGCGGGCGAGGACCGCGTCCCCTACGTACTCCCCCTGCGCACCCTCACCCGCCACGGCGAGCGCCTGCCCGCCCCCGCGGACTTCCTGACGGCGGCGGCCTCCCCCCTGGCCGGCACCCAGCCCGCCGGCTGGGAGCCCCGGGTGCTTGCGGCGGGCCGGGCGCTGATCCTGGTGGACGGCATCGACGAGATACCGGAGTCGGAGCGCTCCCGCACGCGGGAGTGGCTGACAGACCTGATCGACGCATACCCGGGCAACCGCTGGCTGGTGACGTCACGCCCGTCCGCCGTACGCGAGGACTGGCTGGCGGAGCAGGGTTTCACGGAGCTGACCCTGTCGGCGATGAGCCGCTCGGACGTGGCGGCGTTCATCCACCGCTGGCACGAGGCGGCGTGCACGGGTGCGCCGGAGGAGGACGAGGCGCTCGTCGCGTACGAGGACCAACTCCTGACGGCGGTCCGCTCGAAGCCGGATCTCGGCCGGCTCGCGACCAACCCGCTGATGTGCGGACTGATCTGCGCCCTGCACAGGGACAGGCGGGGCTTCCTCCCGCTGGGCCGCAAGGACCTCTACTCGGCGGCGCTCTCCATGCTCCTGATCCGCAGGGACCGCGAGCGCCATATGGACGTACCGGAACTGAGGGAGGAGTCCCAGCTCCAACTCCTCCAGCGGCTCGCCTACTGGCTGATCCGCAACGGCCGTACGGAGATGGACCGTTCACGGGCGGAGTCGATCATCGCGGACGCGCTGCCGGCGGTCCCGGAGGTGGCGGCGCTGGGCGACGCACAGGCGGTGTACGCCCATTTCCTCCACCGCAGCGGCCTCCTGCGCACCCCGTCCCCCGGCACGGTCGACTTCATCCACCGCACGTTCCAGGACTTTCTGGGGGCGCGGGCGGCCGTGGACGAGGGCGACTTCGGGGTGCTGGCGCAGCACGCGGCGGACGACCAGTGGGAGGACGTCATCCGCATGGCGGTGGCGCAGGCGCGGCCGCGGGAACGGGCGGAGATCTTCCGGGAGTTGACCGGACGCGCGGACGCAGCCGCGGACGACCGGTCCCGGAAGCGGATCCATCTGCTGGCCGCGGCCTGCCTGGAGCATGCCGCGGAGCTGGCTCCCGAGGTGCGGGAGGAGGTGGAGCGCCGGATGGCGGCGCTCATCCCGCCGCGCGGCAACCAGGAGGCCCGCGAGCTTGGCGAGGTCGGAGCCATGGTGCTCGACCTGCTGCCGGGCCCGGACGGCTTGAGCGACGAGGACGCGAGGCGCGTGGCGGTCACCGCGACGCACATCCGCTCGGACGCCGCGCTCCCCTTCCTCGCCCGTTTCGCACGGCACCCTTCCGTGGCCGTACGAAGCCAGCTCATGTGGGGCTGGAACCGCTTCGAATGCCGCGCCTACGCGGAGCAGATCATCCGCCGACTCGACGACGGGGCAACGCACTTCACACTCCGCAGCGACGAGCAGGTAGCGGAGTTGGAAAGGCTGGAGATACGCCCGAAGCTCCTGGACATCCGCGGCGAGGTCTCGCCCGAGGCCGCGTCCCGCGTGCTGCTGACCACGACCCCTGAATTCCTGATGCTGGGGATCTCACCCGCCCGCCTCTCCGACGAGGCCCTCGGCACGCTGCACGGCGTGAAGGATCTGCGTCTCTGGGAGATCGCCGAGCCGTACAACCTCTCCGACCTCCCCTCCGGGATGCCGCTGCGCACCCTCGGGATCCTCGATTCGGACGAGTACGTCGCCGACCTGCGCCGCATGGCGAGATGGGCCGAGCTGGAATGGGTGATGCTCACCACCGAGCGCGGCAAGAGCACCGTGGAGCTCTGGGAAACCCTCCCCCACCTCCCTCGCCTCACCAGCCTGACCCTGCCGTCCGACAGCCTCCTCGACGCACCACCCGAGCTGACGCTCCCCAAGGTCACCCAGCTGATCCTGAACCTCCAGGGCGACTGGGACACCGCCGTGACCCGCCTCGCGACCCTCTTCCCAGGCGTCACGCACCTGTTTCTGGGCGCGGTTCTCCCCGACCGGGAACGGATCGACGTCACGCCACTGCCGGCACTTCTCCCTGCCCTGACCCGCCTACAGGCCCCAAGGCCCCGCGTATCAGGCCTGGACGCCTTCCCGGCACACATCGAGGTGGACGCCTACACCCCCGTCACCGATTGAGCTGAAACCACACTCCTTTCCCGCCCCCGGTCGGCGTCACCCCACAGACGTCCGACAAGGCGGTCACGAGGAACAGCCCGCGCCCGCCCTCGTCCTCGGCGGGCACCCTGCGGGGCGACGGCAGTCGAGGACTCCCGTCGTAGACGGCAACGCGTACGCGCGTGTCCACGACGGCCGCTCTCAGATGCACGTCACCTTGGGCGTGCCGATGGACGTTGGTCACCAGCTCCGAGGTGCAGAGCGCGGCGGCTTCGGCGAGGTGCCCGAGCCCGAGGGTCTCCAGGGTTCCGCGCACGAAGTCACGGCAGATCTTGGGGGAACTGGCGTTGGAGGGGGTGAACAGGGTGTAGGTCTGCGGAGGTTGAGATTCGGCCTCCGCTGCGAGGTGATGCACGGGTACGCCCATAAGACGCCTCCATGGCGCGCGTAGGGGTTCGCTGTGACAGCGGCGGTGACGATGGACGCCCCGCCGACCTGCGCGCCCGGCCGCAGTGGCCTACCGCCCCTCGCGGGCAAGTCCCCGTCCGGCACGGGGACTTGGATCGGGCGGTGCGCTTCTGCGGCTGGGCAGGGGTGTACTGCGTCGACAGCGAGGCTTCCTTCATCTCTGCGTGAGCGTCGCTGTACGTAACGTAGCGATTGGGTACTCAGATCTGCAACCCGATCCTCCCGATTGATGGACCTGGCGCGCGCAGTAGCGGCAAACTGTGGCCCAACCACCAGGAAGGCCCGCATGGCGCTGCGTACGCACATCACGGAACGACAGAGGCGACTCGGCTCCGAACTGCGCGGACTGCGCGAGGCCGCAGGCCTTTCGGTCAACGCGGCCAGCGCGCAGATCGGCATGGGGGCAGCACACCTCAGTCACGTAGAAGCCGCCCGCACGGCCATCGCAGCCGAGCGCCTGACCGCACTACTGTCCGCCTATGGCGTCAAATCTGAGCCCTACGTCGAAGCGCTTGCCGGCATGGCCGACAGCGACGGCAAAGGCTGGTGGTCCGAGTACCGCCGCACATTCCCACAACGCACCTTGGACTTGGCCGAGTTGGAGTCAGGCGCCGCGCACGTCCGCAATTACGAAACCTTGGTCCTGCCGGGGCTCCTCCAGACGGAGGCGTACATGCGCGCCCTCTTCCAAAGCTCCCGCCCGGCGGCACAGCCGACCGAGATCGAGAACCTGGTTAGGTTCCGGCTGGCACGCCAGCAGGCCGTGCTCGGATCTTCGGGCCCTCAGCTGCAGGTGGTCGTCCACGAAGCTGCCATCCGATTGGTCGTCGGCGACGCTCGAATCATGCGCGAGCAACTGACGCATCTCCTGCGTACGTCCGCCCTGCCCAACGTGACGCTCCAAGTTCTCCCGTTCGAGGCGGGACCAGGCACCTGGCTCAGCGCCCCCTTCCTGGAAGTCGAGCCCGCCGTCGCGCGACTGGGCACGGTGCTCCTGGAACACCCCGCAGCACGCGTGGTCCTGGACGACGAGGAGAGCCTGGCCCGCTACCGGGCAACCTTCACCGACCTGTGCCACAACGCGCTCCCACCGGTCATGCCCAACGAGGCCCGCGAGCACCGCGACTCCAGCGGGCTGATCCAGCATCTGCTCTACACCCACCAGGGAAGACACCGTGACTGAACTCGTCTGGCAGAAGTCCACCTTCAGCGAGGGTGGCGGAGACAACTGCGTCTACGTCGCCACAACCGGCAACGCCACCACAACAACAATCCACCTCCGCGAAAGCGACGCCCCAACCACGACCCTCACCACAACACCCGCCACCTTCGCCGCACTGATACGTACCCTCAGGAAGACATCCCACTAGCCGACCCACACAACGCCCTGCGGGGTCGGGCGCCCAGCGCGCACGAACTGTAGGGGCGGGAGCTTGGGGTGGCCCGGTGTCGTTGATGGTGGCCGGGGCCGGGCTCACGGGGAGGACCGGTCGGGCGGTTCGGTCTTCCTGCCGGGTGCGGACTGGTTCGGTGTAGCTCGCCCACTGGGTGAAGTCGGGGCCCGACAGGCCGGCTCCGCTCCGGCGCCTGGGCCGGGTCGTTGTTCCGTCTGCGGACTAGTTCGTTTGGGGCTCGGTCGCTGGGTGGGGCTGGGTAGGGGCGGCTGCTTGGGGTGGCCCGGTGTCGTTGATGGTGGCCGGGGCCGCCCGGCTTCTGCGGAGTGTGGCGGTTCCGGCGCCCCTGTAAAGGGCGCTCCCTTCGGTCGCGTCGGCTTCGCCGATTC
>NZ_JBITGM010000023.1:0-31469 GCF_044457025.1 Streptomyces sp. NPDC050658
GCCGAACCATCTGCAAAAGAACTAAAGAAGTAGGCTCCGTGACGCTTCATTCTAACCTGCCTCCCGTCCCTGTCTCGCACTCTCACGTTCACCCGTACCCCGACAGCATACAGTGCAACCGGCCACGTGGGGTGCGAATCAGCCAAGTGTCACTCTCAGGTGTGGTGGTTGCATCATGCGTGCTGCATCACAGTGATGAACTGTGTAGTGTCTGGTCTCAGATGCCATCACCCCGAGCCGTACATCTCCCGCCGGGGCTTCTCTTTTTGTTTCGCCGTCATATTTCTACGTGAAGGGGATCGCTGATCATGTCAGTGAAACTTCGGGATCATCAGGTTGAGGCCGTCTCCGCCATTGTGCGGGGTCTGGATGTCCCGCCCGGGGGGATTCCTCGGAATGGTCTGCGGGGGCAGGTGCACGCGGCGTGCGGTACGGGGAAAACCATCATCGCGGCGGCGGCGGCACGGCGGCTGGTTCCCCGGGGTCGGATTCTCGTGCTGGTCCCCACCTTGGATCTGCTGACCCAGACGCTCAGTGCGTGGCGTGCGGCGGGGCATCGGGGGCCGGCCGTTGCGGTGTGCTCGCTGGAGGATGATCCGGAGCTGTGGGGCATGGAGGTGCGGGCGACGACGTCGCCTGTGCAACTGGCTCTGTGGCACGGAACCGGTCCGGTGGCCGTCTTCGCCACGTACGCCTCGTTGGGGGTGCTGGCGGAAGCGTTCGAGGGCGCGTACGGGCAGCAGCTCGCGCCGATGGACCTGGTGGTCGTCGACGAGGCACACCGGACGTCGGGCTCTCTGGGTAAGGCGTGGGCGGATGTGCATGTGCAGGCGGTGATTCCGGCGGCTCGGCGGTTGTATCTGACGGCGACGCCGCGGATTTGGCAGGAACGGCCAAGTACGGAGGTCCTGGCGGGGGTGCGCGGGGCACTGCCGGAGGAGATGGCTGCGTCGATGGACGACGAGCGGATTTTCGGGCCTGTGCTGTACAAACTCAGCCTCGCCTCGGCGGTGTCGCGGGGGTTGTTGGCGCGGTATCAGATCATCGTGGTGGAGCTGCGGGACCCGGTGGTGACGCCGGAGTTGCTGCGGAGCGAGGAGCAGCGCGGCGAGGAGGTGCGGGGGCTGCGGCTGGGGGCGCTTCAGTCGGCGTTGCTGCACACCATGAGCACGCATGGGCTTCAGACGTGCATCACGTTCCATCACCGGACGATAGAGGCGCAGGCGTACGCGGAGGGCCTGGAGCAGGTGGCGGGCAGGTTGCACGCGGAGCAGCCCGAGCGGTACCCGGCGAAGGTGTGGGCGGACTGGCTGTGTGGTGCGCACGATTCCGATACGCGGCGCGAGGTGCTGCGGCAGTTCGGGTCGACCGCGCGGCGTGCGGTGCTCTCCAATTGCCGTGTGCTCGGTGAGGGTGTCGATATCCGGGCGGTGGATTCGGTGGCGCTCTTGGATCCCAAGGGGGCGCCGCATGACATTGTGCAAGCCATTGGCCGTGCGTTGCGTCAGCAGCCGGGAGAGGGAAAAGTGGCCTCTCTGATCGTGCCGGTATTTCTTCCCGAGGATGAAAAGCCCGAGGAGATGTTCACCTCTCGGTCGTGGCGCCCTTTGGTGAAGGTTCTTGAGGGGCTGCGGGCGCATGATGAGGAAGCCGTGGAAATGCTGGCCTTTCCTCAACAGTCGCAGAAACAGCGTGTTCAGCCGTCGGTCAACATCGGGTCCAAGCCCGAGGAGGGAGAGGAGGAATCGCGGTTGCTGCTGCGGTTCGCCTCCCCGCGCGACCCGGCCATGGTCGCCGACTGGGTGTCGTTCAACGTGATCGACACCGAGAAACGGGACTGGGCCCGCGGCTGGCAGCACCTCAAAGCCTTCGCCGAGCGGGAGGGGCACGCGCGTGTGCCGTACGGGCACACGGAGGGCCCCTACCCCCTGGGTCAGTGGATCGCCGAACAGCGCCGTGCGTTCGGGGCCGAGCAGATGACCGGCAAGCGCGCCGCGCGGCTGGAACGGCTCGGCATGGTGTGGAGCCTCGCGGACGAGCGGTTCCAGGAGAACCTCGAAGCCGCGAAGGCGTACTACGCGGAGCACTGGACGCTGTGTGCGCCGCGCTCCGCCTCGATGCTCGACCGGCCCGTTGGGCAGTGGCTGTCGAACCTGCGCAGGCCCGGCGCCCTGGACGACCACCCCGACTGGAAACAGGCCCTGGAGTCGGTGGATGAACACTGGGATCCGGCGTGGCCGGCGAACTGGCAACGCCACTACGCTGCGGCCAGTGCGCTGCTCGCCGACGAGCCGGGAACCGATGTCACCCCCGGCGTCACCGTGCATGGGATGGATGTCGGCGCCTGGCTGGGCCGCCAGCGCGAGCACACCGTGTGGAGCGGCCTCGCGGACGGGCAACGCGAGCTCCTGGACCAGCTCGGCATCACGCCCCTGCCCCCCACAGCCGAAGAGCCCGCAGGGGCCACGACGGGCGTGAGCGCTTTCGAGCGAGGCGTACAGGCCCTGGCCCGGTACAAGGCCCGCACCGGCTCGGTGACCGTGCCCAGGAGCCACGTAGAGACACTGCCGGACGGCACTGAGGTGAAGCTCGGCATCTTTTTGTCGAACAACAAGACCCGCCGTGCCAAGCTCCCCGCGGACAAGCTCGCCGCACTCGCCGCACTCGGCCTCAACTGGGCCACACCCAGCACCTGAACGCGCCCCCAGAGGAAAGAGTCTCCTCCCCACCCCTGGGGGGAGGAGATGTCAGCGGCCCATCGACGGTTACCCAACACCCCTGACCTGCGCCAACGTCAGAGCCCCCGTATCGACGCCGGTACCCACGCCGGTACGTACGCCGGTACCCACGCCGGTACGTACGGCGGTACCCACGCCGGTACGTTTGGAGGTACCTACGCCGGTACCGGTGCGCTGACTTCGGCAGTCACCGCGGAGTGTCCGGCGCGCGTCTGTCCGGCGGGAAAATCACGCCGATGTCACTGGTGAAAGAGGCTTCCGGATCTTTCTTCCGGGGGCCTCTTTCGGTGTGGAGCTGGGGTCAGTGGAACCAGACCAGGACGGGGATTCGGATCTCCCGCGTCTCGGGGTAGACGGTGTACTCGAACACGACGGGCTCGCCCTCGATGGCGAGCGAGTAGCGCACGCCGAGGTCGTCCATCGGATCGCCCGGGAGCGGCTGCTCCTGGTCGTAGGCGGAGCCGACTTCCAGCGCGAGTGCGACGAGAAAGTTGACCACCTTCTTGCTCAGTTCCGGTGGCATGTCGAGCATGACGCCCGCGGGGATCTCTTCGGTCCACACCGTCCAGCCGCGGCGCGGCTCGTTCATCCGGCGGCCCTCTCCTCAAGGCGCGCGGAAAGGTCCTGGAGGGAGACGAGATTGTGACCGGCGGCGGCATTGGCACGGCTGGTCTCGGCACCGCGGGCGCGGTCGAGCATCGCGGTCTGCCACCAGCGGCGCATGACGCCGGGCACGTCGCCCTCCTCGGCCGCCAGGACCTCGCCGTAGAAGCGGGCGCGCTTCTCGCCGCTCAGTGCGTCGCCGATGGCGTTGATGGTGTGCGCGATGGCGGGCGTCCGGCTGTTCGCCGGGTGTTCGGGTTGGGCGCTCACTGCGCTCTCCCTTCGGGTCGGTACATCGAGTGTCCTACGAGTGCGCTCCCCGTGGTGACCGGTTCGCCGGGCAGCTGCCCGGCGAACCGCACGGCGTCTTCGGGGTGAGGCCGGCAGGCGCGCCGCAACGTGGTTCACAGCTCAATCCGGCTTGATCGCCTGTGCGCCTGTGTCGCTGGCGATCTTCAAGACCTCCGCCCCTTCTCCCCGCCACCCGGACGAAAGCCCGTCAGCGGGGCACTCAGGGGCGTTCTGGGGGCGTGGCACCGGTCAGGTGCGGGCCATGTCCACGAAACGACTGAAGTGCAGTTGCGCGCCTGCCGAGATCGTCGGCCGTGCCCCGAACCGGTTCTTCTCGATCACGAAGTCCACTTCACCGGCGCGCGGTGATTCGGGCTCGTCCATGTCCGGGCGCTCGACTTTGATCACAACGGATGCGTCGTTCTTGATGGCTCGTGACTCGCGCATCATGCCGTCGTCGTTGAGCTGGGAGAGGGCAATGACGTGGCAATCCAGTTGCACCGAAAGGTTCTTGAGGCCGCGTGAGACTGCGGCAACGGCTTGTTCGCGGTTGATGTTGCGGGTCTGCTCGACCTGGACGAGCTGAAGGTAGTCGACGACCAGGACGTCCAGGCCGTCGCCGCGAACGCATGCACGGGCGGCTGACTCGATGTCCCGTAGCTCGGCGCTGTCAGGACGGTACACGTGCAGCGGCAGTGTCTTGAACAGCTCCCGCCCAAGGCGCTCCACCGCCTGCCACCCCTCCGCGGTGAGGGCGCCTTGCCGGTTGAGGTGGTGCAGGGGCACCCGGCCTTCGGCTGAAACGATCTTCTGCATGAGCTCCGTGCTGCTCATCTCCAGCGAGGAGAACATCACCCGGGCGCCGGTCTTGGCGGCGGCCACCGCCGCGTTCAGTGCCAGGGTCGTTTTTCCGACGCCGGACTGGGCGGCGATCACCGTGACGTTCCCGGGGTGCATGCCGGACGTCGCCGTATCGAGATCGGCCAGGCCGTAGGTGAGCCCGATCTGCCGTCCGTCCTGGATCTTCTCCAGCTCGTCCACGAAGTCGAGATACAGGTCATCGACCACGGGGGGCGCGGCATTGAGGCCGGGCATGCCTGCGGCGATCTCGGTGAGGGCCTGCTCCACGAGGCTGCGTACGTCGGCCTCGTCGCCTTCCTCGCTGTAGGCGTACTGCAAGATTTTCTGAGCCGATTCGATCGCCGCGCGTCGGTAGGCCTTGGCTCGGACGATCTCGGCATAGTGCGCGCCGTTCGCGGCCGAAGGCACCATCTGAACGCACGCGTGCAGGTACGAGGCGCCGCCGACCTTGGCCAGTTCGCCGCGCCGTGTGAGTTCGTCGGCGACCGTGACAGGGTCGACCACGTCAGCCTTCTGCCGCAGACCGCAGATGGCGCGGTGAATCACCGCGTGCGCGGGACGGTAGTACTCCTCCGCGACGATGCCGGTTTCCAAGGTCTCCGCGAAGAACCGTTCGGCTGCTCCGGTACTGCTCATCAGGGTGCCGAGTACTGCCTGTTCGGCCTCCAAGTTCTGCGGGGGCGTGCGCAAGAAGTCCGACGCCGCGTCCGAGCCGGCGGACAGGCGTGAGGCGGGAAGGTTCCGGGTGCTGGACACTGGTGGTCTCCTGTTCGGGTGCACGGGCAGGGGATACGGGCCGGACCGCAGCAACGGTCCGGCCCGCCTTGTGTCAGGCCGTCATGCAGGGGACACACCGGATCCCCGCGCGGTACTGGGGGTGCTTCGGGCACCGCGCGTCAGGATCCGAGGAACTCCCCGACGACACGGGCGCGGCGACGACCGCGTAGCGAGGCAGGTTCGGGATCCGGTCGCGTGCCAGCAGGCTGGAGTGGTTCTTGATCTTCTCCGGGTTCTTCGTCAGCTGCTTAATCAGAACGTGCCGGTCCACGGAGTGGATGTCAGGCCATCCCTGCTCCGCCATCACAGCGAGCAGCCTTGGCGCCAACTTGCCCGCCCGCACCTTGCCCTGAGTCCACGGATCGGGCAGCAACTGCAAGACCTCCGCGGAGGCCTGAAGGTCTTCCTGGGCGTAGCCAGCCTCCTCCTCCTCCTCCTCCCTTGGTGACGGCAACGACGTGCGACCGCTGGTGTCCGTGAGGGGGCTGGGGGAGGAGGTAGTTACCTCCTCCGGGGGGTGTGGGGGGGAGGCCATACCGCTTCCCGGAACTGGGGATGCGTTCTGACCTGCGGGAACGATGCGGTTGACGCTTCCCGGAACGCCGGATCCGGCGTTGACGCGTCCGGCGTTCCGGGAAGCGTTTCGACCTGCGGTTTCTCCTGCTTTCCGGAACTCAGGATCCGGCGTTCCGGGAAGCGTTCCGACCTGCGGGTTTACCGACCGGTGATCTTCGGTGATGTCGGCTTCGGATTGCTGCCAGTCTGGGTTCCACGCCGGGTTGTCGTACATCTGGTAGACCACTGGCCCCTTACGGCCAGGCAGCTTCGGATGCGGCAGCTGCTGTCGCCGCAAGTACCCTGCGGCGACAAGGCGCGCGAACGACTCGTACACCGCGTTCTTGCCCACGAGCTCCTTGGCGTTCTTCGCTGAACGGATACCGCGGTCCTGGAGCTGCTTCCAAACGGTCATCGGTGTCGCCTCGACACCGGACGCGAGGTTGAACATCACCTGGAGCATCACGACGTAATCGAGGCTGTGCACCAGGTCTGCCCCAGCTCCCAGATGGCGGGGCACAGATACCCCACTGGCAGGCGCTTGGGAGTGAGTGATCGAGGCTGTGTCATCGATGTGGGGCGTTCCCGCGTCGCTCACGGCATTACCTCCACATCGGAGGTGCTTCGAGACGCAGTGATCGGAATTGGCTGCGGGCGGTGCATTGGGTGGGTCTCCCCTGATAGGGGAGCCGTGATCAGTGATGTGACGGGGCAGATAGTGGACAAAATGGGTCGGCTATCTGGTGTTCCAGGATGACGTGGCTATCCTGGGTCCAGGTGACCACGCGGGCCCTAGGGCCTACGGGAATCACCCGGCAGACGAGGTCACCTCGCTGCTCACGACTCAGGACTGTGGTAGGGCCGGAGTCGATCACGTAAGGCCGGGGCCGCTTCCGTTTGCAGACGGGGCGGCCTCGCGCATTTATGGCGCGGGCACGAAGTCCCCCATACCTGCCTCATGGGCAACATCGGGGCACTGTGAGGCCCACCCCTGCAACAGGCGAAGGTACGCCGCGCGGTTTCGCGGGTGCGGGCGCGCCTGGCCGGTCTCCCAACGCATGAAGGCTTGCCGGTGCACTCCGAGAGCTTCGGCTACCTCTTCCTGGGTCCAGCCAACGGCTTTGCGGAGATGGGACCGCACGGCCGGAGCAGGAAGCTCGATAGGCGAACGGGTCAGCAGCGCATCGACTGCCGCAATACGATCTGTCATCACTCCCCCTTCAGCGTGATCAAAACTGTACATCAAACTGAGCTGAGTGAACGGCTTCTGACGGTGTGTCTCCACCACCGCCAGGCCCACGTAATGCTCGGCTCAGGCTCAATCACCTTGACTTGACTTGAGGTTCCGCAGGTGGGCAAGGAACTCGATCGCGTCGGGGGCCTTGGGGTACGCGGTGTGCAGCACTTGACCTAGGTCACTGGAGACCATGGCCAGGCTCGGCAGTGACTGCCGGTCGCCGCCTAGTGCTTGCTCGCCGTACGTCAGGGCACTGTCCAGGTCGCCGCCGCGCGCAGCAGCGACCGCGAGAGTGATGCGTGCCTCCGCGATGCGCATGGGCGCTCGCTCGGTGCCGTCCCAATCGGTGCTCGCACGGATCACTTCGCCCGCGAGCTGTTCGGCGAGCTGGTCCTCGCCAACCTTGCGGTAGCAGTCCATGCGGTAGAAGTCGTACTTGGCGGGATCAACGATGAAGTGATCCTCAATCGACTCGGGATAGGGCAGGGCCTCCAGGGTTTGGCGCCCCTTGTCGAGCGCGATCTCTGTCTGCTGCCGGTCGCCCAATCGCGCCCAGGCCTTCGCCTCTTGGGCGAAGAGCTGCGCGGCCACCGACTCGTTCCCGGCGAGCGCTACGCCTTCGCGGGCGGCCTGGATGACTCCGCGGTAGTCGCCGCGAGTCAGGGCGAACCAGCACCTCATCTCATGGCCCCACCCGATCACCCCGAGGTGGCCGGCCTCGTCTCCAAGGGAGAGCGCGGCGCGGCGGGTGGCCTCTGCCTGGCGGGGCTGGCCCGAGTCGAATTCGACGCAGCCAACCAGGAGGGCGAGCTTCCCGGCGATCGCGTACAGGTCGCGCATCTGGGCCAGGCTCACCCTGCGGTTCAGCATCGTGGCGACTCGACCCATCCAGGCCCGGCCCTCCGTCAGAAGCTGAGACGCGGGCGTATAGGCGTACTCGCAGGCAAGCCGATCGACGGTGATTCGCAGGGCGTCAAGGGTGGCTTGGTCGATGTCCGAAGCGCGCATGCGAGCCACGATCTCTACGGTGTCCATGCCAGTCACAACCTGAAGTTGAGAGCGTGGCGTACGGGTGCGTTCCGGGAAAAGGGCACCCATCACCGTTCCGAAAGTCTCGGCGATCTGTGCCCTGTACTTCTCGGGGAAGACGCGCCCGCTCTCCCACCGCTTCCACTGCCGCAGCATCCCCTCTTCGTCCACGGGGTTGGCGGGGTCATCGGGAAGGCGAGCCAACAGGCGCTGGACAGCTTCGAGTTGAGACCAGCCGCGAACGAGCCGCTCGTCCTGCATGCGCCGTGCCCAGTCGGGCCTGTCATCAGCCATGTGACTCCCCTTCTCCGTGACGAGCTTGGTCGGATCGACGGTGCCAGGTGGTACGGCCGATCCGCTGGTGACATCGGGGGTGACATTGGCATGTCACCGTCCGATGTCACTGTCCGCGCTGCTCAATCGGTAGCAGGGTCGCCACCGTCAAGATCCATCAAGCGGCGGGTGGTGATCGGGATGAGCGGGATAGGTGGGCTCCTTCACGATCTCGACGCGGTCGCCAGGAATCAGACAGACCGTCACGTCGACCGGTCTACCGGTGCGTGCCGAAGTGCCGACGATGACCGACTCCAGGACCGGAATGGACGTAGCGATCTCCAACAGCTTCGCTTCGCTACGGTCCGGCATCCGAGCGCGGAGGGTCTCTTCCCGGTCGAGTGGTCCATGCCCAGCCTGCTCAAGCTGGGCTGCGTAGTCGTCAAGGTCGGTCGCGACGTCGGCGATACGCGGCGAATCCTCGACTGCGGCCGGACTGATCCAGGTGTCGACGAGCTGAAAGGGCGGCGCTCCCGCGGGGCTTGTGACGCGCCGGATGCGAAGCGCCTCGGCACCGGGGGCGAGGCCGAGCGCGGTGGTCACTTCGGGCGGGGCCGCCAGGCTCGCGCGAGTGGGACGGCCACGGACGGGGTCGCGAGTAACGGTGTCGCCCGTGATGCGGCGGCGCAATGGCGTCTCCAGCACGACCGACCCACGCCGTTGGATCGTCCGGATCAACCCTTCTTTCTCCAGCGCCTTGTATGCCGTGCGAACCGTTTCGTGATGGACGCCGAGATCAGCCGCGTATGCCTTGAGCTGCGGCAACGTTGCTCCGGGCGGGTACGTGCCGTCCTGGATCTGCGCGCGCAACTGGTCAGCGAGCACTCGCCATTTGACGGCGGGGCGGGGCTCTGTCATGCGCGTCGTCTCCTCGGCCGGTGGTCTTCGAACCACCTTAGGTCAGACCTAGGTTTTAGCCTCCCTGCCGCTCTTCCGTCCACTCCAGATCCATAAAAACCTAGGGTTATTGACATGCGGCCCTAGGCGTGGTGTCATCTTCCCAGTCGTCAAAAACCTAGGTTTTAGCGGCCAAAGGGTGGTCTTTGTGCGACCCTCGCGCACTGCTACGCCGTGACAACGGTCCGGAACCAACGCCCCTTGTGGCGGAAGGCCGGTGCAGGAGCGTTCGGCGGGATTTGAGAACTCAAAAGTGGACGCACCGCAGCCTGCACACGGGAAGAGCGGCCGTCAGAACACCTCAGGCATCTGCGACAAGCCGTAGGCCCTGCCTGTGCGATCAACTGCACGCACCTTCTCCCACGCTGCCCCTCCGGGCGGCCAGGGAGCCGAACGCACAGGTGAGACAGGGGCAAAGATCGCGGGCCCCGGACCGGGTCGAACCGGTCCGGGGCGCTGCGTCGCACAGACGACGCGACCCCCGGCACGGCGGTGCAACGCCATGTGTGCCGGGGGTCTCAACGGACCAACAGGAGTGATCCGTATGTCCATTCTTGCCTACGCACCCACGGCTGCTGACAGCCCCCCGCTGCCGCAACGGCCACAGCCCCACGAGAGGGACGGCCGTCAGCCGGTCCCGTCCGACGGCCGGCCGCACCCGCAGCAGACAACCGCCCACTCCGTCACGGTCGGGTTCTTGAGCGAGGCGCTGAACCGTGTGGTCGAGCGGCAGATCGGCCCGCGCCGTGTGGGCGCCATCTACCAGAACGCGGGCGGCGGCGCCTTTGAGGTCCTGGCCGTCGTCACCAACCCCGCCATGGCGCGGGAGATGCTCAACCGCCGGTGCGCGCGGTACGCGGTGATCGTCCGCGACGTACTGCGCCCCGACGCTCAGCCCGTCGTCACCGGGGCCGCCTGGTCTGACGGTGACCGGCTCGTACGAGCCGGACACGGCGCGCCCGCCGACGAGCGGGAGCAGGCCGTCACGGCAGTGCGGGAGGCGTGGTGATCACCATGGCGTCGGCCCCTACTGGCGGGCTGTTCGAGGACTGGGAGGGCGAGGACGACGATCTCGGGCCCATGCCTGACGAGACCGAGGGCCGGTTCGAGCGGATCGTCATTTCGTCCAGCGTCGGCCCCGGTCGGGCCCCGCTCGCGCTCCGCAGCAGCGGCTTGCAGCAGTGCGACAACTGCGGGGCCTGGCTCGGCGTCACCGCCTGGACGTGCCCGGCCTGCACGGCCAAGGGCCATCTGACCGGAGTCCGACCGCAGTTTGTACACCAGCTCGCTGATCCCGGCATGGCCCGACGCTCCGTCCCACCGTGGTGACGGCGGCGCCCGCGGAAGGTCAGCTCCCTTGTCCCGGCGGGACAAGGGAGCCGTGATCACCGCGATGGTGCGCGGCCACCGCGCTCGGCCAACGAGACCGCCCTTGCGGCGTGAAGGAGAGACAGATGCTCAACACCGCACAGCCTCTGTTCGATCAGGCCCGTGGGGGCCACGAACCCGTTTCGATGGCCGAGGACGATGGTCCGGTCATCCCGACCCCGGACATTCAGACCTTTGGCGCGGTCTTCCGGATGAGCGTCCAGACGGACTCGCGGGGGGCGGTCCTGCTCGCCTACACCCGAGACGCCGAGACCGGGGCCGTCACACGCTCCCTGATCCGGTTCGACTGGGCCGGAGTCGACTACCTCAAGCGGCGCCTCGGCGTGCTGAACGGAGAGACCTCGTGATCCGGAACGCCGACACCGTGTGCATGACCTGTGCCTGAAGAGGAGTGCTCATGAGCAGCGACCCCCAGATGACCGCCGCCCAGGCCTTCGCGCGGGCGGTGGAGTACGCCGACCGCGCGGCTAATCGTGCCGATCGCGGCTACCTCGAAAGCGCGCAGGCTGCCGCGGCCGTGGCGCAGGCCTACGCGGCGATTGCCACCGCGCGGGGCAGCGTCAAGACCGATTCGCCCTGGTGGGCAGCCGCATGACAGTCCGGAGGACCGACATGGACGACGACAAGAAGTGGAAGGACCTGCTGTCCGCGCGGGCGGTGGTGCTCGCCGTGCTCGGAGCACTCACGCTCGGCGTGGCCGCGCTGTCCATCAAGGTCAGCTACCAGATCCTCGACCCGCACTTCGGCGAGTGGTCCGCACCGACGGTCGCGGCCCTCGATCTGCTGTGGGTCGTCCTTCAGGTAACCGAGATCCTGGCCGGCAACAACGTCCGCCGTGCCCGGCTCGTACGGTGGCCCGGCCTCGCCCTGACTGTGGGCATCGCGGCCATCCCCACGGCTGACCTGATCACGTCCGGCGCCGGCGGCGACCTGGCGGTCGTCATCACACCGGCGGCGATCCTGGCCACCAAGGCCGTCTGGTGGTTCGTGCTGCGCTCGCTCGGACGCCACGTCTCCCTCGAGACCCGCCGCACCATCACGGAGCGTCGTCAGGCCGTGGCCGACCGCCTCGAACAGATGGAAGCCGATGCAGCCGCGCGCATCGAACTCCTCCAGGTCGAGGGCGACCTGAAGGCGCAGATCTCCAAGGCAGAGGACGACTACCGCCGCAAGCTCCTCCGTGCACAGCAGAGGACCGCCGACCGCCTGCACTCCCAGGCCAAGTCGACCGCTGACGCGATCGACAAGAAGCCGCTGCCGCCGATCGCGGAGATCGAACTTCCCACCTTCGAGGACTGGGAGCCCGCCGCGCTCGCCCTGCCCGTCACACCGGCCGTCACGGACCGTCCTGCCCTCGAACCGCAGGTGGGAGACCTGACGGACTGGCAGACCGGCACGTCTTGCGGCACGACCGTCACGCTGGTCGACCTTGCAGCGGTCGCAGGTGTGCCGGTACCGCCGATCGGCGAACCGCTGTCGAACGCGCAAATCGGGCTGGTACTGCGCTACTTCCGCTATAACCAGGACCCGCCCCGCTCGTACCGCCAGGCCGTCAAGGCCTTCCGCCGCGCCGGATTCCAGGGCAGTCAGGAACGCGTACGCCGCGTCTGGGCGGAGGAAGTCGAGGCCGACCTGGCCGACGACAGCAAGGACACCGCAGACGACCTTGACGACAGCGAAGACGTCGCCGACCAGCTCCGCTGAACACCCGACGACCGAAGGAGATCACGATGGACGACTGCAACAACTGCCAGGGCAGCAACTGCCCGACCTGCAACGACCCGAACGGCCTGGCGTGCGGCGGCTGCGGCCAGTGCGTCTTCTGCCGCCAGCTCAACCCGCCGCACACCGGGTGGGACAACGGGGCTAGCTGAGCCCTGAGTTGTCAGTGGGGCGTGCCAAAGTTGTAACGCCCCACTACGTCCGGCACCACCGAGACAGCCCAGCCGACCAGGGTCGGCTGGGCTGTCTCGCGACTGCCGGAAGTACATGCAGTCGAGTCCGCGCAGAACCGGTGAGCCGTTCGGCGAGCGAAGGTTGGAAACAACTTGGTCGCAGACCCGCAGGGCAGATCCGGCGAAGCGTCACGAACCGTCAAATCGCAATTGCATAGCGGAGTTACGATCAGCGACCCTTGATCCCGAAACGGGGGGCTTATGGGAAAAAAGAGAAAGCGGCACGACCGCCACTACGAGGAACGCGAAGAGGACTTCTACGGCCAGCTCGGCGCTGCGATCGGCGGCGTAGTCATGGTGACCGCCGTCCTGTACGCGATCCGGGACTGGCTGGGGCTTCCGTGGCCGGCGACGATTCTACTTGTCGTCGGCGTGTTGATCGGCCTCGGGTACGCGGCCTGGTGGGTCAAGTCGAGGGTACAGCGCGCATGGGCCAAGAAGCCCGCTGAAAAGGCGCCCAATACCTTGGCGCAGGAATCCCCGCCCACGGGCGAGGACGGCGCTCAGGTGGCTGTTGTGCCCCATCCGGAGCTGACGCGAGCCCTGGTGCGGACGGGGGCGATCGACAAGGACGACGTGATTCCCCTGCACGACGTCGACACCACCGCGTTGGATGTCGGGACGCAGTACACGTTCCTGCTGCCTTTTGGCGGCACGTACGAGGACGTCGCCAAGCGGCTCGGGCCGATCGCGTCGATGCTCAACGTGACGCGCCTGCACCTCAAGCTGGAGATGTCCCGGGAGAACGAGCGGCAAATCACCCTCCTGGTCCTCAAGGAGCCGCCGTTCAGCCGCCTTTTCGATCCGCCGAACCGCGAGCAGATCCGGGCTTTCGACGGGATTCCACTCGGGCACGACGTCACGGGTTCGTTGTTCGGTGTGGAGACGTTCGACAGGGCGTCCATGCTGATCGCCGGTATGAGTCAGATGGGTAAAACCACTCTGCTCAACGGGCTCATCACGTGCCTTTTCCTCGCCTATGGCGATGACTTCGATCTGGTCTTGCTCGACGGAAAGTTTGTCGGCCTGGCGCGGTTCAAGGAAGTCGCCCTGCGCTACGAGTCGTCCACTGATCCAGCCGTCTTGGAAAATATCCTCGATGAGCTGATCCCTCTCGTGGACAAGCGGTACGCAGAGACCGAAAAGGCGATTCAGGAGCGCAGGCCGGGGCCGAAGTTCAGGCGTCTGTTCTTCATCGTTGATGAAGCGGCAGACTTCTACGTTTCCAACGGCACCAAGGAATCCCGGGAACAGGTTGCCCGGGTTGAGGAAAAGTCTCGGTATCTGGTCGCGAAGGCCCTGGAGTCCGGCGTGTCTGTGATCTTCCTGACTCAGCGTCCGGACAAGGATGCAATTCCGGTCAATGTCCGGGCCCAGTTCCAGTACCGGGCGTGCCTGTACGTCGACTCGGAAGGCGCGGCAAAGGTTGCCCTCGGAGACTCATACTTCACCACGATGGCACCTATCAACCCCGTCCGGTTCAACCCGAAACACAAGGGCCAGGCCGTGCTGTTCGTACACGGAAAGTCCACTCATATCCGGGGCTTCAACTTCCCTGATGAATTCATTTGGGAAGTGATTGACGAAACGCGCGAGAGGCATCAAAAGATCCTCAGTGCGGCCCCGGACACCCCGCTGAAGCAGGCGATTGACCTGCTGAGGGATAAGGGGGTCGAGTTCATGGCAACGGCAGATCTGGCACCCGCACTCGGAATCATGGAATCCCGGGCCGGTGAGCGCGGACGACAGCTCTCGAAGCTGCTCAACGTTTCGCCAGGAAAGGACGAGGCGGGTGTGGTCCGCGGCTACTGGCTGACCGACCTCACCGCCGCCTTCAGGGCCGGTTCGTAGTCCGCCAGGAGCCCGCTGGCAGTCCGCTGAGTGCCTGCTGGCACTCCGTCCAGAGGGCGGGCTCCCCTGTCCCGTGGACGGGTCCCCAGCGGACTCCCAGCGGACCGTCAGCGGACTCCCAGCGGACACAGGAACGACCGCTGACCAGTGAGAACACCAGAAAGAAGGATGGAGAGGGGGAGTACGTGAGATCTGCCGCTGTAGTAGCCGCGGCGGGCGGAGGGGCAACCCTGCTCGTCATCGGGGCTGCGCTCATCCAGGCCGCCGGCGACAACCCGGCCCTGAACGCGGCGCTGACCGTCAGCGTCCCGGCCAAGTACCAGGACCTGATAGAGGACGCAGGAAGCGTCTGCCCGGAAGTCACACCCAATCTGCTCGCCGCGCTACTCACCCAGGAATCCGGCTTCAACCCGGAAGCCAAAAGCCCGGTCGGCGCGCGGGGTATCGCTCAGTTCATGCCAGCCACCTGGGAGACCAGCGGGGTAGATGGAAACGGGGATGGTAAGCGGGACGTCTTGGACCCCGAGGATGCGATTCCGTCGTCTGCGGAACACCTGTGCAAGATCGCGGATGAAGTGAAGGATGTTCCCGGCAACAAGACGAACAACATGCTCGCCGCCTACAACTCCGGTTCGGGCGCCGTCAAAAGGTATGGCGGTATTCCTCCCTACGCGGAAACCCAGAACTATGTCAGGTCGATTAACGCTCTGGCAGGTCAGGGCAGTGCCAAGGGTGGAAAGCCCGGGACCCTGATCACCGCACGGCAAGGCGCCACGGCCGTGAACGCAGCTCAGAAAATGGTTGGCACTCCGTATTCGTGGGGCGGGGGAAACGCGTCCGGCCCGAGTACCGGAACGTGCTGCTCCCCGAACGGAAGTTCTGGAGGCAGTACCAAGGGGTTCGACTGCTCCGGACTCACCGTGTACGCCTACGCGAAAATCGGTATCACCCTGCCGCGCACAGCCACTGCACAGTACGCGGCATCCGAGCCGGTAAAGGCGGGTGAATTGCAGATCGGCGATTTGGCGTTCTACGGCGACAGCGCCGCCAGTATTCACCACGTCGGCATTTACATCGGCGGCGGATACATGGTCGACGCCCCGCGCCCCGGCGAGAAAGTCCGCTACTCGCGGCTCGACTCGATGTCTGACCTGGTCGGCTATGCCCGCCCGACTCACAACGCGAAAAAGGAGATCTGAGCATGCCCAAATTTGATGTCATCCTCGCCAAGCCCCAGGACTTCTCGGACGGGTTCTCGGACTTCTTCGACTCCATCGGAATGACCGGCACTGGTCTGGTCACCAAGGCCGTGGCGGCCGTTGTCGCTGTGATTGCTCTGCGGATGCTGTTCGCCGCGGCCAAGGACCCGAAGACGGGACTCCGCAAGGGCGGTATCGCGCTCGGGACCCTGTTCGTCGCGGTGATTCTCGCGCTGTATGGGGCCGATCTCTTCAGCACGGTCACCGATGCGGCGCCCGGCGGGGGCGGAGGTGACAACTGATGCCGGATAAGCCGGACGACAAGTGCGAACTCATCAAGGGCACACCCGGATACGACTACTGCACGGGGGACGACGAGGCAGGTGACCCGCCTAGCGTCAATCCCGATGACCCCGGCGCTCCGGACGCTGACACCGGATTTGCCAGCGAAGCCAACGACCAAGTCAACGACCTGGCCCACTGGCTGATCAAAAAGACCAACAACCTGATTGCGCCGAAAGACGCATGGGCGCCGGAGAAACCCGGGGACGCGCTGTTCGAACCGTTCTTGTGGTTGGGCCAGCATCTCGCCATCGCAATATTTACGTGCGTGGTGATGGTGTGCGCCCTGACCGCGTGGCAGGGCGCACCACGCCTCAAGCAGATGGGCAACTCAACCGGGTGGACGCTGGTCGCCGTGATTGGGATGGCGGCCGTGCCCGGGGCGGTGATGCTGCTGAACGACGGGGTGAGCGAGGGCTTCACCGAAGCATTCAACTCGGACCAGTCCACGCTGTTCGGAGCCATCAAGGACGACCTGAAGAACGGCGCGGACGCGGAAAACCCCCTGGCTCAACTGATCATCACGGCGGCGCTAGTCGTCGCCCTCGGATTCGCTGCACTGGTCTTCGCCACGCGCCAGCTCGGCATCCTCGCGTTCGTTTGCATCTCGCCGATCGTGATCGCCTCCCTCGCACGCGGAGGAGACACGGAAGCCATCCAGAGGTGGGCACAGCGCCTGCTGGGGCTGATGTTCGCCCCGTTTGCCCTGCTCTTCGCCGGAGTGTTCACGCCCGTGGTCGAGGGCTCACTGGTCATGGACGCCGTCCTGCTCGTCGCTGCGGACGTCCTCATGCTCCGGATGATCTTCCATGGTCTGCCGTACTTCGGGCCGCGTATGGCTCGTGCGGCACGTTCGATGGTGGAGAACCGCGTCAACAACCCGCTCGTACAAAGGGCCGTGCGCGCGGGCGTGCCCGACTTCTACGAGCAGGAGAACACCCCCCGTGGCCCCCGCACCGTCATGACGCCCGGCCGTGCCATGGCGCAGGACGGCGACGCCCTGGCGAGCGCCTACGGGCTCAAGGTGCGCAAGCGACCGGGGCGGATGACGACCGACTCGGTCGTCGCACAGGCCCAAGTCGACGGAAAGCGCCAGGAGCGCGTCATGCGCGCTCGACGCGAAGCCCGTGCCCAACATGCCCCTCCCCGGCCTACACCGCCGGCGTCCGGCTCAGGCCCGACGCCCGGCGGTGGGTCGGGCACCCCATAGACGAAGGAGGAAAGTGCCGTGCACTCCCTGACCCCCGGCTACCGCGTCCCTGCCATCCAGCGCGGGCTCAGCCCTTTCGAGGCCCTGGTGACGAAGTTGAACGCCGGGGCAGGGGGCGCCGTCCTCGCATCGGCCATGATCGAAAAGCCGCCGATCTGGGCCTTCGGCGTGGTCGCCCTCAACGCCGGACTGATCAACGTGACGGCCGGACACCGCTCGATTGCCCGATGGGCGACGGTCGGCGTCCGGCACTGGCGCGAGCGGCGCGCCCACCCCCGTCTGGGCAGGTCTGCGGGTGAGACCCGCACCTGGACCCTGTACCCGTACCACGGCACCATGCAGGACGCCGACCTGCGGGCAGGCTTCCATGCCGCGTTCTCCCGCGCACTGACGTACGCCGGAAACCAGGCCCGCAGCGCCGGAATTCAGATCCACGTCACCCACCACTCGCAGGCCGACGACGTCACCACCCACGTGCAGACCATCTCCGTCCACATTCCGAAGAACGTGATTGCCCGCCCCGAGCGCGTCCTGAACACCATCGAGCGGGAGTTCTCCTCCCTCGGGGCCCTGCGGGAGCACAGCCCCGAGGCGGTGCCGGCCGTCAGCGACCGCACGGCCGCGTGGGTCGCACTCGAAGACGGCCGGTACGCGGCCACCGCCCGCATCACCGGATGGCCGGCCAGCACGGACGACGACCTGATGGCGAACCTCCTTCTCGACCAGGACCGTCCGCTCAAGGACCGCCAGATGAAGACCCGTTCCCTGTCAGTGCTCTACCGGCCGCTCCCCGTGGCGCAGGCCCGACGCTCCGCGATCTGGCAGACGGCCGCGGGCGAGGCCTTCACCAACGACAAGATCAAGAAGGACGTGAACGCCATGTCGAGCGGCACCATGCACGACGCGCTCGTCCACGGCGCCACCCTCGTGGACATCGACGCCTATCTGACCGTCTGGGGCACCAGCCCCGAGCACGTCACCGACGCCCGCTTCAAGGCCCAGCTCGACGCCGACGAGCACCGCCTGAGTCTCGACTGGCTCACCGGTCAGCAGCACCGCGCCCACGTGATGACCACCGCGCACGGGGCCTCTACTGGCAAAGGGGCGATCCTGTGATCCGACTGCCCTCCAACCATGCCGCGATCACCGCGCCGCTCGCCGCGTCCAACGCTGCCTTCCCCGGCATCGAGATCGGACGCTCGACCAGTGACGGCCGGCTGTTTCGCCTCTCGCCCGTCCTGGTCGACGCCGAAATCCTGCCGTCCACCAACTCGATCGCGCTGGGCGGGCTCGGCTCGGGCAAGTCGACCACCGCGAAGATCCGCGCGCGCCGCGAGATCCGGGACCACGACCACCAATACGTCATCCTCGACAGCTACGGGGAACAACAGCACCTCCAGGCCGAAGAGGGCGAGTGGGCGCGCCTCACCCGCGACCTCGGCGGCCAGGTGATCCAAGCGGGAGAATTCGCACTCAACCCCTGCTCACCCCTGTTCACCCCAGAAGTCCGCGAGCAGCTCATCCGCTCGCTGATCGCCGCAGTCGAACCCAAGGCCCTCAACCAACGGACCGCCCACGCCCTCCAGCACGCCCTCAACAGCCCCAAATCCTCGACCCTCAGCGGCCTGGTGGATGCCCTGCAGGCACCCGAGGCCGGGCGGTACTCAGCCCGGAAACTGACCGACTGGGGTGAAGGCATCGTGCTTGCCCTGACCCACTACACCGACGGGGCCCTGCGCGGCCTGTTCGACGGCCCCAACTCCGGTCTTCCCGAAACAGATCTGCCGATCATCAGCTTCGACTTCACCAAGCTGGACAAGAACTCACCCGCAATCCCGGCCCTCATGGCCGCGATCACGTGCTGGGTCGAACACGTCTGGCTCAAGCAGTCGACCGCCATCCATCGGCACCTGGTCCTTGAAGAGGCCTGGCAGATCCTTCTCAGCCCGGCCACCGCCGAGTTGATCCAGCGACTCCTCAAGAACAGCCGCAAGGCCGCGCTGTCGCTGGACGTCGTGATGCACACCCTGTCCGACCTCGGCGACGGCCGCGCCAAGGACCTCGCCCGACTCTGCGAGATCGCCCACGTCGGACGCCTCGGCCCCAAGGAAGCCGCCAAGGTCGGCGCCCTGCTCAGCCTTCCGGACTGGGCCGTCGAGAAGATCGGCACCCTCGACCCAGGCCAGGCCGTATGGAAGGTGGGCCCGGATCACGTGGACATCGTTCAGACCGTCCTCACCGAGGAAGAGATCGCGCTCACCGACACCTCAACGCGTCGGCGCAAGGCCCAAGAACAGGCCCTCAGCGTCGATCACGGCCAAGGGACAGAGACAGAGCAAGAGCAGGAGTCAGAGACGGTTCTGACCTTGGTCAAGGAACCGGCGCCCGAGGAGAGCGAAGAGGCCTACGAGCACGACGGACTCGACGCCGACGCTGGCCAGGACTTCAAGCTGCCGCCGAACGTGGTCGACACCCTCGACCCCCGCACCCACGACAGTCGGCACCACGCCGCCCTCCAAGCCGCGCATGATGGCCGACTGAACGAAGCCGCGAACATCGCCGCGGTCGGCGAGCGGGAAGACATCACCGCCCACGGCATCAACTCCATCCAGGCCGTGGCCTGGCTCGTCACCCGCGCGGACATCGCAGAACTGGCGGGAAGCCCCGGTCAGGCCGCCCAACTACGCGCTACCGTCGCCCGCATGGGTAACGACCGTGCCGAGTGGTTCGAGACGACAGACAGCCAGGCACCACAATGGCATCAAGTCCCCGACCTCCCGAACCTCGAACCCTCCACCGGGGAGGACGACACCCAAGCGCGCGCACGCCGACGCACCTGGCCCTACGTCGCAGCCATCGCCGCACTGACCCTTACTGCGGCGGGCGTCTGGCAAAGCGCGGATAGCGACCACAAGGAAAAGGAACGCGAGCAAAAGGCAGGCGCCTACAAGGGAAGGTCCGGCGCCAACTTGGTTGCTGACTCAGTCGACGCAGATGTAGTTGCCCGATGGACCCGAGACCGAGACAGCGTCATCGTGGAACTGAGCGCTGCTTTTGAGTCGAACGCCAAGTATCTCCGCATCGACTCGGGTCGAAAGAGTGCAGTCAGCCAGCCGGAAACGGGACGCTTCGCAGAGAGCCCTCAAATCGTGATTCCGGTGAAGGACCCATACGCAGATGTAACGGTGAATGTGGCGATAGGCGGCAAGAGTTGGAAGGAAGGAACCCGGGCTACGACTCGGACGATCCGGCTGTCGCCGACCGGAGTCGCGTACGACGCGGAGACGGACAAGCAATTGCCGTCTGACCTCTGACGCTCGCGCTACCCGCTGATGGCCCGCGCCCCGACTGGGGGGCGCGGGCCATCAGCTTTCAGTCGCTCCGGTCGCTCCGCCCGGTCCTCGCCACCCATTCCGGGTGGCGAGGACCGGACAGGCCGACCGGCCTTGACGTACAGCCACGATTCTGACCGGAGGAACCATGTTCCGCAGGAACCGGACCACCGCCCCGACCCCGAGCGCGCCCGAACAGCCGGAGGCCGAGGTCATCGCGATCAATCTGGACGAACTCGCCGCGCTGGAGAGGGTGTTACTTGAGGCGGAACGGCTTCTGCGTCTCTGGAGGGACAGCCTGCCGTACTACGGTCCAGGCTTGATCACCGTCAACGACGTGACTGCCATGCTGTATCAGCGTGCCGGTGCCGCGTCCGTGGTCCAGCCCGACCGGCAGCGCGCCCGTATCCCCCTCTACCGCCACGAGTTCAAGTGGCTCGCTACCGCGATCGCGGCCATGGAGCGGCACTGGACGCGTGCCGAACACCTCTCCGAAGCCCGGAACCTGTACAACCGCTTCAACGCCTTGCTAGGCGCGTCGCGCGCTACCACCTACATGGGCGGTACGGCCGTTCTCACCCCCGAATCCCCGCAGGACCCCGGAATGCGCGTGATCCCGTCACGCGAGCCGTGACCGTACGAGGACATCCCAAATCGGGGATGCTCATCTCCTTCAGTCAGAACCCATCTTCAAACCGGTGAAGCGAAGCTGTGAGGGCCTGTGGCCCGATGTCAGTGCTTCGTGCCAGAGTCGTACGACCAGAAAGGGGAGGAAATGAAGCTACCGGGTGTTCTTGCGACGGTTGCAGCCTCGCAGGCCGTGGCATTGGTGTTCAGCGTGGCCATGTACGTGGGCGCGGACACGTCGTCGTGGTGGAACGTCTACGTTCTGGCCGGACCGGTGCTTCTCACGGCCGCCTTCCTGACGGGGCCGAAGAAGCCGCACAACAGGGCCCAGCCCAATCACGTCCAGCGCCACTGACGGAGCCCAACCTTCCGCTCGACGCGGCGGGTTGGGCTCCGTCGCGACTACCGAACCACTTCAACAAGTTCAAAGATGGGTTCTCACTGAGCGTTTGGTCCGCGGATCTGTGTTTGCTCCCAGTGGGTCAGGTGCCGCGCCAGTTTGGGGTGGCTTCGCCGGTGAGGCGGCGGGTCATGAGGTCGATCATCGCGAGGTGGATCATGGCTTCGGAGCGGTGCGGATGGGTTTCATAGTCACGGGCGAGTCTGCGGTGGTGCATGAGCCATCCGATGGTGCGCTCGATCGTCCAGCGCCGCGGGATGATCGTGAACCCGCGGGCGCCCGGCGGGCGTTGGACGGGGTGGACGTCGATGCCGAGGCGGGCGCCGTGGTCGATGGCGGTGGTGCGGTAGCCGGCGTCCACCCACGCCTTGCGGATGTGCGGGTGGGCCGCGGCGATGCGGGACAGCAGATGGACGCCGGCCGCGGTGTCGGAGACGCCCGCGGCGGTGACCATGACGGTCAGCAGCAGGCCGAGGGTGTCGCAGCCCAGGTGCCGCTTGCGTCCGATGATCCGTTTCCCGGCGTCCGTGCCCTGGTCGACGAGGTGCACGTTGGCGGAGGTCTTGATGGTCTGGGAGTCCAGCACGCACGCCGACGGCTCGCTGTTGCGGCCCTCGCGCTCGCGGACCAGGCGCCGCAGCAGCCCGGTGAGCTGTTCGAAGATGCCGTCTTCCTGCCAGGCGGCGAAGTAGCCGTAACTCGTGCGCCAGTGCGGGAAGTCGTGCGGCAGGTAGCGCCAGGGAATGCCGGTGCGGTCCACGTAGAGCACCGCGTTCATCAGGGCGCGCAGGTCATGTTCGGGTGGGCGGCCGATGTCCAGGCCCCGGCCCCGGCGCTCGTCGCGCCAGGCGGTCAGCACCGGCTCGATCAGCTTCCACCGCGCATCGGACAGATCGCTGGGGTAGCCGCCGCGCGGAGTCATGTGTCCGATGTACTGCGCGGCCACCGGCTTGGCCACTGGGCAAACGGCCATGGGCTGGGGCGCCTTGGGATGACACAGGACGGGCCCGAACGAAACGGTCCTCTCCTGCCGCTTCACGGAACCGTCGGCTCGTCGACCACTCCAGCCCCTGAACCCCGACCCCAGAGAACCGCAACACCTTGCGTTGAAACAGGACCAAACGCTCAGTCAGAGGTCGTTTTCATCAACAGAGTCCGTTTGCTCCCAACATGCCCTTGTGGCGGGGCAACACCTGGGAGCTGTCGGGAGTTCAAGCGCCTTGTGGGGTTCAGGGGAGGCCCGTATTGCCTGTCTCATCCCGCAGGATCTGTCTCACTCCAAGAGGCGCAGCCCACACCGATTCGTCCTCCCCCATCACGTGCAGACCCGTGAAGCGAGCGCCGCGTGTGAAGCCCTGAGACGCATGATGGGGAACAAACCATCAGAAAACGACCTCTCAGTGCATGAGTAGATGCCCGTGAGCCTCGAGAACGCTCCGGACTTCGGGAACTGAGGAGAAGGGTTGTAGCCGCTCCAGCACGATGCGCGTGCGGTTGGCCGTTCGGTCAGAGGCCAGGTCGCCGGACAGGGCGATGACGCACTGCGCCTCTTCTGCCGCCTGCTCCGGCTCGTTCGCATCCGCCAGCGCCACGGCCAGCCATGACCGATATAGAGCCAGCTCCCGAGCGTGGGTGGTGTCGTACCGGCTGAGTACGTCCGTGAGGAGTGGCACGGCGCGCAGGGGGCGGTGCAGCTCGGTGAAGACGCGGGCGTCCATCACCTCCAGCTCTTCGCGGCTGACCCAGTACGCCCACAAAGGGGCTTGGACGCCTCCCTCGATGGACAGCGCGGCGTGCGCCTCGCCCAGTGCGCGCATGGCCGCTTGCGCCTCCCCTGCGCGTGTCTGAGTCCAAGCCACCCGGTCGAGAAACAGGGCGCGCGCGGGGGGCGGTGCGTCGGGGCCTGCCTCGTCGACGGCCGCCTGAGCCATCTCGGCGCCCTGTTTCTCGCGGCCGTTGTTCGACCACTGGTAGGCGAGACTGCCCGCGAGGTTCCCCACGAGCGTCAGGTCGCCGGCCTGCCGGGCCGCTCCCAGCCCCAGCCGGTAGGCGCGCTCCGCGTCCTGGAGTCGGCCCGCATCGCTGGCGACCCATCCGGCGATCTGGCCCAGCTCTCCGATCTGCACCAGGAGTTCGCGGCCGGTGTCGTCGGAGAACGAGCCTGTGCGGTACAGGTCCACTGCCTTGCGCAGTTCCCGGAACGCGGGGGCGATGAGGTCCCCGCCGGAGAGCACATCATCCGCCAGGCGCAAGGCGTGCACGCGCCCCGCGAGCAGCGCGACATCGGAGGCGCCCAGGTGCCGCCCAGGAGTGGCGCGCTGCTCCAGTGGGTCGCCAGGGGGCAGGAGTTCAGCGAGCGTGAGCAGCATTCCCGGCGGGCGCGCGGACTCCTCGCCGCGCGCGTAGGCCGCTGCCTGCTCAAGATCAGCCAGCGGCACACGCAAGGCCTGAGACAGGATCGACAGCCACGGACCGGGTGCGCGCGCACCGCGCTCCCATCGGGAGACCTCGTTACGGGTCACGGACTGAGTGCCCGAGAGCAGACAGAGCTGAGCGGCCAACTGCCGTTGCGACTTGCCCGTGCTTCGGCGCAGAGCCGCCAGGTAGCTGCCGTAGCGGAGTCTGCGCTCGCTCTCGCTCATCCTGACTCCCTTCACGGACCAGTCTGGCCCCTCCCTGGCCCCCCGTCTGGCGCCTTCACCCGTCCGTGAGCGCAGATTCGATGGAAGTACACATAGGACCCCCGCGACCGCTGTCACGGCCCGGGGGCATGGCCGACTGGTAAGGAGCCGACATGGCCGAGAGTACGAGCCCTACATCATCCAGCGGAAGCAGCACCGTCCTCGACCGGATGCCGCCGGTGCACCTGCCCGACCTACACGCGCTGTCCGAGGCACAGACGCGCGGGAAGGCCTGCGTGTGGTGCGCGGTCACCCTCGCCCCCGTGACGGCCGTCGACCTCGGAGAGCGAGACGCGGACGCCCACGGAAGCCTCACCCGCTGGTTCCCCCGAAGCTGCCGCGAGTGCGTGATCCGGCGCCTCTACCGAGTGCAGCTCGACCACACCCAGTCGTGCGAGCAGTGCGCCGACAACCCCGCCCTGTGCGAGACCGGCCGCAGGCTGCGCAGTGCTCTCAAGACGGTGCGCCGATGAGCGAACGCGTCGTCATCCCCGTCATCTGCCACATCCGTAAGCAGGGAACAGAGATCCGCTGCACCCTGTCCCCGCAGCACTCCGGCGCCCACCGCAACGTCTACGGGCGCATCGACTGGCCACGGCGTCCCGGCGAGACGCAGGCCAGCTAAGCCCCCGCCACGGTCCCCGTCGGACAGGACCGTGAGGCGGGAAGGGGCGGCCCGCCCGGAAGCTCATGGCGGGCGGGCCGTCTACGGTTCAGCACGGCAAAGGCCGGCACTCCCCCGCGATCACCGCAGGGAGTACCGGCCTTCTTGCGTTCAGTCCTCGCTTGATCCCTGGAGCAGCCAGACCAGCCGCTGTCGGTTCTCGTCGGACATGTGCTTGCGGAGCTGTAGATCGAACCAGAGAGGGTTGTCCCACGGGAGAGGAAGGTCCGAGGGGGTATTAACGCCGTTAACGGTCGGCGCGGTCGGAGCCTCCGACCCTGAGTCTGTGGCGGGGGTATTAACGCCGTTAACGGTCGGCGCGTTCGCCTTCTCTCCGTCCTTCGGCTTGCGTGGGCGGGGCGTCTTGGTACCGATCTTTTGTGCCTCTGCCGCCTGCTTCTTCTTGGGGAGCCGACCGATGCGTCGGCCATGCTCCACCTTGAGATCTCCGTTTTCGACTTGCTCTTGCAGCTCTGTCGTCAGGCCGAGGAGGGCGAGCCGTTGGGACACCCACGCCGGAGTCTTGCTGAGTCGCTTGGCTACCTTTCCCTGTGACCCGTGGACGCTCACAAGCTCTTGGATCGCTTTGGCCTGGTCCAGCGGCGCCACGTCCTCGCGGTGAATGTTGGCGATCAGCGCGGATTCCAGGATGTCCGCGGCCGTGGCTGCTAGGTCGTCGTTGACGTGGATACGCAGCGAATCCAGTCCTGCCGGGGCCGCGGCGGCAAGGCGCCGGTTGCCGTCGATCACGACGTAGACAGCCTCACCCAGGGCGGCATCCTGGCCTGGATGAGCCTTAAGAAAAGCGGACCTTGTCACGACCACGACCGGGTTTAGTTGGCCCCGCTCTTTCAGAGAGCTGGTCGTCTCGGCAAGCTTGGCGAGTGTCTCGCGCGGGTTGTACGGATTGTGGGCGAGCGACGACAGCGCGACCTTGGACGGATGCAGCCGTGTGCCAGCACGCAGCGCTTGCCGATCCTCCTCCTCCGCCGCGAGCTTGGCTTGCTGCGCTTCCTCCCAGGCGAGCATTTCCCGCTCTGTGTCGTCAACGACGTCCGTAGGTGCCGCGCCCAGGCCGTAGTGATCGAGAATCGCGTTACGGGTCGGCGCGTCCTCTGCTGGCTGCTCGCTCTCGTACCGGGGAACAGCGTCCTTCTTGCTCTTGCTCATACCGCCAACTCCCGTGCCATGCTTCGCAGACCGACAGACAGTTCGCAGTCCGGTGCCCATTCGAGCAGAGGGATACGGCGGTCGGTGGCGTCCCGCTGTTCCTTGAGATCACCAAAGACCTGAAGGACTCCAGGGTTCGCGCGCTCCTCCCACTCCTCCTTCTTCTTCTGGACCGATGCGCCACGTCGACCGTCGTAGGTGTTGATGACGAAACCCAGCTCGTCCACCGTCACTCGGGTCATTGTCTGGAGCTGCTCGCGTTGGGTGTTGAACAGGTCATACGCCTCGAATGACGGCGTGTCCGCCCACACCGGCATCAGTACGCCAGAGCGCTCCGACAGCTCGCCTTCACGTCGCTGCGCGTAGTGCATCGCGATGTCCATCGCCAGACCCAGACTCGGCGGGCCATCCAAGACGATGACGTCGTAGTCCTTCTCCACTGGCTCCAGAGCACGCGCGAGTGACTCCTCACGACCGGTGCGCATACTGCTCATCACGGCGTCGAAGAGGAACGCGTCGTGACAGGCGGGCAGCAGATGAAGCCTGCCCCCAAATCGCTCCTGAGGAAGGATCGAAAGGGACCGTCGGATGTGCTTGCGTCCCTTGCCGAGCATGTGCTCTAGCAAGCTCGCTCCGCTGTCCATGGGGATCAGACTCTGACCGAGCCGTCGGGTCAGGTGGCCTTGGGGGTCATAGTCGACGAGCAGGGTCCGCAGCCCCAACTCTGCGAATGCCTGAGCCAGGCCAGCAGAGACGAAACTCTTGCCCACACCGCCCTTCTGAATGGCTACCAGGATGCGCCGCACAGGCTGACTGATCAGCCGACGGGCCGGAGAGGGATGATCAGCTAGCCAGCCGCTTACAGCTTGGGCGATCCCCTGCACCTTCGTAATTCCGCGGTGCTCACACTCAGCGACAAACCGGGCGACGCCTCCGAGGGGCAGGTAAGTCCCCCAGCTCTGGGCCTTCTTGACCTCAACCGAAGGAGCGTCAGGCTTTTCGTACCAGAGACTCAGCGCATGCGCGGTTGCGTCCGTCACGTTCAATCCGTGCTCCGCTGCACGGATCTTCAGGTCCCGCCGGAGCGTAGGCGGTAGGTTCACGATTAGTTTTTCGGTGGCTTCTCCGCCATGAGGGGCTGTCATGGCGGGCAACTTACCAGCGAGCAGGGTGTATATGAGGTACGGACGCCACTCAAGCGTCAATGCGTCCACTCGTCTGGTCCGCCGCCGCGCCAGTTGATGAGGGGGGATCGGACGACGTCCATCTCGTCCCAGTCCTGGAGGCCGGCCTCTTGCATGAAGCGGGCGACGTCCTGCACGGAGTAGGCGCGACCGAGGATCGTCCCGTCGACGCGTACACGCCGCCCACCATCCTCGTCGGGCGGATAGATCACTACGGGCGGGGCGGACATCATGACCTCAGAGTGCGGGCGGGCAAGACGCTGCGCAGCTCGGGATACTCCGCTCGTCGCGGTGGCGTCAACTTCGCGTCCTGGGCAGGGACGGGGACGCAGCGCGGGCGGTGAACGGTGGCTGCCACGATCGGCGGATGGCGATGAAGCTGCACTCTCAAACACTGATCATGGACGGTGCCGAGTCGGTGGTCCTGGAGATCGATCCGTACGACCACACCGACCGAGCCCCGGCGCCGTCCGACCACACGTACACGCTCGTCGTGGGCGACGAGCTGGCCCTGGTCCTGCCCGCCGACGAGGGGCACCGAGAGACGTTCCTCGCCTACCTGGCGAACGCGATCAACGAGGTACGGGCCGCGTCGGCCGCGATCGCCGAGCGGCCACTCAAGACGCTCTGACGACCTGTGTCTGACGGCGTTGGCCGGAGCTTGTCCCCTCGGCCCCGGAGGGCTGTACTGATGAGCTGGTGGCGCTCGGCCAAGGAGATGTTCCTGTCCTCGATGGCCGGAGCGCGATCGTGCCATCACCTGACGGCACCACATTCCGGTGTCTAGTCTGGTGTCATGTCGATGACTACGATGACGCTCCGCGTCCCCGATGACCTTGCCCCCTCGATCAAGCAAGCCGCACAGGCGGCCGGACTGAGCGTGAACGCGTACGTGGTGCGCGCCGCCCGCCGTGCCGCGACTCTGGACGCCGCCCACCAGCTCGCCGCGCTCGGTCTCGGCCAGGACCTCGCGGGCGAGGGCGACAGCCTGTGACCCATGAGATCAAGCGCGGCGAGGTCTGGACCCTCGCCGATGGCCGCGACGTCCTGATCATCTCCCTGACCGGCCTGGACGAGGCATACGGCGCCGTCCTCGCGATCGTGCTGCACCCCATCGGCCGCTACCCCGACACCGCCATGTCGGTCGAACTCAGCGCCCCGATCCAGGGCACCGCTGTCGCTGTCAACATCCAACAGCTCCGCACGACGCGTTTCGAGGGGGCCACCCGCCGAGGCGACGTCGGCCCCGACGTGATGGCCCGCATCAGCGCGGCGCTCCGCGCCGTACAGGACCTCTGACAGGACCACTGAGAGGAAGCGTTCATGACCGCGCAGACGGCCGCCCAGGGCCCGCAGGGCCACGCCAGCACGGTGGATACCGACATCCTGCACAGCGTCGAGCCAGGCACGCTCCTGGTCGCCGTCGGTCCCGGCGGATCGGGGAAGTCGACGTTCGCCACGGCCGCCGCCGGACTCGGGATGACGATTCTCTGCCTCGATGCCCTGCGCCATGAGATCAGCGGAGACGCGGGCGACCAGTCCGCCACGACGGCCGCCGTCGAGCGGCAGAACGCGCTACTCGAATCCCACCTGAGCACGGGGACGACGGTGTTCCTCGACTCCACCAACGTGGAGCCCGCCGTCAGGGCCGCGCTCGTCGAGCGGGCCCGCCGCCACGGCCGGCCCGTCGTCGCCCTCCGATTCCCGGCCCCTCTCGACACCTGCCGCGCCCGCAACCACGCCCGCACACAGGCGAGTCGTCGGGTGCCAGATGCCGTCTTGGTCTGGCAGCACGAGCAGATGCGCGCAGCCCTCCCGCACGTGCTGCTCGCCGAGGGGTTCACGGCCGCGTACGACGTTGCTCACACTCTCTGAGAGCCCGCGCCGACCATGAACGTCTTGAGGATGAGATCAGCGAACCGCACATAGTCCGCCATCGCGCGGGGGCGCGGTGCGTGGGAGTCCCATGAGGCGATGAACGAGCCCAGTGTCTCGGCTGTCTCGGCATCTGGGAGGGGCTGCGTGCTCGTACCGGTTGGGTCCGCCATGGATGCCTCCAAGGGTTCGGGACACGACAGTCTCAGCCGACTGTCGCGGCTATGTCGCAATCACCCAGGATCGAAGACGGGCCAGCACCCCAGTCCGCCGAAGCGGGTGGCAAGGGGTACCGGCCCAGGCGAAACCCCCGAAGAGGAATCAGCCTTCAGGATAGCCCTCCGGGGACGCACTGAACGCCCTGGTGCAGCCCCGGAGCACCAAGCGCAGCCGGTGGGCGGGTCGGGGCGCAGCGGGCGCCACAGGGCGCAGCAAGACCCCTTTTTCGGGGTGGGTGGGGCGGGGCGTGCCGTCGGCCGCCGCCTGCCACGCGGCAGGGGAACGGGCGTCCGCTCCGCTCCCGCCCTCGCTGCGCGTCCCCTGCGGCGCTGCGCGCCCGGCGCGTGCTGCGGGGCCCGCGCTGCGCGCCAGCCCCTTGCCGGAGAGCTGCTGCGCAGCCACCGGGCCCCGCTGTCGCTGCGCTCCACCGGGAGCGACGACCGACGCCACGCCCCGCCCCACCTACCCCGAAAAGGGGCCCAACGCGGCGCATTTCCCCTAGAAAAAAGAAAATAAAAAAGCCTTCTGACCTGCGCCTTTCACGCTCCTGATCTTTGATTTCCAGGCCTTCAGGCACTATAGTTTTCCTTGTTGGGACAGTGGCATGAACCAACAAAAGGCGAAACACTCAGTACCCGAAAAAGGGAATCGAATAATGGAAAACGCGCAGCGCTATGCCCTCGGTCAGCGTGACACCATTGGGCACTATCCCGTCACGGTCGACGGGACCCCCGCCGGATACATCTACCGGCGCCACGGCAATTGGTTTCCGGTCATGCCCGGCCGCCGCATCGAGCGCCGATTCACCGACCGCCACCAGGCAGCCGACCACCTCGCCGAGCTGGTCGACCAGGGCCACCGCCCCACCATCCCCGCCCCCGGCCTCGCCCCCCTCGCCCCCCACCACGAAATGCGCCGCACGGCCGATGGCCTGCGCGCCGCCCGCACCTACGCACACCGCATTCCCGACCTGCGCCCCACCCTCGCAAATCTGGTGCGCGCCGCCGAGGCCATGGCACGCCTCGATCAGCTCGGGTGGATTCCCCTGGAGGGCTATCCCGGAGCCGACCAGCCGTGGCACCTGGAATGCCGCCTCTGCGGCTGGCAAGGGCACCGGTTCTGGAGCAAGCTCAGGGGCCGGAACGGCGACGGAATCCCCCGCCCCGCCAACCGGCACCCCGGATGCATTCCCACCGCCGACCACACGCGCAAAATCGCCATTCTGACCGCAGACCGCCTCTCTGAGTGCCGCTGCGATTTCCGCCACCCCATGAACATCCCGGAAAGCCTCGACGTCCTGCGGAGCATCGACCTCGCGCTTATCGCCTATGGCGACATGGTGACCGCCGTTCTGTACATGCGCGGAATTCTAGACCCCTGCCCCGCAGCCACCCGCCGCGCACGATTCCTGCGGGCCGCGCTCGACAACTGGCACAACCAGAACAGGAACCCGAACTTTTCCCGAACCCCCTTCGCGGACATTCCCGTGAATGACTGCCTACTGGATCACGGATACAGCGACTGCACCTGCGATTCCTGCGACCAGGAGCGAGCCGCTAAGCTGGAAGACGATTCCAGCACCACCTACCAGATCTCCACGCACCAGGGACGCACCGTAGAGGTCGTACAGGGACAACGCGCGGCCGAGGAGCACATTAGGACCGTGATGCACGAGAGTTACAGCGTCGAAAAGATCTGAAACTGAAGCGACACCCCCGCTACGCCCGATATGGTGTAGCGGGGGTGTCGCTTCAGTTTCACGTAGAAATATGACGGCGAAACGAAATGAGAAGTCCCGGCGGGAAATGGACAGCTCGGGGTGATGGCGCCTGAGACCAGGCTCTACACAGCACAACACCGTGATGCAGCACGCATGATGCAACCACCATGCCTGAGAGTGACGCTTGGCTGATTCGCACCCCAGGTGGCTGGTTGCACTGTATGCTGTCGGGGTACGGGTGAACGTGAGAGTGCGAGACAGGGGCGGGAGGTAGGTTAGAATGAAGCGTCACGGAGCCTGCTTCTTCAGTTCTTTGGCGGATGGTTCGGT
>NZ_JBITGM010000024.1:0-19986 GCF_044457025.1 Streptomyces sp. NPDC050658
GCGTTGGTGGGTCCCATGGGGCGTACGTCCAGGGGGCGTTGGGACATGTTGGCGGGGGTGGTGCCGTTGACGGTGATGCTGGTGGAGGGGACCACGCAGTGTGTGGAGAAGCTGAATCCGTGGATCGACACGTTCCAGGGGCTCGCGGATCCGGAGTCCTTCACCGCGAGGGTGTTCTGTGCGGCGTCGGGGGTGCTGGGAACGGGCATCAGGCCGGTCTCGGCCTTGGTCAGCAGACGCCCGTCCTTCGGGAGCATCTGGGTGACGAAGTCGTCCCAGGACAGCCAGTCGGGGTCGCTGGGCTTGTCACCGAAGGGGAAGGACGGGTGGATGCCGAACGGCAGCTTCACCGATACTTCTCCGCCGAAGGGCGGAAGCCACACGGAGCCCGTACCGGATACTTCCACCTTCTTCTGAATGACCCACAGTTTGACCTGGCCGCCGATTCTCGCCTGTATGGAGATGCTGGCGTAGAAGGGGGACCACTGGACCATGAAGTCGATGGACAGCGTGAAGTAGATCTTCAGCTCGACTTTCCAGATCTTCCCGGTGAGGCTGATGTCCCAGGCGCCGCCGGCTGCCATGCCGGCGTTGGAGAACATCAGATATGCCTTGATCGACGACTCGAAGTCGACGATTCCGAGTACGTTTTCCTTGTAGGTGATTCCGACTCGCTGCGGGGCCGGCGGGTATCCGGGCGGTGTGCTGAAGTTGGACGGGTATCCGCCCGCGGTGAGCACCCA
The DNA here is from genome assembly GCF_044457025.1 of Streptomyces sp. NPDC050658. Lineage (NCBI taxonomy): Bacteria > Bacillati > Actinomycetota > Actinomycetes > Kitasatosporales > Streptomycetaceae > Streptomyces > Streptomyces sp. NPDC050658. The sequence continues at coordinate 744 of NZ_JBITGM010000024.1, forward strand.
CTGTCCCTTGTTCTTTCCGCCGATGTATGCGTAGAAGTCTATTCCGCCGGAGGGGCTGAACCATTTTTCGTTGATGATGTAGCTGCCGGGGGCGAGAGTGGCGCCGAATGCCACGAGTTCGGATGAGACTTCGGCTTCCAGGGCGGCCTTGACCTTGAACAGGCCCTTGAAGGACACCATGTCCAGGGTGCCGATCAGGGCGGCTGCCCAGTTGCCGCCCTGCGGAATGGAGACAACCGCAAGTCCCCAGATGTTGAACACCTCGACGATGTTCGCCGCGATCCCGGCCGCGAACCAGAACCCACCGTCCTGCGGTGTGATCCACGTGAGATGGACGTCCTGGTCCGGCGTCGTCAGCTTGTTCACGATCTCCAGAGGGCTGTTGGCGCCTCCGGCACCGGCCGTGAGCGTCGTCACGAGCGGGAACTTCAGCACCTTGGCAGGATCCGGCACGTGCAACTGGCAGCCCAGCCCGAGGCCGAAGCAGACCCCCGTCAGCATCACGCCGGGGAATACCTCAATTCCTTCGGGTGGAGTCCCTTTCGTGGTGGATGTCATCTGCATCAGCGCATAGAAGAAGATCAGGGGATAATCGGCGAGCGCCTCGCCGGTGGTCTGGTCCACCTGCCCTGATTTCGCCCGTGCGTAAGCGCCAAGGGCCTCAACGTTCAGTCCGGGGATGGATACCGCCATTCCCCCCTCGGCGAGAAAGTCGTACTCCGCCCTGTTGCGGATGACGGCAAAACCACCGGAGATCTGGACGGGGTCCCTCACGTAATCCAGGCCGAGCCCGTCCGGCCAGCCCCCGGCCAGCGACCAGGAGTAGTCAGGGTGGATCACAATGCCGAGATGGAACCCCAGCACCTCCAACGTGACCCCGTCGCCCTCCACCTGCCCCTTGTCGTTCGGCTTCCCGCCGAACGACACAGTGCCGTCCAGCCACACGACGAGCTTGAAGGCCCCGCCATCGGTCGTCTCGTAGGTGATTCCGATTCGACGCAGATAGAACTTGCTTAACGCAACACCCAGATTGGCCCACGAAGGTTCGGAGTTCGCGGTGAGATAGGGAATCACAACCTGCAGGTCGAAGGAACCTTCGAGTGAGGTGAATCTAATACCCGCTCCGAGCTTGAGGCAAATGAAGGCGAACCCGGGAGTCTTTTTGAAATCCAGATCGACCGAGTTCTCTATATTGGAAGAGGGGAAGCTGAGCGGGCAGTCCGATTTTAGTTTCGTGAGGTTCTTGTTTAATGCCTTGATGTCGGCTTCGGTCAGTGTGCCCGTGGATAGACCTGTGCCGACGTAATCCAGCTCGATGTCGTAATCGGTCAGCACGCCACCACCGATAAATGCCACGAGTGACAAGTAGGCCTGAGGGACAGCGTTGGGATCGTGCTTACTGGCGGACAGCAGAATGTAGACGGGGCCCACGTCTTTCTCTTTGACGCCGCCCAAGATGAAGAGGGACTGCTTGTCTCTTGATTCCCCGTAAACCACCAGGGGATTATCTGGATCGTCGATGCTCCCTATCTGCTGCGTACTCACCGAGGGCACCAGAGAGACCTGCGGCATGGCGTCGGCAGCATGGGGATCAGGCAGCGGGATTCCGTAGGCCTGCAGAATTTGGGATATGGTTTGTTCGCTTGCTTCAATGCTCGTCATGCCGTACCTCCGACAACATGCCGTCAGCCGTCACCCTGCAATTGGATAGGAGCGGCGTCTCACCTTTCGGATCCGTGCGGATACACGGTCCTACCCATCCCTATAGATCACGGGCTCGAGCTTCCCCCTCGGCGCGTACGCAGAACGTTTATGGCCCTTGTCGTGCGACGGGCGGAGACTCGTGGCAGGTCAGCAGGCCCGCGCCGGTGCTCGGCGAGCATCGGCAACTCGACTGCCGCGTGCGCCGGTGCCGGACGTGCGCCAACCCTGGAAGTGGGCATACCTAAGGGAGGCGACTCTCGCTGAGGCCTGAGGCGCCGCTGCGTCCAGGGACGTTGGGCCCCACCCCTGTGGCCCCGTTCCGCGTGCGCTCACCGTCTGGTCGGGCAACGCTGGCGGTATGACCGAGCAGCTGCCCGTCCTCGTGTCCCCACCTTCCGCCGCAGGGGGGCGGCGCGTGCGCATGGACGGACAGGTCCTGGGTCGGGCACACAACGTCGGCGACCTCGTGGAACTCCTGCGCCGGGCCGGGATGGACGACGCCGACGCCTTCATCGTCGAGACGGCCATGTTCATTGACTGGCGTGGTGGGGGACCTGAAGTCTGGTCCCGGCCTCAAGGCAACGGCCCGGCACCGCCTGACTAGGGCAGGCGGTGGGCACGGAAGTGAAGGCCCGTGCACCGGGGGTTCCCCGGTGCACGGGCCTTCGTCAGACTCCTCGGTGGCGCCGTTCCTGAGGAAGGACGAAAGACCGTGCCCCGCAATGCCTCAGGAGATGTTGTCCACGCAAGTGGCTCCGTTGAGAGTGAAGGTGTTGGGGGGAGCGAAACTGTTGGTGTACCGCCCGTAGGCGAGGGCGATACGTGGGGCGGAAGTGTTGGGGTCGATCCCCGGGCGGAACGAGTACTTCGTGATCGTCGCGTCCTTACCGGACTGTGAGTAGTTGCCGCCGATCGCCCATTTCGGATCGATGCGTTGATCGCCTCGGAAGGCGAACCCTAAGGTCCAGTCGGCGATTTGACGGGTGCCGATGTTCTTGATGTCGATCCGTGCGGTGTACGTCTTCAGCGTGTCGTTATGGCTGTCGGCGTAGATGATCTCGCAGTTGGGGGTGATGGTCCAGGTGAAGGTGGTGGACGCGGCGGAACCAATCGTGTCCGTGGCGGTGACGGTCACGGTGTAAGTGCCGGGGCTGGTGGGTGTGCCGGAGACGGTGGCGGCAGAGCCCATCGACAGGCCGGGCGGCAGAGCGTTGGTGCTGTAGGTGAGGTCGTGTTCCGGGGCGGAGGCCGTCGCGTCGATCTGCAGATCGGTGATCGGTGTTCCTGCCTCAGAAGTCTGGTCGCCCGGGTCGCTGATCCTGGTCGTGCCGCTGGTCGCGATGTCGAAGATGTGCAGGGCGCTGGTGCCTTCCGGCGGTTGCTCGGTTTGCGCCGGGGGGCAAGGTGACGGACTCGATCGTCTTGTCCGGGTCGAGAGGAACGGTCACCGAGAAGATATTGGCGCTGGCGTCCGGGTGTCTGTTCTTGGTGTTGTCCGGCAAGTTCTGGTAGTCGGCGTGGATGGCCAGTCGGCTGCCGCTCGACGGGCAGGGCGTCCACCAGTCTGCTGAGTTGAGCGTGTAGCTCTGGGTGTCGCCGTCCGTGTATGTGATGGTTCCGGTACCTGAAACGGGTCCGTAACTGGCCGACAGCAGGAAGCCCAGGGTTGTTCCGGGGCTGGAAACGTTGATCTTCTGTCCCTGGGCCACCAGGTTGTCCGGCTTGTCCGCCGGTTCGTCGGCGCCGGACGGATGGCCTCGGAAGGTGAACTTCATCCCGGACGAGACGATGGTTGATCCGGGAGTCGCGCCGACCTTGCTCAACGCGTCGGCGGAGAAGCTGGAGCCGGTGCCGTCGAAGTTCCCCGGATCGGTGTTGTTGTCCGCCGTGATGCCGACGTTGTTGTAACACGCCTCCACGCTCGGGCAGGCCTCCGCCGCAACCGCCGACGAGCGCGGCCCGGCAAGAACGAAGCCACCCGCAAGCAGCGTCGCGACAAGGGCCAGTCGCGCACCCTTCTTCAGATGACCTAATCGAAACCAATTGGGCAGCCAGTTTTTGTGCACTCTCATCACGTTTCCTGCCTGTGCCGGTTCGTGCTTCGATGCGCTGTTGGAGCTGTCATTCCAGCCTCCTGACGGCTGGTTCCTTCGCCTCTCCCCGCAGGCGCCCCCTCATAAGTACGGCCTTCATCCCGCTCCCTCCCCGGAGCGGGCTTCATCACCTCTCCGGCCGTACAGCGGGTGTCCGCGGGGCTTCCCGAAGGCCTGCCCGAACCAGCCGACGTTCGTCAGCGCGCCGTGTCGTGCTCGCGGAAGTCCACGACGTTCGGGATGCCGGCGGCCGGGAGGTAGGGGGACCTGGGATGGCGCTTCTGCCAGTCCGCCCAGAGCTTGTCGATGAAGGCGTGGTGCAGCCAGAACACCGGGTCGTTGGGGGGCGTTGGGGGGGGGGAGAGACTCCGGTAGCCATCCGGCCGCTGACCCAGACGTGCACCCGGTTGTGCAGATTGACGCCGCGCCAGCCTTCGAGATGGTTGCGAGCGGCGCAGAAAGCCGCGCCCATCGGCCCGAGGCGAATGCGAACGGGCCGTCCATCACGTGGCCGTCGCTGACGTCGACCGGCGCAGGGACACACTCCCGCCGCGTCCCAGCCGCAGTCCGGGTGGACCGTGCTGGCGGCCGCCGTCGGTCGCCGACAAAACACCGGCGGAGGCCGCCCCCCGTCAGTGAAGCGGGGTCTGGACCAGCATCGTGGTCGGTGACCTACTGAACCTCAGTGATACCGGCCGGATCAAGTCTCAAGGCTGGCCAACTCACCCCCGCTGAATGGGGGACGAAGCGTCATACCGTCGTGGGAGATGGGCTGTCCGCCGCCTATGACCGCTGCCCCAGACGGGCCGCCTTCCGTGGTGCCCGTGTGCGGAGCCGGATTCCGATGCCCTGTCCCCCCCCGCTCGGCCACGACGCCGTACGACGCTGGGTCCGTCAGGAGATGTGCCCCAGAGCCAGCGAGGGCTACCTCTCGCAGGGAGACATACAACATTGCAGAAATGCTCAAGATGAGGATTTCGCAATGCGGCCGATCTGCGACCTCGGGAAAGGGGTAAATGATGTCGAATTCATGGGAGAGGAATTACTTCATCACCATCTATAATAAAACGCCCGAAGTGCTCAGGAAGAAGGAGCAGCATCTCGATCATGGTGTTTGGGGGTACGGGGGTCTGGGCCCGAGCCTCCGAACACCATCGACGCCGAGACAGGCAAGGCGTATTTCGAGAACCGTTCCGACGGAATTGCGACAGGAGCGGAAGGGTACGTCATATACGCCACGAGTGCGGGAGACTTCAAGGTTTCCTGGGACAATCCGTACTGGGGTTCCGACAAGAGTTCCGCCTCGTGTCCGAGTGGATATAGTTATGACCTTCACGACACCCGTGGCGATCAAGCGGAATTGACAGTGAGTTTCTACCGAGAGCGGCCAGTTATTACGTGAAAGCGGCAGTGAGGCGTAAACACGCGGAGCCAACCGTCGCCCGCGAGGGTGATCGCTGCCGCATGCTCCGCCCCGCCCGACGGCCCCTAGTTGCGCTCCAGGATGAGGATGATCGAGGTGCTTTTTCCCGCTGACGCCAGAAACGCTTGCGGCAGTGCGAAACCGTCCAGCCGAGTGAGGTGGATGCGGCTCTTCGTGCAGGGCGCAGCACGACTTACGGCACCCGGTCTGCGACGCAAGCCTGCGTCGATGCACGGTCTGGGCTCTCCTCGAGGTCATCCTGAACTGATGTCGAGACTTATGTGCCGGTGGGTGAAGCGGAGTACCCCGGCGTTCACACGGGGTCCGGCGGATTTATGGATCCGTCGCTGCACCACGATCCTTGCCACGATCCTTGTGCTCGGGGTGACGGCGCTCAGCGCAGTGCTGATGTCGCCCGCGCCGGCTTCGGCTGATCCGGCACAGGCGTTCAGCCGAGTTTTCACGGCGAACACCAACGGAGCGATTGTCATCCGCGGCAACTCTTTGATGTCCTGCGAATCAAGGGATCCTGTCTGCGAAAACGTACGTGACAGGACGGCAGACCCCACTCGGATCAGCAATAATGCACATCAGATGGCATTCGTGGACTCCGATGCGGATTCCTCAACATTCAACTCCTCCAGTTCTGCCGTCCAGCTTCCGGGGAAGTCCACTGTCCTCTTCGCGGGTCTCTACTGGAGTGGGGATACCGCGCCAGGTACCGCTGCAGCCCCCGATGCGACCGCCAGGAACACCATGCGTCTCAGTGTTCCCGGTGGCCCATACCATACGGTCACGGCTGATCGGTTCGACGAGGCGAATACAACTCAGAATGAGGTATACCAAGGGTTCGCCGACGTGACCGCGCTTGTCGAGCAAGCCGGAAGCGGCTCTTACACGGGGGCAAATGTGCAGTCCGCCCCTGGCTATGATCGTTACGCCGGCTGGGCGCTGGTCGTCGTTTACGAGGACGCCACGGAACCGATCCGCAACCTGGCCGTTTTTGACGGATTCAGTGTCGTTCGGGGAGGCGCTACGCCTGCCGACGGTGTTCGACTGCAGATTTCCGGCTTCCATACACCGCCCACGGGAGAGGTGAAGTCACACATCGGGGGTGTGGTTTATGAAGGTGACGCAACTCCAAGTGGCGGCGATCAGATGCTGGTCAACTCGACTCCGATCACGACCGGAGGGGATTCAGTCGACAATGCCTTCGCCAGCTACGCCAGAGAGCTGACCTCAGAATATCCGGGACGCGTACCCTCGTATTCCAACATGATGGGCATGGACGTTTTCCAAACGGACACGCAGGGAACCATCGGGAATCAAGAGAATAGTGCCGTCATCGACATGAAGACGAGCTCTGACACCTTCTACACCGGCGTACTGACACTGGCAACAGAACTGAGCGTGCCCCAACTTGACGTGACGAAAAGACGTGTCGGCGCGAGCGGCGTAAACGCAAAGCCTGGCGATGAGATCGACTACGAGATCAACATTCGCAACAGCGGCTCCGATGCCGCAGTGGATTCCGTACTGAGTGACGCCGTTCCCCGCTACGCCCACTACGTCCCCGGGAGTGCTTCGATCAACGGCACCGCCCTCACGGACGCCAGGGGAGATGACGAAGGCGACTTTCACGCCGTCGGAGACAGGGGGCGTCTGATCCTCCGTGTGGGCGGCGGCGCGAGCGCTACCGAGGGCGGCCGCCTTCCTGCCGAGGGCAGGGCCACGGCGAGATTCCGTGTGAGGGTCGACGACGATGCTCCGCATGCCGTGGACATCAACAACGCGGCCGCAGTCGGGTACACCGGCGAATTGACGGGCAGAGAATTCAGCGCCACCAGCAACACAGTCCGGGTAACCGTCTCGGCACCAAGCGTCGATCCAAGCAGTCCCAGTGCCACCCCATCGCCCGCGCCGTCGTCGCCCCCGGGTCCGACGTCGGCACCTCCGCCCGGTCCGACGTCAGCACCTCCGCCTGGGCTGCCGTCGGCCTCTGCGCCGGGGTTGCCACCGAGGGGAACGGACGGCCGGACCGTCGCCCCGCCGGGCGCCACCAGCCCCGCGACCAGCCCCGTTGTCACTCCGCCGACGGCTGATGCGTCCACGCCGCCCCAGCCGACCCAGCCGCCGCCCTCGAAGGACGGCGCGGATGCCGGAGCGGGCTTGAGCAGCGAAGCGGGTTCGGGTGCCACCCCAGGGAAGCATCTTCCGATTGAACCCATCGGAAGCGCGCAGTTCATTCTCCTCCTTGCCGTTCCTGGCATCGTCGTGCTGCTTCTCTTGTTCGCGCGATGGGGCAACAACAGGAGGCATGATTAACGAAACCTCTTTCTCTCTGACTCTCTCCGGCCATGCATTCATGTCTGTTTCGGTGAAGTAATCACTACACTCTTGGAGTTTCCCATGGGAATGACGCTGACCATTTTGGGAGTTTCTCTCGTTGTTACGATAGCCATTTCTGTGGTTTTCCGGTGGCATCAAATACGGTCTTCGGATGCCTCCGGCGAGAGTCCGGACGTATCGGGATTACCTCAATATACGTCGTCCTGGGTAGGGGTTATCTATGCCATGACTCTTGGGCTTGCCATTGTGGGAGCGTGGGACTCGTGGAGCAGTGCACACGCCTCCGTTAGGGATGAGGCGTCCGCTCTCCGGAGTGTCGCCATTTCTGCTGGAAGTTTTCCCCCGCAATCAAGAGATCGAATTAATCATCAACTTTCTGAGTACGCCACTGAGGTGGTCCAGAACGAATGGCGGCTGATGGCGCGTGAAGGAGCCATGAGCGTCCAAGCGGGTCATCGGCTGAGTGAATTGCGTGAGACGTATGCGAACGTCAAACCCCGGACCGCCTACCAAGAGAAGGCTCAGCAAGTTGGAATGGACGGGATTGACGAAGCCGCGGCCGCGCGGCAAACCAGATCGGACGTCCTCCGGTCAAAGTTGGATCCGCTCGTCTGGTTGGGGCTTCTCGCGGGGGCCGGACTCGTCATGGCGTTCACTTTTTCCTATCCGGCCACTAGGGGCTGGGGGCAGACGTTAATGGTGACTGCCATGGCAGGAATGATGGCCTTTATGATCATGGTCATCTACTTCATGGACTCGCCGTTCACGGCCGGCATGCGGGTGAGCAACGGTCCATTCGTCGAGTTCATCTAAGACGAGTTCACCTAGGGCGAGTTCATCGCGTACGACCAGAGGAGCGGTCGCGGCGGGTGAGAGGGCTGGCAGGGGCAGGCGACGCTGCCCTACGGGCGAGGGCAAACAGCGGGGCACGCACCTATACCAGTACATGACCACACCTGTCGCCCCCCGTTACCTCGGTCGCACGGTCGGCCACCCGATCACCGCCGACGCCCTCGACACGGTGGCCGTCCCCGACGAAGTCCAGCACGTCGCCTACCGCACCAGCGAACTCGCTGCTCTGTGCCCGGTCACCCAGCAACCCGACGTCTACGACGCCACGATCACCTACACCCCACGCGGCCGCTCCTTGGAGTCCAAGGCGTTCAAGCACTACCTGTGGTCGTTCCGTGACCAGGGCATCTACTGCGAGACGCTCGCCGCGACCATCGCCCGCGACCTGTCCGCCGTCCTGAATGCCGCCGTCACGGTCGATCTGCGTCAGCAAGTCCGCGGTGGACTCACTCTCTCCGCAACGGCAACGGCAACGGCAATGGCAACGGCAACGGCAACTGCGAGTGCGAGTGCGAGTGCCACTGCCACCACCGACAGGGAGGCCTGATCATGGCCCCCGCCCACCTTGCCGTCCTCACCTTCTCCGGCGGAATGGACTCCACGACCCTCAGCGCCCACTACCACCACAGCGGCCACCAGCTGCTCCTGCTGTCCTTCGACTACGGCCAGCGGCACATGCGCGAGCTGGAGGCGGCCCGCCGAATCGCCGCGCACTACCGCGCCGAACACCACGTCATCGACCTCTCCGACGTCGGCGCCCTGATGCCCGGCAGCGCCCTGACGGACCAGACGGTGAACGTCCCGGAGGGCCACTACGCCGCAGAGACGATGCGGTCCACCGTCGTCCCCAATCGCAACGCGATCATGGCCAATGTCGCCGTCGGTATCGCCAGCGCGCGCGGCGCCGCAGTCGTCGCGCTCGGCATCCACGCCGGTGACCACGCCATCTACCCGGACTGCCGCCCCGCCTTCCTCGATGCCCTCCGGGCCTCCGTGACGGCCGCGCTGGACGGTTTCCCCACCCCCACCGTGGAAGCCCCGTTTCTCCACATGAGCAAGACGGACATCGCCCGCCGCGCCGCCGACCTCGATGCCCCCCTCGCCCTGTCCTGGTCCTGCTACCAGGGCGGTGACCTGCACTGCGGCCGATGCGGCACCTGCGTCGAGCGGAGGGAGGCGTTCGCCGACGCGGGCCTGACCGACCCCACCACGTACGCGGCGATCAACGAGGAGGCCGGCTGATGCCCCACCATGTCAGCGTCCGTCACAACTTCGAGACGGCTCACCGCCTGCCGCACCTGCCCGGCAAGTGCACCAACCTGCACGGTCATTCTTGGTGGGCGGAGATCACGATCACTGACCCGGAGCTGCCGCCCGACGGATTGATCGTGGAGTTCGGCAGCCTCAAGAAGGAAGTGCGCCGCTGGATCGACCAGCACCTGGACCACGGAGCCATGCTTGGCACCCAGGACCCTCTGCTGTCCGTGCTGCGCTCCCACGGTTCCAAGGTGTACGAGGTGACCGGCTGGCCAACCGTAGAAGCCACCGCAGAGCTGCTCGCCCACGTCGCCCAGGACGTCCTCCAGAATCTGGAGCGGTCGCAGCACGCCCACGTCTCCCGCGTCCACGTCACCGAGACGCACGTCAACGGCGCCACGTGGACCGCGCCCGACCCGGCCGGGGCCGTCGAGTGAGCGCCGACACCGTCACCGTTGACACCGCCGACACCCTTGTCATCCGGGAAGTGTTCGGCCCGACCGTGCAGGGAGAGGGACCGTCCTGCGGGCGGCGCTGCTCGTTCATCCGCCTCGGCGGCTGCAACCTCAGCTGTACCTGGTGCGACACCCCGGAGACCTGGGACGCGGACCGCTTCGATCTGCGCGCCACCCTCATCCGCACCTCCGTCGCCGACATTGTCACCCGGGCGCTCCAGGGCGCCCCCGCCATGGTTGTGATCACAGGCGGCGAACCCCTGCTCCACCAGAAGACCGACGGCTGGCGATCCCTGCTCGGCGCACTTGTCCTGTCCGGAGTGGAGATCGAGGTGGAGACCAACGGGACCCGGGCCCCGACCGGGCAAACGGCCCGCTGGGTGACGCGGTTCAACGTCTCGCCCAAGCTCGCCCACGCCGGCGGCCCGACTCACAAACGGATCCGCCCCGGTGCCCTCTGCGCGCTGCTGGACACCCGGAAAGCCGTATTCAAGTTCGTTTGCCGGGGAGTGCCGGACATTCACGACGTAGAGGCGTTGACCGCGGCGCACGGCATCCCGCCCCACCTGGTGTGGATCATGCCCGAGGGCTACGACAACGCGACGATCACAGCCCGCCTCGGCGGCATCGCGGACCCGGCCATCGCCGCCGGATTCAACCTGAGCACCCGCCTCCACGTGCTCACGTGGGGTGACGAGAAAGGCCGCTGACCCATGACGCAGCAGACCGATCAGCCCATGGGCCTACAGACCGCACTCGGCGCTGCCGCACTCCAGGCCGGCGTCCGCGCCTGGCTGGAGGCCCGCGGCCTGGACGCCGATGCCCCAGGTCTGGTGGACACCCCGGCCCGTGTGTTGCGGGCACTCACCGAGATGACCGCCGGCTACGACGAGGATCCCGCCCAGCACCTCGCCCGCACCTTTCCGGCCGAGCACGCCGGTACGCCCATCGTCGTCACCGGCGTGCCGTTCACGTCTCTCTGCGCCCACCACCTGCTCCCCTTCACCGGCACCGCCGACATCGCCTACCAGCCCGCCATCGGGGCGCCCGTGGCCGGCTTGTCCAAGCTTCCGCGCGTCCTGGACGTGTACGCCCGCCGCCTCCAGACCCAGGAAGACCTCACCCGAGAGGTGACCGAAGCCCTGGACAAGCACCTGGCCCCCCTCGGCTCCGCCTGCATCATCCGCTCCGAACACGGCTGCCTGGCTCACCGCGGCGCCCGCAAACCCGGCTCCGTCATGGTCACTGCGAGTTACACCGGCCGCTTCTTGGAAGACGCCCAGGCACGGGAGGAGCTGCACCGGCTCATATCCGGCTGACCCGCCTGTGCGAACGGGCTGACCCGCCTGTGCGAACCGATAGTCGCCTGCCGCGAGCGGGGGTCCGCCCACACCGATGCGGTCGGTCCTGTCGTGCCGATGACGATCCGTCGGTACCTGACGGCACCGACGGATCGTCATCGTGTACGGACTCGGGTGTGGGTTCTACCAGCTGATACGGGCTGCGCCATTGCCTCCCTGACCACCGTTGTTGCCACGAGTGCCGGGGCTTCCGTGATCGCCGCCCTTGCCACCGGTGCCGATGCCGTTGCCGAGCTGGTTATAAGGCACGCTGGGGTCGTTGCTGGAGAACGGTTCGAAGACAGTTACGGCGGGAGGATATTTGCTCAGTCCCTGAGCGCCGCCGCCGCCCCCGCCTCCGCCGCTGTAGCTGTCACCGTTGCCGGCACCGCCCCCGCCCCCGCCTCCGCCGCCAGCGAATCCGCCGTCGCCGGCACCGCCGCCCCCGCCTCCGCCCCCGCCGTAACTGTCGCCGCCGCCCCCGCCCCCGCCGCCTCCGCCACCGCCGGAGCCGGCGTTGCCGACGCTGGCGCTGCCGCCACCACTGCCGCCGTCGCCGTCGCCGCCACCACCGGCGGTGCCGTCGCCGTAGCCGCTGCCACCGCCACCGCCACCGGCGTTGCCCGTACCACCGGCGTTGCCGTAGGCGCTGGGTCCGCCGCCCCCGCCGCCACCTCCGGTGGCACCCGCGCTGGAGCCGTCGTTGCCGGTGTGGCTGCCACTGCCGCCGGCGCTGCCGCCTTGGCCACCCGTGGAGGACCCGGCCCCCTGGCCGCCGCCCCCGCCGACGCCGCCGCCCCCGCCTGCGCCAACGGCACCGTTGCCAGCGCCGCCGTTACCGCCGACGTTGCCGCTGTCACCGGCGCCGCCGCCGGCACCCCCACCGCCACCGCCCCCAGCGATGAGGGACGGACTCTGGGTGGGATAGCAGGTGTATCCGCCGGGTGTGCCGATGGTGATGGTGAGAGGGCTTGGCGGGGCGGGGGTGATGGTCTGGCGGAGGTAGGCGCCGGCGCCGCCGGACCCCCCGTCGCCACCGTTGACATCTCCTCCGCTGTATACGGTGCTGCCTCCACCTCCGCCTGCGCCTCCAGGGCCCCAGAGTTCAAGGGTGATGCTGTCCACGCCCTCGGGGACGGCGAAGCTCTGGTTGCTGGTGTCGGTGATGAGGGACATGGCCGGTGTTTCGGTGCTGAGGGTGAAGGGGCACCAGTCGCTGCCTGTGCCGAAGGAGCCCTTGTCCTGGGACTGGCCGTTCTGCTCGCTGTCCGTTTTCAGGATTTGGGTGGTGGCCCAGAAGGGGCTGCCGGCGGTGGTGAGGGCGGTGGCGAGTCCCGTGGGCAGTCCGTCGAGTTTCCATACGGTGTTGATTGCGGCCGGATTGTTGCCGCCTTGGTCGTAGGTGTCGGCGTCTACGGAGACGCAGTTGGTGGTGTCGTGGTCGAAGAACCAGATCTTGCCGGAGTCACCGTCCTTGGGTGAGTAGAGTGCGGCCCGGATTCGCTGGAAGGCGAAGGCGGGGTTGTTGTCGGAGCTGCCGAAGACCTGGGAGATCGGCTCGGCGTAGGTGTCCGTGTCGCGGATCTTGTACGTCGGCTGGTGGACGGACATCTTGCGGACGAGGCCGCCCTGGAACAGGTAGATCTCGGCCGGGTTGTCCAGGCAGAGTGCGGCGTCCAGGGGCTGGCTGCCGTCCAGGCTCGCACCACCGCTGGCGGTGAACGGGTCGACGTTGAAGAGGTCCGTGAGCGTGCCCGACTCTGCCGGGGCGTCGCCCCACCAGGGTTTGCCTTCAGAGGGGTCCCAGGCGTACCGGTCGTAGGTGTGCTGGCCGTTCGCCTTGTACAGGCCGAAGAGGCTGGCTTCCACCGTTTGGACGTCCTGACCCCACGGAATATGCGCGGGTGCGGAGAAGACTGCGTCATACGCTTGCATCGCAAGGTGTCCCTTCCGTGACACTTGCAGGCCCTGACAGCCAGGACCCCGCCCAGTCGTATGTCGCTGCCACACGTCCATCCCCTCGATGCCGCCGCTGAAGGGTCCCCGCGCCGCCGCTGAAGGCCCCCGAGCTCGCCTCAACGGGCTGGGATTTCCTGGTGATCGAGGCGGGCTGGCCGCCGGGCGCCGCCCGGAAACCTGGCCGGTCACGAAGAGTCACCTGCGGGCCGCCACGGCAGAATGCCGAGCTGCGGCCGTGCCCCATGCAGCCGACCCGCAATGGCATGCCTGAGCAGATGAGTCCGGCCGTCTCCGGACTTCTTCGAATGGCGTGTCTGCCGATTCGAGGTGACCCTGGGAGCTGAGTTATCCGCTTCGAGGAGGCGTTCCCGGAGATCGTCCCCGAAGTAACTTCTCTGGAGGAGACTATGCTCGTACCGTTACGGCGCCTTGCCTTAGCGTTGACCCTTTGTTTTTCTGTGTTAGTCGGCGCGAGCGCTTGTGCCGCCGACACCCGCAGCGCTGCGCAGGACACCAACGGTGTCGCCGCCCCGAGCCCCAGGCCGACCACTGAGGAACGAAAGCTCGCCAAGACCCGCTTCGTTGTGGACGCCGGCCTTGCCGCAGGCGCTACGTATGAGTGGATCTGGAAGCCGCACAAGGCGGGCAAGTTCAAGAAGGGTCATCCCGGTCGCACGATGGCCCTCGTCAAGGCCAGTCTCGCCGGCGCGTTCGCATACAACCGGCTCAAGGCGGCGGTCGCCAATGCCAAGGCCGACCCCGCCCTTTCCAGGGCTCTCGCACCGCTCATCGGGGGCATTGATGGTCTGAAGAACTTGCCTCACGATTTCCACAGGCACGACAACGCCGACCGGACGGTGAACAGTTACCAGGACGTCATGGACAAGGTGAAGAACGCCGGGGCGCTGAATGGCGCCACGGTCCACAACCGGATCCCGTCCGCCCACCAGCTGATGAGCTACAACTAGTCACATAGGCCTGAGTTCCGCAGTCACAGCAATTCACCGGCTCTGGCCTCAAGGGGCGGGACCCTCCGGGCATGGCTCGCCGGGTCCCGCCCTCACGTGGATCCCTGCCGGGCCGTCCTCGATCCGCATCGACGCGCGGCAAGGTGCGACGCGAACTGTGGTATTCACGTTGGGCGTTCGGCACTCTCGCTCGGCGCTCGGCGCTCGGCGCTCGGCGCTCGGCGCTCGGCGCTCGGCCAGGCACGGACCGGACTCACCCCGGCGACGCAGGGAAGGCCAGTTCGGTCCAAATGGTCTTGCCGGAACGGGTGTAGCGCGTTCCCCACCTCTGCACGAGCTGCGCGACGATGAACAGGCCGCGCCCGCCTTCATCCTCATCTCCGCTGTGGCGCAGGTGCGGTGAGGTGTGGCCCCTGTCCGCGACCTCGCACAGGAGGGTGCGGTCACGGATGAGGCGCACTTGGATCGGCCCTTCGGCGTACCTGACCGCGTTGGTCACCAGTTCACTGACGACGAGCTCGGTCGCGAACGACAGTTCCTCGAGCCCCCATTGGCGAAGCTGCCGCGTCGCCAGGTCCCGGGCACGGCGCGCGGTGACCGGTTCCGCGGGCAATTCCCACTCGGTGACGTGCGAGGGGTCGAGTTCGCGGGTGCGGACGAGCAACAGGGCGGTGTCGTCGGCGGTCATGCCGCTCGGCAGGAGCTCCGCCACGGCCCGGTCGCACAGTTCCTCGAGCGACGCGTGCCGGTCGCTGAGTACCTGACCCAAGGTGTTGAGTCCGTAGTCGATGTCGCGGTCGCGCGCCTCGACCAGGCCGTCGGTGAAGAGAGCCAGCAGGCTGCCCACCGGCAGCTCGATCTCCATCGACTCGAACGGCAGACTGCCGAGGCCCAGCGGCGGGCCGGCCGGCAGATCGGGGAAAGTGGGCCGCCCGTCCGGCGTGACGATCGCCGGCGGCAGGTGCCCGGCCCTGGCCATGACGCAGCGCCGGGACACCGGGTCGTAGACCGCGTAGAGGCAGGTGGCCCCGGTGGTCACATCGTCGTAGGCCCCGTCGGGCGTTCCCAGCTCGCCGGGCTGCTCCTCCGCCGACTGCGCCACCAGGTCGTCGAGCCGTGTCAGCAACTCGACGGGATCCATGTCCATTTGGGCGAACGCGCGTACGGTCGTACGCAATCGGCCCATGGTGGCGGCTGCCTGCAGACCGTGGCCGACCACGTCCCCGACCACGAGCCCGACCCGGGTTCCGGAGAGTGGAATGACGTCGAACCAGTCGCCGCCGACCCCTGTCACACCGTCCCTGGGCAGATAGCGATAGGCGCGGTAGGCGGCTGACGGCTCGGGCACGCTTTGGGGCAGCAACTGGCGTTGCAGAGCCAGGGACGCGGTGCGCTCACGGGTGAAGCGGCGGGCGTTGTCGATCGATACGGCCGTACGGGCGACCAGCTCATCGGCCAGGGCCACTTCGCCGCTGTCGAAGGTGGCCGAGCCGGTGTCGCGGGCGAAGGTGACGAGTCCCAGCGTGCTGTTCCCGGCCCGCAGTGGTACGACCAGGGTTGTGCCGTCGAGCACGGGTCCACCAGAGGCGAGGCTGCGGCGCTGCGGGGAACCGGGCGGGTACTGCACGGGGGATGGGGCCGCTTGGGAGGGGGGAGTGGCGCGCCCGACATCATCAGCGGGGTCGTCGGCCTGGTCGGCCCCGGCCGCCCCGCGGCCAGCAGGCTGCTCTACCGCACCTGCCCGGTCGGCTTCCCTTGCAGAGCAGCGGGCGACTCGCACCAGTGACGTCGCCGCCGCGCCGCTGGTGGCCGGTACGCCACCTTCCAGTACCGCCTTCGCCAGGTCGACGACCACCGTTGCGGCGAACTCCGGGACCGCCACCTCGGTGATCTTCTCGGCGGCGACCCGCACGTCGAGGGCGGTTCCGATCCCCCTGCCCGCCTCGACCAGCAGGGCAAGGCGACGCTGGGCCTTGTAGCGCTCGGAGATGTCGAACGCGTCCTCGCATACTCCGATGACGCGTCCGTCGGCGTCCTGGAGCCGGTAGTAGGCGCAGGTCCAGAGGTGGTCCGTCTCCGGGTCGCTCGGCGGCCGGCCCTTGAAGTGCAGGTCCAGGAATGGTTCTCCGGTGTCCAGTACGTGACGCATGACCGCTTCGAGCGTGGGCGGATGCCCCTTGGTCACGAACTTCCCGTCTGCGTACAGCTGATCGGCCCGCAGGCCCCGGAACTCGGCGAACGGTCGCCCCATCTCTCGTTCGTACGCCGTGTTGCACCACGCCAGGCGTAGGTCGGTGTCGTAGATGCCGAGGCCGACGGGCGACTGGGTGGCCAGGCCCTGTAACAGGGCCTGCCGGGATTCCCACTGCCGGAGATCCTTCAGCTCCGTCGCGACGAGGACGTGCGCGGCCGGGCCTGCGCCGGGCAGGGGGCACACCGCCGTGGCGACGATCAGCTCACGGCCGTTGCGGTGCTGGGCGATGTGCAGCTCGTTCCCCCGCAACTCGGGAGACAGATGGTGGGCAGGGGGTTTCGGGCCGGGTGACAGGAACGTGGCCAAGGGCCGGCCGACGACGTCCTGCGGGCGATATCCAAGGAGTTGCTCCGCCGCGGGGCTCCATCCGATGACCACGTCCTGGGCGTCGACGACAGCCGTGGCCGCCCTGGTGACGTCGAGGGGTCCACGAAAGTCAGCATCTTGATCCGTGTTCCATGTCGTCATGCCGCCACACCAGCCCCGTTCATGCCCTACAGACTCCGCTGTCTCTGGGACAGGCACAACTGCGGTACGCCCATCCGGTTCGCCCCATGTACCCCTGGTCAAGCGGCACGAGAAGGGGATCGAGGCCCGGCTTCTTCCTTCGACTCGCCACTGTTGCCTGACAGCGGATACGGTAGGTACAGGCAGATATAGATAGCCTTATTAACTATCCGTATATCCAAGAAACTTTAATGAGAACCGCCGTCACGGCGCGTCAGCAGTCTATTCGGGTACGCCTCATCGAGGCGCTCACCATCAAATCCAGTGCGTATTGCCTAGCGTGGTCCGAGTTACCCTCTCGTGGTCCGAGCGGATTTCCTCGACCCGGCGTAACTGCTGACTGCTCGCTCATCGGTCATCGATGAGCGCCGTGAACTACTCGCAACCCTCACAGCGGGCTCGCTGCTCGCAACCCTTACAGCGGACTCGCGACACCGACGGCGGCTGGCCGCCGCCGCGACGCGCGGTGGCCGCCAGTCGTCCATTCAACTTCCCCATATTTCTGTCGACTTGAACGGGACGACGGCGACATGAAGGGCCGGTGGTCCATGAAGGCAGGCGTAAAGGGGGCGCGACTCACCTTGGCGGTCGCGGCGGCGGGCGCACTGGCGTTCGGAACGGCAGTACCCGCGAGCGGCACCTCAGCCGCTGCCGGCGTTCCGGCACCACAGCCGTCGTACGCGGCCACCACCGGGGTAGGAGTCCACAACGCCTACGAGAAGTCGAAGTATCCGTACTTCGCCGACGCACTCGACACGGGTGCCGCAATGCTCGAAATCGACGTGTGGACCAATCCGTTCGGCAACGGCTGGCGGGTCTCGCACACCAACCCGGTGGGGAACAACAACAACTGCGAGAACGCCGTCAGCGCGTCCGAGTTACGCACCAAGCCGCGCAACCAGAGGCTGACCGGGTGTCTCGCGGACATCAAGAGCTGGCACGACGCTCACCCCAGCCACCGGCCCATCCTCCTGAAGGTTGAGCTGAAGGACGGCTTCTGGCGCAAGAGCGGGCGCGGCCCCGGCGATCTCGACGACCTCCTCAAGAGTTACCTCGGCAACGCCGTCTACCGCCCCGGCCAGCTCACCGCGGACCACATCACCCTCGATCAGGCCGTACGCAGCGACGGCTGGCTGCCCCGGCGAAGCGATCTGGACGGCACGTTCATCATCGAACTCATCCCCGGCACCGCCGAACGCGCCAACCCCGCCGACACCCTGTGGACCGACCGCGAGTACGCCACCCATCTGCGCGACCTCGCGGCGGCCGGCCGCCTGGGCGAGGCCGCCGCCTTCCCCGCGGTGCTCGGCGCCGAGCCGGGCGACCCACGCGAACGCTACAAGGATGCGACGATCCGGCCCTGGTTCGTGGTGTTCGACGGCAACGCGTCCACGTACGCGAGCGACACCATCGACACCAAGTGGTACGCCGAGCGGAACTATCTGGTCGTCATGACCGACCCTCACGACGTGCCCCCGCGCATCGACTCCGTGAAGCCGCCCCCTGCCCAGGCGCAAGACCGCGTCGCCCTGCTGGCGTGCAGCGATGCCAGCATCGTGTCGTCGGACTGGTACGCACTGCCCGACGTCCTCTCCACGGTCCTGACCCGTGGTTAGCCGTCGCGCAGCATCCTCCCTCTCCTGGCCCCGACGCCCTGGCCGCGCAACTAGACCGGCCCGGCCGCCTCGTCGCCGCACCCGACAGCGCCCAGAAGACACCCGAACAGAACGGACTTGAGCGATGATCTGTTACGACTGCCACACCCAAGCCCGAGCGACAACGACTGCTGTCGCCTTATGCCGCCGCTGCGGGGCGGCCCTCTGTGCCCATCACACACAAATCCGCCCGGACACCCTGCACCGGATAGTCGGCATGGGAGTGTCCACGGGACCACGGGCAGCTCGCCGCATCACTTGTACCACCTGTCACATGGCGGAAGTGGGTGTCGTCACGGGGACGATCAGATGACACAGCAATGGGACTTCTCCCGTGGGCGTTTAGACAGTGAGGGGATTGGTGGTGTAGAGGCCTTGGGTGATGCGTGTTTGGAAGCGGTTGAGCGCATCGTTGGTGTGGGGGCTG
>NZ_JBITGM010000025.1:0-18207 GCF_044457025.1 Streptomyces sp. NPDC050658
GGCGGCCCGCCACCCGCTATGACGTGGGCAAGACCGCGAAACGGCCCGAGAGCATCATCGAACGAAACCGACTCAGACCTTAAAGAACAAGCTGAGCCGGGCCCTCGATGGCCTCGGATGTCAGCAGGCCCGCGTTGATCTCGCGGAGCGCGATCGAGAGCGGCTTCTCGTGGACGTGCGTGTCCACCAGGGGGCCGACGTACTCCAGCAGGCCCTCACCGAGCTGCGAGTAGTACGCGTTGATCTGGCGCGCGCGCTTGGCGGCGTAGATCACGAGGCTGTACTTCGAGTCGGTAGCTTCGAGCAGCTCATCAATCGGCGGGTTGATGATGCCCTCGGGCGCGGTGATGGAAGAGGACACGCTCTGCCTTCCGATGGGGAATGAAGATCAAACTGTGAAAACTGTGAAGACTAAACTGTGGCGAAGATCAAACCACGTTCATCAAGGCTAGCAGCTCACGCGCCACGTCCTCGACGGAGGTATTGACCAGGGTCGTATCGAACTCTTCTTCTGCGGCGAGTTCGACCTTCGCGGCCTCGAGCCTGCGCTCGATCACCTCGGGCGCCTCGGTCCCGCGGCCGGTGAGCCGGCGGACCAGCTCCTCCCAGCTCGGCGGGGCGAGGAAGACCAGCTGCGCCTCGGGCATCGACTCGCGCACCAGGCGCGCGCCCTGGAGATCGATCTCCAGGAGGACCGGCTCGCCCGCCTCCAGGCGCTCGATGACGGCGGCCCGCGGCGTGCCGTAGCGGTTGCCCGCGAATTCGGCCCATTCGAGCAGCTCGCCATTGGCGATCAGCTTGTCCATCTCTTCGTCGGAGACGAAGAAGTACTGGACGCCGTGCTTCTCACCGGGGCGCGGCTTCCGGGTCGTGGCCGAGACCGAGAGCCAGACCTCCGGGTGTTCTTTCCGCATATGAGCGACGACCGTGCTCTTGCCGACCCCGGAGGGGCCGGAGAGCACGGTCAGCCGCGGACGTACGTCCGGGGGTACGGGGGTCGTCCCCCGGGATGTTGCAGCCATGCAGCGATTATCCAGGTTCCCAGGAGTGCCTGAGAACATC
Organism: Streptomyces sp. NPDC050658; assembly: GCF_044457025.1. NCBI lineage: Bacteria > Bacillati > Actinomycetota > Actinomycetes > Kitasatosporales > Streptomycetaceae > Streptomyces > Streptomyces sp. NPDC050658. Next base: position 1,063 of record NZ_JBITGM010000025.1, read on the forward strand.
AGCCGGCGGCGCCGCCGAACTCACGCTCCAAGGATGCGATCTGGTTCGAGCCGAGACCGCGCACGCGGCGACTCTCGGAAATGCCAAGACGCTCCATGATCTGCTTGGCGCGGACCTTGCCCACGCCCGGCAGGGACTCCAGGAGGGCGGAGACCTTCATCTTGCCGATGACATCGTTCTCCTGACCCTGCTTGATGACCTCGTGAAGAGAGGCGCCGGAGTGCTTGAGTCGATTCTTGACCTCGGCCCGCTCCCGGCGAGCCGCGGCGGCCTTTTCGAGCGCGGCTGCGCGCTGTTCAGGGGTAAGGGGCGGAAGAGCCACGCCTACGTCACCTCGGATGTCGAACTGTCGGATACGGACCGGTGAGGAACCTAGTCGCCCCACACCTGGTGAGCAACGTGCAACGCGTTTGCCCGTTCGCTCTCGTCGGAGACTAGCGGCCATGGCCGCTGGAGTCAGCGAGAACAGACGAAAAGTCCTGGTCAGCCTCTGTCGAGCCGTACATATAGGGCATTTCGCCCCGGATTTGGCCTGGTGAGCCGTCAAGGAAACATAAGCACCCGCCCGAGCGCGCCCTCCGAAGACGCGAAAAAGGCTCCGCCCCGGCTCCGAAGCACGGAACCGGGGCAGGGCCGGGGACGGACCCGAGGCGGAGTCGGGTCGGGGAAATCGGGCTGAGAGCGCGATCAGGCGGCGTCGACGGCCGCGCGGGTCTCGTCCGCGAACCGGGCGGCCGCGTCCCGCAGCCCCGTCGCGTCCGGACCGTGCCGCAGGACGCCCCGGCTGACGCTCGGCACGACATTGCGCACGGCCGCCCCGAAGACGCCCGGCAGATCCGCCGGGGTGGCGCCCTGCGCGCCGATGCCGGGGGCGAGGAGCGGACCGTTGATGTCCAGGTCGTACGAGGACAGGTCGCCCAGCGTCGCCCCGACGACGGCGCCGAAGGACCCCAGGGGCGTCGCACCGGCGTTGTCGTCCGCCAGGTGCCCCAGCATGGTCGCGCCGACCGTCCGGCCGTCCTCGCGCACCGCGTGCTGCACCTCGGCGCCCTCGGGGTTCGAGGTGAGGGCGAGCACGAAGAGCCCGGTGCCGTTCTCGCGGGCCAGCTCCACGGCCGGCTTCAGCGAGCCGTAGCCGAGGTAGGGCGAGACCGTGAGCGCGTCGCTGAACAGCGGCGAGTCCTTGTGCAGGAAGCTCTCGGCGTACGCGGCCATGGTCGAGCCGATGTCGCCGCGCTTGGCGTCCATCACGACCAGGGCACCGGCCGCGCGCAGCTCCTGGACCGCCTTCTCCAGTACGGCGACACCGCGCGACCCGAAGCGCTCGAAGAAGGCGCTCTGCGGCTTGAAGACGGCCACCGAACCGGCGAGCGCCTCCACCACGGTCCGCGTGAACCGCTCAAGGCCCGCGATGTCGTCGCTCAGGCCCCAGGCGGACAGCAGGGACGCGTGCGGGTCGATGCCGACGCACAGCGGTCCGCGCTCGTCCATGGCGCGGCGCAGGCGCGTGCCGAAGGGTTCGAGTGCAGTCATGCGGGCTTCCTTACGTCGGCGCCGACGGCCTCGGCGAGAGTGGCGTACGGGCTCGTACGCAGGCGTGCCGCGAGGCCCTTGTGGATCGCGCGGCCCCAGAAGGGCCCTTCGTAGATGAAGGCGCTGTAGCCCTGCACCAGGGTGGCGCCCGCGAGGATGCGCTGCCAGGCGTCCTCGGCGTTCTCGATGCCGCCGACGCCCACGAGCGTGATCCGGTCGCCCACGCGCGCGTAGAGACGGCGCAGGACCTCCAGGGAGCGCTCCTTCAGGGGCGCCCCCGACAGGCCGCCGGTCTCTCCGTAGAGGGAGGGTTCGGATTTCAGACCGAGGCTCTCGCGCGCGATGGTGGTGTTCGTGGCGATGATGCCGTCCAGGCCGAGCTCCACGGCGAGATCGGCGACCGCGTCGACGTCCTCGTCGGCGAGGTCCGGCGCGATCTTGACGAGCAGCGGGACGCGACGGCCCTCGACGCTGCGGTCGGCGGCCTCGCGCACGGCGGTCAGGAGCGGCCGCAGCGACTCGGTGGCCTGGAGGTTGCGCAGGCCGGGGGTGTTCGGGGACGAGACGTTGACCACGAGGTAGTCGGCGTGCCGGGCGAGCCGCTCGGTCGACTTCACGTAGTCGGCCGCGGCCTCCTCCTCCGGCACGACCTTGGTCTTGCCGATGTTCACGCCCACGACCGCCTTGAAGACGGCCTTGCGGGCGCCCAGGCGCTCGGCCACGGCCGCCGAGCCCTCGTTGTTGAAGCCCATGCGGTTGATCAGCGCCCGGTCCGCGACGAGGCGGAACAGCCGCTTCTTGGGGTTGCCGGGCTGCGGCTCCCCCGTGACCGTGCCGATCTCGATGTGGTCGAAGCCCAGCATCGACATGCCGTCGATCGCGACGGCGTTCTTGTCGAAGCCCGCGGCGAGCCCGAAGGGACCGTGCATCCGCAGCCCGAGGGCCTCGGTGCGCAGCTCCTTGTGGCGCGGCGCGAGGACGGCCGCGACGAACGTGCGGAGCACGGGGACGCGGGCCGCGAGCCGGATCCAGCGGAAGGCCAGGTAGTGGGCCTGCTCCGGGTCCATGCGCTTGAAGACGAGGTTGAAGAAAAGCTTGTACATGTACGTGTCCTCACCAGAAGGGGGACACCGGATCGGTGTCCCCCAGTAGGCAGCTAGTCGCGGGCCGCGGTCAGATGCTCCGCGTGTTCCTGGAGCGAACGGACGCCCACGTCGCCGCGACCCAGCGCGTCGATGCCCTGGACCGCCGCGGCAAGCGCCTGGACCGTCGTGAGGCACGGCACGGAGCGGGACACGGCCGCCGTACGGATGTCGTAGCCGTCGAGGCGGCCACCGGTGCCGTACGGGGTGTTGACGATGAGGTCGACCGCGCCGTCGTGGATCAGCTGGACGATCGTCTTCTCGCCGTTCGGGCCCTCGCCCTCGGACTGCTTGCGTACGACGGTGGCGTTGATGCCGTTGCGCTTGAGCACCTCGGCCGTGCCGGACGTCGCCATCAACTCGAAGCCGTGCGCGACCAGTTCGCGTGCCGGGAAGATCATCGAGCGCTTGTCGCGGTTGGCTACGGAGATGAAGGCGCGGCCCTTCGTCGGCAGCGGACCGTACGCGCCCGCCTGCGACTTGGCGTACGCGGTGCCGAACACCGAGTCGATGCCCATGACTTCACCGGTGGAGCGCATCTCCGGGCCCAGCACGGTGTCGACGCCGCGCCCGTGGATGTCGCGGAAGCGGCTCCACGGCATGACGGCTTCCTTCACCGAGATCGGCGCGTCCATCGGCAGCGTGCCGCCGTCACCGACCGACGGCAGCATGCCCTCGGCGCGCAGCTCGGCGATGGTCGCGCCGAGCGAGATGCGCGCGGCGGCCTTGGCCAGCGGCACCGCGGTCGCCTTCGAGGTGAAGGGGACGGTGCGCGAGGCACGCGGGTTGGCCTCCAGGACGTACAGGATGTCGCCGGCCATCGCGAACTGGATGTTGATCAGGCCGCGCACGCCGACGCCCTTGGCGATGCCCTCCGTGGAGGCGCGCAGCCGCTTGATGTCGAAGCCGCCGAGCGTGATCGGGGGCAGCGCGCACGCCGAGTCGCCGGAGTGGATGCCGGCCTCCTCGATGTGCTCCATGACGCCGCCGAGGTAGAGCTCGGTGCCGTCGTAGAGTGCGTCCACGTCGATCTCGATGGCGTCGTCGAGGAAGCGGTCGACGAGGACCGGCCGCGAGGGGCTGATCTCGGTCGACTCCTCGATGTACGCGGAGAGGCGGGTCTCGTCGTAGACGATCTCCATGCCGCGGCCGCCGAGCACGTACGAAGGACGGACCAGGACCGGGTAGCCGATCTCGTCGGCGATGGCCTTCGCCTCCGCGAACGTCGTCGCGGTGCCGTGCTTCGGCGCGGGCAGTCCGGCCTCGGCGAGCACGCGGCCGAAGGCGCCGCGGTCCTCGGCTGCGTGGATGGCCTCGGGCGAGGTGCCGACGACCGGTACGCCGTTGTCCTTGAGCGCCTGCGAGAGGCCCAGCGGGGTCTGACCGCCGAGCTGGACGATGACGCCCGCGATCGGCCCGGCCTGCGCCTCGGCGTTGACGATCTCCAGGACGTCCTCGAGCGTGAGCGGCTCGAAGTAGAGCCGGTCGGAGGTGTCGTAGTCCGTGGAGACGGTCTCCGGGTTGCAGTTGACCATCACGGTCTCGTAGCCCGCGTCGCTCAGCGCGAAGGAGGCGTGGACGCAGGAGTAGTCGAACTCGATGCCCTGGCCGATGCGGTTGGGGCCCGAGCCCAGGATGATCACGGCGGGCTTCTCGCGCTTGGCGACCTCGTTCTCCTCGTCGTACGACGAGTAGAAGTACGGCGTCTTGGCGGCGAACTCGGCGGCGCAGGTGTCGACGGTCTTGTAGACCGGGCGCACGCCGAGGGCGTGCCGCACCTCGCGGACGACGTCCTCGCGCAGGCCGCGGATCTCGGCGATCTGGTGGTCCGAGAAGCCGTGCCGCTTGGCCTCGGCCAGCAGGTCGGCGTCCAGGCGCTCCACGGCGGCCAGCTCGTCCGCGGTCTCCTTGATCAGGAAGAGCTGGTCGACGAACCAGGGGTCGATCTTCGTGGCGTCGAAGACCTCCTGCGGGGTCGCGCCCGCGCGGATGGCCTGCATGACGGAGTTGATGCGGCCGTCGGTCGGACGCACCGCTTCTTCAAGAAGCTGCGCCTTGTCGCCGGGCTCGCCCACGAAGGTGAACTGCGAGCCCTTCTTCTCCAGCGAGCGCAGCGCCTTCTGCAGCGCCTCGGTGAAGTTGCGGCCGATGGCCATGGCCTCGCCGACCGACTTCATGGTGGTCGTCAGGGTCGAGTCCGCCAGCGGGAACTTCTCGAAGGCGAAACGCGGGGCCTTGACCACCACGTAGTCGAGCGTCGGCTCGAAGGAGGCCGGGGTCTTCTCGGTGATGTCGTTCGGGATCTCGTCCAGCGTGTAGCCGACGGCCAGCTTGGCGGCGATCTTCGCGATCGGGAAGCCGGTGGCCTTGGACGCGAGCGCCGAGGACCGCGAGACGCGGGGGTTCATCTCGATGACGATCACGCGACCGTCCTCGGGGTTCACCGCGAACTGGATGTTGCAGCCGCCGGTGTCGACGCCGACCTCGCGGATGATCGCGATGCCGACGTCCCGCAGGATCTGGTACTCACGGTCGGTGAGCGTCATCGCCGGGGCGACGGTGATCGAGTCACCGGTGTGCACGCCCATCGGGTCGAAGTTCTCGATGGAGCAGACGACCACGACGTTGTCGTGCTTGTCGCGCATCAGCTCCAGCTCGTACTCCTTCCAGCCGAGGATGGACTCCTCCAGGAGCACCTCGGTGGTCGGCGAGAGCGTGAGGCCCTGACCGGCGATGCGGCGCAGCTCGTCCTCGTTGTGCGCGAAGCCGGATCCAGCGCCGCCCATGGTGAAGGACGGGCGGACGACCACGGGGTAGCCGCCGAGCTCGTCGACGCCCTTGAGGACGTCGTCCATGGAGTGGCAGATGTACGAGCGGGCGGACTCGCCGTGCCCGATCTTCTTGTTGACCTCTTCGACGACGCCCTTGAAGAGGTCGCGGTCCTCGCCCTTGTTGATCGCCTCGACGTTGGCTCCGATGAGCTCGACGCCGTACTCCTCCAGGACGCCCTGCTCGTGCATGGAGATCGCGGTGTTGAGCGCGGTCTGGCCGCCGAGGGTCGGCAGGAGCGCGTCGGGGCGCTCCTTGGCGATGATCTTCTCGACGAACTCCGGGGTGATCGGCTCGACGTACGTGGCGTCGGCGATCTCCGGGTCGGTCATGATCGTCGCCGGGTTGGAGTTGACGAGGATGACGCGCAGGCCCTCGGCCTTGAGGACGCGGCACGCCTGGGTGCCGGAGTAGTCGAACTCCGCTGCCTGGCCGATGACGATCGGGCCGGAGCCGATGACCAGGACGGACTGGATATCGGTGCGCTTAGGCACGCTGGCCCTCCAACAGGGTGACGAAACGGTCGAAGAGGTACGCGGCGTCGTGCGGGCCGGCAGCAGCTTCGGGGTGGTACTGGACGGAGAAGGCCGGCTGGTCGAGCAGCTGGAGGCCTTCGACGACCTGGTCGTTCAGGCAGACGTGGGAGACCTCGGCACGGCCGAAGGGCGTCTCGCTGACCTTGTCGAGCGGCGCGTCCACGGCGAAGCCGTGGTTGTGCGCGGTGACCTCGACCTTGCCGGTGGTGCGGTCCTGCACCGGCTGGTTGATGCCGCGGTGGCCGTACTTCAGCTTGTACGTGCCGAAGCCGAGCGCGCGGCCGAGGATCTGGTTGCCGAAGCAGATGCCGAACAGCGGCGTCTTGCGCTTGAGGACGGCGGTCATCAGCGCGACCGGGCCTTCGGCGGTGGCCGGGTCGCCCGGGCCGTTGGAGAAGAACACGCCGTCGGGGGCGACCGCGTACACGTCCTCCTCGGTCGCCGTGGCCGGGAGCACGTGCACCTCGATGCCGCGCTCGGCCATGCGGTGCGGGGTCATGCCCTTGATGCCGAGGTCGATCGCGGCGACGGTGAACCGCTTGGTGCCGATCGCCGGGACGACGTACGCCTCCTTGGTGGCGACCTCCTCGTACAGGCTCGCGCCCTTCATCGGAGGCTGCGCCTGGACGCGGGCGACCAGCTCGTCGTCGGTCGCGAGCGACGTGCCGGAGAAGACGCCGGAGCGCATCGAGCCGCGCTCGCGCAGGTGGCGGGTGAGGGCGCGGGTGTCGATGCCGGAGATGCCGACGACGCCCTGCTTCACCAGCTCCTCGTCGAGCGAGCGCTTGGCACGCCAGTTGGAGGGGATGCGGGCGGGGTCGCGCACGACGTAGCCCGAGACCCAGATGCGGCTCGACTCGTCGTCCTCGTCGTTCCAGCCCGTGTTGCCGATCTGCGGGGCGGTGGCGACCACGATCTGCCGGTCGTACGACGGGTCGGTCAGGGTCTCCTGATAGCCGGTCATGCCGGTGGAGAACACCGCTTCACCGAAGGTCTCCCCCACGGCCCCGTAGGCACGGCCGCGGAAGATGCGGCCGTCCTCCAGGACGAGTACGGCGGGAGTCTTGGTGGCTCCCCTGGTGGAGGTCGTCATCGTGCGGTGCCTTCCGTCGTGCTGGTGTTGATCATGTTGTTGATGGCTTCGACCCACTCGGCCTGCTCGGCGGCGTGGTCCGAGCGGAAGCCGGAGTCGATCTGCTTCTCGCCGTGCTCCCACGTGACGATCAGCAGACCGCCCTCCGCGAGGACCTTTCCGGCGATGCCCTTGTCGAGGCGGGCCTCGCGCAGCTGTGCAGCCGGGACGAAGAAGTCGGTCGCGCCGGGGCGTACGACGTCGAGTCCCGCGTCCGTCAGCGTCAGCTCCACGCGGCTGCGGGTGCCAAGGCCGCGCGCCACGATCCGGTCGAGCCACTGCCCGGCCGTGGTCGAGCCGTGGTAGCGACCGGTCAGCTCAAGTCTGGCCGGGCCCGGCTCGCTGGGCGCGCTGGGCAGCTCGGGCAGGTCGCCCTGGAGCGTGCCGCGCCACTTCCATCCCTCGCGCATCAGCCAGTAGACGAGCGCGATGAAGAGCAGAAGCCCGACGACCCAGCCGATGCGGGCGGCCCAGTCGGTCACGTCCGCCGATTCCTTCTCGGCGGCCAGTTGCAGAAGAGGTGTCACGCGAGCTTCCCGTCGACGAGCGTGGCGCGGCCCCGCAGCCACGTGTGCGTCACGCGGCCCGGCAGCTCACGACCCTCGTAGGGGGTGTTGCCGCTGCGCGAGGCGAAGCCCGCGGGGTCCACGACACCACGGTATGCCGGATCGACCAGCGTGAGGTTCGCGGGCTCGCCTGCCGAGACGGGGCGGCCGTGGCCCTTGGCCGCGCCGATCTCGGCGGGCTTGACGGACATCCGGTCGGCGACCGCGGCCCAGGTGAGCAGACCCGTCTCGACCATCGTCTGCTGGACGACGGAGAGCGCGGTCTCCAGGCCCACCATGCCCATGGCGGCCGCGGCCCACTCGCAGTCCTTGTCCTCGTGCGGGTGCGGGGCGTGGTCGGTGGCGACGATGTCGATGGTGCCGTCGGCGAGGGCCTCGCGCAGCGCCATCACGTCGCGCTCGGTGCGCAGCGGCGGGTTGACCTTGTAGACCGGGTTGTACGAGCGGACCATCTCGTCGGTGAGGAGGAGGTGGTGCGGGGTGACCTCGGCGGTCACGTCGATGCCGCGCGACTTGGCCCAGCGCACGATCTCCACCGAACCGGCGGTCGACAGGTGGCAGATGTGCACCCGCGAGCCGACGTGCTCGGCGAGCAGCACGTCACGGGCGATGATCGACTCCTCGGCGACGGCGGGCCAGCCGCCGAGGCCCAGCTCGGCGGAGACGACGCCCTCGTTCATCTGGGCGCCCTCGGTGAGGCGGGGCTCCTGGGCGTGCTGGGCGACGACGCCGCCGAAGGCCTTCACGTACTCCAGGGCGCGGCGCATGATCACGGCGTCGTCGACGCACTTGCCGTCGTCGGAGAAGACGGTGACGCCGGCGGCGGACTCGTGCATGGCGCCCAGCTCGGCGAGCTTCTTGCCCTCCAGGCCGACGGTGACGGCGCCGATCGGCTGTACGTCCGCGTAGCCGGACTCCTTGCCGAGGCGGTAGACCTGCTCGACGACGCCGGCGGTGTCGGCGACCGGGAAGGTGTTGGCCATGGCGAACACGGCGGTGTAGCCACCGGAGGCGGCGGCGCGCGTGCCGGTCAGGACCGTCTCGGAGTCCTCGCGGCCGGGCTCGCGCAGGTGGGTGTGGAGGTCGACGAGGCCGGGCAGCAGGATCTTGCCGTCGGCCTCGACGACGGTCGCGTCGCCCGCGTCGATGCCGGTGCCGACCTCGACGATGGTCTCGCCGTCGATGAGAACGTCCTGGGGCTCGCCGCCGAGCACCTGCGCACCACGGATCAGGGTCTTGCTCATCGTCTTACTTCTCCTCGGAAGCGGTGGGGCGGGTGTGGGTGACGGCGGGTTCATTCCCGCCCAGGAGCAGATAAAGGACGGCCATCCGGGTGTGGACGCCGTTGGCGACCTGCTCGATGACCGTGCAGCGCTCGGAGTCGGCGACCTCGGCGGTGATCTCCATGCCGCGGACCATCGGGCCGGGGTGCATCACGATGGCGTGCCCGGGCATCTTCGCCATGCGCTCGCCGTCCAGGCCGTAGCGCCGGGAGTACTCGCGCTCGGTGGGGAAGAACGCGGCGTTCATGCGCTCGCGCTGCACGCGCAGCATCATCACCGCGTCGGACTTCGGGAGGACCCGGTCCAGGTCGTACGAGACGTCGCACGGCCAGCTGTCGACGCCGACCGGGACGAGCGTGGGCGGGGCCACCAGGGTGACCTCGGCGCCCAGCGTGTGCAGCAGGTCGACGTTGGAGCGCGCGACGCGGCTGTGCAGGACGTCGCCGACGAGGGTGACACGCTTGCCGCTGAGGTCCTTGCCCAGGCCCGCGTCCTTGCCGACGAGGCGGCGGCGCATGGTGAAGGCGTCGAGCAGGGCCTGCGTGGGGTGCTGGTGGGTGCCGTCGCCCGCGTTGATCACGGGGGCGTCGATCCAGCCGGAGGTCGCGAGCCGGTAGGGGGCGCCGGACGCGCTGTGCCGGATGACGACGGCGTCGACGCCCATCGCCTCCAGGGTCTGGGCGGTGTCCTTCAGGGATTCGCCCTTGGAGACGCTGGATCCCTTGGCGGCGAAGTTGATGACGTCCGCGGAGAGGCGCTTCTCGGCGGCCTCGAAGGAGATCCGGGTGCGGGTCGAGTCCTCGAAGAAGAGGTTGCAGATCGTACGGCCGCGCAGGGCGGGCAGCTTCTTGATCGGCCGGTCGGCGACCCGGGCCATCTCCTCGGCGGTGTCGAGGATCAGAACGGCGTCGTCGCGGGTGAGGTCGGCGGCCGAGATGAGGTGTCGCATCATCTGGGTGTACTCCGTGATGAGGAGGTGTGCGGGCACGCGGGCGCGCAGGGGTGTGCCCCGGAGCCCGCGGGGAGGCCGGTCTTAGGCGGTGGCGGGCTTGGCACCGAGCAGCACGGCGTCGCGGCCGTCCTCCTCGGCGAGCTGGACCTTGACCGTCTCCCGCAGCGACGTGGGGAGGTTCTTGCCTACGTAGTCGGCGCGGATCGGGAGTTCCCGGTGGCCCCGGTCGACGAGGACGGCGAGCTGCACCGCGCGCGGGCGGCCGATGTCGTTCAGGCCGTCGAGGGCGGCGCGGATGGTGCGGCCGGAGAAGAGCACGTCGTCGACGAGGACGACCAGGCGGCCGTCGATGCCGTCACCGGGGATCTCGGTGCGGGCGAGGGCGCGCGGCGGGTGCATGCGCAGATCGTCGCGGTACATCGTGATGTCGAGTGAGCCAACCGGGATCGTCCGTCCGGTGATCTCTTCGAGCTTCTCGGCGAGGCGCCGGGCGAGGAAGACGCCCCGGGTCGGGATGCCGAGCAGGACCACGTCGTCGGCGCCCTTGGCGCGTTCGACGATCTCGTGGGCGATACGGGTCAACACCCGTGCGATGTCCGGGCCTTCGAGCACGGGCCGGGCGACATCGGGTTCGTTCGTGTCGTGCGTGTCCATATGAAACGGACCTCCTTCTCCGCCTCACGGGACGGACCTTAAAGGACGTCGGATTTGCGCCATCCACGGTAGCAGCAGTGACAACACCGCCGGTCACGACCCCCCTCGGAAGGGTCGGTACGGACCATTCGGCTTGACGCAGCCAAGTAACGCTGCGTAACCTCACAGTGAGTTACCAGCAGCGCGGCGGAGCCGCACGTTGTCCCAGCGTCCGGGGAGCTTTATGTCCAGCGAATACGCCAAACAGCTCGGGGCCAAGCTCCGCGCCATCCGCACCCAGCAGGGCCTTTCCCTCCACGGCGTCGAGGAGAAGTCCCAGGGTCGCTGGAAGGCGGTAGTGGTCGGGTCGTACGAGCGCGGCGACCGTGCCGTGACCGTACAGCGCCTCGCCGAGCTGGCGGACTTCTACGGAGTCCCGGTCCAGGAGCTCCTTCCCGGTACCGCTCCGGGCGGCGCGGCCGAGCCGCCGCCGAAGCTCGTCCTCGACCTGGAGCGCCTCGCGCACGTGCCGGCCGAGAAGGCGGGCCCCCTCCAGCGGTACGCGGCCACGATCCAGTCGCAGCGCGGTGACTACAACGGCAAGGTGCTCTCGATCCGCCAGGACGACCTGCGCACCCTCGCCGTCATCTACGACCAGTCGCCCTCGGTCCTCACCGAGCAGCTGATCAGCTGGGGCGTCCTGGACGCGGACGCGCGTCGCGCGGTCGCCCACGACGACGTCTGATCCGACCGGGAAAGCTCAGCAGAAACGTGCCGCCGGGGTGGCCGGAACCGATGGGTTCCGGCCACCCCGGCGGCTTTCTGCGCCCCTGAGAGGGCCTGCGGGCCCTCTCCCGGCCCCGTGGGGGCCGCTGATACGCCAGAGGGCCCGCAGCACGTGGCTGCGGGCCCTCTGTACGGCCTTGGAGCTGGGGTCACGACTCTTCGCGTCGCAGCCCCGGCTTCAGGTCCTTGAATCGGCCGAGAAGGCCGTTGACGAAGGACGGCGAATCGTCCGTCGAGAACTCCTTGGCGAGCTGGACGGCCTCGTCCAGGACGACCGCGTCGGGCGTCCCGTCGACCCAGATCAGCTCGTAGGCGCCGAGGCGCAGGATGTTGCGGTCGACGACCGGCATCCGGTCCAGGGTCCATCCGACGGCGTACTGCGAGATCAGGTCGTCGATGTGGCGCGCGTGCTTCGCGTACCCCTCGACCAGCTCCATGGTGAACTCGCTCACCGGCGGCTGCCGGGTGTCGGACCGCGAGTGGCGCACCCAGTCCGCGAGGACGGTCACGACGTCGGCGCCCCGCTGATCGGCCTCGAAGAGGATCTGGAAGGCGCGCTTGCGGGCCGTGTTACGAGCAGCCACGGTTAGCTGTTCACCCGGCCGAGGTAGCCGCTGTCACGGGTGTCGACCTTGATCTTCTCGCCGGTGGTGATGAAGAGCGGCACGTTGATCTGGTGGCCGGTCTCCAGGATGGCGGGCTTGGTGCCACCGGTGGAGCGGTCGCCCTGGACGCCGGGCTCGGTCTCCTTGATGGTGAGCTCGACGGCGGCCGGCAGCTCGACGAAGAGGACCTCGCCCTCGTGCTGCGCGACGGTGGCCTCGAAGCCCTCGATCAGGAAGTTCGCGGCGTCGCCGACGGCCTTCTTGTCGATGTGCAGCTGGTCGTAGGTCTCCATGTCCATGAAGACGAAGTAGTCGCCGTCCATGTACGAGAACTGCATGTCGCGCTTGTCGATCGTGGCCGTTTCGACCTTGACGCCGGCGTTGAAGGTCTTGTCGACGACCTTGCCGGACAGCACGTTCTTGAGCTTGGTGCGCACAAAGGCGGGGCCCTTGCCGGGCTTGACGTGCTGGAACTCGACGACGGACCAGAGCTGGCCCCCGTCGAGCTTGAGCACCAGGCCGTTCTTGAGGTCGTTCGTGGAAGCCACGGTTGCGGAATCTCCTGGACTGACGTGGACGACCCCGGCGCACGCGCGTAGCTCGGAAAAGCTAGAGCGCGAGCAGCTCCTTGGTCGTAATGGTGAGTAGCTCGGGTCCGCCGTCCGCCTCGGGGCGCACGACGAGCGTGTCATCGATCCGGACACCACCCCGTCCCGGGAGGTGAACCCCCGGTTCGACGGTGACCGGCACGCAGACGTCCAGTTTACCCATGGCCGCGGGCGCCAACTGCGGGTCCTCGTCGATTTCGAGCCCCACCCCGTGTCCCATCAGTGGAGCAAGGCCGTCCGCATACCCCGCGGAGTCCAGTACGTGACGTGCCGCGCGGTCGATGTCACGGTAGGCGGCGCCGGGTTCCAGTGCTTCCCTGCCGGCGCGCTGAGCGGCGAAGACGAGGTCGTACAGCTCGATCTGCCAGTCTGCAGGCGACGTCCCGATCACGAACGTACGCCCGATCTCGCACCGATACCCGCGATAGCTGGCCCCCAGGCAGACGGAGAGGAAGTCACCCTCCTCGACGCGCCGGTCGGAGGGCCGGTGCCCGCCGCGCCCGGAATTGGGACCGGTACCGACGGACGTCGGAAACGCGGCCCCGTCCGCCCCGTGATCAATGAGCCGACGCTCCAGCTCCAACGCGAGATGCCGCTCGGTACGCCCCACGAGAATCGACTCGAGCAGCTCCCCGAGGGCCTGGTCGACGATCTCGGAGGCGATCCGCAGACAGGAGATCTCCTCCTCGTCCTTGACGAGCCGCAACTGCTCGACCGCTCCCCCCAGATCGGCGAGCCGCAGCCGGGGCGCGACGGACCCGAGCGCACGATGCCGGGCGACGGTCAGATGATGCTCTTCGACGGCGAGCGTCTCGACCCCCTGCGCGGCGGCGACATCGGCCCCGGCCACGGCGGGATCACCCCCACCCCCATCAAGCACCTGCACCCGCAGCCCTTCATCGGGCCGCCCCTCCCCCTGCCCGTTGCCCTGCCCCTGCTCCTCGCCGGGCGGCCGCCCGCACACGAGCAGATCCTCGTCCCGGCCCAGCAACAACACGGCTCCCTGGGGCGCCGCCCCCGCGAGATACCGCACGTTGGCAGGCCGGGAAACCAACGCGGAAGCGCTGCCACCCGCGGCACAACGCTCCCTCAACCGCTCACGGCGGGCCGCGTACACCTCTGACATACGACGAGCGTATGAGCCCGGCTGTCGCCCTGCCCGGTCAGCGCGTCCGACCGGGCGGCATCGATCAGGTGTCGCAGCCGATCCCGTCACCGTCACGGTCGAGGTGACTGCCGTATCCGGGGTCACCGCGACGAACGGGGGCGGCACCGGCCGCGCGGGCCTCCGCACAGTTCTCGTAGTACACGGAGCCGCCACCCGAGCCGTCGTCCCCTGAGCCGCCGTCCCCCGAGCCGTCGTCTTCGGGAGGCGCGGTGACCGTGACGGTCTTCGTCGACCGCACCGTGACGGTCGCGTCCGGCTCGGGCTCCGCCTCGGGCGTCGACGTCGCGGTCGCGGTCGCGGTGGCCGTGACGGTCGCGGTGGGCCGAGACTTCTTCGCGCCGTCCGATTCACCGCCGGCCGCGCCCATGCCGATGCCCAGGAACAGCGCGAGAGCGATGGCCGGGAGCACAAAGCGCTTGCGGGCCCACTTCGGGGCGGGTCGGGGGACCGCTGGTGGTTCGCCGTACGGATTCGTCATGTCATGCCCCCTCGGCTCATTCCGGTGGCATGATCGTAGAACCGTACGCACTGACCGCGAAGCGCCTATGGGAGCGCGGTGTCCCAACCGTGACCGGGTGTTCGCCTCACCACTTCGGCGGGCTCGCGATCGAGCGGGACAGGACGTCGTCCAGGACTCGGGCCGTGGCGGGGACGTCCAGTTGGGAGTTGTCGATGATGGGGAGGCCCGAGCCGTACCAGCCCGCCATGCGGCCGTGGATGCGGGCCACTTCCTCGTCCGTCAGGCGGCGGTTGCCGCTGCGCTCCGCGTTGCGTTCCAGGACGATTTCCAGGCCCGGGAGGAGGACGACGGGGAGCAGGCCCGGGCCCACGTGGCGTTTCCAGCCGCCGAGGCCGACCACCGGGCGGTCGGGGAAGACCGCGTCGTCGAGGATGCAGGAGATGCCGTTGGCCAGGAAGTTGCGCGCGGCGAAGCCACAGGTGCGGCGGGCCAGGCGGTACTGGGCCTCCGAGTGGTCGTTCCAGCCCGACTGGGGGTCGGCGAAGCCCGAGCGGACCCATTCGCGGACGTCGTCCAGGCTGATGTGCGCCGTGGGGACGCGGCGGTGCTCCGCCCAGAATTTCGCCACACTCGTCTTGCCCGCGCCCGCGGGGCCGATCAGGAGGACGGCGAGCGTGGTCGCTCCGGTGTCCGCCTGGGCCGTGCCCGGCGGCGGGCTCGGCATGGCGACGGGGCCGCCGGGCGGGAGCTGGATGTGCCCCGTCGTGTCGGGGGTCGGCGGGATCGGGGCGCCGGGGACGTGGTTGTGCTGAGGAACCGCGCCGTGCTGCGGGGCGCCCGGTGCCGCGTGCTGCGGTGCCGGCGCGTGCGGATGCGGGGCCGTCCCCGGCGCTCCCGAGAAGCCCGGTGCCGGTGGTCCGCCCGGCGCGGCACCCGGCGGCGGACCGCCCGGGTGATGTGCGGCCGGGGACCAGCCGGTGGCCGGTCCGTGCCCCGGCTGATGGGGCGGCGGCAGCGGAGACCCCACTGCGTGCTGCATCCGGTGCCACTCCGTCTCGTGCGACTGACGCTGGTCGGGCGGCGGCCGGGGCCACCCGTTACCGAACGGTACCTTCCCCGGCCGACGTTGTGTGAACGGCCGGGGAAGCCGCATCGTGCCCGTGGCTTGTTCTCGTGGGCAGCTATTGGGCGGATTTGCCCGCTAGTTGGCCACTTCGCCGTACGCGGCAAGGAGCATCGCCGGGTCGGGACCCTCCAGGACGGTCGGCTTGCCGAGACCGTCCAGGACGATGAAGCGCAGCAGGTCACCGCGGGACTTCTTGTCGACCTTCATGGTCTCCAGAAGCTTGGGCCACTGGTCGTAGCGGTAGCTCAGCGGAAGACCGACCGACTCCAGGACGCTGCGGTGCCGGTCGGCGGTCGCGTCGTCCAGGCGCCCGGCCAGGCGGCCGAGTTCAGCCGCGAAGGCCATGCCCACGGAGACGGCCGCA
Source organism: Streptomyces sp. NPDC050658 (assembly GCF_044457025.1). Lineage (NCBI taxonomy): Bacteria > Bacillati > Actinomycetota > Actinomycetes > Kitasatosporales > Streptomycetaceae > Streptomyces > Streptomyces sp. NPDC050658. The sequence continues at coordinate 16,786 of NZ_JBITGM010000025.1, forward strand.
CCGTGCCGCCACTTGTACCGCTCGTTCTTCTCGATGGCGTGCGCGAGCGTGTGCCCGTAGTTGAGGATCTCCCGCAGTCCCGACTCCTTGAGGTCGCCGGAGACGACCTCGGCCTTGACCTTGATGGACCGCTCGATCAGCTCGGCGGTGTGCGGGCCCTTGGGGCTGCGCGCCGCCTCCGGGTCCGCCTCGATCAGTTCGAGGATCGCCGGGTCGGCGATGAATCCGGCCTTGATGATCTCCGCGAGCCCGGACACGTAGTCGTTCACCGGGAGCGAGTCGAGCGCGGCCAGGTCGCACAGGACGCCCGCCGGCGGATGGAAGGCCCCGACCAGGTTCTTGCCCTCGGCCGTGTTGATGCCCGTCTTGCCGCCGACCGCCGCGTCCACCATGCCGAGCACCGTCGTCGGTACGGCGATCCAGCGCACCCCGCGCAGCCACGTCGCGGCCACGAATCCGGCCACGTCGGTGGTGGCACCGCCGCCGACACCGATGACGATGTCGCTGCGGGTGAAGCCGGACTGGCCGAGCGCCTTCCAGCAGTACGCGGCGACCTCGGCGGTCTTGGCCTCCTCCGCGTTCGGCACCTGGATCGCGACGACCTCGTACCCCTGGTCGGCCAGGTCCTGGCGGAGCGCGTCACCGGTCTCGGCGAGCGCCTCGGGGTGGATGATCGCGACGCGCTTGGCCTGCTCACCGATCAGGCCGGGCAGCTCGCCGAGGAGCTGCCGGCCGACGAGCACCTCGTACGGCTCGGTGCCCGCGGTACCGCCGACCTGGATACGGGTCACTGCCTCGCTCATGCTTCCTTCAACTCCAGTGCGTCGAGGACCGCCTGGGCGACCTCTTCGGGGGTGCGGTCGTCGGTGGCGACGACGGCGCGGGCGACTTCGGCGTACAAGTGACGGCGTGCGTCCATCAGTTCGCGCCACTGCTTGCGCGGATTGACCGCGAGCAGCGGACGCGCCACGTTCAGGCCGGTGCGCTTGACGGCTTCCTCCACGTCCATCGAGAGATAGACGACGGGATGCGCGGCGAGCAGCGCGCGGGTCGACTCGTCGAGGATCGCGCCGCCGCCGAGGGCGAGGATCCCGTCGTGCTCGGCGAGCGCCGCACGCACGGCCGCCCGCTCGAGCTCACGGAAGTACGGCTCACCCTCGTCGACGAAGATGTCCGCGATCTCCCGGCCCTGCCCGGCCACGATGTCGGCGTCGGTGTCCCGGTAGCCGGTGCCGAGCCGCTCGGCGAGCAGCGCGCCCACCGTCGACTTGCCGACACCCATGGGACCGACCAGAACGATCCGCGGGCCGGTCACCGGATCTGCAGGTTGTCGAGGTACGACCGCACGTTGCGCCGGGTCTCGGGCACGCTGTCGCCGCCGAACTTCTCCGCGACCGCGTCCGCGAGCACCAGGGCCACCAT
>NZ_JBITGM010000026.1:0-13472 GCF_044457025.1 Streptomyces sp. NPDC050658
ACCCGCCTGGACCAGGTCAACCGGTCCCTCAACCTTCCCATGGAGCCAGCGACAGAACAACTCATGCGGCAACTGCTGGACCAGACCAGCCCCACACCCCAACCGCGCCCAACGCCACCAGCGGCAGACTCACCGCGACCGCCAAGGCGGAACCCACGGCCGTGGCGTCAACGGCCGGATCTTTGCTGAACACCGCAGGACGGGCCGCGCGACCATGCCGAGGGCGGCGGCGAGCGCGACCAGGGTGGGCTGGTAGTGCCTGCCAGGCCTGATCGGCGAACAACCAAAGCTGGGGGCGCGTTCCAGGTGCCAGTGGCGGGCAGCGGGACCTCGATCCCGTACGAGACGATGGTGCCGAAGCGCAGTGCCCGCCATGGTCTGGCCATGGCGGGCACTGCGCCTATGTACGCAGGGTCAGGACACCTTGCGCTTTCCTCGCGCAGTGAGGAGTCGCGTAGCGAGCGCCGAAATGAAGGCCAGCGGTATGAAGAGGAAGTCTCCGGTTTGGAAGAGCTGTGCGGAGAACACCAGACGCGCAACCAGCATGCACATGTAGAGCAGTGCGGTGGTCAGAGCGCTGGATGTCCAGGGGTTGGACGGCTCTGTGGTAAGGAATCGATGCATTTTGGTTTCCTGCTTCAGCACTTGTAGTTCTTTGCCCCGTAGTACTGGCCTAGGTAGGAAAACTTAAGCTCCACGCACTTGTTATAGGTCTTGGCGGAGGCCCACACTCCCTGGAGGTGTGCCAGAGCCCCTCCTGCGATGGCAGCACATGCCACCCCAATGCCCGTGATGCTCAGGAATCCGCACAGCGCCGCGCCAGAAGCGGCGTACTTCATCTTGGAAGCGTGCTTCTTGACTTCGGCTTTGCTGAACTTGATGTAGGTGGCCCAGCCGAAGCTGACCTTCGGGTCTGCGACGACGGGGAAAGCCGTGTCGTCGTTGGTTTCGATGCTCTGGACGAGGGTCCTGCCGTCCAGCTTGTACTTGGTGGGAACCTCTTTGCCTGCTGCGTCCTTGGCCCACGGTGCGTCGATCGTGCCGACCACCACGGTGGGCTCGTCACCGACGGGCTGGCGGATCAGGCCATACCCTCCGTCGCCGTTGTCGATGGCCTCGGTCCGGGCCGGCAGGTCGAGCTCGAAGCGCTGCTCAGTGGAGGCGGCGGAGCTCTTGAGCGTGACCAGGGTGCGGGACGCCCCATCGGTGGTGGGCTGGACCGCGATGTCGATGGCCGGGGCAGCATCGGGGTACACGACCGTGCCGGCCTCGCTCTTGAGCCCCAGGACCGTGTTGGTGGCGGGAAGCCCCAGCCCCAGAGTGGCGCCGTCCGGGCTGGTCGCTTCGACCCTGCCGGTGGACTGCTTCGGGGCCGTGACGGTGACCGAGCCGCCGCCCGGGGCGTCAATGACAGCTTGCGCCGCGCTGCCGGTGCCGCTCTGACTGCCGGTGGCCAGATCCTGGGTGCCTGTGGCGCGTTCGATGACCTCGGCCGCTCGGCCAGCCTCTGACATGGTGTCACCGGCGAACGCTGCCGGGGCAAGGCCGATCAGTAGCGTGCTCACGGTGACGGAGGCTATGACGCCGCTGGCTGTGCGCATCCCGCGCTTCATATATGAGTTCTCTTCCGTTCGCGATGGAAAGCCCCGGGCGTACCGCTTCGTCCCATCACGGTGCGCCCGAGGCACTGTTAGGACCCTGGCATGCACGTAACGATCTTGAACAGGGCTTAAAGGGAGATAAGGACAAGATCCTTCTTAAGTCAGACGAAGAGTCAACTTTCGCCTCCCAGCGAGGCGACCGGCGTGGAACCAACGGGCCGTGGAACCCTTCAGGGCCCGCCGATAAGCAGGCTTCACACCAGCGCTCGGCCTCACCATTCACGACGGCCTCCGCGACCGGTTATGCAGGCTGGACAACGAGACACCCATAGACCCAAAGCAGGTGTTTCCGGAGCCCAGGCTGTCGAAGTGGGCGTCCAGTTGCCGGATGCCGGAGGGATGTGTCGACGCGCACCTCGGCTTGGTGCGCATATAGCGCGTGCCCGTCGCGTCCGCCATGGCACAGGCGGTGGACGACCCCCGATCAGCTGCGGGACATCTTGAACGACACTGGACGCGGACGGCCACGTAACAGGCGTGAGCGAGACGGGTGCAGCAGGGGCAAACAAGGCCCGTGCCCAGCTGCACACAGGCCGACGCTAGCTAACGCTCCACCAGGACCCGGGCCGTTCCTCCCCAAAGGTCTTCCGGGCGCTATCCGGGATCAGGTCCATCCTGGGTAGCGCCCGCTCAGGCACTCCCAGTCGTAGTTGCCGCGGATGCAGTGCCGCATCATCGACACGTAGGCGATGGTCTGGGGCGAGGCGGTGAGCGCGACCTCATCCGCCAGAGCCATGAACTTCCGGGTTTCCTCGTCGTGGAGCCGGGCGCGCGTCGATCGCTTCCTGGTGTGTCAGCCGGTGGGACCAGGGGGACGACGGCCGCCGCATCCGCTCCCGTCTGCGCACGATCGGCGAGTCCTTCACCATCGAGGCGCCACTGTTGAAGCCGCTGCCGCTGGAGGACTTCGAAACAGGGCGGCTGTTCTCGCTGCGGGTGAACCGATACGCGCAGATCGGGGTCCGCACGAATCACTACTCGGAGCCGGCCCGGCTGATCGGCCGCCAGGTCCGGGTCGTGCTCCATGCCTCCGACCTGGTCATCTATGACCACGACGTCGAAGTCGCCCAGCACGAGCGGCTGATAGGCAAGGCCCAAGAACGCTGCTGCCGTGGGTGCCGGGCGGGTCGGTGCGGATCTCGATGTCGGGGAAGGGCCTGTCGAACCCGGAGGCCTTGATCCCGTGGGTGACGAGCCGCCAGTCCTCGCCTGCGAGGGTCACTGCAGCGGCTGCGATGGCGCGGCCAGCCTGGCTCAGGCCGTAGAAAACCTGGAGAGGGCACGTGGCGGGACCCACGACGGCGGCGGCGCGGAACGTCTGCTCGGTCTGCTCCAGGGCCGCCGCGTAGGTCTTGCGGCGGGAAGCCGTTCCGGCGGCCCCGCCCGGGGGCTTCCAGCGGCTGGCACGTAGCCGCTCCCACGCCTCATCGGCGTCCACATCGATGTACATGGCCCGGGACGCAACCCGCTAACGAACCTCAAACCCGTCAAACCGCTCTGACCAGCTGATCAGCACCTCCCGAGCAAGGGGAACCTCACTCCTTCAGCAAGGCTTGGATGGCGTAGACGTTGCTGTAGTTGGCCGGCCCGCTGAGGGTGTCCTTGTAGGACGCGTTGTGCTGGAAGTAGCTCATGTTGACCGCCAGCGGGTCCTGGGCGAGTTCGATGCGGTAAGTCCTGCCTTCGGCAAGCTTGGTCTTGGCGAAAGTGGAGCCGCGTACGGTCGACCAACTGCCGGTGCGGGGCATGGCGATGACCTGTTTAGTGACGAGGTCGCCGGTGGCGTCGTCGTAGACGCTCAGCATCTTCATGCCGCTGGAGACACCTGTGTTGAGCGGCCCGCCAACGGCGGCGTCGACCTGCAAGAGGTACTCGCCGGTAGCCTTCGCGGTGAGGCGGGCGGCGAGCTTGTCGCCTGGTGCCGTGCCCCAGTCCTCGTAGTACACGCCGTTGCCGTCGCTGGTCCGCTTGCCGCCGGTCACGTCGAAGGCCCCGGCGGTCACCTTCTGGATCCGCTTCGCGTCCGGTCCCCAGTAACACATGGGCTTGGCGTGCTGGGAGGTGTTCCCGCTGGAGGTGAAGCTGAGGCGGACGCTGTAGCAGTGCGAGATCTCTCCCGGCCGGGAGCTCTTGTCTGTCCACGTCTGCGCGCCGGTGGTGACCGGGACGTTCTCGGCGATGACCTTGCTGTCGCGCAGAACGTCCATGGCGACCTGGGAAGGGTTCTCGTCGCCGATGTCGAAGGACAGTCGCGTACGGCCGTCTTTCGCAGTGACCTTCGTGACCTCCGGGGTGGTGGGCCCGTAGAGCGCTTCCTTGGAGGAGACGTCCACCGGCCGCGGCGCCTTCCGCCCCGCGCCGGGCGCGGGTTCGGTGAGCTTGACGACCACGGAGGACTCCCCATCACCGAGCATCTTCTCGGTGATGGGCCTACCTGCCGGGATCGTCTTCCCGTCGAGGGCCAGCGACTGCACCCGGTAGGCGCCCCCGGTGGTCTTGCCAGCCGGAATGTCGAGTTCGACGTTCAGCTTGTGCCCCCGGTAGTCGAGCCCGCTCAGCACCGCTCGTTCACCGCCGGGGAAGTAGCTGTCGCGCAGCCGCGCGGGCAGAAACGGCTTGATGTGCAGGCCGTCCGCGCTGGCATCGACGCCGAAGATGCTCTGCTGGACCATCGACATCATGCCCGCGACGCTCCACAGCTGACGGTCCGAGTTGATCTCCGTGCTGGTGCTGCCGTCGAGGATATTGATGTTCTCCTTGTTGGTGCCGTACAACGCCGCGCCCCGGACCAGGGAGCGGGCCTGTTGCGTGGCCACGCCATCGTCGCCGGCCTGGGCGGCGGCCCGCATCATGTACGCGGTCACGAACGGCCACACCGCGTTGTTGTGGTACGAGGGCACACCCTGCTGCTGCGGCCACAGCACCGACGGTCCGTACACGGTCTGCGGGTAGTTCGCGATGGCCTCCTTCGCCTGCTCCGGCGTGGCGATGCCGGTGAGCACGGCCAGCGAGGTGCCCAGGGCGTCATAACGGTTGACCGCAGAGGTGTCCTTCTCCGTGGTGAGCATCTGGGAGAACTGGCCCTTCTCCGGCAGCCAGAACTTCTCGCGGATGGCCCGCATCAGGTCATCCGCCCAGCCCCGGTATCTGGCGGCGGCGGATTTGTCGCCAGCATCCGCCGCGAGCCGGGACGCCACGTCGATCGCAGCCCAGTGCGTCACGTTCGTCGACAGGGAACGGGAGGTGGCGATGGTGGCCACGTCGTCCATGGTCCAGTCCGCGTAGCTCTGCTCGCGCCAGTCCAAGAAGGAGTGCTCGCCCAGGTAGAGGCCGTCCCCCTGATCGAAGACGACCTTGCGATCGTGCTCGATGGTGTTGCGTATCGCCTCGTACGACTTGGCGGCAAACGCCTGCCGCTTGCCGTCCGGCAGCCAGTTGATGATCTCGCTCGCGCCGAGCGCCCACACCACCCGGTCGGTAGAGCTGGGGTAGCTGCCACCGGTCCCGGTGTCCTGAATGATCTGCGTGTCCCCAGAGCCGTCGCGCCGCTCGCTCAGCTTGAAGTCCAGGGTGTTGCGCATCCGTTCGGGGTCGGTGGTGGTGAGTCCGAGGTCGGCGGAGTACGACACGTCCCTCGTCCACACGTACGGCCACTCCTTGCCGGTCTGGTAGCAGCCGCCCGGGCAGTCGACGGGCTTGCCGTCGTTGTACGAGCCGTCGGTCAGCTGGTCCGTCTTGTTCAACTCGGCGTCGTCGTGGGCCATCGCGTACAAGCCATCCAGCAGCGCCGAGCCGGACCGCAGGGTCGGCTTGTCCGGCGCCTCTTTGAAGACCCGCTCACCGGCGACGGAGCTGACCAGCCGGTACGTGCGCAGACAGTCAGCGCTGACGTCTGTCACCGTGACCGTGGTCGAACCGGTGCCGTCCTTGAAGCGGCCCGGCTTGTCGGGGACGGCGCAGCGTGCGCTGCCCGCGGCCGAGGAATCGGCGGCTGCCGGGGACGGCACAGCCGACACGGCCGGAGCCGCCGGCATGGTGGCCGCCACCGCCGTGGCTAAGAACACCCTCAGGACCAGCCTGGGCACCGGGCAGCCGCTCGAAGGTAAGACGCGCCAGGTGCGGCTGCTCTGATTACTGCTCATAGATGCTCCTTGTGTGCGGCGGAACTGCGGTTGGTGGTGGCGTAGAGCGGCAGTTGGAGGCGTCGCAGAGTGGCGGTGGCGTCGTCAAGTCAAGTCGCGAGGTCTGCGATGCTCTCGTTGGAGATCGTTTCGGGGAGGGCTGCTCAAGGACACGCCGCCGTCGTACAAGCGGTTCAGGTTCCCGGCGGAGATCATCTCCCACACGGTTGGCTGTACCACCGGCTCCCGCGCTCTTTCCGTGAGATCGAGGAACTGCTGCTGGCCCGCGGGATCATCGTCCCCCACGAGACGATCTGTCAGTGGTGCGACCGTTTCGGCCCTGAATACGCCGCCTCCTTACGCCGCCGTCGGCCCCAGGCCAGCGCCAAGTGGCACCTCGATGAGGTGTTCATCAAGATCAACGGGGTGCCGCAGTACTGGTGGCGGGCGGTGGACGAGGACGGTCATGTGCTGGACATTCTGGTCCAGTCGAAGCCAGACACGAACGCCGCGAAACGGTTCATGGGCCTTGACCCCGGAATTTGGACACCGGAGACACTTGGATCTTGATGGTCCAGGAGAACGGAGTCCCTGTGGGGATGAAGCATTACCCGCCGGAGTTCAAGGCGGACGCGGTCGCGCTGTACCGGTCTCGGCCGGGAGCGACGATCAAGTCGGTCGCTGCCGATCTCGGAGTGAACACCGAGACGCTGCGGAACTGGATCCGGGCTGCTGAGGGGCGACGCTCCGGCGCCACTCCGTTCCCGCGGCGGTGCCGCAGCCGGGTGGTGACGTGGTGCAGGCGGAGCTGGCCGCTGCGCGCAAGAGAATCCGCGAGCTGGAGGAAGAACGCGACATCCTCCGCAAGGCCGCCCGGTATTTCGCAGGGGAGACGCGCTGGTGAACCGCTGCCAGTTCGTTGAGGACCACCAGCGCCGGTTCGGCGTCAAGCGGCTCTGCGGAATTCTCGGGATCGCCCGCTCGAGCTTCCACTACTGGCGCCGCACCGCACCACTGCGCGCGGCTCGCCGGGCTGCCGACGATCGACTCGCCGGCCGGATACGTGAGGTCCACCGGGACTCCGACGGCACCTACGGCGTCCCGAGGATCACCGCCGAGCTCCGCGACGAGGACGGCCTGCTGGTCAATCACAAGCGCGTCGCGAGGATCATGCGGACCATCGGCGTTGAAGGGGTCCGTCTGCGGCGTCGGCAACGCACCACCATCACGGATCCGGCCGCGGCGAAGGCCCCGGACCTGGCCGGCCGTGACTTCACCGCGAAGCTGCCGAACACGAAGTACGTCAGCGACATCACCTACTTGAGCATCGGCGGCGGGAGATTCTGCTACCTCGCAACGGTGATCGACTTGTGTTCGCGCCGCCTGGCCGGCTGGGCGATCGCCGACCACATGCGCACCGACCTCTCCCGTTGGTCGTCCACGGACCTCGAAGCCGTCGCCATGGCGATCAACAACCGGCCCCGCAAGATCCTCGGTTGGCGGACACCGGCCGAGGTCTTCGAAGAGCAGCTGCGCTCGTTGCAACAGCCCGGTGTTGCAACGACCGATTGAACTCGCCCAGTACACCAGCCGGGCCTTCGCGGACGCCTGCCGCCGGGCCGGTGTCCTGCAGAGCATGAGCGCCGTCGGGTCCAGTGCGGACAACGCCGCTGCCGAATCGTTCAACGCCAGCTTCAAAAGAGAAACGCTCAAGGGCCGAAAGAGCTGGTCAAGCGAGCGCGAAGCCCGCCTCGACGCTTTCCGCTGGCTCAACCGCTACTGTCGGCGGATTCCTCAGCCCACCCAAGCCCATCTGCGATGCCTCATCCCGAGGCACCGCAGATATCAGACACAGGATTCTCAGGGGACAGCGACGTCATACGCGGCCGTGAACCCCTCGGCGAGCAGCACGTGCGGCAGGGCGGCAAGCGTCTGCTCGTACTGCCAGATAAGGACGGCGTCCGGCACCCGACGGCTGGCCTGCGGGCGGGCAGCGTTACGGGCCGCGGCAGGTCGAGAGGCCGGGAATCGGAGGGCGACGACGGGCCGGCCGTGGCGGCGGGCCCGCTGGATGAGCGAGGCCCGGACGGCGGGCTGCACGTTGGTGGAGTCGAGGAACACCGTCGTCCCCGTGCTGAGGTGGGTTTCGAGCAGTGCGTTCTGCCGCTGGACGGCGGCCGCGGTGGCGGTCTGGTCGCCCGCGTCTCCGCTGATCTCGTGGCGCAGGGCATCGAGGCAGAGGACCGTGATGCCGTGCTTGGCGGCGGCGAACGTCGACTTTCCCGATCCGCCGGGACCGACCGCAACCAGGAGCATGCCCGGCTCCACGCCGCGCAGATCATCCGTGTCGACCTTGCTGGCGTGATCCTGCGGGCCCTGCGCGGGCATGAACGCCTTCCTCTCAGGGGTCGTGTCAGAGGTCCTGTACGGCGCGGAGCGCCGCGTTGATGCGGGCCATCACGTCGGGGCCGACGTCGCCTCGGCGGGTGGCCTCCTCGAAACGAGTGGTCCTGAGCTGCTGGATGTTGACGGCGACGGCGGTGCCCTGGACCGGGGCGCTGAGCTCGACCGACATCGCGGTGTCGGGGTAGCGGCCGGGCGGGTGCAGCACGATCGCGAGGACGGCGCCGTACGCCTCGTCCAGGCCGGTCCGGGAGATGATCAGGACGTCGCGGCCGACCGTGAGGGACCAGACCTCGCCGCGTTTGATCTCCTGGCTCACAGGCTGTCGCCCTCGCCTGCGAGGTCCTGGCCGAGACCGAGCGCGGCGAGCTGGTGGGCGGCGTCCAGGGTCGCGGCGCGGCGGGCGGCGCGCACGATGTACGCGTTCACACTCAGGCTGGCTGCCTGTGCGGCCTGCCTGATCGAGGGGGCCAGGTCATCGGGGACGCGGAGCGTCATCGTGGTCATCGACATGACACCAGACTCGACACCGGAAAGCGGTGTCGTCAGGTGATAGCGCACGATCGCCGACGCTTATGGCCGGTCGGCCATAAGCGTCAAGCCCGTCTGTGCGGGTGAGGGGCGCGTATATGGCCACTTGGTATGCCAGTCAGTATGCTGGTGAGTATGACGACTCGTAAGCGTGTGACGGTGACTCTGCCCATAGAGGTCTTTGAGGCGGCGAACAACGAGGCTGACGGGAACCTGTCGGCGTACGCGGCCAAGGCCCTCATGGCGCAGGCCGTGCGGGACTCCGCGACCCGGCTGGCGCAGTGGCAGGAGTCCCGCCGCGAGACGTTCGAGGAGCTGGATGAGCTGCAGCTCGATGCGCTGGACGAGCTGAACGGCGGGGCTGCTGCGTGAGCGAGAGCCTTCCGCCGCTGCGGCGTGGCCAGGCGTGGGAGATTCCGGGCCGGCGCAGCGGTCACACGCTGTTGGTGGTCGAGGCGGACCCGGCGCTGTCGGTGTTCCCGCGCACGGCCGTGACGGTCCTGGTGGACACCACCGGCACGGCCCCGGACACGCTGCTGTCGACCCGGATCACATCGCCCATCGTGGGCGATGTGATCAGCACGCAGATCATGACGCTCACGGTGTCGGCGATCACCGCGGGCAAGTACCTCGGGATCATCCCCGACGAGGAGATGAACGCCGTCTCCAGGACGCTGCGCATCGCCCTGGACCTTACTGACTAGGACGCCGTGTCGCCCCGCTCACGGCCCCGGACGAGGACCCTGCCCCCTGGCGGGGCAGCGTCCTGGACCTCTACACCGTCTACCTGCCCGTCACGCTGAGACGGATCTTCTACGTCCTGCACGGCCAGGGCGTGTTCGCCAAGACCCGGCAGAACTACAAACGCCTGGGCGAGTGCATCGGCATGGCCCGCCGCTCCGGCCGCATCCCCTGGACGGCGATCCGCGACGACAAACAGGTCGCCGCGAACGCGCCGCCCTCCTTCACCGGCCCCGACCACTTCTGGCGGACCCTGGACACCATCGCCCACAACTACCGGGTCGACCGCCAGCACGACCAGGCCGTACGCCTCGAGCTGTGGTCGGAGACCGAGGGCATAGTCCCCCAACTCACCCGTGTTGGAGAGGATTTCGGGATCTCCGGTTACCTCGGCGGCGGTTTCGACGGCCTCACCGGCAACCACGATGCCGCCCAGCGGGCCATCGCCGTAGGCAAGGCGACCTGCATCGGGTCAGACCGGTCCGTGTGCACCGGCTCGTCGCCGGGCAGAGGCGACGTTGGACGCGGTGGACGTGTCCGACACCGAGCTCGCCCGCCGGATCATCGAGGAGGAGCAGGAACGGCTGGGTGTGGGCGGCCAGAGGCCCTGACCGGAGAGCAGATCGGGGCGTGCCAGGAAGAAGTAGCATCGTCGGCGACCTGGCGAGGTGAAGGCCGTCGCCTGCTGAGTGGCGGGGGGAAGCGTGGAACAGAAGAAGCCTTGGACGATCCAGTGGCATATTGCCGCAGATGGAACGGTGATCAAGCAGCGGTCCCGGGGCAGCGCGGAGCACGAACAGCTGTTCCAGCAGTTTGTGACGACGCGGACGCCGAAGATCGAGCAGCTCGACGCCATGGAGCAGGGGCTGCAGCGTGCCAGCGTCTCCGGCGAGCGAAGGTCCAGGGTCCTGCTCTACCTGGCCTACGTGGCTCTCGCAGGGCTCGTGGCCGGGATCGTTTCGGCCTGGGCCGGCATCGATACCGGGTTCTTGACGCTGGGGTCGCTCGCTGTCGTCGTTCTCCTCGGGCTCAGCACGGGCGTCGTCATGCGGGCATCGATCAGTCGCTATCAGCGCGCCCACCGGGAGGCCGGGTTCGAATCGTCGAACGGCGTCACGCTCGCCGCTCGCGAGGCCCGCACAATGATCAGCGATCCAGGTGCCGTCTCCGGCAGGGAGTTCTCCGCCGTCCGGGCCTGAGGGCCGACATGGCCGGTGGCCTAGGTCGTTTCTGCTGGCTCTCGGACCATGCCACGGAGCCAGATGACGATCGCGGTGACGGTGAGAGTGCCGTTGAAGGTGGAGTCACGCCTGCCGAAGCAGCTGGCCACCGCGCGGAACTGCTTACCTGCTCGGAGGGCCCGGTTCGGGGAGGGGGCCGAAGCCCTCGATCACTTGACCTGATGAAAATCCATCGTGCCGAAGGTCGCGATGTCCATCACATAGCTCCACAACGCGTACCGCCGCTGATCGGTACGGCGATAGGTCTTGCCGAAACCGTTGTCGAGGACCTCGGTCCAGCCGCCGCCCTGTCCGTAGTGCGCGAACAGTCGGTCATTGCGCCGCGATGCGTCCTCTGCGGACTCCGCCGGGGTCTGGTAGATCACCTCATGCAGCCGGCCGCGCCAGAGAGTGAGAAGCAGCCGGCCGCCGTCGACCACGTAGGCGTTCACGACCGCGCCGGGAGCCTTCTCGTGAGGGCCCGACGACTCGAGTTCGCCGGGGACTCGCACGTCGTCAGCCGCGCACAGCAACTCCAGCAACAGCAGGTCATCGGTGAGGCGGTCCATGAGGAGCCACCCTAGCGAAGGGTTGTCTCGTAAAGGCCAGCCCCATCGCCAGCAATCGTGCCGCGCTGAGCCACATTTCGCAGTTCTCACACAGGCACTGAGCCGGTCATCACGCTCATCGGCATCCGCCTCGGCCTGGCGGATCCAGCCGTGCAGCGCCCCGGGATGCACACCGAGGTAGATGGCAAGCTTCTTGATCTGCGGCTTCGGGGTGGTAGTGCAATACATCCGTACCGCAGGCTCGCGCAATTCCAGCGAGTATTTCCTGGGAGCGGCCATGGTCGATGTTCCTCTCATGAGAACCATCTGACCCTCTGCCAACATCCTCCGCGTCTCGGGGGAACCGCAACATGCAAGAGATGTTGTTGCGTGCCTTCGCGCCCCCCTTCACACACCCTGAACACTCCTACAAAATGCCAACAAACGTAAGGGGAGCGGGGAGTGGTGCGGTCGCACGCACCCGCAGCGGCTCACTGTTCCAGACACCTCCAGTAGACCGGAGAGGATCATGTCAGAAAGAAGATCCACCCCTCACCGCGGAAGAGAAAAGCCAAGAGCATCTGCCCTCGCAGCTTTTGCTCTGTTCGTCACCCTGGTAGTCCCGTTCAGTATCACGAGTCCCGCCCACGCCGCTGACTCCGAGCAAAGCCTCCTCACCTGCACCGGCACTATCGACGCAACCTACAACCCTCCCCTGGGCCCACAGCTCCAGGAAACCACCGTGGCGATCGAGGAAAACTACAACTGCGCCCACCCTGTTGTAACCGGAGGCCAGTCGGCATCGACCTATCAGCAAGAGGCCAGCTGCCTGTTGCCCTCCCTCGAAGACACACTGCCGCCCTCGCTGACCGTCACCTACCACTGGACCGGCACCGGTGAGAATCTGCAAAGCACCATCGAGTACACCACTACCGTTGTCACACACCCCCTGGGACAGACTGTCGTGACCGGAACAGGCACCGTCACCAGCGGATACAAGCAGGGCTCCATCGCCCAAGTCACCGTTGTCAGGCCCAATATCAACCTTCTGGACTGCCTGGCCCACAACGTCGACCACGACAACCGCGGCACCGTCAGCCTCATCGTCGGATAACCGGCGCAGGGCGACCCCGACGCAGACCGAGCGGCCATCCGCCCCGGCTCTCCCACGGTTGAGGGCCGTGGCGAACACACGTCCGCAGTGGCGGCGTAGCGTGCGTGCCACGTGGCTGGAACACAACGCCAACCCCACGACCTCTGGGACACGTAGGAATCGAGAACCCGACTCGCGACCGGCCCCGGATGAAGAGCTACAAGATCCTCTACCACTGCCGGTAGCGCGGTGACAGCCGCCACCACGCCCTTCAGGCCCGCCGCCGCTGCCGCCAGCCCTGCAGGGTTCGCGCGCGGCGGCCGCCGTACGCACCTGCGCAGCGAACTCATCGGGCAAGCCCTCCAGCTCGCCGGTCTCGCCATACGCGCCGGTGACCGGGCCGTGCAGTGCGTAGTCGAGGCCGAGGTTCATCCTCCGCCATGCGCAGGCCAGTGCCCAGGAGGTGATGTTCGGCGCGAGGTCCTCGATGGCGCCCTCGGCGTGGGCGATGCATAGTGCGCTCGTCATCGGTTCGGCCCCTCCCCGGATCTGCTGTCTGCGCAGTGCACACACCGCGACCAGCGGTGGTGCAGCGACGGGCACTGCCCAGCCTGGCTGATGACCAGCGCAGGTCCGTGATCTATACGAGGTCTCGTGTTCAGCCAGCCCGCCGGGTCTTAGCGGTGGGCGTCGTCAGCCGATGACCGATGACCAGTCGACGGCGGTCGGGGTGATCGCGCGGCGACGGCGGCGGAAGTCCGGGGCCCCCTCGGCCACCCACTGCGCGGTGAGCGGCCGGTTTCCCGATCGTTGCAAGCACAGCAGATCACCAACCCCACGGGCCAACGTGCGGCCCCTCACCGCCCAACGACGCGACCCGTCTGCCCCGAGAGTCCGCGCGGCCACCCATGGACACCAGCACCGACCGAAGCCCGTGGATCCCGATCTCAACTCATCCCATACACGCCCGAACCCGTCCCCCCTTGACACCCGGATGAACGGAACCGCCCATTCACCTGGTGCAAGATCACAGCGCGGAGATATGGCACAGCTTCTGACCTTGTTCTTTAAGGTCTGAGGTCGAATTGGGCCTCGAACTAAGCCCTTGACCTTGGTGTTCGCCTGACGCTGGGACGGCCTTCATCCGATCCTGT
>NZ_JBITGM010000027.1:0-9313 GCF_044457025.1 Streptomyces sp. NPDC050658
TCATCGATTCGAGCGGCAAAGGACGGTGAGGACGCATACAACTCCCGCCCCATCCCCACCCACTGAGAACCCTGACCCGGGAACACCAACACCACACCGGCCCCGGCCGTGTCCGCCGCGCCCGAGATCACCCCGGCGCCGCCGACCGGCAGGCCCTGCTCCAGGTCCCCCAGGCCTGCGAGCAACGCGTCACGGCCGTCGCCCAGCACCACCGCGCGATGCTCGAAGACCGAGCGCGACGACACCAACTCCCCTGCCAGGTCCCGGACATCCACCGCATCCGACTCACCCAGCCACTGCGCCAACCGCCCCGCCTGCCCCCGCAGGGCTTCGGGCGTGTGGCCGCTGATCACCCACGGCACCACGCCTGCGGGCTGCGGACCCTGCTCGGCTGCCTCGTCGTCCGGGGCCTGCTCAAGGACGACATGCGCGTTGGTGCCGCTCATCCCGAAGGAAGAGACCGCGGCTCTACGGGGCCGGTCGACCTCCGGCCAGTCCCGCGCCTCGGTCAGCAGTTCCACGTCACCCGAGGACCACTCCACATGAGGTGACGGCTCGTCGACATGGAGCGTCTGCGGCAGGACGCCCTCCCTCAGGCCCATCACCATCTTGATGACACCCGCCACGCCCGCGGCCGCCTGCGTGTGACCGATGTTCGACTTCACGGAGCCCAGCCACAACGGACTGCCGGTGGAGCGTCCTTGGCCGTACGTCGACAGGAGTGCCTGCGCCTCGATCGGGTCGCCGAGCTTCGTGCCCGTGCCGTGGGCCTCCACCGCGTCGACGTCGGCGGGCGTGAGGCCCGCGTTGTCGAGCGCCTGTCGGATCACGCGCTGCTGTGCCGGTCCATTCGGTGCCGTGAGGCTGCTGCTCGCCCCGTCCTGGTTCACCGCCGAACCGCGCAGCACCGCAAGGACCCGATGCCCGTTGCGGCGCGCGTCCGACAGGCGCTCCACCACCAGTACGCCCGCGCCCTCCGCCCAGCCCGTGCCGTCCGCGCCCGCCGCGAACGCCTTGCACCGCCCGTCCGGCGCGAGCCCCCGCTGCCGGCTGAACTCCACGAACGCCACCGGGCTCGCCATCACGGTCACGCCGCCCGCCAGCGCCAGCGAGCACTCCCCGCTCCGCAGCGCCTGCGCCGCCAGATGCAGGGCGACCAGCGACGACGAACACGCCGTGTCCACCGTCACCGCCGGACCCTCAAGGCCGAGCGCGTATGCCACCCGGCCGGAGACCACGCTCCCGGCGTTGCCGGTGGCCACGTACCCCTCGAAGGAGCCCGAGCCTCCGTCCAGGAGCACCCGGCCGTAGTCCTGGCCGTTCGTTCCCATGAAGACCCCGCCCGAAGTCCCCTTCAGGGAATGGGGGTCGATGCCCGACCGTTCCAATGCCTCCCAGGACGTTTCAAGGAGGAGGCGCTGCTGCGGGTCCATCGCCAATGCCTCGCGGGGCGAGATGCCGAAGAACCCGGCGTCGAATCCTGCCGCGTCGTCCAGGAAGCCGCCCGTGCGGGCGTAGCTCGTGCCGAGGCTCTCCGGGTCCTCGTCGAACAGGCTCTCCAGGTCCCAGCCACGGTCGTCCGGGAAGCCGCCGAGAGCGTCGACACCGTCGGCGACGAGACGCCACAGGTCCTCCGGGGAGGAAACACCGCCAGGGAAGCGGCAGCCCATTCCCACGATCGCCACTGGCTCGTGGTTCTGCTGTTCGGCCCGCTCCAGCCGGTCCTTCGTGTCCCGGAGCTCCGCCGTGACCCGCTTCAGGTAATAGCGGAGCTTCTCGTCGCTCATGATGTGCTTCCTCCCCGATAGGGCGAATGGAAAAGTCTGGTGACTCGGCTCGCTCGGCCGCCTCGGCCGTGTCAGGAAATTCAGCCGTGTCAGGAAACTCGGCCGTGTCAGGAAATGCCGAATTCCTCGCCGATGAGTCCGAAGAGTTCGTCGTCGGACGCGCCGTCCAGGTCGGCTTCCTCGCGCGGCGCCGGTGCGGCGGTCCGCGTACCTTCGGGGCGCCATTGGGTGATCAGTGCCTGGAGGCGTTCGACGATCTCCTCCCGCACCTCTGGTTCGGGTACGGAGGACGCCAACACATGCTCCAGGCTGCCTACTTGGGCGAGGAGGGCGTCGATCCCAGGTGCTGCCGCCCCGTCCGTTCCGCCGGATTCCGCGGCGTCCAGCGCGGCATCGAGGTGCCGGGCCAGGGCCGCCGGGGTCGGGTGGTCGAAGATCAGCGTCGTGGAGAGACCCAGGCCGGTCGCGGTGCGCATGCGGTTGCGCAGGCGCACCGCCGTCAGGGAATCGACTCCCAGGTCCAGGAAGCCCGCGGACGGGCGTACTTGGTCTGTGCCCTCGCGTCCCAGCGCGGCAGCGGTCTCCTTGCGTACGAGGTCCAGGAGGATGCGCTCCCGCTCAGCGGGCGGGAGCGTACGCAGTCGGCGGCGCAGGGTCGTCCCGGCTCCCTCGGTCTGCGCGGCGGTGGCGGACTCTCCGGCCTGCTCCTGACTGCCGGTCCGGGCGGTGGACAGTTCGTCGAACAGCGGCTGGTGCCATTCCACCGACTCCTGGTCCAGGAACCGTTCCCAGTCGATGTCGGCACAGACGAATCCGGCGTCTTCGGCGGCCGGGGCCGCCGCGAGGGCCGTCAGGGCGGTGGTCGCCCGCATGGCCGTCACGCCACGTCCGGCGAGCGCCTCGGCGACCTCGCCCTCCGCCATCCCCGCGCCGGCCCAGGGGCCCCAGGAGATCGACGTGGCCGCCAGGCCCTCCGCGCGGCGCCGCTGGGCGAGGCCGTCGAGGAAGGCGTTGGCGGCGGCGTAGTTGGCCTGGCCCGGGTTGCCCACGGCTCCGGCGACGGAGGAGAAGAGGACGAACGCCTCAAGGCCGCTGTCGCGGGTGAGTTCGTGGAGGTGGACCGCCGCGTCCGCCTTCGGCCGCAGGACGGTCGCGAGGCGCTCCGGGGCCAGCGCGTCGACCACTCCGTCGTCCACGACGCCCGCGGTGTGGACGACCGCCGTCAGCGGGGGCCCGTCGGGCAGCGTCGCGAGGAGTTGTTCCACCGCCGAGCGGTCGGCGATGTCACAGGCCGCGATGGTCAACTCAACGCCAGTGGCCTTGAGTTCCTCCCGCAGTCGGTCCGCGCCGGGCGCCCGTTCCCCTCGGCGGCTGACCAGGACGAGGCGCTCGGCGCCCGCCTCGGCCAGCCAGCGGGCGGCATGGGCGCCGAGCGCGCCGGTGCCGCCGGTGACGAGCACCGTCCCCTTCGGCTGCCAGTCGTCGGCGCTCGCGCTTCCCTCCTGGGGAGCGGCGGCGCGTACCAGGCGTCGTACGAAGACGCCGTCCGGGCGCAGGGCGATCTGGTCCTCTCCCGCCGGGTCGGCCAGCACGGAGCACAGCCGGTCGGTGTCCTCGCCGGTGCCCCACGCCTCGTGCCCGTCGGCTTCGGGGATGTCGATGAGCCCACCCCAGCGTTCGGGGTGCTCGACGGCCACCACCCTGCCCAGCCCCCATACCGCTGCCTGAGCCGGATTCACCGTACGGTCGTCGAAGCCCTCCGTGGCGGCCCCGGCGACGGAAACCGCCCCGCGCGTCACACACCAGACCGGAGCCTCGACAGCCGCATCCCCCAGGGCCTGTACGAGCGCCAGGGTCATCGTGAGACCGGCCGGGGTGCCCGCGGCGTGCGTCGCCGCATCGGAGACGGGCAGCGACACGATGCCCCGCACTGTCCCGCCGCCGGACGTGATCTCGGCCGCGGCCCGCCGAAGCTGCCGCGCCACGGTGGTCCGGTCTGCGGTGCCCGGATCGATGACGAGCGGATGGACTTCGGCGCCCCGGCTGCGCAGGCCTGTGAGGCAGGCGTGCGCGAGGGTGCCGGCGGCGGGTTCGGCCTGCGACCCGTACTCCCCTTGGTCGAATGGGTCGGGTTGTTTCGACTGCTCCGCCGGGACTACGACGATCCAGTGGCCGCGCAGCACCGGCAGTCCGAACTTGCGCCACGGGCGCCAGCGTTCGACGTACCGCATGCCGTCCACGGGCGTGTTCCCGTTCCCGTTCTCCGCCGACCCGCGCTGCGCGACGACCGGTCGGCTGCTCTCCAGCCAGTACCGCTGCCGCTGGAAGGCGTACGTCGGCAGTTCCACGGTGCGGGCTCCGCGGCCCGCGAAGACCGCGGGCCAGTCCGGTTCGACGCCATGGACGTGGAGCGTCCCCAGCGCTTCGAGCACGGCTTCGTCCTCGGGCGCGGCGGAGTGCGTGGTGGCGACGACCAGCTCGACCGGGTCCTGAGCCGCGTCTCCCTGGCCCTCGTCCAGGAACTCCTGCGCCAGCGCGGCCAGCGCACCGCCAGGCCCCACCTCCACGAACGTGTTCACCCCGAGCGCGGCCAACTCCTTGACGCCGTCCCGGAAACGCACGGCCTCGCGCACATGACGTACCCAGTGGTCCGCCGTCGCGATGTCGGCGGCGGACACCACCCGGCCCGTCAGGTTCGACACGACCGGGATGCCCGGAGCGTGGTAGGTCAGGGTCCGCGCCAGCGCGCGGAAGCGCTCCAGCATGGCGTCCATGTGCGGGGAGTGGAAGGCGTGGCCGACGGTCAGCCGCTTCGTCTTGCGGCCCCGCGCCGCCCAGTGTCCGGCGATCTCCAGGACCGCGAGTTCGTCGCCCGACACGACGACGGACCGCCGCCCGTTCACCGCGGCGAGGGCAACCCTGTCCCCCTGCTCCTCGCGCTCCGCGATCATCGGGGCGATCTCGTCCTCCGCCGCCTGGACCGCCACCATGGCGCCGCCTTCCGGCAGCTCCTGCATCAGGCGGCCGCGTTCGGCCACCAGCGCGCAGGCGTCGGGGAGCGAGAGCACTCCGGCGACGTGCGCGGCGGCCAGTTCCCCGACCGAGTGCCCGAGCAGGAAGTCCGGGGTCACGCCCCAGCTCTCCAGGAGCCGGAACATCGCGACCTCGAAGGCGAACAGGGCGGGCTGGGTGTACTCCGTGCGGTCCAGCAACGGGGACTGCTCCGACCCCGGTCCCGGCTGGGCGGACCCCGGCTCAGTGGACCCCGGCTCGGTGGACCCCGGCTCGGTGAACCCTGGCTCGGTGAACCCTGGCTCAGCGAAGAGGACGTCACGCAGAGGTGCAGCCGTGTGCAGGTCGAAATGGGCACACACCTCGTCGAGCGCCTCCGCGAAGGCCGGGTACGTCGCGTACAGCCGCCTGCCCATGCCCGGCCGCTGGCTGCCCTGGCCGGTGAACAGGAAGGCGGTCCTGCGCTCGGCGTCGGCGACTCCGTGCGTGACCTTGGGCGACGAATCGCCGGAGGCAAGGGCCGCCAACGCCCCGCGCAGCTCATCGGCGTTCCCGGCGAGGAGCGCCGCCCGGTGGTCGAGCGCGGCCCGCGTGACCGCGAGCGAGTAGGCGACGTCCTGCGGGGCGAGCGACGGCCGGGCGTCGACGTGGTTCCACAGGGCGGCAGCCTGGGCGCGCAACGCCGCGGGAGACTTCGCGGAGAGGAGCAGGGGCGGTACGGGAGTCGCGGCCCGGACGTCGTCGTCTGCGGGTGCCGGCAGCTCCGGCGTGCCCGCCGGTTCCGGTGACTCTTCGAGGATCGCGTGTGCGTTGGTGCCGCTCATGCCGAACGAGGACACGGCGGCGCGGCGCGGCCGGTCGCCGGTGGTGGGCCACTGGCGCGGCTCGGTCAGCAGTTCCACGGCGCCGGACGACCAGTCGACGTGCGGGGACGGTTCGTCGGCGTGCAGCGTCCTCGGCAGCGAGGCGTTGCGCAGCGCCATCACCGTCTTGATCACGCCGCCGATGCCGGAGGCCGCCTGCGCGTGACCGATGTTCGACTTGAGCGAGCCGAGCCAGAGGGGCCGGTCCGCCGCCCGTTCCTGGCCGTACGTGGCCAGCAGGGCCTGCGCCTCGATCGGGTCGCCGAGCGTGGTGCCCGTGCCGTGGGCCTCCACCGCGTCGACGTCGGCGGGCGTCAGGCCCGCGTTGGCGAGCGCCTGCCGGATCACGCGTTCCTGGGCGGTGCCGTTGGGGGCGGTCAGTCCGTTGCTCGCCCCGTCCTGGTTGGTCGCCGTGCCGCGCAGGACGGCAAGGACCGGGTGGCCGTTGCGGCGGGCGTCCGAAAGCCGTTCGAGTACGACGATTCCGGCGCCCTCGGCCCAGCCCGTGCCGTCCGCGTCGGCAGAGAACGCCTTGCAGCGGCCGTCCGGCGCGAGGCCCCGCTGCCGGCTGAACTCCACGAAGGCGAGCGGGCTCGCCATCACGGTCACGCCGCCTGCCAGCGCCAGCGAGCATTCGCCGCCGCGCAGCGCCTGCGCCGCCAGATGCAGGGCGACCAGCGACGAGGAACACGCCGTGTCCACCGTCACCGCGGGACCCTCAAGTCCGAGGGTGTAGGCCACGCGACCCGAGACGACGCTGGCGGCGTTGCCTGTCAGGAGCCGGCCTTCGAGCTCCTCCGGCAGGACGGACAGCTTCCCGTAGTCCTGCGTCATGGCGCCCGCGAACACGCCCGTCGAGGTGTTCTTCAGCGAGTGCGGATCGATGCCCGCCAGCTCCAGCGCCTCCCACGAGGTCTCGAGCAGCAGCCGCTGCTGCGGGTCCATCGCCAGCGCCTCGCCCGCCGAGATCCCGAAGAACTCCGCGTCGAACTCCGCCACGTCACGCAGGAACCCGCCCTGCCGCGTATAGCTCTTCCCCGATCGCTCAGGGTCTTGGTCGAACAGCGTGTCCAGGTCCCAGCCACGGTCCCCGGGGAACCCGCCGATGACGTCCCGCCCCTCGGAGACGAGCCGCCACAGGTCGTCGGCGGAACGCACGTCCCCGGGATAGCGGCAGCTCATGCCGACGATCGCCAGCGGTTCCGAGGCGGACGCCACCTGCGGGGACGCCTCGGCACTGTCGTATCCGTGCCCGGCCGCGTCCTCCCCCACCAGCTCGGTCCGCAGGAAGTCCGCCAACGCGGCCGGAGTGGAGTGATCGAAGATCACCGTGGTGGGCAGCCGGAGCCCGGTCGCCGCACCGATGCGGTTACGCAGTTCCAGGGCCTGTACGGACTCCATGCCGGCTTCCTGGAAGCGGCGCCCGGCGTCCACGTCGTCGCCCGAGTCGAACTTCAGGACCAACGCGACCTGCTCCCGCACCAGTTGGCGCAGGAGACGTCGCTGCTCGGCCGCGCTCTGACCGCGCAGCCGCCGCGCCCATGTACCCGCCGACGGCGTATCCGTACCTGCCTGCGCGACGGCAGCCGAGGCCTCTCCGGCACCCCGACTCTTGCCGCCGCTCTTGCCGCCACCGTTGTCGCCGTCTTCGGTGAGTTCCGCGAGGAGCGCGGCGGGCAGCGCCGCGCCGTTGACGTCTCCGATGAACAGGTGCGTTCCCGGCTGGTGTTCGGCCACGGCCTGCTGCACGGCGGCGAGTTGGATGTCGTCCGCCGCGGTCCCCCGTTCCGGAGTCCAGACGAGCGACAGCGCGGGCAGGCCCTGCTGCGCGCGCTGCCGTACGAGCGCCGACAGCAGTGCGTGCGTCACGGCGGACGAGCTGGTGTCGCGCCCGGCGGGTCGTCCTTCGAGGGCCCCGACACCGACACCATCAGACACGAGCACGAAGTCGTCGAGTCGGCGCTCCTGGACACACGCGTGGAGGTGAAGGGCCTCCTGCCGCGCGGTCTCAGGCTCCGCTGTCGCGTCAGCGGCCACGTAGACCACTGCCCGCAGCGGACAGGGCGCCACCCCGTCGGCCTCCCCGATGAGCTGAGCCACGGCTTCGGGCTCACGCAGATCGACGGAGAGGACCTCCAACTTGGTTGCGGGGTCCCGCTGTTGCAGATCCTCACGGAGAGCGGCGGTTTCTTCGCTCCTCCCAGCCAGGTCCTGCCCGGCGATCACGACGCGCGTGGCGCCGGCCCCGACCGCCCAGGGCGCGAACCGCGGATCCGGCATGCCGCCGCCCGACGCGATGACCGCCGTACCGCCACTCCAGCGCACACCGGCGGCAGCCGATGCCCGATCGCCCGCGGGGAACCGCACCAGGCGCCGGACGAACACTCCCGATGCCCGCACCGCGACCTCGGCGCCATCGCCGTACCGAGCGGAGCCCGATCCTGCTTCCGATCCCGATCCCGATCCCGACAGCACCTCGCACATCCTGCGCAGCGCACGGTCATCGACGGCGTCCGGCAGGTCGAGAGCACCGCTCCACCCCTGCCGACGCGCCTCGCGCGCGGCGGCGGTGACGTGCGCCAACGCCGCTGCCTGCGCGGCGTCTTCAACATGGTCGGCACGCCGCACGGACACCGCGTTGCTGGTGACGTACCAGAGGGGAACCTCACGGAAGCGGGCCCGGAGAGCACGCGGCAGGGCAAGGCCCAGGGCCGTTACGTGCCTGCCGGTTCCGTCGGAAGGTGCGCCGATGAGGGACAGCACCCCGGCCGGCTCCCGATCTGCGTCCTGCGAATGCTCCAGGACGGCGTCGGCGATCCGCCGCCCGAGACGATCCTCCTCGGTGTCCTCGTGCGCGACTTCGAGTACAACGACGTCGGCGCCGCCCGCCGCAAGCCCGTCCCGCACCTGTCCGACCAGCGCCTCATACGCGGCCGTACGCTCCTGTGGCACGGCCACGAGCCAGGTGCCCGACAGCCGCCGCGCCCGCGCGGTCTCGGTCAGTGGCCGCCAGACGAACTGGTACCGGCAGGCATCCACCGCGGTCTTCCGGCGCCGCTCGCGACGCCAAGGCGACAGGAGGGACATGACAGCCCCGAGCGAGTCGCGGTCCGCCACGTCCTCCGCGTCGAGTGTCGTCGCCAGAGCGCCGAGATCCTCCTGCTCGACGGCGCTCCAGAAACGTGCGTCCACGGGGTCGGCCTCAGCTGCGGCAACGGACTGCGGCGTCGGCGCGTCAAGCCAGTAGCGCCGCCGCTGGAAGGCGTAAGTGGGCAGGTCCACGGGCGTGTTCGGGGTGGTGCCGGTAACGGCCTTCCACTCCACTGGTACGCCGCGTACGAACATCTCGGCGGCCGAGGTGAACAGCCGCTCCAGGCCTCCGTCGTCCCGACGCAGCGTTCCGCCGACGGCGCCGGTGGCTCCGGTGGCGGCCAGCGCGTCCTCCACGCCAGCGGCCAGAACGGGGTGGGCGCTGCACTCGACGAAGAACCGGAAGCCGTCCTCCAGCAGGCCGCGCACGGCCTCGTCGAACCGCACCTGCCGGCGCAGGTTCCGCACCCAGTACGAGGCATCCAACCGACCCGCCTCCAGCCAGGCCGCCTCCACCGTCGAGAACATCGGGACTTGACCGGCGCGAGGGCTGAGACCGTC
>NZ_JBITGM010000028.1:0-1603 GCF_044457025.1 Streptomyces sp. NPDC050658
CTTGTTCTTTAAGGTCTGAGGTCGAATTGGGCCTCGAACTAAGCCCTTGACCTTGGTGTTCGCCTGACGCTGGGACGGCCTTCATCCGATCCTGTGCTCCGACCAAGGTGCACGGATCCAGACGAAGGCCGTGAAGGTGATTCTGTTGCCTGACGCCGGTCCCGGGGAAGCGTTCGCGCAAGCGTCGCGCTTCCGGGAGGACCTATTCGACTCTCTGACCGCGAGCGGGGACGAACTGTTCGAGCTGGTGGATGCGTTGCTGTGCGCGGATGGTCCGGTGATGTCGCCGGTGGACCTGACGCTGGTGGCCGAGCACCGGCGTGGGCACGGCGCGATGTACGAGGCTTTGAACCGCGGGAGCGTGGACGTGCCCCGGCTGCGGCAGGTGCTGGCCGGTCTGCCGATGCCGCGGGCCGCCGACGGGGGCCTGGTCCTGGCGGTCGACGTCAGCCACTGGCTGCGTCCCGACGCGCCGACCAGCGCGGACCGTCTGTTCTGCCACGTCTACGGCCGCAGCGGACGGTCCTCGGATCAGTTCGTCCCGGGCTGGCCGTACTCGTTCGTCGCCGCCCTCGAACCGGGTCGGACGTCCTGGTGCCAGCTCCTGGACGCCGTCCGCCTCGGGCCCGAGGACGATGTCGCCGAGGTCACCGCCGCCCAGCTCCGCCGTGTGGTCACGGACCTGATCGAGATGGGCCGCTGGCACGTCGGCGACCGCGACATCCTCATCGTCTTCGACGCCGGCTACGACGCCCCGCGCATGGCCCACCTCCTGGCCGGCCTCCCGGTCGAAGTGCTGGGACGGATGCGCTCCGACCGCGTCATGCGACGCCCAACGCCCACGCTCAAGGAGTACGCCCTGGCCTATCCCCAGGGCGGGCGACCGCCGAGGCACGGCAGGGAGTTCCGCTTCGCCAAGCCGGAGACCTGGGGCGAACCGGACGCCGCGACGACGCAGGTCACCGACCGATACGGCACCGTCCGCGCGATGGCCTGGGACCGCATCCACCCCCGCCTGACCACCCGCTCCGCTTGGATCGACCACAACGGCGAACTCCCCATCATTGAAGGCACCCTGATCCGCCTCCAGGTCGACCGCCTGCCCGGCGGACGCGACCCGCTCCCGCTCTGGCTCTGGTCGTCGGCCATCGGCCTGAGCTGCGAGAACGTCGACGTGCGCTGGCAGGCGTTTCTGAGAAGGTTCGACCTGGAGCACCTCTTCAGGATGATCAAACAGACCCTCGGCTGGACCCGGCCGAAGCTGCGCACCCCCGAGGCCGGCGAGCGCTGGACCTGGCTGATCATCGCCGCCCACACCCAGCTCCGCCTCCTACGCGGGGCCGCCGCCGACTTACGGCGGCCGTGGGAGAAACCCGCCGAACCTGGCAGGCTCACCCCGGCCCGCGTCCGCCGAGGGTTTCGGAACCTCCGCCCGCACCTGCACTGTCCGGCCCGTGCACCGAAACCATCAACTCCCGGACCTGGACGGCCACTTGGCTCGAAGAACCGGCGGCCCGCCACCCGCTATGACGTGGGCAAGACCGCGAAACGGCCCGAGAGCATCATCGAACGAAACCGACTCAGACCTTAAAGAACAAGCTGA
>NZ_JBITGM010000029.1:0-1429 GCF_044457025.1 Streptomyces sp. NPDC050658
AGGGTGAGACCTGATGCCGAGCCGATTGTGGTGAAGTGGATGATCCTATGCTGTCGAGAAAAGCCTCTAGCGAGTTTCATGGCGGCCCGTACCCTAAACCGACTCAGGTGGTCAGGTAGAGAATACCGAGGCGTTCGGGTGAACTATGGTTAAGGAACTCGGCAAAATGCCCCCGTAACTTCGGGAGAAGGGGGGCCATCACTGGTGATGAGTCTTGCACTCTGAGCTGGGGGTGGCCGCAGAGACCAGCGAGAAGCGACTGTTTACTAAAAACACAGGTCCGTGCGAAGCCGTAAGGCGATGTATACGGACTGACGCCTGCCCGGTGCTGGAACGTTAAGGGGACCGGTTAGTCACATTTCGGTGTGGCGAAGCTGAGAACTTAAGCGCCAGTAAACGGCGGTGGTAACTATAACCATCCTAAGGTAGCGAAATTCCTTGTCGGGTAAGTTCCGACCTGCACGAATGGCGTAACGACTTCTCGACTGTCTCAACCATAGGCCCGGTGAAATTGCACTACGAGTAAAGATGCTCGTTTCGCGCAGAAGGACGGAAAGACCCCGGGACCTTTACTACAGTTTGATATTGGTGTTCGGTTCGGCTTGTGTAGGATAGGTGGGAGACTGTGAAGCATGCACGCCAGTGTGTGTGGAGTCGTCGTTGAAATACCACTCTGGTCGTGCTGGATGTCTAACCTCGGTCCGTGATCCGGATCAGGGACAGTGTCTGATGGGTAGTTTAACTGGGGCGGTTGCCTCCCAAAGGGTAACGGAGGCGCCCAAAGGTTCCCTCAGCCTGGTTGGTAATCAGGTGTTGAGTGTAAGTGCACAAGGGAGCTTGACTGTGAGACCGACGGGTCGAGCAGGGACGAAAGTCGGGACTAGTGATCCGGCGGTGGCTTGTGGAAGCGCCGTCGCTCAACGGATAAAAGGTACCCCGGGGATAACAGGCTGATCTTCCCCAAGAGTCCATATCGACGGGATGGTTTGGCACCTCGATGTCGGCTCGTCGCATCCTGGGGCTGGAGTCGGTCCCAAGGGTTGGGCTGTTCGCCCATTAAAGCGGTACGCGAGCTGGGTTTAGAACGTCGTGAGACAGTTCGGTCCCTATCCTCTGTGCGCGTAGGAATATTGAGAAGGGCTGTCCCTAGTACGAGAGGACCGGGACGGACGAACCTCTGGTGTGCCAGTTGTCCTGCCAAGGGCATGGCTGGTTGGCTACGTTCGGAAAGGATAACCGCTGAAAGCATCTAAGCGGGAAGCCTGCTTCGAGATGAGTATTCCCACCCCCTTTGAGGGGTTAAGGCTCCCAGTAGACGACTGGGTTGATAGGCCAGATCTGGAAGCCCGGTAA
Source organism: Streptomyces sp. NPDC050658 (assembly GCF_044457025.1). Classification (NCBI taxonomy): domain Bacteria; kingdom Bacillati; phylum Actinomycetota; class Actinomycetes; order Kitasatosporales; family Streptomycetaceae; genus Streptomyces; species Streptomyces sp. NPDC050658. Next base: position 1,354 of record NZ_JBITGM010000029.1, read on the forward strand.
CGGGTGGAGGTGACTGGTACTAATAGGCCGAGGGCTTGTCCTCAGTTGCTCGCGTCCACTGTGTTGGTTCTGAAAC
>NZ_JBITGM010000030.1:0-1373 GCF_044457025.1 Streptomyces sp. NPDC050658
GAGGTGGCGGTGGCGGACGGTGTGGTGACGGGCCGTCGGGACGGTGACTCGGCCTCGGAGCAGTTGGAGGCGTCGCTGCCGGCGGTGGTGTCGGTGACCGACCAGTCGGGTGAGGCGCGCTACCCCTCGTTCAAGGGCATCATGGCGGCGAAGAAGAAGCCGGTGGAGTCCTGGGACCTGGAGGACCTGGGCCTGGAGGCCGGGCAGGTGGGTCTTGAGGGCGCCTATACGGTGGTCGATTCGGCGGCGGAGCGTCCGGCGCGCACGGCGGGCACGATCGTCAAGGACGAGGGCGAGGGCGGCAAGCAGCTGGCCGAGTTCCTCGCGGGCCAGAAGTTCATCTAAGGGCCCGCAGAGCCCGCTGTACTGCCCCTCTACTTCTTCGTAATCGCAGGAGATTGAAGTCCCATGGCTGAAGTTCTCGTCTATGTCGACCACGTGGACGGTGCCGTCCGCAAGCCCACCCTGGAGCTGCTGACCCTGGCCCGCCGTATCGGTGAGCCGGTCGCGCTCGCGCTGGGCAACGGTGCCGCGGACACGGCCGGTGTGCTGGCCGAGCACGGCGCGGTCCGTGTGCTGACGGCTGATGCGCCGGAGTTCGCCGACTACCTGGTGGTGCCGAAGGTCGACGCGCTGCAGGCCGCCTACACCGCCCTTTCCCCGGCCGCGGTGCTGGTGCCGTCCTCGGCGGAGGGCAAGGAGATCGCCGCGCGTCTGGCGGTGCGGATCGGTTCGGGCATCATCACCGACGCCGTCGACCTGGAGGCGTCCGAGCAGGGCCCCGTCGCCACGCAGTCGGCGTTCGCCGCCTCCTACTCCACCAAGTCCCGGGTGTCCAAGGGCACCCCGGTCATCACCGTCAAGCCCAACAGCGCCGCGGTCGAGGCGGCCCCCGCCGCCGGTGCGGTGGAGGCCCTGACGGTGTCCTTCTCCGAGCAGGCGAAGGGCACGAAGGTGACCGCGCGGACGCCGCGTGAGTCGACCGGGCGTCCGGAGCTGACCGAGGCCGCGATCGTGGTCTCCGGCGGCCGGGGTGTGAACGGCGCGGAGAACTTCGCACTCATCGAGGCGCTGGCCGACAGTCTGGGTGCGGCCGTGGGTGCCTCGCGTGCCGCGGTGGACGCTGGCTGGTACCCGCACTCCAACCAGGTCGGCCAGACCGGCAAGAGTGTCTCGCCGCAGCTGTACATCGCCTCGGGTATCTCCGGTGCGATCCAGCACCGGGCGGGCATGCAGACGTCCAAGACGATCGTCGCGATCAACAAGGACGCCGAGGCCCCGATCTTCGACCTGGTCGACTACGGCGTCGTCGGCGACCTCTTCGACGTCGTCCCCGCCCTCACCGAAGAGGTCAAGACCCGCAAGGGCTGACC
>NZ_JBITGM010000031.1:0-1251 GCF_044457025.1 Streptomyces sp. NPDC050658
TCAACCCTGGTGGGTTCGGTCCTCCACGAAGTCTTACCTCCGCTTCAACCTGCCCATGGCTAGATCACTCCGCTTCGGGTCTTGAGCGCGCTACTAAATCGCCCTATTCGGACTCGCTTTCGCTACGGCTTCCCCACACGGGTTAACCTCGCAACACACCGCAAACTCGCAGGCTCATTCTTCAAAAGGCACGCAGTCACGAGATGCAAGGCAAGCCTTGCATCCGACGCTCCCACGGCTTGTAGGCACACGGTTTCAGGTACTATTTCACTCCGCTCCCGCGGTACTTTTCACCATTCCCTCACGGTACTATCCGCTATCGGTCACCAGGGAATATTTAGGCTTAACGGGTGGTCCCGCCAGATTCACACGGGATTTCTCGGGCCCCGTGCTACTTGGGTGTCTCTCAAACGAGCCGCTGACGTTTCGACTACGGGGGTCTTACCCTCTACGCCGGACCTTTCGCATGTCCTTCGCCTACATCAACGGTTTCTGACTCGTCCTGTCGCCGGCAGACGACAGAAGAGAGATCCCACAACCCCGCACACGCAACCCCTGCCGGGTCTCACACGTATACGGTTTGGCCTCATCCAGTTTCGCTCGCCACTACTCCCGGAATCACGGTTGTTTTCTCTTCCTGCGGGTACTGAGATGTTTCACTTCCCCGCGTTCCCTCCACACTGCCTATGTGTTCAGCAGCGGGTGACAGCCCATGACGACTGCCGGGTTTCCCCATTCGGAAACCCCCGGATCAAAGCCTGGTTGACGACTCCCCGGGGACTATCGTGGCCTCCCACGTCCTTCATCGGTTCCTGGTGCCAAGGCATCCACCGTGCGCCCTTAAAAACTTGGCCACAGATGCTCGCGTCCACTGTGCAGTTCTCAAACAACGACCAACCACCCATCACCCCGAACCAGAAGCTCGAGTGCACTGGGGTCGGCATTGAGGTCGGGATCAAATCCGTACCCTCAGATACCCAACAGCGTGCCCGACCAGATCCCGTCCGAAGATCATGCTTTCCACGCTCTTACGAGCAGTACTTACAGCCTCCGACCCGTGAAACCGGCCGAGTAGTCAACGTTCCACCCATGAGCAACCAGCATCAGACATTCGCTGATGTACTGGCCTCTGAACCAGGCAAGCCCGGCTTAGAAGTGCTCCTTAGAAAGGAGGTGATCCAGCCGCACCTTCCGGTACGGCTACCTTGTTACGACTTCGTCCCAATCGCCAGTCCCACCTTCGACAGCTCC